>NZ_WBSO01000001.1 GCF_009299485.1 Bifidobacterium apri
CAGGACCCGCTCGCTTGCCGTCAGGTGATTGTAGGATGGCATCGGTGCAACACCTTTCCAGGGATTGTTATTTCTCTTTCAACCCACAACCCTAGCCGAGGTGTTGCACTTGCACTTTGAAAACGGGTAGTACGCGCCGACGAAGCAAAGTCAAGGATATCGCCGATATTCCATTTGATGGCGCGTCGAGGATGATAACCGTTGTTCACAGCGATTGCCCTGCCCAGGGTCGCCCGTCCTAGCGTGGCGTGTCGAGTGAGGGCGTGTCACCGAACAGGAGTCGTGTCTGTCGTTCGTTCTCCAGGCCGATCATAGGTTGCGCGGCCAGGCTGGTCCGCGTGCGTTCTTGCGCGCGGAGGATGATTTCTTCGGCGCCAAACCGGTGTCCGGGTCGGCGGCTTCCCGCCGCCGCATGTTGGGTGCCCCCTGCGGGACTCGAACCCGCAAGCCAAAGGCGATGGATTTTAAGTCCACTGCGTCTACCGATTCCGCCAAGGGGGCGTCCCCTTACGGGGAAAGCATGGCAGTCGCTTGCACGACTGCAACTTCTCTATGCTAGCATGCGGCACGCCGGTATGCCGTTATGACCCGCCCTCCTGTTCCACAGCGCAAGTCATGCCGGCGCGTTTTCAGCGTGCAGCAAGCAAACGACGCCCGTAATCCAGCACGATGCCGTCAAGCAGACCATGTTCGCTGGCCACGAACGAATCGATCGCCGTGCCATGGTCCTCCAGCGCCGCCTGCGATACGCGGGCGAGCACCCGGCTCCACACCAGCGCACCACCGCCGACCACATCAATCCTGCCCGGGTGAATGGTCTTGTATGCGCGACGATCCTCGCGCGTCATCCGCAGGAACCGGTCATCGACAGCGACCGCATCCTCAATCGACAGTCGGTGGCCGTCCACGGCGGAATGATCGTACTCCTTCAGTCCCATGGCAAGTGCGGTCATTGTGGTCACGGTGCCCGACACACCGATGATGGTACGGGTCTTGCCTGCCGGAACCGTGCGGAAGGCCTCATCGATATGCTCGTCGATGTCGGCGACAGCCTCGTCGATCTCCTGCTGGGTCGGCGGATCGGTGTGCAGGTGCCGTTCGGTCATGCGCACCGAGCCGATATTCATCGAGAATGCGGCTTGAACATCGGTTTCGGTCTGTTCGTCTCCCCCTCCGAGCACCAGTTCGGTGGACCCGCCGCCCAGATCGACCACCAGATATGGCGGTTCGAGCTCGCCGCGCGGAACGACGCTTGTTGCCCCGAGGAAACTCAACGCGGCTTCTTCGGTGCCGGGAATGACCTCCGGACGCACACCGAGGATACGCTGGATCTCATCCTCGAATTCCGCACGATTTTCCGCGTCTCGGGTTGCGGACGTGGCCACGAACCGAAGCCCGTCCACCGGATGTTCCGCCAAAATCTGCGCGAACTCATGCGCCGCCGCATATACACGCTCAAGCGCCTCATCGGCGAAGCGATGCGTTTTGTCTACATCCTGTCCAAGCCTGACGACCCGCAGGACGCGCGGGACGATATCCTCGTACCCATTGGCGTCGACGCGTGAAATCTTCAGGCGGATGGAATTGGTGCCGCAATCGATGCCGGCGACCGTTACGGACTTCCCCGTACCACCGCATTGTTGCGATGCAAGCTGTGTCATACTGTTTCCTTTCCCTGTGCGCCGACCAATACACCGTCGGCGGATGCGACTTCGGTTCGTTGCCGCGCTCGGCGTTATCGTTCCTGCGATAATCGCCCGATCTGCTCATCATCGACTACCGTAGTGCACCGGCAGACCGTGGGGCTGAATTCATCGCGGATCCGTTCGAGCGTCATATCGCCGATCGGGTTGGCGCCATGCCCCATCACCATTGTCTGGGCGAGCAACGCATGCAGACATTTCACGCGTGTGGGCATGCCGCCAGCGCTGATGCCCGCGATATGCTCCTCGCTGTCGCCAAGCCGTACCGCAAGCTCGTGGCGGAAGGTGAGATACCGCCGATGCGCAAGACCGTATGCCTGGGACAGTTCGGCATCTTCCTCCAGCTGCTCGTTGAGCTGCTTCATTACGCCTGTTGCCTCGACATGAGAGACCGCTTTGACCGCTTCGGGGCTGGTCAGATAGCAGGTCGTCGGGAACGGGATGCCGCCGGGCAACAATGGCCGGGTCAGCACCGCCAGAGGACGGCCGCACACGCAGCGGGCACCGACCGCGACCATGCCACGCGGAAAACGGCCGAGTTGTACGTTGACCGTCGCGATGTCCTTGGCTGTCGGGGGCTGCGCCAACAGACGGTCAAGCAGCATGCGAGCCTCACGCTCAAGCTGCTCCTGCTCAAGCTGTTGCTGCGTTGGGGTTGCACTCGCCGGTGTCATCAGATGCTGTTCCTCCTGTGGTGTGTCTTGCGGTTGTGGTTTGGGTTCGTTATGTTCTTGTCGTGGGCTGACTGGTCGTGGGCCGAGGGTGTGCAAGCGAGGCATCAATCGGGTTGAAGCCGGCTGCCCGGACAGCCCGGACAGCCGCCCTCTTACTGGGATGCGGATGGCGAAGCCGACGATGATGCCGACGGCGAAGCCGAATCGGATGCGCTTGCTGACGGCGAGGGACTGGCGTCTGATTCCGCGCTTGACGCTGAGCCCGTGCCGTCGCTCGAGGAGCTGCTGCTGTTGGACGTTGATTTGGATGGGGCGTCCGCCTGTTCGAATGCGTAGGCAAGCTCTTTGTACCACGGCAAAGCTGACTGTTGATCCTGTGCACTTGATGTGCTGCCGCTCTTCGAGCTGGTTGAACCGGTCACCGCTTCGGGGTGTTCGACCCGGACCGAAACCTCCCCTGGGAACACGAATCCGAGACGTTCGCGCGCTTGGGCGGTGACATATGCCGTGTCGTCCCAGCGGGCGATATCGTTCTCCAAATCCTGCTTCTGCGCTTCAAGCGTGGCTTCCTGTTTTTTCAAACCGTTAAGTTCAGACAGGCTCAACGCGTAATCGTGGAATGTGGATACCAGTTGCATCAGGCCGATAATCACGATGATCACCGCGATGAAAAATGAGACCGGCCCGCTGTTGTTGTGCGTTTTGGCTGTCTGCTGGGAGCGCTGACGCGCCGGTTTTCGCGAACTGGTTGTCATAATGACGAAAATACCCGTCGCATTCGACTTGCGAACACGACGGGTATTGCGCGATGCGCGGCACATCGAGAGACATGCCGTCAGCACACTGCTAGTGAGCTAGACCTAGACTCACTTGGCGATGTACTTCTTGCAGGCCTTGAAGGCGCTGTAGCCGGCATACTGGGCTTCGGAACCGAGCTCGTCCTCGATCTCCAGCAGACGGTTGTACTTGGCGATACGCTCGCCACGAGCCGGAGCACCGGTCTTGATCTGGCGGGTGTTCTTGGCAACCGCAAGATCGGCGATGGTGGTGTCGGAGGTCTCGCCGGAACGGTGGGACACCATGGAGGTGTAGCCGTTGGCGGTTGCCAGCTCGATGGCGTCGAGGGTCTCGGTGACGGAGCCGATCTGGTTGAGCTTGACGAGCAGGGAGTTCGCCGCGCCCATGTCGATGGCCTTCTGCAGACGCTTCGGGTTGGTCACGAGCAGGTCGTCGCCGACGAACTGGAGACGATCACCGAGCTTCTTGGTGATTGCAGCCCAGTCTTCCCAGCCCTCTTCCTCGAACGGATCTTCGATGGAGACGATCGGGTAATCGTTGATGAGCTTCTCGTAGAAGTCGAGCATGTACTCGGCGTCACGCTCACCACCCTCGAAGTGATACTTGCCGGCCTCGCCCTTGCCGTAGAACTCGGAGGACGCGACATCAAGGCAGATGCCGATCTGCTTGCCAGGCTCATAGCCGGCATCCTGGATGGCCTTCATGATGTAGTCGAGCGAATCGCGGTTCGACTTCATCTTCGGAGCGAAGCCGCCCTCGTCGCCGAGACCGGTGGCCAGGCCGTCCTTCTTCAGCTCGTTCTTCAGGGTGTGGTACACCTCGACGCCGGCACGCAGCGCCTCATGATAGGTGTCGAAGCCGTACGGGGAGATCATGTACTCCTGAATGTCGGTGGCGAAGTCGGCGTGAGCGCCGCCGTTCATGATGTTCATGTTCGGAACCGGCAGGATGTGGCCGTTGGTGCCGCCGATGTAGCGGTACAGCGGCAGGTCGGCGGACTCAGCGGAGGCATACAGCGCAGCCAGGGACACGCCGAGGATGGCGTTGGCACCGAGCTTGCCCTTGTTCGGGGTGCCGTCGAGCTCGATCATCGTGTCGTCAAGAGCACGCTGATCGGCGGCATCCATGCCGATGACCTTCGGAGCGATGACTTCGTTCACGGCCTTGACGGCGTTGAGCACGCCCTTGCCCTGATAGCGGGACTTGTCGCCATCGCGACGCTCCCAAGCCTCTGCGGCACCGGTGGAGGCGCCGGACGGAACCAGGCCGCGGCCCTGTGCGCCGTCTTCGGTCTCGAGATAGACCTCGACGGTCGGGTTGCCACGGGAATCAAGGATTTCGCGCGCGTATACGCTTTCAATTGCTGCCACAACTACTCCTTTTGCTCAGGTTGTGATGACAATGTCAAGGATAGTGGAATTGTTGGACGATATCGTCGATTTCACTCACTGTTCCCTGTGAGCGTTCACAGCAGGCATGCGGTCATGAATTGATTCTGATATAGAGAGAGCCAGGTTGCCATTCCCAGCTATTCTGATTGGAACTTACCCAATCAACATAGTTCTAGGAATGTTGCGCAACCTGATAGTCTCTGTAATTCCCGCGGTCGCTTCCTGTCGCAACCACAAATCCGATATGGTCGCAACTCCCGTCGATGCCATGGTCAAGACCTATGAAATCGCCTGGAGACAGCCACGTGCTGAATTTCCGGTGGTCAAAGGCCCAAGATTTCCAACCGAAAAACTTGGAAAACGCATGTGCGTTGACCCATGCGGTTGTTCCTCCCCCTGACACATATCCCCATGTCGGAAGATGGAACGGCTCTCCGCCGGCGCGTCGGATTTGTGACGCGAAATTCGTGCAATCGTTCTCCTTGTAGTATCGGTAGCTCGAATTCGGTTGCACGGCATAACGAAATGCATACTGATATTCGTTCTGTCGATTCAGCTGACGAAGGGGTGGCGTCTGCTGTTGCAAGTAGTCACCTTGAACGGAATCAGACACGGCATCACCTAGAGAAGGGCTAAGTTCTGTTTCAACTTCACTGATTGTGTCCAGTTGCAACTTCGCTCGCTTTCCGTCAAGGACCTGCGCAGCCTGAGCAATTACCAAATTATCGCTGGAGTTCTCGAAAATATCGAAAAACGTCAGGAACAATGCTTCAGTATGCGGGTCCAACGCTCCTGCAGAACCAGCATCATGCGTATTGTCATACGCGTTGAACGCCTTGCGGTATTGAGCCCAGTTCGCCGTACTTAGCGGTTCCACATGCTCTTGCGACTCAATGCGTTTCATCGCCTCCGGTATTTTCCCGCGAAGAGCATCAATCGCTTGCTGGGGATCGTGGAATACGCAAAGTTTCGGATAAGTCGTGGATCCCACCGATTCTGCTTGAGGGTAGTCAATGCTGCCCAGCTCAGCGATGAGGGGCGTGCGGCATAATTGCATCCCTCGGTATTCAACAGGCGATAACGTCTGAATCCAACGTTGTGCCTTTGCATGTTCTTGAGGCGTAGTAACTTCCTGTGCAGTGGCTGGCGCCGCCACCATAGCAGCGGCACATAGTGCTGCGAGCATTCCAAGCGTACGCTTGATGCGATGTCGTGCGCCTGGTGCGTGATTATCCTGTTTCATTGTTTTCTCCTTGATTGGTTATTTCTTCTTGATATCGAAGCGCTGATGCCTACGCACCACCGCCCACATCCTGATCTGCGGCGATCCACATGGTTGTGACCCATTGCGGGATGAGGCCGCTCGTCTGCACATCAGGTTCGCAGCGTCCGAGCGAACGATCCGAGGCGGCGTCATCGTGGCGCAACGGGAAGATCGACCCATCATCCTGCCGAACCAGCGTGACGCGCTCGGCGGCGCAACTGTCCAGATGCAGCATTTTCGGGTCATCGGTGTCCTGCTCCACCGCGACCACATAGGCAACCGCGCGGCGGTCATCACCCTCACAACCCATGACACGCACGCCGACGAACCCGTCATCCAAACCGATTGACGCGGCCGTATGGTAGTCGGCCAGCGAATGGTGCACCGCGGACGTGACCTTCCCCGGATCGGTCACGCACATGCTGTTGCGCCGGGTCAACGGGGTCATCGACCGATAGGCGTCCGCACCATTGGTGTATGAGGTCATGAGATATCCCAACCCCTGCCAGCGTTGCACGTGCGCGGCGACACCCGTATCCGCAACGCCAGCATGGGCCGCCCGGGCTATCTGGACAGGACGCGCGAAACGCGGTTGCTTCCAGTTGAGGTATTGACTTACGTCGACAGCGACCACGGCGAGTACCAAGGTGAGGGCCGTAATCAGGCACGCGGCGAAGCGAAGAATCCGCATCGGCAACCGGGAACATTCCGGTATTGCCGACCACTGTGCGGAACGCGTGTGCCGTGTCTGCCGCATCGAAGGTGTCGAGACTGTGGAATGGTTCATATCTTGCATCCCCGCCTTTCCAACGAGATCACGTAGAACCTCAGGACCACACGGCAGAAGGGGCGGACCAGCTTCCCGGCTGCCGGATGATGTTCGGATAGTGCTATCGTCGCAGAAGCCTGCCAACGCCGCAACGACGCTGAAGATTTCTTTAGATTCGGCTTGAAACAGCCGGTATCGCCATACACTGAAACCATGACGAACACAGATGATGCCCCCACGCCGTCCCGGCGCCATGGCGATGCTTCGGCCCGCCGAGCCATGCCCCAAGGACATATCACCATTGGGCTGGTCGAGAACGACCCGTATGCGCTTGCGCTGCTCCGGCCGCAGATCGAACGGCTGGACCCGCGATTCAGCATCCTGTGGGCGGTTTCGACCGGCGCGAAGGCAATCCACCATTGCCTATTCACTTCCCCACGCCCCCAGGTGCTCGTCATCGATATGGGATTGTCCGACATGCCTGGCACCCGAGTATGCGAGATATTGCGACAGCACGATTGCCCCGCCGGCGTGGTCGGCATCACCGCGCTACCGACCGCGGATTGGGCGGCACGGCTCGCAGCATGCGGAGGCCAAGCGCTGATTGCGAAAGACCTGATCCGCGGCAACCTGCGACCCGCAATCGTCGCCTCCGCGGCAGGACAGGCATATCAAAGCGAGGGCAACGGCACAAGCGGCCCGGAGCATGCCGGCAACGCGGAGGAACATGCCTCCGACCGGCCTGTCACAGGAGGCACTGCACTCTATCCCAGTGTGCAAGAGGCCATCGCCTGCCTCGGCAACACCGGGCAGGGTACGACCGAATCGGCGTCGGCGACAGCTACAGCTACGGCGTCGGCTCAGCCGCCGGCCAACCCGTTGAGTCCCCGACAGCAGCAGGTGCTGACCGCCTACGCCGCCGGTGAGACAACCGGCCGTATCGCCAAAACCCTGCACACCAGCAACGCCACCGTGTATGTGCATCTGCATGACGCACTCGCGCGGCTGGGCGCCGCCAGCAAAATCGAAGCCATTGACATCGCCAGAAAGAACGCGTGGATCCATGTTGAGCAATACCGACAATAATGGCAATAACACAGGCGACAACACCCGAGACGCCAAACCCGGAGCAAGCCATCACGACATGCCAGGCCGCATTCGGCGGAACAACGGCATTCACCCGGCCGTCGGGCGGCCGAACGTGCCACTGCTCATCGCGGCCATCGCCATCATCGCGATAACGGGCGTTGAAACCGCGATATTGTGCGGAAAATGCGACCTGATGTCGGTCATCATGGTCATCGCGGCAACCGTCAGCATCAGTGTCGCAGTGCTGTCCATCGCATGGTGGCCGGTCCAGGGCGCATTCCTCACCATGGTCGTATGGACCATCTGCTCACTGGTGCCCCCGAGCACACTGCTGCTCCCCCAGTCGCTCTGGCTCGGCGTGCTGCTCGCCGTCATCGTGCTGGCACGCGTCAACGCATTCCTCGCCTTGGGCATGCTCGACTGCACCGTGCTGATTTCACTGTCCGCGGCGGCGCTGATCTGGCAGATCCGCATCGATTCGATGACATGGGGCGTCGCCATACTCATACTCGGCGTGGCGACACTGGCGCTCGCGGGCATTGGCGTCGCACAGTATCTTGACAGGCAGCGCAGGCGGCGGGAACAAGACGAACGGGCGCGCAGCCAAGAACAAGTCATGCTGCGTCTGCACGACGATGTCGCCAACCGGCTGAGTCTCGCCTCAATACGGGCGCATGACCTAGCGAAAGACTCGTCGGACCCGCAATCCCGCGCGCTCGCCAAGGACATCGACGATGCGCTCGCTGGAACGCGCGATATCGTGCGGATGCTTGACACACAGGGCGAGGCCGGCAACGCGGACAACGCGGGATTCGAAACCTGTGGCAAAGCCGCGTCGATGGACGCATTCCAGCTCGTGGACAATCATCTGGACGCTGGACGCGCGCTGCTCACCGAGCATGGGGTGGAAGGCATCATCACCAACTCGATTCCCACAGGGACAACGGTTGACAAGGCACAAGCCGGGCTCATCGGCGATCTGCTTGACGAACTAGCCATCAACATCCTGCGGTACGGCGACCGTGAAGGCGGGTACGCGCTCAGTGTCGGATGCCGAGGCGACGACATGACCATCGCCCTATGCGACACGATGAAATCCGATGCCGGGGCACGAGAGGAATCAGATGTGCGGAAATCAAGGGGTGTCCTAGCGCCGACCTCGCAAGGTGCATCGACGGGCAACCCCTCGAAGGACTCAGATGGAGCTGCGTCCGACTGTTCCGCGAATAGTCCCTCGAACGGTTCCGCGGATGACACTGCCCAATCGGGCACGCGGCTCGGATTACGCGGACACGCGCGGCTCATCGAACGTCATGGCGGCTCGATGACTTGGGATCAGGCCGACGGAAGCTTCAGCCTCGAAGCAATGATCCCGTTGCATGACTACACCGGTGCAGGCGATTGAAGCTCTCACGGCAGGCGTCGCTGACCGCCTACTCGCCCGCTCTCCTACTCGCGCTTGTGCCGACGGGCGCATACCAGCCAAGCCGCCGACACAAGCATGGTTGGCGCCATCAGATAGTGCGCGAATACTCGACAATCCGCCCGGTGACGTCTTTCAGATAGTCGATTGAACAGGTCCAATCGCCGGGAACCTCGATGGAATGGTTGGCGTCCGGGTACGTGCACACCCGCTCGGTGAGCAGATGCGCCTTGGCCTCGTCGAAGTAAGGATCCGCCGTACCCGCGCAAATCAGCGGCTTCGGCGCGTGCTCCGCCCCCGGCAGAGGCGCAGGGATCACCGACTTGTGCACGTCGAAGGGTGGCGGGTTGAGCACCGGGGTCAACAATGCGACATGCAGGCCCGCTCTTGCCGCGTGCGGGAAGGACAACGTGGACAGGGATTTCGTGACCACCAGCAGCTTCGGCGTGGTGCCCACACTGACAGCAGAATCTGTGGAATCGCCGGAAACACTGTGGCCATCGGAATCACCAGAGGCGCCAGAATCGGCGGAATCCTGCGCATGATCCGTGGCGTCATCGGCTGGCGCATGGTGCGCGGCGATGGTCGCGCGGGCGACGGATTTCGCCTTCCACACGTCGATGACCCGCTCCATGCAAGCGATCATCTCAGGGAATTCGACGTCTTCGGTCAGGGTGAGCGCAAGACGGTCAACATACCAGCCCTCGGCGGCGAGCGCCTGCGACGCCCAGTACAGCAACGGGCGATCGACGGTGTAGCCGATGCCCGGCATGATCAGCGCGTGTTTGATGGTTTCCTCAGGTTTGACGCGGTTTTTGCCCCACGGGGTGAGCGCGGGGATGACGTTGCGCCATTCGTTCGTGGATGATGTGGTGCTGTTCGTGTTGTGTTTCATGACGCTTCCAGCTTCGCGCGACGCTTCGACAGCGGCGGTGTCTTGCATGGGGAATCTCTGATGACTATCCGCGGCTGTGGTGCGACCGGTCAGTCGCACCACAGCCCGATCAGTCACTTGCCGACTGCCCGGGGCTTCCACTGCAAGTCGTCGAGCAGCTGGTTGGTCCAGGCGATCACTTGGTCTCCAGGCATGGGACCCGAGCCCAGCGATCCGGCGAACGGCGCGGGGATCGTCAACGTGCGGGTGAGCGGCCGGTACTGGGCTCCCGGGTAGATGCGCTGCAATCGCATCATCATGGATTCCGCCGGCTCAATCCCGCGGATGCGCACGTTACGCCCTTGGGCGATGATTTCGGTGATGCCGAGGTCGCGCGCCTTGTTGCGCAGCCGGGCGACGGCGAACAGCGAATCCAGTTCGACCGGTGGCTTGCCGTAGCGGTCGGTCAGTTCGTCGCGCACATCGTCGAGATCCTGTTCGCTGCGCGCCGAGGCAAGCTTGCGATACGCCTCGAGACGCAGTTTGTCGGAATCGATGTAATCGACCGGAATCGACGCCTCGATCGGCAGATCGATACTGACGGCGACTGATTCCTTGCGCTCAGGCTCCTTGTACTCTTCGACGGCCTGCGACACCATGCGTACGTAGAGGTCGAAACCGACCCCTTCGATATGCCCGCTCTGCTCGTCACCCAGCAGGTTGCCGGTGCCACGCAGCTCAAGGTCTTTCATCGCCACGTCGAATCCCGACCCCAGTGATGTGTTCTGCGCGATGGTCGCGAGCCGGTCATGGGACTGTTGGGTCATCGGCTTGGACGGGTCATACAGGAAGTACGCGTAGGCGCGTTCCCGTCCTCGGCCGACGCGGCCGCGTAGCTGGTGCAGTTGGCTTAAGCCGAAGCGGTCGGCATGATCGACGATCAGCGTGTTCGCATTCGAAATATCCAGTCCGGTTTCGATGATTGTCGTGCATACGAGCACGTCGATATCGCGATGCCAGAAATCGCGGATGATCGCGTCAAGCTGCTTCTCCCCCATTTTGCCGTGCGCCACGCCGATTTTCGCTTCGGGCACCAGCTGATGGATCTTGTCGGCTGTGGCATTGATGGAGTCGACGCGGTTGTGTACGTAGAACACCTGGCCGCCACGCAGCAGCTCTCGCCTGATGGCCGCCGTGACTTGCGCGTCCTCGTACGGGCCGACGTAGGTGAGCACGGGCAGACGGTCTTCCGGCGGGGTGGCGAGCGTGGACATCTCGCGGATGCCGGTCACCGCCATTTCCAAGGTGCGCGGGATCGGCGTCGCAGACAGGGACAGGACGTCGACGTTCGTGCGCAACGCTTTGAGCGTCTCCTTATGTTCGACGCCGAATCGCTGTTCCTCATCGATGATCAGCAGGCCGAGATCCTTGAACTTGATTTTCGGGTTAAGCAGCTTATGCGTGCCGATGACGACATCAATCGACCCGTCTTCCAGCCCTTTGATGGTCTGCTTGATTTCCTTCGGGCTTTGGAAGCGGCTCATCGCGGCGACATCCACAGGGAAGCCCGAATAGCGTTCCGTGAAGGTCTCATAATGCTGTTGCACGAGCAGCGTGGTCGGCACGAGGACGGCGACCTGCTTGCCGTCCTGGATGGCTTTGAAGGCGGCACGTACCGCGATTTCGGTTTTGCCGAATCCGACGTCCCCGCAGATGAGGCGATCCATCGGCACGGGCTTTTCCATATCGGCCTTGACTTCGTCGATGGTGGTCAACTGGTCGGGGGTCTCCTGATACGGGAAGGCGTCCTCGAGTTCCTTCTGCCACGGGGTGTCCGGGCTGAATGCGTAGCCTTTGGTGCGTTGGCGGGCCGAATACAGGCGTACCAGATCCTGGGCGATCTCGTGGACATGCTTGCGTGCCTTCGCCTTGGTTTGTGCCCAGTCGGAGCCGCCGAGTTTGTTGAGTTTGGGGGCGTCCGACCCGATGTATTTACTGATTTGGTCGAGCTGATCGGTGGGGATATACAGTTTGTCTGCGGGCGCGTTGCGTTTGCTGGGCGCGTATTCGACGACCAGGTACTCCCGTGTCGTTTTCGCCCCGGCCGGGCCGATCGAACGCTGTTGCATGCCGGTATACCGCCCGATGCCGTGCTGCTCATGGACCACATAATCGCCGGGCTTGAGTTCCATCAGATCGATGGCTTTGCGCCTGCGTTTCGGCGTCTTGGTCTGCCCGACGGCGCTGGAACGACCGGTCAGGTCACGTTCGGTGAGCAAAGCGATTCGCGCGTCCCGGTCCACGAACCCGTCGACGGCACGCGAACGCACCACGTCGAAGCGTGTGATGCCGGTTTCGTTCACGGCGCGCTTGAGCCGGGCGAGCGTTCCTTGGGCGCCGGCGGTGATGGTGACGGCGAATCCGGCGTCGATCAGCCCCTCGATACCGGTGGCCGCTTTCGTTTCGTCACCGCGGTATTCCTGCGGGGAGCTTGCGCCGATGCGCACGTTGCCCGGCAGACCTGGGTCCACGCCGAAATCGGAGAGTTTCCACACCTCGTCGCGTGAATATGCGAGCGAGCTGATGGTTTCCTCGTAATCGAGGAAGCTGGCCTGGTCGAAACTGATCGGTGCTCCGGCGCCATGGCCGCTTGCCGCGACATGCCAGCTGGCGGCGAGGAATTCGTTCGCTGTTTTCGTCAAGTCGTCCGCCGCCCGGCGCAGCCGTTCAGGGTCGGAAAGCATGATGACCGCACCTTGGGGCAGCATGCGCTGCACCGGCTGCATGTCGTCGATCAATGCAGGCATCAACGATTCCATGCCTTCCACAGGGATGCCGTCCGCAATGGAGGCGAGCATGTCCTCGGCGTTGGGAATCTGGCCGATCAGGGATTTCGCCCGGTCGCGCACTGCTTGTGTCAGTTGCAGTTCACGGCACGGGGTCGCCCACACGGTATGCAGATCATCGCCGTACGTACGCTGGTCTGAGGCGTGGAATTGCTTGATGGTATCAATCTCATCGCCGAAGAATTCGATACGAACCGGGTGCGGGATGGTCGGCGGGAACACGTCCAGAATGCCGCCGCGCACCGCGAACTGCCCGCGATCCATCACCAAGTCGACACGGGTGTAGGCGTTCTCGACCAACCGGGCTGCCGCCTCGTCAAGCGGCAGATCCTCCCCCGCGGTGAACACCAGCGGTTCGACATCGCCCAGGCCGGCGACCACCGGTTGGATGAGCGAGCGCACCGGCATGACCAGCACTCTGATCGGGCCGAATAGGCTGTTTCCGGGTTCCGGGTGCGTCAGACGGCGGAATACCGCCATACGGGAGGCGACCGTGTCCGCGCGCGGCGAGAGCCGTTCATGCGGCAGTGTCTCCCATGCTTCAAGTTCCACGATATCTTGCGGATCGCCGTCATACCAGCTGCGGATCGCCTCGACAGCTTCCTGCGATTCCCGCCCCGACGGCACGATGACGACGACCGGGACGCGCTGCGCTGTCGCCGCCGCCAGAGCCGGACGGATGCCGGGCACGGCTTCCACATCGAGTATCGGCTCGTGGCTCTCATTCGCTGGCACGTCGATCAGTCCGTGTGACACATCGTGGAAGGACCGGTCACGATCGAGTTGTTCCAGCAGTCCGCAGAGCGCGCCGGCGGTGGGCGCTACTGGCGGCACAGCGGGAGCTGAGGGCACTGCTGGTGACTGCTGCTCACCGGCCATTGAACTGCTCCTGTGCGCGGCTCAAACCGGAAAAGATGATGGTTTCCGCGGCGTCGGCCCCATCGGCGAGGAATTCAGGCAGCTGTTTGCGCTGATCCGGACCGAACCCTCCCAACACCCAGTTGACGGTGTTGTCATGTGCGTTCGGGCCGCGACGGGCGTGCCCCACCCCGAGCCGCACACGCGCGTACGCATTGGTGCCAAGCGAACGGTCGATGGACTTGATGCCGTTATGCCCGCCGGCGGAGCCTCCGGCCTTGACTTTGATACGGCCGAATTCGAGGTCCATATCATCGTGAATCACCACGACATGCTCGGGCGGAATCTGATAGTAGGAGCTGATGGACGCCACCGCGGTGCCTGATTCGTTCATGTAGGTGAGCGGTTTGGCGAGGAAGAACTTGATCGACCTGCCTTGCAGGTTCATTACGCCTTTGCCGAGCATCGCGATGCCTTTATGATCGCTGAAGTTCACCGACCAGCGTTCCGCCAAGACGTCCGCCGCCATGAATCCCATATTGTGCCGGGTGCCCTCGTATTGCTTGCCCGGGTTGCCCAAACCTACCACCAGCCAGAAATCAGACGCCATGCCGTTCCTCTCCCTCATCGCCGCCGCCCGCCGCATACCGGGCGCGGTTCATCGTGCAATCATTCGTTACCAGAATGGTCTATCGTACCTGCCACGGCTGACTCGCCGGCGTGGCGGCAGACTGCGATTCGCAACCGCAGGACGTGCGCGTCGCCTGGTGTTTCAGTCGTTTTCCAACGACAAACGCCAGTAGGACATATCAAGATACCGTGTGCCGTCGAAACACGCCTTCGGCAGAAAGCCGAACCGTTCGAATCCGAAATGCTCCATCAGCGCAATCGACCCGGCGTTCGACGCGAAAATCAGAGCGGTCGCAATGCGATACCCGCGCGTGCGCGCCGCATCCAGCAGCCACGCGACCATCGCCGTCCCGTACCCGCGGTGACGAGCCCGCTCATCGACGTAATAGCTGAGTTCCACCACGCCGTCATACGCTTGACGCGGATGGAACTTCGACAGTGAGCCGAAGGCCACGACACGCCCCGAAGCGTCTTCGAGCACGACCACCGGATAACGGTCGCGGGGGTGATGCGAATCCACCCACTGCTTGCGCTGCTCGAGGGTGCGGGGCACCAGATCGGCGGTCGAACCACCGGCGATCACCGCCTGATTGTAGATATCGGTAATCGCCTGAAGGTCGCTCTCCAGCGCGTCGCGGATGGTGACCGGAAGATGTTCCGCGGACCGTTCGCCGTTCACATTGCCTCCCTGATGTCCATGTGCCGCCATGCCTGACGACACCACCGGATTTCGATTCGACGATATTCCATCATGACGGCATGACGGCGCGACGGCATGACGGCATACCTGTCGAGCCGCAAGACAGCCGAATGCAGCCGCTGAGCGAGAGTGATACAGCTCTACTTCGCCAGGCGCTGCGACAACGTGGAGATCCCGCCGGTGAACATGTTGAGGAACCGCATGGAATCCACGGCGATCGCCACATGCGTACATGACGCCGTCGGATCGTTGAGACGCGCCATGTCGCCGATGGTCCTGCCGCGCACACCCTGCCGGTCGCCGGTCGCCACATCCACCCGCAGCGCAACGTCGAACGTCTGCACAAGCGTCGAATCAAGAGCCGCCGCCACAGCAAGCGGATCATGCAGGGGCGCGCCAACGGCGAATGCCGAATCGGCATCTTCGTTCGCTTTGATCATGAACGAGGCGAGATCGGCGAAGAACCGGCCGACACCACCATCAATCTGCGACCATGGTTCGGTCAGTTCCGACGGCAGCAGGCAGCGGTGGGTGACATCCAGACCGATCATCGTCACATCCGCCTGGGAACGCAGCACCAGATCGGCAGACTCGGGATCTTGCAAAATATTGGTTTCGCTGACCATGTCGAAGCAGTTGCCCTGTTGGGTGAGAGCCCCGCCCATCATGACAAGCCGCAACTGAGGCGCGATATCAGGGGCGATGGTGATGGCGGCGGCGATATCGGTCAACGGGCCGGTGGAAATCACCGTGAGGTTCTTGCCCCACTGATGGACACCATCGATGATCGCCTTGACGCCTGCGGTATCGCCCGGCACGATTCCCATCTCAACCTTGCCGTATTCGTCGGCGAGAGTGCCGAGCGTATTGCGTCCGCGTTGCGGTGCCGATGACGCATCGGCCTGCTGCCGCGGCAGGTATCCGCCGATCGAAATGATTGGGGACGCCATGTGCGCCCGCACGTCAGGCTGGGCGGAGAGCAGCGACTGCGGCTCGTCCCGCCATGCATCACGCTGCGCTGTTTTCTTGGCATCCTGCTGATTGGCGCCGAACATGCCCGCGGAAACGGTTCCGGCAGCAGTGAAATCGATGTTGTTGGAAGAGAAATCGTAGACAGCGCCGTTGTACAGCACGGACGCGGTACCTCCCGCTGTCGTCTCCATACGGGCGTAATCGGCAATGTTCAAGTCGGCGATGCCGTTATCACCGTGGAAGTGGGCGCAGGCCTTGTCCGCGGCGAAACCTTCCGCCCAGGAGGGGCAACGGCAGCCGTCCAGCACGGGGATATCCGAGCCGCCGAGGAGATTGAGCACGTCACGCGTGTTCTGTTGAGCCACAGATTGCAGGACATTGCCATACGTGGCGATGACCGACACCAGCCGTTCAGGCGCATACGCCATCAGCAAGCCAATGGCGAGCGCATCATCGGTGCCGGTGTCGGCATCCAGAATGATGGGGGCGGTGATCTCCTGCGAATCGTTGGCAGTCGCCGCCGCACCGGTCTCACCCGTCTGGTTCTGCGGATCCATGATTTCTTTCTCCCTCGACAGCTCGGCGGGCGTCCTGCCCGCGCGCATCACATGGCGTCTTTCCTATGATATCGCGCATTGGACAATTTCTTGCCTACGGACTGGTCAAGACCGGTCAAAACCTGTCAAGACCGGTCAATCGCCCGGATATGTCTCGAACGATGCGCGACTATTTGGCGAGGAAGCGGTCAGTGACGAGGCTGGACGCTTTCGGAGCCGTGCTGACCGTCTTGTCGGAGGCGTCCGTGTACGCTCCGGCGCCGGCGAGGAAATCAAAATATTGTTGTGTGGACACGGTGTCGTTGGTGCCGAACACGAGCTTGCCCGAGGCGATATCCTTGGGATTGCCCCAATATTGGCCATCGACGATGACGTGCATGCTGCGTTTGACGAACGCGAGTTTGAGGTTGGCTTCCGGGGCTTCGTCCACGAGGATCTGCGCAGCTTTGTCCGGGTGCGCGTAGGCGTATTCGTAGCCTTTTTGGGTGGCTTGGGTGAAGGCTTTGACCAGTTTCGGATTGTTCTTGATGGTTTTTTCGTTGGTGATGATGCCGATGGAATCCGCGTTGCCGGGAACGCCGTAGTCCGGTTCGGTGAAGCAGTTGAGTTTGGGGCCGTACATATCGGCTTGCACGCCTTCCCAGGTGGCGTAGAATCCGCCGAAGTCGGCTTTGCCGCTGGAGAGGGTCTGGAAGGTGGAGGTGCCGACGGTCACCTTGTCGAATTGTCCTTTGCCGCCATCGGTTTTGATCATCTGTTTGATGACCGCGTCGGATTCGCTGGAGCCGAATGTGGCGAAGGTCTTCCCGTCGAAATCACGCGGACGGGTGATGGATGTGTTCGACGCCAGGGAACACCAGATGGCGCTCGGCTTGCGCTGCACTTGCAGCACCTGCTTCAGCGTGGCCCCCTTGAGGCTGTAAATGGAAACATTGGTGAGGTTGGACAGCGCGAAATCCGCGACACCGTTGTTGACCGACTGTTCGGCACCCGCTTGGGCGACGGCGACGATATCGACGTCCAGGCCGGCTTGTTTGAAATAACCGTTGTGTTTGGCTACGTACACGCCGATATGGTTGGTGTCGGGCGCCCACGACAGCATGAAGGTGGTGTGGGTCAGCCCGGACACTGATGTCTTGGCGGCGCCGCACGCGCCGAGAGTCGCCATCATGGCGATTGCCGTTGCGGCGGCGAGCGTCTTGCGGATACGGTTGGCAATGGATGGTGCGGTGTGCTGCTGGAAACGAGCAGTTTGCGGCAGATGGCTCATATGATGTCCTGAATCATGACATGTTTCGTTCTCTGGACTCGGGCGGATTCGGCAGAGAACGAATGTGAGGGCCGGCCCCGCCTGCCCCATGTCCCCGCCCGGCCGTCATGATGTCATGCGCGTTGACCACGGACCGGACGGTTTGCCACACATGGGCACGCAAGCGGTGTCTAGGATATATTCAGGCGTGGTCATCGCTGTTGCCAGCCGCCGTCACCGTCAGACGCGGTTACCGCGGCAACGGGCCGGACCAGGTTTTCAGCACCGATGCCGGTACATGCGAGGCATCGAACCGGTAATGCCCGGTGACCGTCATATGCGTGCGGAACGCGAGATAATCGTTCTCCCGCTGCTTCTGACCCATGTTGTGGATGATCAGCGGCATGCCCTGGCTGTCGCGCCGGTCGGACACGATGCCGATATGCCGGTTGTGTTCAAAGACGACGATATCGCCCTGCTCCCAGTCATTGCCGTGGATATCCGTGCCGAGCGTCACGCCATAGGTACTGAAGAAGACGTCAAGCACACCGGTGCGCCGGAAATCGATATTCGGGTCGGGCTTGGAAATCACGCGCGAGTAGGCCTGCGGCCGGGCGGCGACATCGTCGTCGACCATGGCTTTGAGATCGTACCCTGCGTTGGCGAAAGCCCTCCAGACGACGTCAGTGCAGGCGCCGCGGTCGGAGGGCGGGTATCCTCCCTGATAGTAGCCGGTATCGTAGGTCGGCATCGCCTCAGCGTCCTTGCGCGCTCCGCGGACAATATCCGTGTAATCGTCCACACCGTTGCCGTTCACATCGACCGTACTGGCGAACGTCGGCGACGGGGACGGCAGGTTCGCGGCCTGGTTGCTGCCGGTGCCGCCTGCGTAGCCGGTTTGGCCTCGGCGCACGTACTGCGCCCACAGGAATACCCCGGCGATCAATACGGCCACGACCAGCATCGCGATTACGGGCACCGCAATCCGCCGGCTTCGCTTGTGATTGCCGGGCTGTGGGCGTGCGCTCCCATCCAGGTTGGTATCGGCGTTGATATCTGCCCCGATACCTGTATTGATATCTTCCCTGTGCTGTGGCATATTGCTCCCGTCGTGGCAAGGATATGTCACTATTGTGTCACCGGTCGGGCTTGGAGTTCGTCGGGCACGCCGATGGATGGGATTGATGGCGGGCTTGTCGGGATTGGCCGGGGCATCCTTCCGCTTGCTGTGAAGGTTGCCGCTGGCTGCACGTGGTGTATGGCGGGGCGCATGGGCAGGTGTACCGGTACCGCGAGATGCCGCTAGCTGTACGCGCTGCGCGGTGTGCCGATGTCGGACGCGAACTGCGGCGGTCTGCGGGTCCGTGATAATGGAATCGGCAACGATTGTTCCGGCCGTCCGGCACGCAGGCTCCTCACCTTACTGCGTTTCCCGGCGGCGTGTGCGCCGATGGCGCGGAAAGCAAGGTGATTATGACTCATCAATCCCGTCAAACCTGTCAATCCCGTCGATTCCTGCGATGGCTGCCCACATGCGCAGCGGTTCTGGCGATCCTCGTGATCTGGCAGGTGTGGGTCGAGGCCGCGCATGTGCCGCAAACCGTCATGCCCTCCCCTGTGCAAATCGCGGAGGCGACGGTGGAGACCTGGCCCACCTTGTGGCCGGCGACCTTGACGACCCTTGAGGAAGGTGCGATCGGGTTCGTTTTCGCCGTACTCGCCGGGATTTTGGTCGGAGTCGGTTGCTATGCCTCGAAAACCTTGGACGCCGCGCTGTTCCCGCTGCTGTATGCCGCACAGACGATGCCGTTGATTTCCATCGCGCCGCTGTTTCTCATCTGGTTCGGTTTCGAAACGAGCGGGAAAATCGTGATCGTCGCCGTGTTCGGGCTGTTTCCCATCGCCGTGCAAACCATCCGCGGGCTGAGGGACGTCCCTCGCTACTATGTCGATGTCGCACTGACCTGCGGGGCCACCCCGGTGTGGACGCTGTGGCATGTGAAGCTGCGCGTCGCGGCACGGCAGATTTTCGGCGGCATCCGCATCAGCGCCGCCTATACCTTCGCGACCGCTGCGACGGCGGAATATCTGGGGGCGCGCCGGGGACTCGGCATCTGGCTGCAGGCTGCGTACAACTCTTTCCGCATGCCGCTCATTTTTTCGGCGACCTTCGTGATCATCGTGTTGACCTGCGTGCTGCTGGTTACGGTCCCTTTGGCGGAACGGGTGCTGCTCGGTCCCGCGGACGAAGATGAGGATCCCGACGCCGACCAAATGTAAGCGTGCAGGATATATCGGCAAGGCGTATCGGCTGGGCGTATCGACACACACTTGATGCTCGGTGTTGTAGCCTCGATGTTGCAGCACTATCATCGGCAATCGCCGCACGCAGGCCTCACCAAGCGTCCCATCAACCGACGCTCCTCCAACCATCGGCCCTTCCCGAACCTTCTGCCGACACTGAAACCACTCTACGAGTCGACAGAAGCACGTACCGACGTTCCCCAGCTTTCTGCTGACACTGAAACAACCCTCGCCGTCGGCAAAAGCTTCTGCCGACGCTGAGATGCCCCTTGCCGTCGGCAGAAGCAGATACCGACGGCAAGGCAGACCTCATGACTCGCGACGACGACTACTTGGATGCCGAGGCCTTGTTCTCCTCTTCGATGGCCTTGTTGATGGCGTCCTCCAGCTGCTTCTGCGCCTTTCCATACGCAGCCCAGTCACCGGACTTCATCGCGGCATCGGAATCCTTCATCGCCTGTGCGGCATCAGCAAGCGCGGATTTCAGTTCCTCGCTCTGCGCACCACCGGATGAGGATTGGCCTGCCGATCCGGACGCGTCGGCAGATTTCCCGCTCTCGGCACCGGACGTGCCAGACGCCGAACCCGCCGATCCGGCCGAGCCGCCGTCGGACGCCGTGCGATTGTCGACATCGCCGGCATCCGCGCCTGAATTGCCGCCGAACACCTGGTCGAGCGCCTGATCAAGCGTGTCGGCGAATCCGACCTGGTCGCCGAACGCGACGAGTACCTTCTTCAACAGCGGGAACTGGGTCGAACCGCTCGACTGCACGTACACGGGTTCGACGTACACGAGCCCGCCGCCGAGCGGCAAGGTGAGCAGGTTGCCGCGTTTGACGGTGGTCGACCCGGATTCAAGCAGGTTGAGTTCCTTGGACACGTCGGCATCCGCGTTGAAGTTGTTCTGCGCTTGGCCGGGCCCGGGGACGTTCGAGTCCTTGGGCAGTTCCTGCAATCTGATGGTGCCGTAGTTCGCCCCGATCTTGCCGGCGGTGTCGCCCGCGTCGGAATCCACGGAAAGGAATCCGGTGAGGATCTCACGCGTGGAGGTCGACGAGCCTGCGGGAATGAATGAAGACGTCAATGAGAATACGGGGGCCTTGGATCCTCCGGTCTGCAAGGTCAGATAGTAGGGCGGTTGGAGCACGTCCTCCTTCTGGGCTTGCTGCGATTCGGTCGGATCGACCGGTGACTGCCAGAAATCCTCGCCCGAGAAGAACTGGCTGGCGCTGTCCACATGGTATTTCGTCAGCAGCTGGCGCTGGACCTTGAACAGGCTTTCCGGGTAGCGCAGGTGGCTCATCAGATCGCCGGAAATCTCGGAGATCTGATGGTAGTTGCCGGGGAAAATCTGCTGCCAGGCCTTGAGCACCGGGTCGTTCGGATCCCACGCGTACAGGGTGACGGAACCGTCATAGGCGTCAACAGTCGCTTTCACGGAATTCCTGATGTAGTTGGCGTTCTGCGAACCCAAGCCTTGCACGGTCTGCGAGGTGCGGGTGGTCGAATCCTGGGTCGCCGTGCCCAGATCGGTCATTTGTGAATACGGGTAGGCGTCGGACGTCGTGTAGCCGTCCACGATCCATTTGACACGGCCGTCGACAACCGCCGGATAGACACGCCCGTCCAATGTCAGATAAGGCGCCACCGCTGCCACTCGTTCCTTCGGGCTTCTCGTGTACAGGATCTGAGATTGGGAGTTGACGCGGTCGGAGAACAGGATCTGGTCGGAGCCGAAACGAATCGCGTACAACACGCGGGTGAAGATGTTGCCGATCCGCGGACCGCCGTTGCCGTCGAAGGTGGTGGTCGCGCCCTTCGAACCGGTCGGATAGTCGAACTCCCATGATGGTGTGCCTTCGGGTGCGCCGACGATCGAGTATTCGGGCGCGTTCGGCGAGAAGTAGATGCGCGGCTCGTAATGCTCCGACTCGGTGAGCTTGCCTTGGGTGGGGATGCCGGATTCAAAGAATTTCGGTTGCCCGTCCGCCGTGACCTTGTTGCCGTAAGCGGCGACCACGCCGTAACCGTGCGTGTACACCGTATGGTCGTTGACCCAGTTGCGGTTGTCGTTACCGTCGAGGTTGAGCTCGCGAGCGGCGATCACCGTGTCCTGGCTGGTACCGTCGATGGTGTACTTGTCTACAGCGAGTGTGTCGGCGAACGTGTAATACTGCTTGGACTGCTGAAGCTGTTTGAAGGTCGGCGAAACGATCTGCGGATCCAGCAGTCGGATCTGCGCCGTGCTTTCCGCATCGGAGCTCAACGCGCCGGACTTGCCTTCCGTAGTGGCCGCATACTGCTCGACTTTGATGTTGTCAAGCCCGTATGCCTGCTTGGTCGCGTTGATATTGCGCTGAATGTAGGAGGATTCCGCCTCTTGCGCGTTCGGGTTGACACGGAAGCGCTGCATCAACGCCGGCCAGACACCAGTCAGTACGAGCGAAACGACCAGTGTCGCCGCAATCGCGATCACCGGGGTGCGCCACGCCCTGAGCGCCGCCCGCGCACGCACGCCGACCGGGGCGGGGCCTTCAAGCTGGTGAGAATGCATCAGCCATACGCCCAGCACCACGCCAAGTATCGCCGTCAACGCCGCCATGATGAAGGTGACGGGAATCGTGGCATGCACGGCGGTGTACGTGGCGCCGGTGATCCGGTCACCTTGCGCGGTGAGACTGGAGAACACGCCCAGCACCTGATTGACAGCCCAGACGAGCATGTTGAGGATCAGCCACACACCGATCTGGCGGCGGGCATGCTTGGTGATGGCGAACAGTCCACGCCCCCTAACCGGCATGGTCAGCCTGATACCACCGACCAGTGCGTGCGTGACGACGGAGAAGATGATCCCCATGAGCAGCAGCATCGCGACAGCGGACATCACGAGTTTCAACCCCGGAAGCACGAACACGTAGAACCCGTTGTCAATGCCGAACTGCGGGTCTTTGACACCAAAACGCTGCGCGTTGAACATAAGCAGGATCTGCGACCAGTTCGCGTTGAATTGCGAGCCGAACATGATTCCCACAATCAGGGAGACCACGACCGCGATACGCGTGGCGGTACGGGTGCTGACCCCTTTGCCGATTTCAATGATGTCGCCGTTGATCCGCACGGTGGAACCGTCCGCGTCACTCGGGCGCGTTCGGATGGCGAGTGCCGCGGCGAGGAAGCTGACCAGCGCCATGAGCAGCGCGTAGGCGGCCCACAACCCGATTTTCACGCCGAGCTGCGTCCAGATCACGCGTTGGAAGCCGAGCTGGTCGAACCACATGACATCCGTGATGAACCGGGCGAGGCCGAAAAACAGTCCGATGATCACGACCACGACCGCCACCGCTCCAAGGGCGACGGCCGAACCGGTGTGGCGCCGTCCTTTCGGCCGCTTCGCCGCACGACGGTCGATGCGGGGCGCCGACGTGTTGGCGTGCGGGGGTTGGGCGCCTTCGCCGCCGCCCTGAGTGTCCCCGTCGACCTGGACGTCAACGACCTCGGGGTCGTCGTCCTTGCGGCCGGAACCATCGGGGAAGCCGAACATCATGCCGAAATCATCAAACAAAGCCATATTCCAAGACTACCGGCCGGCAAGGAACAGCGAAACGCTCAGCTGATTTGAAGGTTAGTATGGTATTGGGTCCATATGATGCCCCGCCAGCGATAGGCATAGTCAACATTGCAACGAAACACCCTGTAATCGTCCACACGACAGTCCCGGGCGAGATAGCCTATAGCCATGAGTACATATCTGTTCAGCGCGCGTGACATGACATGCACCGTTCCCTCGCAGGATGGCGAGAGAACCATTTTCCAAGGATTGTCCTTCGATATCGACGCCGGTGAGATCGTTGACCTGGTCGGCCCGTCGGGCGCAGGGAAAAGCAGCCTGCTCACCGCCTTCGCACGGCTGAATCCCCACGCCGACGGGACAATGTTCCTCGACGGACGCCCCGCAACGGAATTCAGCCCGCAGCAATGGCGTCGCCGCGTCGCATACCTGCCGCAGAAGCCGGTCCTGATCGGCGAGAATGTCGCCCAAGTCATTCGATTGCCGTGGACCTTGGCCATCCGCAACGACGATGACGCCGAGCAGGATGCGAACCGCCTTTCCGATCGTCGCCTGCAAGCCCATGGGAAACGGCGGCGCAGCGGCATCTGGGGCACGACGCACAACGGCGTCGATATGCTGCCGGATGCCAAAATACGCGCCACCCTCGATGCCATGGGCTGCGATGACATTGATCTCGCCAGAGCCCCGCATGACCTGTCGGGAGGGCAAGCCGCGCGCGTGAGCCTGGCGCGCACCCTGCTGACAGACCCGAGCCTGCTGCTCGCCGACGAGGTGGACGCCGGGCTCGATGATGCCAACGCCGCGAAAGTCGCCGCCATTCTCAGCAACGCCGCCGCACGCGGCATGGCCGTCATCCGCATCCGGCACCGTCCTCCGGACGGGGTCGCCACCCGAACCGTCACCCTCGACGAAGGAGGATTGCGATGAACACCGCGAATATCATCATGTTGGCATCGGCATCGTTGCCGGGCAGCGCACCGCACTTCGCCGGAGCCGCCCAAGCCACCCGAGCCGTAGCACGGACGGTGGCACAATCGGCGACGCAAACAGCTGTGCACACGTCATCCGGCACCTCCTACCCCATCGATATCTGGGGCCTGCTCATCGCGCTGGCGATGGTGATGGTGGCCTCAGGCCTGTCATGGCTCATGCATCTGGGCATCGGCAAAACGCTCCTATGGTCCGCATGCCGTGCACTCGTCCAGCTGTGCGCCATGGGATTCATCATGGGGTACGTCATCACATCCGGCAATCCGTGGCTGGTACTCGTCCTGATCTGCGTCATGCTGGTGGCGGCCGTGCAAATCACCTTGTCACGCGCCAAAGGTGTGCCGAAAGGACTCGCCGGCCCGGTACTGCTGACCCTGGTCATCACCATGCTGCTCATGATTTCGATGGTCACGGAACTGGTCGTCCGCCCCCGCCCGTGGTACGCGCCGCAGTTGGTTGTACCATTGACCGGCATGCTGCTGGGTAACACGGTTTCCGCGCTCGCCGTAGGGCTCAGTCGCTTCTACGAAAGCATGAAAGAACGGCGCGACGAAGTCGACACGCTGCTGGCCTTGGGCGCCACCCGCTGGGAGGCGGCACGACCATCGGTGATTTCCTCGATCCGCCTGGGCCTGCTGCCGACCACGGCTTCGCTGGCATCCAGCGGTATCGTGACCATCCCGGGGATGATGGCCGGCCAAGTCATCGCCGGCGGCGATCCGCTCAATGCGGCGAAATACCAGTTCGTCATCCTCGCCTCCATCGCCGCGCTCACCCTGCTGGCCGACACGCTGATCATGGTGATGGTGTACCGCACCTGCTTCACACCCGATGACCAGTACCGCGAAACACCCATCGTCGAGCACAAGAAGAAGTAACAGCAATACGCCGGTCGCCGCAGTTCCCACGCGCGGCAACCGGAAAACAGTCTGGGCCGCACCCTGAATACAGGATGCGGCCCAGAACCTTATCTGACGTTATTCGGCGGATACGTCCGACCGCCGGCAAGCGTCATCGTCGCACGGCCGGAATACGGTCACAGCACGTCCGGATCGTCCTTCGCAATCGTTCCGGTCGCCTTGCCGATGGCCTTCAAGCCGTGGTACATGACAAGCACGACGATCGTGCCGATGGCGATGCCGTTGAACTGCACGCCGCTGACTGCGAAGGTGAAATCAGCGATGCCGATGATCATCGTGACCGCCGCGGTCATCACATTGACCGGCTTGTCGAAGTTGACATGGTTGTCCACCCAGATGCGCACGCCGATCATGCCGATCATGCCGTACAGCAGCGTGGTCACACCGCCGAGGACACCCGCCGGAATCGTGTTGATCACGGCGCCGAACTTCGGGCACAAGCTCAAAATCAACGCGAATGCCGCCGCGCACCAGTATGCTGCCGTCGAATACACCTTCGTGGAGGCCATCACGCCGATGTTCTCGCCGTAGGTGGTTGTGCCGGAGCCGCCGCCGAAACCGGCGATCGCCGTACCGATACCATCAGCCATCAGGGCGGTACCGATCTGGTTGTCATAATCGCGTCCGGTCATCTGGGCAACCGACTTGACATGGCCCACGTTCTCGGCGACCAGCACAAGGACGACCGGGATGAACATCGCAAGAATCGAGAAATCAACCTGCGGAAGGTGGAACTGCGGCAGACCGACCCAAGCGGCGCTTTCCACAGCCTTGAAATCAACCTGTCCACGGATGCATGCATACGCATATCCGACCAGCACGCCCAGCAGGATGTTCAAACGGCCAATCAGGCCGCGGAACAGCACGCCGATCAGCAGCACGGCGACCAGCGTCACCACTGCCGTATCAGGAGCCTTCTGGAAGTTCGTCCACACGGACGGGGCGAGGTTGAAGCCGATGATGGCCACGATCGCGCCGTTGACCACCGGCGGCATGATTTTGTCGATCCACTTGGCACCGGCGAAATGGACAAGCACGCCGACCAAGGCGAGCAACAGACCGGTGACCATGATGCCGAAGCTGGCGACCGCGATACCCTTGTGGGCGGATGTGACCGCCGCGATCGGGGCGATGAAGCCGAAGGAGCTGCCAAGGTAGCTCGGAAGCTTGTTCTTGTTGATCAACAGGAACAGCGCCGTCGACATGGCGGTGAAGAACAGGGTCGTCGAAGGATCGAAACCGGTGAGGATCGGGACCAGGAAAGTCGCCCCGAACATCGCGATGACATGCTGGGCGCCGATGCCCGCCGTGCGCGGCCAGGACAGACGCTCGTCAGGTTCGACGACCTCCCCCGGCTTCAATGTCTTCCCGTCGCCATGCAGTTTCCATGTGAACAAGCCGCTACTCATCTACCGCTCCTTTTGCTGTTGATGATTGCCGGCACGCGCGTCTCGCGCACCGATGCCTTGCATAATGGTAGCGGGGTCGATAACACCGTCGGTATCAATACCGGTAAACCGCGGATGTTCAGGCGTGTCGCAATACCGCGCATATGGCGGCGGACATGCCGATGATGCCGGACGCGCCGACCGCCGAGATCAGCCGACTGTCATTTGGCGAACTGGGTCAGATGCGGGTCGACCGAATGAACGACATCAACCAAATCGCCGTTGGACAGCAGCGGACGTTGGAATTCCCGCCACGGTTCAACCTCGACCTCCCAGCGGCCGGTCTGCTCGTCAAGAACCGGCCGTGCGGTCTGTTCCCAACGCAACCGTTCGGTTGTGCGCCCGGTGTGCGGGTCACGACGCGAATAATGCAGACATGTGCAGTTGGTGATCTTCCAATCATCACTATCGGCCCGATGCAGGAACTCCTCATCAGACAGGTCTTCGAGGGTGAGCATCATCGCCAGCATAAAATCGCCGTGCGTCACCGCGACCACCGATTCGGACTCAGACCGGCGGTTCAGTGAAGTGAGCAGGTTATGGACGCGATCCTCGGCGACATCCGCGATCGATTCACCTGCCGGCGGGCGCCAGTACAGAGGGTCGGTACGTTTGAATAACCAGTTGCGTTCGTAATTCGTTTTGAATTCGTCCTGCGTGATTGTGTTGATTTCACCCCATGACCGTTCGCGCAGCACCCGGGTCTCTTCCCACTTCGCCTTCGGCAAAGCCATAGTGGCCGCCGTCTCGCGGGCGCGGACATACGGGGAGACCAGATACCGGTCGAACAGCTGCTGCTGGGAGACAAGCCACCGCCCGATGCAATCGGCCTGGCGACGTCCGGTCGCGGTCAGACGCCATGACCGGTCCGGCACCGTCACGTTATCCTGCGTGTACAGCGATGTATCGCCTTGTTCCCCGGCTTTGATGATCACATTCGCCTCGGATTCACCGTGCCGAATCACATACAGATCAAGCGGCATCCCCATAGGCGCTCCTTTCCGTCAAACCGACTCCGCGACAACGCGAAGCCATGCCTGAGCACCACGCTAGCGCAAGATGCGGGAACACGGTAGTCGGCTCCACGCGGGAAGCGTAAACGACACCGACAATTCACCCGGCATCCACCGGGATGGTCACCCGATATGCACGGGTGTACCGTCAGGAACCTGCTCGTAGAACCATTTCGCATCGGACAATGTCAGACGCACGCAACCATGCGATGCGGGATGCCCAAGCTTCACCGCCTCGCTGACCACATACGATCCCGCATCCTGCTTGGTGGGCACAGTATGGAACAAAAAGACGTTGTTACGGAAGGACACCCAGTAGTCCGCTCCCCAGCCGTCACTGGGGTTGTAAAAGTGGTCGCCGCGGCCATTGATGGTGAAATCCCCGTGCGGAGTGCTGTCGTTCAGTCCCGTACTGGCGATCATGGTGTAGATGGTTTTGCCGTTGGATTGCACATAGACCCGTTGCGCGGACAGATCGACCGCGATGCTGAGCTTCTTGTAGTTCGACAAGTCAGGTTGCGCACCGCCTGATGGCGCACGCCAATCGATGGTAGTACCCGCGTTCTGCTTGTTGGTATGCGTTCCCGGTGCACTGCTGATTGCGGGGACGGCCGATCGGCTCAACGTGCGTGTGGCGTCGGGTTCGGGAACCTTGCTGTGGGCAAATGTCGTGGATGCCTCCGCGGAGACGGTTTGAGATGTCTCTTGCATTCGCACGTCAGCACGATGCTGCTGGACCGAGAAAAACGAGAAAATCAGTATGATGCATGCCAACGCTGCCAGAAGGACCTTGACATCATGTCGGAGCGGGTGGACTTCCGACCCGCTTCGATGCGGGATAACCGCCATACATGCCTCCGTTCATCTGCCGCGCCTCGTTCGCCGTACCTCGTTCGCCGTACCAGACGCGGGTTTGCAACCGCCCGTTGCACCAGGCATTCCGGCGTGGACTCGCTCGCACTCCTACCATAACGGTCAGCGCATAACGACGCGCGGACTGGAGCGTTCCTATTGTACTACCGTGTTCTTGCTTGAGCATCCGTGCAACGCTTTCAGCTCAGTGCCGTCCACCGAGTCGGTCGCGTCCTGTTCAGGTCCGCCCGCGCGGCGGGCAGGTGCCGCGGCAGGCAGCAGAGTCGTGCCCATGGCGGAGATGGTCGACGCCATGCGTGTCGCGGGCGCCGAACAGGAGTGACACGCGATGACAGTCCGTCCTCGCCGCTCGACCATGAGCACCTTGCCGAGGATATCGCGTCGAATCCCGATTTGTACGATCTGGCCGCGAATCAGGACAAGAACAAAGAGCTCGAAGCGGAAACGCCAAGGGATTGAACGGGCGATGGGGAACATACGGAACGCTTTCCGGCACCTCTATTGTTCCTTTTCGTCAAAATGGAACAATAGAATATTGATGACTGGAACGTAAAACCGCCGCAACACGCATTCGGAGCGACAACATGGACTACAAAAGCATCAGACGAACCCTGCACATGGGCGAATCAACGGAACGACCGCAGGACATGGCTGAACGCGAGTACAAGGCACGCCTCGAAGGATGGAGCACATTCCGTTCCGGCATCACATTGCGCGGCCATGAGGTGTTCGTGGTCAACTTCCGCGAGCTCGCAGCGCTACTCGACACCATACGGGAGCAGGACACCGTAGTCACCAGCCTGTGGAACACGCTGCCGAGGGAGGTGAAACACGCCTATCTCAACGATCTCATCGGGGCCGAGATGCTCAGCACCAACGGCATCGAGGGCGTGCGCTCGACCCGCAAGGAGATCAGCGACGCCTTGCATGCCGCCAGGACGAACGATTCTGGGAAGCGGTTCAGCGAATTCGCCAAATTGTTCCTCACTCTCGGAGATGACGACGACAAAGTGCCCGCCATACCCGGCACGCTTGAGGACATCCGCAGAATCTACAACCAGGTCACCGCCGGCGAGCTGAAAGACGACGACATGCCGGACGGCGACCTGTTCCGCAAAGGACCCGTATTCATCGACGACATGGCGACCGGTAGACGCATCCACACGGGCATCGAGCCGGAATCGGAGATCAAGGTAGCGCTCACCCAATGGCTTGCCTTGGCCAAAGACAAGAGTATACCGCCGCTCATCAGGGCCGCGATGTGCCATTTCGCGTTCGAATACATCCACCCGTTCTATGACGGCAATGGCAGGACCGGGAGGCTCCTGTTCGCCCTCCAGCTCAGGCACCACCTGTGCGCTCCGACCACGGTGAGTCTCAGCCCCGTCATCTACGACGGCAAGGACAGGTACTACAAGGCATTCGAGGAGGCACAGCATCCGTTGAACTGCTGCGACGCAAGCCTGTTCGCGTACCAGATGATGAAGTTCGTGTCCGAGGCACAGCGCGGACTCATCGACGACCTGGTCGAGAAGTCCCGCATGCTCATGGCCGCCCTGTCCGCATACAAGGACATGGAGAAGGGGCTGGACGTGAGCAAACAGGAGTCGAAGGCCATGAACGTCCTCATCCAGAACGAATTGTTCTCCGACCAGACGCACGGGATGACGAGGGATATGCTGTGCGACGCATTGAAGGTAGGTCGGAAGAAGGCGAAGACCATCACCGATCATCTCGAGCAGATCGGCTTGGTAGCGCATCGCGGTCAGAGACCGGCGTTCTACCTTCTGTCCGACGATGCGAAACGACAGGTATTCGACGGTATGAAAAAGGATGTCGGTGAATGACGAAGAGATTGACTCATGTGAACACGTGATCCGATAAAGGCAAGGGCCGCCGCAGCGACCCAGGGAACTCCTTCTACAACTTGGTAGATGAGCTGCACTCAGTTTCTCACCTGCCGGATCGATGGTCAAATAAGCGAAAGGGACCGCGACGGAACAGTTGACACGTGAAGCGTCCAAGCTCGGAGTCCGCATCGAGAAGCGTCGTCTGCCCGGCGACGGGTCGGCGCCGAGGTCCTTGCGGAACCTCCATGTGCCGTCCTTGTCGTGGATGATGCTGCCCGCCCCCCTGGTGCGGCGTTTGCGTGTAGCCATGTTCGTCTCCCTTTCCATGTTCGGGAGAGCACCCCAAGCGTGTCCGCGCATGGTCCCGGAGCCGTTGTAATCGTTGCCCTCCGGAGTCTTCCAAAAGGCACACTATCCGCACTCTATCAGTGTGGCAAACGGCTTGATACGTGGCAGAAACCGCCACTTTTCCGGCATTCAAAAACGGCGCGATGCAACGTTCCGTGGTTTAGAATCGTTGGAATCGCGCCGTTTTGGCGGGGTGTGGTCGGTTACTTGGACACGTTAAATTTGAACTCGACGATATCGCCATCCTGCATGACATAGTCGCGTCCTTCAAGGCGGAGCTTGCCCTCCTCCTTGATGGTGTTCATCGAGCCGTTGGCCGCGACGAAATCATCGTAAGACACGATTTCCGCCTTGATGAAGCCACGCTCGAAATCGGTGTGGATCACGCCTGCCGCCTGCGGCGCGGTCCACCCCTTGTGGATCTGCCAGGCGCGCACTTCCTTTTCACCGGCGGTGAGGAAGGTCTGCAAGCCGAGAATGTCAAAACCGACACGGGCGAGCTGATCAAGCCCGGATTCCTTGAGTCCGGCGTCTTCGAGCATCTCGCGTGCATCGGCCTCGTCGAGTTCGGTCAGGTCGGCTTCGAACTGGGCGTTGAGGAAAATCGCCTTCGCGGGGGCAACCAGATCGGTGAGTTCCTTACGCAATTGTTCGTTGGACAGTTCGGCGTCGTCGACGTTGAACACGTAAATGAACGGCTTGGCGGTCAGCAGGTGCAGGTCGTAGACGTCGTCCTTGTTGATTTTGCCCGCTTGGGCGGCATGATCGATGGTCTCGCCGGCTTCGAGGATCTTCTTCGCAGCGTTGACGGCGTTGACGTATTCCTGCGTGACCTTCTTGCCGCGCAGCTCCTTCTCCAGCTTGGGCAGCGCGTTTTCAATCGTCTGCAGGTCGGCGAGGATCAGCTCGGTGTTAATGGTGTCGATATCGTCAGCGGGATCGACCTTGCCGTTGACGTGGACGATGTCATCGTCTTCGAATGCGCGCACGACCTCGCAGATCGCGTCGGCTTCGCGGATGTTGGCAAGGAACTTGTTGCCCAAGCCCTCCCCCTCGGACGCGCCCTTGACGATGCCCGCGATATCCACGAACGTGACGGTCGCGGGAACGATCTTCTCCGTGTGCACGAGCTTGGCGAGAACGGGCAGACGGTCATCCGGCAACGGCACAATGCCGGTGTTCGGTTCAATGGTGGCGAACGGATAGTTCTCCGCCAGCACATTGTTGCGGGTGAGCGCATTGAACATAGTGGACTTGCCGACATTCGGCAGGCCGACGATTCCGATAGTTAAAGACATGCTTTCCAGTGTAGAGGCATGATGGACGTAGCGCATGCCGTCGGCACGTCATCGAGTCTGCGATTCGGCGACTGCCGGCAGCGGCCGGTGCCGCGACTGCTCTCCATCGGCACCGGCCGTCTCCCGACGTATCGGGACTGTCAGCCTTCGACCGCCTGCACCGCGGAGATGACGTCACCGCGGAACCCGTGCTGTTCCAACGCGACCACACCACGGATTGTCGCGCCGCCCGGCGAGCAGACCGCATCTTTCATGGCCGCGGGAAGACGACCGTCGCTGACTTGCAGGGCGCCCGTGCCTTCGACCATTTTCGCAGCGAGCCGGTATGCGCTGGCGCGTTTGAGCCCGTACTGCACGCCGGCGTCGGCGAGCGCCTCGATGTACATGGCGGTGAATGCGGGCGCGCAGCTGGAGATGGTGCCCGCCTGGGACATGTGCGCGGTATCGACGGTTTCGATCATGCTCACCGGTTCAAGGAGCGCACGGACCAGTCCCGCCTGGTAATCGGTGAGATTGTGCTTGTCTTCGACGACGCTGACGCCTTGGCCTACGGCGATCGGCGTGTTGGGGATGATGGAGATGTGCGGGGTGTGGTCTTCGAGCACGCTTTCAAGCCGGTCGAAGGTCCAGCCCCATGCCACGCATACCACGATGCTGTTCGCCAGTTCGTGCACGATCGGTGCCACGACCTGCTCGATCATATTGGGCTTGACGGCGAGGATGACGATATCGCTTGCCGCGGCGACTTCGGTGGCGTTGTGCATGGGTCGCACGCCGAGTGCGGACGTGGCGTCCACAAGCTTGTCATAATGTCCTGCGCAGGCGAGCATCTGTCCGCCTTCAAGGACGCCTGTGTCCACAAATCCTTGGGCCATGGCTTGCGCCATAGCGCCGTAGCCGATGAATCCGACGGTCGTGTCACTCAGTTGCTGGGTCATTGGGTTCCTTTCTTGGTTGTTTCGGCGGTATCACGGTATCGGGATGCTGCCGGCTGGTTGTGTCAGTCAAGTCCGCTCGCCGATCAGGTTTCCTGCCGGGACAGAGCGGTCATCCGGTGCGCGGCACGTTCAACGCACCTGTGCGAGGTCTCCCCGGTCGAGCGCTTCACGGTATTCATGCGTGAAAACCTTCGGATCGGTGCGCAGCCCGTCATGCTCGTACTCGTTGGTCGCCCAGTAGTGGCTGTTGCCGACATGGGACAGCGTATCAAGCTGAAGTGTCGAATCGACATACATGTCGTCAACATACACGGTCGCCTGCAACGGTACTTCGTTACGTGCCAGCTGGTCGGCGTCGTAGATCTTGCCGAAATGCGTGTCCTGCATGAGGATGTCCATCGCGGCGGCGAATGGACGCAACGCCTGCTCCTGCTGGAACATCCACGGGAATATCGCTTCTCCAGTGAACAGCAGCGGCCGTGCGGACACGGAGAATTGCGGTCGTGCGTCATAGGCGCGTTGTGCAGCCCAATTGACCGGATGGTCAAGCTCGCCGTCGGCGTAGATGAATTCCTGCAACGGCCAGTACAAGGGACGGGATGCCGTCGTATCCATCACATGGGTCAGGAATTCGTCGGACAGCGCCGAAGTGCCGGATGCAGAACCGTCACCGTCGACGAAGGCCTCATCGAACAGCCAGTGAATCTGTTCGAAACTCGGCTTCATGCCGAAGCCGCCGCCCAGCGTCTGCAACCGTTCGACGGTGAGCGGGTCGCCGTTGGGCAGCGCTACTCCCCCTTGCGCAGCCCGGTCGGCAACGGCGGCGACGCGCTCGCGATCGTGCGGATAGCGCGCGTAATACTGCATGGTTTTGGATTCCATGCGCGGGAAGGTATGCGCGTATACGTCATCCGGATCGGCGGGTACATGCGCGATGCCGCCGTTGGTGAAGCACGCGGCCAGTCCTTGGGGGAACAGCGACAGATAGCTCAACGTCAGGAATCCACCGTAGCTTTGTCCGAGGGTGACCCACTTGCGTCCGCCGAACGCGGTCAGACGCAGATGTTCGAAGTCGCGGATGATCGAATCGGCGAGGAAACGCTTGAGATACTCCGCCTGCTCCGGTGCGCTCTCAATGCGGGACATCGCATGCGAATCGACACGCGAGGAACGCCCGGTGCCACGCTGGTCGGGCAGTACGACCCGGAAATGGTTGAGCGCCTCGGTGAGCCATGCATCCCCGCCGTTATAGCCCATGGGTCGTGGACCTGCACCGCCCGGCCCGCCCTGCAAGAACAGCAACAACGGCAGGTCTTCATGTTCGCGGCCTGCCTCGCACACCACCCGGTAGAACAGCCGGATGGTTTTGCCCGACACCGATTCGCCGGGCGTGTCGCCTCTCCAGTCCAAGGGCACGTCTATCGCATGATCCTCGATATACCGTCCTGGAACGTAATACTGCGCCAACACCGTCACTGTGTACCTCCCCGCCGGGTATCCGGCCATCAATCCGTTACGCCAACCATAGCGCCACCCCGGGCTTTCATCCTCACGCATGATGGCTTGGGTGACGGGCGCAGGCTAGGGTGAGTGGCATGCATTGGATGACACGGATGACTTCATGGGCCAAGCACCATGTTCTGGCGGTGGACACCACCGTGACCGTACTGGTGGCCGTGTTGTTTCTGTTCGCGTCCGTCTCCACTGGTTCCACTCCCGGTGTGCTGTTCTATTGCCCGCCACCGGTACGCGCCCTATGGCAGATCGCCGTACTGGTTCCTGCGGCTACGCGACGGTGGCGTCCGGAGCCGAGCGCATGGGCGATTACCGCGATCGCCACGTGCCAGCTCATCATCGGTCCGGTTCTGGTTCCCGCGGACTTGTTCGCCCTGACCGTGCTGTACGCCGTCATCGTGTACGGCAATCCGAAACGCAGCCGCCTGTTCGCTTGTCTTGCCCTCGCTCTCGGTATTCTCGCCTCGCTCGCACTGGCGATGTCAAGCAGCGTCGGGCCGGTGTTCGGCGATCCTGGTTCTGCGCAATCGGTCATCTTGTGCCAAGGCACTGATCCTCATCAGTGTGCGCAGGAGTTCCTGTCGGTGCTTGCGGGCGCACTGATGCTGATCATCCTTTCTGTCATCACCGTCATATTCCTCGCCTACTGGCAGCGTGCCCGGAACGTAACCATTACGATGCTACAGGAACGCAACGCGGCTTTGCAGGCAGGCGAGGAAGAGCGCCGGCGAATCGCCGCTTTGGCGGAACGCGCGCGGATCGCCCGAGATATGCATGATGTCGTCGCGCATACCCTGTCCATCATCATCGTGCAATCCGATGGCGGCAGGTATGCCGGGGCATCGAACCCGCAGATCGCCAAGGATACGATGCATACGATCGAGTACGAGTCGCACCGCGCGATGCAGGACATGCAGCATCTGCTGGGTGTGTTCGGACAGCCTGACCACGCCGATTACCGGCATGTCCGTGCATTGATCGATGAGGCGCGTCACTGGGACGCCGAGATGGATATCATGTATCAGCAAGCAGGGCAACCGCATCCTGCGTGGCTGAGTGAAACCGCCAGCACGGCGATGTACCGCATGGTCCAGGAAGCGTTGACCAATGTGCGCAAATACGGTGGTCCCGACGTGCACGTGAACATCGAGGAAACGTGGTCCGGCACCGGGCTGACCGTCCGCGTCACCGATGACGGGCGGGGCGCCAGCGCCGCCGCGGACGGTCATAAACCCGGTTTCGGGTTGCAAGGCATGCGGGAACGAATCACAATGGCCGGCGGCAGTGTCCAGGCTGGCCCAAGACTCAGCGGCGGTTTTGAAGTCATGGCGAGTGTGCCGTATCGTGACACCGATCACCGCATCGACACCCAGCCGGCGTATCCGGCGAATCCGCCGGCTACGGACACCAGCGCATCGATATCGCACAGGGCGCAAATATCCCATCCGGCACAGGCAACCGCCAGTCGACCACCCGCACCGACAACTGATATACAGTACAGTGATACAGTCGCCCCTGCAACGCCACCGGCGTATGACAGCACCGATGAGAACGGGGCGATGCCGCGACGGCGCGATACCAAGCATCCCTTGTCCCTTTCGATGCGACCCGTACGAATCATGAACGGCCTGCTGCACAGATGCTTCGGCAGCGCCCGCCCGGCACCGACTGCGTCAGCGGTCGACACCAACGCGGTCGAACGCATGTCCGTATGGTGGGAACGCCACTATCTCGCAGCGGATATCCTCTCCGGCGCGCTGTGGTTCGTGTTGTTCGCAATGATCGGTTCCAGCAATGATCTCACGTTCGTCATCAACGGACGCGAAGCGGATACCGGCAACCCGATCGTCGTGTGGATCGTCACCGCGCTGGTTATCACGCCCTGGATGTTCAGACGTCGTTTTCCGCGGGCAAGCGCCGCATTCGCCTTCGTATTCGCGGTACTTCAGCTTCTGGTCATGCCAAGTATCCTGTTCGTCAACATCATCACGCTCGCCGTACTCTCCGCCGTGATCCTCTACGGCGACAACCGGGCCACCAGATATGCGATCGCCGCCGCCTGCGTGGCGACATGCCTGTGCGCCATGAATGTGCTCTCCGAAACGCTGGGGTACGATTCCCTGCTGACCATGCTTGCCCATCTGCCGCAGCTTCGACGTCCGGACGACTCCGCCGTCGTTGCAACCGCTTCCTCGTTCATCGCCGTAGCGCTCATGTGTCTGATCGCCGTCATCTCCGCCGTCTGGAAGCGCACAAGCGGCAATGATGCGCTGGTCCTGCAAGCTAGGGAGCAGGCAATCAACGAGGAGGCTCACCGTCAGCAGGTACTTGCCGCGAACGTGGAGCGCGACCGGATCAGCGCGAATATCCAAAGCGAAGTCACGCAGACACTGCAATCCGTCATCACCCGCACCGATGCCGGTCTGGCGATGTTCGAGCAGGCGGAGCGGGAAGGCAGCGAACCTGACGCTGATGCGGTACGCGACGCGTTCAAACAGATCGGCGAACAGGGCCGTGAGGCGTTGGCTCGGATGCGTGAGCTGCTCGGCGTGCTGCGCAAAACCGGGTTCAGCGATGAAAATCACGATCGCTCGGAGGATATCGCCCCGCTCGCCCCGGTTACCCCGGGAGCCGTATCCGATGCGCTATCTGCCGCCGAAACTGCCGCCTCCGGCACCACCGCCGCCACCGCCGAATCCGCCGGATGATCCAGAGCCTGAGGAGCTGAGCGTAGTCTCAACCGCGCTCTGGACCTCAACGAACCCGTCATTGAGCTGCGCACCCAAATCCGCGAAAGACGACGGCTCGAATGCCGCGACACCGGACCCGCCGCCTGCTGCAATGCCGGCGATGACGGCGCTGGGCAGCATCGTCGGACGGTACATCCAGTACAGCAAGGTGCCGTCCGCGTGGTCGTCAAGCCATTGCGGGTCGGCCAGTTCGGGAACCGCATGGACAAGTTGGTCCATCACCCGTTCGGACAGGCCGAGCGCCGCGGCATACACCAGGTAGCTATCCCACAATGCGAGATCGGGCGTCCCACGATCAGTAAAATCGCTGAAATCATTGAGATAGCGCTTGAAAGCGTCCAACTGTGAAGCCAGCTTGCTGCCACGCTCATTCAAACCGGAGAACCGCATCAGGCCCATGCATAGACCCACGCACAACGCGACCGGAAGAATCGTCACCGCCTGCAAGAACAGGTTGTCCGCAAGCAACGCGCAACCGGCCACCAAGTAGATGAACGCGGCGATACTGACGATGATGCTCCCCCGGCCTGCAGGCACGGTGAGGTTCAGCTTCGAGAATTCCTCCTCAAGCAACGCCACCATGGTCCGCTGTTCTTCCGCGCCGTGTTCCCAATCCTTCATCAAGGAACGCATCTGCCGCATGTCGAATACCCGGGTCTTGCCGCGCTCCCCTACTGTTTCAAGGAAATCCAGCAGATCGTCCTCGCTGTCGCACAGGCGTAGCGCCGCGCGGCCGCCGGGCTCATCGCAGCCAGGTTCGATGACGATGGTCACGTCATCGGGTTTGACGGCGACGGTCGTACGTCCGCCGGACCGGTCCACGCTGTATTCGACAGCCGGAGACTGCCCGACGCCCGACAGTACGGCGGCGCGATCCGCTCCGGACACATCGATGCCATCATACGATTCGGCGGCTCCAGGGAGGATCCTGATGGCATGCTTGGAGGCGAGCGACAGCATGGTGGCGCTCAGCGCACGCGCATTCGTTTGCGAAGAAGTGCAATGCTCGATCAGCGCGTTGAGCCGTGCGGCATTGTTCGGCGTCAGGTCAGGCGGTTCGCGGCGGTATGCGGTGTCCTTGGGGAACGACGTCTTGCACATGTTGCCGCGCAGACAGGCAAGCATGGCCACGCACAGGATGATGCCGATAGTCGCGATAATGCAGACACGCATGACGAGTTCCCGGCGTTGGGCGTCACGGTATCGCGCCCAGCTGTCCGCCTTGGCCTGTTCCGAGACGATCAGGCCCTCCCGGTGTTCACCACCTGGCTCATGGCGGGAGACATCGTTCATCTGGGCGGCATCGACCATGGCAACCACGTCGAGATACATGCCGGACTTCACGTTTTTCGCACTGAAATGCACCGTGCCGTCCTTGTCACGCGTGATCTGCGAGTCCGCACCCTCGAAATGCAGCCATACTCTTGAATTCTTCGCCGTGACGCCTTCGGGGAAAGTCACCGTGCCGGTCACCTCGCCGATCGGGACGTTGTTGCTGGTGCCGATCGGCTCCCACTGGAATGTGGCGACATCGTCATAGGCGGTGCAGACCCCTTCGAAGGTCATGGTGATGTCGAAACCCATGCTGTCCGCGTTCTCGGTCACGGGGATATTCCATCCGATCTCGATGGTGGGATATCGGTCCGAATAGCCGCCCGAGGCGTCCGGCTTGTCACGCTCCGGGTCATACGTCTGCGTACCGATTCCGGCCCGTTTGATGTACCAGTGTCCCGCATACGTGGAGTCCCACAGTGGCGTGGACTGGCCGCTGGGCACGATCGGGTCGGCCTGGGTGTAGGTCCTGCCGGTCGTGGTGTCCTTGACGCTCACCCCGGTGATGGCGGTGAGCTGGTCAGGATCAAGACGATACTGCTGGTACAGTTGCCGCCAAGGCTTGTTTCGTTTCTTCAGCGTCACATCGATATGCTCGCGGATTGTCAGATCGCCGTTGCGCTGGACTTCCACCTGATAGTCGGCGCTCCGATACGCCATGTCCGCGGAAGGGTGCATTTCGGCGTAGGTCCTGACGATGACGAATGTGCAGGCGAGCACCACAGCGATCGCGATACCGACCGCCCTTTTCCATGCACCGGCTGTATACTTCACCGCTCACCACTCCTTGTGGCCTCTCCTTGCGCTCTCTCCAAGCGACTTCTCCCGCCGCATCGGGCAACGCCGTCGGGGCTTATGCCCGGCCGCGCAGTCCGTCATCAAGGCGCTGCACACAGCCGCCATGGCAGGCCTCTCATGAGTACCAGTATTCCAACAGTCGAGTACATCGGGGTTCGCCGCTGCCGTCGATGTCCGTCCCGCGAACGCATATGCGCACGATATGGGACTGCATCTGGCGAGCGACCCCGTCACCGGATACAGTGGAGATCATGAATCAACAGCAGCATATCCGTGTAATCATCGCGGACGACCAGGAGCTCGTGCGCGTCGGGTTCGCCATGGTTATCGGCTCCCAAGCGGACATGGAGGTGGTCGGACAGGCCGGCGACGGCGACCGGGCTGTCGAGCTCGTGCAAAAGCTGCATCCTGATGTCGTGCTCATGGACGTACGCATGCCCGGCATGGACGGGATTGAGGCGACCCGGCGCATCACCGGTATGGAATCCAGTTCACCCCGAACTGATGACGACGGTACCGGGCATGTCACCCGTGTCATCATCCTCACCACTTTCGATCTGGACGAATATGTGATGTCCGCCATCAATGCGGGCGCATCGGGCTTCCTGCTCAAGGACACTGAGCCGGAAACGCTGCTGGCCTCCATCCGTACCGTGTATCAGGGCAACGCGATCATCGCCCCGTCCGCAACCAAGCGGCTTATCGAGAATATGGTCGAAGGCAAGCTCGCCCCCACCGAGCAACCCGAGGTTTCCGACGGCACCGGAACGCAGTACACCGATCCGGAACTCGCCGAATTGACCGAACGTGAACGCGAGGTGCTCATCGAAATCGCGCACGGATTGAGCAACCAGGAAATCGCCGATAAGTTGTTCATCAGCCTGCCGACCGTGAAAACGCATGTCGCGCATATTCTGGCGAAAATCAACGCCCGCGACCGGGTGCAGGCCGTCGTGTTCGCCTACGAGAACCGACTGGTCCGCCCCTAGGAGGGCACGCCAAACCACTTGATACAACCTAGGGCCCGTCACTGCTCAATGCAATGGCGGGCCCCATCATGCGCCGGCCGTACCGACCGGTCAGGCACCGTCCAGATCAGGCTTCAGCGAGCGCTTCAACCGGCGGCGTCTTGACCGCGCGCCGTGCCGGGAAGACGCTGGCGAGCAGGGCTGCCGCAGCGGCGACGACCAGCACGATCAGATCGAGTTTCCATTCGCTGATGAACGCGACCTTGCCGTAGGGGCTGAGCACCATGTAGGAGCCGACCCAGCCGAAGGCGATGCCCAGAATCTCGCCCGCGATGCCGGCGACCAGCGAGATGACCAGCGATTCGACGGCCAGCGACCATCGCAGCTGGCCGCGAGTCATACCGATGGCTCGCAAGGTTGCGGATTCGCGGGTGCGTTCGATAACCGACAGGCTCAACGTGTTGGCCACGCCGATCAGTGCGATAAGCACGGCGACTGCAAGCAGCGCGACCAGAAGCGTGAGCATCGTGTCGACGATCTGGTTCCACTGGACACGTTCGGCGATAGGGCCGGACAATGAGGCACCTGCGCTTGTGCCGATGGCGGTCTGCGCGTTGGTGAGGATGTCCACGGCGGAAGCTTTCGACGTGTCGACCGCGGCGAGGATGATATGCCCGTCCGCCTGCACTTGCTTGTTCTGGAAATAGGATTCGTTGACGAACAAGGTGACGATGACATCCGGGTCGACATTGCGGTAATCCCTCTGGGTGACGGCGTAGGTCAGCGTGGCGGCATCGGACGCGCTGTCGCCGTCATCGTTGGAAGCGCTGAAGCTCACTTCACCGTTCTTGAACGAGAGAACCTTGCCGGTGAACGACGAGTACGTGGGAGCCAAGGCCTTGCCTTCGTCAAGGCTGACCCCGGTGAGATTCGCGTGCAGCACCTTGGACAGCGTGGCGGTGTCGGGCACACCGATCAGGGTGGCGCTGCGCTCTTCACCGTCGATGGTGACGCTGCCCCGGGCGATGGGCGCGTACAGTGTCGTCGTCACGCCGTCAATCTTGCCGATCTTGTCGGCGACGGACTGGCTCAGCGTGCTGCCCTTGGCGATCATATCGACGCTGTAGTGCGTGTCGAGCGTGTTGTTCATCGTCTGTTTGGCGCATGCGGCACCCGTCCCGATGCATGAGACGAGTGTCACGCCGATCAGCAGGGCGACACCAGTGGATGCGACACGCCTCGGGTTCTTCTGGATATTGGCATGCGCGATTTTCGCGGCAGGACCGAACAGTGCGGCGAAGGCACCGCCGAGACGCATGAGCAGCGGCATCCAGAAGGCCGCGGTGACCACCAGGCCGATAAAGATCAGGGCGCAGCCTGCGATGGCGGACAGCAGCATCGTCGGATAATCGTCGCTCAGATTCGAGGAGGACATGGACGAGCGGAGCGTCATCACCGCGCCGACGGTTAACGCTGCACCGAGGGCGATCAGCAGGAAGCCGATGATGCCCCGGGCGATGCCGGCACGCTTGTTGTCACTGATATCGATGGGTCGCAATGCCTCCAATGGGGTGACTCGCGTCGCGGAACGCGCAGACCCGATCGAGGCGAGCACGGTCATGACGACACCGAACGCGAGCGGAATCACAAAGACCTGCCAGGTGAACACCAGTCCGCCGGTCATGCCCAGGCTCTTGAGCGCGTGGCTGTGGACGACGATCGCCATGATCGCGGAGCCGAATGCGATGCCCAGCACCGAAGCAATCACACCGAGAATACCTGCTTCGCCGATGACAGAGCGGTACAACTGGCCTTTTTGCGCGCCGATCGTGCGCAGCAACGCCAGGGTGCGGCGGCGTTGGGCGATCAGCACTTGGAAGGTGTTGGCGATGACGAGTGCCGCAACGAACATCGCGAGGATGCCGAAGCACATGAGGAACACCGTGACGGCGTTGGTGCCGGACTGGCTGAGCGCCTTGAGCGCCTCATCCCCCGCTTTCTGCCGGGTTTCGATGCTGTAACCGTTCGGCAGTTCCTTCTTGATCGATGCGACGGCGGTATTGGCTTTGGCTTCGTCGATATCCAGGGTCATGCCGGTGAACATCAGGTCGGATTCGCTGTCCGTTCCCTGAAGATTCGCGAGGGTGTGCACGCTGATTACGGCGGCACCGCCATAGGCGCCGAATGCGCCATTGGTGTCTTCGGTGAAGCCGCTGACCGTCAATTCAACGGAATCGCTGCCGCTCATGCCGGAACCGTAGTTCGCGGCGAGCGTCACCTTGTCGCCGATATTCACCGAAAGCTGGTCGGCGAGTTTGACCGGCAGCGCGATTTGCTTGTCCCCTGTCGGCTGATGGCCTTTGACCATGGTGACCGGCAGCAGGCGATCATCGCTCGACGCGTTGATGGCGAGCAGCGTGGCGCTGTTGTCCCCCGTTGACGCGTTGACCGGAATGCTCTGCTGGATGTACGTGGATTTCACACCGTCGGTGGAGGTGATCTGCTTGGTGTTCACCTCACCGATGGTGGGTGGTACCGAGCCTGATCCGCTCAACGTCGACGTGCTTTGGATGATGTAATTCGCTTGCGCATACTGGGCGGTCAGCTGGGTGCGCAGGGTGTCGTTGAGCGTGTTGCCGAACAGGAAGGTGCAGGCGATGAACGCCGTGCCGATCATGATGGCGATTCCAGCAGGAATCAGCATCTTCATGTTCTTTTTCATCATTTTGATCGTTATCGACCACATGGGAATGTCCTTGCTTGTCTCGTATCTGTCATTCAGCGTTGGATGCCGGCATCCGGCATGGCGGGGGCAGGCGGCTGCGGCACGCCTTCGGACAGATTGAGCGTGGCGCGGCGGCGCTCCTGCATGAGCAGTTCACTCATCTGGTCGGCGCTGGGATGCTCGACATCCGCAACGATCTGGCCGTCAGCGAAGACGATGGCGCGGTCGGCGTAGGAGGCGGCAACGGCATCATGCGTGACCATGATGATGGTCTGGCCGAGTTCTTTGACCGAACGTTTCAAGAAACTCAGGACTTCGGCGCTGGAGACGGAATCGAGGTTGCCGGTCGGCTCGTCGGCGAAAATGACGGATGGTTTGCCGATCAGCGCGCGGGCAATGGCGACACGCTGCTGCTGGCCGCCCGACAGTTCGTTCGGGCGGTGTCCCAGGCGCTCACGCAACCCGAGTGTATCGACCAGCATGTCGAACCATTGGCGATCGGGCTTCTCGCCGGCAAGAGTCAGTGGCATCAAGATATTCTGCTCGGCGGTGAACATCGGCAACAGGTTGAAGCTCTGGAAAATGAAGCCGATCTTGTGCCGGCGCAGCAACGTCAGCTGCTTGTCGTTCATCGTTGTGATATCGGCGCCGTCGAGCAGAATGCGGCCGCCGGTCGCTGAATCAAGGCCTGCAAGAGTGTGCATCAGCGTGGATTTGCCGGAGCCGGACGGCCCCATGATCGCGGTGAACTTCCCTCGTTCGAACGCGACATTCACGTGACGCAGCGCCTGGACCGCGTTTTCGCCTGTGCCGTAGATTTTCACCAAGTCGACAGCTTCGACGGCAATGGGATTCGGGGTTGTCATGGATCTTCCCTCCGCTCGTTCGTCCGGACCTTTCCTGGACGTATACCCTTAATCTATCGAATGGTGAACGGAAAACCCATCATGCGCGAGACGGAAAATCCATCGGACCCGACATCATCCCCAAGAATGACTCCATAGGTGGAATCCCTGAATGCGCAGACGACACGCCGGATACAGCATAGGGGCAAAACCGGGCGGGGACATGACGGACCGGGGAACAACGCGGAGCCGACCACCGATGACAGATTCGGTGCTCGCACGCCTCACAGCATGGCCATGGCGACCAGCGCGACAACGGTGCAGACGATCGTCACCGCTGCGATCGCCCAGTCAATGGGCCGCATCGACAGGCGCACACGGTAGGAACGCTTGACACCGGGCAACCCCAAACCGCGTGACTCCATAGCCCAGCCGACGCTCCGGCTCATTCGGTAGGCGCGAATCAGTACGGCGACAATGACGGGAATCCACGCGCGCGCACGGGCCAACAGCAGCGTACACGGGTTGCGGATGCCACGCGCCCGAGCCCCCTCGCCGGACAGATCAAGACCGCGAGCGCGCTGAGCGTCCCGCACCGAGGTGACGATATGGGCGAATACCGGAATGTACCGCAATGCCGTCGCCAGCGTCAACCCGGCTTGATACGGCAAGCCGAGCGCGACCGCACCGCGGATCAGTCGCGCCTGGCTGGTGGTGAACAGCGTGAGGAAACACGCGAAGCCGAGCGCCGGAATACGCAGTCCCATGACCACCGCCATCAGCAGATTCTCCCGTGTCAGCCGCAACCAACCCCAGTCAACCAGCACATGAGCGCCCGAACGGTCGAATATCGGCCACAGGATGACGATGAACGCGATGATGACGGCGAGGATTTTCCACACCCATGCAATACTGCGCCATGGGATGCGGTCGGTGAGCAACAGGATATGCTCCAGCACCAACGCGCCAAGCATCAGCGGCCAGGTACGCCACACCAGGCACAGGACGAGCAGGACAAGCGAAATGAGGAATTTGACACGCGGATCGACGCGGTGCAACCAGCCATCACCGGGAACATACAGGTCGGCGTCCATCAGCGTTCCTCCCCGTGTTCCGGTTCCCGTGGCGTGGCGACCGGCCCGGCGGCATGCACGTGTCCGTCCTCGAGTTCAATCAAATACGTGCAGTATGTGCGCACAGCGCGCATATCGTGACTGATCATCATCATGGTAGCCCCGTCCCTGTTGCGTTCCAAGGCAGCGTCGAGGATCATCCCCGACAGACGACGATCCAGCCCGGCGGTCGGCTCGTCAAGCACGAGAATCGGAGTCTCCATCGCCAAAACCGACGCGAAGGCGACCAGCCGACGCTGCCCGTAACCGAGCGTGGCCGGCGACCGGTCGGCGACCTCCTCGAGGCGGAATCTGCGAAGCAACCGCTCCACACGACGGCTGATTTCCTCACGCGGCACGCCAAGGCACAACGGGCCGAACGATATTTCCTCACGCGTGGTGGCGCAGAAGATCTGATGGTCGGGGTTCTGAAACGCGTATCCCACATGACGGGCCATTTCGCCGACACGACGGCCGCGGACATGCAAGCCGTCAACGGTGACCTCGCCGGCGGTAGGATGCAGCATGCCGTTGAGATGACGGGCGAGGGTGGTTTTGCCTGACCCGTTGCGCCCAATCAGGCCGACGAATGCGCCTTGGCCGACGGCAAGGCTGACATCGTCGAGGGCGGCAGTACCGTTGCCTCCTTCGGGATACCGGTAGGTGACATGGTCGAAACGAATCGCCGGCGGGCGCTGTTCGACATTGCTCTGCGCCCGCTGGTCATCATGGTTCTCATTGTCCGTGACAATCGCAGGCGGGCCCGGATCGCGCCCCGGCAGTGCGACCCCCAGCTCGATCAGCATGTCCCGGTGTGTCGAGAACAGCGTGGCATCACCCTGTCCGACGATGCCGCCGTGATCCAGTACCATGATGTGATCGGCGTACCGTGCGAGTCCGTCCGTGTCTTGCTCGGCCATGACGACGGTCAGTTCCCGGTTCTCGCGAATCTTCTCCAGTGCGCGGAATACTTCGCGTCTGCCCTCGGGGTCGAGTGCCGCCGTCGGTTCGTCAAGCACCAGAATGCGCGGATGGCACGCCAAGGCTGCGGCAATCGCCACCCGTTGCATCTGCCCGCCTGACAAGCTTGTCGGGACGCGACGGCGATACCCGTCCATGCCGACCATATGCAGCACTGCGTCGATCCGCTGGTCCATAAGGTCGGGATCGATGCCGCGGCTTTCCATCGGGAAGGCGATTTCATCTTCCACGCTGGAGCAGAACAACTGGGATTCCGGGTCTTGCTGGACGTATCCGACGTCATTGGACAATTCGGCGACGCTGCATTCGGCGGTGTTATGGCCGGCGACGGTCATCGTGCCGCGCATCGTGCCGTCGTCCGGGTTCGGGATGATCCCGGCGAGTGCCATGCACAGCGTGGATTTGCCCGCCCCGGTCGGGCCGATGATGCCGGTGAATGATCCCGGACGAATCGAAAAATCCAAGTCGCTCAAGGCTTTGACCGGTTCACCGTCGTCGGTTTGCGGCGTGTACCACCAGCTGAGGTGATTCGCCGTGATAATCGGGGCGTCGCTCATATGCTTGTTGATGGGAGGTTACGATTGGCGGTCAGCGGGTGCGGGGTGCCGGGTTCTCGGCCTCTGATGCAGAGGACCGTTCCGGAGTCTCGGTGCCGGTGCCTGGCGTAGTAGAAGTATCGTCTTGCGTGATCGCGCCTGTGTGCTGGACGCCCAGATTGCCCATGCGCACGAGCGGCGGATAAGCCTTGCGGACGGCGGCGAACAGTGCGTATGCGATGACCAGGCCAACTACCATCTGTCCGGCGTTGCCGGCGACTTCTCCTAGTGCCGGGCCCCAGCCGGACAGGATGCCTCCGGCGATGAAATAGCCGAACACTTTCCACACGCCGGCGACGATTGATCCCGCGATCATATTGGCGGGACGGAACTTGCGCACGAGCAGGCCGACCAGCACGGCTTGCAGCCCGTCGATGACGAAGGTGAAGGCCGCCCACTGCGGATAGCCGGACAGCAAGTCGGACAATGCCGGGCCGAGTCCGCCGATGACACCGCCGACCCACGGGCCGAACGCGTATGCGGAGAAGAAAATCATCGCATCGGACAAGTTGAGGTATCCGCGTGTGGGTGTCGGCAGCTTCACGAGCATGGTCAACACCGTGGTCAGCGCGGTCATGATGGCGATGAGCGGAATCACACTTGCTTGGAACTTGCCTTTGGTTTGTGCAGCCATATGCTTCTTCTCTCTCGAAAATCTGTGTCCGGCGCGCCCTGATGGAGGCACGTCAGACCCATATCTTACGTATGACGGCAGCGATATCGGTATCCGCGTCCATATCGCGTCCGATTCCGTCCGTCGCGCTCAGCTTTTCACTGTCAGCCGGTAATAGTCGGGCAAACCCATGTAGTTGAAGGAGAGCGAGCCGACTTGCTTGCCGGCGGCGGCCGTCACATTCGTATACCACAGTGGGATTACCGGCAGGTCTTCGAACAGCAGCTCCTCGGCCTTGTGGTAATAGCCGATCGCCCCGTTGAGCGTGGTCTGGCGAGCCGCCTGGTCGATGAGGGCGTCGAATGCGGCGCTCTTGTAGTCGCCGTTGTTCAGGCCCTTGCCGTCCGCCGACGCGGAGTCATACGCCTGCACCAAGTACCCTTCGGGGTGCGGATAATCAGATTGCAGGCCTTGGATGAACGCGGCACCGACCGTCCTGTTGTGGATCGCCGTGCTCAATTCCTTGGATGTCGAGAAAATCAACGGTTGCGCATCGATGCCGAGCGCGTTCGTGATGGAATTGCAGATCGCGTCGATCCATGGCTTGTTGCCGCTGTCCGTACTGTAGGCGAGTCGGAATGTCCCCTTCCAAGGGTTGATGTCATCCGCCTGCTTCCAGAGTTTCTTGGCTTGCGACGCATCATAGTCGAGTACGGAAGCGCCGGCGAGGATCTTGCTGTATCCGGCGATGGTCGGCGCGGTGAAGTCGGTGGCTCGGGTCGCGGTGCCGTACAGGACTTTCTTGATGATCGCCTCACGGTCGACGGCGTGCGCGATCGCGGCGCGGCGAAGTTTGCCTTCTTTGCCGGAGAAATGCGCCATGCTCTGCGGGATGGTGAAGGATTTGAAGCCGGGGCCAGCTTTGCTCACGGTCTGCAGCTGTTCTTGTTTATAGGTCTTCAACGCACTTGAGGGAATGGAATCCAGCACGTCGAGGTTGCCTGCCAACAGGTCGGAGTATGCGGCGTCAAGGCTGGTGTACAGTTCGTAGGTCACTCCCCCGTTCTTCGCTGTGCGCGGCCCGGTGTACGTGGGGTTGGGGACGAGGTTGATCTCTTTGTCATGCGACCAGGATGCGAGTTTGTACGGTCCGTTGCCGACCGGGTGCTCACCGAATGCGTCGATGTCCTTGTAGGCGCTGTTCGGCAAAGGCAGGAACGCCACGTCGCCGACCTTGTACGGGAAGGAGGAGTCTGGGGCCGCGAGTGTGACTTCGAGCGTGGTGTCGTCAATCACCTTGAGACCGGACAATTGGGCGTTCTTGTCGCCGTGTTCGTCTTGCAGCGCGTCGTAGCCCTTGATGGTGGAGAAAATCGCCGCGCCGAGCTGCCCGTTGGCCGCGTTGGCGGCGAAGGACCATGATTTCGCGTAGGTGGAAGCGGTGATCTTCTCCCCGTCGGAGAACACAAGCCCTGAACGCAGTTTGATGGTGTACTTCGACGCATCAGCGTTCGGTGTGATGGATGTGGCGTCCGCGTATACGAGTTTGCCAGAGGCGTCGAAGGTGACGAGGCCTTCATACAGTTGCGTGACTACCTTCCATCCGGCAAGGTCGTCGGTATTGCTTGGAATGAGTCCTGCCGCCGGCTCTACATTATTGACGGTGACGACCGCCTTGTCGCTTGTTGACGCGGACTGCCCCGACGTTGCGTTCGAGCAGCCGGCCAGCAGCAGTGAGGATGCGGCGAGCACCGCCACGGCGGCGCGTCTCAGGAAGGTACGGCGACTGTTCTTCATGGTCGGCTCTTTCTCTCTCATTCGATATGGTCATGCAGTGCGGTTGCCGCGGACCGGTCACGCAGATGCGTCATACGAATGGGTATGGCGTGCGTACGGCGGCATGCGCAGTCCATGGTCAACATTCCATAGTGTCAAGGACATTTGTGCTCACAACGCAATCCGCGGATGGTCCTCGCCGATCGCGGTGTCTCGCACAACGCCACGAAACGACATCGCGAAACAACGCCACAGCGGTCAAGCCTAGTCAATCACCTCTCGAACAACGCATCACGACAGAACGCGGGCGCGACGATCACCTCGCCGCGCCCGCGCAACCAATCGCATAAGGCTATGCTTGCAACCCCGTGTACTTATTGGGCGTTACTTGGCCAAACCGGACTCACGAAGTGCCTTGAAGCCACCCTCGAGATCCTCGATGATGTCATCGATGTTCTCCAGGCCGATGGACAGGCGAATCGTGCCCTGGTGGATGCCCTGGTCCTCCAGCTCCTCCGGGGACTCCTGGGAGTGCGTGGTGGAAGCCGGGTGCACGACGAGGGACTTGGCGTCACCGACGTTCGCCAGCAGCGAGAACAGGTGCAGGTTGTTGATGAACACGCGTGCCGCGTCCTTGCCGCCCTTGATGTCGAAGGTGAAGATGGAGCCGCCGCCGTTCGGGAAGTACTTGGCGTACAGGTCGTGGTCCGCACGTCCCGGGACGGCCGGGTGGCTGACGGACTCGACTTCCGGCACGGTCTGCAGGTATTCGACGACCTTGAGGGCGTTCTGCACGTGGCGCTCAACGCGCAGGGAGAGCGTCTCGGTACCCTGCAGCAGCAGGAAGGCTGCGAACGGGGACAGCGTGGCGCCGGTGTCGCGCAGCAGGATGGCGCGTGCACGGGTGACGAATGCCACGGGGCCGAGGGCCTCATAGAAGTTGAGGTTGTGGTAGGACGGATCCGGCTCGGTCAGGGTCGGGAACTTGCCCGGCACCGCGGCCCAGTCGAACTTGCCGCCTTCCACGATCACACCGCCGAGGGTGGTGCCGTGGCCGCCGATGAACTTGGTGGCGGATTCGATTACGACATCCGCGCCGTGCTCCAGCGGGCGGAACAGGTACGGGGTGGCGAAGGTGTTGTCAACGAACAGCGGCAGGTTGTGCTTGTGGGCGATTTCGGCGACGGCCTCGATGTCTGCCAAGTCGGCGTTCGGGTTGCCGAAGGTCTCGATGTACAGCAGCTTCGTGTTGTCCTGGATGGCGTCTTCGAAGTTCTTCGGGTCGGACGGCTCGACGAAGGTCGTGTTCACGCCGTCGCGAGGAAGGGTGTGGCGCAGCAGGTTGAAGGTGCCGCCGTAGATGTGCTTGGAAGCGACGATGTGGTCGCCGGTCTGGGTGATGTTACGCACCGCGTATTCGACGGCTGCTGCGCCCGATGCGACCGCGAGGCCTGCGGTGCCGCCTTCAAGGGCGGCGATGCGGTCCTCGAACACGCCCTCGGTCGTGTTGGTCAAGCGGCCGTAGATGTTGCCCGGGTCCTGGAGGCCGAAGCGAGCCTCGGCGTGGTCGAAGTCATGGAAGACGTAGCTCGTGGTGGCGTAGATCGGGACCGCGCGGGAATCGGTCGCGGGATCCGCCTGCTCCTGACCGACATGCAACTGCAGGGTCTCAAAACGGTAGTGGTTGTTCTTTTCTGCCATGGTGGCGCTCCTTGGTTTGGTGTGTGGTTGGTTTCCGTCTTGCTCTCGCCGTCTTGGCTTTGCAGCCGCTCGGTGAGGTGTTGATTGAGAGATTAAGTCACCCGCGCAAGCCCTGCAACCTCGCCGTTATCGTGCTTAGCTATAACCGTTTAATGTGCCTTGCCACCTCAGGGTTTGACGGTCTCGGCTGAATCAAAAAATCTTGTCGCGAGGCACGCGACACGCCGACATGACGATCCGCGTATGACATGGGCGGGCGGCGCCGCGGCGAGCCGAGGACCGAGAAGTCCAAGGCGACATACTACAGTCATTGGCGACGCGACCGCGATGCCGGCGCGCAGAAAGGCTTCCCATGACCCACGATATGACGAATCAAGATGTCACGCTCTATCAGCGCGACCCCAAGTACATTCCCCGTATTGCCGCGGTGCATGACATGTGCGGATACGGCAAATGCTCGCTGACGGCGGCGATTCCGATTCTTTCCGCAGCTGGATGCGATGTGTGCCCGGTACCGACCGCCTTGTTCTCCGCGCACACCAGGTACCGGGTGTTCACCATGCATGACACGACTGAGATCCTCAATGACTATCTGGATGCCTGGCAGCAGGAGCATGTCGATCTTGATGGCGTGTACAGCGGTTTTCTGGGTTCCGCCGATCAGGTTGCGATCATCAAACGCCTGTATCGGGAATACCCGCATGCGTTGCGTTTGGTCGATCCTGTGATGGGCGACGGCGGCGAGATGTATCCGACGTATACGGAGCAGCTGTGCCGTGCCATGGGCGAACTGGTCGACGGCGCCGACGTGCTCATGCCGAATCTGACCGAGGCGAGCATCCTGACCGGACGGGACTATCCGGGGCAGAATCTTGACGACAAGCAGGTCGACGACATGTTGGACGCCCTGCTCGCGTTGGGAGCCAAGAATGTCGTGCTCAAGGGCATCGATCGCGGTGATGGCACGCTGCGCAACTATGTGGCAAGCGCCTCCACCGGTGCGGCGGGCAAGCAGGAGTTGGTGCACGACAAGTTGCCGTATATGACGCACGGCACCGGGGACGCTTATGCTTCCGCCTTGTGCGGGGCGATTATGGCGGGGCTGGGTTTGGCCGAGTCCGCAAGGATCGCCGGCGAATTCGTCCGCCATGCGATGATTCACACCGCCGATCAGCCTCATCATGAGGAGCGTGGCGTGAATTTCGAGCTTGATTTGGGCGATCTGACCGGGCTGGTTCGTCGCTGATAGTCTGTCTGCGGCTTACGACGGGAGCTTAACCGCTCCCGTTCATCTTTTGACCACATGTGCTCGTCATGCTGGCGTTGCGATGGTACGGCATGATGCAATGAGCCCATGAACGACAATCAGACAACCCATTCATGCAGTTTTCCCCATGCCCATGAGCAGGTTTCACGAACACTGGCCCACTGCCGGTCGGTGATGCTCGACCCGTGTACTTCAGCGAAAACACTGGGCGCTGCCGGAGAACAGTACGCCGCGTACTCGCTGATCAGACAGGATTGGCATCTGATCGCTTCCAACTGGCGGACCAGGTACGGGGAAATCGACCTGATCATGCTCACTGACGACCGCATCCTGGTGTTCGTTGAGGTGAAAACCAGACGCACGACACGCTTCGGCACCCCCGAGGAAGCCGTGCATGCAGCCAAACAGGCGGCGCTTCGCAAGGCAGGGCGGCTGTGGCTCAGTGAGCAGCAAGGCAACACACCGTATTACCGCGGCATCCGTTTCGACGTGGTCAGCATCCGGGTGTGCGGTTCAGACGTGGACTTGCGGCATCTTCCGGGGGCGTTCTGATGGCAAGAATCGGCAGCGCTTCCTCCATCGGGTTCCTTGGCTTGCGCGCATTCACCGTGCATATGCAGGCGTTCGTATCGCCGGGATTGCCGTATTTCTCGATTATCGGGCTTCCGGACACCTCGCTGAGCGAAGCACGGGAGCGTGTCCGGTCAGCATGCCAGGCAGCAGGATTTCAATGGCCGCAAACCCGGGTGACCGTGAACCTCTCCCCCGCTTCGATGCCGAAACGCGGTTCCGCTCACGATCTGGCGATAGCGGTGAGCGTACTCGGCGCGGCAGGAAAAATCAGCGGTGAAGCGCTGGCTCGAACCGTAGTGCTCGGAGAACTCAATCTCGACGGCAGTGTGCTGCCGGTTCCCGGCGTGTTACCCGCTGTCGTGCACGCCGCATCGCAAGGTATGTCGCGAGTCATCGTGCCGGCTGCGAATATCGAAGAAGCCGAACTCGTCCCGGATATCGCCGTGACCGGCGTGAGGCATATCGGCGAACTCATCGAATTGCTGGGAGGCAAAGCGACATACACGCTGTCACCGTCGCACAATGACGATCTGCCCGAAGCCGGGCACATCGAGGCGCCGGCAATCGGCGACATGAGCGAGGTCATCGGGCAGGACCACACGAAATGGGCGTTGCAGGTCGCCGCAGCCGGCGGGCATCACGCGCTGCTGGTCGGCCCTCCGGGTGCGGGCAAAACCATGCTCGCCTCCCGGCTGCCCGGAATCATGCGGCCGCTGAATGAAGACGAGCAGCTTGAAGTCGCGTCAGTACGCTCCCTGTGCGGCACACTGCCACGATACGGCATCACTGATGTCCCGCCGTATGAAGCGCCTCATCATACCGCCTCTTCGGCTTCCTTGGTCGGCGGTGGATCGGGCGTCGCCGTCCCCGGGGCGATCACCAAGGCGCATCGGGGCGTTCTGTTCATGGATGAAGCCCCGGAATTCTCCACGCGGGCGTTGCAAACCTTGCGTGAACCGTTGGAATCCGGATGCATCGCCCTATCCCGCGCCAAAGGCACCGCATGGTATCCCGCCAGATTCCAGCTGGTGATGGCCGCCAATCCGTGCCCCTGCGGGTACGCCTATGGCAACGGCGAGCGGTGCACATGCAGAGAGCGCGACCGGATACGGTATTTTTCAAGACTTTCCGGCCCGATTCTCGATCGCATTGACATCCAGGTGGAAGTCCCGCCCATCAACGAAATCGTCCTCGGCGGCGAGGGCGTGAGCGACAAAGACAGCGCGACGATGCGCGCCGAGGTCAGCGCCGCCCGCGATTGTGCGGCGGAACGCTTCCGTGGTCAGGGGTGGTCGTGCAACGCGCAAGCCGACGGCGTGTGGCTGCGGGAGCATACGTCACGGCAAGCCATCGAACTGGTCAATCGCGCCCTTGATTCCGGGCGTCTGAGCTTGCGCGGAGCCGATCGCGCCATGCGGCTGGCATGGACGCTTGCCGATATGCGCGGCGGAATGTCGCCAAACAGGCAGGATATGGCCCAAGGCATCGCGCTGAGAACACGCATGCGGTGACCGGCCGTTTCCCCGTTTCACGCCCTGCATCCGGAACCATCCATCGAGATATCACTCCGGCAAGCGGTGCTGCGATCCCGCAAGTTCGCCCATCTCGCTTCCACGCCATCCGGGTCGTCCAGCCGCCCGACGATGCCGCCCACCACGCTGGCACTGGCCAAGCATTCCACCGATCGCATCTGCAAAAGAGGTCTCCATGTCTTCAGCGCATCCCTCCTCCAATACTTCGGCTGAATCGTCCACGCCGACGACAATGCCGCCATCATCACTCTCGGTCGGAGAACCCGGCCATGGTCCTGCCCATCCGAGCGACGACACGCTCGCCCGCGCAGCGCTCACCTATTGCGTCGACAGCGCGGACGCCCTGATGTTCGCCACGCTCAAAGGCGCGCCCGGCGCCTGGAGTGTGCTGTCGGCGCTGCATTCGAGCGCATCATGGACGCCGGAGCACATGCAGTGGTTGCAGCCGACCGCGGCGAGCCGACTGGTAGAGTGGTTCGTCATCGGTGCCGCCCGTTGGGGTTTGCGGGTGGATTCCCGCGCGGTGGCCACCTTCCGCAAGTCGCTGGACGGGTGGCATACCCGTCTGCACGACCTGTTCACTCGCTTGGCAGTTGCAAACCGTAATGTCCAGTTTGAGCCGATGCCTTGGCGGTACGAGCATGATGACGGGCAAGATGACTGTTGCCCGATGCCTCAAGCGTTGGCCGAAGCGATCTGGTCCCATGCCACGGCGGACGGCCGGTACTGGCTGATCGGGCCAGATAGTCCGCTGTGGCCGGAGCACATCGATGATTTGTCCGTCCGCAAGGATTGGGCGGCGCCGTTATGCCTGTGGGGGCTGGGGCATGCCCCCGCGTTGAAAGCCTGCGACAGGCCGCTGGCCATCGTCGGTTCCCGCGGCGTCAATGAATACGGTCGCACCGTCGCATACAGCCTTGGACGCCATGCCGCGGGTGATGGACATACCGTGGTCTCGGGCGGAGCGATGGGTGCCGACGCCGCCGCCCACTGGGGAGCGATTCGGGCACGAGAGCAGTACGGGGATTCAGCCGGGCCGACCATCGCCGTCTTCGCCGGCGGACTGACTCATATCGGCCCGCGCAGCAACCAGATGCTGTTCGATGCGATTGTAGCGAATGAAGGCGCGCTGATCAGCGAGTCGTTCCCGGGAACCGTACCGCAGCCCCATCGGTTTCTACTGCGTAACCGCATCATCGCCGCCCTCGCGTCCACCGTGGTCGTGGCGCAGGCGCGCCGGCGATCAGGCGCGCTCAACACCGCCACATGGGCGACGGAACTGAACCGTGACATCTATGCCGCTCCCGGGGACATCACCATGCCAGGCAACGGCGGGTGCAACCGGCTGATCGCGGACGGCAAAGCGATGCTGCTGTACACGTGCGACACGGTGTCCGATATCTGCCATGACACCCACCCGCCTGTCACAAGCGGTGTCGTGCATATCGCGGATGCCGGGAGCACCGACGAATCAAGTCAAACCGGATCGTCAAGCATCGAAGCGGCCGGCACAGCCTCTCCCGAGGACTTACGGACGCGTCTGATCAACGTCATGCGTGCACGCCGTCGTCCGATGACCGCCGAGAACCTCTTTGCAGCCATCTCTCAGGGTGATTCATCGGCGGCACCGCAACAATCCCAGGATGTGCTCGCCGAACTCGGGTTGATGGAGCTGGAAGGCATCGTCGTCTGCGGGTCGGAGGGCTTCAAGCTCGCCACTGGCAACGGCTGAGATCGACGCGCAAGCCTTCGGCGCCCGCGTTGCCTTGCGCGCGAGCGCCGGTGAACACTACGCCTTCGCTCTCCAGCAGCGCCCGCTGCCGATCCGGCCCTCCGAAGGCGAATCCGGGAGCGAGCGAACCGTCCCGGAACACGACACGATGGCAGGGAATCACTCCGGGCTCAGGATTGGCATGCAACGCGTAGCCGACCATGCGCGCATTGCGCGGCTTGCCGGCGAGCGCGGCGACCTGCCCGTATGTGGCGACGCAGCCTGCAGGAATCCGCCGGACGATGTCATACACCTGATGATTGAACGATTGGCCCATGCCTCCATTATCCGCCACATGCCAGCCGACTCGCCCCGTTCCGCCTACGGCTGGGCGCTTCGTCCTGCCTTGTGCGAGAATCGAGGGTATGAGTCCGAAACATGTGGAACAGATGTACGATGCCCTGATTGTCGGTGCCGGTGCAGCCGGTTTGTCCGCGGCGCTCGGATTGCTGCGTTCGGAACGCATCGCAGCAATGACGCAGGCGGGGCATACGCCGAAGATCCTGGTGGTTTCCAAACTTCAGCCCTTGCGTTCGCACACCGGTTCCGCAGAAGGCGGCATCGCCGCAAGTCTGGGCAACGTGTCCGAAGATGACTGGCATTGGCATTATTACGATACGGTCAAAGGCGGCGACTGGCTCGTCGATCAGGATGCGGCGCAGCTGCTCGCCAAGGAGGCGCCCGCCACCGTCATCAATCTCGAACGTTCCGGAGTCGCGTTCTCACGCACCGCCGACGGTCACATCGCGCAACGCAAGTTCGGTGGCCATACCGCGCGTTTCGGCGAACAGCCGGTTCCTCGCGCCGCATACGCGGCGGACCGCATCGGCCATCAGATTCTGCATACGTTGTGGCAGCAGTGCGTTGCCCAAGGTGTTGAGTTCGCGGAGGAATGGTATGTCACCGACCTTGTACTCGACGAATCGCATGAGCAGGTGGCAGGTGTCGTCGCCTATGACACGCACACCGGCAAGGTGCATGCCCTGCATGCGCGCAATGTGCTGCTTGCCACAGGCGGCGCAGGACGCCTGTTCCATACCACGTCGAACTCGTGGGATCTGACCGGCGACGGCATGGCGCTCACCCTCGAAGCCGGGTTGCAGCTTGAAGACAGCGAATTCGTTCAATTCCACCCCACCGGGCTTGCCCACACCGGCATCCTCATTTCCGAGGCGGCACGAGCCGAGGGCGGCGTCCTGCGCAACAGCGACGGCGAAGCGTTCATGCAGCGCTATGCGCCCGGTCATGCCGACCTTGCGGCGCGTGACGTGGTGAGCCGTTCAATCATGGCGGAAATCGACGCCGGCCGGGGTGTCGCCGACCCGAAGGATCCGCAAGGCCCACGCGATTGTATCTGGCTCGACATGACCGGCATTGAGCCCGATCATATGCATGCGGTGCTCCCCCAAGTCGTGGAAACCATCGAGGATTATGCCGGCATTGACCCGACCAAGGATTATGTGCCGGTCAAGCCGACCGCCCACTACACGATGGGCGGCATCCCGATCACCGTCGACGGCGAAGTCTACACGTGGGCGGATGACGAACGCCATGTGATCGCCGGTCTGTATGCCGCGGGTGAATGCTCCTGCGTCAGCGTCCATGGTGCGAACCGGCTCGGCGGGAACTCGCTGTTGGACGCATGCCTGTTCGGCCACCGAGCCGGCGTTGCCGTGGGTGCACGTATCGCCGGCTCGCCTGACACGGCAGCCCAAGATGCCGCCACGGCGACGGCGGACCAGTCCCATGACACGGTCGAGGCGGCCGCCCAGGCGCGTAGGAATGAGCTCAGCGACCTGCTCAAGCCGAATGACCCGGCCGCCGCCGACACCGACGATACGGCTTCACACCACCCGGAAAACGACAACGCATACCGGCTGTTGGCGGATCTCGGAGCCGCGATGGAACGCGCATTGGCTGTCCGGTGCAACCATGACAGCATCGCCGAAGCACTGCGCCTGGTTGACAGCGATTTCACCGAACGGGCACGCGCCCTGCACGCGCACAGCGAATCGCCCGCATTCAATCAAGAAGTCACCGCCATCTGGGAAGTCCGGCACCTGTTGGAACTCGCTAAAGCGGTTCTGCGCGCGTCGGACGCGCGGCACGAATCCCGCGGGTCGCTCAAACGCACCGACTATCCGAACCGTGACGACAAGCAGTATCTTGCCCACTCGATGGTCGGCGGCACGGGTGAGGTCGCTTGGCAACCGGTGCATATCCTCGACATGCCTCCGCAGGCACGCGCATACTAATCGGGCACTGGTCGTGGCACACTATATTCGGTTTGGACAACAGGAGGCTGGCAATGAATGGCAATGACGGGACCCGTGTGCAGGTGACGCTCCGGGTGCATCGGTTCACTCCGCGCCCCGAACGCGAGCACACCCGCTCCGGCAGCCCGTTCGCGAAACAGGGATCCCCCTTCGGCTCTGGGACGGCGCGCAGACGCCCGCGCGGCAAACAGTGGGTTCAGGATTATGCGCTCACGGTTCTGCCGGACACGACGATCCTGGATTGCCTGCTTAATATCAAGCGCACCCAGGATCCAAGCCTGGCGTTCCGCTATTCCTGCGGGCATGGCATGTGCGGTTCGGATGCCGTTGCCGTCAATGGCACCCCGACGCTGTTATGCACGGCGAAAGTCAAGGATTGGGCTGTCCGGCAGCATGCACAGAACACCGTGGACACCGATGGTTTCCGCAAAACGGCCGAGGCTGGCACCGCCACGGACACCGCCGACGAAGCATCAGGCGCAAACCCGTCCGACGCTGGGGACGACGCCCCGCTTATCGTCGAATTGGCGGCATTGCCTGGATTCCCCGTGCAACGTGATCTGATTGCCGACATCGACCCGATGCTCGATCAGATCAAACGTCTGCAACCATATTTGCAGGCGGACGGCGTACTAGCCACCACGAAAGACGGGAAGATCGACGTTTTCGAATATCTGCAACGTCCCGAACAGCTTGCTGCATATGAGACGCTCAGCAACTGCATCGCATGCGGCGTGTGCGAAGGCAGCTGCCCGGTATTCGCCGGCGGCGAAGCGTTCATCGGCCCCGCCGCACTCATCACCGCGTCGCGATTCATCAACGATTCCCGGGATACCGCGGCTGACGCGCGTATGGACGCGATTGACACCGCGGACGGCATCGCAGCCTGCCAGTCGGTACGCGCCTGTTCGCGCCACTGTCCACGCGGCATTGATGTCGGCGAGGAAATCTGGCAGCTGATCGCCAAAGTCAAGGAGCGCTGAGCGTCCGCGACAGCCGCCACGAGGCGCGCCATCTAGCCATCCAGCATCCGTCTGCGGCGTCCCCATACCGCAGACGGCACATCCACCCCATGGGGACGAATGTCATGGAACACACACCACAATCATCACTCACCGCCATCTGGACCAATGTCGAAGATCATGCCTTGAAACGGCAATCAACCGGTCTCGCGCAAGCCAGAGCCCGTGCGACCGAAGCGGGCGCTCCCCAAGGATCGGCGGCGCAGGCGGAACTCCTTCGTGTACTCGAACACATGGTCGGCGCGACATCCGTGATTGTGGTCGGAACCGGCGCGGTGGTGGAAACGTACCAGTTGCTTGACGGGCTTGACGGGCACGGACTGTTGACCGCGGTTGACTCATCCGCGCAAGGGATCGCCATGATCCGCAGTCTGCTGCGTGAGCTCTCCGACAGTACACAGGCGACATTGCGCGCGGTCAGCGCCCCTGCCCGCGTGTTCCTGCCACGGCTCAATGCTGCGGATTATGATTTCATCGTCGTGACCGGGGATACGGACAACTATCGTGCGACATACGACCAAGCATTTCGCCTGTTGAGCAAGGGCGGCATCATCGCGTTCACGGATATGCTGCCGTTTGCAGAGCAGTCTGGCGAGACATCAGACGACCAGGCAGCAGCGGTGGATGCCGGGAAAGCCGACGCGATGCGGCAATTGCTGGCCGATGTGGAGGATGACGAACGGTTCGACTGCACGCTCACCCCAAACGGCATGGGCCTGCTGCTGGCCGTCAAGCGCTGAATCGTAGCGGGTATTCCCCACGGCACGCCATCCACAACCTTTTGCCGACGCCAAGAGCCTGCTCAGCGTCGGTAGAACCAGGATTACAACCCTCTGCCGACACCGACGACACAGTGAACGTCGACAGAAGCAGAACCACAACCCACTGCCGACACTGAGAGCCTCCTCAACGTCGGCAAAAACAGAGCCACAACCAACTGCCGACGCTAAGAGACTCCTCAGCGTCGGCAGAAGCAGGTTGTGAACCAATTATGAGGCGCCGCCGGCGAACACCGCGCTCCCCGCATGCCACGCCCCACGCCTATGACCGGGTGCGACCCGCGACTGACTACGCCCGACTGTCGCCGAGCGCGATACGCACTGCCTCGCCAGGATCATCGGTGAACCGCACCAGATGCGGGTCGAGCGGCGAAATCATCCGCCGTGCCTCAACCGTGCTTGTCACCCAATCGAATAACCCGCGCCAATACGCCGTGTCGAACAGCACAATCGGAATGGACTTGACTTTGTGCGTCTGCACCAAGGTGAGCAGCTCGAACATCTCGTCCAACGTGCCGAACCCTCCCGGGCAGACGATTACGCCAGACGAGTATTTCATGAACATGGTTTTGCGCACGAAGAAGTAGCGGAAGCTCATGCCGAGATTCACCCACTCGTTGAGCCCCTGTTCGTGCGGCAGCTCGATGCCGAGCCCCACCGATTTGCCATTCATTTCGCTGGCGCCCCGGTTCGCGGCTTCCATGATGCCCGGCCCTCCCCCGGTGATGACCGCATATCCAGCCTTTGCTATGTTTCTGCCCATTGAACGCGCGGCTTGGTATGCCGGATCCTCCTGGGATGTGCGCGCAGATCCGAACACGCTGATCGCGGGACCGAGTTCCGCGAGCGCTCCGAATCCGTCGACGAATTCCGCCTGGATGCGAAGCACTCGCCAAGGATCCATATGCAGCCAGTCCGTCGGCTGGTTGTCGCGCAGCAGGTTGGCGGTCGCGCTTTCCTCGGGAATCATGCGCCCGCGGAGCATGACCGGACCTGACATATAGGTCATCTGGTCGTCAACGGTCGTTTGGTCGCCCTCATGCACGACATGATGTTCAGCCTGATGTTCGGATTTAGGGAATGGTGACGTTGCTGACGGTTCCTGCCGCGTATCTGTCATGACTGCTCCTCAGTGTTCTGCGCGTGCTGCCGATTCTGCCGGTATTCACGTATCCGATTCTCAGGGAACACCTCACTGCTGACAATCTCAGTGCCGTCAGGCAGCAGTCCAGGCTTCTCAACAGCGGCAGCCGATGCTTGCGGCACAGCCTGCGCATCACGGGATGAGGCAAGCCGCTCATATTGTTTCGATTGCCGACTGAGCAGAACGCCAGACACCGCCGCTGCGAGCAGCGAGGCCAGCAGCACCCCGAACCGTGCTTCCGCGGACAGCTCGGTATCGGTGTACGCCAGCGTGGCGATCAGGAAGGACACGGTAAAGCCGATTCCGCACGCGCAGGCTGCCGGGAACAGGTCGCGTACGCGCAGCCCCTTCGGCATGCTCAGTCCGCCGAACCGGGTTGACAGCCAGGCGGTGAGCATGATGCCAAGCGGCTTGCCGACCACAAGCGCCACCACAATGCCGACGACAATCGGGGATACGAACAACAGCAGCGACAACGAACCAATGTGCACGCCCGTGGCGAACAGCGCGAATATTGGCAATGCAAGCAACGCGGAGAACGGTTGCAGCTTGTCATGGTAGCGTTCGGCCCGTGGCGTCGATTCACCGTACTTCTCGCGCGACGGGGTCAGCAACCCTACCAGCACGCCAGCCAGCGTGGGGTGAATGCCGGCTTCGAACATCATGACCCATGCGAGAATGCCGACCGCCCCTACAGCAAGCCAAGGCACGCGCTTGCGGCGGACCAGCACGTACCATACGGCGGCGCAGACGGCGATGCCGATAAACCAGTACCAGCTGTTGAGCGAGGAGAAGAACACGGCGATCAAGATGATCGCAAGCAGATCATCGACCGTGGCGAGGGTCATGAGAAACGCCCTGATGGAGCCGGGCAACGCCTTGGCGAACAAGGCGAGGACCGTCAGGGAGAAGGCGATATCCGTTGCGGTCGGAACCGCCCAACCGTGGGAGGCGGTGCCGAAGGGTACGACCGCACCGGTCGCGATGGTCATGCTGCCGACCGCCGGCGGCGCGAACTGCGAGTACAGGCTGATCACTGCGACAAACAGGATGGGCGGAACCAACATGCCGCCCACTGCGCACAGCATCGGTACAGCGGCGGCCTTGGGGTTCGCAAGCGAACCGGTGGTGAGCTCCTGCTTGAGATCAAGCCCCACCATGAGGAAGAAGACCGTCAATAGGCCGTCTTGCGCCCAATGGCTGATCGGCAGCATCAGGTTCGTTCCCGGAATACCGATGGTGTATTCGGCAACAGCTTCGAAGCCGTGCATCGTCCACGGTAGATTCGCCAACAGCAGGCCGAGCAGGGCGAATCCGAGCATAATCAGCCCGGATATGCGGTCCGATGCGGCGATGCGCCTGATGGTCGTCCATACTCCCCTGTGTTGTGCCATATCACTCCCGTCGCATATGATGCCATACGGCATGCGGAAAACATATATATGCCCATTGTAAAAAATGGTCTGTGAACTGTTCCGCCCGGAGCTGACACACTCCGCACAATGCCGCCAGTCCATACATATGCCGTGTTGGCGCACTTGACGCTGATGTCTTCAGAGGCACGACTCGGAAGCGATATCGTTCTCTATCCCTGCTTGTGCCGACACTCACAGCACACCCAGCGTGGGCAGAAGGATGGGAACCTGCTTCTACCGACACTCAGAGACCCCAAATCGTCGGTAAAAGCTCCTACCTACACTCAGACACTCCTCAACGTCGGCAAAATGGTCCGATGACGCTGAGGCACCCGTAAGCGTCGGCAGAGAGTACGGGCCGCGCACACTGTTGTGCATCGCCGCCCGGGGTTATTGGCCAAAATGTGTGTCCGGAAATCGTGTGTAGGGGTTGTTCTGCCGGGCGTGTCGCGGTTTCGAATCCTCATGCCGCCACTTTCGAGCCCGGCCAGAATGTGTGTCCGAAACCGGCGCGGACCCGTTGCGGCGCAAGGCGTACAGGCGATTCGAATGTGCCGGGTCGCGCATGTCATGACATACGTCGTGCGCCAGACAGAAGGCTTCCCGCACTGTCCGGTAGCCATAGCGTCGGTTTGCGTATGCCTGGGCATGCACGAACCGCAAAACAGGGATCTCCACTGCCGTTTTCCGTCGATATCCGTTCAGCTTCGCATGTCACGGCATACAGGACGTGCACACGACCAGAGCAACAATCAAGACTCCCACACACCCCACCAGCAGACACACATACTGGCCTATAACCCGAGAACTCCAAGCCACTTCAGTCGTCACTGCGGCACCTGTTAGCGTCGATAGACGCTGAGGGGTTAAATGACAAAATGTGTGTTTTATTTTGCCACTTATCCCTACTGACGCAAGGCGCGTCGCGGGGTGATTTTGAATCCGGGGCATTATCGGCGTCCCCGCTTGACTTTTCCGGAAAACCTGATCCAGCGGCTTCAGATGACAGGCGAAAGAGCATCATCCCAGACACCCTCCAAATAGCAACCAGTAGAAGGGACATGACACCGACATTCACACGGATGGGGGCTTGACGCCAGGACCCACCGAGCAGGATGCGCCAATGACGCTACCTCGACACGCCGGAATAAAACACACATTTTGTCATTTAACCCCAGGATTCGGCATAAGGCATATAGGAACTAAAGTTATTGCTTATAATCCCCGCAGGCGTTGTGGCCGTAAGCGTGTCGGGGTGTCGAACTTGGCTCCTGTGTCTTCATGGAGTGATGAGGACACGATCAAACTGGGCCCCGGGGTGTGGATTGTGCGGGGCGAGAATGAAGAAACGGGGCGTATAGGAAAAAACGTGGTGCTAATGATACGGTCGAGCCTTTGCGGGAGTAAGTGTGTCGCGGGGTGATTAATCATTCGCTTATTAATCCCCGCCTATCGGGGATGTCGTGCCGCCCGTCGCCGTTGCATATATCGCATGAGGACGAAATCAAGAAAAGCACGCAGGTGCCCTGTCTGCGGCACGTCGATGAAGAAGAACGGATGCGCGGCCGTGCAGGACGAACCCAAAACCGAGCAACTACGGCAACGGCATCCAGTCGTACAACAGGGACGACCCCGCCGTCGAGACTGGATTCCACATCCGCAAAGGACACGTCGGATAGCCAAAAACGAAGTCTAAAGCACCACGTTTTTTCCTATACGCCAAGAACGGCCATGACAGGCTCGGGCGCCAACGCTGGATACGCCCGGGGTGCAGGACGACGGGCTCGGCACGCGACCTGTCCAGGCGCAGGCGTGCCGAGCTGGCGGAGTTCCGGCATATAGGAACCTTCGACGGAGACGCCCCGGAACCCGGCACCTCAATCGAATGGACTGACCTGCACATGCCCGTCTTCAACGCCTGAACGAGAAGTCTAAAGCAATAACTTTGGTTCCTATATGTCCGGCATAAGGAAGGGCTGGGCGGGCAGAACCCGATGACGCTACCTCGACACGCCGGAATAAAACACACATTTTGTCATTTAACCCCGACTGAGCATGGTGATTTCATGAGAGGGGACGAAAAACAAAAACCCTCGGAACAATCCGAGGGTTTATCTGTGCGCCAGACAGGATTCGAACCTGCAACCTGCTGATCCGTAGTCAGCTGCTCTAATCCATTGGGCTACTGGCGCATGTGCTTTCTTCTTGCTGATTTCTCAGCTCGTTTCCGGCAACTCCATTAATATACAACAGAGTCGCCGCATTGCCAACTTACGGCGTGTCGCCTTATGGCAGTAGGGTTTTCTCTCCCTCAAGCACGACGGGATCCAGATCGACGCCCGTCATGTTCGGGATGAATGATGGCGATATCCGCCGTCGGAGCCGCATCGGCGTCGGCACCATCAACACCATCAGCGTCATCAGCCACATGTGCTCCGCCAGTCCCATCACCGGCATCGTCACCCGCGCCACCCGTAGAGGCGCCACCTGCAGCCGATCGACCCCGGAACGCCGGCGCATCTTCCAAACGCTCCCCTGCCGCAAGCAGCACCGGCTTGCCTGTTCCAACAATCGCGTCGGCATCCACCACAACACGGGCAACACCCTGCATCTGCGGCAGTTCATACATCGTCCCTTCAAGGGCGTGTTCAATAATCGAACGCAATCCCCTGGCACCGGTCCCCTGCGTGATGGCTGTTTTCGCGATGGCCGCAATCGCAGCGGGCGTGAACTCCAAATCCACCCCATCAACCAGGAACAGTTTCTGATATTGCTTGACCAGCGCATTGGCCGGCTCGGTGAGAATCCTCTCGAGATCGTTCCGCCCCAACGCATGCAGGGTCGTGACCACCGGGAGCCTGCCGATGAACTCCGGCAGCAGGCCAAACGCCTCCAGATCGTCCGCATTCGCCTGGGCCAACAGTTCGTCCTGCGTAAGCTCATGATCATGCCACGACGCACCGAAACCGCTTTCATGGGCGCCGACACGCTGCGCGACGATATCCGTCAGCCCGACGAACGCACCGCCGCAAATGAACAGGATATCCCGCGTATCGATCTGCACGCTTTCCTGCTCGCGATGTTTGCGCGTGCCTTCGAGCGGGACCGTCGCCACCGTGCCTTCAAGGATCTTCAGCAACGCCTGCTGAACACCCTCCCCGCTCACATCGCGGGTGATTGACGTATTCTCCCCGCTTTTACGCGCGATCTTGTCGATCTCGTCGATATAGATGATGCCATGCCGCGCTCGTTCAAGATCACCATCCGCCTCCTGGATGAGCCGCTGCAACACGGTTTCCACATCGTCGCCGACATACCCCGCTTCAGTCAGCGTTGTGGCGTCAGCGATGACGAACGGCACATGCATCACTTCGGCGAGCGTCTGGGCAAGATATGTTTTGCCCACACCCGTAGGGCCGAGCATCAGGATGTTGGATTTCGCCACACGAACATCCGCGAAGCGATCAGACGCGCCACGGGCTTCACCGGCGTTGCGCAGGAGTTCCAATTGCCGGCGTTCCGTCCCCGCAGCCGCCTCCTGAAGCTCCATATTGACACGCTTGTAATGGTTGTATACCGCGACCGCCAGCGTGCGTTTCGCCTCCGTCTGGCCGATGACATGCGAATCAAGATACTGCATGATCTGCGCAGGCTTGGGCACGTCGAGTGCGTTGCGTTCAGCGTCACGACGCTCCTCGTCGCCAATCATCTCGACGCAAAGCGCGATGCATTCGTCACAGATGGCGACCCCCGGTCCGGCGACCAGCTTACGAACCTGTCGTTCGGTTTTCCCGCAGAACGTGCACTGTCGTATATCATCCTGATAGCTGATGACCCGGCTCATGAAGCCTCCTTCGTTGCGGCTGACACAACGCGGCATTGCGGCGCCGCGTACCTCAGTATACGAGAACACCCCCGACGCGTTGCCGCCGGGGGTGTTCGCCTGTCCCGCTACTTGCGCGGGGAAAGTACGGCGTCGACCATGCCGTAGTCTTTGGCTTCTTCCGCCGTCAGGAAGGTGTCGACTTCGATGTCCTTGCGGATCTTCTCGACATCCTGACCGGTATGCTTGGCGAGCGTGTTCTCAAGCCATTCACGCATACGGAGCATCTCCTTGGCCTGGATCTCGATTTCCGTGGCCTTGCCGAAGCCCTGGTCGATGGACGGCTGATGGATTAGCACGCGGGCATTGGGAAGGATCATGCGCTTGCCCTTGGTGCCTGCGGCAAGCAGAATCGCCGCCGCCGACGCCGCCTGCCCGAGGCACACGGTCTGTACATCAGGCTTGATGTACTGCATGGTGTCGTAGATTGCGGTCATCGCGGTCATGGAACCGCCAGGCGAATTGATGTACATCATCACATCACGATTCGGATCCTGGCTTTCCAGCACCAGCAACTGGGCCATAATGTCATCCGCCGACGTGTCATCGACCTGCACGCCCATGAAGATGATGCGGTCCTCGAACAGCTTGGTGTACGGATCCTGCGTCTTCATACCATACGGGGTGCGTTCACCGAACTGCGGCAATACATACCGGTTCTGTGGCTGATACGCACCCATGCCTTGCGGGCCTGCAAGACGTTGCGCGCGCTGCACGAATCGTGCCTCTTCACTTGCCATATGTCACTCCCCCTTCACCGCGTCGGAATTCATCGTGCCCGGCGTGGTCACGATCTTGTCCACGAACCCGTAGTCCAACGCCTCTTGCGCGGTGAACCAATGATCGTATTCGTTGTCCCGGTAGATTTCCTCAACCGTGTGGCCGGTCTGCTTCGCGGTCAGTTCGGACAGCGTCTTTTTCATGTCCATGATGAGCTCGGCGTTGATGCGCACGTCGGTTGTCGTACCGCCGATACCGCCGGACGGCTGATGCATAAGCACACGGGCATGGGAGGTGATGAACCGCTTGCCCGGCGTGCCGGAGCTCAGCAGGAACTGGCCCATGGAAGCCGCCATACCAACAGCCACGGTGGCGACATCCGGCTCGATGAGCTGCATGGTGTCATAAATCGCCATGCCGGCGGTGATGGAACCGCCCGGTGAATTGATATACAGCCAAATGTCCTTCTTCGGATCCTCAGCCGCGAGCATCAGCATCTGGGCGCAGATGATATTCGCGTTGTCATCCTTCACTTCCGAACCCAACCAGATGATGCGCTCTTTGAGCAACCGGTTGAAAATCGGGTCGGTTGGTCCTGCGGGCGCGTCATCTTCGGCCATGACGGGCAGGATTGCACTGGAATTGCTCAACCTTGTCTCCTTCGGTAAATCGTATGTCCTCAGCCTACCGCTTCGAATCGACGCTGGCCAAGGATTGCGCGGTCAGCGCATGAGGGTGCCGGGTATGCAGATGCGGCGGTCCGGATCAGTCCGAACCGCCGCATCAATCACGGCAATTCAACCATGCACGGGCACCGCTTCGGGCGTCGCCTCATGCGCATGGGCGGAATGTCACTCAGCGTCCTTGTCGTTGGCGAGTTCGTCCGCCACCGCGGCAGCAGCGGAAGCCGCCTCGACGCTTTCTTCTTCTTCGTTCTCCGGAGTGTCTCCGAGGAACTCGCTCAGGTCGAGCGGCTCGCCTTCGGACGTGAAGGACACCGCGCGCATACCGGCGAGCATGCCCTTGGAACGGCCGACTTCCTGGACCGCGGAGCCGAGCTGGCCATTGCGCACGATCGCGTTGATGAACGCGCTCGGATCCATGCCGTACTGCTGGGCGATGGAAGCGAGGAAGTTGGTGACGTCCATCTGGGAGACCTTGACGTCGAGCTTCTCGGCGAGGGTGTCGAGCACGATCTGATCGCGCAGCTCCTTCTCAACCTCCTGCTCAGCCTCGTCCTTCTGCTCCTTGGTGGCCTTGTCGGCATCCACGCCGTTGTTCTTGAGCTGCTGCTCGAGCAGTTCAGCCTTCACACCCTTCGGCACGGGGATGTCGAGACCTTCTTGCAGCTTGGCGAGGAACGCGTCACGGGCTTCAGTCGCCTGACGGCCCTTGGCGTCCTGCTCGGCAGCCTTGCGCACGTCAGCCTTGAGCTCCTCGAGCGTGTCGTATTCGGAAGCTTCCTGGGCGAAATCATCGTCGAGTTCAGGCAGTTCCTCCGCCTTGACGGAGTTGACCTTCACCTTGATCTGAGCCTTCTCACCCTCGTGGTCTCCGGCTTCCAGCGTGCCTTCGAACGTGGTCTCCTCGCCGGCGGACAGCCCTTCAAGCGCTTCATCGAGGCCGTCCAGCATGGTGCCGGAACCGAGCTCGTAGCTCACGCCTTCCTGGGAATCCACGGACTCGCCGTCGATCTGGGCATCGAGATCGATATTCGCGTAATCACCCTTGGCAGCCGGACGATCAACGCCGACCAGCGTAGCGAAACGCTGACGCAGGGAATCAAGACGCTTGGTGATGTCCTCATCGGTGACAGCGGCAGCCGGCACGTCGATGGTCATGCCGTCGAGCTCAGGAAGTTCGATGTCAGGGCGACGCTCCACAGTCGCGGTGAACTTGAGCTTGGTGTCGTCCTTCGCGGAAGCCGGAACTTCCTGCACGTCGAACTCCGGCTGAGCCATCGGACGGATCTTCTTCTCTTCGAGGGCCTTGGAGTACAGCTCCGGCACGCCCTGATTGACGGCTTCACCGGCGACGGCACCGAAGCCGACGCGGCTGTCGATAACCTTGCCAGGCACATGACCCTTACGGAAACCAGGCACGTTGATCTGCTTGCCGATTTCCTTGCGGGCTTCGTCGAGATACGGGTCGAACTCCTCCGGATCGACGGTGACAGTGAGCTTCACCTTGGTGGGCTCGAGGTTCCTAACGCTGATTTTCACGCTTGCACTCCTGATTGACGAGTATGCATTCTTCTGCCGTATAAGGCAACCGTTACATGATAACGCGACTTACGGACGCTGCAAGCAGCCGCACCTGCCAGTCACGCGCGCCCTGTTCGGTGAAGAAGCCCGCAACGTCCCGGCACTCAGGGTGATCCGTCCAACACAGGTTGCGCACAATCTGCGGTTTGATGATGACATCAGCCGGCGTGTGTGTGTCCTCGGCAATCTGCGCGATGACACGGCGAACGTTCTGAAGCGTCTCATAGCGATGAGGGTGGTGCGTCTGCCAATATTTCATGGACCGCGGAGCGTTGGTCTGCGCATCATGCTGGGGCTGCGGCATGGTAGGCCACTGGTCTTGAGGCAGGTCGAGCGCCTGCTGAATCGTAGTCTTCCACAATGAAGGCTTGACGGACCGCTGAATCGGCGCATACCGTTCGAACATCTTGTCCTGCTCGCTGCCCGTATGGATGCGCACCCGCACGTTCAACGAACGGATCGCCCTGAACTCCCGATTGTTATGCGGCTTCTTGCGTGCCGCCTCGATGATGGCGGCGTCAGACAACAGCAGCGCCGGCTCGATATCGTACTGCCGGGCGAGCCGGTCCCGCTGCTCCCACAAGGCTTTTGCCACCGCCTGACCAAGCCGGTCATGGCTGAGCACGTTGATATGCGAAATGCGCAGCCAAGGCACCGGATGCGGTTTGCGCGGCTGCAGCCCTTCGCGCAGGGCGTAGGCGAATTCCTCCCGCGCCCACTCGTCCTTGCCTTGCCGGACAAGATCGCGAGACATATGATCCATCAGCTCGGCAAGCAACTCGACATCAAGAGCGGCATAATTGCGCCAATCCCGCGGCAATGGACGGTAAGACCAGTCCGCTGCGGAATGTTCCTTCGCCAACGTCATGCCAAGATAGTATTCCGTCACCGCCGACAGGCCGAACCGGTGCAACCCCAACAGCCGCGCGGCGATTTCCGTGTCAAACAAGCGTCGAGGCCGCAGACCGATGTCATAGAATCCCGTCAAATCCTGCAAGGAATCATGGATAATCCATGTTGCGTCCCCAACCGCATCGTTGAATTGCGACCAGTCGGCGCCCTGCGCAGCCAAAGCCACCGGATCGAGCAAGCCAATCCCCGCACCTTCGCGTTTGAACTGGACCAACCAGTCCTCATGCCCATAGCGGTACCCCGAAGCGCGCTCCGCATCGGCGCCCAACGGCCCCACTCCTTGAGACAACAACTCACAGTACCGCTGGAAGCCATCCAGCGTATCGATAATGTCAGGTACTCCGGCTCTCGGTTCCGCCAACAGATGCGGCTCACCGTGGAACCGTGGGTCGTTACCGCCAGCCGCTCCCCCTGATAGGCCGCCCACCCCTGTGGTATCCGTCGGTCGAACGCTCACTGCGCCTGCTCTCCTTGTCGTCACATGTCCCGGCATCCGGGCTCCACCCACACGCCGATACGACATAGTACCGTCACCGTTGACCGCAATGCACAAGTCCCGAACCGACGCTACCGCAATCCGTCCATCAATAGTCTCGACCACATGGACACCTGGAACCCGGCATCGACCGTATCCCGTGAAGTGCCCGATCTTGCCGGAGGCGTCCACGACACGCGCAATTCGAACCGCGACGGCACCTCACTGTCCGCCATACCGAACGACGTATCATGACTGACCGTAACCGTACCGGCGATCGAATCGGCATCCACACCCGCATCGATCAGCCGTCCGCTGATCGCGTTCCAGCACCGGGAAGTGCGGCGCTCGCCGAAGCCGTCCTCCCAGTGGTTGATCGGTACGCGGCAGAATCCCACACAACGCCAATGCGATGTCCATCCTCGTGGAGGATCGTCGAAATACAACAACGTGATCCAGCCCCACGCTGTGTCTTCAGCCAAGCGGTGCAATCCCAAGCCGTACGCAACATCACCCATATCCTGCGATCCGCTGTCCGCACAGGCATGGGAATGCTCGCAGCGCATATCGGCAGACAACCACGAATCTTTGCGATCGACGACAGGCGCAGAGCTGTCTGCAACACATACAATACCTACGCCGATACCGTAATCCGCTATGGAATGCGGCACCGGCACCTCATGCCATTGAACGCCGGGAATCTGCGGGATGCCAGAGATGGACAGCACCGCTTCCCACACTTGGTCGGGAATGCCGTCCGGGCGTTGGGGCGGACGCCGAGCATCCGACCGGGCTGCGCGGCCGGCACGACCTTGCCCGGAAAGACCTCCCGGGAATGAGAAAATCTGTGCCATGGTTACAAGGTTAGGGCGCATCCATGAAGATTACGGAAAACGACACCCCGCATACACCATCTGGTCTTCAGCAGCCATGACCAAAGGCAGGCGGGCACGCCACGATTGTGTTCCATCCGGTTGCGGCCAATCCGGCGCTCCGACCTGGCTTGACGACCATGACTTGACGAATCCGCTGCCCGGCAGCCAAACCGTCAGTACACCTTGAACCCGTGATCCTCGAATTGCTTGGCCACGCGTGCCCTGAGCGCCGCATTCGGCCCCTTGGCATCCTCGAGCGGGTACGGAATGCGCAATTCGTGCCACTTCGGACGTCCAAGCTGATGGAACGGCAACACATCGATATGCTCAACTGCTTCGCCGAACGTCTCGCAAATACGCGCCACATTCTCCACGTTCTGCGGGTCATCGGTAAGTCCCGGCACCAACACGAACCGTACCCAGATTTTCTTGCCTGCCACGGCAAGCCGCTGGCCGAATTCGATGGTCGGCGCCAGTACGCCGCCGGTCACCCGATGGTAGGTTTCCTCGTCGCCGGACTTGACATCCAGCAGACACAGGTCGATATCATCGATCATCTCGTCGGTGTAATTACGGTTGAGGAAGCCAGAAGTGTCAAGGCAGGTGTGCACGCCCATCTCCTTGGCAGCGCGGAACACCCGGGACACGAAAGCCGGCTGCATCATGGATTCGCCGCCGGAGAAGGTGATGCCGCCGCCTGTTGCCTTGAACAGATCCTGATAGCGGTCGATTTTCTTGATCATCGCCTCCAGATAAACCGGTTGGCCGTCGCGCATCTTCCACGTATCAGGATTCTGGCAGTACTGGCAGCGCAACGGGCATCCGCTCATGAACACCGTCATGCGAGTGCCCGGGCCGTCGACGGAAGTGTTGATATCCCACGAATGCACGAAGCCGATATCGCCCGAATGAAGCGCCGCGATGCGGTCACGCCGGTCCAAGCCGATCGGTGACTCAAAACCGGACAATCCTCCCATCAGGGTTTGGCTCGCATACTGTTTGGACGATTTGAGCATATGCGGCGTGGTCGTATGGAACCCTTGGGAATCGGCGGCTGCTGGCCGCACGGCCGATGGCGTACCTGTCGATGACATCATTGTCCTCCTTCTCATGCAACCGTATGCTGCATATGGAAACAGCTGGGGGCGGAACCTTACGGCCCGCCCCCAGTCATGCGGTACATGCGTCTATGCCGCACGCCCGCCTGCGTCGCCCTAGGGGCGACAGGTCAGTCGACGACCGCGCCCTGATGGAAGGTGCGCGAAATCACGTCGAGCTGCTGCTCACGGGTGAGCTTGACGAAGTTCACCGCGTAGCCGGAAACACGCACGGTCAGATGCGGGTACTTCTCAGGATGCTCGACAGCATCTTCAAGCTGTTCCTTGCGCAGGACGTTGATATTCGCGTGGTAGAGGCCGTGGCCATTGCCGGCGTCGAGGATGCCGACGAGGTTGTTGATACGCTCGTCCTCGTCACGTCCCAAGCCTTCCGGCGTGATGGTGTTGGTCAGCGAAATGCCGTCGAGCGCGTCGTTGTAATCGATCTTGCCGACCGAGAACATCGACGGGAGCATGCCGTGCGAATCCATGCCGTTCTCCGGGTTGGCGCCCGGGGCGTACGGCGTGCCCTTCTTGTGGCCGGACGGGAAGGAACCGGTGTTCTTGCCGTACTCCACATTGGAGGTGATGGTCAGGATCGACTGGGTCGGAACGGCGCCACGGTAAACCGGCAGACGCTTGACCTGCCCCATGACCGTGGAGACAACCCACTTGGCGAGGTCATCGGCGCGATCATCGTCGTTGCCGTAAATCGGGAATTCGCCTTCAGTGCGGTAGCCGACCACCAGATCGTCGTCAGCGCCTTCGACGTACTCCTGCTCATGGCCCGGAGTGTCCTTCGCATCCTTGTTGTAGACCGGGTACACCTTCGCGTACTTGAGCGCGGACAGCGAGTCAGCGGCGATCGACAGGCCGGACATGCCGCAGCCGAGGGTGCGGTAGACCTCCTTGTCGTGCAGAGCCATCTCGATGGCCTCGTACGCGTACTTGTCATGCATGTAATGGATGATGTTCAGCGCTTCTACGTATGTCTCGGACAGCCATTCGAGAGCCTTCTCGTAGTTGGTCTTGACCTTTTCGAAGTCGAGTGAGCCGTCAGCTTCGGGCTTAATCGGGTCGATGACGCCCTTTTCGATGACCTGCATGCCGGTCATCTCGTCGCGGCCGCCGTTGATCGCGTACAGCAGGGCCTTTGCGGAGTTGACTCGCGCCGCGAAGAACTGCATCTGCTTGCCGACACGCATCGGGGACACGCAGCATGCGATCGCGGCGTCGTCACCCCAATGGGAGCGAATTTCCTTGTCGGATTCGTACTGAATGGCCGAGGTGTCGATGGAGATGCGGGCGCAGAAGCGCTTGTAGGCTTCAGGCAGCTTCGGATCCCAGAAAATCGTGATATTCGGTTCAGGGCCCGGTCCCAAATGTTCAAGCGTCAGCGTGTTGAGCAGACGGAAGGAGGTCTTGGTGACCATGCAACGGCCGTCATCGCCGAAGCCGGCGTCGGACCAAGTCGCCCAGTACGGGTCGCCGGAGAAGATCTGGTCGTAGGCCTTGGTGCGCAGGAAGCGCACGATGCGCAGCTTCATGACGATCTGGTCGATCAGCTCCTGGGCGCCCTGCTCGTCGAGAGTGCCGTTCTTGAGGTCACGCTCGATGTAGATATCGAAGAACGCCGAGTTGCGACCGAAGCTCATGGCGGCGCCGTCTTGGCTCTTGACAGCGGCAAGATAGCCCATGTACGTCCACTGGACGGCTTCCTGTGCGGTCTGCGCCGGGCGGGACAGGTCGAGGCCATACTCGTTGCCGAGATTGATCAGCTTCTTGAGCGCCTTGATCTGGTCGTCATGCTCCTCACGGAAGCGGATCCAGTGCTCGATCTCCGGCTCGGTGAAATCATTGCGGTACGGCACGGAATCCTTGTCGCGCTGCTTGAGCTTGATCAGCGTGTTGACGCCGTAGAGGGCGACACGACGGTAGTCGCCGATGATGCGGCCACGGCCGTAGGCGTCCGGCAGGCCGGTGAGGATCTTGTTGTGACGGGCGATCTTGATATTCTTCGTATACACGCCGAATACGCCGTCATTGTGGGTCTTGCGGTACTTGGTGAAAATCTTCTTGACTTCCGGATCCGGCTCCTTGCCGGCTTCCTTGATGGCCTGCTCGACCATACGCCAGCCGCCGTTCGGCATCATCGCGCGCTTGCAGGGCTCATCGGTCTGCAGACCGACCACCACGTTGTCGACATCAGGGCTTTCGATGTAACCAGCCGGGAACGCATCAATGTCCGCCGGGGTGTGGGTGTCCACGTCATAGACACGCTGGCGGCGCTCGACGGCGAGGTAGTTGTCGTCAAGGTACTTCCACATGTGCTTGGTCTTGTCTGTGGCATCAGCGAGGAAGGACTCGTCGCCCTCGTACGGGGTGTAGTTCTTCTGGATGAAGTCGCGAACATCGATGTCCTGCTGCCAATGTCCGCCATTGAAGCCGTTCCATGCCTTGGCTTCAAGTTCCTCTTGGGAGAGGGCGGTCTGGTCAACTGCTGTCATATCCACTCCTTGGTGTCAGTCGGCGCAACGCACCGTTACGTTGCGTTCGGGTTCTATTGTAGTGCCATGATGATGACGTCGTGTCGGGCGCAGACGTGACATATATCACAATCGCGCAGAGTGGTGCTGTCCTACGCATGGGTGCGATCAGACGAAGGGTGATGTGCGTCGAAGCGGTGACGCCTTGCTTGCGGATCGAATGCCGAGCCCATCCCAGGCCGGCATCCCAGTACATCCCGAATTCAAGCCTTCGACGAGAGACAAAAAGTTCTGCCGACACTGAGGGCAGTCTCAGCGTCGGCAGAAGCAAAACCACAACCCACCACCGACACTGACAGAGCGATAAGCGTCGGCAAAGGCAGAATCACAACCTTCCACCGACACTCACGCCGGCCTCAGCGTCGGCAGAAACAGGATCACAACCTTCTGCCGACACTGCCGGAGCACTCAGCGTCGGCAGAAGCAGGGAGCACAGGGAATAACAGCAACGCGGCAGCACCAATCCGCGGCAACCGCAGCAGCAGCTACTTGCCCCACCGTTTCCACTGCCGGTCCTGCTCGTTCCATGTGGCGTTGCGTTCCTTGACGATCTTCCACGCATCGAGCGCATCCTGCCGGGTTTTGTACGGTCCCATGCGCTGTGAATCAGGCGAAATCATCCCGTATTCAGGTTGCCCGGTGACCATATTGAAATACCACTGTTTGTCAGCCATATGTCCCTCCCAGTACGCGTAGCTTACTCGCGGAACGCACTTGTCACCGGGAGACGACGGTCACGGCCGAAGGCGAGCGCGGTGACTTTCGGCCCGAGCGGGTATTGACGGCGCTTCCATTCGGCGCGGTCCACCAAGCGCATCACGGTATCGACGGTTTTCTCGTCGAAGCCGTCAGCCAGCAGATCGGCACGACCATGCGCATGTTCGATGTATTCGGCAAGCACCTGGTCGAGCAGCGCGTATTCAGGCAGGGAATCGGAATCCTTCTGGCCGGGGCGCAATTCGGCACTCGGCGCCTTCGTAATCGAGTTGACCGGGATGATGGTATCGTCCGGGGCGGGTTTGCCGTGCTGGCCTGATTCATTGCCGACAATATGCAGGCCGCCGACACCCATGCCGTGCGCGCAAGCCTCGTTGCGCCACCGGGCGAGCTCCCATACGCGGGTTTTGAGCAGATCCTTAATGGGCGCGTACCCGCCGACGGCATCGCCGTAAATGGTCGAATATCCACAGGCGAGCTCGGACTTGTTACCTGTGGCAAGCGCGAGCACACCTTTCGAGTTGGAATACGCCATGACGATGACGCCTCGGATGCGGGCCTGGAGATTCTCAGCGGCCACGCCTTCCAGATGCAACTGGTTCTGATAGGCGACGAACAGCGGTTCGATGGGCTGGATGTCATAATGCGCGCCGATATTCGCCGCGAGGTCGGCGGCATCGTCCTTTGAACCGTCCGACGAGTACATGCTCGGCATCGAAATTCCCCACACGTTGGACCCGCCGCAAGCGTCCGCTGCCATGGCGGCCACAAGCGCGGAATCGATGCCTCCCGACAGGCCGAGGCACACGCCGCTGAAATGGTTCTTGCGCATGTAATCCTTGAGCCCGAGCACGCAGGCGGTGTAGACTTCCTCATCTTTGTCCGGCGCCGCGGCGATGACTCCTGCCGTCTGGTGTTCGGCGTCAGTGTCGAAATCGAACAGGCCGAGGTCTTCGACGAACATGGGCGAGCGCTGCAGCAGCGTGCCGTCGGCATCAACCGTGAAACTGCCGCCATCGAAGACCAGATCGTCCTGCCCGCCGACCTGATTGACGTACACCACAGGAGCTGAGACTTCCTTCGCGCGCCGGACGGCCAGATCGAAACGCGTGTGGGTCTTGCCTTCCTCGTACGGCGAACCGTTCATGGTGACCAGCACGTCGATGCCACGGCCGGCAAGCTCGGCGACCGGGCCTCCGTCCTGCCAGATGTCTTCGCAAATGGCGAATCCGAGCCGCACGCCATCGACTTCGACAATGGTCGAATGATCACCCGGAGAGAAGATACGGAACTCGTCGAACACGCCGTAGTTGGGCAGGAAATGCTTGTCGTAGCCCGCCCAGACCACGCCGTTGTGCAGCACGACGAGCCGGTTGCGTGGTTTGTCGGACGCATGGTCGGTGCCGACCGTGCCGACAACCACATACACATCGCCCAATCCGTCGGCTTCGAGTTCTGTGGCAAGCCAGTTCGCCTTGTCCCACGCGGCTTTGCGGAAGGTGCGTCTGAGTGCGAGATCCTCGATCGGGTACCCGGTCAAGGTCATTTCCGGGAATACGACCACCTGTGCATGCTGCCTTGCCGCGCGGTGCGCGTACTCCAGTGTCTTCTCGGCGTTGCCTTCAAGGTCGCCGACGCAGGTGTCGATCTGTGCGAGTGCTATGCGAATCTGTGCCATACCCCCAGCATAATGAGGGTATGGCACAACGAGATGTCCTGTGGATCAGAACGCGACTTCGTCGAGCACGCGCAACGCGGCGTTGATATAGAACTCGGCGCCCGTCTTGACAGCTGCGTCCTTGGCGATGAACTTCGGGCTGTGCAGGCCGTGATGATCCGGACCGCCGTTCGAGCCGACGAAGGCGAAGGCCACCGGGCAGACCTTGCTGAACTCGACGAAATCCTCCCCTGCCATGGACGGGTGGATCGGCTGCAGATCCGCATAGTTCGGCACGTCCTTGGCGACGGCTTTCGCCAGATACGAGTCGGAGACCAGCGGGTCCTGGAAATCATCCCAGCGGAAATCGGCGCTGATGCCGTACGCGGCGGCGGTGTGTTCCACGATTGCGCGCATCCGGCGTTCGGCAAGCTGGGAGTCCTCCTTGTAGAAATAACGGACGGTTCCGAGGAATCCGGCTTTCGCTGGCACGACATTCCACACGTCGCCGCCGTGGACTTCCGTCACGGAAACGACCAGCGGGTGGAACGGCGTCGCATTGCGGCTGACGATGGTCTGCAAGGACAGGATCATCGACGCCATCGCTTCCAGCGGACCGGTGCCCAGATGCGGGTATCCGGCATGCGTGCCTTCGGCGTGCAGGTCGACGTAGAATTTCACGCATCCGGCCATCATCGGCTCGACACCGACTGCCAGCTGGCCCGGCGTATAGTCCGGGTTGTTGTGCGTGCCGATCATCGCGTCGAGATCGTCCACTGCGCCGGAATCGACGACGGATTTCGCGCCACGTCCGGTCTCCTCGGCGGGTTGGAACACGATTTTCAGGCTGCCGTTGATCCGGTCGCGGTGGGAGGCGAACCATTCGACCGCCCCAAGCAGGCTGGTCATGTGGATGTCATGCCCGCAGGCGTGCATGACGCCCGGATTGCGTGAGGCGAACTCCACGCCGCTTTCCTCGGTGACCGGCAAGCCGTCGATATCGGCGCGCAGACCGACACGGGGACCGCCGTACTCGCCTTCAATCAAGCCGATCACTCCGGTGCTCAGCGACGTGTCCAGCACTTCGACCCCCAGCGAACGCAGTTTGTTCGCCAAGAATGTGGTGGTGTTGACTTCCTTGAAACTCAATTCCGGTGTCTCATGCAGATGACGTCTGATCGCGACCAGATCATCAGTGAGCTCTATCTGCTCTTTCATCGGTTCATCACTGTGCAATGCCATGGTTCCTCCCCTGATCGTGAATCCTTCCGCGTCTCGTAGCGATCAACGCTGGCGTTTGAGCACATGCTTGGCGAGCGCATTGGCGATCGCCTGAACGACCTGTACCAAGACAATCATGATGACCACCGCAGACCAGGTGACTGTCTGGTCGAACTTCTGGTAGCCGTATGCGATGGCGAAATTACCTAGGCCGCCGCCGCCGATGTACCCTGCCATCGCGGACATGTCGAGCACGCCGATGAACAGGAACGCGTACGCGAGAATCAGCGGGCCGAGGGCTTCGGGGATGAGCACGGCGCGGATGATGGTGAATTTCGAGGCGCCCATCGCCCGTGCCGCTTCGATCACACCGGGATCGACGGGTACGAGGTTCTGTTCGACCAGTCGTGACGTGGCGAAGGTGCACATGACGACCATCGGGAAGATGGCGGCGGCCGTGCCGATGGACGTGCCGACCACCTTGATGGTCAGCGGCTGCATCGCGGCGAGGAAGATGATGAACGGAATCGGCCGGATGATGTTCACGATCACGTCCAGGATGTGATACACCACGCTGTTCTCGAACAGGTTGCCGGGGCGTGTGCCATACAGGATCACACCAAGGACAAGCCCCAGAAATCCGCCGATCAGCAGGGTGACAAGCACCATCTCCAAGGTTTGTGCCACGGATTGCAACAGCAGCGGTTTCAAAACCGTCCAATCGGATTTGCTGGCGAGACTCGTCGCAGCGTCAATCGTCCATGCGTTCATCGTGCCTCTCCTTCATCCCTTGCGACCGCCTGGTCGTATGCCACAGGGCGGCTTGCGGTGCCGAAATCAATCACGTCGCTGTCTTCACGCAACGCCTTCAGGAAGTCATCGAACCGCGGGTTCGTATCGTCGAATACGTAGGTGATCGCGCCGACTGCCGAACCGCCCACCGTGTCCATGCCACCGTAGACCAGCCCGCTGTGGATGCCGTATTGGGCGATGAGGTCGGAAATGTTCTGTCCCGATGCCTTGACCGCGGGGCGTCCGTCGGCGGCTGGGATATCCTTCTGCCGCACCAGCACGCTGACGAGCCTTCCCTCCCATTCCTCATGCAGTTTTGCGACATGGGAGGCGTCCGGCAGCCCTGACAACGCGGTCGCGATGAACCGGCGTGTCACATTGCGCTGCGGGGCGGCGAACACGTCATAGACATCGCCGCGCTCCACGATTCGCCCTGAGCTCATCACCGCCACTTTGTGGGCGATCTGCTGGACGACGTTCATCTGATGGGTGATGAGCACGATGGTGACGCCAAGCTGCTCGTTAACTCGTTTGAGCAAGGCGAGCACTTCCGCCGTGGTTTCGGGGTCGAGCGCGCTGGTCGCCTCATCGGCCAGCAGGATTTTCGGATTCGTGGCGAGCGCCCGTGCGATGCCCACACGCTGCTTCTGCCCGCCGGACAGCTGGGAGGGGTACTTGTCTTTGTGCTCGCGCAGCCCGACGAAGTCAAGCAGCTCGTCCACGCGCTTGTCCTGATAATCTTTGCGCCAATGGTCGAGTTGCAGCGGGTAGGCGATGTTCTGGGCGACCGTTTTGGTGGAGAACAGGTTGAATTGTTGGAAGATCATGCCGATTTTCTGACGGATAGGGCGCAGCTTCGACTCGCTGAGCTGGTCCACACGCGTACCGAGCACGGTGACCGACCCGGATGTGGGGCGTTCCAACGCGTTGACCATGCGCACGAGCGTGGATTTGCCTGCCCCTGAATATCCGATGATGCCGTAGATGTCCCCCGCATCGATTTCGAGACTGACATCATCGACCGCGCGGGTCGTCCCGTGTTCCTGCCCGCCGCTTGCACGACGGCGGTACTCCTTGACCACATGGTCGAAGGTGATGACTGGTTCTGCCATCGTTGCCTCCTTGGTATGCCTTCCACTGCTATAGGCCCGGCCCAAGCTTTCGCCTGGCACCGGGCCTATAGCTTCAGGATAATCGCGATGATGCCATCGGCGAAGTCACTGCTGCGCCTTGGCTTCCTTCTCGATGGTCGCCAGGTAGCTTTGCAGCTGCTTGGCGGTGAACTTGCTCGCCGAGACGGCGGTGCCGTCGGACTGGGCGTTGAGCTTGTCGAACACCTTCTTCGACTGGGCGATCTTCACGAGCTTGAGGTAGGTCTCGTTGTTCACATCCGCCTTGCGGGCGACGAAGGCGTTGATGTACGGGCGGGCCTCCTCGCTTTCGGCGTCATCCTGGTAGATGGCGTCCTTGGCTTTGAGTCCTGCGTCCGCGACGTAGTCGTTGTTGATCACACCGGCGACGACCTGCGGGTCCTTGAGCGAGTTGGCGACCTGCTCGGCCTTCAGCGGGGTGACCTTCACCTTGGATTTGGCGGTGTCGATGTCGTTCGGGGTGGCGAATGCGGTCCACTTGCCCTTGAGCGTCACCAGCCCAGCGGACTTAAGCACGCCGATGGCGCGCGCCTGGTTGGTTTCGTCGTTCGGGATGGCGACCGTCTGCCCGGCCTGGATGTCGTCGATGCTCTTGACCTTGGTGGAGTAGACGCCCAGCGGGAAGATCGCAGTGCCGCCGATCGGCTGCAGGTCCTTGTTGTTCTTCACGTTGTAGTTCGCCAGGTAGAGCAGGTGCTGGAACTCGTTGAGGTCAAGGTCGCCGGAGTCAAGCGCCGGGTTCTCTGACGTGTAGTCCTGGAAATCAATGATCTTCACGTAGATGCCGGCCGCTTCGGCTTCCTTCTGGAATTCCACCCACTGCGGGTCGGTCGCGCCGACCACGCCGATCTTCACCGGGTTGGACTTGGAGCCTTTGGCAGCCGAATCGTTGCTGCCCTTGACCGCACGGACACCGAAGAACACCGCGACCGCGATGAGCGCGATGACGATGACGGCGATGACGATATTGCGGCCGGTGTGGTTGACGCGGACCGGCTCCTGCGGATCGGACAGTGGCGCTGTCGGCTGGTTGTGCTCGGAAGACGCTTGTGCCATGGTTGTTTCCTCTCTCTTGTGCGGTGCGGTGCACCGCGATGCATGTGCCGCCGGATTGATCCGGCTTGCTGTATCCAACACCATAGCCGCCGTTTGGCGTTGTTCAGCCGGTTTTATGCGAATTGCCTTATTCGTGTTCGTTATAGCTTGCGACGAAACGGCGAGGATTCAAGGTTTTCCTGGTGTGCGACCAGACGCTTCCGGAACGCAAAGCAGCGCACTCCCCCGTTTCGGGCATCCCGTGCGCGGGCGGGTGTCCCGCGTACACTGGTGGCGTACAGCGACAAGGAGCGACACCGACATGACTTTCCAACTATCCTCCGAAGCGGCGGCGCGCATGAAAGCCGCGTTCTTCGATATCGACGGCACACTGACCAGTTTCGTCACGCATATCGTGCCGCAATCGACCATCGACGCGTTGCATGCGCTTCAGGATCGCGGCATCCGCGTGTTCATCTGCTCTGGGCGCGCCCCTTCGCATATGCAGGTCGTGCTGGACACGATCCCGGTGCATTTCGACGGCATCGTCGCGCTCAACGGCCAGTATTGCTTCGATGACGCAGGATTCACGCAAAGCGAATCACTCGACCCGGACGACATCCGCACCATCGTATCCTGGCTGGACGCCCACCCGGACATCGTGGCGAATTTCTGCGAGCGCGACTACGTGTATTTCAACCAGATCACCGACACGATGCGCGACACGTGGCGGCAGCTGGGCAAAACGGCGCCCAAGGTGTTCGTCGACGACCCGCATGTGCGCATTCCACGGCATGTGACCTACCAAATCAGCCCGTATATCACACCTGAGGCCGAACGAGAGCTGACGGCGTTGTGCCGGCACACCACGGGGGTGCGTTGGCATCCTTCGTTCACGGATCTGATTCCCGCGGACGGCGGCAAACCGCGCGGCATCCAGCGGTTCTGCGACCATTACGGCTTCACCCGCGAGCAGACGATCGCGTTCGGCGACGGCGGCAACGATGCGACGATGCTCGCCTATGCGGGGCTCGGCGTGGCGATGGGCAATGCGACCGATGATGCGAAACGGGCGGCGGATTATGTGACCGATGACGTGGATCATGACGGCATCCTGCACGCCTTGCAGCATTTCGGCATCCTGTGACGGCAAGCGCCGACCTCCCATAGCGTGAGGAGCATCACGGGTCTCCCCGTCCCCTCGCTATGAGACGATGGAGGTATGACCACAGTTATCATGCATACCACCGAGGGCGATATCACCCTCAATCTTTTCGACGACCAGACTCCGAACACCGTGGCGAACTTCCTCGGTCTCGCCACCGGCGAGCAGGCGTGGCGCGACCCGTTCACCGGCGAGGAGAAGCATGACCCGTTCTACGACGGGCTGACCTTCCACCGCATCATCAAGGATTTCATGATCCAGGGCGGCTGCCCGATCGGTAACGGCACCGGCGGCCCGGGCTACGAGTTCGATGATGAGATCGTCCCCGATCTGGTCTTCGACCGCCCGTATCTGCTGGCCATGGCGAATGCCGGCCTGCGTCGCGGTCGCGACGGCCAGCCGCACGGCACCAACGGTTCGCAGTTCTTCATCACCACGGTCCCGACGCCGTGGCTCAACGGGCATCACACCATTTTCGGCGAGGTCGCCGATGACGCTTCGAAGGCGGTCGTCGACAAGCTCGACGCCGTGGCGACGGACCGTTCCGACGCCCCGCTGGAGCCGGTCGGCATCACGTCAGTGGAAGTCGTGAAGTAAGCCTGATCGCTCATTCGCGTATCAACACGTATCAACACGTGAGGCGCGCAACCAGTGAAGCCCCTGCCGGATCCGGCGGGGGCTTCACTATCCTCAGGCCTTGCCGGGGCGTTATTCCGCCCGGGCATGCCGTTCGCACAGCATCTTCGTGTCATGCGTGGTCACGGCCATGCACACGACCACGCTGATCACGCAGATGACTACGACTTCGACCATGCTCACGGCAGGGTTGAAATCATAGGTGCGCGACACCGGGTCATAGTATTGCAGCAGCTGCACGTACCGGTGAATCCCGTTGAGCATGATCGCCCCGAACAGTACGGTCTCGGTGATGACCAGTGGCGCATGGATACGGATGAACGCCCACCCATGGATATACCGAGCGAACACTTCCTGTGCCCGCCCGCGCACATGCGTGCGTGCTAATGCGACGCCCGACATGACCAGGACCAACACACCGAGGATGAACGAGGCTACTGCTTGGTACAGCGAGCGCTGCGCTTCGGCGATTTCATTCAGCGTAAGCTTTGCGGGAGTGCTCATCGCCGTTATCGCCGTGTCCAATCCGGCTTGTTTGAGTTCTTTCCACGCCTGATCGGGGTCGCTGAAGAACAGGCTCATCGATTCAGTGCTGTAATCGAAGAGATTATCAACGTCCGACGAGGGATCGATGCCGATGATAATCGTCCCGGTCTGCGCATGGCCGACATCCGCGATATCATCGGCGTTCGAATTCTGGGTGAACCGGTAGTCGAACGCCGCCTGCCCCTTCAAGCCGGTGACCGTTTCAATGCCCGGCCCTGGAGCATCGTTGAACTCGGTGTCCTGCTCGTGTTCCAGATACTCTTGCCAACCATACTTGTGAATCAGCTGGGTCTGGGCCCATTGCTCGTGGACATATGCGGAGACAATCTGGCCGATCGCGTCCGCATCGCCGCTGCGCTCCTGGGGGATGACCAGCAGCACCTTGCCGTCGGGGACTGCTCGGATGCGAGTGCCGGACGAGTCCTTGATGACGTTGCGACGAAGGTATGCCGTGTTCACAATGAGCACGTTCCCTGATACGGCGGACGTGGATGACGTGTCGTCGCGAATGTCCGACAATCGTGTCTTGTACGCCCGGATCACCTTGCCGGCTTGGTTCTCGTGCGCCACCCATTGCAGGTAGGCGCCCATGTCGGCATCAGTGGCCGAGCCACGGAACCCTTCGACATACGCCACCGAGCCGTTGTCGCCCCAATAGGCGAGCCGTTGCCGCGCCTGGCCGACACTCACGCCTGCGGTCATCAGCGCACTGACGGTCGCCATCGACACCAATGCTGCGGGAACCCGTATCACGTACATGTCAAGCGTGGCCCGGCCGACCGGAATATGGCCTTTCAACCCGGAAAGCACCGGCTGTAAGGTGGCCAGCCGCATGCCCCCGACATGGAAGAGCGCGATGACCAGCAGGAACACCGCCAACACCACGGCGAACGCCCTGAGCATCCGCTGCCATTGTGCGAAGCCATCGATTGCGGCATATGTGCATGCAGCCAGGACGATGATGCCAACCCCGGCTAAGAGCGAAGCGCGCAGATTCGCTCGCACATCGCGTACCCAGATTTGTCGGCGCGCATAGCCATGCAACTGGTACACGGCGTAGCCTTTCGCATTGAGCATCGCGAACAGCAACGCCAGCAACGCACACAACAGCAAAGACAACAACGCGGCGATGCATAGTTGTTCAGGCAGGTTCAAGAATGTTCTGGCTATATTCATCCGCCATGCAGTTATGCTGTAGCCCATGGCAGGAAGCTTGGATACGAGTTGATGCGCCGCCTTCGAACGCGAAGCGCTGTTGCCTCCCACCAGCGCATAGCTGCCGCCGACTCCGAGCCGCCCGCTGTCCGAGACGGGTTTGACTCGTGTGGTCATAAGTCGCGGCAGAACGTCCGGATATCCATCGCGCAACCATGTCTCCCCGAGGGAACCCGGGTATGTGGAAACGTATGCGATGCGCCCGGTATGCGGCCTTTTGGCGTCAGGGACAGTCAACACGAGCGTGACGCCGTTGTCCTTTGCGATTCTTGACATCGTGTCAATCGCCTGGGCTGCAGACACATGGTCTGCATCCTGCGAGGCCAAGGACTGGGCGAACGGCTTGAGCATGCCAACCGGCTCTTCTTCCGCCCCCGGGGTGCTATCCAAGGAACCCGCCGCGACGATCTCCAAGTAGACATCATCGTAATGGGCGATCGCCGGCGCCGTATCCTCCTGGGCGACCAGCATGAAGCTGAATATCACGGAGAACAATACGGCAAAAGCGATCGTCATCGAAAACAAACGGTTGTTCACTGTTCTTCCCCTGACTCGTCGCCGCCATCCCCGTGATGCGCAGACAAATCAATCGTGCGGTCACAGGCTTGTGCGACCGCATCCGAATGGGTGGCGATCACGACGGTGGCGCCTTGACTGGCCATATGGCGCAACCCGTCGACCACCATGTGTGCATTCGCTTTGTCGAGCGCTCCGGTCGGCTCATCGGCGAGCACCAATCCCGGACGTTTAACCATAAGACGAGCGAGTGCGACACGCTGCTGTTCGCCGCCTGACATCCGATACACCACATCAGCGTCCCGTCCAGGCAATCCAACGTATTCCAACGCCTCGTGCGCGGCGGCGACACGGCGGTTGCGCGGCAGGCCGCCCCATGCAACGCTGAGATTATCCATGACATTCGCATTGTCAATCAACGCGTAATCCTGGAACAGGTATCCGAGGCGGTTCTTGCGGAACAGGCGCTTGGCCCGTTCGTTCATCGATGCCACGTCCGACCCGTCGATAAGCAGCGTGCCCGAGGAAGGCCGTTCAAGCAACCCTAGGCAGTTGAGCAACGTCGATTTGCCGCATCCAGAAGGGCCGACCAGCGCGACCATATCACCCGCATGCAAGTCGAATCCGAGTCCCTGCCATAAGGTTCTCTTGCCGAATGTCTTGCACAGATCCGTGACCTGCACCGTACAACCCAGCAGTGGCCCCGAGATATCATCGGGCGCGTGCCCGCTTGAGTGTTCCGCGACTTGTGCTGCGCCTTGCGCGGACGGCATCGTTGTCATGACGGTTTCCCTTCCTCATATGCATTGCATCGGCACCACTGCACCACAATCGTGCTGAGAGCACCCATGCATCCCTGATGAGACTCACAGTACATCATCAGGGATGGAATGTGAGGGAAATCACAGGGCGTGTCGTTTGGCGTGTCGTTCCAGTATGCGTGTCGTCACACGGAAACGCTGCCAGGTACCAATCGTCGACGGCCGCATAACCCGACCGCTGCCGGATTACTCCTGCATGCGGCGCAGACGAGGCTCGGCGGAATCCTTCGCACCGGTGATGCGGTAGACGTCGAAGACGCCATCGATCTTGCGCACCGCTGCCAGCAGCGTGTTGAGGTGCTGTGGCTCGGCCATTTCGAAGGAGAACTGGCTGGTGGCCACGCGGTCGGATCCCGTGGAGATCGAGCCGGAAATGATATTCACCCCATGGTCGGACAGCACGCGTGTCACATCGGACAGCAGATGAGGGCGATCCAACGCCTCAACCTGAATCTTGACCATGAACAGGCCCTTGGTGCTGGTCCACTCCACCGGAATCACGCGCTCAGGCTGGTGCTTCTGCAAATCAAGCATGTTCTGGCAGTCCGTGCGATGCACGGAGACACCCTGGTTGCGGGTGATGAAGCCGATGATGTCGTCCCCGGGCACCGGTGTGCAGCAGCGTGCGAGCTTCACCCACACGTCGTCCACGCCTTTGACCGCCACGCCGATCGAGTTCGAATGCTTCTTGCTGCGTTCCACCTGTCGCAGCGGCAGGACTTCCTGTTCGACCTCCTCGTTGACTTCGGAGGGGCCGGCGTCCTTGACCAAGCGGGCGATCACGTTCTGCGTGGAGATCTGACCGTTGCCGATCGCCGCATACACGGCATCGGGGTTCGGGAAGTTGAGTTCTTCGGCCACGCCGACCAGCGCCTCCGGGGTCAGCAGCGTGGAAATCGGCAGGTTGCGCTTGCGCATCGCGCGCGTCAGCTCGTCCTTGCCTTCCTCGATCGCCTCGGTGCGACGTTCCTTGCTGAACCATTGGCGGATCTTGTTACGCGCCTTCGGGCTTTTCACGAAGCTCAGCCAGTCACGTGACGGGCCGGCGGTGTCAGACTTGGAAGTGAGCACTTCGACAGTGTCGCCGCTTTCGAGCTTCGTGTCGAGCGGGACGAGCCTGCCATTGACGCGGGCGCCCATGGTACGGTGACCGACCTCGGTGTGCACGGCGTATGCGAAATCAACCGGCGTGGCGTCCGCCGGCAGGGAGACGATCTTGCCTTTCGGCGTGAACACGTAGACTTCGGAGGCACCGAGATCCTCCTTGAGCGAGCCGAGGAACTCGTTGGAATCCGGCGTTTCGCTGGTCCAGTCGGCCAGCTGCTGGATCCACTTGAGGTTGTCCGCCTCGTCAAGGTCCTTGCCGTCCTCACGCTTGCGGTCATCCTTGTCCGGGTCGCTCAACGCACGGCCGGCCTGACCGTTGGCCTTGTACTTCCAGTGTGCGGCGATGCCGAACTCCGCCCGACGGTGCATATCCCACGTGCGGATCTGAATCTCGACGGGCTTGCCGCCGGGACCGACCACCGTGGTGTGCAGGCTCTGGTACATGTTGAGCTTCGGCATGGCGATGTAATCTTTGAACCTTCCGGGAACCGGGTTCCATCGCGCATGCACGGCGCCGAGCGCCGCATAGCAGTCCTGGATCGTGTCGACGATGATCCGCACGCCCACCAGATCGTAGATGTTCGAGAAATCATGCCCGCGCACGATCATCTTCTGGTAGATGGAGAAGTAGTCTTTCGGGCGCCCGGTAACCGTCGCCTTGATATTCAGATCATCGAGGTCGTCATTGATCTCGGCGATGATCTGCTTGAGGTAGACATCGCGCTGGCCGGCCCGCCTTGCCACGAGCACGACGATTTCGTTGTAGATCTTCGGGTAGAGGACCTTGAAGCTCAGCTCCTCCAACTCGGTTTTGATGGCATTCATGCCCAGCCTGTTGGCGAGCGGTGCGTAAACATCCAGCGTTTCGCGCGCCTTGCGTTGCGCGTTCGCCGGCTTGACGTAACGCCATGTGCGGGCATTGTGCACGCGGTCGGCGAGTTTGACGACAAGCACGCGCACATCGCGGCTCATCGCGACCACCATCTTGCGGATTGTCTCGGCCTGGGCGGAATCGCCGTACTCCATCTTGGAAAGTTTGGTCACGCCGTCCACAAGTCCGGTGACCGTGTCGCCGAATTCGGCACGGCATTGCGCGAGCGTGTAGTCGGTGTCTTCGACCGTGTCGTGGAGCAGCCCGGCTGCGACCACGATTGGCCCCATGCCGAGATCGGCGAGAATCTGTGCGACCGACAGCGGGTGGATGATGTACGGTTCGCCGGATTTGCGCCGCTGCGTGCAATGCTGGACGACGGCACGCCGATAGGCACGCTCAAGGATGTCCATATCTTCATCCGGATGGTGGGACTGGCACATGCGCAGGATGGGCTGCAGCGGATCGAGCGGATCAGTGCTGATTTCGCACCCCAGCATGTGCGCTGAGGCGAAATCCTCATCCTGCGGCGTTTGACCTGACGCGCGCCGCTCAGCCGAAACACCGCCGGGCACGCCCGGTGTCTGCCGAGACTCGGTGTCCTCGCCCTTATGCGATTCGTTGAACTCAGTCATCGCTCCACCTCCCTGAACGCGTGCGCCTGCCGTCAGACGGCATACAAGCCCGCTGTACCACGGATAGTACCACTTTGACACGTACGTCAGGAACCGGACACCCCTGTGGATCCGAATCCTCGTTCCGCGCGATCGGAGCCGGGCAGCCGTTGCGCGGGCACGAATCTCGCCTCGACATACCGCTGGATGACCATCTGCGCGATGCGGTCCCCCGCGTGGAACGACACCGTGTGCTCGGGATCGAGATTGATCAGCGGCACTTTGATTTCGCCGCGATATCCCGCATCAATCGTGCCAGGTGCGTTGAGCACGGTGACCCCCTGCTTGACCGCGAGCCCGGAGCGCGGGTGGACCAGCGCGACATACCCGGCGGGCAGCGCGATCGCGATCCCGGTGGGCACCAAGGCGCGCTCGAACGGGCGCAGGGTGACGTCCTCGGCGGCAGTCAGATCGGCTCCGGCGTCGCCGGCATGCGCGTATCTGAGCGTGTCGGGGTACGGCTGGCGCAGGTATTTGACCAGCACCTCGGTGGTTTCCGGCTCGACATACCCTTCGTCGACCGCCATCAGGCCGCGCACTCCTTGCACACCGGCTGGCCGTCCTCGTCCGTGTAGGCGAGCTGGCTGCGGTGCTTGACAAGGAAGCATTCGGAGCAGATGAATTCATCGCCCTGCATCGGAATGACGGTCACCGAAGCGTCCTCATTGCTCAAATCAGCGCCCGGCAGCTCGTAGTCCTCGGCGATGGCGTTCTCGTCATCGTCTTCGTTCGACGTGTTCTGCGTGCTCTTGCCGAGCTCCTGGAGAGACTCCTCATCCTCGTCTTTGCCGCGTGGGGAATCATAGTCCTGGGCCATCGCATCCTCCTCATGAGTTATGTGTTACGCGCCATAGAATACATGACCTGTACCCCGCATAGGATACACGTTTCCGAAACATCGTAAAATACGACACGAAGCCGGTGTTTTCCGGGGTAGTGTAGGAGATGTTCCCAAAGACGAGGAAAGTGGTGCGCACATGCCTGAAAATCCTATACAGGAAGCCAAGTTCGACCATGTCGGACGCAACGGGGAACTCGTGTTCTCCCTGCGCGGCATGCTCTTCGGCGTCACTGTGGACGACACGCTGGAACACGCCATCCTCGAAGCCAAGCAGCTCAAGGCGGAACAGCAGCGGTACCAGCAGGCTCCGCAGACGTCCAGCCTGCCGATTTCGCAGATCCAGTCGCTGATTCGAGCCGGCGCGGAGCCTGAGCAAGTCGCGCAGCGGTACGGCTTGAGCGAGACCCTGATCAGACGGTTCTCCAGCGGGGTGGAAACCGAGAAACAGTACGCGATTGAGCAGTTCTTCATGCTGCCTGCCCCCAAGGATTCCCGCGTACGCACGATATCCGAGCTGATCGAGCGAACGCTCGCCGCTGCGGGAATCGGCATGGAATCAGTCAAGTGGAGCGCGACACGCCGAGGGCTGGAACCGTGGAAGATCACCGCCCGGTTTGAATCAGCGGGCAATCATGTCAGCGCGTCATGGTCGTGGGATATGCACGACAACACCATGGTGTGCCTGGACGAAACAGCCAAGAAGCTTATCGGCGAGAACCGCGCCAATGACGGCGACGGAGACGGGCCGAACTTCCCTATCTCGTTGAACATCCCTGGCGACTCGGTCAGGTCGGCGCGCATCGAACGTGCCGTCTCGGCATGGAAGACGCCGCAAGCGGATGCCACGACACCCGCAGATGCGCGCGCGGCGGCCAACAAACCCCCGCTGCCGTCATCTTCCGCACCCGTGCCGCGTCCGTCGGCTCCGGCACAGCGGCAACACGCGGTATCGGTCCCCGCGCCGGCTACGGCACAAGGCACGAGCACCGCACAGGCGTCGCAGGCCCCTCAGCCCGCACGCACACAAAACGACACGCCGAAGCAGCACCATGTCCAGCATGTGGACACATCTTCAAAGCAATCCGCCGCCCGAACCATGCCGGACGCCGATGACGCCGCGACACGCAAACTCACTGCAGACACCGGCGCACAAGCCCAAGCCTCCGCCACGAATCAACCGAACGACACGAAAACACAGCGCCGGCCTCACGGCAAGGGCAGAAAAATGCCCAGCTGGGACGAAATCCTGTTCGGCGACTGACCAGTTGGCACACCCCGCGGACCCAGCCGTCGATCACGCCAAGTCCATCAGCAGCGGAATATCCGATTCCGCCATGCTGAGCGAACCGTGCACGCTGGGCAACCGCGTCGCCTTATCGGTTTGGGTTCGCGAATCCACGATGGTCACACGCCCCGCGGCGTGAACGAGCACATCGCCGATCATGGGTTCGACCCGCTCATCAACCTGCCCGAACATACCCTCGGCAATGGCCTGCGCTCGCGTACGCACCACAGCGCGCTCCCCGAGTATGCCCTGCCAGCGTTCTGCGACTTCGCCGGGATCGGCGTCATCCTGCGTGTACAGCATGACCGCGCGCGGTTCCCCGCCGACCAGACGCACCCCGCGGGCGAGATCCGGCTGGAGTGCGATATCGATACGCTGATCGGGATCGACTTCGATCATGCCGTGATCGGCGGTGATGACGATAAGGGTCCCCCGAGGCGCACGCCGCCGCACCATGTGCAATTGCGCGTCGACGCTTTCGAACGCCGCGACCCAATGGTCGGAATTCCACCCGTAATTGTGCCCGACCTTATCCGTGTCCCTGATGTACAAATATGTCAATCCTGGTTCCCGTGCGGACTCGCAGGCCAATCGTATCCGGTCGGTCGGGCGGATACTGCCGTGATAATCCGGTCCGCGCAACGCCGCGCGGGTCAGCGGGGAATTTGAGAATTTCGGCAGCCCGACACTGGTCACTCTCACACCACGGCCGACAAGCGTCTCAAACACAGTCGGCATACGTTGCAAATCCAACGGGTCCGGGGCGTCACGGAATTGGATGAGCTGACAGAGCTGCCCGGTCGCAGGATTGCGCTGCGTATAGCCGGTCATCCCGGTCATCCCCGGGCAAGTGCCGGTTCCGAACGTCGCCATGGCGGCCACCGTCGTGGACGGCGAGCACGTGCTGATAGGCCTGCTGTTCACACTGTCGGCAAGCAGCGAGCGCAAATACGGCGCATGGCCGATCCGTGATGCGATATTCCAGTACCCCAGGCCGTCCACCAACACGACGATGACGCTCGATGCGCGCGGCATGCCCATGGCTTCGCGCAACGCCGACGGATCGGCGTGGACGCGTGTCGTGACGGGGCTGCCGATCGCGTCGGACACCGCAGGCAGGACCGACGACAGATGAAGCGCCCCGCCGCGTGCCGCACGACCGTCGCCGTATACGGCAGGGGACATCAATCGCAGTAATTCATCACTATCCGGCACTTCGACACTCATACGCACCATTGAAGCACCGCGCCCCGAACATGGCGTGCTGGGTGGGCTTGAGGGTAGAATAGCCCGGTTATCTGTGAAGGAGAGCACATGGCATCACACCGCAAACCGGCACGCCCGTCGTACGATCCGCGTTCGGTCAAGGAGAACATCGTCGAAACGCCGTTGAAGGACGAGATGAGCAAGTCCTTCCTCGAATACGCGTACTCGGTGATTTACGCGCGTGCCCTCCCGGATGCCCGTGACGGTTTGAAGCCCGTGCAGCGCCGCATCATCTACCAGATGGGGCAGATGAATCTGACTCCGGATCGGCCGTACATGAAATCGGCTCGTGTGGTCGGCGAAGTGATGGGCAAGCTCCACCCGCACGGCGATTCCGCGATTTACGAGGCTATGGTGCGTCTCGCCCAGCCGTTCGCCATGCGTCTGCCGTTGGTCGACGGGCACGGCAATTTCGGTTCGCTCGATGACGGTCCTGCGGCTTCGCGATACACCGAGGCGAGACTGGCGCCGGCCGCCCTCGGCATGAACGCCGATATCGACGAGGACACTGTCGATTTCACGCCGAACTATGACAACAAGCTCAAGGAACCGGCCGTATTGCCGTCCGCCATTCCGAATCTGCTGGTCAACGGCGCCTCCGGCATCGCCGTCGGCATGGCGACGAATATGGCGACGCATAACCTGGGTGAGGTCGTCCAGGCGGCGAAGCATCTGATGCGTCACCCGGATGCCACCCTTGAGGAGCTCATGCGCTACGTGCCGGGGCCTGACTGGCCGGGCGGCGGCATTATCATCGGGCGTGACGGCATCCGGCAGGCGTATGAGACCGGGCGTGGCGCATTCGTCACCCGCGCGGCGACCCATATCGAGAACGTGACCGCACGCAAGAAAGCGATCGTGGTGACGGAACTGCCGTTCATGGTCGGCCCTGAGCGTGTGCTGGAACGCATCTCGGAAGGCGTGAAAAACCGGCGCATCGAAGGTATCTCCAGCGCCATCGATCTGACGGACCGTCACAATGGCACGCGCCTGGTCATCGAAATCAAAACCGGGTTCGATCCCAATGCCGTGCTTGCGCAGCTGTTCAAGCACACGCCGCTCGAAGACAGTTTCACCATGAACAATGTCGCGTTGGTCGACGGGCGTCCGCACACTATGGGGCTCAAGGAGATGCTCGAGGTGTGGATCGCGCACCGGCGCAATGTGATTCGCCGCCGCAGTGAATTCAGACGCAAGAAGGCGTTGGAACGCCTCCATCTGGTTGACGGGCTTCTCCTCGCGCTGGTGGATATCGACGAGGTCATCCAGGTGATTCGCACCTCCGACGACGCTGACAAGGCGAAAACACGGCTGATGGCGGTGTTCGATCTTGACGAAGTGCAGGCGCAGTACATTCTTGATCTGCGGCTTCGCCGGCTGACGAAGATGAGCAGGATCGAATTGGAGGCAGAACGCGACGAGCTCAAACGCAAAATCGCGGATTTGGAGCGCATCCTCGGTTCGGATGAGGAGCTTGACCGTGTGGTGGTCGAGGAGATGGATCAGGCGGTCGCCCAATGGGGGTCGCCGAGGCGCACGGTGTTGCTTGATCTCAATCCTGACGGGTCGCTCTCCCCTGTCCCGCAACAAGGCGGCAGCGATGACGCGGTGCAGGACACGGCGTTGGAGGCCATTCACGCGGCATCACAGGTGTCCGCCGCAGCCGAAGATGTCGCCGCTGCCGCTGCAGCCCGCAAGGCCGGCAACGAGGAGGATGCGACCGCCGCGCTGCAACTGGATGATACGCCGTGCGCGGTGATGATGAGCGCTTCCGGTCTCATCGCCAGAACCGCAGCGAGCGCCGTCGACGTGTGGAAATCCCATGCGTCCGGCGGTGCGGAAGACGAACGAACCCGCGCAGCCGACGACCAGATCGTCACGGTATTCGCCACGACGACGAGGTCGCGCTATGGCCTGGTCACCTCCGCGGGACGTCTCGTACTCGCCGACGTGGCGGAACTGCCCGCCCTGCCCGCACAGGGTACGCTGTCCGTCGCCGGCGGTGTTCATGCCGAGGAACTGCTGCGTTCGACGGAAAGCACTGATCCGGTTATCGGGGAACGCGTCGTGACGGCGGTGTCGATGTCCGATGGGCAACCGCCGCTTGCAATCGGTACGCTCAACGGCGTGGTCAAGCGGTGGAATCGGGAATCGCCGACCACGATGGACTCGTGGGGCATCATCGATCTGAAGGACGGGGACAGCGTGGTGTTCGCCGCTCCTGCAGCCGACGAGGACCGGCTGGTGTTCATTTCCTCCGACGCGTCGCTGCTGACGTACGAGGCGGGCAATGTCCGGCCACAGGGACGCACGGCAGGCGGCATGGCCGGCATCAGGCTGGCCGAGGGCTGCCATGTGGTCGCGTTCAACGCCGTTGAAGCCGGTAAGATCGCTTGGACCTATGAGGAAGGTGACAACGGCCTGTTCTCCGCGTCCGGAGCTGTGGTGTTGACGGTCGCAGGCGATGCCGAGGCGCTCCCCGGAACCGACAACGGCGCAGCGAAGGTCACCCCGTTGGAGATGTACCCGACGAAGGGGCGCGGCACCGGCGGTGTGAGGTCGCAGCGTTTCCTCAAGGGGCAGAACGCGCTGCTGTTCGCGTGGGTCGGCATGTATCCACTCCACGCCAGTACGGAACACGGCACTCCAGTGGAGCTGCCGAAGCCGGATATGCGCCGCGACGGTTCGGGGGTCGAACTTGCCGCGCCGATCGCCTTTGCCGGCTGAGCCTTGGCGTGCGCCGGTGTGTACGGGCGGAGATTGCAGCCCGCGCACACCCCTCTGCTTCTGCCGACGCTGAGATGCCTTCCAGCGTCGGCAGAAGGTCACCACCCTGCTTCTGCCGACGCTCACACCTCACCCAGCGTCGGCAGAAGCAGAGGGAGTCAGGCTTCAGCCGCGGCATCATCCCCGTCATCGTCGCGGACCCATTGCAACACATCACCCGGCTGGCAGTCAAGCGTTCGGCAGATGCCTTCGAGCGTGGAGAAGCGTATCGCCTTGGCTCGCCCGTTTTTGAGCACGGAGACGTTCGCCGGCGTGATGCCCACCTCTTTCGCGAACTCCCCTACCGACAGACCCCGCTGGGCGAGCAGGACATCGAGATTGACCTGGATCGCCATTCAGATCACCGCCTCAAGTTCGTCGCGCTGCGCTGTGGCGGAGACCAGCAGGGCGCGCAGGACGATGATGAGCAGGAGCATCGCGAGCAGCCCCAAGGCGACAAGCAAAGCGCCCAACGGAACGGCGAGCGGTTTGAGATGCGCGATGAACGCCGTATGGATGAACAGGCCAAGGGCGAGGAGTGCGGCGATGCTCACGCAGGCGATGATGATATCGACCCAGATCAAGGAATCATTGGCGAATACGGTGCCTCTGGCCGATAGTGACGCGAGTCGCCATACGGCGATCAAACCGATTTCGAAGCAGGCGAGCGCCGCGATCACCGCGAGCAGGTATCCGGTCGCGTATGGCGCGTATTGGGGTGCGTCCTGTGCGCTGCGCCGCGCGACGAGGGGCAGGGCCCATACCTGTGCGATCACGGAGATGATGATGAATACGGCCAGCGCGATCTTGAGCACGACGATGACGACAGGGTTGATGCCGCCGCGCGGCTGCGGGTTTTCCTTCTCGTCGGTCGTGTGTTGCACCGGACCGGCATACCCGTCCCGTTCGTCTTGCTGGTCGGGTACAGGCGGTTGCCCGTTGCGCTGCCGCCGATCCTGCGGCTGTTCGATTACCATGGACGCCTTCCTTCCTCACACGGCGGTCGCCGCGTCGGCACGTCCAGCATAGCAGTATCGATAAACGAGCGAAACATATCGTTTCTCGATGTGTAGCATCTGTGATAAATCGCTTATCGATAGACATTTGTCGATATTCGATTGTTTACGATGGGGGCATCTCAGGTAGAGAAGGAGCAACGATGACATCACCGACGCCATCACAGCACGAGCCCGAAGCACCACAGCACACCCAACCAATGCGCCCGCAAAGCACACCGGCCCAGTCGGCACCCACGCCGGCGGCGCCCACCGCGAACGCACACACACAAACCCCGCAGCCGCAACGACAAGGCGCAGGGCACCCCGTTCCCCCGACACTGCCCTATCCGCAGTGGTACGGCACGCCATACCCCACTGTGAACGCGGCGCCATTCACACCGAGGCGCGACCCGCTCGCCGCCCCCGACGGCTCACGACCCTCCGACCGCAGACTCCTTACCATCGCCGGCGCGGCGATCGTCCTGCCGATACTGTTCGACCGGCTGGTATTCGCATGGTCGGATTCCAACACCTACACGCCATGGTTCGACGGATTCTGGCTGGTCGCCTTGGTCGCCGTCGTCATCCTGTTCTTCCGCACCGCGCATCGCAGCCGTATGTGGTGCTTCACCACCATCGCCACGGCGATGCTGTGCGCCTATGCGATCGCCATGCATATGGCAGGCACTGTCGACGACAGTTGGACGACCACCACATTCCTCGCCATCCCATGCCTGTTGATGATGTCATTGCAGATATCGGACGGCGGGTTCGACCCTCATCACCCGTGGCAAACCGTCAGACGGTGGCTGCTCGGGTGGATTTCCCCACTCACCAAGCTCAATACGGTCGGATCGGCGCTGAACCACGCGCTGAACGCGATCCGGACGCTGTCCTCGGAACACGAAGACACAGCTGCGGCCAATGACGCCACGGCCGGCGGCACACAGCATTCAGGGCAGATGACCACGGCACGCCGCATCCTGCTCATCATCGTTGTCGCCGTTCCCCTGCTCATCGTACTGACCTCATTGCTGGCCTCCAGCGACCTGGTGTTCGACTACGCGTTGCGCAACGTCATCGGTTCGATCAACATCTCCGAATTCCTGCTCCACGTGTTGCTCATCGCGATCCTCTTCCCCTTCTGCCTGTCCCTGCTCATGCAAACCGAAATCTCGAACAGGCTGCGCATCCACGCGTGCGCCCCGTCCGCCTTGGCAACCGCCCAGACCAGCCAGCATGAGCACCCCATCGATACGACAGTCGCCGCGGTTGTGCTCGCGCTGGTCCTGCTCCTGTACGCGATGTTCTGCGCCATCCAATTCGCGTTCCTGTTCAGCGGCAGGCAGCTTCCCGACGGCTATACCTACTCCCAATACGCTCGGGAGGGGTTCTTCCAGCTGCTCGCCGTCGTAGGCGTGAATCTCGCCGGGTACGCGCTTGTCCTGTGCAAGGCGCGCCGCACCGCTCCCCTGACCGGAATGCTGGTCGTCCTGATCGGCGAAACCGCGGTGATCCTCGCCTCGGCGCTGTGGCGTCTGCACTTGTATATCGCAGCCTACGGGCTGACGTGGCTGCGTCTGGAATCCATGACCTTCATGTGGATGCTCATCGCCGTACTCGTCCTATGCCTCGTGCGCCTGTTCGTCCCGCGTCTGCCGCTGGCGACGATAGCGTTCATGCTGGTGGTCGTATGGTATGTGGCGTTGGTGTTGTCGAACCCGAACAACATCATCGACAGCTACAATCAGGCGCGTCAGATCACCGACGCGCTATAAGCCCCAACGTGCGCCGGCACAGACGGCATTACACTGGAAACCATGTCTTACCGCATCGCATTCGTTTTCGATGACACGCTCGACGTGCTCGACGGTGTGCAACAGCATATCGTGACCTTGGGCAAGGAACTGTCCCGCCGCGGTCATGACGTGCACTATCTGGTCGGGCAGACCGAGCATTCCCCCGTGCCGCATACGCATGTCATGTCCCGCAATGTGATGGTGCGCGCGAACGGGAACCGCATGCGCATTCCCCTGCCGGCGAACCGCCAGTTGATCGCGCGGACGCTCGCAGAAGGCGATTTCGACATTCTGCACGTTCAGGCGCCCTACAGTCCGTTCATGGCCGGTCGTGTCCTGCGTGCCGCGGCGCCGGACACCGGGGTCGTAGCGACCTACCATATCGCGGTCAGCGACCCGTTCTCCGCGATTGGCGGGCTGGCGCTCGGCGCCATCAACACGCACACCCACCGGCGAATCGATGAAGTCATTGCGGTGTCCGATGTCGCGGCTCGGTATGCGGCAATCACCGCACATACGACAGCGCGCGTCATCGCCAACCCGGTGGATGTGCGCATGATGCGTGAACGGGCGTCTGCCGCAGGCACCAGTGAATCGGACGACGGCTCCATGGCACCTCATATCGTGTTCCTCGGCCGTTTCGTCAAACGCAAAGGCGCCGATATCGTGCTGGATGCAATCGAATATGGCGAGCAGCATCGGTTGTTCCCCGCCGGCACCCATGTGACGATGGCCGGGAAAGGCCCGCTGCTCGAGGAATGCAAGCATCGCGCCGCCAGCTTCACGACGCCGGTCTCGTTCCCCGGATTCATTGAGGAATCCGCCAAACCTGCCCTGCTTCGTAGCGCCGATGTCGCCGTATTCCCCGCAACCGGCGGCGAATCCTTCGGCATAGTACTGTTGGAGGCGATTGCGTCCGGGGCGACAGTCACATTGGCCGGCGATAATCCCGGATACCATTCCACGCTGCTGGGCGATACCGATGCGCTGTTCCCCGTGCGGGGGCGGGATACCGCGCGGATATTGGCTGAACGCATCGCACGCGCCATTGACGATGCCGCGTGGGCCAAACAGGTGCATACGCGCGAGGAACTGCTGCTCGACCGGTATGACGTGCGTACCATCGCCGATCAGGTGGAGCAGGTGTACGCACAGGCGATCGCCAAGCGTCGAACAGCCTGAACCACGGTCTGCAGCCACGAATCGAGGCTACGCAATCGAAATCGCGGACCCCCGCTGAATCGGTCACGTAGCCTCTGACGTAGCCGCGAATCATATGCCGGCGGATCAGGTATCGATTTTGCTGCGGTCGAAATCGTCTGCATTCTCGACGATGAACTGACGCCGTGGCGGCACTTCCCCGCCCATCAGCAGGTCGAAGATCCCCGCCGCCTTCTGCGCATCCTCCATGCGGATGCGCCGCAGCATCCGCGAACGCGGATCCATGGTCGTGTCCGCCAACTGGTCGGCGTCCATCTCACCCAGACCCTTGTAGCGCTGGATGTCCGGATTGTAGTCGATATGCCGACGCTCGAGGTCGGCAAGCTTGCCCGAAAGCTCATCGTCCGAATATGTGTAGATGAACTCGCCCTTGTGCTTGCCGGCGAGTGCGATGCGATGCAACGGCGGAACGGCGGCATACACGTGGCCGGCTTCGATCAGCGGACGCATATACCGGTAGAACAGGGTGAGCAGCAGGATGCGGATATGCGCGCCATCGACATCAGCATCGGTCATCATGATGATCTTGTTGTATCTCGCCTGGTTCAGGTCGAAACTCGCGCCGGAACCCGCGCCCACCACTTGGATGATCGAAGCGCATTCCTTGTTGGACAGCATCTGCGACAGGCTCGCCTTCTGCACATTGAGGATTTTGCCTCGAATCGGCAGCAGGGCTTGGAAACTTGAGTTCCTGGCGGCTTTCGCGGTGCCGAGCGCGGAATCGCCCTCGACGATGAACAGTTCCGCGATGTCGTCGTTGCCCGGCTGGCAGTCGGAGAGTTTCGCCGGCATGGACGCAGCTTCGAGCGCGTTCTTGCGGCGGGTGACCTCTTTGGTTTTGCGCGCTTGGATGCGCGCGTGCATTTCCCCGACGATTTTCTCCAGCACTCTGCCGGACTGCTCTTTGTAGCCTCGCTTCGAGCCGGTGATCATCTCGCCGAACTGCTGTTCGGTCATTTTCGAGACGATGGGGCGCACCGGCGCAGTGCCGAGCACGTCTTTGGTCTGTCCTTGGAACTGGGGTTCGGCGATGCGCACGGTGACGACGGCGACCAGTCCGGCGAGGATGTCATCACGTTCGACGCGGGTTTTGGCGTCCTTGAGGTTGACTTTCAGCTTGCGCGCATTGTCTTCGACGCTTTTGCGGATCTGCTTGGTGATGCCTTGCAGGAAGCCGTCGACATGCATGCCGCCGCCGGGGGTCTCGACGACGTTGACGAAGCTGCGCAAGGTGGTGTCATACCCGTTGACCCAGCGCAGGGCGATATCGACTTTGCAGGTGCGTTCGATGTTCTGCGCGTGCAATTCACCTTTGCTGTCTACCGCCTGGGTTTCCTCGGTGTACGTGTCTTCGCCGGTGATGCGCCAGATATCGCAGACCGGTTCGCCTTGGGACAGGAAGTCGACGAAATCCTTGACGCCGCCGGTGTGGAGGAATTCCTCGACCCTGCGGTGGGGCCGTGCGGCTGATGCGATGGCGGATTGGGCCGCCGCCTGCGCCTGCGGATCGTCGGTAACGTTGTCGGTTGTTTCGGCGTCCGTGTCGACATCGGCATCCGCACCTGCATCCGCGTCTGCGGGGTCGGTTTCCGTCGCCCCAGCGGCAGCGAAAGCACCTGCGGCGTCGGCAACGCCATCGAGCATGAGGTTCGACGTGTTTGACAACTGTCCGCCTGCGGTATCAACGTCCGGAGCATCGCTGGCGTCTGAAGCGGCGGCATCCGCCGGCGTATCGACTTCCAGCATCGCATCGACAGAGGCGTCGCCGGTTTCGGGGATGTTCTCGTCGATGACGGTGATTTTCAGTCCGGGGACCAGGAACGTGGTCTGACGGACCCGATCGATGAGCTGTTCGTAGCTGAAGCGCGCGGTGTCGTTGAAAATCTCCGGGTCTGCCCAGTAGCGAATCCTCGTGCCCGTGGTCTTCGGCGAGACTTTGCCGATGACTTCCAGCTCGGTCGCGCGATTCTTGCGCGTACGTTTGAACGGGGAGTCAGGCGACGGGCATGACGGATCGGCGTCCTGGTAGACCCCCGGATGCCCTTGATGGAACGCCATGTGGTAGGTTTTGCCGTTGCGATCGACCTCGACATCGAGTCGGGAGCTCAACGCGTTGACGACGGACGATCCCACGCCATGCAAACCGCCAGCCGCATTGTAGGAGGCATTGCCGAATTTCGCGCCGGCATGAAGCTTGGTGAGGACGACTTCGACACCGGTCAAACCGGTTTTCGGCTCGACGTCAACCGGGATGCCTCGACCGTTATCGTCAACCTCGATTGAACCATCGGTATGCAAAATCACCTTGATGTCGTTGCATGCCCCGGCGAGCGCCTCATCGACGGAATTATCGATGATCTCCCACAGGCAGTGCATCAAGCCCTGGCTGTCGGTTGTCCCGATGTACATGCCGGGGCGCTTGCGTACCGCGTCAAGTCCTTCGAGCACGGTCAGGCTGTCGGCGCTGTAATTTTCCTTTGCCATAATCCCCATTCGTTGTCTTGCGTTTCGTTTCCCGCCGTCGCCCGTCTATGTGCGGACCCGCCTGCAATGAGGCGCAGTCCGCGCACAGGGCTGCGTCACTCGTCGAGGAAGTCGCGCAGAGTCTGCGAACGCGAGGGGTGACGCAGCTTCGACATGGTCTTGGATTCGATCTGGCGGATTCGCTCACGGGTCACGCCGTACACACGCCCGATGTCGTCAAGCGTCTTGGGCTGACCGTCCTCAAGGCCGTAGCGCATCTTGATGACGCCCGCCTCACGCGGCGACAGGGTTTCCAGCACCTGCTTGAACTGCTCCTGCAACAGCGAGAACGCCACGGCGTCGGACGGTGCGATGGCGTCGGTGTCCTCGATCAGATCGCCGAACTCGGAATCGCCGTCCTCACCGAGCGGGGTGTGCAGTGAAATCGGCTCACGGCCGTACTTCTGCACTTCCTGCACCTTCTCGACCGGCATATCAAGTTCACGCGCCAGCTCATCAGGCGTAGGCTCGCGACCCAGATCCTGCAGCATCTGCCGTTGGACACGGGCGAGCTTGTTGATGACTTCGACCATGTGGACGGGCACGCGAATCGTACGCGCCTGGTCGGCCATGGCGCGCGTGATCGCCTGGCGGATCCACCATGTGGCGTAGGTGGAGAATTTGAAGCCTTTCTTCCAGTCGAACTTCTCGACCGCACGGATCAAACCAAGATTGCCTTCCTGGATCAGATCCAGGAACAGCATGCCGCGACCGGTATACCGCTTGGCAAGCGAAACGACCAGACGAAGATTCGCTTCGAGCAGATGGTCTTTGGCTTTCTTGCCGTCAGCGGCGGCCCACTTGAGTTCACGCTTGCGCTTGAAGCTCATGCCCTCGCTTTCCGTGTCCAGCAGGTGCTGCGCATACAATCCGGCCTCGATACGTTCGGACAGGTCGACTTCCTGTTCGGCGTTCAGCAGGCTGACCCTGCCGATCTGCTTGAGATAATCCTTGACCGGATCAGCGGTCGCCCCGGCTGCGATGACACGGCGCTTGGGGTTGCCGGACGGCGTGAGATTGTCGTCGTCATCGTCGTCGCGCATGACGAACGCACCCTTCGCCTTCGGCGGGACTTCAGGTTCGCGATGCTTATGCTTGTCCTCCTCCTCGGAGTCCTCCTCATCGCCTTCCTCGTCGTCATCGTCATCGGCGTCGATATCGTCGTCGAGGTTGTCGGGATCGTCGCCTTCGTCGAGATCGTCGAAGTTCTCGATGTCCTCGTCGTCGATGTCTTCCTCATCCTCGAGCTGGACCTCGTCATGCTCTTTGGATGCAGGCTCGGCATGCTTTGCCGTATGCTTGCGCGGCGTCTTGGTGGCGCTCGTTGCGCGGGATGCCGTCGTCTTCTTGGCCTGCGGCGCCGCAGCACCGCTTCCCGACGCCTTCGATGTCTTCGCACTCTTCGCTGCTGCGGCCTTCTTGGCGGACGCCGACGCTGTGGACCTCTTGGTCGCCTTTGCCGGTTTGGCAGCCTTCTTCGCCGCGGTATTGCGGGTGGATGTGGTCTTTTCGGTCTGATCAGCGTTCTTCTTGCTTGCCGTCGTTTCCTTGGCCAAACTTATCCTCCTGCGTGTTCCCGCCATACCGCAGCCAAACGAAGGGCACAGTTATGGCAAGGGCAAATCGTCAACTATAGAAGTTAACCATCTTTCGTGGACGAATATTCCCGCGCGATTCACACGCTCACGCCATACGACCGAAATCCTGCATGACGTCATCTCAGGCACCATTCCGGTTTCACGCCGTTGCCCAGCGCGTCGATGACAATGCCGGCAAGCGTGCACGTCGGATCGAGATGCCGGGCGATGCGCGCGACGATATCCGTGCGCGGGTCGTCCACCCACCACATCAGATACGCCGCACACGCCAGAATGTTCACCCGATATGACACCGGCACAAGCTCCGCCATGCGCTCAAGCATCGCCACGGACGCGCGCATGCAACCGACACGCGGCACGGCTTTGGGCTCATCGAACGCCTCGGTCAGCAGACCACCCATCGCCGAGGCATTGCCGGGACACGACGGCTCCGAGGCGAATCGCAGCAACGTTTCCCAATCAAGCGGCGTGATGCTGACCGCCGACACGATCAAAGCGTCACGGATGGCGATATTCTGTTTCATCCCCACCGCGAGCCTGAGAAGAAGACGGTCGTCGGCAGGCAGGTGCGAACCTCCATCACGCTGGTTGCGCCACCACATTTCCAACGCCTGCTCCACCCAGAGCCGCGTGCCACGGACGATCCCTTCCTCATGGCGCAATCGCCGATACCGTGCGTCCTGGAAATCAACCCAGGCTTCAGACATCAGCCCGGCCGATTTCCATACCTTCCACGCCCCTTCCGGGACAGGCAGATCATCCCACTGTCGCAACGGCAAGCGGCCACGATACGAATAGCGGTATCTGGCGTACCACCGCGAAGCGTCCATACCAGGCAACGGCTCCCATTCCTCCGCCCATTCCCAGCACTCCATCAACGCGTCGAACAGCATCCCGTTGATCTGCCGCTGGATGCGCGCATCTTCGTCATCTTCCATAACTCCCCCGTTTCCGCCTGCAACCGCCAGGACGTTTCATACAGACACCCGGTGCGTCCGCTCCGTCCCAGCTTGCTGCACCGTGATGCCGCCCGTCCAGCCTTGCCGACGAATGTGGTCAAAGGATGCATGACCGCCCGGCGACCACCGGCACGACCGGCTACGACAGCGGCGAATCACTCACCACGGCGGCACGGTCACGACACGCACCCGGGCACGCCGGCGCGAATGTCGCAACACTGTGGATACCCTCATAGGCATGAGCATGCCGTCAGATCTGGAACGTATAGAACAACGCATCGATGACCTGGTACGCGAATACCTCGCCGTGTCCGACACCGAAATCGCCTCGTCATGCAGACAGGTCCTCCACGCGGTCGCGGCGCAGGCGGTCACTTCAAGCCAAGGAGGCAAACGTCTCAGAGCACGCTTGGCGCTCGCCGCGTTCGACGCCGGCGACGCCGACACCGACGCTCCACGCACACCGCACGCCAGGGAGGCGATGACTGATCTGTCCTGCGCCATCGAAGTGTTCCAGACCGCCGCGCTCGTCCATGACGATATCATCGACGATTCGGATCTGCGCCGCGGCAAACCGAGCGCCCATCGCGCGCTCGCACAGCAGACGCACAGCGAATCCATCGGCCGTGGCCTCGGACTCATGCTCGGGGACATCCTCGCCACCGTGAGCATCTCCATCGCCAATGCCGCGGCCTCGTCATTGCCCAATCCCGATACCCTGCGCGCTGTGTTCCTCGGCATGCAACGCGATGTCAGCGTCGGCCAGGTGCTCGACCTGTCCGTCGAACTGACCCCGTTGGACGATCCGGCACGGCTCGCGGACGCCTCACTGAATGTCTTCCGCTGGAAAACCGCCAGTTACACGACCATGGCGCCACTGCAACTCGGACTGACGGCCGCAGGAACCGACCCGCGATTCGCCGAACTTCTCGCCCATCGCATCGGCGAGCCGCTCGGCGTCGCCTTCCAGCTTGCCGACGACCTTCTTGATGTCATCGGATATACGAAAAACACCGGCAAACCCGTCGGCGGTGATATCAAGGAAGGCAAACGCTCCGTACTGCTCGCGGATGCCCTCGCCTTGTCGTCGCCATCCGACCGAAACGACCTGATCGCCATGTACGAAGCCCCGTCGCGGAACACGCAACAGGTGCAACGCGGCATCGAGATCTTCACATCGAGCGGCGCCGTCGAACGGTCTCGCGAGCGAATCCGCACGCTGTGGGGACAGGCACGCCAGGCCATCGCCGATGCACAACTGCCCCAAACCGCACGTGACGGACTGCTCGAAGCATGCCGCACATTCATCCCCGATTCCTGCCTGTGATTCCACCACAACGTGCCGGGTCATCACGGCAGGCGAGTAGCCCGAGGCATGTAGACTGGTGTCATCAACATTGAGCAAAGGGCCTGCGAACATGACTGAAACCGCGAACGAAGGGCAGATCATCGACGACCGGTACCGTATCGTGCGCAAAATCGCCGATGGCGGTATGGCGACGGTATATGAGGCGATCGATGTGCGTCTCGACCGGCATGTCGCCGTCAAAGTGATGCACGCGCAACTGGCGCAAGGACCTCATCGTGAACAGTTCGTGGAACGCTTCCATCGCGAAGCCCGATCCGCCGCCGCCATCGCGAACCCGCATATCGTGCAGGTGTATGACACCGGGGAGATTGACGGCCGCAACTATCTGGTCATGGAATACGTCCACGGCGTCAATCTGCGCTACGAGATGAATCAGCAAGGGCCGTTCACTGTGCGCGAGACCCTGCGCGTCGTGGCGGAGACCTTGGATGGACTGGCCGCTGCGCATCGAGCGGGCGTCGTTCACCGGGACATCAAGCCGGAGAACATTCTGCTCAATGACCGCGGTCACGTGCAAATCACCGATTTCGGTTTGGCGAAGGCAGCATCGCAGGCGACCCTGTCCACAACGGGCATGTTGCTGGGCACGGCGGCGTATTTGGCTCCGGAAATGATTGAGAACAACCAGGCCACCCCCCAAGGCGATCTGTACTCCGTGGGCATTATGGCTTGGGAAATGCTGGCCGGCGAGCCCCCGTTCCAGTCGGATAATCCGGTGACGATGGTGTTCAAGCACGTTCATGAAGACGTTCCCCCGATCATCACCCGATGCCCCGGCATAGAACCCTCCGTCTCTGCGTTCATCGCGCGGCTGACGGCACGCTTAGTCGAAGATCGGCCGGCTGATGCGATGGAAGCGCAGCGGCTCCTTCGTCCGGTAATCGCCGAAATGCCCATGGAGGCATGGCAGTACCGGCGGTCCGACGACCCCCGACGTGCTGAAGCCACCGGGGACGGCGTGTCCCCATTGGCGCCCAACGGGTTGGTGCCCCCACGCCGTGATACCGGCATGGGCACCAAGGATTCCAACGGCTCCGAGGATTCCGCCGCGCGAGCCACGGACACCCCGCCGCAGCCGCCCGCAATGTCGTCGGCGGCAACGCCTTCGGAGGTATCCTCGACGACCGTCATGGACAACAGATCCACGGACGGCGCGAAGGGCGCAGATACCCGCACCCGCGTTCTTGCGACCGACCCGAACGCCGACAGGAAACCGCGAAGCATCACCAGCCAGGATGCCTTCACCCAGGCGATCACCGCATCCGACACATCGGATATCCAGCCTTCAAGTACCGCGGAACATTCCCGTGGTGGGCGCCCACGCAGCAAAGTCCCCATCATCATTGCCATCATCATGGTCGTGGTGCTCGCCGCCGGCGCAGGCTGCGGCGCATGGTGGTATTACCTGGGTCCCGGCAGCTACTGGACGATGCCTAAACCCACCGATTTGACCTGCAAGACCGGCAAGGATTGCACGATCAAGAACGTCAGCTGGAGCTCATTCCGCAGCACCCTCAACGTCGCCGGCATCCCCTACTCTGTCGCCCAGGAATACAACGATTCCATCGACGAGGGCAACATCATCTCCACCACGCCGTCCACAGTCGGCGCGCATATCAGCAAACGCAATGCCGGGAACGTGAAAATCACCGTTTCCAAAGGAATACGACAGGCGACCATCCCTTCGGATATCACCGACACATCGACCGAAGACGGCAAAGACCCCCTCACTGCCCTCGAAAAAGCCGGGTTCACCAATATTTCACACAACGTCAACAATGACGAGTATTCACTGACCGTGCCCAAGAACGCGCTGCTGAGCATCTCCCCCGACCCGGGCACCACCATGGACCATAACGCCTCCGTCACGGTGAAACTGTCCTTGGGACCGATGCCAGTGAACATGCCGGATGTCGTCGGCAGAACCAAAGACGAAGCGCAAGCGCTGTTCGACAGCTTGCAGCTCAAAGCCTCCTACAGTGAGGATTACAGCGACACCGTGCCCAGCGGCAGCATCATCTCGGCCTCGCAAGCCGTCGGTACGCAGCTGCATTGGGGCGACACCGTCGACGTCGTCGTGTCCAAAGGCCCCCAAACGGTGACCTTGCCTGACGTGACCGGCAAAAGCACCAGCGAAGCCACTTCGATATTGGAAGCGCTCGGACTGCAAGTCAAAGTCAGCGCCCCGCTCGGCGACCTGACCCATACCGTGCGGTTGCAATCACCATCCGCAGGTCAGCAGGTGCGTGTGCGTGATGCGAACGGCAACAAGACAGTCATCACCTTGACCGTGGTCTGATCAGCGGATTCTATGACCAAACGTCGTGCCCCCATGCGTTCAGCGACAGTCCGCATGGGGGCACGACTGCGTTTCGGGTGTGCGCTATGCTCTGGCGCGTTCGAGCGCGTACGGAGATGCTCTATGCATTTTGTACGCATGCCAAGTGTCGTTGCGCATCCCAGTACCGTCTGTTGCGCAGGCCGCGACAGGGGTTCGCAACCTGCCGACGTATCAGGCGCTTTCAGTAGTCGCAGACGAGGATTGTGCCTCCTGCTCCGCTTTGATCCTTGCCTTGACCGTCTGCGCATACTCGTCGACATACTCCTGGCCGCTCATCGCCCCGATGGCGCGAACCACGCGATCCGTCAACTCGCGCAGCTCCTCATGCGTCACATCTTGTGGATCCTTACGCTCGACAGGAATAGGCGCACCGTATATCACCGTTGATTTGCCTTTGCTCGGAATCACCTGCCCCGGCTTCTGCAGATCGCGCGAGCCGATAATCGCCGTCGGGACAATCGGGCATCCGGTTTCGAACGCGAGCCGCGCGGCGCCGGTATGGCCGCGATACAGCTTGCCGTCAGGGCTACGGGTACCTTCAACGTGAATACCGAACAAATGGCCGTCCTCGAGAATCTCTTTCGCGTGGTTCAACGCCCCCAGAGATTTCGACCCTCCAGAGCGATCCACCGGGAACACACCCACCGACGTGAACCACCACTTCTTGAACCGGCCTTTGATGCCCTTGCCTTCAAAATATTCAGCTTTGCCCATGAAATGAATCATGCGCGGGCATGTCATCGGCAACAACGCGTCATCAATGACGGCAAGATGGTTCGCAGCAATAATCGCCCCACCCTTGCGCGGAATGTTTTCAAGCCCTTCGACAGTCGGGTTGAACCGACGCCGGGCGATCGGACCAAGGGTCTTGACGAAAAACCAGTAGAGCACGAGGGCTCTCCCTCCCAGCGACTTGACTTGACGCTCGTTTACAGTGGTATCTATGACTGAGCACAACAATACCAATGCGTCAGGAGAGCAGCCAACACACGGTGCCGGCGACGGCTCGAAGGACGGCTCCTCCTCCGGCGAGCCGCTTGACGAAGCATGGGAGGCGTTCGCTCACGATCACGCGCAGGATCTTGAGGACGTCGAACGCTCACGCAACGCGAAACGATTCGAACGACACGCCAAGCGCGCCGAAAAGAAAGCCCTCCTGTCGGTTAACGATCTGGATCAAGGCACCTTCACCGATGATGCGATAGGAGCCGGCCGAGGCCCCCGTGACATCACGGCCTCCAGCTGGCTGGACACCGACGACGTGATGGATCGGTATGGGGATCAATTCGTTCCGCCCACATCCTTCGCCCCAACCCCTCGCAGAATCATCCTGTTCACCACATTGACAGTCATCGGCGTGTTGGGAATCATCGCCTCGGTTCTTGTTCCCAAGTTCACGGGAATCATCGGAACGGTCTGCGCGGTCTGTCTGTTGCTTGGCATAGCGGGTCTTGTCGCGAGTCGCAGAGGTCACAACGAGCGTACCGACCCGTTCGACGACGGTGCGCGCGTGTAACCATTCATACCGCCATATACCGCCATATACGATGGAGGGGCTGCCCGGCTTTCCAGGCAGCCCCTCCATGTTACGGTGCTCACAATGCCAACGATGTTCACGGTAGACGTCACGCATACGATGGCTCAACGGAGTATCTGCGGCACGGACGGCAATACCGCGGCTGGCGCGCCGACGCGCTGCCGCCTATGCCTCCTTATGCGAGCTTGGATTGTGCGAGCTTCACCCAACGATCCAACAGATCCTTCGCCTTGCCGGAATCGACGGCATCCGTGGCAAGCGCGTACGCCTGGCGGAATCGCTCCGCGAGCGACCCGTCACCGACCAAGTGGCCATCCGCAACAATGGCGGAAGCGGCATTGAGCAATGCGGTGCTCCTCGAAGCGACCGGCTTGCCATCGAGGAAGTCACGGAAAATGCTGGCGTTCAGCTCCGGTTCGCCGCCGCGAAGCTGTTCAATGGTCACCGGTTCGAGACCCAGCTCGGTAATCGGATCGAATTCGGTGGTGGTGACGTTGCCGTTTTCAATCAGCCATACTGAAACCGGCCCAGTCGGAGCCATCTCATCGAGCCCCTCCTGCGAGGTGTACACCATGCCGCTCTGACCGCGGTTGGCGTATACCTGCGCCATCAGCGGGCTCAGTCTACGGTCGGCGCAACCGATGGCGACATGCTTCGGATTCGCCGGATTCGTCATCGGTCCCAGCACGTTGAAGACGCACGGGATACCCAGAGCAGAACGGACCGGGCCGACGAACCGCATAGCCGGGTGGAAAGTCTTGGCGAACGCGAAGGTGATACCGATTTCATCGCCGATTTCCGCGACCGCTTCCGGAGCCAGTTCAAGCGGAATGCCCAAAGCCTCAATGACATCGCCCGAACCGCACTTCGAGGATGCTGCACGATTGCCGTGCTTCACGATTTTCACGCCTGCGGCTGCCGCGACAACCGCGCCCATGGATGACAGGTTCACCGTCGCAGCCTTGTCGCCGCCCGTACCGACGATATCGGTGGTTTCTCCCGAAACGTTAAGCGGTACGGCATGGGATACCATCGCCTTGGCTGCGCCTTCGATTTCAGGCGCAGTCAGCCCAAGCTGCTGTTGGGTGGCGAGTACGGCGCCGACGCATGCAGGATTCGCGCTGCCGTTCATCAGATCGTTGACGAACCACCAGGACTCGTCCGCATTCAGATGATTGCCGTTGACGAGTTCTGTGAGAATCGACTTCCAAGTGATCTCGGTCATCATGCCCTCCTGTGCATCTGACGTTATGGTGTTGTGGTTCATTGTATCGACTTCATGTATTGAACCGCGTGAACGTCCACATTATGAGGCTTCCATTGGCAGTGTCCTATCAGGCAGGCTCTCCGTGCTGAGCTCAAACCGTGCTATGCACGGACCGCATAGCATGCCTCGGATACACAATCAGGCGGCGGCGTCGATATGAACTTGCATATCGACGCCGCCGCCTGAACATCAAGCTGATTCATACTGATTGGCATCGAAAGCGCCAATCAGTGGTCAATCAGGCTTGTTCGTTATGGCCGTGGCACATCTTGTACTTTCGGCCGGAACCGCACGGGCATGGCGCGTTCTTCGGCGTGCCCGGGAAAGTACGGCCATCCGCCCACGGGCTCTTGAGCTCTTCGCTCTTGGGCCGCTTGCTGGCAGGCAGCTTGACATCCTCGTGGCTGATCGGCGCCGGACCGACGACACCAGGCTCACGGTGTTCAGCGGCATCGTCCTCATCGGCTGTCTCGTCGGATTCGCTCGGATCTTCCGGAGCGGAGCTGACCGCCGTAGGCTCATCCTCCGCATCGGTCGATGTGATGCCGACAGCCTCTTCGGCTTTGTCGACGGCAGCATCCTCATCATGTTCGCTGCTGAGGTCTTCGTTCTGGGCGACTTCCTGAATGTCAACGTGGAAGAGCAGCTGAATGGTCTCTTCCTTGATCGCTTCGATCATCTGGTTGTACATCTGGTAGCCTTCACGCTGGTATTCAACCAGCGGATCGCGCTGACCCATACCGCGCAGACCGATGCCGTCCTTGAGATAATCCATCTCGTAGAGGTGTTCACGCCACTTGCGGTCGAGCACGGCGAGCACCACACGACGTTCCAGCTGGTGCAACGCCTCTTCGCTGAGCTTGTCGCCCAGCTTCGCGTAGGATTCCTTGGCTGATTCCACAATGCACTTGCGCAGCGCTTCGGATGCCTTATCGCCCTTGAGACCGTCCACGGCTTTCTTGGCTTCTTCCTCGTCAACCGTGATGTTCAGAACCTGGGACAACGCCTTGAACAGACCGTCCCAATCCCAATCTTCCGGCTTGGCGGAGCCACGGTTCGCACCGCGGATATAGCTGGCGACGGTCTCGTCGATGAAGCGCAGGATATCCTCATGGATGTCCTCGCCCTTCAGCACCGCCTGACGCTCAGCGTAGATGACCTTGCGCTGCTTGTTCATCACGTCGTCATACTTGAGGACGTTCTTACGGATTTCGAAGTTGCGGGATTCCACGGCTTTTTGCGCGTTGCGCACGCCCTTGGATACGCTCTTCGACTCGATCGGCTGGCCTTCCGGCAAACCGCGGGACATCACGCGCGCGACCAGCTGCGTGTTGAACAGACGCATCAGATCGTCCTCGAGGCTCAGGTAGAAGCGGGACTCGCCCGGATCGCCCTGACGGCCGGAGCGGCCTCGCAGCTGGTTGTCGATTCGGCGGGATTCGTGGCGTTCCGTGCCGAGCACATACAGACCGCCCAGCTTGGCGACTTCATCATGCTCGTCCTTGACCTGCGCCTTGACTTCAGCGAGCGTACCAGGCCAACGCTTCTCGTACTCTTCCGGGGTATCCTCAGGCGAGTAGCCTTCCTTCTTCAGCTTGGCATCCGCCAGGAACTCGACATTGCCGCCGAGCATGATATCGGTACCACGGCCGGCCATGTTGGTAGCGACCGTGACGGCGCCCTTGCGACCGGCGACGGCGACTACCGCAGCTTCCTTGGCGTGGTGCTTTGCGTTGAGCACCTGATGCGGAATCTTCGCCACGTCAAGCAGCGAGGAAACGACTTCCGAAGACTCGACCGACGCAGTGCCGAGCAGAACCGGCTGGCCCTTGGCGTGGCGCTTGGCGACATCCTCGATGATCGCCTGAAGCTTCTCCTTCTTCGTGCGGAAGATCAAATCATCCTGGTCCTTGCGAATCATCGGCTTATTGGTCGGGATCGGGATCACGCCGAGCTTGTAGGTGCCCATGAATTCTGCGGCTTCGGTCTCAGCGGTACCGGTCATGCCTGCGAGCTTGTCGTACATACGGAAGTAGTTCTGCAAGGTGATGGTCGCGAACGTCTGGTTCTCGGCCTTGACCTCGACGCCTTCCTTCGCTTCGATGGCCTGATGCAGACCCTCGTTGTAGCGGCGGCCAGGAAGAATACGGCCTGTATGCTCGTCGACGATGAGCACCTCGCCGTGGGTGACCACGTAGTCGCGGTCGCGCAGGAACAGCTCCTTGGCCTTGATCGCGTTGTTCAGATATCCGATCAGCGCGGTATTGCTGGGCTCATAGAGATTATCGATGCCGAGGTAATCCTCGACCTTGCTGATACCCGGATCGAGGATGCCGACGGTCTTCTTCTTCTCGTCGACTTCATAGTCCTCATCACGGGTGAGCTTGGGAACCAGACGGGCGAACTTGCGGTACCAGCTGGTGACGTCGCCCTCAGCCGGGCCGGAAATGATCAACGGGGTACGCGCCTCATCGATAAGGATGGAATCGACCTCATCGACGATCGCATAATGGTGGCCACGCTGTACGAGTTCGCTCTTGTCCCACGCCATGTTGTCGCGCAGGTAATCAAAGCCGAACTCATTGTTCGTGCCGTATGTGATGTCGGCGTTGTACTGCTTGTGGCGCTCCGGCGGCTTCTGATCGGTGACAATGCAGCCGACGCTCATACCCAGGAACCGGTAGACACGCCCCATCAGTTCGCTCTGGTAGCTGGCGAGGTAGTCGTTGACCGTGACCACATGCACGCCTTTGCCTTCGAGCGCGTTGAGGTAGCTCGGCAGGGTCGCGACCAGCGTCTTGCCTTCACCGGTCTTCATTTCCGCGATGTTGCCCCAATGCAACGCCGCGCCGCCCATCAGCTGCACGTCGAAGTGACGCATGCCCAAGGTGCGCTTCGATGCCTCACGCACCGTGGCGAACGCCTCCGGCATGATGTCGTCAAGGCTCTTACCATTGTCAAGCTCCTGCTTGAACTTGGCGGTCTGTCCTTTGAGTTCCTCGTCGGAGAGGGCCGATATCTCGTCCTCAAGCGCATTCACCGCTTTCGCGACGTTCTCCAGCTTCTTCAGCTGGTGGCCTTCACCCATACGTAGGGCCTTGTCGACGATGTTTACCACGTTTCGCTCCCTAGTTCATTCAGCACGACGAGCGCGGCGGGCTACTCAGTCCGCACACAACTCATCCCATAGTACGCGACGGAGGGGATTTTACACTCCCCTTCTCCATTTGCACCGACACGGGCGGGTCGTCTGCCCTGCCAGCATGACGGGAGCCCGCGTGCACTGCAACGCGGGCTCCCGTCGCTATTCTACGAAACCGCTACCTGATGGCAGGTTTCTCAGGCTTCCTTCTTGGCCTTTGCCACGTTCTCGGCGGTATCGATTTCGAAAACGCCGTAGCTCCAGCCGTGACGATGGTAGACCACCGACGGACGACCGGTCTCCTTGTTGACGAACAGGAAGAAGTCGTGGCCGATGAGTTCCATCTCATACAGTGCTTCGTCGATGCTCATCGGCTCGGCGATATGCAGCTTGCGGCGGATGACAATCGGCGTGTCGCCAACCTGGACCTCCACGGATTCGCCCGGTCCCAAATCGGAAGCCACGGCAGCCTGCGGGCTGTTGTTCGGCTCCTCGGGCTGCGACTCCTCCGGCTCCTCAGCCTCGACCGGACCCAAATCGACGGGCACAGGGTTGACATAGCCGCGACGATGGTCCTTGCGACGATCACGAGAGCGGCGCAGCCGAAGCGTCAGCTTGTCCAGAGCCATGTCGAGAGCGCTGTACTCGTCCGAGCTCGACGCCTCGGCACGGACGACGGTGCGTCCGGCCATCACGGTGATCTCCACGCGCTTGGCGGTATCCGCCTGGCGCGGGTTACCCTCGTGGGTCACGACAATCTGAGCGCGCTGGGCATCCGGCGCGATTGCGGTCACACGATTCATCTTGCTTTCAACGACGTCACGGAATTTCTGACTGACCTGCGTATGACGTCCGGTGATGACGATTTCCATGTGGACCTCCTAGCCTCAAGCGGTGTTACCCGCTGTGTGTGGGTTGTCCCGAACCGCGTCTTCGCCGTCCGGGTATGTTTCATTGTAGCCGAATACTTCGCAATGTGAAGACAATTCGCTCTCGGGTGTCGTAATTTTTCCTGTCATCATGCTGTATCGGACTTGTGCTTATAATAGTGATTCTGAGACCCCATGATGGCCGCGGTCGATATGACTGAGGAACTTCCGGGCTCCACAGAGCACGATGGCGGATAACATCCGCCCAGGGTGACCTGAGAGACAGCGCAACAGAGAACAGACCGCCCGGCTTCGGCCGAGCAAGGGTGAAACGGCGGTGCAAGAGACCACCGGGCCACTGGTAACAGCGGCCGCACGGCAAGCCTCATCGGGAGCAAGGCCAAGCAGAAGACGTCAAGGGTTGCTCGCCCATGTCTTCGGGTAGGCTGCTAGAGCCTGACGGCAACGTCAGGTCGAGATGGATGGCCATCCGTGTGCATGCACACGACAGAACCCGGGGTATATGGGGTCTCATCCACTTCGCATGGGTCCGCCACTGCGGCGGACCCTTTGCATATATTGCGATTCTCATGGGTTTTCATAGGCTGCAAACAAGCCCGGCGGCGATACCCCACAACACGTGTGCAGCCTAACCCTCCACCGACGCTCACGAGCATCTCAACGTCGGCAGAAGCTGAACCGCAACCCACTACCGACGCTGAGCACACCTCCGGCGTCGGCAGAAACAGAGTTGCAACATTCTGCCGACGCTGAGCACACCGTCAACGTCGGCAGAAAAACAGAGGTGCAACCCACCACCGACCCTCACAGGCATCTCAGCGTCGACAGAAACAGAGCTGCAACCTACTACCGACACTGAGCGTTCCATCAACGTCGGCAGAAACAGGGGTGCAACCCACTGCCGACACTGAGCACACCACCAGAGTCGGCAGAAGCTGATTGGTGATCCGTGCGATGATGCGCTTGCGGCAGTGGCAGCGCCATGTCTGCGACACACCGACACTGCCAACGGTCGCTCATCAGCCCTGCACCCCCACCCACACGGTTATTGTTCAAAACCCAAGGCCGATGATCCACGACTTCGAATCGATGCCGGGCGGGCTCAGCCGGATGGGCTCGCTGCCCGGCACGATACATGGTCAGCCCAGCTTCGGCACGTCTGCGATTGGACACAGCCAAACCGGATATTCGACGGTATGAAGATCATGCTTCGTTGTCAAACAGGCTATAGAACACTTCGCGCAAGATGTCGGTACTATGGCCTTTACGCCCGCCGGCAGCCCAGAACCGTCTGCGTCTGACTTGCAGATCAAGTCCCGCGGTTCGCGCGGCGACGCTGCGCCCCAGCTCCCAAGCCGCATCGACGAATACACCGGCATCACGCGCTTCGCCGACCACTTGCTGTGCGAGTGCACGGTCGACATGCTTCCGCGACAGCTCAAGCAACGTGCCGCGCTCTCCCAGCATTCTCCCCGCGCAATACCGAACCACTGATCTGGCGTATTCTTCGTCGTTGACGAGACCAACCTCACGCAGTCTCGATACGACAGCATCGGCAACGGTTTCGTCATACCCTTTGAGGACAAGACGCTCCAGCAAGGCGCCGCTGGAACGATCCGCACAGTCCAGCAGACGCAATGCTGCTTCTCGGCAAGCATCCTCATCGCTGGAATCGCACGGGCATTCCTTGGACCGAGCCACTGCTTTGGCTCCACTACCACCTGCCCATGATGAGCGTGCGGCTTCCCGCTTCCCGTGGCGCTTCCACCCACGCGCAGGCCCCCGACTGCCCGACTTGTCTCGTTCTTCCGCACTCACGTTGCCCGTGTCATCATGCGCGTTTGACTGAGAAGGTACGCCCATCGTCGTGCTGTGCTCAACATCAGCCGCGACGATGGGTGTACCGTGCTGCGCAATGAACGCTTCGGCGTCAATCATCGATCAGGCTTTATTCGACGCCGACGACGCTGAACCGGAAGCCGATGCCTTGGCTGCGGCATCGCCCGCCGACGCGGCGGGCGCAGCGGTCTCATCGCCTTCTGCGAACTGGTCAGTTGGTTTGATCAGCCCGAACGCCTCTTTGACTTTGGTTTCAATCTCCTCCGACAGCTCAGGGTTGTCTTTGAGATATTTGCGCACATTCTCACGGCCTTGGCCCAACTGATCACCGTTATAGGTGAACCATGAACCCGATTTCTTGATGACATTGCTCTGCAACGCCATATCGATAATCGAACCTTCTTTGGATATGCCTTCGCCGTAGAGCACGTCGAATTCAGCGGACTTGAACGGCGGGGCCATCTTGTTCTTGACGACCTTGACCCTGGTACGGCTTCCGACGGCTTCATCGCCATTTTTCAGGGTTTGGATACGACGGATGTCCATGCGCACCGACGAATAGAACTTCAACGCTTTACCGCCTGTGGTGGTTTCCGGATTCCCGAAGAACACACCGATCTTCTCACGCAACTGGTTGATGAAAATCGCCGTGGTATTGGCTTGTGCGAGGGCACCGGTCATCTTGCGCAGTGCCTGGCTCATCAAACGCGCCTGGAGACCGACATGGCTGTCGCCCATCTCACCTTCGATTTCGGCCTTCGGCACCAGCGCAGCAACGGAATCGATGACAATCACATCCAACGCGCCGGACCGGATAAGCATATCCGCGATTTCCAGTGCTTGTTCGCCATTGTCTGGTTGGGAGACAATCAGTGAATCGGTGTCCACGCCGAGATGGCGAGCGTACACCGGATCAAGGGCATGCTCCGCATCAATGAAGGCAGCGACACCGCCGGCTTTCTGGGCATTGGCAACCACATGCAACGCAAGCGTGGTTTTGCCGGAAGATTCCGGACCGAAAATCTCCACGATACGGCCGCGCGGCAACCCGCCGATGCCGAGAGCCATGTCAAGTGCAAGTGAACCGGTGGGAATCACTTCGACGTTCTGCTCCGGACGATCGCCCAGACGCATAGCCGAACCTTTACCGAAGCTCTTCTCGACCTGCGCAAGCGCAGTGTCCAATGCGGCTTTGCGCCGGGGGTCGATTTCATGTGCCCCGGATTCCTGGCCGGCTCCGCCTGCTTTGGCGCCCGACGCCTTCGCCGATTTTGTCTGCTGTGCCATGTGTTCTCCTTATCTTCACGATTTCAGCGACGAATTCCACGCTATGTGAACCATCCGGATGGTTCCACCCCGCACTGGCAATGTGGTCAAAGGATGCATTGCCGTCCGCGGACCGGCCTGCGAGTGGCGCCGCCACGCAATCGTGTCGTACGTTGACCACTATACCGCACCATGCGAACAAATGTTCGAATACCATCCATAGGCCAGACGACAACCATCACCGATTCACCGGCCAGCCGGGAGCGGCGGCGCGTTATGATCCTTCCCCCAACGCTTGGAATCAGGGATATCCATCTGGTCGCACAGTACATTCCACACGACCCGGGGTTCCTCCCCCGCGGCAAGCGCCTCGACCACCGTCATATCGCCCAGCTTCGGCAACCGCTGGTCCCTGGACAGGCTTCGACCATATACACGGCCGAATACCTCCTCCAACAGCTGCCAGAATTCTCGTTCACGCACGCAGCAAGTCTCGCACGACCGGGCTACAAGCCGGCCAACACCGTTCCATGGCATCGCTGCGCGTAACTACCCCCATCCCACGCAGCACCATCGCGCATGGCCCCAGGCGTCCACCAGGTATAACAATGGGCGCCTCCCGCCGATACCGGCAGAAGACGCCCATACTCTTCAGTCAGTCAATCACCCTCAGGCGTGGACCGAATCGAGATAGTCCGCCACCATGCGCAGCATCTGCGCCGTGCTCAATCCAAGGGAGGCGGCGATGGAGCTGAGCAGCTCGGAGCTGGCTTCCTTCTGGCCACGCTCCACCTCGGAAAGATATCCCAAGGAGACGCCGGCCTTCTCGCTGACCTCACGCAATGTCTTGTGGTCACGAGTACGCAAATCACGCAGAACATGACCGATGGCTTCGCGCAGCGAAACATCCTTCATCTGCGAGGCGTCCTCACGCTTCCGAAGCGTCGCATGCGGCTTGGTATGCTCGGCGTCTTCCTCCTGCCACATGCGGGTGAGCGCGGACTGGCGCTCGTCCTTCGCCTTCTTCGCGGCACGTGCACGCAGCACCTGCTGCTGCGCGAACATCACGGCTCGGCGTTGTGCAGGCGTCAAATCGCGCATACGCGCCGCCTGCCCCGAATGCATCTGCGTGCTCTGAACGGTCTTGGTTTCAGTCATCTGTTCGGTCTGGGTCATCGTTTCCATCTGCGCAACCCCTTTCGGCTTCGTGTCGTTTTCACTACATCATGAACAACCGCAAGTGCCTCGAAATTATTCCTGTAGCCCAACTGTGAGCTGCCTCACATTGCGCAGCACATGCCATACGGTCTGCTCACGCACCTGCTCACGGTCACCGTGCAGATGCAGTTCCACCGCAGATTCAACGCGCCCCTCTCCCGTTACGACAGCGGGAAGAGAACATCCGATATACACCAGCCCGGCGGGTTTGTCTGCGTCAGGCCCGGGGCCCGCCACGCCTGTGGTTGACAGGCCAATCACACGGTCGTCATACTCCGGCTGGTTGTACAGGCGAGCCGTCGCGGCGGCCATCTGTCGAGCGACCTGCGGATGCACAGCTCCCTCGCGCGCCAGCAGAGCGGCGTCGACGCCAAGGATCTTCGCTTTCGCCCGAATGTCGTACGTGACAGCGGACCCGAGAAACACCTCGGACGCCCCCGGGATACGCACGAAAGCATCTGCGAGCAGTCCGCCGGTCAATGACTCGGCGGCGGCGATTTTGACGCCATGCTGCTTGCAATACTCCAACACTTGCGCGGCGAGTAGGTCACGCTGGGATACGTCGTAGCTGTCTTGCGGCATTCACTGCTCCGCAGTCTGTGCGGGCGTCCGACGCGCCTTGACGACACGGTACACGTACAACGCTCCGGAATACAGGCACAGGAAGAGTGCCACGTAAATCAGGAAGTTCGTGATGAACGTGTAGACATTCAGCGCGGTGCCGTTCGTGATGAACGTGTACGCAGGAACCAGCAGCATGCCCAAGCCGATGCACTGGCACAGTGTCTTGTACTTGCCTGCCTTGTCTGCCGCGATGACCTTGCCGCCGGTGTCGATGACGAAGAACCGCATGACCGTGATACCGATCTCACGAATCAGGAACAGGATGGTCACCCACCAGAACACCTCGCCGAATGCGGAAGCGACGATGAGCGTCGAGCAGGTCAGCAGCTTGTCGGCGATCGGATCCATAAGCTTGCCCAATTCGGTGACCTGATTGTATGTGCGGGCCATCCACCCGTCGAGCTTATCGGTCGAAGCGGCGATGATGAACAGAATCGCGGCAGCCCATCGAAGACCGGTGTTGTGGGAGCCCCACGGGCCGGCGGCGATGTCGATGCCGAGGAAGACCAGCACCAGCACAATGCGCGTGTACGTAACGATGTTCGGAGGGCTGTTCCATCCGTCCAGAAGCGATGGTTTATGTTCATGTTCAGTCTGCATACCGTTCACCTTACCCTTACTGCACTACCGGTCGATGACAACAAGCTGTGAATTCACTGACGGCATCGTACATCCCAGAACGCATCCCACGAATGTACCATCCCGCTGACACTTCAATAGTGCCACCGGCATCGCACGAACAGACCCCGCCGTGTCAGACGGTGGATGGCTCATGGCGCCTGACCTAGGCCGGACCAGGACACGCCACAAACGGCTCAGAGACTCCAGGCACGCGAGATGTCAGCGCCCGAAATCGCACACCGAATATCGCGCCAGATCCCTTCCCCCGATTACTGCTCCGGCACAGCTCCATCCGCATCTGACTGCCCGTCGGAGGTAATTGAATCGGTTTTGCCCTCGATGAACGCGAGCACCTGCGGCAGATCCTGAGGCTGGACCAGCACCTCTCGGGCTTTGGAGCCCTCAGACGGACCGACGACACCCCGCGATTCCAGCAAATCCATCAAGCGACCCGCCTTGGCGAAACCGACACGCAGCTTGCGCTGCAACATGGAGGTCGAGCCGAACTGGGTGGAAACCACCAGCTGGGCGGCTTGCAACAGCACATCCATGTCATCGCCGATGTCTTCGGTCGGATCGACCGTATGCTTGTCCGCCTCCTTGGCCATCTGCTCGATATCCTCGCGATAATGCGGCTTGCGCTGGGTGCGCACGAATTCGACCGCCTTGCGGATTTCGGACTCCCCGACCCACGAGCCCTGCACGCGGATCGGCCGTGCCTGTCCCATCGGCAAGAACAACGCATCGCCCTGCCCGATAAGGGTCTCGGCGCCGGTCGTGTCGAGAATCACGCGCGAATCCGTGGCTGAAGAGGTCGCGAACGCCAAACGTGACGGAATATTCGCCTTGATCAGACCGGTCACCACATCGACCGACGGGCGCTGAGTGGCGAGCACGAGATGCACGCCAGCCGCACGTGCCAGCTGGGTGATGCGCTGGATCGAACTTTCGACATCGTTCTTCGCGACCATCATCAGGTCGGCCATCTCATCGACGACCACCAGCAGGTACGGGTACGGTGCCACCTTGCGCTTCGACCCTGCCGGGGCATGCACTTTGCCTTCCATCACCGCTTTGTTGAAATCCTTCATATTGCGGAAACCGAAGAACTGCAGGTCGTCATAGCGCGCGTCCATCTCCTTGACCACCCATTCGAGCGCCTGCGCCGCATGTTTCGGATCGGTGATGATCGGGGTGAGCAGATGCGGAATGCCCGCATACGCAGACAATTCGACACGTTTGGGGTCGACGAGAATCAGACGCACCTGCTCGGGCGTGGCACGCATGATAATCGACATCAGCATCGAGTTGATGAAGCTCGACTTGCCTGAACCGGTGGCGCCGGCGACAAGCAGATGCGGCATTTTCGTCAGGTCTGCGGTGACGAAATGCCCTTCGACGTCCTTGCCTACACCGGCAAGCATCGGATTGGGGTCGTTCCGGGCCTTGTCCGAACGCAGCACGTCACCCAAATGCACGATTTCACGGTCGATATTCGGAATTTCGATGCCGATCGCCGACTTGCCCGGGATCGGCGACAGGATACGCACGTCCGAACTGGCTACCGCATACGCGATATTGCGTTGCAGATTGGTGACTTTTTCGACCTTGACACCAGGACCGAGCTCGACCTCGTACTGGGTGACGGACGGCCCGCGCAGGAATCCGACGACCTTCGCGTCGACCTTGAATTGCTCAAACGTGTTGGTCAACGCACGGATGACATTGTCATTCGCCGGGGTGCGCATCGCATGAGGCTTGCCTTTGACAAGCATGCCGAGGTCAGGAAGCTGATACGGCTGGTTTTCATCAGGGTCCGCAAGGGTCGGACCGCCAACCTGCCCGTCACCGCTGTCAGGATGCCCTTCGGACGACCCGTAGGCGCCGGTGCCTTCCGGATCCACGGCACCGGCGGTATCGGAGGCATCCGCAGCATGGATCCCGCCGCCCGGCACCTGGCTCGCGGCGATCGCCGCCCACGGATCGTTGCCCGTCCCGGACGCGTGCGCAGCAGGAACAATGGCAGGAACAGCGGCAGCAGTCTGCCCGAGGCCACGTGTGGCATCCGAACCATCGGAGCCGTCGGAGAGCATCGGGGATGCATCCGAAGACACGGTCCGCGGGCCGCCCAGACGGGTTTCAGCTGCTTCGCCATGCTGCTTGGCGGCATGGGAGAATGCCTCGTCCCCCGCGTATTCGTCGAGACGGTCGTCGCTGTCCTGTCTGGGTTTGCGGTGGAACAGCCTGGCGAAGAATCCCGGTTTGCGTTCAGGCTGTACATCCTCGTCATCATCGGAGCCGTCGTGCGCAGGAACGCCTTCGGCCATCTGCATCACACCGTCGCCGACACGCACCTCATTGGGGAATTGTTCGTCATCGTCTTCGCCCCGCTCCTGCTCGTCGTCGCGATTCGCGCCGATTCCAAGACGATCAGCCAATGCGTGGAATCGGTCAGGCAGATCCTGGACGTGGGTGCGCGTGATCAACAACAGCGAGAACAAGGCGACGACCACGAACACGATGACCGCAAACACCTTCGACAGTCCCCATGTGAGCGGAGAGCCCAGCAGGAAGCCGAACACGCCACCGGCATTCTCAAGCACCGACAGATCGAAACCATGGGTATCGGATGCCGCGACGGCATCGATGATCGAGCATATCGACCACAACAGCAACACCCACCCCGTCACCACACGAGGATTGTCGGAATCCTTGCCGGCATTGCGCATCAGCCGGAACGCCACAATCGCGAGGAATACCGGCAGCACGACGCTCATCACGCCGAACGCGCCGGCTGCAAGCGTATGCAGCATCCGGCTCAACGCGCCGTTGACCCGGAACCATTCCGAAGCGCAGAACAGGATGGAAAGAATCACCATCACGAAACACAGGCCGTCACGCCGGTATGTGGGATCATACTCACCGACGCCCGTAAGCGCCCTGACCGCTGCGCCGAAGCCTCGCGGGATGGCGAGCAGCAGTTTCTTCCACAACGGTTCCTCGCCGGCGAGACGCTCGTCTTCAGACAGCACCCGCGTGCGGTCAGCGTCTTCGGTACCGGTACGTTTCGAGGACCCGCTCGACCTGCGACGGGTTGATGTCTTCCGCTCTTGCGATGAGGATGAGGATGTGGTTCGTGCCATAGCGACTCCGATTCTAGCGACCGGCGGTCACATCGCCGACGCCTGACACACTAAGCCTGAATATCGCCGAGATGATGCTGGACATATTCATCGGCATGCGCGTCAATCGCATCGTACTCCCCCGCGTCCGCATGGTCGATGATCGCCATCGCATTGTCCAGCAGCTGAGGGTTCAACGCCTCCAGCCAATGAATCCGCGGGTCGCGGCCAAACCATCCCATCTGCTTGCGGGCCAGACGACGGGTCTTCTGCGCGATGTCAAAGAACGCGTCATCTTCATCCCAGATGCCGTCCAGATAGTCGATGATCTGCTGGTAGCCGAGCGCGCGACCGGCGGTGAACCCCAGATGCGGCCGCAACCGCCGCACCTCGTCAACGAATCCATGCTCCCTCATCGACTGCGTGCGTTGCATAATCCGGTCGTCAAGCTCACGCCGCGGCAAATCAAGTCCGATCTGCACGCTGGGAATCACATACCGGTAGCGCGGCAGACTCGCCGAATACGGGCGTCCGGTCACCTCGATGACCTCAAGGGCACGGATGGTCCGACGCGGATTATGCGGGTCCATGCGCGCTGCGGCATCGGGATCCTTGGCTTTCAATTCCTCGAACAGTGCGGCGGCACCTTCCTCATGTTCGCGCTGTTCCAGGCGGGCACGGACCTCGGGATCCGTACCGGGGAAAGAGATATCGTCGATCGCCGCTCGCGCGTACAGGCCCGAGCCGCCGACCAGAATCGGTCGGATGCCTTGCGCCTGCAAATCATGGATGCACTCGCGGGCAAGCGTCTGGAACCGGGCGACACTCATCGTGTCATCCGGGTCGATGATGTCCAGCAGATGATGAGGGACCTCGGCCTGCTCCTCGGCGGTCGGCTTCGCGGTGCCGATATCCATCCCCCGATACATCTGGTAGGCGTCAGCGTTCACGATTTCCGCGCGTTCGCCGCGATCCGCGAGGGCTTTGGCGATGGCGATGCCCAATCCGGTCTTGCCTGAAGCAGTGGGCCCGACAATCGACACGACACGGGCAGAAACCTGCGGTTGCCCTGCGCCGGTGTGCTGCGCGGGATCCTTCCGTTCGTTTATCGGTTCACTTTCGCCATCCGTCTGCCGCATTCGAGCCTCCATTCTGCTTGTCTTCTCCCCACCACTGTACTCACCCGGGCGTTGCACAGGCGCCGGTTGCACGCGTTCAGCCGCGACGGACCCGATACGTCTGCCCCGCCTGCGGATCGGGGTCGGCGATCAGGTTGTGCTCGCCGGCATGGGTGACCGTCGCCGTCACGAAATCACCGATATGCGGTTGCGGACAGCCTTCAGGCACGCCGATATGCACCAGCGCGCCGGTCCGTTCACGACCGGTGACACGATGCGTTTCGTCATCTTTCTTGCCATGGGTGCCGGTAACCATGACCTCGACATCACGCCCTTCGAACTTGTCAAGCTCCTCCTGGGTGATGCGCTGCTGGAGCGCCAGCAGGCGATCGAAACGCTCCTGGACGACCTGCTTGGGGATTTGCTCCATCGCGGCGGCAGGAGTCCCCGGACGCGGCGAATACTCGAAGGTGAAGGCCGTTGAGAATCGCGCCTGTTCAACCACGTCGAGGGTGCGTTGGAAATCCTCCTCGGTCTCTCCGGGGAATCCGACGATGATGTCGGTGGAAATACGGGCGTCAGGCATGGCTTCACGCACTTTGGACAGGATGGTGAGGAAGCGTTCCGTGCGGTACGAACGCCGCATGGAGCGCAACACGCGATCGGACCCCGATTGCAACGGCATATGCAGCTGGTGCATGATATTCGGCGTCTGTGCCATCGCGTCGATCACATCGTCGGTGAACGCGGCAGGGTGAGGCGAAGTGAACCGCACGCGTTCCAGCCCGTCAATCTGCCCGCAGGCGCGCAGCAGTTTGGAAAACGCATAGCGATCGCCCATCCCGTACCCGTAGGAGTTGACGTTCTGCCCGAGCAGCGTCACCTCTTTGGCACCGTTCGCGACACATTCGCGCACTTCGGCGAGCACGTCACCGGGACGACGGTCATGTTCGCGGCCTCGGGTGGTGGGCACAATGCAGAACGTGCACGTGTTGTTGCAGCCCACGGAAATCGACACCCATGAGGAGATACGCGACGAGCGGGCGGCAGGCAGCTGGCTGGGGAAATACGTCAGGTCGTTGGCGACATCGATCTGCGGCTCGCCGGTCGCACGCGCCTGATCAAGCAGTCGTGGCAGTGAGGCGATGCTTTTCGTGCCAAACACCGCATCAACCCACGGGGTTCGTTTGGCGATGCGTTCACGGTCAAGCTGGGCCATGCACCCGCCGATCGCGATTTGCACGCGCGGATTCGCATGCTTGTAGCGCGCCCACCGGCCGATGGTGCCATACATACGCTCCGCCGCGTTTTCCCGCACAGCGCAGGTGTTCATCACCACAAGATCGAAATCATGCTGATCGATCTGACGCTCGGTCGCCGGCACATATCCGCTCTGTTCAAGCACGCCGGCGATACGCTCGGAGTCGTGCACATTCATCTGGCAGCCGAGCGTATGGATATAGAACACGCCCTTGCCCCGGCCGTCCGGCCGCATGTCTGACTGCCCGGCAGCCGGTCTCGAGGCGCGCTCCGCCTCGGTCATCATCGCTTCATCCATAACCGCCGATTGTAACGTCCGGTCGGCACACCGCCGGCATACCCCCATGAACGGCATGTCGCCCCGATCACCGACATATCCGTGCGTGTCACGCTATCATGGTCAATCGTGATACTTGACCGACATAACCGCATCAATATCGGAGAGATGGAAGCCCGACTGGGCAATATCAAGCTCGGAGAGCATTTCCCCGCGGAGGAAATCACCGAGTTCATCGACCTTATGCAGGTGTATGAAGGCGCGATGTATGAAATCAGCACGAAGCTGGAAATTCTCGACAGCGAGTTCCAAGTGCGATTCGCCCACAATCCGATCCATCATATGGAACGGCGACTGAAATCGGTGGATTCCATTCTGGGCAAGCTGCAGCGCAAGTCGCTGCCGATCAACACACGGTCGATCAAAGACAATCTGTTCGATGTCGCAGGCATCCGTGTCATCTGCAATTATCGCGACGACGTGTATTCGGTGTCGAACTATCTGTCCGCGCAATCGGATATCCAAGTGCTGCGCGTCAAGGATTACATCAAAAGCCCCAAACCAAACGGCTACCGCAGCCTCCATGTGATTTACGCCGTCCCGGTGTTCCTGTCGTCCGGTGCGCATTACACGCCGGTCGAAGTCCAGTTCCGCACCATCGCGATGGACTATTGGGCGAGTCTGGAGCATCAGCTGCGGTATAAGTCCGATCTGCCTGATTCCAAGCTCGCCGAGCATTCGCAGACATTGCTCGACTGCGCCCGCAGCCTGCAGAACATCGAAGCACAGATGCAGGGCATCCACCGCGATATCACCGGCGCTCCGCGCGTGGACGAGGCTCCGCAGGCATGATTCGCGCTTCCGGACGGTCACGGCAGCCCGCCCGCCCCCCGGCTACCATCCGGCGTTCATGAGGCCGAACGGTAGTCCGGCAGGAAAGCCTGTCGCGATTCCCCCCCCCATCCCCGGCGGCGGCAACACCGCCGGGACGGGCGAAATCCTAGAATCCAAGCGCCGGCCTGGTCAACCCCTGCTCGAAGAAGCGGAACTCATGCTCAGATGAGACGAGCGCCGCATGCATCATATGCTCATATTCGTCGATGGACGCTTCAGCTGCCAGCCGGTCGCAGATTTGCACCTCGCGCAATGTGCTTTCCGTGAATTCGGGATCCGAATACATGCGAATCCACTCGCCGAAGGGATGCGTCTCAACGTCGATATGCTTCTCGCGCACCTGTTCGCGCATTTCCTTGCCCATCGCGGCGTACAGCCAGAAACACGGCATGACCACGGCGGCGAGCCGCGCATATGAGCCGCTGTCAGCGACCCGATGCTCGTGACCGATATAGGCGGCAGTCACTTCGGAGCGGGAAACCGGCGACGGGTCGAATCCATGCTTGACGAACCAATCGTGGTGGAACATCACTTCGGAATCCACGCCGCCGGACGCCGCCTGTGCAAAGAACACGCGCTCGTCCAGCCGGTCGGCGCGCGAGGAGGCAAGGGCGAGCAGCGACGTGTAATCCGTCAGATAAATATCATCCTGATGCAGGTAGAACGCGAAATCCTCCAGCGACAGCGTGGCGTCCACCATGCTAGTGATGAAGCGCATGCCGTGGATCCGCTCACGGATCGGCCGGACGCGATTCCAGTAGTCGGCGCTGAACCGCATGCCGGTCGGCGCATGTCGCCACGTGAAATCGACCGGGCCATGCCCTTTGCCGACGTGCAACCTGTCGGCGGCGGCAATCGCCCCGTTCATCCATGTCTTCGCGCGGCGAGCCGTCTGCTCCCACGTGTCGCATTGCGGACGCAAGGCTGCGAGCGTGCTCGACAAGGTGTCCCCCGTGCCGTGCACATTGTGCGTATGCACCGCCCGGCCTTCAATACGTGTGACGCGCACACCGGCATCGTCATCGGAGGGCTCCGCGAGAATATCCGTACTCGATGCACTGCCGGCGAGCGCGAGCGCACCGCCTTTGGCGTAGACGGCGACACCGTACCGCGTGCATACTTCGCTTGCCATGGATTCCAGCGTGTCGATATCCGATGCGTTCTGGTCGGCATCGGCGAGTGCGGCGAGTTCCGGTACATTCGGGGTGATGATGTCTGCCATGGCGATGATGCTGCGCAAGGCGTGTTCGGCTTGTGGGGTGAGCAGTGCGTCGCCGGATTTGGCGTACATAACCGGATCGAGCACGACGACCGGCTTGGGCAGGCCTTCGGTGCGATAGCGTTCTTCAAGCGCGGACAGCCACCCTTTGACGGCTTCGACGAGTTCCGGGGTGCCGAGCATGCCGATTTTCATCGAGTCGATGACCGCGTCGTCGCTGACCGCGTTCAGCTGGGCGACAAGGAAATCAGGTTCCATGTTCACGATGCTGGTCACGCCCTGGGTGTTTTGGGCGAGGACGCTGGTCATGGCCGCATATCCGAATACGCCTTGTGCGGTGAATGCCTTCATATCAGCCATGGTGCCGGCGCCGCCGATGGGGTCGGAGCCTTCGATGGACAAGACCCGCAGCCGCGAGGGCGCGTCCGCTGCGCGCTCCGCCTCGGCTTCCAATCGCGAAAGCGCCATCATGGCGGGGGTGGTATGCGGATTGTCGTTCGATTGCTGGTATTGCGGCTCGCTCATGCCGGACATCCCTTCGCTAGTGCTGACTAGATCAGGTTCAACGGGTGTGTTCTCAGCCTGTCGGCACCCCGTGTCACCGTCAGTCCACTGTAGACTCCCCCACGGTCAATGCTTGTGCTGTATTGCAATCGCCGCCCGCGCGTAGCCAACGGTGTCGGATATGCTGGGAATATGCGAGAGAATGAGAAACGGCGTCGGATCGTCGGCAGTGTATTGCTGTTGCTGACGTCCCTGATTTGGGGTTTCGCCTTCGTCAGTCAAGTGCAAGGCATGCAATCGGTATCCCCCATGTTCTTCAATGCGGTCCGGTTCACCTTAGGCGCGGTGTCGCTGATACCCGTGCTTGTGGTGCTGTCCCGGCTTGGGGTGGGGCGCACGGTGCAATCGCAGACCGAGGATCGCCATGCCGGTCCGGGCACGTTGGCATGGTGGTCCGCGGTCTGTGGGCTGATTTTGTGGGCGGGCGCCACATCTCAGCAGTATGGGATCCAATTGAGCATGTCCGCCGGGCATTCCGGGTTCGTGACCGCTTTGTATATCGTGTTGGTTCCGGTGCTCGGCTTCCTGTTCCTGCATCGGCGGATTCATCTGCTCACCGTGCTGGCAATCATCGTGTCGATTGTCGGGTTCTATCTGTTGTGTGTCACGGACACGATCCACGGCATCGGGGTGGGCGATCTGGTGCTGCTGGCGAGCGCACTGCTGTATGCCACGCATATTCTCGTCATCGATCGGGTGGGAAGCAGGTTCAACCCGATCATGTTGTCGTTGGGCCAGTATCTGGTGGTGTCCTTGCTCAGCTGGGTGGCGACCTTGGCGTTGCATCAGGTGGACTGGCGGGGTGCGTTGGCGTGTGCGGGCGCTCTGGCGTATGCGGGCGTCATGTCGGTGGGTGTCGCCTATACGCTCCAGGTGGTCGGGCAACGATATGTTCCGCCTTCGCAGGCGTCGATGATTATGTCGCTGGAATCGTTCTTCTCTGCTGTGGGCGGAGCGCTGATTTTGCATGAGACGATGTCCGGGCGCGGTTATGCGGGCTGCGCGATGATTTTCCTCGGGACGATCCTCGCGCAGATTGACCCGGAACGACTACTCGGACGCCTATTCCAAGATGATTCCCAGCAAAAGACCATAGAGTGATGAACAAGAAAGGAGCGATTATGACCTACGATCAGCAACATCAGAATCCTTCATCTCAAAGCCCCCAGTACCAGTACAACGGGCAGGCGCAATCTGAGTACAGCCAGCCCCAATACGGCCAGCCGACCGCACAGCCACAGGTCGCTTACCCCTACTATCAGTCCCCCGCGGGCGCAGGTGCCGGAACCGCATATGCAGCCCCGGCTTCGGCCATTCCCGCACAGGTCGCATCGGCCACCGAACGCGCGGAACGGACGTCAATAACACGCGCCTATGCCGAAATGACCGCCGGCCTTGCAATCACCGCCGTCGTTGCGGTGCTCACGCAGACCTTCGGACTGCTCAATAGCTTCCTGGCGGCCACCGGCAGCCTGGGGTGGATCGGCCTGATGCTCGTGCAGATCATCATGGCCATCGCCATCGGCAATCAGGCGATGAGCCTGAAAGCAGGTGCCGCACGCGTCCTGTTCTACCTGTATGCCGCGTTGATGGGCTTCACCTTGAGCTCGATTTTCATGGTCTACGACCTCGGCTCAATCGGGACGGTACTTGCGCTGTGCACCGGATTCTTCTTCGTGTTGACCATGCTGTCGCTGACCATGCGTTCCAGTCTGTTGAAAGCCGGCCCCATCCTTCTCGCCGCGCTTATCGCCTTGATTGTCGGCGAGCTCATCATCATGCTCGTGGCGCCTGGTTCGACCGGTATCATGGTGATTTCCGCGATCGGCGTGCTTATCTTCGCCGGATTGACCATGTATGACGCGCAGAAGACGCGTGTCCTGTTCGCGCAGTATGCCGGTCAGCCCGAAGCGATCAAGAGCCTGTCGATTGTGTGCGCGTTGAATCTGTATCTTGATTTCGTGAATATGTTCCTGTATCTGCTGCGTCTGTTCGGCAGCCGCGACTGAACGGATTCCCACCATTTGCGGTATGCATACCGCACTGAGATTTACGATAACCGCATTCGGGCCCGATTCCCCATCAGGGAGCCGGGCCCGAATGCATGATGCGTCATGTGTCAGCGCGTCGATACGAAAGTCGGGAATACCTCGTCGATCACCGCCGACCCCTGGTCTTTTGCGGACTGCGCATAATCGAAACGCAGGCTGAGAATCGACTGCTGGGTGACGATCTCCTTCACATACGTGATGGTGCCATTCTCCGCGTAGCTGCACACCATGATGTCCCCGGACAGCAGATGGTAGGAGACGCTATGGCCGGAAGCGCATGCAGAGTATTCGGATGCGACCGTGGCGCCGGTCGTATTCGACGCTCCGGTCACGGTGATGGTCATGCCGATCGAATCGTCGGTGAAGCTTCGTGTCGCACCATTATCGGTTTCGTCATGCCATACGTAGCCATCGGGTATGGAAACCCGGTATCCCATCGTGTCATTCGTGTACACGCCTGCCGGCGATGGCGTCAAGGAAGCAGATGGCGACGGCGAGGATGACGCCGACGCCCCATCCGATGGGGTTGCCGTCGCAGACGCACTGGTTGTGGCGTTTGCAGACGGCTGGGCCGGGGATGCGGCACGGTGACGGGTCGCCACGAATGCGATGCCGGCACACACCAGCAGTGCGATAACGACCACGATGATCAGCGTGTTGCGCGCCGGAGACGCGGTACGCCCAGCCGCAGACGATGCTGCCGGACGAGGGGTCTGGACGCGAGCGCCTGAAGCGTTCCGTGGTGCTTGCGATGCTGCGCCGGCTGGCTGGTAGGCTGGCTGCTTCGCGTCGGCGGGGATGGCGACGGTCGCTTCGTCGTCGTTGCCGGTGATCCCGTCAGTGGCGGGAAGCTGTCCGGTGGTTTCGGTTTCGTCAGACGCAAACGGCTCTTCCTCGCGTGTATTCGGCTGGTTGCCGGGCTGTCCGAATGAGAATGGGAATTCGTTCGTGGACTCGTATATCGCCGCAGTACGTCCCGTCATTTCGGCAGGAGGGATGTTGTACGGCAATGGGCCGGTTTCCGTGCCGATGGCATCGCGGTCGATGACCTCGGTCGGCTCGTCATTGCCGGATTCTTGCATGTCGGAGGGCATCATGCTTGCGGATGGGGCATCAGACGGGATTTCAACTCGTCCGTCCCCTCGCCGGGCATCTTCTGCTTCTGCGGGTTCCGTCGCCGGCGTCTGCTCAATCGGCGGATGCTGCGCCGACACGGGCGAAGACGATGCCTCGTCGTTCGGTGTATGGCCGCTTTGCGCTGAGGCGTCAGCAGCTTGCGGGGCTTCCACGGTTGCCGCGGCTTGCGGGGTCTGCGTGGATTGGGATTGTTCGGAAGTCGCGGAAACCTGCGATGCTTCGATTGTTTCCGACTGTTCCGATTCTTCCGATCGCTGCGAAGCTTCCTCGGCCTGTCCGGTTTCCTCGATGTCCGGAGTGTGCTTGGTGTTCAAAACCCTTGGTGTCTGTGGGATTTCGGTACGATCCGAGGGTTCTTGATTCGGCGACACCGGCGAAGACGGCGAAGTCTCCTTTTGGGGCGAGATCATATCCGCGTCCTGCGCAGTCGGCTCCTCCCCGTGTTCGGCGGTATCGAAGTGAGCAGCATCGGCATCCGCGACATCACCTGTATCAGGTTCGCTGTCGGCAACGGCATCGGCGTTCCCGGCAACGGTACCGGCGTTCCCGGCAACGGTACCGGCGTTCTCGGTTTGATTGGCGTTATCGGCGTCTGATTCGCCATCCGGCACGTTCTCAGCTTCGGCTTGGGTTTGTGTCCCCGGCTGATGGTCGGGCTGTTGTTCCGACGGAGCCGCGGACCTGCCCTCGGCATCATCGGCGTTCAGACTCCAGATTCCTTCCGGAAGCGGCGGAATCCCCCACGTATCCGACGCCCAGTCAAGCGCGAAATTGTAGTTCTTGCGCTCCTGCCTGGAATCGGCATCGTCGCTCTGTGCGCCAGCCTGCCCTGCGTCTGTCTGCCCCGCACGGTTGGGTGATTGTTCCGTGTTCTGCGCATCATCACGAGTATCGCCATCGGCGTTCGGCTGTACCCCATCGACTGTTCCGACGGTGTTGTGGGCGGCACCCGGCCGCATTTTTGCCCGTGGAATAACCGAATGGGTTGACGCTGCGAGCGCGGCGAGATCAGAGGACCCGTTGATGGCAGCCATTTGCGCCTGCTGGATGTATTCGCGTCGCGATATGGGGCGTGTGGGCTGTTCTTGAGCGCCATATGCCGAAGGCACGGGTTGCGTGCGACGTGGAATCGCCTGGGTTGGCGTGTCGGACCCGCGAAGATCCGGCCCTTCGAGCGAACCGCCGCAATTCATGCAGATATCCCCGTCGTAGAAGACTTCCGAACCGCAATGCGGGCAATATCGTATGGCGCTCATCTGCTTAACGTCCCTTCGCGACCATCATCATCAATCGTTTCTACCCTAACCCATGCCATGCCTTGTCCGGCTGCCGCTCCCCAAGTCGGCACAGATTCGCCGCACGCCGTCATCCGGGCACGCCCAGCGGGATTCGGCACGCAGCATGCCACCACAGGTCATCACCGGTCATCACGCGCACAGGCCAAAAGAAGCCATGATCCGCGCATCAGCCGCGCATACGATACTGTTTCCAGATATCGGCCAGACTGGTGCCATCGCTGCGTTTCCACACGTTGAGCCCTTGGCTGCCTCCGCCCACCGCACGTGCAGCCGCCGTAGGCGTGGTGTACTCCGTGCCGTTTTCCAAACGCATCGTGCCTTGCGAGGTGATTTCTGCTTTCCACAGTTCGCCTTTGCGCGGACGCTTCCATTCCAGCTGCTCGCCGGGGGTCAACAAGCCGGAACGCAATACCGCTGCGATGGTCACACGACGCGAGGTCTTCGTCTGCGTTGCATCGGATTCATCGGCGTCATGCTGGTTGTGCGATGCAAGCGCGGATTGGATATCCTGATGGTCGTATGGGATCTTCCAGTACTGCGCGATCAGTTCGACCGTCTCCTGCTGACGACTTGCAAGCGTCTGCGGCGTGCATGTGACGATATCCTCCAACTGTCGGGTCAGCGGGAAGCGTTTGGATGCACTCATCGTGAGCATCCGGTCGCGTCGGTCGCCGAACGACGTCACTTGCCCCAATTTCGTGTTGTTCGTTTGACTCAACGCCATATTGCCCAGGCGATCCGACCAGTATTCCAAGTCCGCTTGGGTCCAGCCGTCCTCCAGCTTGTCTTTGCCGGTGGGTTCGGGCATGATACGCACGGCTTGCAGACTGCGTGGACGGGCGATGGCGAACCCGCTGCTCTGCTCGTTCGCGCGAATGAGCAGAAGCCGCGGAAGCGAGGGGTCGTTCGGCATTTCGCCTCGCAATCGGATCAGCGCACGCCGGGCGGAGGTCTGGTCGATGGTCAGACCCGGTACCGTGGAAGGCGACATGCCTTTGTCCAGATCGCGAACGGTGATCGCAGCACGCCGGCGACGGTCGATGGATGTAGCGCGGTTGAGGCAATCCACTCCCCATGCGCGTTCTGTCGCCCGCAGGATCTGCAACAGGCGATCCACATCATGCAAGTCAGGCGCAGTCTCGCCATCAGCGCCGCCCCGCGGTTTCGCATGTGCAGAGGACGGGCGGAATATGACGGCGTCACCGTCACCAAGGTTGCGGATTGAATGGACCAACGCCCACATCGCAATCGGCTTCCAATCATCATTCGGATAATCGCGCAACGCGACGAGCATCGAAATGACCTCCGGAGGCAGATTGGTGTCCGTCGGACGTTCCAGCACACGCCATGCGCGCATGTACGGCGACAGGATCTCGTCAATGAAACGCGGGACCGACTTGTCGTCGATGCATGGGGCGAGCACGTCATCCAAGAACTGGTCGATCAGACGCGGGCAATCCACTTTCCGAGAGACGATCAGATGGAGATCCCTGAAGAAGCCCTCACAGGATGCCGGGTCGTCCCCGAGCGGATCCATGATCTCATCCCAGCGCATGGCATACAGGTCGCGCTGCGTTTCAGCAATGGCGGAAACCGCTTTGGCCTTGAACACGTCTGACACCGTCAACGGCATGCCACGCATGTTCATCACGTCGAACACCCGGTGGGCGCCTTGCAAGTCATCCGTGGAGACAATGACCAACGTCACCTTGTTGACCATGTACGAGGCGAACGCATGCCGTTCATCGTCATTCATCGCGGCGAACGTGTCATAGGCGGCTTGCGCGTTGTCGTGGATGTTGCGTTGTGCGTTGGTCTCCATGTCCATGTCGCGCAGATCGAACAGGGATTCGAGGTTGCCTTCCTGCACGTAGGAGGCGAAGAACGCGGCGTCCCGTTCACGCAGCGTAAGTCTGGGCGCCACATCGATATGACGCAGTCTGTCGCCTGGGTCAACCAGAAGGTTCGTCAAATCGCGGGACACACCCGGGTCGTCTTCAAGCTCGCGCAACGCCGCGATGATGATGGTCAGGGATACGAGACGTTGCTGCCCGTCGATGACTTCATACTTGTTGCCTTTATCGTGCACCAAGATGATCGAGCCAAGAAAATACGGGGTTTGCGGTGTCTGGGTTGCTGAACGGATGTCGTCCAGCAACTGCCGCACATTGCCCGGACGCCATGAATACGCCCGCTGGAATGATGGGATCGACAGACGATAATCCGATGTGAACACTCGACCCAGCGGCACTTCCGACGCGCTGATTGCCATGATGCCTCCCCTCGCCGCGAATATCCGGCGTGATCTCTCTGTTGCGATTCTACGACACACTCCCCCGCGGTGGGAAACCACGACGGGCCGCGCACGCCACCATAAGGCGGCAGGCGCGGCCCGTCACAGGATGGGTGCGGTTAAGCCCGCTTGCCAGCCATGAGGTTGCGCAACACGTATTGCAGGATGCCGCCGTCGCGGTAGTAATCCGCTTCACCGGGGGTATCGATGCGCACGGTCGCGTCGAATTCGATCTTGGTGCCGTCGCTCTTGGTGGCGGTCACATGGACGGTTTGCGGGATTTCACCGTTGTTGAGTTGGTCGATGCCTTCGATGTCGAAGGTTTCGGTGCCGTTCAAGCCGAGCGATTCCGCGGATTCGCCGTCGGGGAATTGCAGCGGGAGCACGCCCATGCCGATCAAGTTGGAACGGTGGATGCGTTCGAAACTGCGGGTGATGACCGCACGCACGCCGAGCATGACCGTACCCTTGGCAGCCCAGTCGCGGGACGAGCCGGTGCCGTATTCCTTGCCCGCGAGCACGACCAGAGGCACGCCCGCCTTGCGGTAGTCCAGCGAAGCCTCGAAGATCGTGGACGGCTTGCCGGTCAGGAAATCGTAGGTATACCCGCCCGGAGTCACCTCTTCACCGACCGAGGCGAGCAGCTGGTTGCGCAGACGGATGTTGCCGAAGGTGCCGCGCACCATGACCTCATGATTGCCGCGACGGGAACCATACGAATTGAAATTCTTCGGTTCGACGCCGTGCTCGACAAGATACTTGCCCGCCGGGCTGGAGGCCTTGAACGCGCCGGCCGGGGAGATGTGGTCGGTGGTCACCGAATCGCCGAGCAGCGCAAGCACGCGGGCGCCGTGAATATCCTCCACCGGGGCGGGCGTGGCGCCCATGCCGTCGAAGAAGGTCTGCCGGCGCACATACGTGGAATCCGGATCCCAAGAGAACAGTTCGCCCTTGGGCACGTCGAGCCCCTGCCAACGGGAGTCGCCGTCGAAGACACTCGCATAGTCCTTGACGAACATCTCGCGCGAAACCGTCTCATCGACCACGCGTTGCACGTCTTCGTTGCTCGGCCAGATGTCGCGCAGGAACACGTCGTTGCCGTCCGTGTCCTTGCCCAGCGGCTGGGTGGCGAAGTCGAAGTCCATCGTGCCGGCGAGTGCGTAGGCGATCACCAGCGGCGGGGATGCGAGATAGTTCATCTTGACATCCGGGCTGATGCGGCCTTCGAAGTTGCGGTTGCCGGAAAGCACCGCGGTGACGGTCAGGTCGTTGTCGTTGATGGCTTGGGAGATTTCAGGCAGCAGCGGGCCGGAGTTGCCGATGCAGGTGGCGCAGCCGAAGCCGACCAGCTGGTAGCCGAGTGCGTCGAGATCGTCTTGCAGGCCGGCTTTCTTCAGATAGTCGGCGACGACCTGCGAACCGGGGGCTAGCGAGGTCTTGACCCACGGCTTGGGTTTGAGCCCCTTGGCATGGGCGTTGCGGGCGATCAGGCCGGCGGCAATCATGACCGACGGGTTCGACGTGTTGGTGCAGCTGGTGATCGAGGCGATGGCGACATCACCGTTCTTCACATCGAAATCGCCACGGAAATCGGTGCTCACCGGCACCGGCTGCTGGGCGGTCTTGTCGGTTTCGTACGCCGGCAGCGTGTCTTCGAAGGTTTGCTTCGCCGTGGCGAGGGTGATGCGGTCCTGCGGACGTTTCGGACCGGCGATGCTCGGCACGACAGAACCCAGGTCGAGCTCCATGTACTCCGAGTACTGCGGCTCGACATACTGCGGATCCTTGGTGTCGCCCCACAGGCGGTTCGCCTTGGCGTAGGCTTTGACGAGCGCGACCTGCTCTTCGCTGCGGCCGGTCAGGCGCAGGTAGTCGAGGGTCACGTCGTCAATCGGGAAGATGCCGCAGGTGGAACCGAATTCAGGGCTCATATTGCCGATGGTCGCACGGTTGGCGAGCGGGACGGATGCGACGCCTTCACCATAGAATTCGACGAACTTGCCGACCACACCATGCTGGCGGAGCATATCCGTGATGGTGAGGACCACGTCGGTTGCAGTGACCCCTTCCGGGATGGAACCGGTGAGTTTGAACCCGACGACCCGCGGCACGAGCATGGAAATCGGCTGGCCGAGCATCGCGGCCTCAGCTTCGATGCCGCCGACACCCCAGCCGAGCACGCCGAGGCCGTTGACGGTGGTGGTGTGCGAATCCGTGCCTACGCAGGAGTCGAGATAGGCGAGCTTGCGGCCGTCGCCAAGACCGGAATCCTTGCTCATGACGACTTTGGCGAGGTATTCGATGTTCACCTGGTGGATGATGCCGGTCCCCGGCGGCACCACGCGGAAGTTCCTGAACGCCTGCTGTCCCCAGCGCAGGAACTGATAGCGTTCCCCGTTGCGCTGGTATTCGATATCCATGTTCTGCTGCAGCGCGTCGGCAACGCCGTACTTGTCAATCTGCACGGAGTGGTCGATGATCATGTCGGCGGGCACCTGCGGGTTGATGACCTCGGGGTCGCCGCCCAGCTCCTTGACCGCGTCACGCATGGTGGCCAGATCGACGATGCAGGGCACACCGGTGAAATCCTGCATGACAACACGCGACGGCGTGAATTGGATTTCGTGGCTCGGTTCCGCCTGCGGATCCCAGTCGAGCAACGCCTTGACATGCTCGTCGGTGATGTTCTTGCCGTCGATGTTGCGGACGAGATTCTCGACGAGCACCTTGAGCGAGTACGGCAGATGCTCGATGCCGGGCAAATCTGCGATGTTGACGTAGTCGAATGCGGTGTCGCCCACGGTCAGTGTGGACAGTTGACTGTCTTTGAATGACATGCTACCTCCGAGCCGGCGAATGCCAGATGGTTGAATTCGGTATGGATGCCGATTAGTGCTTTCCCCTGTATTGTATCGTGACACGGTTTCAACTCTGGCGTGTCTGCCTGTTATGTGAGAAAATACGCGCGAACACGCGGCTCGCCAGTTGGCAGAGCACGAATATCGCAACGGATGCGAGCAGCGCGACCATCAGTGCGACGAGCGTACCACCTTGCGGCATGTGCAGCGCGAAGAAGTCTGCCACCGGCGGGATGAACAGGCCGATGACACCGGCCGCAGCGAATACCGCCACGAGTATGCCACGCCAAGACGCCAGCGGCCGGGCCACCAAGGCAAGCACCAACACGCCGAGCGCAAACACGATCATCGCGCAGCACGACCGCTGCCATGCGAGATCCGCCGGAACAGACAAATCCCATCCAAGCACGCCCGGCATGGACGCCTCCGCAATCAGCACCGACAATCCCACCGCAATGCCGCCCGGCAACGCGAATCGCACGACACGCCCAAGAAAACCGGGGATATAACGCCTGGTATTGGGCGCCAACGCGAGAATGAACGCGGGCATGCCTATCGTCAGCGCGCCGATATAGGAAATATGCCGGGGCAGGTATGGGAACGGCATCGCCAGTAGCACCACGCCGAGGGATATCAGCGCGGAATAGACGGTTTTGGTCAGGAACAGGCTCGCCACACGCTCCATATTGGCCATGACTTGGCGGCCTCTGGCGACGACATCAGGCAGGTGGGAGAATTTCGAATCGACGAGCACCAGCTCGGCGACCGCCTTCGTAGCCGGCGCCGCGTTGCCCATCGCCACTCCCAAATCCGCCTCTTTGAGCGCCAACGTGTCGTTGACGCCGTCTCCGGTCATCGCCACCACATGATGTGAGGCGTGCAAGGCTTTGACGATGGCTTGCTTCTGTTCGGGCAGCACGCGGCCCACCACGTCGATGCGTTCCAGGGCGCGCGAGAGTTCGTCGATATCTTCGGGAAGATCATGGGCGTCGATGGCGACCGGTTCACGGTCACCGGTCAGTTTGACGTTCGCAGCGATCGCGCGCACGGTGGTCGGGTTGTCGCCGGAAATGACACGGCATCGTACTCCTTGGTCGCGGAACCAGCGCAACGTGGCCTCGGCGTCCGATCGGATCCGTTCGCTGCACAGCAGCAATGCCGCGGGACGAGCATGAGCAGGCAAAGCGGGGCTGTCTGCGAACGATGCCGCCGTCTGCCCTTGCGCCAGATGCGCTCGGGCGATCAGCAGTACGCGATGGCCTTCAGCCGCCTTGGTCTGGACGCGCTCAAGCACCGGAGCGAACGCCGTGTCCGCAGCCGACGCGTCTGAGCCGACGTTCCGGGCCGCGTCGGCGAATCCCCGCGCCAGGACTTCTGGGGCACCCATCACCCACACCGTGCCGTCCGCACGCACGATGGCGCTCCACTTGCGCGACGATGAGAAGGGGATGCGTGCCGCAAGTTCGCCCGGACGCACATGTTCGGCGGCGAACAGTTCCATGGCGGCACGTCCTGTGGCGTTTGGATTCTCCTCATTGCACAGGTCGTAGGTGGCTTGCACGGCTTCGTCACGACTGGTTTCAGCGGCCCGCCAATCGTCTGCCGTCGCGGGAACCAGCGCGTCGGCGACGATGCCCCCGTCGGTGATGGTGCCGGTTTTATCCAAATTCAAGCAATCCACGCGAGCAAGCGTTTCCACCGATTCCAAATCCTGCACAAGCGTATGATGCCGTGCCAAGCGCATGGCGGCGATGGCGAAATTGAGCGACGTGAGCAGTACCAGGCCTTCGGGAATCATGCCGACGACGCCCGCCACGGCGGAGACGACCGCTTGCCGCCACGCACCGGTCGCGATGGCGTTGCCCAGCCCGCCGACCGTGTGCAGCTGCGACCAGATCAGCAGCATGCACAGCGGCACCACGACGAAGGACATCACGCGAAGAATCGTGTTGATGCCACGGCTCAGGTCGGACAGGTTGCGTTTGTAGACTTTCGCTTGTGCGGTCAGCCCCGCCGCATAGCTGTGCTCACCGACCGCATCCACGTGCACCAGCGCCATGCCGGAAACCGCCGTCGACCCTGAATAGACGGATTCGCCTTCCTGTTTGCGCACGGTCCGGGATTCACCGGTGAGCATGGACTCGTCAAGTTCCAGTCCCCAGGTATGCAGGATTGTCGCATCAGCCGGCACCTGCTCCCCTGCCCGGATCCACACCAGATCTCCGAGCACAATCTCGGAGGGCGCAATCTCGACATCGTCGCCGTTGCGGCGCACCAGCACCGGAGAAGCCACCAGAATCGACAGACGGTCGAGGGTGACCTTCGCCCGCAATTCAGTGACGATGCCGATGGCGGTGTTGATGATGATGACCAGTCCGAACACCGCGTCTTTCCATGATCCGGTCAGCAACACGACGATCATCGCGGTGAGAATGATGCCGTTGAACAGGGTGAATACGTTTGCACGAATGATCGAAGCCACCGAGCGTGACGTACTATCGTCTGTATGATTCGTCTGGCCTTGTTCCACGCGGATCCGCACCGCGTCACGGTCGAGACCACGCTCGTCCACCTGCGGCATGGTCGTGCCGGCCACCGTCCCCTGAGTCACCGTCATACCGGCCTCCTTCATGTCCGCCGAATCCGCTCCCAGCGACCCGGCACCACCGCATTCATCCCACGATAGCAGCGCAACACGCCACATCCGGCACGTTCAGCTGCCGGGATGGAGCCGCGCAGCAAACAGTGAAGTAATCTGCCTGCAGATTCCGCGTTGCATACCGGTCAGACCGGAACGCGGAGTCACACTCGAAAACCGTCTGGAGAAATCCATGCCGAGATCCGCGGTCGGCACGCCAGCCGGCACCACGCCTTGCGAAACCAGAGACGTACCGATACCCGCGGCGAGACACGCGCAAATCGACGCGTTGCCAGCAATCTCGACACGATGTGTCGGCTGGATCGAGCGCTGGGAAAAGAACAGATCCGTGTAGTAGCGCACGCCCGACCCATGCTCGCGCAACAGCCACACCGTAGCCGGGTTCTCTGGATCATGCGCATGCTCCCCCGCCAACACCAGCCGGTCATCACACAACGCGGCACGGACAACACCCTCCGCTGACACCGGCTTCTCCACGATACCCATCTGTGCCCGATGCAATTCCACCGCTTCGACAATCTCATCAGAATTCGCAGTCATCACACGCAGATCCACATGCTCCAGCGCGCCCTGTGCCTGCAAGCCCTCGAGAATACGCGGCAGCAGCGCCACCGCGGCGGTGTTGGACATCATGAGCAGGAACGGGTCGTGCGCCTGCCTCGCCCGATTGACATCCTCCTGTGTCTGCCGCCATTGCGCAAGAAGCTTCACAGCGGAACGGTAGAGTGTCTCCCCCGCGCGCGTTGCAGTCACATCGGCACGTGCATGACGTTCAAACAATGGCGTTCCCAACCGTTGCTCCAGCTGCGCAATCCGAGCCGAAACCGTCGACTGCGAGACACGCAACTCGTCGGCCGCAATCGAGAACTGCCCGGTCTCATACACCGCCACAAACGTTTCAAGCAAAGGGAACACACAGGTATTATCCCACTGAGCGCTACCCCATTGAATACTATCCCGTTGGATAAAGGAGCCGTATCCCGGAAAATCCGGAACACGGCTCCAATATCAATCAATGACGTCTAATTCACACCATGGCGGGCAAGCACATCCTGCCGATGGCTCACAACACCCCGCACGCCTTGAGCAGCTTCTCGATCTCGGTGCCCTGTACTTTCTTGAGCAGTTCATGCAGAGCGAGACGGTCTTTGAGCGGCAGGTCCATTTCTGTGAGTTTCTTGCCGTCGGCGAGTTTGACCGTCGCGGTCAGCAGGTCGCGCACGTCGAAGACGCTACCCCATACCTCCGGCACGCCACGGTCGACATTGCACAGCGTGTACACCGCTTCCATGCCAGTGCGGATTGAATACTCCGTGGTGAACACGGTGTCGCGCGGCGTTTCGGCGTACTGGCCGACGAAGGCGAGGTTCACAGAGCCGTCGGGCACGACCTTCGGCCGGTCCCCGTCGCGGCGCGGTTCGAAGAAACTCGTCACATACGGCATCATCGCGGCGGTCGTGTTGCATACTTCGCTCGCCAGCTGCTTGATCCTGTCCTGCGGGATGCCGATGTGGTACAACCATTCCTCGCACAATTCCTCACCGGTGCATTGTGCCATCGGCTTCTTGACGAAATCGCCGTTGTCATGCCAGCAGTTGAGGCCGTACACCCAGATCAGGCAATGGTCGGACGGCTGGTCAGGGAACTGGCCTTGCCTGTTGATGGTCCACGACAGCAGCCAGCTCGAATCCCTGGCGGTCACGATGCCGCCGGTCACGATCTTGCCGGACAGCGGGTCGCGGTGGCAGATCGCCTCGATTGCGTCGAGCACCTCCTTGTTGGACGTGTCGACCGTCCACGATTCCCAGCTGGTTTCCTCGATGTCCTTGAAGAACTTCTCAGGGTGCCCGAAGTCCGAGGATTGGGCGGCGATCCGCTTCCACAGTTCAACCGATGGGCCTTCGCCGTTCTTGATGGACACGACCGGCGCGTGTGTCTGGTCGCCGTAGGCGGTGCAATCGCCTTGCGAGCCGTTGGTGATGAACACGAGGTCGTTGTCGGTCAAGTCGATGCTCTTGGCCTCACCGCCCTGCGTGTATTCGATGCGGCGGGCCGCTTTGCGGCTGCGCGTCACCTCGCACACCACGTTGGTCACATTGGTGTCGTACAGCACCTTCGCCCCGGCGTCCGTGATGTACTTGACCATCGGGCGGATCATGGAATCATACTGGTTGTAGCGCGTGAAACGCAGGGCAGACAAATCGGGCAAGCCGTCGATGTGATGGATGTAACGCTGCATGTAGCGTTTCATCTCGATGGCGCTGTGCCATTTCTCGAACGCGAACATCGTCTGCCAGTACACCCAGAAGTTCGTCTTGTAAAAATCGTCGTCGAACACGTCATCGATGGTCTTGTCGGCGAGCTCCTCGTCCGTGGCCATGAACAGGTGCAGCAGTTCCTGCGTGGCCTTCGGGTTCATCCCGTACTTCTTGTCGGTGTGCGCATCCTGGCCTTGCTTTTCGGTGACGCGACACAGGGAGAAGTTCGGGTCGTGCTTGTTGAGCTTGTAGTATTCGGAGAAGATCGTCTCCCCGGGGTTCTGGATGGACGGGATGGAACGGAACAGGTCCCACATGACTTCGAAATGGTTGTCCATCTCACGACCGCCGCGCATGATGTAGCCGCGTGTCGCATCGTAGATGCCGTCGCAGGAGCCGCCGGCCACCGGCAGGAATTCGAAGACCGTGATATGGTCGCCGGGCATCTGGGCGTCGCGGATCAGGTAGCATGCCGCCGACAGGCCGGCAAGACCGGACCCGACGATATACGCGTACTTGTCGTCGATGCCTTCAGGCTTCTCCGGGGTTGCGAAGGCTTCATAGTTTCCAGCCGAGTAGTACATGATGACTCCTTTGCCGTCATTGTTCGCCGGTTTCATTGAAGGCATTTCCGTCTTGATGAAGCCGGGCCTCAACGTCGAGGCGGGCACCATTATAGGAGTGGCCGGAGAATCATGCCATCGACACTCTAATGGTAAATGTCGATTTTGCAAACCGATGAGGGACCGTCAGGCAGGTACACGGCTGGCACCGACACGAGTGTAGGATGCGTAGCCGTGCCACGCATCCCACACAGAATCAATCAGAACAGCAGCGTCACCGCCAGGAACGCGCCGCCCGCCAGCAGGATCGAGGCAAAGAAGCTGGCGAGCACCGCCATGCGGCCGCGGCTTGCGATCGCCTTGAAATCGACGTTCATGCCTAGGGCCGCCATCGCCATGCCCAGCACCAGATAGGCCGCTTTGACCAAGATGTCCGTGAACTGTGCGACGACGGGCAGGTACGTACCGGCGACCGATGCAACGAGGAAGCCAAGCATGAACCACGGGATCGGCACCTTGCGCGGGCCGTCACCGGGCTGGGTGTGTCTGCGGGCCCACCATGCGCCGATAATCATGGCTGTCGGGGCGAGCATCAGCACCCGGGAGAGCTTCATGATGATCGCCGCGTCCATGCCCGCGTCCCCCGCAGAACCTCCGACCGCGACCGCATGGGCGATTTCGTGGAGCGAGGCGCCGCCCATCGTGCCGAATTGCGCATCAGACAACCCCAGGAACGGGCGCAACGCGATTTCCGCGAGCGCGAATACCGTACCCATAACAGCTACAGTCGCCACCGCCATGACTTCGTCATCGCGTCCGCGTTTCTCTTCAGTTTTCGGCATGGTGATGGAACCAGACAGTCCCATGACGGCCGCGGCACCGCAAATACCTGTGCCACCCGCGGTGAGGATGGCGAGATGCTCGTCAACACCGAGTGTTCTGGCGATGAGATACGTGACGGTGATGGTGAGTGTGACGATGATCGCCGCCACCGCAATGGTTTTGACCCCGGTGGCGAACAGCACGTCGAGATTGAGTTTGAAACCGAGCAGGATGATGCCCAGCCGCAGCAGTTTGTTGGAAATCAGTGCCGCGGCGTTACCGATGCCTTCCGCACGCTTGGCGGCGGCGTGGGCGAGCCATGCGCGCATCGGGATCTGCACAAGCATACCGATGATCAGTGCGATGATGAGCGCGCCGAACAGGCTGAACACCGGCAGGCCGGCCATCAGGGACCCGATAATGGACGCAGCGCAGGTTACGAGTGCGACTAGCAGCATCTCTCGGGTGCATATGCGAGAGCGTAATGATGTGAGTGTGGTCGTGATTCTTGTCATGTTGCCATCTTCGTCGATGCCAAAGTATCAATCAAATGCGTGTCTTCAATGACTGGTATCGGGTTTCTCGATACTATCGGCGGGGCATCGAGGGCATGGACAAGGGCGAGGGGCGTGGACGATGCTTGGATTCCATACATCACGTATCGGATAGGTGAAACGCATGTATGGCAAGGCCACTGTGACGGCCAGACTCACAGGCAACCGAGGCGCTGCGACCAATCGTCGGATTCCGCCATTGTCCCGTCTGCTCTCGCGGGCGCGAGACGCCTAGGGCTCCCCCATTCCCTCATACCCGCGATTTCAGCGGTTGCAGGAGACCGCCAGCGTCACTTCAGCCAATCCGTATGGTCGCAGGGTGCGGGTTGTCATTGATGATAGCGGACAGCGCGGCATCCAAGCCAACCGTGGACGAGCCGACATCCGCATCACTGTCTGCTGGCTTCGTCCCCATGCGCAGCACCGCCGCGTACAACGTGGTGTCCTGCGGCGGATTGGAGGGGTCGAGCAGTGCGACCGGAATGCCTGCATTGCGCGCTTCGTTTAAGGCATCATGCCACGATGACGCTGTCGCATCCGTGACATCGAGCGCATTGATGAGGATCACCGACACGCGTTGGGACGCCCAGTCGCGTACAGCCTGCTGGGCGGCTTGCGTCGCATCGGCGTTGCCGGTTGTGGAAGCGAACCGGGCGTCGAGCTTTGCCTTGGCAAGATCATTGAGCACCGTGGTATCGGCGACCGGCGGATTGCCCAATGCCCCGATCACACCGATGACGATATCTTGCCTGTCCACGCTGTCATGGGCGACATTGCTCGACGAATCATGCGAATTGCCTACGGCCACGCCGCGCGGAGTGCAACCTGCGAGCGCACCGGTCATGCACAGGACAACCGCCAGGACGCATGCAGCCGTGTTCCGTCGCACAGATCGCTGGTGTCGCAGAAGGTGAGTCATGCATCTCATCCTAATCAACGGTGGTCACGAGGGGTCGCCCCCGCCGCCGACTGTGGGTGCGGTCGGCGGCAACAAGGGTGGGCGGCGCCTACTGTCCGATGGCGATGATGGTTTTACCTTTGGATTTGCCTTGTTTCACTTTGGCGAGTGCCTCGTTGACCTGTTCGAGCGTGTAGACCGTGTCGATGGAGGTTTCCAGCGGATGGTCTTTGTCGAACAGCCTGCCGATTTGCTCGAGCTGGCGACCGTCCTCATGCACGAACAGGAAGTCGTAGGTCTGGCCTTTCGCCGCCGCCATGCGGTCGTATTTGCGGCCGGCGATGGAGAACAGCAGGCGCTTCCAGGCGGGCATGCCGCTGCGCTTGGCGAACCGGCCGTTGGGCATGCCGCGCAGGGAGACCAGGCTGCCGCCTTCTTTGAGCACCTTGAATTCGTTCGGCAGCTCGCGGTCGCCCAAGGTGTCGAGCACATGGTCGACGTCGGAGAGCACGTCGACGTAGTTCTCTTTCTTGTAGTCGATGAACCGTTCGGCGCCAAGCTGGCGCACCCGCTCCTCGTTGCTGCCGCTGCCGTTGGTGTAGACGTGCAGGCCGAGGCTTTTGGCCACCGGAATCGCCATGGCGCCGAGGCTGCCGGTGCCACCGGAGATGAACACGGATTCCCCCGCCTTGACGTGCATGACATCGAAGGCTTGCATGGCGGTGAGCGCTGTGAGCGGAACCGTGGCGGCCTGCTCGTATGAGAGGTATTCGGGAATCGTCGCGAGCGCGGATTCCTCCACTGCCGCGTATTGTGCGAAGGCGCCGATCTTCTTGAGGGGCATTCTGCCGTAGACCCGGTCGCCTGTTGTGAACCGGGTGACGTTTGTGCCGGTTTTCTCGACGATTCCGGCGAATTCGTTGCCCATGACCAGCGGCATCGTGTAGGGGGTGATGAGTTTGACTTCACCGCGGATGATCATGTTGTCGAGCGGGTTGACCGCCGCGGCCATGATTTTGACCAGCACTTCCGTCTCACCGGGCTGCGGAACGGGGATGTCGCGGATCTCAAGGTCGGTGCCGTGTTTGGCGTAATGCGTGAGGATGGCTGCTTTCATGATGCTCTCCGTTCGTTTGTCGGCGTTGTGCCGTTCGCTGTGGTTGTCATGGGTTGAATGGGGCGTGCAGACGGTTGATGGTTATTCTCGCGCGTCGGCGGCGCCAGTTCGGCTTGAATGGTTTGCCGCGCCCTGACGAGGATCGGCTTGGCCGGTCCGTGCCATGTAGGCGCGCATGTCGCTGATGCAGTCGGCGAGGGTCATGCCTTGGAGCCGGTGGTTCACGTCATCGTCCATCTGCTGGAACATGCCTCCCAGCACCGGACGAATGTTGTGCCCGACGATGCACATGTCGTTGGGATTGTGGTGCAGGTCGAACAGATGCACGGAATCCGCGTCCATCACTGCCCGGTAGATGTCGAGCAGTGTGATGTCGCCGGGTTGTTTGAGCAGCCGGAATCCGCTGATGCCACGTCTGCCTTCGATGATGCCTGCCTTGTTCAGGCGCGCGGTCAGTTTGCGGATGTAGCTGGGGTTGGTGCCTACGCTCACGGCGATCTGCTCGGAATTGACCGGAGTTGCGGATTGCGAGATCAGGATCAGCGCATGGATCGCGGACGAGAATCTGGTATCCATCACAACCCCTTCCTTTGCATCATCCCGTTGTGCGGAGTTCAGTATTACGCGGTTCAGATGTCGCGGTTCGCTTCATTCGCCAGATATGCAAACGTCCGCAATCATCACCGCCGGCGATTATCTGTAATTGTATCTGATACTGATACTTTAACAGACTGCAAGACAAGCGTCAACGGTTCAGACGCTATGGCTGTCCAAGAAGTCAGTCAGCCTGTCGAACGCCTTACGCGCGGTGGGGTCGTTCCTTTCTTCCACGACAAAACAATGCGGCATCTTGCGCCCCTCCTCCTTCAGAGGATCGACGAGTTCATTCACCACTCCGGCTTGGCCCAGCGCACGACACGCCCGATTTTCTGATCAAGACGTGGACGCATGAATTCGAATCCGACCCCATCCGCAACCGTGGACCGTGTTTGAAAGCCTGTTTTGCCACATGAAGAAGCACCAGGCGTTTTACGAAGTCCTCCACGCGACAGGGCGGGGACAACGTCCTGCGAACATCGTTGCGCGAGAAAAAACGGGTTGACGCAAGAACTCGCGAACGAGGAAGCCTACCGGAAAGCGTTTTTCGCCGACGGAATCAGCGGATGGATCGAGGAATGGATCGAACGAGGCATGCCAGAAACACCCGGCGAGCTGAACGAATCACTGAGACGCTATGTTGACGACGTGCTCTCCAACCTCAACCAGCTATTCGTCCGACCATGACCTTGCCTGGCGTGGAGGCCATTCGGCCAACGGCACATGACCTCCACACAACACACTACCGGCATCCGCACCCGCCGAGCGCGTGGACACTCTCGTCAATCGGGACATGCGTCGCGGATCGTCCACCGATATACTCCCGCCGCCCCGGCGCGAGCCTCCGACACCTGCTCGGCATCCAGAATCATGCGCTGGGCGCGCCGTAGCGCTGTTCGATTTCACATTTACCAAGTGTTTTCTTCCACGGTCTCCTGTGCCCGCTACCAGCAGGATTCCACTGGATCTTCCCTTGGGTAGACGAGGCAGCAGCAATCTTGTCGGGGTTGTCCTTCTTTTGTATTTGACCAATCGCCGAATCATACACGTAGTAGACACTCAGATTGTTGCTATTGGTCGTATATACCCGGTAGGTGTCGCCAGTTGTTGTGTAGCACAGCGACACGCCTGGGGAAAGCGTAACCTGCGTTTGAGTATTGGTTACTTTGGTACTGTAGCCATATTTGACGTTGCCCGCTATCGGGTAAGCCCCCCCCCGGGGCTTGCTGCAACCATGAAATTCGGAGGCAGCGTACCGCCGAGTTCAACGCTTGCATTCTCAATGGAGTCTGTTGCGTGCTTCAAATCGGACTCGGCCGCACTGTTCCATGCCGCCACGCGCACTTGCTGATAAATCGGCACGCTGATCGATGCAAGAATGCCAATGATGATCACGACAACAAGCAACTCAATGAGAGTAAAACCCGATTGTCCCGAGGCACGCCGCCTCAGGGACTGATACACGCCACACATGGCTTCACCTCTCTTTCTTCCTGCAAACCCGCCATTGGGTCTGTGGAATAAGCCATCGGAGTCAAGTACTTGCTTGCACGCTCCGATGCGTGTTCTTCATCAGCATCATTACTGATGACTATGTGCTCATTATATAACGGTTTCCAGAATCCCGCAGCCGCCTTCACAAAACAGCGGGATTCCGCCTCACCGGTCGGGCTCAACGCATGCAATCAGCCGACCCACCATGCATGGCCATCGGGGAGATTACGACACAACAGCAGACCACTACAAGCATGTCAAGTACAAATCTGCGACTATCGGCCACGCAGAATCTTGACATGGAAACCCATACCTCGCGTCATCATTCGCTGATACGGATATGTTTCATCTGTTCATTGTTTCGACATATGTTCTTACCGCAGATCTTGGAACAACCTGCTGAGAAAACCCATACACTTCGTGTATCAGCCATATCGCTAAGGACTTTGCCTCGTGCCATAGCGCGTATGCCGCCCTTTGCAACATCGTTTGCCTTGGCCGCCTTGCGGAACATAGCAGAGCCTCTGCACATTGCTGCCAACTGCTCAAACCCGGTAGCAGTAGGCCCTGGATCCTTTTGGGACTCCTAGGGACTCCTCGAAAGGGTTGATGACAGACATTGTCGTACCGTCCCTAAGAAGGGATTCGCATATTGAACCAGCGATCCATGCCCTGCATACGGGGCAGATGACCACAAGAAATGTCTCCAAGCCAATGATGACCTGAAGGCATGGTGACGTTACGCCAGCTCGGTGTATGTAGGGCTCCACCTTTGTGCATCCACGGCATCGGCAACGTTATCCACCGCCCTGCGGTTCAGCCCTTCCCTGACCGCCTCACCGGCGACGGCAATCGCCACGGTTCTCGAAAACTCAGGGAGTTCCGATACCGGCGGAAGGACTGCAGCACCGGCACGGGAAGCATCGACAATGTCGCTGATCGAGTGTGCCGCGACGGAAATCATCCGGTCGGTGACAAGCTTTGCATCTGCACTGATCACGCCAAGCCCCAGTCCCGGATAGATCAGGGCGTTGTTCGCCTGCCCGATTTCATACGTGACGCCCTTATATGAGACCGGCGCAGACGGAATTCCCGTTGCCACGAGCGCCCGTCCCTCGGTCCAGCGAATGAGGTCCTCCGCCTTTGCCTCCGCCAGTTCCGTCGGGTTGCTCAGCGGGAAGATAATGGGGCTCGCCGTGTGGGCCGCCATCTCCTTCACGATCTCCTCTGTGAAGGCACCGCCCTGCGTGGATGTTCCAACCAGGATAGTGGGATGGATCGCCTTCACCGCTGCCGCCAGCGTGGTCAACGCATCCACGTCAGCGAACTCCTCTCTGCTTCGTGCAAAGACGGCCTGCTCCGGGGTCAGATCCTGCATGTCGTCAAAGAGAAGACCCTGCTTGTCGACAAGATAGAAGTGCTTTTGGGCTTCCTTGACATCCATGCCTTGGTCAACCATTTCCTGGCAGATCCTCTTCACAATGCCGCAGCCCGCCGTTCCCGCACCAAAGCACAGGTACTTCTGGTCGGCGAGTTTCTCGCCGGAGATGCGCAGCGCCCCGAGTATTCCCGCCAGAGAGATGATGCCGGTTCCCTCGATGTCGTCATTGAATACTGGATACCGGTTGACATACCGGTTCAGGAGCACTGCCGCATGGCCTCTTCCGAAATCCTCGAAGTGGAGGTACAGGTGCGGGAACATCCTCTCCACAAGCTCCACGAACTGGTCGATGTAGGCGTAGTACTGCTCGTCCCCGATCCGATGGTGATGCAAGCCCAGATACAGTGGATCGTCCAGAAGGCTCTGGCGGTCCGTGCCCGCATCGATGACGACGGGCAGCACCTTCGCCGGGTCAATGCCGGCCGCAGCGGTATACACCATCAGCTTTCCAGTGGAAATGCTGACGCCATTGGTTCCCCAATCGCCGATTCCCAGAATGGCCTGCGCATCGGTGACCACGATCAGCTCAATGTCCCGGTCTCCCGCCGCATTGCGGATGGCCTCCTCCATCTCTTCCGGATGATCTGCCGTAAGATAAGCCGCGTTCTGCGGCGTCATAAAGAACTCACTGTAATTGCGGATGCTCTCGGCGATGCCCGGATCATAGACGATTGGCATGAGTTCCTGCACATGCTGCGAGAAGAGGTAGAAAAACAGGGTCCGGTTTCGGCTGAAGAGATTCATCAGATAGTGGCGCTTTTCTGTGACGCTCTCCCTGCGCTGCACGTTTTCATATGCCCGTGCCGCCTGCAGTTCAATCGTCTGCACCACCGGCGGCAGAATGCCGACCAGCCCGAATTTCTTCCTCTCCTCCTGCGTAAACGCAGTCCCCTTGTTCAAAAACGGATCATTGAGAAGTTCATAACCTGTTTTCATATGCTCGCACCTCCTTGCGTTTGTTATTGCGGTCATTGTAGCAAAACAGTCTTGTTCTCAGGAAAACAGCGTAACCGTCTCAATGTGGCACGAGACAAGCACCTGATTGTCTGGATTCCGGGCACATTTCCGCCCGTTCGTGGGAACTGCTCTAAGCCGAAAATCGGCGTTTTTACAGGTGCTCTTAGTTTGCGGGAACTGGTCCACGTGCTTTTTCTACCTATAATATGGCGGGCTGGAGGGAGGCCATCGTCTCGACCTGCTCTCCTCTGCTCAGTCGGTTTATGATCAAGGTCTCAACCCAGCATGCTGTTAACTTGGTCGGTATCTTGGTCGGTCAGCGATCAAGTTGCTTTCTCCTGTACCTCTGATTTCGACTGTTAGGTTTGTCGGGAATTGTCATTTCGATAACTCCTTGTGCTAATTGCATGGAGCGCCAGCCAACGGCCGGCTTTGCGGAGCTAAACGGCCGCGATGCGGAGCGAGCGGCCACCTCTTTTCTGACTTGATTTGAGCATCTTCCTTCATAATGAAAATATGCCGTATTGTCGGCGATTCTTCATTGTCCGTTTTTTTATGTCAATTTTCAATTTTTGACTTCAAAGTTCACTTTTTTATATTTTTGGTTCTTACTATTCGGCTTATCAGATATCGTCATTTCGATTTTTCCTGCATTAAGCAAAGGCTTAATATATCTTTCCGAAAAGTTTCTTCTGCCGGCCAGCCCCATAAACTCCTGCATTTCTTTCCTGCTGCGAGGTATGGAGCAAAATTGAATAAGATCTTGTATCGTGACTTGTTCCTTATCTTGTTCCTTACCTCTTTGCCGACCACTTCACCGTGGAATTCAAGTCCGGGGTTACAATCGATATCGAAGCATAAAAAGACTCCTCGCCGCCGACGCATTTGCCGGTAGTGAGGAGCCTTTATCTCTTCTGAATGATCAGCCTAACAACTTTTCAACTTCTCCCGGCTTTAGCACTTTACCGACAGATACGATTTTATCATTAACAAGGAGTGCAGGCATACTCATAACACCATAGCTCATTACCTTCTCCATATCGGTGATGTACTCTACCTCAACATTCAATCCAAGATTCTCAACAGCTTTCTTGGCATTCTCATACTGTTCGTGACATGACTTGCAACCCGCACCAAGAACTTTGATGCAGCAAACGCCATCAATCTTTTCTCCGCAGCAGGGAGTAGATTCAGCCTTAACTTCTTCCGTCCCTCCGCAGCAACATGTGGGCTCCGCCTTGACTACTTCTTTTTTCTTACCAAACAGTGCCATGATCATATCCTCCTTCAGATGAATAAACTTTGAAATACATTAAAGCCGTATCCGACAATGATGATACCCACTGTGCAGATGGCTATAAATGTCGCTAAGAGTTTTGGCTTGATAGCCTTTTTCAGCATTATGAGGGACGGAAGGCTGAGCGTGGTAACCGCCATCATAAAGCTGAGAATCGTACCGAGCAATGCTCCCTTTGCAAAAAGTGCCTCGGCAATCGGAATCGTGCCGAAAATGTCTGCGTACATGGGTATGCCGACAAGCGTGGCGAGTATCACACCGAACGGATTATTGCTGCCGAGAACGGTTTCCACCCAGCCTTCGGGAATCCAGTTATGGATCACCGCGCCGATAGCCACGCCGACAAGGATATAAGGGAACACTTTCTTAAAGGTGGCTGCAACCTGATCTCTGGAATAAATCAGCCGGTCTTTAACAGTGAGATTCGGAGACTCGATATCCACCTTGCTGTTGTTATTGCGGATAAAATCAGCAATCTGGTCTTCCATGTGCAGGTGTTCTATCAAAGTGCCGCCAATGACGGCGATGACAAGCCCCAGCACCACGTACGCCACGGCAATCTTCACGCCAAAGATACTGACGAGAAGCACAAGACTTCCCAAGTCCACCATCGGTGATGAAATCAGGAAGGAAAATGTCACGCCAAGCGGAAGCCCCGCACTCGTAAAGCCAATAAAAATCGGAATGGACGAGCAGGAACAGAATGGCGTTACCGTCCCAAGCAAGGCACCGATAATATTCGCTCCGATCCCGTGGAATCTTCCCAAGATCTTCCGACTGCGCTCCGGAGGGAAGAAACTCTGGATATAGGAAATCAGGAAGATCAACACACAAAGCAATACTGTTATTTTAATTGTGTCATAACTGAAGAACTGAATGCTGCCGCCAATCCGGCTATTCACATCGAGTCCGACCATGAGCAATACTTTCCCAATAAGGGCATTCAACCACTCCATCCCAAGTATTTGATCCTGAATAAAAGTCCACATTACGCAAACCTCGCTTTTGTTTTATTAGCAATTCGCACAAGCATCAGCATTACCGGAACCTCCGTCAGAACGCCTACTGTGGTGGCGAGTGCTGCTGGGCTTGTCGTTCCGAAAAGTGCAATAGCCACAGCCACCGCGAGTTCAAAGAAATTCGATGCACCGATCATTCCAGCAGGAGCCGCAATATCATGTGGTAATTTAAGTAACTTGCTTGCTCCGTAAGCGATAAAGAAGATCAGAAACGTCTGAATGGTTAGCGGGATCGCTATCAGCACAATATGAAGCGGATTAGACAGAATCACCTCTGCCTGTGAACTGAAGATAATAATCAGCGTTAACAGCAGACCTATCGTTGTGGCATTGTCGAACTTGTGGATAAACGTGCTCTCAAAGTAATCCGCGCCTCTTTGCTTCGTGACTGTTATCCTCGTGAGGATGCCGCCCACAAGCGGAATCACTACAAACAGAAAGATGCTGACGAACAGGGTGCTATAGGGAACAGCCACATTGGAAACGCCTAAAAGGAATTTTACGATTGGAACAAAAGCCACAAGGATGATGAGGTCATTTGTCGCCACCTGTACGACCGTATAAGCAGGATTTCCTTTTGTAAGCGTACTCCACACAAACACCATCGCCGTACACGGAGCAGCTCCTAAAAGCACAGCTCCGGCAAGGTACTCCGTTGCCAATCCGGGAGATATGATGGATTTGAATACGACAAATAAAAACAGATAAGCTATTCCATACATGGTGAACGGCTTGATCAGCCAGTTTGTAACCCATGTGACCAGAAGTCCCTTCGGATTCTTTCCAATCTGTTTTATGCTCTGAAAATCCACTTTCATCATCATAGGGTAGATCATGACCCAGATGAGAACAGCGATAGGAATCGAAATGCCGGAAATCTGAAATTGACCGAGCGTATCAGGAATAGCCGGGATAAAGTGCCCAATCAGTACTCCTATGGCCATGCAGAGCAGTACCCACACAGAAAGATAACGCTGAAATGTATTTATGCCTTTGCTTTGATTGCTCATGACTTCGCCTCCGTTAGTTTGATACATTGAAATATATCTATGCTTAAGTGCTTTATATAGGCAATCCCAAAGGACTGCCTATGAATGATAGATATCGATTACTTCTTTTCCTTGCATCCGCAGGATACGCTCTCGTCCGTTTTGCAGTCACATCTTGCGTAGGAACCGATCATGTCCCGGAACTCCCTGACCCCGTCTGCGGAGATGGAGTAATGCATCCATTTTCCCTCTTTGTAGTAATCTACAAGTCCGCTGTCCGCAAGGATCTTCATGTGATGCGAAAGAGTCGGCTGTGTGATATTCAGTTCCTCCAGCAGATCACATCCACACTTCTCCCCATGCTGGAGAGCAAGCATGATCGCAAGACGGTTCTCATCTGCGAGCGCCTTTATTTTTTTAACGTCTTCTCTGAATCCCATGATTTTCACCTCCAAGAGATGTACATATCATATCACACACATTTATAGTTGTCAATGTGTGAATGAAATATTGCTTAACAATCTTTTCACCTCTGATGGCAGTGTGGGAGCCTTTTTCCGACATCTATCTCGCAGCCACAACTTCCCAACATCTAACTCGGCAACTCAACATAGTGACATCTATCGTGGCAACTCAACTCTCACACTTTTCGAGCCTTTTTGCCCTTGGATAAGTTACCGAGAAGCGTTTTGTCTGTCCGATGCCAAATTGCCCGATTGCTCGAAAACCGCAGTATTATTGGGCTTTCGCGCCTATTTTCCTTCGACCCTTGACATCAAACATACCGTCTCAACATGGTGGGTCATCGGGTAGATGTCGTAGGCGCGGATATCGGTCAGACGATAACCAAGCTCGCCGACAAGCGTAGCGGTATCGCGGGCGAGGCTCGTCGGATCGCAAGCGATGTAGATGACCGCTTTCGCACCGCTTTCGGCGATCTGACGGCACACCGCCGCCTTCGCACCGGCACGCGGCGGGTCAAGCACAACAACATCAGGATGAGCCAAGTCGCTGGGGACACGCTGCAACGTGCGGCGAACATCGCCGACGCGGGCGTCCACGGAACTGATCTGGCAATGTCGCAGATTATACTGGGCGTTGCGCACCGCGGTGCGTCCGCCCTCGATACTGAGCATGCGGGTGCGCTCCGCGGCAAGCATACTCAGCGGCAGCGTGAACAACCCGGAGCCGGAATACAAATCCCACAACACAGCCTGCTTACGGCCATCAAGCGTCTGCCGAACCAAGTCCACCACATGATTGGCAAGCATCACCGGAGCCATGCGATGCACCTGCCAGAAACCGTTCGCATCCACACGATAATCGAAGGTTCCGCCGGCTACCGTCACAGATTCGCGCACATGCTTCGATCCCGACCGCAACTCGCCATCAACCAGTACGGCGTAATTGTTGCCGACCGCTTTCAACAACGCTCGAGAATCAGCATACGTGGTGTCGATGCCACGTGGTTCCGGCACAGATAGTCTGATCTGAGAACCAGGCTCAAAACCGCCATCCCAGATGTGTTCCTCGTCCGCCACTGCAAGCAGCGCACGAGATGCAAGCGGCATGGTGTCAATCGGGACCCGCACATGCGAGCCTCGCCGGCGCATGGACGGCATACCATGCTCATCGGCGATCATCTCAATGCGTGTACGCCAATTCAGCCCGCCGAGTTCAACATCGTGATCGGCACGTTCAACCGGCACAGGATCACACTCGACATGCCCCATGCGATGCATCTGGTCGGTGATCACCGCGGACTTCCAAGCAAGCTGTCCCGGCAGACTCACATGCACCAAGTCCGCTCCCCCGACGCCACCACCCTGCGCCAGCGGCCCTGCCAACTGCCAGACAGGTTCGACACGATCCGGGCTTGCTTCAAGCACCTCCACCACTTCGCCGGTCCAGAACCGGTCATCACGGTCATGCGGCTCGTCAAGTTCGACGCGCACCAACTCCCCCGGAAGCGCGAACCTGACGAACACCACGCGGCCATCGATATGGCCGACGCAGCGACCCTGATCGGCATACCGTTCGATACGCACTTCTACCTGCATGTTTCCTATCACTTTCCTACCTGCCAACAGCCGGGCGGTGCACGCGCCGGCCAATCAAGCGGCCCGGACATCGGCATGCCGACCGCAACTTACTGGTGCAACAACCTAGCACAACCCGTTGCCGAGAAACGACAATGGCGGATGATGCGCACACCCTGCACACCATCCGCCACATGACATCATCAGCCGCGTTCCGCTGTCAGATCCCCACTGTCCGCTGATTGCCGTTGTACCGCACGCTCAAGTTCACGATGTCGATGCATCGGCGTGGCGACAATCAAATACGATACCCAAATCGCCAAAGCCCAGAACGGAATGCCCATCAGCAGACGAGCCGTACCCAGCCATGCCACCCGGTCAGACAAGTACAGCGGGACTTGGACGAGCAGCCGGAGCGCGAACACGCCCACCCACAGCGCGGTGATCGCCATATACGCCCGTTTGAGCGGCTTGTCGTTCATCCAGCCATGGAACCAATCGCCGAAACGCTCGGTCGGCAACGACCGGATGAACTCGACCACCAGTCCAAGCCCCGGCACCCGCGCAATCAGCGAGATGCCCAACAGCACGATATACACCGCATTCGTAATGAACCCGAACATGTAGTAATTACGCGCCTCATGGCTATGCCACGCCCACACCAGACAGATGGCGACCGACACCAATCCGCTCAACGCGCCCATCACAGACTGGCGTTGGATGAGCCGTGCCACCACTTGCACCGCAGCCAACACCGCGGACACCAACACCGTCGCGCGAAGATCGGACGTAATCACGAACATCACGACGAATACGAAACCCGGCAGCATCGATTCCACGACGCCACGCGGACCGCCAATAGCATCAATGACGGAAAAATCACCATCCCCGGCTTGGGTGAGCGCGGCGACGCCGGTACGCGGTTTGCGGTTCGAGGCCGAATCCGGCATGGTGCCGCTCAACGCACTTCAGAGAACATCGGGCCACGCGACAGCGTCGTCTTCTGCTCTACCTGCTGGTCGGAATCGAACGGTCCCTTCGGACGATCCGGAATCTGCGCGGCATCTTGCTGTGCCTGTTCCTGGGCCGCCCTGCGTTCGCCCGGAGTGACCGGCGCGTGCATCGGAATAAGGTCGCGCGGGGCAAGCGGTTCCTCACCGCGTTCCACGACGATTTGCGAGAAGAACCGATTCAGTGCGCGGGTTTCCTCATCATCTGGATCTGTGGCGGCCTTGCCTGAGAAAATGCCACGCAGCATCCAACGCGGACCGTCCACACCCACGATGCGGGTGGTCACCATCTTGCCTTCCTTGATCGGAACCGGCAAAATAAGCTCCGTGCCGAATACGCCCGGCACCTCCTTGGCGACATCGCTCTTGGAATCCAGCAGGTCAGCACGAACGTCGTCCCACAATCCCAGCGTCTTCGGTGCTGCGAACGCTTCGACCTCCAAGCTTGACGTGCCGTATGTGATGGTGGCACCCAGCACCGCCTTGTTCGCCCGAGCGGCTTTGATACGCAGCTCGATACCCTTCATGAACGGGATATAGTAGGCGCCAAGATCAAGATAATCGTCATAATCAGGCACATATTCGTCGTTCACATCCCACGGACCCCAATCCTCGCCGCGCCCCTCATACTCTTCGCTCGGCTCGGTAGGATAATCCGGCTGCTCGTCGCCCTGCGACTGCTCCGATTCCGCAGCAACCTCGACGTCCTGGGATACGTCCTGCTCCTTGGCCTGTGCGGCGGGTTCCGGCTGCTGCGTTTCCTGGCCGTCCGCAGCTGCATCGTTCACGTCGTCGGCATCCGCCGCATTCTGGCGTGCCTTCTTCGCGTCCTTTTCGCGCGCGGCGTCATCATCATGATGCTTCTTCTTGCCGAATCCGAACAATCCCATAGCTCCTCATTTCCACGGATATGACAGTCCCAAGAATAACACCGCAAATGAGAGCCAGCTGAAAGCGTGATGTCGCGTATCAGCACAGCCGTCATAGCGGCATTCAGGACCACAGATTTCGTCGCATCACACGTCGTACGTGATGCTCAACGGCGCATGGTCAGACCAACGGGCATCATAGGTGGGCGCCTTGTCAATCGTGAAGCCGCGAGCCGTCTGCGCGAGCTCCGGAGTGGCGAACTGATAGTCCAGACGCCAGCCGGTGTTGTTGTCGAACGCCCGCCCGCGCTGGCTCCACCAGGTGTACGGCCCCTGGATGTCGCCGGCGAGCTCACGCATCACATCGACGAACTCATACTCGTCAAGCCACTTGTCGATATACGCACGCTCCTCAGGCAGGAAGCCGGAATGCGTCACATTCGACTTCGCGTTCTTGATGTCAAGCGGCGTGTGCGCAATATTGAAATCGCCGCACAACACCGCTTGCCGCCCACCGTGCGCAGCCTCATCGCGCAGCTGACCCATGCGGGTGAGCATGGTATCGAGGAAACGGAACTTCTGGTGCATCTTGTTCGGGTCATCCACATCGCCAGAATGCACGTACACGCATACGACCGTGATCTCATACCCTTGCGGGGTGCGCACATCGGCTTCAATCCAGCGACCCGAATCCACATCCTCTTCAAGTCCCGGCAAACCGTACCGCTTGGCGACCACCGGCAGCGTGGACAGCAAGCCGACACCGGCACGGCCTTTGATACGGCAGATTTCATTCATGGTGTGCAGCCCGGTTGGGTCGGCGACTTTGCCGGAATCCACGTAGGTATCGGCGATGTTGTTGAAAATCGGGTCGATTTCCGACTGCGGGGCGCGAACCTCCTGCATGCACCACACATCCGGCGTATGCTCGCCCGCCCAATGCATAATGCCCTTGCGGTTCGCCGCGCGCAAGCCGTTGACATTCGATGTCGTGATCACAATGCTCATAGTTTCGAGCCTAGCAGCGCTCCCCTACGAGCGGTCATGTGCACTTCAACGTCCGTTTCCATCGTTCCTGTACCGGTATGCGTTCATCCGCGCCGGCGATGCGTTCATCCGTACGCCCATCTGTATCGCTCATCCGTACCACCCACCTACACAAACCGGCTACGCTTACGACCGTCCCAGCGCAACCAGTTTGCGAGAAAAACCACCCGCACAAACCGGCTACGCTTACAACCATCCCAGCGCAACCAGTTTGCGAGAAAAACCACCCGCACAAACCAGCTACGCTTACAACCACCCCAACGCAACCAGTTTGCGAGAAAGACCACCCGCAAAAGAGGTAGACTCCAAGGCGGCAGCCCCACACAACCTTCTACCGACGCTATGACGCCCCGCAACGTCGGCAGAAACAGAAACGCCACCTTCTGCCGACACTGAGGAGGTGCTCAGCGTCGGCAGAAGGTGGCGGCGTCTTGGAAGCAGCTGCGAATCAGTCGAGACCGAGCTTGAGCTTGCCTCCAGGAATCGCGTCAAGCAGGTCACGCGTGTACTGCTGCTTCGGATGGTCAAACACCTCATCGGTTGTGGCGTGCTCGACCAGCCTGCCATGCTGCATCACGACCACTTCATCGGCAATCTGGCGGACAACCGCGAGATCATGCGTGATGAACAGGTAGCTCAGCCCGCGTTCCGCCTGCAAATCGTTGAGCAGATGAAGCACCTGATCCTGAACCAGCACGTCGAGCGCGGACACAGCCTCGTCACAGATAATGACATCCGGGTCGAGCGCCATAGCACGCGCAATCGCGATACGCTGCCGCTGACCGCCTGACAGTTCGTTCGGATACCGGGTCATGACGGATTCAGGCAGTTCGACCATGTCGAGCAGCTCGCGCACGCGCTTCGCGCGGCTCTTCTTGTCGCCGATATGGTGGATGCGCAGCGGCTCTTCAATGGAACGGAAGATGGAATACATCGGATCGAGCGAACCATAAGGGTTCTGAAAGACCGGCTGGACATGCCGACGGAAGTCGAGCAGCTCGGCTTTACCGAAATCGGCGATGTTCTTGCCCTCATAGAACACCTTGCCTGCGGTCGGCTCGAGCAGGCGAAGCACCATATTCGCCACGGTGGACTTACCGGATCCGGACTCGCCCACAATCGCCAGTGTAGTGCCACGTTTGACGGAGAAGGACACGTCATCGACAGCCTTGAACATCTCCTTCTTACGCGGGAGCTTGAACTCCTTCGTCAGATGTTCGACCGTAATGATGTGTTCGCTTTTCTCCAGCGTCTGCTCGCCCTTGACCTGATGTTCAAGCAGAGCGTCCGCATCCTCGCCGTGTTCTTTCGCGGAGATGATGCGCTGCGATGCAAGCGAAGGCGCCGCAGCGACCAGACGCTTCGTGTACGGGTGCATCGGATGCTGCAACACGTCGAGCGACGGACCGGATTCAACGACCTGCCCCTTGTACATCACGACGATATGCTGTGCACGTTCCGCCGCCAAGCCCAAATCATGCGTGATGAACAGCACCGCAGTGCCCAGCGAATCGGTGAGTGTCTGCAGATGGTCGAGAATACGCTTCTGGACAGTCACATCAAGCGCTGACGTCGGCTCGTCGGCGATCAGCAGATCAGGACGGCAAGCCAAGCCGATGGCGATCAGCGCACGCTGACGCATACCGCCAGAGAATTCGTGCGGATACTGACGCGCACGCGTGGCGGCGTCCGGCAGACCTGCCTCATCAAGCAGACCGGCGATACGGTCGTTCATATTCGAGCCAGTGACATGCTCCTTGGCGATCTGCCAAGCCTTGTCATCGTTCACACCCGCCTTGATGAGGTCATCGGCGACACGCCACCTGGTCTCGGAGCCCGGGGTCCACTCCTGAGAGAAGAACTCCATCGCGTTGTCGAGCTTCTTGCCGCTCATGCCGATGCCGGTCAGCGCCTCCTTTGCAGCAGCGAGCAGAGCAGGCCGTTCCTCGGAACCGATGAAGGTCTCATCGTCTTCGCTTTTCACGTTGACTTCGTCGCCGGCCAGCGCTTTCGCCAGCTTGGACCGCTTCTCATGCGAAATATCCATATGGTTGGCGACAAGCGCTTCCTTGACCTGCGTGCCGATACGCCACACCGGGTTGAGGTTGCTCATCGGATCTTGCGGGACCAAGCCCATCTTGCTGCCGCGCAGCTGGTCATAGTCCTTGCCTTTGAGCTCGGAGATCTCCTGGCCTTCAAGCTTGATGGACCCGCCGACCACATGGCCGGTGCCGGGCAGCAATCCCAGCACAGCCATGGCGGAGGTGGACTTTCCGGAGCCGGATTCGCCCACAATCGCCACCCACTGGCCGGGGTACACGTTGAAAGATGCGTCACGCACCGCGTGGACATCATGCCCGTTGTCGTCAGTGAAATCGACCTTCAAATGCTGGACTTCCAGCAGCGGGCCTTGTTCGCGCTGCATTGCCTCGAGACGTTGTGCAGCCTCGGCTTTTGCATTGGTATTGGTGTTCTCAGTCATCACATGCTCCTTGTCAGGCCGTACGGCTCTTCGGATCGAGCGCGTCCTTGACGGCGTCGCCCATCATGATGAAGGCCAGCACGGTGATCGCCAGCGCGGCCGACGGATAGAACAGGACGGAGGGGTTGGTTCGCAGCACGGATTGCGCGCTCGAAATATCCCCGCCCCAGCTGACCGTGGTGGTCGGCAGACCGACACCAAGGAAGCTCAGCGTCGCCTCAAGCACGATGTACGAGCCGAGGGACGTGGTGCCGATAACGATGATCGGAGCCAACGAGTTGGGGATGATATGCCTGATGAGATTGCGCCACGGCGTTGAACCCAAAGCCGTGGACGCGGTGTTGAACTCCAGGTTTTTCGCTTCCATGACCGCGCCACGGGCGATTCGTGCGGTCGATACCCAGCCGAAGAGCGTGATGACGAGCACCAGCTTCCAAATGGAGGTGCTGGTCTTGAACATCTGCAGGACGACGATGGCGCCAAGCAGAATCGGCAACGCAAGGAAGATATCGGTCAGACGGCTGAGCACCGCATCGACCCATCCGCCGAAGAAGCCGGCGAGCGCACCGATGAACGCGCCGATGACCACGACAAGAATCGTGGACAGCAGACCGACGCTCAGGGAGGTGCGGGTTCCATAGATGGTACGGGTGTACACGTCGCAGCCTTGCAGATCAAAGCCGAAGGGGTGCCCTGCCTTCGCCGGCTCCAGCGAATTGTCCAGGTTGCAGTAGTTCGGGTTCTGCTTGGTGAACACGCCTGGGAACAGGGCGACGAATACGACGAGCACAATGAGGATCGCGGAGATGATGAACATCGGGTTGCGCCGCAACGTGCGCCACGCGTCTGCCCACATGCTGGCCGCAGGAGCGGATTCGTCGATGGAGTCGACAGCTTGCAGCGGGGTTTCGTCGATCGGTGCCACATAGCGTTCCTGTCCGGGCAAAGTGGCGGTGGCGGCGGTGGATTCGTTTCGTGTTGGTTCTGCCATGATTATCCCTTCCTTCCTCTCACGCGTACCGGATGCGCGGATCGAGCGCCGCATAGAGCAGATCGACGATCAGGTTGGTCACGACGAAGATCAGGGTCAGCAGGGTGACGATGGAAACCACCATGTTGCTTTCGCCTTTGAGGATGCTTTGGTAGGTGAGATATCCGATGCCGTGCACGTTGAAGATGGTTTCGGAGATCATCGCGCCGCCCATGAGCGCACCGAGATCCTGACCGAGATAGGTGACCACGGGGATCAACGAATTGCGCAGAACGTGGCGGACGAAGACCTGACGGCGGCCCATGCCCTTGGCGCGGGCGGTGCGCACGTAGTCCTCGTTCATATTCGAGGAGATTTCACCGCGGGTGAGTCTGATGATGTAGGCCATGGATACTGAGCCGAGCACGATGGCCGGCATGAGCAAATCAAGGAAGCCGGGATCGTTGCCGGCGGTAACGGGTAGCAGTCTCCATTTGACGCCGATGAGATACTGCATGATGAAACCGGTGACGAAGGTCGGTACGGAGATCAGCAGCAGGGAGATGACCAGGATGACGGTGTCACCCCAACGTCCCTTGTTGATTCCCGAGATGATACCGAAAAGGACGCCGAACACGGCTTCGAACACGAATGCCATAAGCGCCAGGCGAATGGTCACGGGGAATGCGCGACCGATTTCATCGATGACCGGTTGCCCGGAGAAGGTGTTGCCGAAGTCAAGGGTCAGCGCGTTCTTGAGGAACAGCAGGTACTGGATGATGAACGGCTTGTCGAGGTTGTATTCGGCGCGGATCTGGGCCGCGACCGCCTGGTTGACCGGCTTGTCCCCGAACATGGCTTTGACCGGGTCGCCCGGCAGCGCGAAGACAAGAGCATAAACCAGGAGGGTCGTGCCAAGAACCACGGGAATCATCTGCAGAATGCGTCGCAGAAGATATTTGCCCATTGGGTTGCTCCTTATTGCTCTTCGGCCGTTCGCGCCGGAACCTGTCAGGTACGGCGGCACTGCGGCCATAAAATACTTACGTTAGTCTACCCCACGTCTGCCCCAGCGTCATCTGCAAGGGGGCAAGAGACGTGCAATCCCTCTGGCATCAAGGGTTTGCGGGCATATGCCGATGACTTCCGCATGTCGGACGTTAACCGCAAGGAAACATTGATTTCCCGGATAATAGAAGGTTTCATCGTCACATATGAAAGGGCGCATGACATGAATCCATGCCATGCGCCCTCGTTCAGACGGATCAGCGTCTATCGGCGTGCCGTCACTTGGACAGCTCCGAATAGACCGGCTGGTTCTGCCAGTTCATCGTGAAGTTCTTCACGCCCTTCGCAGCCACGCCGTACGCGTTGCCGTAGTACAGCGGGATGGCCGGCAGATCGTTGAGCAGGATTTCCTGAGCCTGCTGGTAGATCTTGTTCGCCGCAGCCGTGCTGGTCGCAGCGTATGCCTGATCCATGAGCTTGTCGAAGGCGGCGTTCTTGTAGTCACCGTCGTTGGAGCCCTGGTTGTCGGCGGCAGCCGAATCATACAGCTGGTACAGGTAGTTCTCCGGGGACGGGTAGTCAGGCTGCCAACCGGTGCGGAACGCGCCCTTGATCGAGCGGTTGGACACGTCGGTGCGGAACTCCTGGAAGGTCGGGACCGGGTTGGTGGCGGCCTTGATGCCCAAGTTGTTCTTCAGCTGGTTGACTATAGCGTCGTAGATCGGCTTGGCGCCGCCATCGGCGTTGTAGGAGAAAGTGAAGGTGCCGTCATACTTGGAGATGGCATCGGCCTTGGCCCACAGTTCCTTGGCCTTCTTCGGGTTGTACTCCAGGTTGCTTTCGCCCTTGAGGGAGTCAGAATAGCCCGGGGTCATCGGGGAGGTGAATTCCTTGGCCGGGGTGCCGACGCCGCCGAGCACCTTGTCGACGATGGTCTTGCGGTTGATGGCCATGGAGATGGCCTGGCGACGCAGGACGCCTTCCTCAGTATTGGTCTGGAAGTGCTCGAGGTTGGACGGGATGGTGAAGGTCTGGCTCACAGAACCGGCCTTGTTGTATGCCACGACGTTGGGGTCGGACTGGAAGGTCTTGGTCGCGGTCGCCGGGACGGAATCCATCACGTCGAGGTTGCCGGACTGCACGTCGGCATAGGCGGAGTCGGTGGAGGTGTAGATCTTGAAGGTCACGCCGTCGTTGTTGACCTTGACGTTGCCCTTGTAATCAGGGTTCTTCACAAGCACGATCTGCTTGTTGTGGTCCCAGCTGGAGAACTTGTACGGACCGTTGCCGACCGGCTTTTCGCCGAAGGCCTTCGGATCCTTGTAGAAGGACTCAGGCAGCGGGGAGAATCCTTCATAGCCGACCTTGATCGGGAAGGTGGCGTCAGGCTGGTTCATCGTGACGGTGAAGGTGTAATCGTCCTCGACCTTGAGGCCGGAGAGCTGTTCGTCGCCCTTCAGGCCGTCCTTCTGCAAATCGTCGTAGCCCTTGATGGTCGAGAAGAAGGACGCGCACTTCTGGGCGTTCTTCGCATTGGCGGTGTAGCTCCAAGCCTTGGTGAAGGATTCTGCGGTCACCGGAGTGCCATCGGTGAACTTCCACCCCTTCTTCAAGGTGATGGTGTACTGGGTGGCGTCCGAATTCGGCTTGATGGACTGAGCGACTTCATTCTTCGCGTTGCCCTTGTTGTCGAAGCTCACCAGGCGGGCGAACAGCAGTTCGACCGGACGGCCGCCACCGGTTTCGTTGGTGTTGCCCGGGACAAGCGGGTTTTCAGGTTCGGAACCGAACGCGGTGATGATGACCTTGCCGCCGTTCGAAGAGCCGGACGTCGAGGATGACGACGAGCCGCAGCCGCCGAGCGCCATCGCGAGCGAGCACGCCGCCGCGATCAGCGCAATTGCTTTCTTCTTCATATGTTTTTCTCCTGTGTGTGTTTGATTTGGGACTAATCCCCAAAAACAACGAGGCTGGGCTTCGCCCCAACCTCGTTGCTGAACACCGTCAATTCTTACCCCTCTGTGGGACAACGTGCAACATCCATGTTTTCGCAACCATGCGCGACGCCACGCTGATGGAGTGCCGAGTCCGGATTCGCTTGAATCCCTTGCAGGACAAGAATTCCCCGGGCGGCCAACATATGCTGGACATTTCTTGCTGGACATGAACCGCCGATGTTTTCGCAACCATTGTTACGAGATGGTTAATTTTCTTCTCGCTCAGCACATTGTTTGGCACGAGCATACACAGCCGGGAACTGACGGAATCGCGGTGTGACCGGATTTGGGAGCACGTATGGGTTCCCGGGGTGGCCACGACGGAGAAGTTTGGATGAACGCGTGCGCGGGACGTGGTGCGTGCTGATGGCACCCACCATGGGCGGACTGTCCCGGTGAGCACGCCAGCGGTTGCCAACGGGCGGACGAGCCTCTCCGAGTAACGCGTCAAGCGCGCGGAAACGCCTGCCGATACCGTTGTTTAAGCTGCTCCATCGAAACATGGGTGTAGCGCTGAGTGGTACGCAACGAAGCGTGGCCAAGCATCTCCTGCACTTCTCGCAGATCGGCGCCGCCGTCGAGCATATGGGTCGCGGCGCTGTGCCGCAAGGCATGCGGGCTGATATCCGGCACCCCCGCATCCCGAGCCTGCCCATGCACAACCCGCCGGACGATCCGTTGATCGATTCGTCCGCCACGGCGTCCCAAGAACAACGCTTCACCGGATTGTTCCGTCACCAACACAGGACGGCCGACACGCAGCCACTGGTCCACAGCACGCGCTGCCGGAGCACCGAACGGAACAACCCGCTGCTTATCCCCTTTACCGGTGACCCGGACGGTCCGCTGAGCGAAATCGATATCGACGATATTGATGCCGACAAGTTCCCCGACGCGGATGCCCGTGGCATACAGCAGCTCCATCATCGCAGCATCGCGTATGGCGAGCGCCCGATCAGCAGATGACGACACAGCCGTCTGCCCTTGCGGTCGCCCCTGTCCCGGGTGCCCCTGCTCTGTCGCGGCCGCACTCCCCTGCTCGGCGTGCGCATCGGCGTCATCCATCAGCGCTTTCGCTTGGGTTTCGGTCAACACCGCAGGAAGCACCGAGGGAATCTTCGGTGTCATAAGCATCCCGGCGGGATCAGTGTCGATCAGCCCCTTATCCTGCGCCCACCGGAAGAATCCCCGAACGGCAACGGTTCTGCGTGCCATGCTGGAGCGTGCATATCCGCGGGTGTTGTCGATGGACATCCATGCCCGTAGATCATCGACGCTGACCATATCGAACGCTTCGATGCTGTCGATATGCATGGTGGCGAGGCAGTCGAGTACATCGATGCGATACGCTTTGAGCGTATTGTCGCTGGCGGCGCGGTTGACGCGCAGGTCGTGAAGGAACTCGTCGATAATCGCAGTGATCTGGCCGCCCACAAGATGCTCCATCTGCGATGAGGATTCCTTCACACCGTCCGGCCCGCTGTCGGCTCGACGGGCTCCGTGGTCACGCCGTTCCATCCGCCCACCTCCTGAAATCCATGGTAACTGTCATGGTACGCGGCAATGCTCCAAGCACAGCCGCATCATCAGCCATAAGATTGGGATGACGCCATGTCTGCGGCGGCACGCCATCGACATGGAACACGCAGGCATACAGCAAGCGAGGAGATCATGTTCATCGTTCCGCAACCCGAACCCCAGAAAGACACACGGCACATCAACGGTTCCCCGACAGCGCCAACGCCGCAGGATGCATCAGGGGCGGTTGCCGGAATACCGGCGCTTCCACGCGTAATACCGCGCGGCGCCCGTATCGTCGTCCGCACAACAGCGGGCACAGACTCGCGCACCGGAAGAATGACATATCGGGATTATGTCGGGCATGTCGAACATTGGGACGGATCCACCCTCACCATGATCCGCGATGCAGCAGCCAACGGGTCCCGTCCGCAGGAACAGGTCAGCATCGAGGCTGAGAGCATCGTGAGGCTCAAGCCCGTTCCTGAGCGTCCCCGCGCGGCTGCTCGCCATGGGGAATCCGACGCGCATCATGCATGAAAGGATGCCTGCACACTGAAATTCTCGCCTGCATGCCTGACGGTATGCCTATCGCCGTGCCGAGAATGGATCGGTTCGCTTGATGATACCCTTGACGACACGCCTTACGGCACATCCGATGGTCTACTAGCGACGATTCTTGCGTGCCGCCGATGATCACCGGCACTCGGCGGCACTTCGCCCGATGATGGGCGACCGGAACGCTGCCGGATGCCCCGGGCGCCCATGTCCCGTTGCGAATCCCGGTTCCTGATGCCCAATCACCCACAATCCAGACACACCGATATTCAGGCACACCGCCGCCGATTCGTATACCCCACGCTACCGGGCAGCGGAAGCGACCGCGGGACGGCGCTCCACGACCGCCACAAGGTCTGAGGGCCACGCCACCACCTGTTCACCGCGGCGTGCGGATTCAAGCAGCTGCTCTCGCCAGTGCGCAATATCCAGCGGTATCTGCGCAGTCGAGGGTGTTTCCCCCTGATTATGTGCGCATGCCGCCTTGTAGTCGCGGAACGGGTTGCCGTGCGCAAAAAACTCGCCGATGATTCGGTCATCACCGTCATGCAACGCATCAGCGACCGCAACCAGACGACCTGCCATATGGCGCAACAACGCCTCCACATTCTGAGCATCCTCATCAACCATCGCCCGCGTGCGCTGGGGGTCAGTCAACGCCACACGCGTCATATCACGCCACGACCCTGCGGCAAGGGCGGCGGCGATATTGCGGTCGGGATTGTCAGTCAGCTCATTGATCAACGCCGTGGCCACCACATGCGGCATGTGGGAAATGAGCGCCGCCGCACGATCATGCGTCCCATCGTCAATGACAATACACCGGTTCGCACACCCCTCGGCGATCATGCGCGCAACCACGAGAAAACGCCGGTAATCCGTTGACTCATCCACGGTAATCGCCCACAAGGCATAGTCGAACAAGCTGGGATCAGAAGCCTCGAAGCCGGAGCGTTCGGTGCCGGTCATCGGATGGGCGCCCACATAGCATTCGCCGAGACCTGCGGCGACAACCTGCTGCCGCACTAGAGCCTTCACACTGCCGACATCCGTCAACGTGGTCGCCGTGCGGTCGATCACCGGGGCGAGCCGGGAGAGCATGTCCGGCATGGCTTTGAGCGGGTTGCACAGCACAATGAGATCCGGGCGCGCGCCGGGATGCCCCGCAAGATCCTCAAGCGTATCCACGCACACGATGCCATCCCGCCGGGCTTGCTCATACGGGTGTGGACGATGGTTCCACGCCATCACTCGGTATCCGTTAGCCACCAGATGCCGTGCCAGGGAGCCGCCGATCAGCCCCAATCCGACAATACCGACCGTCATGCCCGTCATCGTATCTGTTCCCCGCCCTTGTCCTGTCGTGTCTATTTCGTCTGTTTCGTCTGCTATGTCCGTCGCACCCGTGATGCCCGTAGCACTCCTCGCCCCCACCGCTGTATCTGCGCGGCTTGCAGACTGCGGAAAATCGGCGATGATGCACCGCACGGAATCTCTATCCCCTACCACAGCAACTCCCTTGCCGCAGCGGCTCCACGATCCCACGCCTCAGGAATGGCATGCGGGTCGAAGCACACACCGCCCTGGGGCAGCATCCACTCGTTGACCGGTGGGTTCGGACGTTCCCGACGGGGGTAGACCGCCAAGGTTTTCACCCAATCGCCATGTTCCACGACTTCAGACAACACGCTGCGGAAATGCGGCTGCCAGGGCGCCGCGTCCACTGTGGCGACGAAACTGTAGGTTCCCGCATGGCCCTTGATCGGCCGCGAAATAAAGCTCGTCATATTCAGTCCAGCGTCACGCAAGACATCCAACAGATCGGCAAGTACCCCAGGTCCCGTACTCAACGGAATGAACGCGATAATCGTCTCAAACTCAGTGTTTCCGTCTGACTTCGCATGTGCCATCAGCTCAGGCGCGTCATCCCGGCGCGCAAGAACCAGAAACTCGGTGCGCGCGCCATGATAATCCTGCACATTGCGTTCCAGCGTGTCCAAATGGTACAGTTCGCCGCATATCGATGGGCCGAGCGCCACCTGTCCGTCACGCACGTCACGGCATGCCGCCGCATTCGATGTGGCAGGCCTAAGCGTGAGATGATGCCGGGCGATGAACCGTTGGCATTGCGCCAGTCCGTGCGGGTGCGCGGTCGCTTCACGGAGCGCCGCGCCGCGTTCCCGGCTGGCATGAGGTACGAACGCATCGAAGGCGACATCGACGCCGACATGGGCGAAACCGACAACGTCATCCGCATCAATCATCATGTCGAGATTCGGCACAACATAGCCTTCGACATTGTTTTCCCACGCGATGACGCCCCATCCCTCGCCGTCGCGCACATGCGCCATGACCTTCGGGATGGTGTCCTCCGGCATCGGAATGATACGATCCGACAACGGCGCGAGCGCACGGCTTGCGGACACCGCCGCCTGATGGGTGAATGAGCCTTGCGGGCCAAGATAGTACAACGGCAGCGAGCCAGACTTGGGCGCCGCCTGAGACGACGCAGGATTGCCGTTCGGCATATTCCCGGCAGTGATGTTGTGATTCATGCGGCATCCTCGTTTTGCACGATATCGGCGGTTTCAGGATGATTGCCGGCATCAGCATGATCAGCGGTTTCAGGATAATCAGCCGCCCGATGCACCGCCGGCTGAACGTCATCATCCACGGTGATTTGGAACCAACGTCTGGGCATGACCAGCAGGATGACCTGTACCGCAATCATGCCGTACAACCAAATCATGCCGACATGCTCACTCCAGAACGGCACTGCAGAAGGATCCCCGAACCCTACCGGCGCCAAGGCCCCTGAACCGCGGGGAGCCACCGCGAGACCCCACGCGACAATCGAGGACGCCGCCACATGGACCCCCATGCCCAACGCGCCCGCCCGGGAGCGCGCACACCATGCCGACAGCATGATGATGAGCAAGGCAAGAACCAGTCCATACGGAATATTCGACGATGCCCCGAGACGATGCGCAAGCGTACCGACCATGCCGACCGCCGCACCGGCGAGCAACGAAATGGTCATGCGCGTCGGATACGACTGGCGATGCGACCACGGCAGGTCACGTCCTGAAGCTGGTGAAGAAGTCATGCTTCCAGTATGCCTTCCCATCGAGAAAAACGCTTCACATCGTCCACGTTCATTCCCCTCTGCCCCTGCTTCTACCGACACTTACGGGACTCCCAGCGTCGACAGAAGGGTGCGTCCCTGCTTCTACCGACACTCACCAGCCGCTCAGTGTCGACAGAAGGCTACGAACCTGCTTCTACCGACACTCACCAGCCACTCAGCGTCGGCACCAACTTCCACCGACACTCACGGGAAACTCAACGTCGGCAGAAGGGTGGGGATTCGGCTCCTCGCCACATATGACAACGCCGCCTGCACCCACACCAGCTGGGTACAGACGGCGTTGAACCGTCACACGCCTGTGCAAATCATCGGCGCAGCGACGGCATCATGCCTCACTTGGCTGCCGCATTGTTCTGGCGACGCTGCTTGGCGCGCCACTTGTACCATTCGTCACGGCTGAGGATGATCTTGCGCACACGGATGGCTTCCGGCGTCACCTCGACGCATTCGTCCTCGTTCGCGAAATCAAGCGATTCCTCGAGGCTCATCTTGATTGGCGGGGTGAGCGTTTCAAGCACGTCGGCGGTGGAGGAACGCATATTGGTCATATGCTTGGCCAGCGTGATGTTGACATCGAGCTCGTCAGGCTTGTTGTTGATGCCGACGACCTGGCCTTCGTAGACCGGGGACTGCGGCTCGACGAAGAACTGGCCGCGGGCCTGCAGACGCTGCATGGCATACGGGGTGGCGACACCGGCGCGATCGGAGACCATGGAGCCGTTCTGGCGGGTCACAATCTCACCAGCCCACGGGGCGTAGCCAGCGGAGATGGAGCTCGCGATGCCTGTACCGCGAGTGGCGGACAGCAGTGCGGTGCGGAAACCGATCAGACCACGGGACGGCACGGTGAATTCCAGGCGCACCCAGCCGGAACCGTGGTTGGTCATCGAATCCATACGGCCCTTGCGGTCGGCCAGCAGCTGCGTGACCGTACCCATGTACTCCTCGGGCACGTCGATGGTGGTGTTCTCCATCGGCTCGTTGATCTTGCCGTCGATCATCTTGGTGACCACCTGCGGGCGGCCGACAGTCAGCTCATAGCCTTCGCGGCGCATCTCCTCGGCGAGGACGGCGAGCGCGAGTTCGCCACGACCCTGAACCTCCCACGCGTCCGGGCGGTCCGTCGGCAGCACCTTGATGGACACGTTGCCGATGAGCTCACGGTCGAGACGATCCTTGATCATGCGGGCGGTGAGCTTGTGATCCTTGCCTTCGCGGCCGGCCAGCGGGGAATCGTTGACGCCGAAGGTCATGGAGATCGCAGGATCGTCCACATGGATCAGCGGAAGCGGACGCGGGTCGTTCGGATCGACGATGGTTTCGCCGATCATGATGTCGCTCACGCCGGCGACGGCGACGATGTCACCAGGGCCTGCGGATTCCACCGGGATGCGGTCCAGGCCCTGCGTACGCAGGAGTTCGGACACGCGGAAATTCTCAATCGAACCGTCCACACGGGACAAGCCGTAGGTCTTGCCCTTCTCGAGCAGGCCGTTGTACACACGCACCAAGCCGAGACGCCCAAGGAAGTCGGAAGAATCGATATTCGCGACATGGGCCTGAAGCGGCGCGCCCTCCTCATACTGCGGGGCGGGGATATTGGCGATGATCGACTCAAACAGCGGTTCGAGGTTGTCGTTGTCCGGCAGAGCGCCGTCAGCCGGCTGGTCAGCGGAAGCGTAGCCGACCTTCGCGGCGCAGTAAATCACCGGCAGGTCGAGCAGGGAGTCGAGATCAAGGTCAACGCCTTCCTCCATGACGTCCTGAGCCAAGCCGAGCAGCAGATCAGTGGATTCGCTGACGACTTCGGAGATGCGGGCGTCCGGGCGGTCGGTCTTGTTAATGCACAGGATGACCGGCAGCTTCGCCTCGAGCGCCTTGCGCAGCACGAAACGGGTCTGCGGCAGCGGGCCTTCGGACGCGTCGACGAGCAGCACCACGCCGTCGACCATGGAGATGCCGCGCTCGACCTCGCCGCCGAAATCGGCGTGGCCGGGGGTATCGATCACGTTGATGGTGATGCCGTCGGGCTCACCGTACTTCGCGGCAAGCGGGCCGGTGTACTTGACCGCCGTGTTCTTGGCGAGGATGGTGATGCCCTTCTCGCGTTCCAGATCGTTGGAATCCATGACGCGGTCCGGGACTTCCTCACGTTCGTTGAAGACGTGGGACTGCTGGAGCATGGCGTTGACCAAGGTGGTCTTGCCGTGATCGACGTGCGCTACGATTGCCACATTACGGATATCACCGCGAACTGCCATCAATTACCTCTCTTAATTGCATGATTTGTCTACGTATCACTCTCGGATGCGGGAATCACCCACCTACCGCTTACACATAAACCGTCACAAGATTACCGGCGGACCACGACAGTACGAATCAGCAGTCCGCAAAGCACAGGAACCGGCTGTTACAACGAGCCAAGCTGCTCCTGCGCCGCCTCACGGACCACCTGCCCCGCGTCGGCCGGCAGGAAAGGCGCCAGCGAAGGCAGATCATCCAACGAGTTGAGTCCCAAATATTCGAGGAACAGCCCGGTCGTTTCCAGCAGCGCGGCATGCGTCTGGGGGTCGGCGCCGTGCTCTTGCACGAGTCCCCGCACGGTGAGCGAACGGATGACACCGTCGGAATTGACACCTCTGATTGAAGCGACCTGCGCGCGCGTCATCGGCTGCTTGTACGCGATGATGGCAAGTGCTTCGAGCGCCGCCTGCGACAGTCGTGACGTCTGCCCGTCAGTGACGAACTCGCTGACGACCGGCTCAAATTCGCTACGGCTCACATACTGCCATCCTCGGGCGCTGTTGCGCAGGGTGAACCCTCTCGGGGCGATTCCGCGGTCAGGGTCCCCATCATATGCATGTTGCAGCGTGTCAAGCGCCTCGCGTATATCCGCCGAATCGCAATGCAATGCGTGTGCCAGATCCCGCTCTTGCTGTGGCCCGTCCGCGACCATGAGCACCGCCTCCAGACATGCCGGCAAGCCGCCCGGGAAGTCTTCCGCCTGCCAGGCCTGTTGCTGTGCCGATACGTCGGATCGCACGTGGGTGCCGGCCGATTCATTTTCATTGCGGGCGGCCGCGGGACTGTCCGAAGCGTCGGCGCCTTGCCGAACATCCGTGCCCTGCGGCATGGGGTTCTGTCCATTCGTATCATGTTCGATCATGACATATCCTTCTCACCCACCAGTTCGGCAGTCTCCCGCCCGGGCACCCATCTGACGAACAACGGTTCGAATGGACCGGACTGGCGGTATTGCAACGCGCCTTGCTTGAAAAACACCAGAACCGCGAAGAACCGTACGACGACTTCAAGCGTGCCGTGCGCGTCTTCGCACAGTTTGGAGAACGCCATGCCTTCGCCGGCGGGCAATGCGCGCAACCGATCGCGGACCAGTGCGGATTGTTCGCGCAAATCCACCAGCGGCACGTGCAGTTGATGAGTTGCGACATGTTCCAACGGTGCATTCGTCAGAGCGGCCGCGGCGATGCCCGCAAGTTCCTGCGGCGTGAGCGTCCACACCAGTTGCGGCAGCATCGCAGCGAAGGCAGGGTCTGCGTTGCCGGGATGCGCGTGCCGCGCATTGTCCTCCATACGCGCCCGGAAATCGGATGCCGCCTGCTTGAATGCATGGTATTGCAGGAGTCTGGCGAACAAGAGATCGCGCTCCCGCAACGCCTCCATGCTGCGCTCATCCCGGGTGCCGTCGTCGTCATGCGGCAGCAAAGCGGCGCTTTTCGCTTCAATCAGGACGGACGCCACGTCAAGGAACGCGCTCGCCTCGTCCATATTGCGTTCGGTATCGAGCGTGCGTACATATGCGAGGAATTCTTCGGTGATCGCGGACAGGGACACTTCGGTCAATTCGAGACGCCTGTTGGCGATCATGCCGAGCAGCACGTCAAACGGCCCGGCGTAATTGTCCAGATTGACCGAGAAGCCGTCCGAGACACCGTCCGCCATGTTTGTCACGCCGGTTTCAACGCCCTGCGTGCCATGCGGAGCCGACGGCGATTCCTGCCTGGACGGCGAATGCTCGTTCACAGCGTGTCTGCCGGTGTTCAGTCGATGACCCCGCGTGCGACCATCTCACGAGCCACTTCACGGTATTCCTGCGCGGTCTTGTGATTCGGCGCGTAGATGGTGATCGGCGCCGCGGCAACTGTCGCATCAGGCAGTTTGATGGACCGGGAGATCACCGTATGGAACACCTTGTCGCCGAACGCCTCGTAAATACGTTGCAGCACTTCCTCGGAGTGCAGGGTGCGCGTGTACATGGTGACCAACACGCCGTCAATCTCGAGGGACGGATTGATGCGCGACTGCACTTTCTCAATGGATTGCATGAGCAGTGCAACGCCACGCAATGCGAAGAATTCGGCGGCGACGGGAATCATGACGCCGTCCGCCGCGGTCAGCGCATTGACGGTGAGCAGCCCAAGGGACGGCTGGCAGTCGATGATGATGAGATCGTATTCATCGCGTATCTTACGCAGGACGCTGGCGAGAATCTGTTCGCGCCCGACCTCGGTGACCAGTTGGACTTCGGCGGCAGACAAGTCGATATTCGCAGGCATGACGTCGAGATCCTTGAAATCCGTATGCTGAATGATGTCGTGCGGATCGACAGACGGGTCGAACAGAGCCGTATACACGGTGTTTTCCACGGTGTTCGCGTTGATACCAAGTCCGACCGTCGCCGCGCCTTGCGGGTCGAAATCGACAATCAGCACACGACGACCGTACTGGCTGAGCGCTCCTGCGATATTGATGGAGCTGGTGGTCTTGCCGACACCGCCTTTTTGGTTGCACATCGCGATGACACGCGCTGGCCCGTGCTCGTGGCGCGGCTGCGGCGCAGGAAACGTCTCATATTCTCGTCCCAGTAAATCCGTTGGCATACCGTTCACTGTAGCAAGCGGCGTGTCCACGCCCGGCTGGATTCCGTCTTCAGGTTCGAGCTCGTCATCATTCGTGTCATGGATGAATCGGGTCGCACCGGTATTCGTGCCCGTAATCGGCAACAATCCCTGACGGGTGTCGCGCATCGGGATCATTGTGTCATCCACGCCTACTCCTTCCCGCGTATCCGCCGCGGATACGCCTGTGGTGCGACCACGCCGCCGCACACCACACATTATCGTATCGCCCGCACGCCCCAGCGTCATTCCTGCCGAAGCGCACACCGAAGTGTACGCTGAAGCACACGCTGAAACACACGCCGGGCTGAGCGCGGAAGCATGCTTACCTCGCCCGCGGATGGGCGGTCATATAGGTTTCAATCAGGGTTTCCGGAGCGATATGCGTGTAAATCTGCGTCGTCGTAACCGAGGCGTGCCCCAGCAACTCCTGCACGGTACGCACATCCGCACCGCCCTGAATCAGATGCGTCGCGAACGAATGACGCAGCGTGTGCGGATGCAACGGTCGAGTCAGATGCGCCCGCTCCCCCGCGATGCGCACCACATCCCAAGCGCTCTGCCTAGATAACCGTCTGCCGCGTTTGTTCAGGAACACCGCACGATCTTCAGGCTGTCTGGCCGTTGATTTTTCTAGAAGCGCGGGTCTGCCTGATTCACAATACCGTTTCAGCGCCTCGCATGCATAGCTGCCGATTGGGACCAGACGCTGTTTGGAGCCTTTGCCGGTGAGCCTGACCAGCCGGTCATTCATATCGATGTCTGCAAAATCCACGCCTACGGCTTCCGAAATGCGAGCGCCAGTGGCGTAGAGGAATTCGAGCAGCGCCTTGTCCCGCAGAACCACTGGGTCATCGCTTCCGTTCAACGACGCGGCATCCAACAAGGCTGATACCTCGTCGATCGTCAATACGTCCGGCAGGTGGGATGCGCTTTTCGGCGCCCGTACTTTCGCTGAGGCATCATCACTGACCGCGCCACGCGACAGAGCGAAACGATGAAACTCGTGGATACTTGCCAAATGCCGCCGCCGGCTCGCCACGCTCTGGCCATCGCCGGCAAGCGATTCGGCGTACGACTGCACGTCCTGCGGCCGGATCTGATCAAGCGAATGGATGCCGTGATCCTCCATCCAAGTGAGATAGCGGTCAAGATCGGACCGGTAAGCCTCGACAGTCGCGTGGGCGAGCCCGCGTTCCACGGCGATATGCCCGATGAAGGCAGACAACTGATTGCGCATTGAGGAAGACGGCGTCGTCGACCGGTTCCATCGCTCGGTCATGGTTCCATCACCTCCTGTGCCGGTGTAGATAACGTTCGCACGTTGCGTGTGCGCGTAGGCGTTTGCGACTGTACTGCTGTTGCAATCCTACAGGTGCGACGACATGAGTGCGACCGTTCGTTTCCGTCTTCATGACGCAGGTTTCCCGGAGCCACGCACCATGCCTCGGTTCCGGACGGGTGTCGGATACAACGTGCTGCCAATACAACGGACGGCTGACACTACGGGTTGCTCATAACAACATGCTACTTCTACAAACTGTCTACGCCAAGACCGTTCTTGGCGTAGACAGTTTGTGAAGGTGGCGTCGGCACCCGATCCATAACGTGTCACCACGTGTCACCGCATGTCACCGTCGTATCCGGCTCCGTAGGACACGCGTACCGACCAACGGGCAGAACATACGGCAATGCCCCGACTCCTCAACGAAGTCGGGGCATTGCAAAACATCCAGTACGGCCAGCGGTGTTCACGCCGCATGACCGAGATGCTCCTGATAGGCTCAGGCAGCGACCGGAGCGTTCACATCGGCAGGCAGCGCAGCCTTGGCAGCCTCGACGATGCTCTTGAAGGTTTCCGGATCGGAGACGGCGAGCTCAGCGAGGGCACGACGGTCAAGTTCGATACCGGCGAGACGCAGACCCTGCATGAAGCGGTTGTACGTGATGCCCTCAGCGCGGACAGCGGCGTTGATGCGCTGGATCCACAGCTTGCGGAAGTCACCCTTGCGTGCCTTGCGGTCACGATAGTTGTAGGTGAAGGAGTGCAGCAGCTGCTCCTTGGCCTTGCGGTACAGGCGGGAACGCTGGCCACGATAGCCAGAAGCCCTCTCGAGAACGACGCGACGCTTCTTGTGGGCGTTGACTGCGCGCTTGACACGTGCCATAGTTATTTCCTCAGCTTTCTATTCGTCTAATAACTCAACGGGCTTCGGTTCAGCGACCGAGCAGACCGCGCATCTTCTTCGCCTGCGACGTGGCCAGCACCTCGTCGGCGGACAGGTGACGGCGCTTCTTGGCCGACTTGTGCTCGAGGTTGTGGCGCATACCGGTGCCGGCGTGCATGAGCTTGCCCGAGCCAGTGACGCGGACGCGCTTGGAAGCGGCGGAATTGGTTTTCATCTTCGGCATTGCTGCCCTCCTTGTGATCATCTATCACATCGTGTTGGATAGCGTGGGCGAATGGGCTCGGCCCATCCGACACATTCATTTGGCCTACTTGGAAGGCTTGTCTTCCTTCTGTTCGACGGAGGCGACAGCCTCTTTGGCGGCTTGTGCCGCTTTGGCCTTCGACTCCTGCTTGGCTGCGAGACGTGCCGCTTGGCGCGCCTGGCGCTCCGCGCGCGACTCGGCGCCGCGACGACGCTGCTCGGACTGGGTGTGCACCTTCTTGCCCTTGGGCGCAAGCGTCATGATGATGTTGCGACCCTCCTGCTTCGGCGCGGATTCCACCGTACCGTAGTCCTGCACTTCGTCGGCAAGCTTCTCGAGAAGCTCCACGCCGCCGATCGGACGGGACTGTTCACGGCCACGCAGCATGATGGTGACCTTGACCTTGTCTCCGCCTTCAAGGAAGCGGATGACATGGCCCTTCTTCACCTCGAAGTCGTGGGCGTCGATCTTGAGACGGAAACGGATCTCCTTGATTTCGGCGGTACTCTGATTGCGGCGCGCCTCGCGGGCCTTGATCTTCTCGTTGTACTTGTACTTGCCGTAATCAATGAGCTTGGCCACCGGAGGCTTCGCGTTCGGTGCCACCTCGACGAGATCGAGGTTCGCTTCCTTCGCCAAGTTCAACGCGACCGTAGTCGCGATGACGCCAACCTGCTCGCCGTTCGGGCCGATCAAGCGCACTTGGGAGACGCGAATCTCGTCGTTAATGCGTGGTTCGTCGCTAATGATGACTCCAATCCTCATATTTCCTTAAGCGGATTTCCCCGAAACCGTTCGCGGTGAGTTCATGGAAGACATCATGCGATTTCGCCATACGAATTTGCACGACTCAACCGTCATTCATATGCGTTTGCACGCATCAAGGTCTAACCTTGAACCCGAAACCACGACAGGCTTCCAGGTGGGGCTGACACCCGCTTTCTTGATTTCTCAAGCCGGTGCAATAGCTTAGCACATAAGCGGACAAAACACGCCAGCGTGTCGCGCCCGAACCCAATCATTCTTCACCGCACCATACATCGCCGATATAGAGGCCGAAGACACCCCCACGCCCACACACCCCACGTCCGCACCACGAAGCGTTCTCGCCCGCCACCATCGCGTTCTCGCCTACACCGCACCGCTACCCCACTATACTGGACGCATATCAGGAAGGGAGTCCCATGGGACGAGAGCGCCAGCAATTGCATGACACCGGCAAGGTAGACACGACATGCGTCGTATTCGCGGCGGGCACGTATTTCGACGATCGCCCCTCAATCCCGCACGACGCGTTCGTCGTCGCCGCCGACGGCGGGCTTGATCACGCGCGCGCACTCGGCATCCGCGCCGATGCGGTCATCGGTGATTTCGATTCGATCAGCGGGCCGGTGCCCGAACAATCCGGCACCATTCGGCTGCCCGAGGAGAAAGACGACCCCGATTTGCTGTCCGCTCTGAAAGTCGGTTGGGCCAAAGGCGCGCGGACCTTCCATATCTATGGGGCTCTCGGCGGACGCGTCGACCATTCCATCGCCAATATCCAGATACTCGCACGCCTGGCCGCGCACGGGGGCATCGGCTACCTGTTCGGCGACGGCACCGTCGTCACCGCGATCTGCGACGGATCGCTCGCATTCACCGCCGACGCTGCGACACGCGGCGCCGGGCGCATGGTATCAGTGTTTTCGCACAGCGACCAATCGACCGACGTCACAGAGCGCGGGCTCAAGTATCAGCTCGAGCACGCGACCATGCTCAACGACACGGTCCAAGGGGTCAGCAATGAGTTCCTCACGGCCACGCCTGCTCTGGTCAGCGTCGGCAAAGGCACGCTTGTCGTCACATTCCCCGCAGAAGCGGGATTGCCGAATGTCGAGCGTCTGCACGCGTTCAGCGGCGACTTGGGCGCATTGAGCACCGCCGTGTCGGCGGCACTCGCAGCACCGCGACGTTCGGCGTGACCTACCAGCGCGACCCATCGGCATGATGGATGAGCACGATTGCAAGGAACCGGGAGCTGGTATGGCCCAATCGGCATACCGGTCACGATGCGCAAGCAATCCATGCAAGAAAACGTTTGCAAAAGATGTCAGCGTTCAGCAACATCACAGATGACACCCATCGCAATCGCATAGGAATTGCGCCTTCGGCATGACCGTTTTCCCGGCATTCGTACACCGTGAGCATTACAGTGGAGAGCGTTGGTAAACAATGGCAGAGGCATGTGCTCGCACACGCTGAAGCCTGATCCCTAAGGGAGATATACATGACAGTAAAGATTGGTATCAACGGCTTCGGCCGTATCGGTCGTCTTGCGTTCCGCCGCATCTTCGAGCTGCAGGCTCGTGGTGGTCAGGCCGGTGACATCGAGGTCGCAGCCATCAACGATCTGACGACCCCGTCCATGCTGGCTTACCTGCTGAAGTACGACAGCACCCACGGCACCTTCCGTCATGACGATGGCACCCCGGTTGAGGTCACCTCCACCGATCACTCCATCATCGTGGACGGCAAGGAATACACCGTGTACGCCGAGAAGGACGCCAACAACATCCCGTGGGTCAAGAACGACGGTGTCGAGTACGTGCTCGAGTGCACCGGCTTCTACACCTCCGCTGAGAAGTCCCAGGCACACATCAACGCAGGCGCCAAGAAGGTCCTGATCTCCGCTCCGGCCAAGGACGAGACCACCCCGACCGTCGTGTTCGGCGTGAACCACGAGATCCTGAAGCCGACCGACACCATCGTGTCCGCCGGCTCCTGCACCACCAACTCCATGGCCGCCATGGTCAAGCTGCTGAACGACAAGTTCGGCATCAAGGCTGGCTTCATGACCACCATCCACGCGTACACCGGCACCCAGATGCTGCTTGACGGCCCGCGCTTCCCGAAGGCCCGCAACAACCGCGCCGCTGCGATCAACACGATTCCGCATTCCACCGGCGCCGCAAAGGCCATCGGCAAGGTCGTCCCGGAGGTCAACGGCAAGCTGCAGGGCCATGCCCAGCGCATCCAGGTCCCAGATGGCTCCGTCACCGAGCTGACCACCGTTCTCGAGAAGGCCGCCACCGTTGACGAGATCAACGAAGCCTTCAAGGAAGCCTTCTCCAACACCGATTACTACGGCTACAACGCTGATGGCATCGTGTCCTCCGACATCATCGGCGACACCCACGGTGGCGTGTTCGATCCGACGCAGACCGACGTCAACACCGTTGACGGTCTGACGCTGGCTCGTACCGTCTCCTGGTACGACAACGAGTACGGCTTCACCTCCAACATGATCCGTACCCTGCTGTACTTCGCTGAGCTCAACAAGTGAGCATAGCGTTCCAGCGCTGAACAACCCCTCGGAAGCGATTCCGAGGGGTTTTCGTTATTCTGCGGGGACTTCGGATTCGACCACGTAATCCGGAACACGCCAGGAAAACGGATATCGCTGAGACGCCTTCGGGTTTCCGTGCGAAATCCGAAAAGGCCTCCCGTCAACCGGTAGTGCAAGCATGTGGGGCATGGGCAAGAAGAAACACAATGACAAAGGCATGGGCTCGACCCCGGCGACCTTGCAGCTGGAACGCGCCGGCGTCACCTTCAAGCTGTACGAATACGACCACTCCAACGATCATATGGACGAGGGATACGGCGTCGAGGCGGCGGAGAAACTCGGTCTCAACCCCAAACAGGTGTTCAAGACATTGATGGCGGACACCGGCAAGGAGCGCGTCATCGGTGTCGTTCCGGTCAGCGGACATATGGATTTGAAGGCGTTGGCCGCTGCGGTCGGCGCGAAAAAGGCGGCAATGGCCGATCCGAAAGTCGCGATGCGTGAGAGCGGATACGTTGTCGGCGGCATCTCCCCGCTTGGCCAGCGCACTCGGCACAAAACCGTGTTGGACGAAAGCGCCCTGCAATTCGATGAAATCCTCGTGTCAGGCGGCAAACGCGGCTTGAGCGTCGGCGTCAATCCGCATGATCTGGTCGCAGTGCTCAGCGCGACGACCGCGCCGATTGGCACATGGTGACGGCATAGCGCCGGCATGGTGCGCCGTATGATGCTGCGCCGCAATGCCTAGTGTTGCAATGCCTCGTGCGCAACATCCGACGATGCCGTCGGCACGCGTCTCGCACGGCACATTTGCCAAGGGGCGACGACGCCGAATGAGGCGGTGCCCCTCAATCGTGCATGTCACGGCATACGCAACCCGGCAAAACGCCCCAGTCAACCAGCAGGCCAGGCAGAATCCAACGAGCTGCGCATGCCCACACATACACAACCCGGCAGAACACCCCACCAACCACAACACCACCCGACATCCAACCACCCACGTATACCCATACATACACAACCCGGCAGAACGTTCCAACCAACCACAACACCACCCGACATCCAACCACCCACGTATACCCGCACATACACAACCGACCAAATCATCCCGCCTGACAGAACCACCGACCAGCAACCATCACGCCGCGTATGCCCAAACATACACAACCCGACAGAACACCCCAACCAACCAGCAAACCGGGCAGGATCCAACGAGTTGCGCATCCCGGGACATACACAACCCGGCAAAACACCCCACCAGCCAGCGAACCGGGCGGGATTCAGCGGGTTGCGCATCCCGGGACATATGCCAATCATCACCTAAGATGGCACCACGCTGCTCTCCGGGTATACGCCGCGCGTCATTACGCGGCATACCACAGGTCACACGGCTCATCGCAGTACTACACATCAGCACAGCACGCCGCGACGCAAGGCCGCACAACTCAGACCGCATCACGCCACATCACAGTGCAGCACAACACAGCACAACACACATCGCATTGCGCTACATCATGGCGCGCCACGCCACATCACGCCACATCACGCCGCACCACTGCACAACACAACTCAGCGCATCACAGCAAACAGCGCTCACGCCTCCTACCGCTTGCGCAGCGCGGCAGGCAATACGAAATGCATGTTCTCCTTGACGGTCTCAACATAGGAGACATCAGAGAACCCAAGCGGCAGAAGCGCTTCAACCACGCCGTCGACCAGCGCGTCAGGCACCGAAGCACCGGACGAAACGCCGACGGTCTCCACACCGTCAAACCATGACGGATCCATTTCCGAAGCATCATCCACACGGTGGGCACGCCCCCGCCGTCCCAACGCCTCCTGCGCGACTTCCATAAGCCGCACCGAATTCGACGAGTTCGCCGACCCGACAATCACCACGCATTGCGCCTGTTCAGCAACCGTTTTCACCGCAGTCTGCCGGTTCTGTGTGGCGTAGCAGATATCGGAGCTCGGCGGCTCCTCAATCCAATCGAATCGTTCCTTCAACGCCGCCACCACGCCTGCGGTCTCATCCACACTCAACGTGGTCTGTGTCAGCAGCACTAACTTCTGTCCGGGTTGGAAATCAAGATCCGCGACATCATGTTCATGCTCAATCAGATGGACATGCTCCGGCGACTCCCCCACCACGCCGACGGCCTCATCATGCCCTCGATGCCCGATATAGACGATTTCGTACCCCTCACGAACAAAACGCGACACCTCGCGGTGGACTTTGCTCACCAGCGGGCAGGTCGCATCGACGATGAACATGCCACGCCGTTTGGCTTCCGCTTGTACCTGCGGCGATACGCCATGAGCTGAAAACACCACCGGGACACCGGCAGCGACAGCATCATCCGGGATTTCGGAGAGCTCCTCGACGAACACCGCACCCTGGGCGGCAAGATCATCGACCACATGACGGTTGTGCACAATCTGGCGACGCACATACACCGGCGGCAAACCGTTGCGAGGACTCGCGGATTTCAGGATGGTCTGCACGGTGGCGATCGCTCGGTCGACCCCGGCGCAGAATCCCCTCGGATCAGCCAGAATAATGTGCTTGCCGTCGCCGTTCATACCGCTCCCGTCTGCCAATCGTGTGTTGCGCGCCCCGCACGGGGCACCATTCATCGTAATGCCGGCCGTCATGCCGTAAGCGGTTTCGGCGAGCCTCATGCAGTTCGTGCACAACACGCCGCCCGTGACCATATTGCGTATCGTGCGACATTGCGGCATATGGCACTATGCGCCCATCGCGATAGCATGGAATCAACAAACCGCGCTGGTGCGGACGCAAAGCCGCACCGACGCCAACTTTCAGCGGACAGGAGTCAGGGCATGTTCCCACCAAGGACAGGACAGCAGTATCATCTCGTATTCGGCAGGTACGCCGCCACCGTAACCGAGCAGGGCGCTGCGTTGCGCAGCCTCACCCTCGACGGCAAGAACGTCATCGTGCCGTTCGACGAAGACGATATTCCCAATTGTTGCCGCGGACAGCTGCTTATTCCCTTCCCCAACCGCATCGAAGACGGCGAATATGAGTTCGAAGGCACCAAGTATGTGCTGCCGATCGATGAACATGAGCGGCATAACGCGATTCACGGGTACGGCCACCGCGCGTATTGGACGCGGCTCGCGCGCACGGATAACAGCGTCAGTTTGCAATGGCGCGCACCCGCATTGGAAGGGTATCCGTTCGACGTGATCGTCACAGCGGATTATCGGTTGGACGAGCATGGCATAGCTTTGACGCTCAGCGCGCTGAACAATGGTTCAACCGACGCTCCATGGGCGGCAGCCATGCATCCGTGGCTCGCCAACGGGCAGCACAGCACCGGCGATGCGATCGAGCACGACAATGCCGCATGCCGTTTGCGCGTGCCAGCGGACACCCACGTCATCGCCGACGATAGGCTGCTGCCACTCGGTACGGAACCTGTGGATGGCACCATCTATGATTTGCGTGACGATCCGACGCTGGAGGGACGCCCCTTCGACGACGCGTGGACGGGACTGCGGCATGATGCCGACGGCAACGCATCCGCGGTATTCACCCGTCCGGATGGCATGGTGATCACTGTCACCGGCGGGCCGACCATCACCTCGTTCCAAGTGTGCACGGGAACTGGATTCCCCGAAGCGATCCGCCCGCAAGGGGTCGCCGTGGAACCGCAGACCGCGTACGCGAATGCGTTCCGCAGCGGGAAGGATCTCATTGTCATCAAGCCGGGTGAGACGAGCGTGACGAGTATCCGTATCTCGGCTGAGCAACGTTGAGCGGGGCCACCCGATTTGTAAACGTCTCGCCGATGTGCGATAATCCCGTAGGCTTACCAATCTTTAGCAAAGGAGTCCATTATGGGTATGCGTGGACGCAAGCGCAAGGCACGTCGCAAAAAAGCCGCTAATCACGGCAAAAGGCCAAATGCCTGAGTTGCGCTGACGGATGTCGCGACACGCCGGTTCACGGTGGCGGCATCCGCGACATCGCATCACAGCACAAGCTGCACGAACCCTGCGAATGATGTTCAAGCATCGTCCGCAGGGTTTTTCTATGCCATGAATCGTTGAACTCTGCGGGCAATCAAGGTGGTGTTGATGGCATGGCAGGCAGCTTTGCGGGAGGGGACGTTCCGTAGGACAGTCAATCGGTATGGATGTTGATTCGTGGTCGGCGGGGAGATTGGGGGCATGCCACAGCCATATCATCGGGAGACTGCAATATACCAAGCGTCGCATGACTGGACATACGCAACCCGCCGGATACCGCCTGATATCACCGTCTTCCGCGGCTTCCTCTGACTGCCACGCATACCACGACATACGCGACACGACAGAAACCACCGGATTCACCGCTTTCCATGCCATTCCCCACCAGTTACGCATACGCCAACATACACAACACGACAAACACCAACCCGCCACGCCACACACAGCGACATCCCACCCAGCCACGTATGCCACCACGTACACAACCCGTCAGAAACCACCGGATTTCCCCACTTCCATGCCGTTCCCCACCAGCCACGCATGCCACGGCATACGCGACGGTCTATATGCCGGGCTCCGCGCCCAAGACAAGATTCCGCCCCACGGCAAGGAACCCTCAATAGCGCGTACAACGAAGCAACACGCCGAATCTGCCGGCTGCCCCGAAGCAGGCAACGGGACTACAAACCAATAGTCCGAATACGAGACTCGCGCTCAAGAATCAATCGACAGAGCGCATAACCGCGCAAAACTGCTCAATCCACACAAGCCACTCAAGCCGCCAACTCCAGCAGCACAAGCCATCCGTTCACAGCTCACAGCCACACCGCTCGCGCTATTCAGCGCACATCAGGATATGTGGGGAACGTCCACCCTTCGGGAACGGACAAATCAGCGACCGTCACGATCTCCGTGCCAGGCACCTGCACGCGCCGAACCACCACCGCGCTACTCGCCTGATTCGCAGCATCCACATGACGCACGGCATCATCAGGCTGGAAGTCCACGACACGCCCGTCGGCACCGCGAACATCGTGATGCTCGCATTCCTCCTCGCGACAGCAGGCGTCCAGCGTGCGATGCAACCGCTCGATCAGACATTCGGGAGCCGCCTGCGGACGCAAATACGCGCGCATCATCGCGATCAGCGCACGCTCCTGCGCATCACAACAGGATTCGGGATCGAAACACTCATGAGCGTCACCGGCAGTACCGACACCGGCTGTCTCAACACCAGCGGCACCTGCATTCGCGGCCCCGGCATCCTCGCCGGAGAACGAGCCAAGACGCGCGATATGGACATCCGTACGCGTCACACCTTCGCGGGTATGGCGGGTGATGGAGATATGGCTATGATGCTCATACTGGTTCATGCCGACTCCTTCCAACGATGTTCACGGCACCCGGTGGTATCTCTATGTCGCTACTCATTATGACCCGTCGTGACGGACTTGGCATGGCTGCGACGCGTCGAATTCGCAACAGGCGAAGAAGAATCAGCGTCGCCGCGCGCACGAGTGCGTCCGACGTCATACCCGCGTTCCTTCGCGTACGCGGCAAGTTCCTGCTTGAGTTGGGTGCGCGCGCGGTTGAGTCGGCTCATCACCGTGCCGATTTTCACACCCTGCTCATCCGCCACCTGCTGGTAGGACTTGCCGTCGATGGCCGCGTCGATGAACACCTGCCGGCGTTCGGGGCTGAGTTTGTTGAGCGCCGCCATGATTTCTTCGGGAGCATAGGCATTGAGGTATTGCTGCTCAGCCGACTCCAAACCTTGCGACGTGTGTTCTGACGCCGAATAGATGTCCCAATCGTCGTATTCCCCCGTCGAATCGTTCGCACGTTGAGGGCGACGCTTCGCTTTGGCGTACTGGTTGAAATACGAGTTGCGTTCGATCGTGGTCATCCACGCTTCGAAATTGCTGCCCGGTTTGAAACTGTCAAACGCCTTGAACCCCCGTTCGAAGGTGTCCTGTACCAGATCCTGCGCGTCATCGGGATTATTGGTCAGTTTCATTGCCTGACGGTACAACGTGTCCACCGCGGGCATGGCGAGCTTTTCGAAGCGCTTGCGCTTCTCTTCCGTTGATTCATTCAGCTCGTTGCTCACCCCACCATTCTATGACGCGCCGCACACGGCGTTTCATATCCGGCGACGACGGCGAGCCGCACCGTCCGGCGGATGGCATTGTCTGTTTCGCAGCGCACAATACTCCTTATGACCATGACTTTTGACGCACTGATTGCGGCGTTGGAGCAAGCACCGCATCAATCCGAGGACACGCAGCTCGGCTCATCGTGGCTGCTCGGTTTCGACACCGAAACCACCGGGATTACAGCCGGGCGGGACGCCATCGTGTCCGCAACGCTGGTGTTGCGCGACCCGCAACGCGGCCATGACGGCGACGCTGAAGCCGAATGGGTGATCAACCCGCACAGGCGGATGAATCCGAGGGCGAGCGCGGTCAACGGCTTCACTGATGAGTATCTCGCCGAGCACGGTATGGAGCCGACGGATGCCATCGATCAGATTGCGCGGGCGATTGCCACGGCTCAGGACAAGCATATCCCGCTGCTGGCATATAACGCTCCCTTCGATGTGCATATGCTCGCCGGCGATTTGGAGCGTTGGCAGCTTCCCCAAGTCAGTGAACGGATGGAGGCGGCAGCGTCATCATCCGGTTTGCTGGTCGTCGATCCGCTCGTCATCGATCGCGCGATATCCAAGCGTCACGGCAAGCGCACGCTGACCTTGACTACGGAATATTACGGCGTTGTTCCCACCGGCGATTTCCACAACGCCACAGCCGATACGGTCGCCGCGGTGGATTTGATCAAGCCGATGAGCACCCTGTACCCTCAAGTTGGGCATTTGACCATGGGCGAGCTCATGGATTGGCAGCGTCAGGCGCATGACACGTGGCAGGCATCGTTCAACCAGTGGTTGGAAAGCCGCGGTCGCGCGCCACTGCACGACCGATGGTTGTAAATCCACGCCCGTATGCCGGCGACACGACGACAGCATGGCAGGACATCCGGTACACGCCTGCACGGAACCGACACAGCGCACCGTCTACAATGAGGGCGGGCAGACGGGGAACGACAAGAAAGGTTCGCTCATGGCTTTGACTCTGGCTTCGGCCGCACACCTGTTGCAGGAGCATCATCTGCTGCACGAGATCATCCGCGGTGATCGCTGGACGTTGGACGCCGGCGAATTCGAAGGTTCGAACACTGCATTCTCGACGGTCACCTATGACACGCGCAAGGTCGATCAGGGCACGCTCCTGTTCTGCAAAGGCGCATTCCGCCCTGAGTATCTTGATGGCATCGATGCGCGCGGACTGGCGGCGTACGTGTCCGAAACCGAATTCCACGACCGCACCGCCGCCCCCGGACTCATCGTTTCCGATGTGCGCAAGGCCATGAGCCTGCTGTCCGCGGAATTCTACGGCCGTCCGCAGGAGAAGCTGACCGTCGTCGGCATCACCGGCACCAAAGGCAAAACCACGACCGCATACTTCACTCACGCCGTGCTCAACGCCATCAGCGGCGGCAAGGCGGCGCTGTTCTCGTCCGTCGACAACTGCGTGGACGGTCACACGTATGTCGAATCCGATCTGACTACGCCGGAATCGCTGGATGCGTTCCGCATGATGGGCGAATCCGTGGAACACGGCATGCGCTACCTGGTCATGGAGGTTTCCTCACAGGCCTATAAAGTGGATCGCGTATACGGCCTGACCTTCGATGTCGGCGCGTTCCTGAACATCTCCCCCGACCATATCAGTCCCATCGAGCATCCGACATTCGAGGATTACCTGTGGTGCAAGCGGCAGATCGTCGATAACTGCCGCACCCTCGTGCTTGGCGCGGACGCGGACCACGCCGATCTGATCAGGCAGCAGGCGACGCGCGATGGACGCAGTGTCGTCACCTTCGCACTGCACGACGGCTTGAAGCCCGGCACGCAGGCCGACGTCGTAGCAAGCCCGGCGAACGCCGATCATACGCAATATCGGATTGCAGCAGACGGTACCGATTTGGGGCTGTTCTCGCTCGCGATTGACGGCGATTTCAACTATGCGAATGCCGCCGCGGCGCTCGCGATCGTCCACGCCTTGGGGCTTGACACGTCGTCCGCCGCAGTGCACGCCCTGGAGCAGGTGAAAATCGCCGGCAGGATGGAACGGTTCGAAGACCCGTCAACGGATACTGTCGCCATCGTCGATTACGCACACAACGGGATTTCCATGACAGCGCTGCTCGACTATGTCAAGGAACGCTTCGGCGACCGCCACCCGTATATCACCCTGATCACCGGTTCCGCCGGCGACAAAGCATATGACCGTCGCAAGGAAATCGTCGAGGCGGCGCAACACCGTCTCAGCCGGTTCATCTTCACCGAGGAGGACACGAATACCGAGCCGACGGAGAAAATCTGCAAGCAAATGGCAAGCTATGTCACCGATCCGGATGTCGTGTCCGACATTGTCCTTGACCGCGGGCAAGCCATCGAGGACGCCGTGCGCACCGCGAAAAGCCACCCCGACCGTCTCGATGTCATCCTTGCCATCGGCAAAGGCAACGAACGGTGGATCAAACGACTGAATCGACACACCCCGTATGAAGGCGATGACGCGATATTCGCCCGCATGCTGGGATGATTACGTCTCAACCGAAATGAGTGGATGCCGTATGCTGCGGCGCTGATACGAACTGAGGAGAATATGTTCACCATTGAAGCGATGGATCACACTGCCATGGAGCACGCTGCGCAGAAGCTCGGCGTGACCTTGCCAATCGAACAGACCAAAGTCTGGGCGGAATACCAGAAGGATATCGATGGTCGCACCCCATGGGGCTGCTTGGCTATCCGCAAGGATGACACGGTCGTCGCTGTACTGAGTTTCATCGACTATCTCACCCACGGATACCACTACCTGCGCTCCATGCATGGCCCGGTCTGGGCAGCCAAACCGTCAGAGGACGATGAACGTGCCGCAGTAAAGGCGATCGCCGACTATGTGCACGCGCATGATCGCAAGGTCGTATTCCTGCGTATGGATTTGTGGTATACCGCAGGCACGTGTCCTGTGCTGTCCACCGTACCGTATGACCAGACCGTCGTCATCGATCTTGCCGGCGGGGACGAAGACATCCTTAAGCGAATGAAGCGCCGCGGACGCAGGGACGTCCGCAAGGCACTGCGTGAATGCCCAGCTGAATGCGAGGACGAGACCAGTCAGGCGCTCGAATCGTTCGAGGAATATTACGACATCATGGTCGAAACCGGCAAGCGCGACGGGTTCAATCCCGCCCCAATTACCGACTATTCAGATATGCTTGCCGCCCTCGGTGCAGATCATTGCCGTGTATTCGCCGCCCGTATCGATGGTCGAGTCGTGGCATGGTCCATCGTCACTGTCAACGGTGATCATGCCGTACGGTATTATGCGGCGATGCGTTCAGATGTCATGCGGTTGCATGTCACCGATAAACTGCTATACAGCGAATGCTGCATCTTGGGTTCGCAAGGCATTGCCGCTTATGACTTGATGGGCATCGGCAGCGACTTCTCCCCCACGTTGAAGGGACTGAACGAATTCAAGACCAAGTTCACTGAGGAGGTCACGCCCGTAGCGCCCGGACGGGATGTGCCTGTGCGCAAGGCGTTCTACGGCGCATTGCGCATGGTCAAGCGGATTCGAGGCTAGTGATTCTCGAGCGAAAGCTGTACGAAACTGCACGGGTGAGAGTCTGAAAGTATGGAACAGACTCTCACCCGATGAATCGCCGGTTACGCGTTGGCAGCGCCGGCCGTATGCGACACGGTTTGGATAATCGCATCACACACATGCTGTGCCGTCTCGATACCAAGCTCAGTGGGCAGGCATAGGCAGCGGCGGACGACATCTTCGTGGATGGGCACTTGTGAACGGTCTAAATCAGACAATCCATAGGCTTTCTCATCAGTCACACCGGGGAACAGTTCCGGACGATACCAACGTTCCGCATATCCGCCGGCAGAACGTACCACTGCGATAAGACGCTCCGATTGTGCAGTGTCACGGGCGAGCAGCGGAAAGCGCAACAATGGTTGCGTCGCTCCGGCGAGCGCTGCGTGCGGGATATCAATGCCATCGAGATCCGACAACTGCTCCTTGTATAGGTCGATGATTCTCCGACGCCCTGATTCGTTGGCGTCCAGTCGTTCAATGGCGCTCGCGGCACGTTCGTTCATCCACGCGGCCGGTGCGTACGACGGATAGTCAAGCGATCCGGCTCGTTCACTGTCTGCGATCGGCGGTTCATACCATCCATGCCGGGTGCATGAGGAGCGTAGTGCGTTCCCTAATGATCCCAATCGTGAAAAGACGCGATTCTGATTGATGTACATGCGGGTCACCCGGTTGAGCGAGCTCGGCAGCGCCGGCAATGCCGACAATGCGTTCCGAAGATCGTGATTGAGTTCCTCGTCGTGTTCGGCGAGCTTCGGATTGATCCAGACAGCCCCGCCAAAGCGTGTGGGAAGCATCTTCTCCACGCCGAAGGAGTGGAGGGAGATGTCGGCGAGCGGAAGGCCGTTGTTGCTGCATGCCATGCGCGTGACGCAGTGGGCGCTATCTTCGATGAGTAGCGCGCCGGCTTGCTTGGTTTGGTTAGCAATCTGCAGATCAGCGTCAGGTGAAATCATTCCAAACGTATGCTGCAACATGACGGCCGCAGCATGGCCATCCTTCAACCGATCATGCAAAGCATGCACGTCTATGGAGAGGGTATCGGCATTGATATCAGCATATGTGACATGCATGCCCGCATCGATGATCGGCACCACCGCCGTGCAGCACGTGAACAGCTGAGTGATCACCGTATCGTTGCCGGTGGTGGTTGCTCTGTCGGCAAGCAGCCGCATCACTTCGCTCAATCCGTAACGGGCCTTGAACACCGGGAACCAGTCAGCGGCATCAGTGTGCGAGCGCCGTGCAAGTGCTTCGCGAAGTGCATGCACGTTCGCCTGGTCGTGTTCGTTGCCAATGCCCATCTCATCCTCGATTCGTTTGCGAGCCGGAAACAATATCCTCACAGTATCGCGTGGGATAGCCGTATGAGCAGCTGATCCACACTCGGCGGATATCAGGTGACGCGTATAATATGCGTGTCACGTACGTCAACAGAGAGGACAACCATGCTGTCTTTCCAGCCTGTCATTATCGGCGGGGATTTGGGTGCTTATGCCATCGCCCGTGAATTCAATGACGCGTACGGGGTCAAGCCCATCATGGTCACGGCGTACAATCCGAACGCCATCCGCGACTCGGCAATTCTGACCCGCCGGTATTGTGCGAATGCTTCGGACGAGCAAGCCCTTGTTGACGATCTGCTTGATTTGGGTGCGCAGTTGCGCAGGCAGAATCCACGCACTCCATTGGTGCTCATGGCGAACACCGATTGGCGTATCCGCGTGATGGCCAAGCATCGTGAACAGCTCGAAGCGTATTACCAGTTGCCGATTCCGTCGCTCGAGGTCATTGAGCAAGTGATGGACAAGCAAGGTTTCGAACGACTCGCCACTGCGCAAGGCATGCCAGTCCCCCGTTCGTTTTACGAGGATTTTTCTCAGGCAGACGATTCGAATTGGACACCTCAACCCGTGCCAGATGATTTATCGTTCCCGGTCGTGGCCAAGCCGGCAGACAGCTCACAGTATGAGAACCTGCTGTTTGAAGGACGCAAGAAAGTATACCGCATCGACAGCCGTGAAGAGCTTGACGCTTTGTGGCATACGCTTGCCGACGCTGGTTTCCGCGGTACATTCGTCGCACAGGAGCTTGTCCGCGGTGACGACACCGGCATGTATTCGGTAACCGCATATGTGGATTCCCATGGGAAGGTGACCATGCGTTGCTCTGCACATGTGCTGCTTGAGGAGCATCACCCTGCGACGCTCGGCAATCCGTGCGCGATGATCACCGAACCGGTACCTCAGATTCTCGACCATGCCCAGCGTTTCCTCGAATCCATGCCTTATCGCGGATTCGCTAATTTCGATGTGAAACGTGATTCGGTCAGCGGTAAATTCTACTTCCTGGAGATCAATCCGCGTATCGGTCGGAACAATTTCTATGTGAAAGCTGCGGGGATCAACCCGATGGAAATCATGATTCGCGACATCATCGGCGGCGAGAATCTTCCTGAGCGGACAGCCGATAAGGAAGTCCTATACTCCATTATCCCTGACCGTCTGTTGCGCCGATATATCATTGATCCGCAGCTTATGGCGCAGGTGCGTCGCCTGCAACGCGCCGGCAGGGTCAATCCGCAGCGCAATCCGAAGGACGCCAGCCTTAAACGTCGGTTGTATGTACTGGAATCCGAACTTAACGAGTATCGTAAATTCAACCGGTATTATCCCAAGCCCACGTCGACCGGATTCTGAGCGTCGTGATGCCGCCGCTATCAGCCGTCAGCCGTGACGTTCAAGCCGCTGGCTGATGGCGGCGCTCACACCGTCGGCGCGCATGGTGATGCCGTACAACGCGTCGGCGATCGCCATCGTGCGCTGCTGGTGTGTGATGATGATCAGCTGGGCGTGCTCACGCAAGTCGTCCAGCGCGTCCAACAGTCTCGTCAGGTTCACATCGTCCAGTGCGGCTTCCACCTCGTCCATCACGTAGAAGGGGCTGGGTCGGGCCGTGAATATCGCGAACAGCAGGGCGAGCGCGGTCAGCGAACGTTCCCCGCCTGACAACAGGCTCAACTGCTTGACGCGCTTGCCGGCCGGGCTCGCTTCGACGATGACGCCCGTGCCCAGCATGTCGTCCGGGTCTTCGAGCCGCAATCTGCCGGTGCCGCCCGGGAACAACGTGGCGAAAACATGCTGGAATGCGGCGGCGGTGTCGTCGAATGCACTGGAGAATACGCTGACCATGGTCTGGTCGAGATCCTGTACCAGTTTGAGCAGGTCCTGACGGCTTTTGGCGACATCGTCACGCTGATCGTGCAGATACTGGTTGCGCGCGTTGAGCGCCTCATACTCTTCAGTGGCGAGCGGGTTGACCTTGCCGAGAGCCTTGAGATCCCGCTGGGCACGCTCCAAGCGCTTGACCTGCTCCTGCCGCACGTATGGGACGGTTGCGGGGCTTTGGGCATTCTCAGCCTCCTGTGCCGCTGCCGCCGTCTGGGTCTGGTTCTGCGTCGGCGCCTGGGTCGTGGCCGGGGCCGGGGTAACGGTCGGGGTCATGCCGGTCGTCGCCTTCATATCCTGCGTTTGAGCCTCGCTCTCGCCCTCGGACTGCGCCGGCTGCTTGCGGCCTGTTGTGGACACGGCATGGTCGGGTGAAAGCACCGGCACAGGATGATCGGGCGAATACTGATTGACCAGTTCATCCATATCCATGCCAAGCGTGTCGGCGACTTTCTGGGTGAGTTGTCCCCATGCGGCCGCCTGCCGTTCACGCTCCACATCAAGCTCATGCTCGTCGCGCTGCAAGCGCTGCACCTGCGGTTCCAACCGGTCGCGTTCCGCACGCAAGGCTTTCAATTCCTCGTCATGCGTGGAAAGTTCCGCTTGCAGACGGTCACGGCGTTGTGCAGCCCCGGCAGCGCTCGCACGGGCGAGTTGTGCGCATGCGGCGGCATCATGGGACACACGATCCGCGGCTTCGGCGCGCTGGCGTCGGGTTTCGTTCTGTTCTTGGATCCGCGCTTGCCTGAGTTTTGCTTGCTCCGCGTTGTCTCGCAGCAGGCCGATTTGCCGTTGCAAGGACTGGGCTTGCCGATCGGCTTCCTTCCATGCGAGTTTTGCGGATACCTCCTGCTCACGCGTCTGGCCGAGCCGTTGTTCGAGCTGATGCTCACGAGCGGCGAGCTCGTCCAAGTCAGCATTTGTGCCTTGTGATGCTTGCGCGGCTGTCAGAGCGTTGCGCAAGTCCTCAAGCTTGTTCTGATGATCGTCGCGCCCTTGTGACGCGTTGTGCAGCGTTTCTTCGACACGCGCGAGCTGTCGCCCGGCGGTCTGGACTCGCTCCTGTGCCGCTTTCAACGTGCGCTGCGCCTGCTGCGCTTTGACCCTTGCCTCGGTTCGCAACTGTGCCTGCCGGTCAACGTCAAGCCGCGCTTGGTCGCGCAGCGCGGTCAGCTCGGCCACGGTCTCATCGATGCTGTCAAGCTTGGAACGCAAGGATTGCATGTCGGCGAGCGCCTTGTCCCGTTTCGCAGCCAGGGACAGGTCGCTTTGTGACAGGGATGATCCGCCTTGCGCCCCTACCGCGGTGAGAATCTCCCCCTGACGGGTGACGGCGCGCGTCCATGGGCCGTGATTGACGGCGTCGAGTGCTTCGCTACGGGTCTCCTTCACCACGGTGTCGGCAAGCAACGCGCGTACTGCGGCGACGACTCGCCGGGCGGCGGCAGGGTCGTGCGCATGCGGATTCACACCGACCAGTGCGGCGGCGGTGTGGTCATTGCCGGCGGCACCGGCGATATCTGCCATGCTGCCATTGCCGGGCACATCGACAACATCGACAGCACCGGCGGTACCGGCAGCATCCACAGCATCAGCAGCATCCACAGTGGCATCACCGGCATCGTCCTGCCGATCCAGCGGGTGCAGAAGCACCGCCTTGCCGAGTGCGTGATCCTGCGCGCGTTCAAGCGCGGCAAGCATCTGTTGCTCGCCGGGAACGACAATGGCGCTCGCATAGTCGCCGAGGGCGTGGGCTACGGCTTCCTCCCAGCCTTCTTTGATGCGGATGAAATCCGACAGCCGCCCCATCACGGCGATCTCTTGGTCGGATTCGAGTTCGCCTGCGGCGTTGCGATTGTCCAGCGTGTCGGCGAGCGCATCCGCTTTGGCTTGCAAGGAAATGATCTTCCCGTTGATTTCACGCTGCCGGTCGAGCGCTTCATCAAGTTGCTCCTGACTATGCTGAAGTGCCTGTCTGGCGGCGTCGAGGGCGGCTCCCCCGTCATCGTCGGCGTCTTGACGTTCCTGGTCCAGTTCGGCGACGCGCGTTTTGGCTTGTTCCACTTGCGTCCGCATGTCGGACCGTTGTGTGGACAGGTCGGCGATTCTGATGTCCGCCGCGTGAACCGCCGATTCCTCGCGGGCGATCAGCTCCCGCAGATTGGCGATATGCGCGTCACGCTGCTGCGCGGTTTTGCGCAGTTCGGTCAACGTCTGGCGGATCGACGCGAGACGCCGCTCATGGTCCGCACGCGCCTCTGTGGCTTGATCGTAGGCGAGCCGCGCATCATCGACCGTTGCTCGCTGCTTGCCTGCCTGCAGCTCGAGTTCATCGGCACGTTTGGCGAGCATGTCGGGATTTTCGCCGGTATCGGTCACAATCTGCGAACGGATGGACGCGGCACGTTCCGCTGCCACAGAGGCGAGCGAGCTGAATCGTTCCTCGAGACGCGACAAGTCATGCCAAGTTTGGTTGGCTTGGGCAAGCCGCGGGTTGGACCCCGAAGTAATGGCCTCCACCTGTTCGATCCGCACTTTGGCTTTCGCCAGATCCTGCTGCAAGGCGGCAAGCCGACGCCGGGTATCGGCGAGGTCGCTGCGTAGGCTGTCACGCCGTTCACGCAGCTGGCACGCGTCATCAGCGAACAATCGGGACTGAGCGTCCCTGATTGTCATCTGGATGGTGTCCGCACGCCGCGAAACGCGCGCCTGACGTCCAAGAGGGCCAAGCTGGCGGTGGATTTCACGCAGCAGATCGTCAAGACGGGCGAGATTGTCTTCCGTGTTCGCCAGCTTACGGAGGGCGCGTTCCTTGCGTTTGCGGTGCTTGAGGATGCCGGCGGCTTCTTCGATGAACGCACGGTGTCCGCTCGGATCGGCACGCAGAATCGCATCAAGCCTGCCTTGGCCGACAATGACGTGCATCTGCTGGCCAAGCCCCGAATCCGACAGCAGTTCCTGAATGTCGAGCAAACGGCATGCCGACCCGTTGATCGCGTATTCCGAACCGCCATTGCGGTACAAAGTACGGCTGATCGTCACTTCCGTATAATCGATGTCAAGCGCGTGATCGGTATTGTCGATGGTCAAGGAGACCTGTGCACGACCGGCAGGCGGGCGTGTGGAGGTACCCGCGAAAATCACGTCCTCCATCGAAGTGCCGCGAAGATTCTTGGCGCCCTGCTCGCCCATCACCCACGTCAACGCATCCACGATATTGGATTTGCCGGACCCGTTCGGGCCGACGACAGCGGTGACGCCTGGCTCGAAGCGCAGCGTCGTCGGGTTCGCGAAGGATTTGAATCCTCGGAGAGTCAGTTCCTTGAGATACATGGGCGTAGCAGGTTCAGGCCGTCAGGCGGCGTGGCTTTCGGATGCTGTGCCGCCCGACGCGCCTGCATTGCGGGACATCCGCGCGTCGATGGTGAACTTGAGGCCTTCTTCGCCGGCGTTGAGGATCTCATTGATCACATCATCGGTGTCCGGCTTGCCGTCGGCGGAATCTGCGGAATCGGTGGAATCAGCGCCGTCTGCGGCATTTGCTCCATCGGCATGGTCGTCGGTGTCATCAGGCGAGACCACAGGCGGATTGACACGCTCGGCCTTCGGTTTGGCCAAATCGGTCGCCATATGCTCGGTCAGCAACGTTCTTGCATCGCCCGCGGTGACAAAACTGCCGCAAATCAGCACGCCGTGACCGTATCCGACACCCAGATCGTCCTCGGCGTCAACCTTGTCCACGGCAGCCTGAATAGCATCCGGAAGATCCTTGATCACGGTGACGCGATCCGGTCCGAACACCCGCACCGCGATCTTCTCCAAATCCTCAGCCGGCATGACACGATCCCGCCACGAATTCTCCGTGACAATGATTTCGCTCAGAATCGGCTCAAGCACGCCAAGATATTCTTCGACCTGCTTGTCGCCCATCATGGCGACCACGCCGACCAGCTGCTGGAAGCTGTAATTCTCCTCAATCGCAGCACGCAACGATTGAGCGGCATTCACATTGTGCCCGCCATCGACGATAATCGTCGGCGACGTGCGGACCTGCTCGATACGCCCCGGCACTTTCACACCGCCAAGCGCTTCATCAACCAAATCCTGGTCAAGCTGGCCGTTGACCGGAATCACGGTTTCCGCCGCCGCAAGCGCCGCCAACGCATTATGCGCCTGATGTTCGCCGAATTTTGCGATCGGCACATCACGGTATTCGCCTTCCGGTGTGCGCAACGTCGCCATCTGGCCGCCGACCGCGGGGACGCGGGAAACGACTTCCATCTCCTCCCCATCGCGGATCAGCGTGGCATTATTGCGTTTCGCCGCAGCCTCCAGAATCGGCAGCACCTGTTCGGCGTGGGGCTGACGGCCGATAATCGCCGTACATCCGGGCTTGATGATCCCCGCCTTCTCAGTGGCGATTTTCTCGACGGTATCGCCCAGCCACTGCATATGATCCATGTCCACCGGCCCGATGATCGCGGCATCCGCATCCATCACATTCGTCGCATCCCAGGCGCCGCCCATACCGACCTCGAAAATCGCCACATCGACGGGAGCGTCCGCGAACTTCCAGATCGCCATCGAAGTGAGCACCTCAAAGAAGCTCATCGGCGGCTTGTTCTCCTGCTCCATCTTGCGATCGATAAGCGCGACCAGATCCTTGATCTGATCCCACGAGTCAATGAAATCATCGTCCGACAACTGTTGGCCGTCGATGGCGATACGCTCGTTGATCTTCTCCAGATGCGGGGACGTATACAAGCCGGTGCGCATACCGTATGCGCGGCAGATCGCCTCCGCCATGCGGGCCGTTGACCCTTTGCCGTTCGTGCCGGTGATATGGATGACACGGAAGCTGTCCTGCGGGTTGCCGAGCAGATCGACCATCATCTTCATGCGGTCAAGGTCGAGATTCGTCTTGTTATGTTCCGGCGGGCGCTTCATGATTTCGCGCTCAACGTCACGGATGTTCTCGCCACTGCGATTCGGATGTTCAAACGACATGCCCGCTGGTCTCTTTCCTATGCCTGTGATGATGACGCGGCCGCCACGGCGGCAGACCGCATACGCACGCCCGAATGTCCAGCCAACGGCCGGTTCGGGCGCTTTGCTCCTATTCTATGCGAAACCCACAATCAGCGCCCGCCGCGAAACACGGCAGACCGGTCGCCATGCTCGCTGCGCTCGATGAACTCGCGGAACACCGCCATGCGTTCGACGGTGCTGGCCGCGAGCGGACTGGGCAACTCATCCGGAGCGAACCAGCCGACCTGAAGGCTTTCCTCATCGCCGACGAAGGGTTGCGCGTTGCCGCCCGGACGCAGCGAGCACAGGAAGGAGTGATCCATATACTGCGCCTGGTCGCCATTGGCGTAGGTGATGACGCGATCGCTGCTGGTGACCGCCACCAGATCGGTGACCATCGCATCCACGCCGGTTTCCTCCTTGATTTCACGGACCGCCGTATCCGCGGGCTCCTCCCCCGGCTCGACAATCCCATACACCAGCGCCCACTGCCCGGTATCCGAACGCCTGCCGAGCAGTACGCGGCCCGACGCGTCACGCACATACGCGGTGACGCCGGTCAGCCACAGGAGGCTGTGACCAATGGATTTGCGCAATTCGACGATGAAATCTGGTGTCGGCATGGGTGCTCCTTACGGGAATGGGTGGGGGTGAATATGGGGTATGTCCGGGGCGGCTTGGAGATAGGTGCGGCGCCCCGGCGGTTGCAACAGGCAGGCAGCAGGCACACGCAGAATTCCAAACTCGGACCGCAGTCCTCTGTCTCCTCTCGTGCATATGCCGCCTTCCACCCCGGTTTCCGCCGCGAACCCTGCGCTCAGTACACGGCACGGGCTCAGACTGTGCCTGAGCCCGAACCACGATGCCTCACGCCTCAGCTCGGTCTTCAGTCCTCACGAGCCGCAGCACGCTCGGCAAGCCACGCTTCGACCTCGTCGATCTGCTTGGGAATGCCCGCGGAAATCCACTCGGGACCATGCTCGGTCATCAGCACATCATCCTCGATACGGATGCCGATACCACGCAGTTCAGGCGGCAGCAGCAAATCATTCGCAGCGAAATACAAGCCAGGCTCAATCGTGAAAATCATGCCCGGCATAATCTTCGCGCCCTGATACGACTCGTACCGAGCCTGCGCACAATCATGCACATCAAGACCCAAATGATGCGCGACACCGCACGCCAGCCAACGACGATGCTGCTGGCCTTGCGGGGACAGCGACTCCTCGACCGGAACCTTCAAAATACCCCACTCGTGCAGACGCTCCGCAATCACACGCATGCACGCATGATGAATATCCGAATACGTGGCACCCGGCTGAGCCGCCTCAAAACCGGCCTGCTGGGAATCCAACACCGCCTGGTACAGCTTGCGCTGCAACGGCGTGAACTTGCCGTTCACCGGGAACGTGCGCGTGATGTCGGCCGTGTACAGGCTATCGACCTCGACGCCCGCATCCACAAGCAGCAGCTCGCCATCGCCGACCACGCCGGTGTTGCGCATCCAATGCAAGATCGGCGCATGCTTGCCCGACGCGATAATCGTGTCATAGCCGACCGCATTGCCCTCCTCGCGGGCGACCGAATTGAACGCGCCCTCCAGCATGCGCTCCGAACGTGGGCGACCGATCACCCGCGGCAAATGGGTGAGCATGCGGTCGAACCCGTGCTTCGTGGCCTCAACAGCCTTACGGATCTCGCCAATCTCATAGGAATCCTTGATCATGCGCTGCTCGGAACCGAACTCCGCCAACGCCTCATCAGCCTTCGTGTTCGCATCCGGATCGCCAAAACCATTCGCCTCACGCACCCGCTCGACCATCTGCGTGATCGACGGGTCCGTCGTACGCACCACGCGCAACTGCACAGCGCCCGCCTCAGCGCCGACATCCTTGCTTATCGCGTCCTCAAGCGTGGCGATGTCATGGGTCTCAATGCCCGTCATCGCCTTCAACTCACGCAAACCGGCACGCGGGCCGACCCAATACTCGCCATAATGGGTATCGCGATAATAATCCGCAGTGCTGTTATCGGCGCGCGGGGCGACGAACAGTTCCGGCGTATGGGTTTTGCCGGCCTTCGCCTCCGGACTGTTCGGATCAAGCGGGTTGAGCACAAGCACGGCACCCGCCTCATAGTCGCAACCGAGGCCGGTGTAATATGCGAACGCAGTATCCGGACGGAACGCGTAATCGCAATCGTTGTTGCGCACTTTCGGCTGGCCCGCAGGAATCACAATGCGCTCGCCCGGGAACCGTTGACCCAGCGCCTCAAGACGCTTGCCAATGTACTTGCTGGATTCCAGCGGCTCGACTGCCGGCTCGGCGTTATCCCAGCCGGTGGTCATGAACTGGCGGAACGTCTCGCTGTTCGGGCGCAACGAACGGTTGTTCACCCGGTCCGCCATCGGCTGGTCCGGGCCGGGCGCGTTCTTGCTTTCCTCTGCCTCGTATGCCTTATCTGCTTCGGTCACTACCGAACTCATGTCACTCCTCCAACACAAGAATCGTTGTTGTTGCTGCTACTTTAGTCATACCCGCCGGTCACGATTGCCGCAAACGCCGGCATCCGCCGCGTTGCGCATGCGACGGCATACGTGATCCGCCGGCGCCCCATGACACGGAACCCGGCCAGCCCCATCCGGCACGTTGCGCGTGTTACGGAATACGCAACCCGCCGATACCCGCCCGAACACGCTCCCAAGCAACACTATCCAACGCGTTGCGCATGCCCAGACACACACAACCGGCCAAACCCTCCCTCCGAACCAGCGCATCCTCCACAAACCCATTCGCTCCGCATGCCACCACATACACGATATGCTGAAGACCAACTCGACACCGCCCCACACACTGACATCCGGCACGTTGCGCATGCCCCGCCACACGCAACGCAGACGTGCCACCGATGGTCTTCCGTTCTTCGGCAACGCGTCCGGCTATATATGTCCTCGGCAAACGAAACGCGAGCATACCGTCGATGGCGTGCCTACAACGTCGGCAACACCGGCAATCACGTATGCCCCGCCATACGCAACCCGGCCGAAACCCGGCCGGACACACCCCAAGAGCATCACCATCCGGCACGTTGAGCATGCGACGGAATACGCAACCCGGCCGAAACCCCATGACACGGGACCCAGCCAGCCCCATCCGGCACGTTGCGCGTGTCACGGAATACGCAACCCGTCAATACCCGGCCGAACACGCCCCCAAGCAACACCATCCGACGCGTTGCGCATGCCCAGACATACGCACCAGCCAAACCCTCCCTCCGAACCAGCACATCCTCCACAAACCCATTCACTCCGCATGCCGCCACATACACGCACAACTCAGCGCGCTCGAACACGACGCGGATCAGATAGCTGCCGCAATGTCAATGGCTTACTTATCTGCACCCGCCGCCCCAACTGTCGCTCCAACCGATCGGCGACGCTCGCCGCCAGCGCCACACGGGATTCCGCGCTGCGCAAGTCGGCGCCAGTCACGGCAACATGCGACCAACGTGCATCTCCGATTGCCTTCAATCGACGCTGATCACGATCCCACTGTCGAGCATGCTGTCTGCCATCATATTCGACTGCAACTCGCGCGTGAGGAAACGCCAAGTCCAAGAACAGCCGTTCATCGCAGTTCGGCGGTGTCAGTTGATAATTAACCTCCGGGCACGGTAACCCATGCTGCATCAGGGTCAATCGCAGCAACGTTTCGGGGAACGAATCAGTATTTTCTCGCATTAACGACAGTGCTCGGCTGCATACCTGAAATCTATTGCGCCCGTTATACCCATTCGTCTGTATGAAATCCGCTACACAGGATTCAAGCTGCGCTTTGGAATACCACTTCTGTTCAATATCGCGACGGGTAAGTGCATCCCCGAGTAATATCATCTCCTGCAATCCCGTCTTGCGGGCATACATAATCCATGTCATAGCCGGCGTCACGCAGGTAATATCATTGATGGTTACGGTCGGCAGTTCATGCGGCCAGACAATCGATCGGACACCATGAAGCTGCGGTCTGTTGGGACAATCGGGAGCCACGGCAGTCAAGCCGTCATAGTCGATTTCCGACGGAACCTCAACACACATCAATTTCAAAGCCGTTTCCAAGCCGAATATCAGACATCTACGACTACGAGATTGCGCTTCATAGCACCGTTGGACCGTAACAGCCCGTATTCGAATCAGTTTGGTCCGCGTTGATTCGAAGAAATCCCCGGTTCCGAGTTTGAGCGAACGTTGTATGAGATCCGAGCATTGCCACATATCTGTCATAATTCGACAGTATCCGCGCATACAACGTTGCGCATCTCAAAGCGGGACATGTGGATAAAAGTTGAGAATGGTCATACATCGCAGACTGCACAACGCATCCGGCATCGCGTGACAGGAACCACAACAAGAAAGTAAGTGCCGCACAGTCAATATCGCGGAGCGTGTTTGATTCATACCACACATATGCGGCGACCCAAGAGCCATGAGCTCAATGAGATTCAACCGGAGTGAGCTTGATTGGCGTTATACGCATGTGACGACATACATAATCTACGCAATGATGAGCTGTTTGCATGCGGATTCGTCTTGACTGATGCATGACGTATGCCGTGACATACATGATGCCGCAGATACCCACGCCTACGAGCACAATCGTGGCTCGATTCCGATGCTGCGTATGCCCCCACATGCGCAACCAATCAGATACCACTGCATATTCCAGCATAATCGGATGAAACAGACCGCTGCGTATGTTCTGGCATACGCAGCCCCAAATATCGCCGCGACACGCCGGCGTCGCCACTTGCCGCTTTTGATTAACAGAGTTAAACTTTTAATCAAGTTCAGATTCAACGACGAACCGTCCGCCCGCAAGCGGAGCAGGAGAACAGCCGCAAGGAGGTGCCATGAACACAGAATCTGCCGCCACAGCAACCCGATCAACCGTATCGGAAACCAACCGCTCACGCGTGTTGCACTACTTGTACACCCATGGCATCAGCTCGCGCGCCAGCATCGCTGAAGCACTCGGCCTGTCCGCCGCGGCAATCACGAAAATCACCGCACGTCTGATCGACGCCGACATCATCCATGAGGTGGGCGGCATCGAAGGCCGCAAGAACCGCAGATCCATCGGTCTGGAACTCGACCCGCACCAATTCCATTTCATCGGCGTCAAGTTCGCCCGCAGCCTCGTTGAGATTGGCGTATTCGACCTTAAGGGCGAGACCTCAAGCCTCACCGACCTGCCGCCCGTCAAGAATGACGCGATTCCCGACACGATTCGCATCATCCACGAAACCATCACCACCTTGCTTGACAACGACCCATCGATCGTCGCCATCGGCATGGCGGTCCCCGGCCCCTATTTGCGGCATGAAGGCAGAACCGCCGTCGTATCATCAATGCAAGGTTGGCGCACATTCAACTTCATTGACGAGTTTTTGGGTGCATTCCGCGTGCCCATATTCATTGAGCAGGACGCCCGCGCCGGCGTGCTCGCGCAATACCTGCTTGACCCGTCGAGCAGCAATTGCCGAAACCTCGCGTATTATCTGCTGGGCGAAGGCGTCGGCCTCGGCGTCATTGACGATGGCAGACTCGTCAACGGAGCCCAAGGCGCCGCAGCGGAAATCGGTCATGTCAGCATCGACGTCAACGGCCTGCCTTGCGATTGCGGCAACCGCGGATGCCTCGAACTCTACTGCTCGGCGGTCGCAATCCACCGTCGGCTCACTGAGACCGGCATCATTCCCGACTCCGACAACATGACTCACAAGCAAGCCTGCCACGCGCTGTTCGAACAAGCCGCGCAGGGCGATGCCGACGCCCAAGCACTCGTCCACGAGATTGGCCGGTATGTCGGCTACGGTTGCGTAACCATCTTCAACACATTCAACCCCGAGCGCATCGTCTTGGGCGATATCGTCGCCGAAGGCGGCCAACCTCTGCTGGACGCGGCGCGCGAAGTCGTGGACGAACGTGTCATCCCCGAACTCAACCAGGCAACCACCATCTGCCTGTCCAAGCTTCCCGCGGATGCCGCTGTCATCGGTGCCGCCGCGGTCGCCGTGACCCAGTTCCTTGAACATCCCTCAAGGTTCTTCACCATCACATAACCGCTACCCCACCGCCGGTATCACCGCAACCACGGCGAATCGACGAAACCAAGATTTCCCGAACGGAAAATAACACAAACACAACCACAACAACCTCCTATTGAAAGGAATCATCATGGCACAGCCAATCGTTCTCTCACTCGGCGAACTCCTGTGGGACATGCTCCCCAGCGGCAAGCGCGCAGGCGGCGCCCCGGTCAACTTCATCTATCACGCCATGCACAATGGCGCGGACGGCTACGCAATCAGCGCTGTCGGCGAGGATGAGCTCGGCGATGAGCTGGTCAAGGTCACCAAGGACGCCGGCATCAACGCGATTGTTCAGCGCAACGCCTGGCCGACCGGCACCGTCGATGTCGCGCTGAAGAACGGCATCCCCGAGTACACAATCGTCCGTGGCGTGGCATGGGACCACATCCTGTACACCCGCCAACTGATCGAACAGGTGGAGAAGGCTGACTGCGTGTGCTTCGGCACGCTCGGCCTGCGCTCCCCCGAATCGCATGACACGATCGTCGAACTGCTCAAGCACACGAAGACCGGCGCCATGAAGTTCTTCGATATCAACATCCGCGGCGACCACTATTCCAAGGAACTGATTGAGGAGCTGCTCGGCTACGCGACGGTGTTCAAGCTCAACGATGCGGAGCTCCTGCTGCTGCGTGATATGTTCGGCATTCGCGGCACTTCCGACGACGAGGCCTGCCGCTGGTTCCTCACCCAGTACGGCTTGGATTACATCATTCTGACCGGTGGATCGACCTTCAGCACGATCATTTCCAAGACCGGCGACAGCTCCACGCTGTCCACCCCGCATGTCGAGGTCGCGGACACCGTCGGTGCCGGCGACTCGTTCTCCGGCACCTTCGCGGCTAAGATCCTCACCGGCGCGAGCCTTGAGGAAGCTCACCGCGCGGCTGTGAACACCGCCGCCTTCGTGTGCACCAACGATGGCGCTTGGCCTGAGTATCCGGCGCAGATTCCGGATTATCTGGCCGAAGCCGGCATGTGATTTCGCTGGATTCGCACAGTTTTCGGACTCTGCGAATCGTTATCGGCTGGAGCTCTGCGGGTCTTACAGCTCCGTGAGCTCCAGTCTCATCAAATACTGATCCTTCTCTCAACATCGCGTTATTCCGCGGCTATTACGTGTTGTTCCGTACGATCCCGTGCTATTCCGTGAGATTCCGTGCTATTCCGCACAATCTCGCACGATTCTACGGAATAGCCACGCGATACCGTACGATACCGCGCACTACCACGCGATGCCACCGCCCGGCTTCCCCAATCGAGATTCTTCGCGGCAACACTGTTCCGCCGATGCAACCAGGACAAGTCAGGCGTCTCCTCTCTCTCAACGCTCACTTGTGCGACAGCCCAACGTGATCGGACCATCGCCCTTATCAGCGTCTATCTCTATCAGCATTAACCGTTATCAATCGCGTTGCAACAAAAGGGGAATATCATGGGCAACACTACTGCGACGGCGAAGAAAACCAACATCAAGGCACTCATCCCTGTGATTGCCACATTCTTCGTCATGGGTTTCGTCGATCTGGTCGGCACCGCCACCAACTACGTCAAGCCCGAATTCAACCTGTCCGACTCCCAAGCGAACCTGTTCACCTCCATGGTGTTCTTCTGGTTCCTGATTTTCTCCGTGCCCACCGGCGTGTTGATGAATAAAATCGGCCGGCGCAAAACGGTGCTTATTTCACTGATTGTCACCGCCGTGGCCATGCTGCTGCCGGTTGTCGCGTACACTGCGGTCGCCGGCACGCCACGACTGGTGCTTATGATTATCTCGTTCTCACTGCTGGGCATCGGCAATACACTGATGCAGGTGTCGCTCAATCCGCTGCTCACCGTGTTCGTGAACGGCGACAAGCTCGCCTCCACCCTCACCACCGGGCAGTTCGTCAAAGCGTTCGCGTCGTTCTTCGCACCGCTGATTGCCGGGTGGGGCGCATCCAAGCTCGGCGCATGGTGGGTGCTATACGTCATCTACCTGGTCATCGGCGTGATCGTCGGCGTGTCCTTGGCGCTTGACAAGATCGACGAACCCGCACCCGACGCGGGGCAGACCAGTGTCGCCAGCTGCTTCAAACTGCTCGGCAACCCGATTGTGTTGCTGTGCTTCCTGGGCATTATCGCGCACGTGGGCATTGATGTCGGCATCAACGCTCAGGCGCCGCGCATCCTGATGGAGCATACCGCGGTGCCGCTCGCCACCGCTGCCGGCGCGACCTCCGTGTACTTCGCGTTCCGCACCATCGGTACGGGACTTGGCGGCATCGTGCTGCAGAAGATGGATAACAAAACGGCGCTGCGCATTTGCGGTGTGATCATGGTGCTGGCCGTTGCTTGCTTCGCCGTATTCACCACGATGTCGTCCAACCCGCCGCAGTGGCTGTTCTACCTGGCGGTTGCGCTGATCGGTTTCGGCAACGCGAACGTGTTCTCGCTGTGCTTGTCTCACGCGCTGAACACCCTGCCCTCCCGCCAGAACGAGGTATCCGGCCTGATGATGATGGGCCTGATCGGAGGGGCAATCTTCCCGCCGATCATGGGTGCTGCCGCCGATGCGATGGGTCAAGCCGGTTCGATTATCGTCGTGGCGGTGGGTGCGATTTACGTGCTCGCCATTGCGCTGACGTACGACAAGGTGTTGGAGCCGGCGAAAAAGTAGGTGTCAGGTGCAATCGTGCACTCGGTGTACTAGTGCAATCGTGCAACAGCGCCGGAATGGTTCGCCAGTTCGGATAGTCTCGTTTCCGCCCAATTGCTGAGTTCGAGGGGCTCTTTGTGCGAGAATCGATTCGTGCAAAGAGCCCCTCAGCATTGTTGTCGGAGGGCAGGTACGGAGGTCCTATGGGTGGAAAGCTCCGAGGGGCGCCTGTTTGTGAGCCGATCCTCATATGGCGGGGACCTGCCTCCCGAAACCTGTGCTTCTCCGCATCTCCGCTACCTGGTTTGCGAGCAAGTCCTCACACGACGGTACGTTGCCATTGCCACAACCGGCGATGCCGTCTCCTCCATTACCTGGTTTGTGAGCGAATCCTCACACGATGGTACCCAGACCACCACGAATCACCATCGCAGGGTGGTCGTGCCACCCACTTTGTGAGCCGATCCTCACACAACAGGGATCGGCTTCACCAGACAGCAGCGATTCCGTCACCTCCACTACCCACTTTGTGAGCCAATCCTCACACGATGGGAATCGGACACATCAGAATCGGCACCTCCTCGCATCTCCAACACCCGGTTTGTGAGCTAATCCTCACACAACAGGGGTCGGCACACCACGAATCACCATCGCAGGGTGGTCGTGCCACCCAGATTGTGAGCCAATCCTCACACGACGTCACGGATTGGCAGACCCGCGATCAGCTGCGTATGCGGCGGCATACGCAACGCGACACATCATCAGAAAACCATGCCCGGTCAGCCGGCATTCATCACACCACGCATGCCCGGGCATGCGCAACAACGACATTACACTGCTGTCCGGCCGGCATCGCTGTCGAAACCGCCAACTTTGCATGCTGCGACATACACAAATCAACACGCCGCACACGAACTAACCCCACACAACGCACACCCAACACTCTACGTATGCCATCACATGCACAATGCCACCGCTCAGATGACGGGGACGCGCGAAGCATGGCTGGGGGCGTGTCCTGCCATCACATGCATAACGCCACCGCTCAGATAACACACTCAGATAACGGGGCCGCCGCTAGCGCCGGTTGAGTATGCCATCACATACACGCAACGCGACAATCCCGCCCAAGCCAAGCCACATCACTGCCGAAACCATCAATCGCGGATGCCACGGCATACATATCTCGCTACACCTCCGGCAGCTCAAGCCCAATCAGCGTACATTCGTCACGATATGTATGCGCTGACATGCTCAACCCACATCATCAGACACACCCGTCCAGGCGACGCACCCGTCCAGGCGACAGAATCGTCAGAAACGGCAGAACCCACGCAGACCAGCAGCAATACGGTATTTCCGATTGTCTGTTTTCCCCACAGCAACACGGCGTTCCGGCAGCCTGTCCTTCCTCGCAGACAGACCGGTCAGAATGTCCGGTCTCGCGATGACGGGAATGCGGAAGACCATCCGCAACAACCAGCAGTATGAAGACAGCCCGGGCAATGCCCTATCAAAGAGCACTACCCGGGCTGTTCCTGTCCAGCTCGCGAATCCTGCTTCACCGCAATCACGGAAATTCAGACATCACTCGTGTCTTTGGTGATTTTCCCACTTTGGTGACTTTCGCTCCTTGGTGACTTTCCCACCTTGGTGACTTTCCGGTCATTGCGGATCAGTTTCGTCAAGTCAGGACGATTGCCTGTCTATCGCACGATCACATTCGTCGGCTGGGCGTCGGCGAACAGCGACTTGGACATGGTGAATCCGAGCGTCACGTTTTGCTTCGCCCAGATGGTGCCGTTCCATGAAGCGTTGGTAATCACGTAATGATTGCCTTTGTGACTTGCGATGGTGCCGTTCCACAGGTTGGTGATGTCGCCGTCGAGGTCGAATTCGACGGTCCATCCACCTTCGTGTGCGGTATCGGTGGTGTTACCGACTTCCACCTGAACTGTTGCGCCGAGCATCCAGTTGCTGTTGACTTTCGCTTCAACGGTCAGGTCCGATGCGGCAGGCTTGGGATCTGCAGGCTTGGTGTCAGTCGACTGGGAGTCAGAGGAGTCAGTCTTCTGATCATCGGACGCCTTCTGGTCATCGGATGCTTTCGGAGTGTCGGGAGCCTTCGGATCAGTTGAATCCTTCGATGATTCTGCTGCCCCGGATTCCTGCGAAGCCCCATCCGAAGCCCCATCCGACACTCCATCCGACGCACCTTGCGAAGCGTCCGCAGCGACACCGTTCACCGTCAGGTTCGCCGGCAGCGCGCTGCTGGTCGGAGCCTTCGTCATGCCGAAGCCGAAGGACGTGCCGTGTTTCGGCGCGATCGAAGCATTCCACGAGGCATCTGAGACCACGTAGTGATTGCCGGTATGGCTGACGATCTTGCCGCACCACAGGTTGGTGATGGTGCCGTCCAGATCAAATTCGACCTTCCAACCACCGGTGTACGTGGCATCGGATGGATTGTTGACGGTCACGTTGACGTTCGCGCCCATACCCCAGTTGCTGCTGACGGCTGCTTCCGCGGTCAGACCGGTGGTGGTGGTCTGCGGTTCGCTCGGCGTGGTCGGTTCAGTCGGAGCGATCGGGTTTGTCGGCTCGCTTGGTTCGCTCGGTGTCGGATCCGGCGTGGGATCAGGCGTCGGGTCCGTGGTCGGCTCCGTGGTGCTTCCGTCAGTGTCGGTGCCGCTTGATTGGCTGGCACCGTCAATCATGGCTTGGATACGGCGACTGGTGTTGACCAGCCAGATGCCGCTGGTGGACAATTCGCTGCCGGTCCACTTGCTGGTCTTGCTCGTGGATTCCTTCAGGTAGGAGGCTCCCTCCCCCTTGTTGCACAGCGACCAGGCGGCGTAGCTGATGTTGTTGCGCGTCAGCAGCGTCATCCAATCGTTCGCGTTCGCGATGTCGATTCCACCCCAGCCGGATGCGTCGGTGATGCCGAACTCGGTGACGAACACCGGAGTGCCGGCCGACAAAGCCGTACGCAGCTTGTTCTTGATGTTGTCGTAATGCGTGCCCGCGTAGAAGTGCAGCGTGTATGCCACGTTGGTGAGCCCGTCTGCGGACAGTGGGTTGGCTGCGACCGCGTCCACGTCTTGCGACCACGTGTTGGTTCCGCAGATGACGATGGACTGGTTGCCGGTGGCGCGAATCGCCTTGGTAAGACGCTTGCTGTAGGTGTACAGGTCGTTGCCTGACCCGTCATACCAGGAGGTTGATGTCGGCTCGTTGTCGATTTCGTACAGGACGTTCTTCAGATTCTTGTACTTGGCAGCGTATTTGGTGAAGAACTCTTCTGCCTTGGCGGCGTCCTCGTTGGGGTTGTAGTTGAGGACGTGCCAGTCGAGGATGACGTACATGCCCAGTTCGTTGGCAGCGGTGACGGCTTCTTCGATTTTGGCGTCCATCTTTGCTTGTGAGCCCTGCAGGTAACCGCCTTCACGCGGGTAGAGCGCCAGGCGCACCATGTTGATGCCCCATTCGTCGCGCAACGACTGGAATGCATCGCGGTTGATGTACTGGGGGAACCATTGCACGCCGTGTGTGCTCGCGCCGCGCAGCTGGAAGGGCTGGCCGTGCTCGTCGAGTACGGTCGGCGCGCTGAATCCTGCCGCCTTGCCGATGGACAACTTGCCGTGCCGGCCTACCGGAGTGTCTTTGTAAGCCACGTCCTTCAACTCGCCGTTGACCGCGTAGGCGAGCTGATCGCCGCTGGCGTCCGCGGTGAAAGACTTCATCGCCTGCGTGTAGTCCACACTGCTCGCAGCAGCTGGCTGGGCTGCGACGGCGGACTGCGCGGACACGGCTGCAACGCCTGTCGCGCATCCTGTTGCTAGCATTGCACTGGCTGCGATCGCCGCGAGTATTCGCGACAATGCCTGACTGGTTGATGTCACATCAATCTCCTTCGATAACTGACTTTCCTTGGGATATTTCCTTGAATGAATTCCGTCTGGGCTTCTTGAAACTTCCTTAGAGGAATTCCTCGGGCGCTTCCGCAGAAGCCCTCGCGTGAATTCCTTGACCGCCCGGTCAACGACTGACCGGGCGCAGATTCACAGCTTATGTGCATCGGACAGTGCACAGTCAACGAGCTAATTGTGACCGACGTCACATTTCGCGTGAACCAAGCATCAAGAATAATCCATAATCTACCCAGCAGACAGCCATTGGTCATCAAACGGACAATGACAATAGACAACGCAATTGTCAACGGCCGGACCACAATCGCCACAATCAGCTATATATCAGCTCAAAAGAGATATGCGACCGGCATCATCCGGCAAGTCATCATCCGACCATCAGCAAATTACCGTCCTTCCGTCTTACGCCCTCTTCACGGCGACAATCGCATACGCGCACAGGTTCGCATCGTACCGGCGAAACACCTTGCGCATAGCAAGAACCCGCTTTCTACCCGCCGAATTGCGTATCATATTGCCGGCGAACCGCATCGCGCCGCCGAATCCCTCGTCACTGACGATGCGGGCAGGCTCCAGTAGGTGCATCGGACGTTCCATTGTGGCGGTGACGTCAAATCCTTCGCCGTCGAGCATGTCCACCCATTCGGGGAGCGTCAACGGTCTTGCCCCGACATGAATCGCCCGCGAGATTCCGCGTTCCAGGTCACTACGCAATTGCCGGTCGGCATCTTCCGGTTTCAATCCCATCTCATGGATCGCATAGCGACACCCGGGTTTGAGGATTCTCGCGGATTCACGCACTACGGCACGCTTGCGTTCAAGTGGGAGCATGGTCAGCATGGCCTCACCAATGACAAGGCTCGCAGACGCGTCCGGCAGACCGGTACGCGCGGCATCCGCCTTGACCATTCTCGCTTGACGGTGTTCACCGACGATCTCACCCATCGCCGTTTCGCCTTCCGGATTCGGATCGACACCCGTATAACTGCGGGGATTCACTGCGAGCAGTAACGCTGCGGTCTTGCCTACCCCGGGGCCGAATTCTACAATGTCATCGTCAGCATTCACGCCAACGGCATCAAGCATGGCATAAGTCAGCTCGATGCCACCAGGGCGCAGCACGCGTTTGCCCATCTTGGCGAGCAACCAGTGCCCCTGCAGGCGCTGTTCCTCGGGGCCGGAACGCTGTCCGTGGACACTTTGCGTTATCCGGGCATTCCGCGAGCCAATGACGCTCTGCTCGTCTGAAGGAGTGCCCGAAGTATTTGGCTTATTGGACATGTCCGAAGCGATCACCGATCACCATCCTGCTGTTCGAGTTGCAAATCTTCCTGTTCTTGAAGACGTTCACCGTGCCGACCCCCATGCCCATGGCATCCGCAGGTTCCATGATGACCCCGGTGAGACGGGTCACACGAATCCGGTTGCGCATTGCGAGCATCGCTCTCTTGCGCCTGACGCATCGATTCCACGTCAATCAGCGTTAACGACATACGGCTCGGCTCCAATGCCGTCAACGCATGCCTCTCCCCCGGCGCCAGATAAATCACGTCGCCCGCTGAGACGATATTCCTTGTCCCGCCGACCGTGAAATCGAACTTGCCTTCAAGAATATTGACGATCACCGCGCGCGCTGACGCGTGATCAGTGAGCACCTGCCCTTCACCGAACGTAAAGAACACGTGTCGCAACAACGGGTTGTTCACCACTACGCGAGAGGTGGTCGTGTCATCAAGAATGGGAAGATTCTCGTTGATTCCGGTACTCACGACAGATTCGGAAACAGTTGTTTTGGCCATAACGCCTCTCTTTCTGTATTCGGTATGAGACAAATCTTGCACGAGTCGCGTCCTGGCGATACGCAGAAACGCTGAATGCAGGTTCATTATCACAATGGCGGCGCAACACTTCAAGACTTTTCAACGGGAAATTGGAGCCAGCAGTGTGGTTGTATCACACCGGCCAATGGTTTCATCTGCCTGTCCCGTAGGCAAAAACTCCAGACATACGCTGTTACGATAATCGTCTGCCCGGGCCATGCCGATACGACTGGGCATGGCAGGCAACCAGGTAAGATCGCGGCAGACGCAGCTTACGATGCGGCACTGGCGTCGCGACACCGGAACACCGCACGCCGATCTGCGGGTATCTGCGGTATCTGTAGTACCTGCCGGAGACCATCTCGCTTATCAGGGTTCGACGACTGGCGATACCGCAAGTACGACTGTCGATATTCCGCGGATCATACTCGCGGTATCAGGCACGCACGAACACAGATAGTGGAGATATCGTTCGCGGGGTACTACAGATAAGGGAGATACTCGCTCTTCGATACCACTGATATACGAGATACTGTCATCGCCCCGATATGGGCAACTTAGCATGACGGGGAGCTCAGAATGACGGGAGCTCAGACTGACAGCTACTGCCCTTGACCCTTACCCTGACACAATCTGCATCGGGGATATCGCCCCGATAAGATTCTTCCGCGTTGACACAAGCCTGCTTAGCGTCACTCCATGGGATATACCCGGTACGGGGGTGAATCTCCGCATCTTCTTCGGCGCCATGGGAGCAAAATCCCTGGCATGGAACAGTTGAATACGGGCAGCGTTACCTGCCCGATGCGCTCGCATATAATCTGGAGACACTCGGCGTGAGATCCATGCAGGAGGAGGTTTCGTTGCAACCGTTCGCAACGCTGCTCACACGCAGCCGTGCGGTGACCCCGTTGTTCGCCGTGGCTTCGAATATCGTCATGCAAGTCGCAAATGCATGGTCGTTTGCGCTCGATGGCACGCCCGCATTCCGGATTGATACGAGCCAGGAGCATTCGGTTCAAGGTCAGTGGCCGCAGCGATTGACCAGTGTCCGTCCTCGATTATCGTGCTTGAGGGAACACCGGACATAGTCAACGAGGCTTTGCTGTTTTCGCCGACAAGGCAAGACAGCAAGAAGACGCTTATCTTCCCGGTAGGCGCATACACGAATCTCCCGTTGATTGCCCCGGAAGTGTGGGAGAACATGCTGCTTGTTCTCTCCGAGCAACTGGTCGCGTCCCGGCGGCGCATCGTGCTGTGCGGCATTGCGTGAAAATCCCTCCCACCGAACCGCTCAACTCCCTGCAGGTCGTGGACGAACTGAACGATTTGGGTTTCACGCTTGCCGATACCGTTCCCCCTCAAATCGCTTGCACATCTCGCCGCATTCCGTGCCGCCACCAAGGGACTCGGCGGTGCGAACGTCTGGCTGCAGTATCAGTTGACTGTGCGGACCAATGCAGCGCAGGATGCGAAACATGCGCAGGCGCTGAGCGGAGGGTTCGGTCCGGTTGACGCGGTTCAGGATTTGCTTGCGGCGTTGGACGGGCATCATCATGTCCGTTGATGTATTGAGGGCGATTGCCGATGACCTAGGGATTGTGCCGCTCCCCCACGAGGATGAGCAATCGCGTTGGATGAGAACGCTGCAATCCAGCCTTCGGTTCCAGATCCAGGCAGCGTGCATTGACGATGGATATGGCGGAACATACGGCGTGACGCCACGACATGCCCGGGAGCGCGCCGAACCTTGGTTGACGGGCGTCGAACGGTATATGCATGGAATGACAACATTCATGTGCGACACCTCTGTTACGGATGCCATGAACGTATTGCTGTGGTCCGGGGATCTTGTGGAAGAGAACGGACTGTACCCTGTCAGATAATAACATTTTTCAAGCTTGCCCTTTTCTCCGTAGAATGGCATATTTTTCGTAACAAGCATCATGTCCATATACCATCATTTTCGGAACACCGTCTACCGGTGCTAAGCTTTTCTCAGCATTGTCGCTTGTTTGCAGCGGCAAGGACATGCAAGGTCATGTTGAGGAGAGGATACAAGAACTATGGAGTTCATTGAAAAACCACAGAGCGAACTCGATTTTGAACAGAACCTCATTGATTATCTGCAGCATATCGGTGGTAGCAAGCAGTGGGAGTATCGGCCGGATATCAAAACCATTCCGGGGCTGTGGAAGAATTTTCGCGAAATCCTTGAACGCAATAATGCAGATAAGCTTCAAGGACGACCGCTGAGCGATCAGGAGTTCGCCCAGATTCAAAAGGAGATCAAAGCCCTTTCATCACCGTTCAAAGCAGGACAATGGATTTACGGAGTTGGTGGCGTAACACAGGTCACCGTTCAACGCGATGACGTCAATGGTGGCAACGTCATTTATCTGACGGTGTTCGACCAAGACCAAGTCGGCGCCGGAAATACTACTTACCAGATAGTAAACCAAGTGCAGCGGCACCACGTCCAAGCAGGAACGAAAGACTGCCGCTTCGACACCACGCTACTCATCAACGGGCTGCCGATTATCCAAATCGAGGAAAAGACCTCATCGCACGATGCACTTGAGGGGCTGAACCAGATTCGCCAATATATCGGATGCGGTCTGTACGGGGACATCTACTCAACGGTCCAGATTCTTATCGGCATGACGCCCACGGACGTGCGATATATGGCAAACACCGACGCCGATTCCTTCAACACTGCATTCGCATTCCACTGGCAAGACGAGCAACGAAGCACACCCGTGTTTGGATGGAAGGAATTCTGCAACTCGTTCTTGTCGATTCCGCAAGCGCATCGAATGGCGACAAGTTATATGATTCTTGACAATGCCAAGAATCACAAGAATCTCATCGTTATGCGCCCTTACCAAGTATATGCAACAAAGCGCGTACTGGAGCGTCTGCGCAACCATACATTCGGAACCGACAACCAAGAGGTGGGTTATATTTGGCACACCACGGGCTCGGGAAAAACCATCAGCAGTTTCAAAACTGCTTGGCTCGCTTCGCGCTTGCCGAATGTTGACAAGGTCGTGTTTGTTGTTGACCGCAGGGCACTGACCAGACAGACATTCGACAACTATCAGGCGTATGACCCCGATTATGATCCCGAACAGGCAGTAGGCAGCGACGACAAGCAGGGTATCATTTCCGATACCGCCAATGTCAACGATCTAAGACGAAAGCTCAGAAGCAGCTCAACGCGGCATTCAATCATCGTCACGTCGATACAGAAGCTCGCGAAACTCTGCAAATCAGATGCGTTTCCGACTCAAGACAATAAGAACGTGGTTTTCATCGTGGACGAAGCACACCGCTCAACGAACGGCGAAATGCTCCCTCAAATCAAGAAGAAATTCCCGCGCTCGGCATGGGTCGGGTACACGGGTACCCCGGCATTCGACGGCGGTCTCACACAAGCAGCTTTCGGCGATCTCATCCACGCATATACGATTCGCGAAGCGATAGCAGATAAGAATGTTCTTGGTTTCCATGTTGATTTCGAGCACACGCTTCCAGATGCTGAAATCCGTGAGAAAGTGCTGCCTGTCGTTCTCAAAGAGAAGTATCCGTCATGGACCGATAAAGAAATAGACAATGCCATTGCCCGCATGTCGAATGACGAGGCGGAGGATTATGTGGATTCCGGAGTCTATGACAACAATCCACAACATATCGAAAAGGTCGTCGAGGACATCGTCAAGAAGTGGCGCAACCGGTCTGAGAACTTCCGCTATGATGCAATCCTGACCACGCATGTGCGTAGCGGTGGCTCGTCCATTCCTATGGCACTCGCCTATTACCGGGAGTTCAAGAAGGCAAATAACCGACTGGCATCCGAAGGCAAACGCACTATAAAAGTGGCGGTGACATTCTCATATGCAACGGACAACAGCTCTCGCCAATTCGATGACAATAACGGATTAAGGGAAGCCATTCGAGATTACGACAGTATGTTCAACACCTCATTCGCGGGCGATGAGTTGAATGTCGATGACTATTTCTCTGACATCATGGACAGACTAGCAGACAAGCAGCGCGAAGGTGAAAAACTCGATTTGGTCATCGTGGTCGATCAACTGCTCACCGGATATGATGCCCCCAAAGTCAACACACTCTACGTCGACCGCTTGCTCGCCGGCGCTAACCTCATTCAAGCGTATTCCCGCACTAATCGCATCGAAGACCCACATCTCAAGCCATTTGGACATATCGTCAACTACCGCTATCCGGTAGTTGCGAAGAAACTCATGGACGAAGCAATCAGCGTGTATGCCAACCGCGACTCTGCTGTCGTCCAGGATACGCTGCCCGAACCGGAACCTCCGACACCTGAACCCAACCCCATCATCATGCCTGCCTTCAAGGAAAAAACAAAACAGACAGCAGATTTACTCGCTGAAATCAGCAACATGACTGATGGATTCCGGATTTGCCCGCCAAGCGAGAACGAGAAGGAACATCTCGCTCAGCTGATTATGCAGGTCAGCGATGACGTCGCCGCATTGAAACAGTATCCCGAGTTCGATTATGACCATCCGGAACAGCTGTACAATCTGCTCGACGTAGAAAAAGAACAATACGAATGGACGGTATCGACTTTGTGGCGGATGGTTGCACCAGAGCCGCCATCTCCAAACCCCGTCATGCCCTCATTGGTATTCCGTGTTGAACATATCACCGATGTCCGCGTGAACTACGATTACATCACCAAGCTTCTAGCCGACCTGCTGAATGCTGTCCATAACGGCGATGATGATGTACAACAACGTTATAACGAACTCGAACAGCAGACAGCTGCTATGGATAATCGCCATCAGGCAACTCGCGTGCTCAGCACGGCAAGGGCAGCGCTGAGTGGACAACTCGATAATGGTATTGTCAATTATCCGGCGAAACCTGAAGATATGGACGATGTCATCAACCAACACACTCAGGAAACCCGACGCCATGAAGTGCTTGAGTTCAAGAAGAAATGGGGCCTGGTCGACGTTACTACAGCACAGATTCTCATTGACCATATCATCGATCGGCATGTTGAAGGCAACGACGATTTGAACCAAGGCAGCGAACTGGAAAAACTCCTCAAAGGCGCGCTCACACGCGACGGTAACGGATGCTACTACCAACATGATGCCGAAGACCCTGAAATCCGCTCCCTTTCCAGATTGCAATATCGCAACAAGCTCAGCGGGGCGCTGCGGGAATTCGCCGACCGGATGGTTCGTGATTACTGATAACCGTTAACACGGAAATCAACTTGGACACAAGTAAACCAACATCAGAAAGAACATCATGACAGACTCGAAAAAGGTAGCAATGACTAATTCGACTACGATATCGACAGACGAAAGCAAAGCAAGAGAGCTCACATCCCAATTGTGGGCTATGGCGAACTCTTTGCGCGGCAAGATGGATGCCAGCGAGTTCCGTGATTATATCCTCGGTTTCATCTTCTACCGTTACCTCTCTGCAAAACAGGAACGCTTCTTGAAAGACTCCGGGCTGCTGATTGTCAATGATGGTGAAACCATCAACGATGCCTTCGCACGCGATGTGCAGGAGGAAGGTATTGACGAGTGGCACCAAGCGCTCTCCGAGGAACTGGGCTACGCGATTGACCCGGACGACACATGGGCGACACTCGTGCACAAAGTGAAAGACCAGCAAGTCCGTCCTGAGGATTTTGGCAACATCTTCGACCACTTCAAGCAGAACGCCCAGCTGAATGCAAATGCAAGCCGCGACTTCCGCGATGTGTTCGACGATATCAACCTGATGAACTCTTCGCTCGGAAATTCAACCGCGGCACGTACAAAAGCCCTCGCAGATCTTGTCGAGCGCATCGACGAGGTGAATTTCCTTGACGAATCCGGGCATGACATTCTGGGCAACGTCTACGAGTACCTCATCGCTCAGTTCGCTGGCAACAGCGGCAAGAAGGCAGGCGAGTTCTACACTCCGCACGAGGTTTCGCGAGTGCTTGCGAAGCTTGTCACCTTCACCCCGGATGATTCAAGCGACGAAGAGAAGGACGCCGTGCATTCGCCCGGCGAGGATTTCGAAGTGTATGATCCGACCTGCGGCTCAGGGTCTTTGCTGCTTACGGTACGTCAGGAGCTGGAGAACGCAAACGGCGGCACTATGCCAGCAGATAAGCATGTGCATTTCTATGGGCAGGAACTCAACCGCACTACGTACAACCTCGCCCGCATGAACCTCATGATGCACGACGTGGACTATCAGTGGATGGATTTGCGCAATGCGGATACGCTGGAGCAGGATTGGCCCGATGGCAGCGATGCCAACGGCATCGACCATCCCCATTCTTTTGATGCAGTCGTCGCCAATCCGCCATATTCACAGCATTGGGACAACGCTGAAGCCAAGCTGAAAGACCCACGGTTCAGGCCGTTCGGCAAGCTTGCACCCAAGTCCAAGGCCGACTACGCTTTCGTGGAACATTGCATCTACCATCTCAAGCCAACCGGACGCATGGCCATTGTGCTCCCCCACGGTGTGCTCTTCCGCGGTGCCGCCGAAGGCACCATCCGCAAGGCAATCATCGAAAAGAACTATCTCGATGCGGTCATCGGTATGCCGTCGAACTTGTTCTACTCCACCTCAATCCCTACCGTCGTGCTGGTATTCCGCAAGGATCGGACAACGAACGATATCCTGTTCATCGACGCGTCCCAGGATTTTGAGAAAGGCAAGAACCAGAATCATCTGCGCGACGAGGATATCCAGAAGATCATTGACACCTACGCCGCCCGCAAGGATGTCGACAAGTACGCTCATGTGGCGACACTCGACGAAATCAAGGAAAACGACTACAACCTGAACATTCCCCGCTACGTCGACACCTTCGAGGAAGAGGAGCCCATCGATCTCGACGAGGTCAACCGCGAGCTCGAGAGCAACGCCAAGGAGATGGAACGCCTTCAGAAGGAGCTCCAGGCCATGATCGACCAGCTCGTGCCGACGTCGGCGATGAATGGCACCGGGTCGGAGCATGCCGGCGACGCGAAGCCGGAGGCACAGGAATGACCGAATTCCACAATCTGCAGCAAGACGAACAGCACAGACTGACTTACCCGGAAATGAGCAGACTGCTCTACCCGGAGATCATCCGCGTCGTTCGCCTGTTGGGCGGACGTGCGACGCGCGCTCAGATTCGTGAGGAATTGAAGAATTCCTCACGCGTCATCGATGTAGAGACGATCACTGCGGAGAAGGACTCCCCGAACCGGCCCGGCGAGACGTTCCGCCCCTTCGACTTCCCCTTCTACATGAGTATCAAGGACCTGGTCTTCACTGGGTACCTGTCTGACGAAGACAGGCATACGGTTGCCCTGACGGACAAGGGCCGTGAAGTGGACATGAATTCATGGGATCTCATGAAGGAAGTGTTCAAGCCGGCTCGTGCGGAGTGGAACCGCCGTGCGAAGCGCAACAAGCAATTGCGTGAAGCCAACTCGGAGAATTCCGTGCAACCCGTCGAGACCGAAGCACCTGTGCCTACCGTGGAACAGGCGGAAGGCACCGGTGACACCATCGAACAAACCGAGATGCAGCTTCCCGAATCCGAAGACCCTGAAACCGAGTTCCAATCTAGGCTGCACAACGCGCTCATGGGCCTGACACCGATACGGTTTGAGGAATTCGCCCGCGAGCTGGTGAAGGAAATGGGCGTCACCATTGACCCCGACCTCGGCATCAAAGCAACGGGTGATGGCGGGATTGACGGCTTCGGCTACGTGACTGGCGACGATTTTCGGACCACTCGCGTCGCCATCCAGGCGAAGCGTTGGCAGGGAATGGTGTCCAGCCCGGAGATTGACCGATTCCGTGGTGCAATGGACAAGTTCAATGCCGAATACGGTATCTTCATCACCACGTCCGACTTTTCGCAAGACGCCATCCGCGCATCTCGCTCCTACACACGGATGGTCACGCTGATCAACGGCGCGAAAATCGCCGAACTCGTCAGACGCTACCATCTGCACGCCCAAGAAGTCACGGCATGGGTGCTCGATGACGATTTCTTCCATCCCGACCGGGTTTAGCACACCCAAGAATGTGCATTGATTTTCACGAACACGAGGTAATAATGGCTAAGAAGAACAGCAAGAAAACGGTGCCAGATCTACGTTTCCGCGGCTTCACTGACCCTTGGGAGCAGCGACAGTTGGGGGAATCCTTCAACATGCTCCGTAATAACACACTTTCTCGTGCGGACTTGAGCAATGACCGCAAGGGGGTCTTGGATATTCATTACGGCGACGTGCTCATTCGTTATCGAGCGGTGGTTGATGTTTCCACGCTGCAAGGACCGTCCATCAACATTACCAATAATCGTTTCTTGGGCGATCGGTTGACTGATGGCGACATCATCATGGCAGATACCGCTGAAGACACGAGCGCAGGGAAATGCGTTGAAATTGAAGGTATTATGCACCAAAATGTTGTTGCTGGATTGCACACCATTCCCTTGCGTCCAGCCACACCGTCAAGCCATGGATACTGGGGACAGTATCTGAATTCAGCAAGTTTCCGAAATCAGCTTTTTCCCAAGATGCAAGGGACAAAAGTCATCTCGCTCTCTCGAACAACGGTGAGCAACGCAACCGTGCGATACCCTTCCCTCGCCGAGCAGCGCCGCATCGGCGAGTTCTTCTCCACGCTCGATTCCCTTATCGCCGCCGCCGAGCGACAGGAGACCCTCCTCAGGCGGAAGAAACAGGCATATCTGCAGCTCATGTTTCCCCGCGAAGGAGAGACACAACCACGGCTGAGGTTTGCCGGATTCAGTGGAGGATGGGAACGGCGACAGCTACGAGAGGTGGCGGAGAAGACTGGTTCCGGTGGCACGCCGACATCATCTAATCCACGTTATTATGGCGGTTCGATACCTTTCCTCGGCATCAGCGACATCAATGGCCGTTATGTAGATACAACACAAAAAACGCTTACTGAAGAAGGCCTGGCAAACAGCGCTGCGTGGATTGTTCCTCAGGGGACTATCTCATTGGCAATGTACGCGAGCTATGGCAAATCTGCGATTCTCGCGCGAGCTATGGCAACGAGCCAGGCCTTCTTCAATATTGTTTTTCGTTCAAACGTGACCCGGGATTTTGTGTTTTCTCGACTTCAATGTGCCGAATCGAGGCATGAATGGGATGCCTTGGTTTCAACCGGGACTCAGCCCAACCTCAGCGGTAGCAAGCTGAAAAAGTGGACAATTGGTTATCCTTCCCTTCCTGAGCAACATCACATTGGCGAGTTCTTCAAAGTACTAGATAGTCTCATCGCTGCTGCAGAGGAGCGAACGAAAGCCCTAACAGCCCTGAAGTCCGTCTATCTACAGCGCATGTTCGCCTGAGGTTTTGCCCCTGCTTCGCAGGGGCAAAACAGTCATCTCTCATGCAGTTCCTACAGCGTGCTGAGGAACTGCATCACCTTGTCGTTGTCCTGGGATTCAAGCTCCTTGATGATGTGCAGGTACGTTGTCTGGGTCGTCGTCATGTTGGAATGCCCCAGCCGCTTGGCCACCGACGCCACGGAGACCCCGGCATACAGTAGCAGCGAGGCATGCGTGTGACGCAGACCGTGCACGGAGATTACGGGTATCTCATTCTTCCTGCATAGGGATGCGAGACGGTCATTAACGGTCGCGTTGAAGACACGCTCGCCTTCCTTGACGAACAGGGGCTTTTCCTGGGATTGGCCTTCGCACAGCTGTTTCATCTGCATGCACAGCATCCAGTCGAGCCGCACAAGTCGGTTGCTCGACGCATTCTTGGTTGGCGCGAAACCACCATTGGGGCTCTTGTAATTCCATGTCTTCGACACCCTCAACGTCTGGTGATGGAAGTCGAAGTCCCCGGGTGTCACGCCAAGTGCCTCGGCGAAACGCAGTCCGGTTTTCGCAATCAGCATGAGCATCGAATCCGTCGGGTGCTCAGCGTCCACCGTGAGAGCAGCAAGAAGATTGGCAAGCTCATGTTGATTGAGGAACTTGGGCTTACGTTCAGCCTTGTCTTTGCCTTTGATGACGGCCTTGCGCGTTGGATCATGCCTAATGACACCGTCCTCAACAGCGTCCAGCACAGCGGCACGCACTTGGTGGTGAAAGTCCATCACCGTCTGCCGCTCGTGGTCGGCGGCATATTGATTGAGGATGCGCTGGTATTCGAGACGCGTCAAATCAGCGAGCGTGGTTTCCGGCGCAAGGAGTTCCAGCTGACGTTGGGTCATGCGGTACTTGCACAAAGTGACCTGTGTGACAGCACCTTTCTTGTAGGTATCCACCCATTCTGCGAAGAACCTAGACAAGAGTTGGTTTCGATACATTGTGAATCCTTTCCGACCCGTATGCGTTCGAATTGAAGCGGGCCGGAAAGAAACGATAGAGACCATCTCCTCACACGAACATGCGCTGCAGGTAGGAGGACTTTAACGCACGGGAAGACTCCGTATGCTTTTCTGCGGTGGCGATGAGGGAATCGAGAATATAGAAGAACTCTCCGATTCGTTGTTGCTCAGGGAGCGTAGGGAGGGAGATCAGGCTTTCTTGGAGTTTGTCGAAGAAGAAATACTGTCGTACTCCGCCTTCCTGTCGTTTTGCGATTTGATTTGTGAACAAGCATGTCTGGAACCAGTTCAAAAGGAAAGAATCATCCACGGACTCATGCGTCTGGAATACCTCGTATAGTGAACTGACAATAACGGGCTCTTTGCCGTCCCAGTATCCGATTGATCCTACGTTAATTCTTGCGGGATTGTATGCGAAAGAATGAGGCGCGACTATCCAGTATGAACTTTTGTCCGCGTCGAGAGGCTTCCCGCCATTATCGAATTGTTCTGATTGCGGGACAAATCCGGATTGGTTTGAGATGGAATAGCTTTGGAGATTCTGCCGCTCTTTATTCTTGATGCCGGCAGCAGAAATAACATCTCCCAACTGTCGCCGCTCCCATCTGCCGCTGAATCCGGCGAACCTCAACCGGGGTTGTGTTTCTCCTTCCTGCGGGAACATGAGTTGTAGATAGGCTTGTTTCTTCTGCCTGAGGAGGGCCTCCTGTCGCTCGGCGGCGGCGATAAGGTTGTCGAGGATGATGAAGAACTTGCCGATGCGGCGCTGCTCGGGGAGCGAGGGGAAGGAACAGCGAGCCGTGAAAAACGTATCAGGAGAAATATTCAGTAGACCGTGATTGCGCGCTCCCTCAGTAACCATTCCCGCTACATCGCCATGCCACGCAGAAGATTCAAAGTAATGCAACAGATAGTCCGAGTCAATGTCACGCTTGGGATGGAAGACTATGTAGAGCGTTGAAAGGCAGCCGGAATCGTAAGCGTCGAGCCTCTTGATAATGCCCAGTACCGCATTTCCCGAAGAACTGTGATTGTATGCGAAATCCCCGCGCTCAAGTAGGTAATAGTGCGACAGGTTATGAGAAGCGACACGTTTCTGGAAATACTCTTGCTGATCTATCAGCCCGGCTTCGGCGGAAGCGGTAAGCACACGTGAACACTCGTTATTCAGATTCTTTCGAGTGACTCGCTGCGCCACTTCCCCCAACTGTCGCTGCTCCCAAGCGTGGCGGCAGGCAAAGGAGAGATTAGAAAATGCATGCAGAAGACGGTTGAGATTGTCATTGTATGTTCATCGCTCAACAAATACTTAACATGATGCGAACATGTTTTCGATTGTGTGGTCTGACACTACATCCGGCGCCATGCCACTCATTGTGAAGTGCCGTAGCCGTAACTCAATCCAAATTGATACAGCACGAAATTTCTCGAATCTCCTGTTCAACGGGAGAGCTGAGAACGGATTCTCATGCTTGGGAGCAGCGACAGTTGGGAGAGGTGGCGGAGAAGACTGGTTCCGGTGGCACGCCGGTATCATCTAATCCTCGGTATTATGGCGGTTCGATACCTTTCCTCGGCATCGGCGACATCAATGGCCGTTATGTAGATACGACGCAGAAAACGCTTACTGAGGAAGGCGTGGCGAACAGCGCCGCGTGGATTGTTCCTGAGGGGGCTATCTCATTGGCAATGTATGCAAGCTATGGGAAATCAGCGATTCTCGCGCGACCTATGGCAACAAGCCAAGCGTTCTTCAATATTGTCTTTCGCTCAAACGTGACCCGGGATTTTGTGTATTCTCGACTTCAATGTGCCGAATCAAGGCATGAATGGGATGTACTAGTCTCGACAGGTACTCAGCCCAATCTCAGTGGTAGCAAGCTGAAAAAGTGGACGATAGGTTATCCCTCGCTCCCCGAGCAGCGCCGCATCGGCGAGTTCTTCTCCACGCTCGACAGTCTTATCGCCGCCGCCGAGCGACAGGAGGCCCTCCTCCGGCAGAAGAAACAAGCCTATCTGCAGCTCATGTTCCCGCAAGAAAGCGAGACCGAACCCCAGCTCAGGTTCAGCGGTTTCAATGATGCATGGAAGCGCATAGCACTGAGATCGGTACTGAAAATCAATGAGGAGCGCAACACTGCTTCCGAATTCGGCTTCGACAAAACCATCTCGGTGTCAACGATGCGTTTCAAACCCGAAGGCAATGGCGCAGCCCATGCTTCCCTCGAAACATACCGGGTGCTGCGAGTGGGCGATGTCGCATTCGAGGGGAACCGCCATAAGGAATACCCATATGGACACGTGGTGATTAACGATATAGGTGATGGGTTGATGTCATCGCGGTTCCGTAGTTTTCGGCCAACACAACTAATCTGTGTTCCTTTCTGGAAATACCTGCTCCAAAATCGCTATATAATGACGCCTTTGCTGTTGCGCTCAACGATGAGAGGGACTCTCATGAACGAACTCGTGGTCGATGATTTCCTCAAGCAACGGACTCCGATGCCATCTCTCCAAGAGCAATTGGAAATTGGTGATTTCTTCGAAACATTGGATCGCTTGATAGAGAATGCCGAAGGCAGAATCGCGCAACTTAGAAAGATGAAATCCTCGTATTTGCAGAAGTTGTTCGTATAAAAACAAAGCTGCTTGTGGCCTGAAGCGTGTAACCGTTTCAGGCCACAAGCAATTCGAAATTCAAATGAACATTCTTTGAAGATATGCTCTCTTAAGCTCTTTGAGCCCTGCCAGATTTCTTTGAACTGTCAAAAGGGTAGCATCGACCAGATGGAAGAATGCGCCTATACGTTGTTGTTCCGAGAGTGACGGAAGCCAATAACAAGAGCTCATCAATAGTGTTTTATCGGCACGTTTCTGAGAGCCGGTAGCACCCTTTTCTGTGCTGACCATGTATCGATAGAAGAGCGGCGAAGACAACAAGGCTTTCAAGAAGAGTGGAGAAGCCTTGGACGGTTTTGCTCGAAAAACGACCCATTCTGTAGAGCCGACGTCTGGTAACGTTCCATCCGAGTCAACTCTCCAAATGCGCTGAATTCGTGGATTGATTTTGCTTAGAAGAATGTCATCACGTTCAAGCACAAGCTTTGAACTCATAATTCGCGATCCCCTGACGTTCTCAGGCACTCCAAGTTGGAAAGAGGGGACACTCCACAATCTGTATTCGATATCCCGATCAGGCATTATCTGCTGAATTGAGTTCAGCGGAGCAACCATTTCACTCATCCTGTGCATGCGCCAGTTTTGGATGAATCCGCTGAACCTCAGACGCGGTTCGGTTTCGCCTTCTTGCGGAAACATGAGCTGCAGGTAGGCTTGTTTCTTCTGCCTGAGGAGGGTCTCCTGTCGCTCGGCGGCGGCGATAAGGCTGTCGAGGGTGGAGAAGAAGTCGCCGATGCGGCGCTGTTCGGGGAGAGAGGGGAAGCATAGCGGTAGTTGCATGACTTGCGTTTTCGAGATGTTGAAACGTGATATTCCCTGTGCAAGAAGAATTATTCGAGAACGCATCTGGGGGCTTCGAAGAGATGACGCGAGGAAAAGCGAATCGAGTTGTTTACTGGGACGGTAGCCAAAGCAGAAGCTGTTCAAGTATGTATCGGTTGAATTTCCAAGCCATACGGAAGAAAGGCCAACCTCATCAGGTGTCTCTGAACTACCGGTGAAGAACACGTCACCGTTCATCACCTCGTGCTGCCGATCATCTTTCTCAATCGCTTCGACTCCATCTGGATTCGCCACAGCATTCGAATACACGTTCATGTAGGTTACGAATCGTGCGTCGCCATGTCCGAAATCTTCCTTGGTTTTCCCCGAGAGCCCGGGATATGTCAATCCAACTTCCCCCAACTGTCGCTGCTCCCAAGCGAGAATACATCAACAGCAATCGTCAATCTCCATAACCATGAAACTCGACCCGCATTCGTCTTTCCCCAACGCCTGTGCCAGGCCGGCTCCGTTTTCTAGTTTGCAATGCAACATTGCCTTGGGACGCAGTTTGGGGCTAGATTACACAAACACCCGGTGATGGGCGTTCTGTTTGGCAACGAGTCGCATCATCAGCTCGTCCCACGCCTCTGCGGGCATGAGTCAGCAGAGCACCGTCAAAGACGTATGTCAGTCCGCCGGGTGATCCCGTCAAGCTCGTTTCCCCTAGGTTGCATGTTCTCAAACAAACCCGTACGGTGTCGTCACTTTTTCCGGACAGCTTCGTCACCCATTCTGAACGGCTCCCCTGACGCGCAGAACAGTACGCGCGACACGACTCGCCCTCATCAAACGGATTTCACAGGTAGCATCTCAACTCACGGCTGATAATGGACGCGCTGCGACCGGTAACCGCCGCAATCTGGCATACCATCCAGTTCTCGCGGATATGCAGCCCAGAAATCACAATCCGCTCGTCCGCCAACAAATGGCTGCAGGATGACATCAATGCAACTGTCTCTGGGACCTGTAATCTTTCCCTCAACCCACAACCCTTCCTGGAATGTTGCACTCGCACTGTGAAAACGGGAGTTTGGCTAGCGCGCGAATATTTGATATTCTTCAGCTAGAGCCCGTCTCGATACCACCTGTAGGTGGTACCGACGCGGGCTTTTTCATCCTCCAAGTATGAGATGCTCATCGCATTCCGCTGGCCGAGTAACAGAAAAGTCGCCCGAAAGGCGACTGGGTTTCATATGAATATGAGACGACTAGGCGTTCTGGTCAGTATCATCCTTCGGGTGATGCCGCGCCTGTACACGCTTCAGAATCTCGAGAACCTCATGGTCATAGCCAAGTGCATCGTCATAAATTCTGGCGAGCTGCATGACAGGGGTCGGGTCGATGTCGTAGATAGCAATCTCATTCGCAGCGATATCCAACGCACCGCCCGCGTCGAACGGAAGGACCTTGTCCCGGATCTGCTCAGCGCTGTGCTGCTGCCCCGCGGTCTCGAGAAGCTCACACAAGGCGGCGCCGAGCTGTTCCGCTAGTCGGTCTGTTTCGTCTATCGACCGCATCGCTTCTCCTTCCAATTCGAGTCCACCGGGAAGAACGACGAGATACGCCGCTCACCAATATTTCCTGTCCGTGAAACACGGACGGAGAGCGAAACGCCATCAACGTCAATGGCGACGTCTTTGCTCAGCAACCACCCCCGCATGCACGGGGAACACGCTGCGGAAAGCGCGGATTCCCGCCAATCACTATAGTATCATTCAACGTTTCTCTTTACTTTGCGTTTGCCAGTCAGCCCATCACTGCCCCACTTCGCAATACCGTCCAAGAAACAAGACACTACGAACGAATCAGCAACTATCCACACGCCGCCGACTCGGGCGCCTTGGCCACTACTCCCCCAGCACATCAGCCGTGTCCACCACCAGCGTTACCGGCCCGTCATTGACCAACGACACTCGCATGTGCGCGCCGAATCGGCCTTCTTTGACGGTGAGTCCTTGCGCCCGCAACGCTTCATTGAAGGCGAGCCACACTCGTTTGGCGTGTTCAGGTTCACCGGCTGCGATGAAGCTCGGTCTGTTGCCTTTGCGGATGTTGCCGTACAACGTGAACTGCGAGATGGAAAGGATTTCGCCGTTATGCTGCGTAATCGACTCGTTCATGCGCCCGTCGGCATCCTCGAACACTCGCAGTCTGGCGATTTTGCCCGCCAGCCAGTCGATCTCCCGCTGTCCGTCCGCATCCGCGACCCCGACAAGCAGCACATAGCCTGTGCCTATGGTTTGCTTCTCGAACGTCGGATCGACGCTGTTCGTAGCGGGGTCGATCACGTCGACGCCGGCTTCGCTTACGCGTTGTAACACGATTCTCATACCGTCACTCTATCGCAGGATTACGGCGGAAGATTGCACGGGCACTTCCCTGGCATCCGCCGCTCGGTTTCACAGATTCCGTCCTGCTCGGCTGCACGATTTCAAATTGCACAATCACGGCAGGATAATCATGACGGAAATCGCACGGGCGCCGTCCCATATGACGTTCCGTCGTCGATTCCGAGTTCACGCACCGCCAGCCGCCATCATCTTGCGTATCACCGACGTCTTCGGCTCGCAGCCGATTTGAGCCGAACGACAAAATGTCGTATACTGAAAAGTCCGGTCTATTCCGGGGTTTGATAATTCAAAAAGGGGCTGATCGGTTTCGACGGTGACCTGTTCGTCGCAGGGAAGCGTGCCGAGAACGCGGAGTCCACTCGTGATGCCCTCCGCGAAACAATAAGTGCTAAATCTAACCGCACTGAGTTTGCTCTCGCTGCCTGAGCTTCGCGCCAGGATTAACCAGTGAGCAGCCGCTCCGTTCACTCCCCCTCGTCTTCGGGGAGATGTTGAGCGTCGTTTAGGAGACTTGCTCCGGCCATCGCACCGCAGGGTGGCTGGGGGACTTTTTCTGCGGATATGCTCGCCATCAGTTGTCTGCGACATCGATGGGGGCAGAAAAACTGCCGCACGGCCAGCAGACTACGCACGTAGAAGACTGAGGGTACGGTCACCGGACCGGGGTTCAATTCCCCGCAGCTCCACCAACCAACGAACGCCATCCCGCAAGGGGTGGCGTTTTTTGTTGGTATTCCAACGGTTTCAGTCGGCTAAGCGTATTGCCAGGATGTTGGATCCGCCTCGCGCCCAGCCCTATTCAAGCAGCACATGAGTGGTAATGAGAGTGGTAAATCACGGCCGGCATTGCAGACACCTGCGATACCACCAACTGACAAGACCACAAATCATGCATATCCCTTGGAAGACAATTGATGATGCGCCGTCACCGTCACCGTCACCATCGACATCGACACGAGACTTCGAGACTTCCACGAATAGATGTCATGATTCCCATGACATCATTCAACAACCCCACGCAGATACTGACGGTATGGCGAACCAAGCGTAACCGCTCGTCCGTCCTCCCCTGTCTACAGCCGGCATTACGTATGGGACTATCCGGTTCCCGCCGGCCGACCGCTCGCCGCCCTGACACGCGGCCCGCGGCTATTTCAAGGAGAGAACGAAGCATGGCACACGCCAGCAATACTCGGCACCATACCGCAGCAGCGATCGGACCCGACCTCACGACCAGTCCAGTCAGCCCCGACCGCACGACCAGCACGGTCGGGCAAGTCAGCGCTACCCGCCCAGTCGAACCAATCAACACGAGCCGCACGACGGAACCCATCGACACGAAGCCAACTGACACAAAGCCAGTCAGCACGAAGCCAACCTGCAAGGACGCCAACACGAGCGCCAATACAGAACCGACTCACGCAACCGACCACACAAATCCACAGAATCCAGAGCAGTCCACACCATCCCGCACACATTCCAACACCGGCAACCTGACCCACGGACCGCTGATCCCCGCCATGCTGCGCTTCTCCATCCCCTACCTCATCACCTGCTTCCTGCAAAGCTGCTACGAGCTGGTAGACCTGCTCATCGTCGGCAGATTCAACGGCGCGGACTCCGTCTCAGCCGTCTCCACGGGCAGCCAGATGACCCACTTGGTGACCGTCACCATCGTCGGTCTGACCACGGGCATCACCGTGACCATCAGCCACGCGATCGGCGCCAAGCGCATGGACAAGGTGCAACGCCAAATCGGGCAATCCATCCGACTGTTCACCCTCGTCGCCATCATCGCCACCATCATCCTCGCCACATGCGCCGACCCACTGCTGCGCCTCCTGGCAACACCGACGGAAGCCTTCAGCCAAGCACACGATTACGTGACCATATGCTTCCTCGGCACACCCTTCATCGTCGCATACAACGTGATCAGCGCGATATTCCGCGGATTCGGCGACTCACGACACCCGATGTACTTCGTCGCCCTCGCCGGACTGCTGAACGTGGGACTCGACCTCGCGTTCATCGGCGGCGCACACATGCAAGCCGCCGGAGCCGCGCTCGCAACAGTCATCTCCCAAGCGTTCTCGGTAGCGGCTGCTCTCGTCTACCTGAACATCGCGAACAGCGGCATTCGCCTACGCGCAGCCGATCTCGTCTACGACTGGGCAGGCACTCGGCAAATCCTGACCATCGGCACGCCAATCGCCATCCAAGAACTGTGCATCCAAGTCTCGTTCATCGTCATCACCGCAATCGCCAACGGCCGCGGGCTAGAAATCTCCGCTTCCGTCGGCATCGTCGAGAAAATCATCTCCTTCCTCTTCCTCGTTCCCTCGGCAATGCTGTCCACCGTGTCAGTGGTCGCCGGGCAGAATGCGGGCGCGCGGCAACATTCGCGCAGCAAGGCGGCGTTGCGATACGGCATCACCATGTGTGTGATATATGGTGCGGTCATATGTATCGCTTGCCAAATCTGGGGTGCCGGCATCGTGCGAATCTTCTCCCCCGACGACGAAACGGTAGTCAGGTACGGGGCGCAATACTTGAGCAGCTACTCCTTCGACTGTATTTTGGCGGGCGTGCACTTCTGCTTCAGCGGATTCTTCAGCGCGTACGGCAAATCCATGTACACATTCGCGCACAATATCATTTCGGTGCTGACGGTGCGCATTCCAGGCGCTTACGTCGCCTCCCTCTTGTGGCCGGACAACCTGTTCCCCATGGGATGCGCCGCGCCACTCGGCTCGCTGCTGTCAATCCTCATCTGCTCGGCGCTGTATTATCTGCGGTTCAGCAAGCGGCACCCGGCGGCGATACAAACCGAGTGAAAATCCGACTTTCCTAGCAGATGCAAAGTGCAGATCCGCAACACATCGAAATGCCACACCCGTGAGAGTCTGAGACAAGAACGTCTCTGTTTTCGCTGAAGAAGATAACTCATTTCATTAGGACTACAGCTACCCCATACGAGCAATAGAAACGGTGACATCGTACGTTCCGCTTCCGCGATTCGCACTCTGACAATACACAGTCATTATGATTGACAACTGGTCACAAATATACTATTACGTTGTCGATTAAATTCGAAGGCATCATTTTCTTCCCCTGCACTTGAACCTGCAGCACCTATGCACTACTTGACTAAAACGATAGTTGCACAACCGGCATATCAGCGGGCGGATGGTCAACCGGACTGTAGTAACCGCTTACATTTTCCAATGCTGTCACCAACGTGCTGCTATCAGACCGGTTGCTAATGTTCGTACTATGTATACGGTATATTATTCAGCAACATAGCCGCGAATTACCGGCTACTGACAGGGAGAGAATAATGGAATTCAACGAAAGCCTGGATCAGATTTCAGCGAAAGTACGGGATCTCAAAGACGGGATCGAGACCGAGGAAGCAACCAAAAATGCTTTCATTATGCCCTTCATCGGGCAAGTATTGGGATATGACGTATTTAACCCGAATGAAGTAATACCAGAATTCACCGCTGATATTGGAGTAAAGAAAGGCGAGAAAATCGATTATGCCTTGGTTCAAGATGGCCAAGTGCAAATTCTCATCGAGTGCAAGAAAATTGGTCAACCACTAAGTCTCGAGAACGCCAGTCAGCTCTACCGATATTTTGCCTGCACCAAGGCACGAATCGGCGTACTCACCAATGGTCAGGTGTGGAACTTCTATATGGACATCGATGAGCCCAATAAAATGGATTCCAAACCCTTCCTTGTGCTCGACCTGCTTGACATAGACGACACCGTTCTGCCTGCCCTACAGAAACTAACTAAGCCGGCATTTGATTTGGATTCCATAGCTAGTAGTGCGGAAGAATTAAAATACGTTGGAGCATTGAAGAGAGCAGTATCGACGGAATTCACTAATCCCTCGGACGATTTTGTGAAACTTCTCGCCGGGCATGTCTATGATGGAGCGTTTTATGCTTCAGTGATGGAAAAGTTCCGTCCGCTAGTCGCTAAGGCTCTGAAACAATTCCTCTCCGACCAAGTCAACGATCGGCTAAAGACCGCCTTAGGTGCAGATGATATTAAAATTGCACCGGCATCTGCCGATGAAAGTGAAAACGACGCTGATGGCACATCGAGCCAAGAGGGGTCATCAGACGATGATGGAATTATCACCACAGAAGAGGAAATTGCGGGATATCGTATTGTGAAAGCAATCGCATGTAGCGACGTCGATCCGGCTCGCATCACAATGCGTGATGCAAAGAGCTACTGCTCGATATTCCTCGACGACAACAATCGTAAGCCGATTTGTCGATTGTTCTTCAACACGAAGCATAAGTATCTTGGACTATTCGATGAAAATAAAAACTGCTCTCGAGAACCAATAAACGGTCTCAATGATATCTATAAGTATTCGGAAAATATCCGCGAAGAAGTGCGTCGTCTGCTAATTAATGAATGACATTTCCAGATTCGCAAATTCCAGACATTTCTAACTCAAAGAACGGAACCTGCGAACTCTGGAATTGTCACCCCACCTCGCTCACTGTAGCCCGAATGTCGTGTCTGATTGTCACGATACGGTGTGTACGTTTGCACAGGAATCGCACTGTGATCGCAACGATGGTTACACCGGTCACAGTGCGATGATTGGAGGGGCTGGTCATGAGTGCTCTTGGGCTTCGCGCGTCGCATCGTCATGGACGTCATGCCGCCGACAGGGCATGTCGACGGCTGACCCGATTGAGCAACTGTGGTCATTCGTCGCTGCAGCTGGCAACGCCGATGCCGTCGTGTTCGATACAGAGACCACCGGCATCGGCGACGACGCCCGCATCATCGAAATCGGGGCGCTGCTGATCGGCGACGACGCCCCAATCTACGAGTACGACCAGCTGATCCAGCCTCCCACCAGACTGCCCGCAGGCATCACGGAACTGACCGGCATCACCGAGTCCGATCTCGCCGACCAACCTGACGCCGGATTCGTCATTCCCCAGTTCCTGACCGCAATCCGCCCGTTGCTGCTTATCGGACATAACGTATCGTTCGATATCAGGATGCTGAATGTCGAGGGCGGTCTGCTGGGCTGCCGCGAAGTTTCCAACGATTCTCTCGATACGATGACCATGTCCCGCCGCATGTTCCCCAACGCTCCCAGCTGCTCGTTGCAAGAAGTAATGCGACTGCTCGATATCAATGAAATCGAAGAGCATCGTGCAATCTCGGATGCCCGGCAGACATGGCAGTGTTTGCAGCAGCTTAAACACATGAAAGATCCGGTGGTGCTGCCCGACGATGAAGTCGAAGAGTCGCGCCGTCGTCATGCCATGACAAAGCGACGCCGCACCAACGCCTATATGCGCAGCTCGTACCTAAGCAACCGGAACACCACTCCGGTCAACGCGAAGCCTGACGGCATGGTAATCGACCAGTTTGTGAGCGGTGTCACCGTTTCCGGTGACACCGTGCATCAGGACGTGCTCAGCCGATACGGGTATGACGCGTGGCTGTGGGTGACAGTCAGCCATGGCATCATCGAATCCGGCAAGAACACCGGGCATCCGACGTTGTGCGTTGCCCTTGACGGTGTTGAAATCGGACGAATCCCCGCGCTCCAAGAAGAACGTCACCGCGGTCAAGTTCCACCTGAAGGCGCAGTGATGGTGGCACACATCCCCAATTCGAAGGCCGACCGGGAAAGCGGCATATACCGTCTTCGGCTCCAGATGCCCGCTGAAAACAGTCGGGAGGACTGAACCGGTCCGGCTGGCGGTCTGGCTGGTCTGAACATACTGGCTGGCTGAACTTGCTGTATTTGCCGAATCACCTACCATCGAATCGGTGGATTGCGTATGCCAATCCATGCGCAGCCGTCTGTCCATTGCGCATGCCGCATCAATCTGGTGTACCGATGAGCAAGCCGCGTATGGCTTCACATACACAACGTGCCATATCCTCACAAAACCAGTATCTCCGACAAGAGTAATGGCAAGTTGCGTATGTCGCCGCATACGAGACTCGTGACATGCTCGTTAGATCAGCCCGCACATGTCGTCAAACGGTACGTTGCGTATGTCGCCGCATACACAACCCGCCATATCCTCACAAAACCGGCCTGCCTCCTAGGATTACGGCACATCCTGTATGCCGCCACATACGCAAGCCCGCACAAGCCAGCAACTCCCACGGAACCGGTATGAACCACATCAACGCTCGAACCAACGCGCACGCATCACCAGCCGCCAAGCCCACGCCTACTTGATGATCGGCCGCAACGGCGCCGACACATCCACGGAATGCTTGTCGCCGATCACATTCGGGTCGTTGATGATCTTGTCAACAACAGCCTTCTTGAGCTTCATCTGCGAGGCGTTCCCCCAGATGATCGTGTAGTTGCCGTTGTCCAGTTCAGTGGTGATGGAATCCTGCGTCTGCGCGGTGACTTTACTCACCCGCGCCCGCATTGTGTCAGACAGCGAGTCCACGACCTTCACCGCCGTCACCACGGACCGGCTCTTCAGACTTTTGGCGACATCATTCACTTCAATCACAGGAATCCCGGCAGTTGAGGCGTTCTTCACGGAGTTCAGCACGCGCCCTTTGCCATCGACCGCGGTGAGTGCCCCATCGGGGGTTTTCAGCATGGCCGCCGGTTCTTGCGCACGAATGGTGACTTGCATGCCGTTCGGGTATTGTTTCGTCGCTGTCGCCTTGCTGACCCCGGGAATCGCGGCGAGCTGCGTTTCGATATCATGCGATGACACCAACAACAAGGATTTTCCCGCCTCGGCCGATGCGATGGACTCCACTTTGCTGCTGCTGACCCACTCGTTGGCGCCGGTGACGGTGATCTGCGCGGCATCAAGCCGAAGCAACGGCGAGAAGAACAGCGCCCACACGATACCCACTACGGCGGCGATGGAGATAATCGTTATCGCCACGCGCTTGACGACCATCAGCGTGTTGGCATGCTGCCGTTCCTTGACACGCTCGTTGAAATCCACGACTTTCGGCCGTGCGGCGACGCCTAACGGCCCGGTGCTTTCGTTCAGCGTTTTGGCGACCAGATCTTCGCTTTGCAACGCTCTGGCATCCACGAATCCGGTCGCTTTTGACACGGCGGCCGCGGATGCGCCGCTGCCGCCGGAGACGCTCTTGCCGCTTTCGGCAACGCCGGTAGAATCGGAGGCTCTCCCCTGTTCACTGCCGCTGACCGATTTGTTCAGCTTGTTGTATTTCGCCGAGCTTGCCACACGGGCTTGTTTCGGGCTTTTGCCTTTCCCTGCGACGATGTCCTTGCGCGCTTTCCGGGACACTATTGCACGCAAAGACCGCTTGCGACTGCTCTTGTCGTTCTTGTCTAACTCTGCAGCGCTGTCGGTATTGTCCAATGATGATGTGGTTCGCGTGGGTACGGTGGCGTGTCCGGATGCGGCGGAACGCCCCGACGGCCCGCGATCTGACGCGGCACGGCCTGAAGCCGCCCGGCGTGACACCGGTTTGGACGAGGTCGCATCCCTGGAACCTCCGGATGACACGCCAGGAATGGCCGTGCTTGGCACACCTCGGGATTTCCTGGCAACGCGCGGAAATGTACCGCTCGACGATATCCGGCTGTCTTGTGACGCCTTGTCCATCGACACTTTGTTCCCTGATGCCGCACTCCCCGACACCGTCCTTGATGTTGCTCCGCCTGCCACGGATGCGGTATCGCCGACGCCGTGTTCGGCGCGCCCCGCAACAGAACGCGCAGAACGCGGCTTGTGCCCATTGCGTTGGCTGTCCTGATGCCCGCTCTGGCGATCGTTTTGATGCCCGCTCTGGGAACCGCTCTGGCGAAGCCGCCCGTCTCTCGACGACTTGTCCGACGACCCGTCGCCAGCTCCGCTTCGTGCCACGCGTCCCGGCATGTCAGTCCCCGCAGTTCTCGCGATGCGCCTCAAGCGCATGCAACAGCACCGGCCCCATGGCGGTGATATCGCCTGCACCAACGGTGAACACCACATCCCCGTGATGCGCACGCATCGCCATCATCAGGGCGGCGGTATGCATATCGTCAACCGCACGAATCCAATCCTGCGGCTGATGCTCAATACCTTTCGCAGCATCGACGATGGTCTGCGCGGTGATATCTGGGAAGTCCTCCTGCTTCTCCCGCGCCGGGTAAATGCCGGTCACGATCACATCGTCGGCGAGAGCCAATGCTTCGGCGAACTCGCGTGCGAAGAATTTCGTGCGCGAGAACAGATGCGGTTGGAACAGCACGCGGATGGCGGCGTGCGGGTAGCGACGGCGTGCCGCGTTGAGCAGTGCGGTGATTTCGGTGGGGTGATGCGCGTAATCGTCGACGACGGTGACTTGTTTTTCGCATCCTCGCACCTGGAAACGGCGGGAGGCTCCGAGGAAGCTGCCTGCGGCCTGTGCCGCGGCGTCTGGATCCATACCCAGCAGGGTGGCGGTGATGATTGCGGCGGTCGCGTTGCGCGCGTTGTGGATGCCCGGGATTTTCAAGCTGACGGGGATGGCGTGCGCTTCGCCGGTGAGTGCCGCGGGCATGTCGATGGTGAACCGTTCTTCCCCATCGCCGGCGTGTTCGCTTTCGGATGTGATGGTGACGATGGCTGCGTCTGAAGCTTGGGCGACGGCGTCAAGGATCATTTGCGGGCTGTGCGTGGTGTAGATGACCGTGCGACGCATGACGGCGTCGTCGAGGCCGCGCAGGACATCGAGCGCGCCCGGATCATCGGCGGTCATGACAATGTGGCCGCGCGCGTGCGACGCGTAGGAGACGAATGCTCCGCAATAGTGGTCGGCGGTGCCGTAGTGGTCCAGATGGTCGGCTTCGGCATTGGTGATGATGGCGATGTATGGCCGGTATTTGCCGAAACTTCCGTCGGATTCGTCGGCTTCGGCGACGAGGATACGTCCGGTTCCGGCGTGTCCGCCGTCGAGGGTTTGGCCGTCCGGTCCTTGGATGGTTCCGCCGATTGCGTAGCTGGGGTCTGCCAGCTCGCCGATGCCGGCGTGGACGAGGATATGCGACAGCAGTGAGCTGGTCGTGGTTTTGCCGTGCGCTCCGGCGACGGCGACCGCATCATGATGATTCATGAGCAGCGCGAGGATGTCGCTGCGATGCACGATATGCGCGCCTTGTTCCGCTGCTGCCACGATTTCCGGATTATCCGGCTTGATGGCGCTGGAATACACCACGGTTGACGCGCCGCGCACGTTGTCTGCCTGTTGGCCGATGGCGACCTGGATGCCGAGGGCTTCAAGACGTTCGGTTTTCGCGTTGCGTTCCCTGTCCGAGCCGGTGACGTTGACCCCCTGCTCGTGCAGCATTTCGGCGAGGACGCTCATGCCCGCCCCTCCGATGCCGATGAAGTGGGTGGTTCCCAAATCGCTGATGTGCTGGTCTTCGTTGAAGGCCGCGACGGTTGGGTCAAGCACGATGGGCTCTGTATTCATGATGGAAGGCACTGCTTTCTCTTGGTTGCTGTCCCTATTATGGCATGATATCGGCACGGTGCACGATACCGGCATGACGCTGGCATGGTGGCTCGTTCGCCGTCTGGGATCCCCGGACCTACCGGCGTGCCGCCGCGAGGCTGAGGATATGCCGGGCCATGATGTCCGCCGCGTCACGAATGCCGTACTGCCACGCGTGGTCGCCGAGTTCATGCAACCGTTGCGGATCATCAAGAAGTCCGGCGATATGGCCGCGCACCCACGCGGGCGTGAAATCGCTGTCAGCGACCATCATGCCGCCATCCGCGTCAACGACCGGCTGCGCGTTGAATCGCTGTTCACCATTGCCGATCGGCAGCGGAACATACACCGCAGGCAGACCGAGCGCGGTCAGCTCGCATACCGTGCCGGCACCCGCCCTGCAGATCACCAGATCAGCGCAAGCGAACGCCAAATCGATACGCTCAAGGTATTGCGCTACATGATAATCGCCTTGCCCGGCGTGCGCGGGGTCAAGATCGTTCAACGCATCCGCCCCTGCTTGGGCTGTCACGTCGGCTTCGACTTGCGTATGCTTGCCTTTGCCGGTCAGGTGGATGATTTGGGCGCGTTGCAACAGGTCGGCGGCGGCTCCAGCGACAGCCTTGTTCAGGCTCAGCGCGCCGAGCGAACCGCCTGTGACGACGACCACCGGGCGGTCGGGATCGATGCCCAGCTGGGCTGCTGCCTGCGCGCGAACGGTCGGGTAATCGGTTCTGATATCTGCCGCCAGCTGTGCGATCGCCGGGCGCAACGGCAGGCCGACCCGCTCGATGACGGTCCCCTTGCCGGGTTTCAGGCCGGTATGTTCGTATGCCGTGCCGATGAAGGACGCCCATTTCGCGCCAAGCTTGTTGGCCATGCCCGCGCGAGCGTTCTGCTCATGAATCACCACGGGGATACCCATCGTATGGGCGACCGAATAGACAGGTGCGGAAGCATACCCGCCGAAACCGACGACGACTTGCGCTTCCCGACGTTCCAGAATCGCACGCACCTTGCGTTTTTCGCGGTTCCACCGCCATGGGAAGGTGATTGCGTCCTTGTTCGGGCGTCGCGGGAACGGGACTTTTTCCACCGTGTCCAACTCGTAGCCCGCCTGCGGAACCAGATCATGTTCCAATCCGACCGCCGTGCCGATGACGCTCAATCCGGCATCGGGTTCAATCCGCCGAATCGCATCCGCGACGGACAGCAACGGGTTCACATGTCCGGCAGTGCCGCCGCCGGCCAATACGATATTCGTCATGCTTTCAGCTCACCTCGTGGGTTGCCTTATGGTCCTGTACTGTGCTGGTTCGATGCCACCTGTTCCACGCCTTTCGCGTGGCGCGGCCATCCCCACTACTCTACCGCTCGGCTTGCCCCGCAATAGATCCGTTTGTCGAACCTATCGAAACCGCGTTCCGAGCAACGGCAACTCGCCGGCGTTCACGAATTGAGCCGGTTGGTCGCCGTAGCGATCTGCGTCTCCTGACGCATCATACTCATCGCCACTCCTGCTGCGGTCAGACACATGATCAGCGATGAACCGCCTGCCGACACGAACGGCATCGGCACGCCCATCACCGGCAGCAGTCCGATGACGACCATGATGTTGACCAGCGCCTGGCCGACGATCCACACCGCGATAGAAATCAGCACGATGGATGTGTACCGGTCTTTTGATTGTAGGGCGATGCATGCCAGGCACCAGCCGATCAGCAGGAACATGAGCACGATGATGATCGCGCCGACGTACCCCAGTTCCTCGCCGATGATCGCGAAAATGAAATCGTTGTGCGCTTCCGGCAGATAGTTCCACTTCTCACGGGAATTACCCAGTCCCACCCCGGCGAAACCGCCTGAGGCGAGCGCGAATTTCGCGTGCACGCTTTGATAGCAGGTCCCCTGCAGCTGGGCGGTGTTGCACTTGGTGTATGCGGAAAGCACACGGTCGAGACGATTCGGGCTTTGAACAACGAGCAGCGCTCCGAGTGCGACGACTGCGGCACCCATGACGCCGAACCATGACATAGGCATGCCGCCCAGCAGCAGAACAACCACACCGATGATCAGGATGATCATGTCGGTGCCCATGTCGCGGCCGAGTATCACCAGCATGCAGCACAACATCAGCATGATGACCGGCAAGGCGTATGGCCAGTGGTCCTTGCCGACGCTGCGTTGGGATGCGATGACGACACCGAGCGGCATCCACAGGCACACCGCGAGTTTCATGAACTCGGCGGGCTGCATCGTGACGATGCCGAGGTTGACCCATCCGGTGTTGCCCTGATAGTTGACGCCAAGCGGGGACATGGTCAGCAGCTGAAACGCCCATGCGATCAGGAGGATGATGCCGGAAAACCTGCGGTATGCCGGCGCTTTGACGCGGGATGCCCCAAAGCAGAGCACCAGGCCGATCAGGCAGAATTTACCTTGGGTGAAGGCTTGGGACCATGGGCTTTTGCCGCTTGAGATATTGCTGATCGCCGAGCTGGAGAACACCATGACCGCACCGAGGAAGGTGAGGAACAACACCGCTCCGATGAAGCCGTGATAGCACCACAGGGGGCTTTTGAGCATATGGATTCCACGCGCATCCCCCGTGGTGGCCGGATTGATGACCGGCTTGATGTCCGGAATGGTTTTTTCCATCGCCATGATGCGTTTCGGGGACATGCCGTCTTTGAATTGTTCCCACAGGCGTGCAAGCCTGCCTTGGGGTACAGGCGGTTCGGCTTCGGCGGCTGGAATGGCGCGCCTGCTCCGCGCTCCCCCGGTTTTCTTGTAGGCGCTTGGCGTGCCGCCCGCTTCGGCAGGCCGGCGAGAGCGCCGGGACGGCGGCTGAACGGGTTGCGACCCGGTCGGCGTGAGAATGTCGAAATCCTCGGCGCCACGGGCTTCGTCCCGCCGCTGCCTTGGAAACACGGTCGAGTGGGCTGTGCGCGCTCTGCGTTCGCCGCGTCGCTTCGGTTCAGTGCTCGCCATGCGAATCAACCCACTGTTGCGCCGACCGCGCGAACTGGTCGCCACGGTCTGCATACGAGCGGAACTGGTCCATGGAAGCGCATGCCGGCGCCATGAGCACGATGTCACCCGCCTTGGCATACCTTCCCGCGGCTTCGACGGCGCGCTGCATCACCGTGGACGCGTCGGCCGGATCAATGACAGTGACGGGAATGTCGGGCGCGGACACCTTGAACGCGTCAATCATCGGCTCCTGGTCAACGCCGATGATCACCGCGGCCTTGATGGTCTTGGCTTGGTCGCGCACCAATTGTTCGAACCGAGCGCCTTTGGCCAGGCCGCCGGCGATCCACACCACGGATTTCGGGGCGAAACTGGACAGGGATGCGTGCGCGGCATGCGCGTTCGTGGCCTTGGAATCATCCACGAACCGGATGTCGCCAGTTTCCAGATGCGCGGTCGCGACGGTCTGGATTCGATGCCCTCCGGGAGCGAAGGCGCGCAGCGCGTCCAAGGATGTGCGCAAGTCAGCCCCCGCACCGAGCACGAGCGCGATCGCGGTCAACGCGTCGGCAAGCAGATGCGGGTAAACCGTGCCGTCAGGTTCGCACAAGTGACTGAAATCGGTGATTTTCGCCACACGTTGCGCGGTGCCCGGCTGTCCGCCGGCGATACCGCTACGGTCGACGATCCACCCCTCATCGACGCCGATCTGCCCGTCATCAGGCGCGTGCAGCGTAAAACCGATGCTGCGGCAACCCGGCGCGGTGTGGGCGGCATGAGCCAACGCGGTCACCCGGGCGTCGTCGGCATTGTAGACCAGCGCGCGTTGAGCGCGGTGGAAGACCTTGCTTTTGTCGGCGGCATAGTTGTCGATTCCGCCGTGCCAGTCGAGATGGTCATCGGCGATATTGGTGATGGCCGCACATTCCAGCGCCAGGGAATCCGTGAAATGCAGCTGGAACGAGCTCAATTCGACGCACAAGGCATCATTGTCCGGGTCGACTGCGGCATGCGAGACGGCTTTGCCGATATTGCCGACCGCCGGGGCGTTGAGCCCGCACGCGGTGAGCATGGCGGAAGTCATTTCGGTGGTCGAGGTTTTGCCGTTGGTTCCGGTGATGCCGATCCACGGTGCCGGGCTGCCCGTGCGGCGGGAATCCACCCGCAGCCTCCAGGCAAGCTCGACTTCGGAGCATACGGGAATGCCTCGGCGCTGCGCCTCGAGAATGAACGGGGTCCTGGGCGTGAACACCGGCGATGTCATCACCAGGTCAATCCGATCCCAATCGATATCGTCGAAGGAATGCAGATCGGCTTCAGGTTTGCGCTCGTCGACGCTGATCACGTCTTTGGCGCGCCCCTTGAGCACCTCGACCATGCTGCGGCCGGATACGCCAAGCCCTGCGACCAGAACCGTCATATCGGCGATCGTTGTGCCGCCGTTGCTTGTCCCGACGTTTCGTTCGTCGTTCATGTCATCTCTTTTCCGCGCTTGCGCGCAATCCGCAGGTTTTCGACACGACCGTAACGCCTTCCGGTTACGGAATGCGTGTTACAGCAACAATCCGGAACGGGTCACCCAATCGCCGTAGAAGATCATGACCGCAGCCAAGGTGAACAGCAGTTCGATCATCCAGAACCGGACGACAACCTTGCCTTCGCTCCATCCGAGCAGTTCGAAATGATGATGGATCGGCGCCATTTTGAACACGCGCTTGTGAGTGAGTTTGAAGCAGCTGACCTGGATGACGTCGGACATGACTTCGATGACGAACAAGCCGCCCAAGATGATGGCAAGGAACTCCGTATGCGTGGCGATGGACAGTGCGGAGAACAGGCCGCCCAAGGCGAGGGATCCGGTGTCTCCCATGAAAATCGTCGCAGGGTTGGAGTTGTACCACAGGAAACCGAAGCAGGCGACCGCCGCGCACACCGCGATGATGGACAGGTCAAGCGGGTCGGATACCGCATACGCGTAGCCTTCATGCCCGGTACCCTTGAGGTGGTAGCACTCCCAGTAGGCGATGATCGCGTAGCCGGCGAAGGCGATCATCGATGAGCCTGACGCCAACCCGTCAAGACCGTCGGTCAGGTTCACGGCGTTCGTCCATGCCGTCATCAGGAAGTTCACCCAGATGATGAACAGAATCATCGCACCGACCTTGCCGGCGGATTCAAAATTCCAAAACGGCTTCTCGATGAAACTCATACCCGCCTGTGCGCTTGGGAACCCCGACTTCGTGGGGATGATCAGCGCAAGCACCGCGTAGCAGGTCGCGAAAATGAACTGGCCGATGAACTTGGCGTGCACCGACAACCCCAGATTCTGCTTCTTGCGGACCTTCGCAAAATCGTCAATGAACCCGAGCAAGCCCATCGAGATCATGGCGAACAGCACCAGCGCCGCCGACCATGAGGGCACCGAGCCGCCCGTGCAGAACCGGTACACCGCGGAGGCGCCCCACCCCAGCACAATCGCCAGCACGATGATCAAGCCGCCCATCGTAGGCGTGCCGCGTTTGATCTGATGCGATTTTGGACCATCCTGACGGATGTACTGGCCATAATGCAGCTTGTGCACGATGTCGATCAGCACTGGAGTGCCGAAAAACACGACCAGCAGCGAGACCACGATGCCGATGATAAGCGAAATCACTGTCTACTCCACTTCTTGCACGGCTCACAGAGCCTTGTCAGACCAACGTTCAGCCAATGCGCTCAGCCCGGAAACATGCGACCCCTTGAGCAGCACCACCGTATCGGTATGATGCGCCGCAGCGGACATGACAAGGCGGTCGGCCTCAGCTGTGTCATGCACCCAGTGTATCGGGACGTCGGCACGTGCGGCGGCGTCGAGATACTCCCGCGCACCTTGGGACATGGCTTCGGCGAGCGCGTCGAAATGCTTGTCTTCGACGTTGCCGACCGCAATCAGCTCATCGACACCATGAGCGAGGGCGTATTCGCCGATCAGGCGATGTTGTTCGCGTTCGCTGTCGCCCAGTTCGAGCATCGCCCCGAGCACGGCGATCCGGTATGGCTGTGTGGTCTCCTTCGCATGCCATGCGGCCAAGCCGTCGAGACCTGCTTTCATGGAATCCGGGTTCGCGTTGAAGGAGTCGTCGATCAGCGTGAACGACACGTCCCCGCGGCGCACGGTCGAGACGGCCATGCGGTGCGCGCTGATATGGTGCACGTCGCCGAGCACTTCCGCCACGCGTTCCAACGGCATACCGCACCGGCGGGCCACGGTCGCGGCGGCGAGCGCGTTGACGACGTTGTGTCTGCCTCCGATACCGAGCGTCACCGGGGCGGTCGACCCATCGGCATCCACCAGGGCGAACGACGGATGGCCCAGATCGTCAAGATTCACGTCGCGGGCGGTGACTTTCGGGGCGGAAGAATCGGGCCGGATGTCATCGACGCCGAACCACAGCACGTCCCCCGGCGCGATCGCCTGCATGGCGGCGACATGCACGTCCCCGGCGTTGAGCACTGCCGTGCCTGAAGGCACCAAGCCGCGCACGATCTCGCTTTTGGCTTGAGCGATGCGTTCCGGCGAGCCGAATTCGCCGAGATGGGCGACGCCGACCTTAAGGACGACCGCGATATCAGGCGGTGCGATTGTGGTCAGATGCGCGATCTCACCCACATGGTTGGCGCCCATTTCGGCGACCAGGAACCGGGTTGTCTTGCCGACTTTGAGGGCGGTCAGGGGCAGGCCGATTTCGTTATTGAACGATCCGACCGGGGCGACTGTCTGCCCCATGTCTTCCAGCAATGCGTGCAGCAGATCCTTGGTGGTGGTTTTGCCTACCGAACCGGTGATGCCCACGATGGTGAAATCGCCTTCGGCTTTCCGCCGGGCTGCGAGATTATAGGCTGCGAGCCGTCCCAGCGCCTCCACGCAATCGTGAACGACGACCTGGGCGACGGGCGCATCCACCTCATGCTGGACGATGGCGACCGCGGCACCGCTCTGGGCGGCTTTCCCCACGAAATCATGACCGTCCACATGTTCACCGGGAATCGCCACGAATACGGATTCCGCACGCACCTGCCGTGAATCGCTGACCACTGACGGCTCGAACTGCCCTTGTGGCGCCTGCACGTGATCGGGAATCACCAGTGTGCCGTCCACAGCGTGGGCGATCTGTTCAAGGGTTACCGGCATCATGCCCGTCTCCTGTGTCATTTCCGTTCCTTCCTGCTCGTCTGTCTGCTGCTCATCGTTCTGCTTCGCTGTCCGATGTTGCATTCCTTGCGAATCCGCTGTGTCACGCATCGCCATCCCAAACCGCCGAAACGTTGAACCATATGGATGCCGCTTGCCTTTCGGAAGCCGACGGCTCTCGCCACCGGTACCGCTCTGCCGCGCTCACTGCATTTCGCTCGATACGCGCAACGCGTTGCGGATATTGGATTTGCGCACGCCAGCCGCCATGACCATCGCGATAGACAAGCTCAGCCGCGATACATCGCCGACACCCGCCGACCCGTCCATCGCTTCAGCGGCGATGTCATCGGTTTCGGCATCACGCTGATAAATCATCTGATTGTTGCTTTCAAGAGAGAAGCCGTACCGTTGCGTCCATTCAGCCAACGTGGCCTTGAGCGCAAACGGCGTCAGCGCATCACAACTGCCTGCGACGTCAACGGTCGCGCCCTCCAGCGCATGATCCGCCAACGTACCGGGATCGAGGGCGATGATAATCGCAGAGGCGCCATCTTCAGCGCATACCGCCATCACATGCTGGATGTCATAGACGTCAAGCGGGTATGACAGGTTGAGCTGCCGTTCCAGCGATGACGAACCGGCGGCATTGACCTGCCCGACCGGATTGCCAAGCATGTGCAGGAACGAAGCCAGACGGATGGCTGTAGCCTGGACCTCATCGCCGTCATGCCCGCCGACTACGAACACCGCCAGCGCGCGGGAGGGCTCCCCCGCCATCGTCGCTGCAAGCGCGCCCACCTGCTCGGGCGTGGGCTGCGCGATAATCACCGGGTATCCGGCCTGTCGCGCCACCGGTTCGCTCGAATGGGGCACCATCGCAGCATACGCACCGCGAGAGTGGGCAATGCGCAAGGTTTCCGCATCCACGTCCTGCAACGGGGTGAACAGCGAGCCAGGCATAATCGCATCAAGATCACTGCTGATCGATGTGATGGTTACCCCTCCGGCGAATTGGGGAACGAGCTCGAAACCGTACCGAGAGCAAATATCACCCAGCGTCATCCGCCGTCCCACGGCCTCAGTCACCACGCTCATCAGACGCCCCTTTCTTGTTGTGCAAGCCCTACTGTCTCCACAGTATGCGCGCCCGCGAAAACCGCACCAAGCTGCGATGCGGCCGACATCCAAGCCGGCCTGCGTATGCTGTACGACGCCGGACGTGTCGTATGCTGCGTCATGTCAATCACCACGTCACCGGGATAGCATCGGTGCGCGGCGTGGACGTCGGCACCTGATACTTCTGCATAAGGAATTCACCGATGGTCTTGAAAATCGGGCCTGCCGTCAAACCACCATAGGTGCCGTCCGGATCCTTGAGAATGACCGTAACCACGAAACGCGGATTGTCCGCCGGAAGCACGCCAACCCAGTCCGCCACAATCGACGTGAGCGAACCGTTGGCGCCTGCGACCTGCGCGGTACCGGTTTTCGCCGCGATACGGTATCCGCTGATGCCCGCCTGCGCCTGGTAGTATTCGCCGACCGATTCCATGGCGTTCAGCATCTGGCTCGCCACGGATTCATCGACGACGCGAGACGCTTCGCCGCGCTTCGGGGTTGTGGTGCGCCCTTCGGCGTCAGTCACGGATTTGACGATGTACTGCTGGTTCTTCACGCCCTTGTTCGCAATGGTGGCGATCGCGTTCGTGATTTGCAAGGCGTTGGTCGAATACCCTTGACCGAACAGTACGGTGTTGCGCGTACGGCCGTCCCAGGCGCTCGCACTGCTCAGCGATCCGTTGGATTCCGCCGGCAGATTCAATCCGCTGGCCTGGCCGATGCCGAATTTCTTCAGGAATTCGTACCGTTCCTCGCTGGTGTACTGGTCTGCGGCCATGATCATGCCGACGTTCGAGGACTGTTGCAGAATGCCGGCGAGCGTCCAATTGGTTGTGGCATGCTCGTGTGAATCCTTGTAGGTCTGGCCGTCCACGGTGATGGTGCTCGGCACGCTGAACTTATCGGTCATTTGGTGCAGACCCAGTTGCAGCATGCCGGCCATCGCGAACACTTTGCCGACAGATCCGGGTTCGAATGTCTCTGCAACCGCGCGGGAAGCGTTTTGCATCGCTTCCGTGCTGCCTGCCTTGATCTGGTCCGAATCCTCAAGCGCGATGATCGCGCCGGTCTGCACGTCCTGGACGACAGCGATGCCCCATGCCGCATGGTACTGGTTTACGCCGTCTGTCAGCGCTTTCTTGACGTACCAATCCACGTCGGAGTCGATGGTGAGTTTGACATCCGAACCGTTGACGGCATCCTTGGAATCGATCAGCGTACCCGGGATCATTTCTCCGCCGCCGCCGCTTTGATACGTTTTGTACCCATTGGTTCCGGTCAGGGTCTTGTCTTCCAGCAGTTCGATACCGCTGACGCCCTTTCCTGTGCCGTCGACACCGCCCAACAGCGCGCCCAGGAGCGTGCCGTTGGAATACTCGCGGATGCTGGACAGTTTCGTGATGACGTACCCGCCGATGTTGAGTTTGTCGATTTTGCGCTTGACTGCCGGGGACACGTTCTTCTTCAGCACCACGTAGTGCGAATTGCCGCTGAGTTCAGCGCCCAGGGTTTTCGCGTCCACGTCGATCACGCTGGCCAGCAACCGGGCGACCGCCGCAGCACCGGTCGTGCCCACGGGTTTGCCGTTGATGGAATGGCAAGCGGTTTTGTTGTTGGCAGTGCAGTTCACCGGTTTGAAGGATTGCGCCAACAGCGGGTCGCCGATGACATTGTATCGTTCGACGCTTTGTGCGAGCACTGTGCCGTTGGTATCCTCGATCTTGCCGCGGTTGCCTTGAACCGTCGCCGTTGCGGTTCGGGTCTTCTCGGCCGCCGAGGCGAGGCTTTTGTCATTGATCAGCTGCAGGCTTGTCAACTGGCAGACGCACGACGCGGACAGTATGGCGAATGCAAGCAGCACGAGCAGGCAACGCCTGCCGAACTGTCCCAGCGCATTCCAGAGTCGTCTGATGCTTCGCATGTCACTTGCTCCCGTCGCTCGGTTGGTAGCCGTTCAAATCGATGGTGACGGAATCCTGCTGCGGAACCATGCCCATATCCTGCGCTTTCTGTGGCAAGGACGCCTGCAATGAGTCGAGTTTGGTCTGATCTGTCTGAATGTCCTGTTGAAGCTGCTCGATCTGCTGTTCAGTCTGCTTGGCTTCGAACGAGTTCTCCGCCATCTGTGTGCGCAACGTCAGCGACCCCACCATCGTCGCCGCCAAGAACACGAAGGCGATGATGACTTGAATGACCGGAGCGGTATGCGAGCGCGTCCATTCGATGAAACTGCGGAAACGATCCTGCGAGGATACGGCGCCGGCCTGCTCATTCTTGACCAGATGCAGCGCGGGACGCTCAGGTGCCCGACGCATCTCGTGTTGACGCTCGGGATGGCTGGCGGGAGACGCCTGCGAACGGATTCTACGGGCGGAAGCTGCCATCATCCCCTCCTCGATCCATGATCACGCCGTGCCCCTTTCGCATGGCTTTGATAACCGGTATGGCCGGAACGCCCGGGATGGGCAGAACGTGCTGCGCGGGAGGAACCGTCATGCGCATCGACGTGGCCATGTGCGGCCCGCCGGTCACGGCCACCGCCTTCGACGGTCATCTGGTCGAAGCGTTCACGCCAGCGTTCGGGAAGTTCCCGGTTCAATTCGACCGCGCGCAACCGTACCGACGCAGAGCGCGGATTCTCGGCGATCTGCCGGTCATCGGCCATGACAGCGCCTCGGGTCAGCGCGGTGAAGAACGGCTGTGCATCGTCGGGAATGACGGGCAATCCTGCGGGGACATCCGCCTCAAGGCCATGGCGCATGAAGGATTTGACGGTCTTGTCTTCCAATGAATGGTAGGACTCAACCACCAGACGGCCGCCGACCGCAAGATGATTCGCGGCTTGCGGGAGTGTGTGGGCGAGTTTGTCCAGTTCGCCGTTGACTTCGATGCGCAACGCTTGGAACACCCGCTTCGCCGGATTGCCAGCCGGGCGGTGCGCTTTGGGAACGACACGGTCGACCAGACGGTTCAGCTGGCCGGATGTCGTCAGCGGCTCCTGCCCACGTTCCTGCACGATGGCGTGGGCGATCTGGCGAGCGAAACGCTCCTCACCGTACGTTTTGAAGATGTGGACCAGATCGCGCTCATCGTATTGTGCAAGCACTTGGGCCGCGGTGAGATCCTGCGTGATGTCCATACGCATGTCCAGCGGAGCGTCATGGGAATACGAGAAGCCGCGATCCGTCTCGTCGATCTGCAAGCTGGAAAGCCCCAAATCCATGAAAACCGCTTGAACCGTGTGCACGCCGAGATCGTCGAGGACCTGGTTGAATTCATCGAACGCCGCATGAACCGGAGTGAACCGGTCGTCCAAACCTTCCTGGCGCATCCGTTGTGTGGCGAGCGACAGCGCTTCGCTGTCACGGTCGATGCCGATCAGACGGGCTTCGGGGGCGGCTTTGAGGAAGGCGCACGCGTGGCCTGCCAAGCCCAAGGTGCAATCGACGACAATGCTGCCGGGGCGTGCGAGCGCCGGGGCGACAAGTCTCACACACTCCTCGAGCAGAACCGGCTGGTGGATTTGAGAGAAATCTGTCATCGCTGATCACCATTCCACGGTCGGCAGTACGTCATCGGCAATATCGGAGTATCCCTGCTCGTTGTCGGCAAGATACTGTTCCCAAGCCTGCTTATCCCAGATTTCAGCGCGCGTGCCCACGCCGATCACGACGATATCGCTGCCGAGCTTGGCATAATCGCGCAGCATTTGCGGCACCAGCACCCTGCCCTGCTTGTCGGGAGTCTGGTCGACGGCGCCGGACAGCAGGACGCGCAGATACTCGCGCGCCGCCTTGTTGCCCAGCGACGTGTGTTGGATTTGCATGGCGACCCGGCGGAATTCAGCCTGCGGGAACAGGTACACGCAACGCTCCTGACCGCGGGCCATGATCAGTCCGGGGCCGAGTTGGGTGCGGAACTTTGCCGGCAGCGCCATGCGGCCTTTCGCGTCAATTTTCGGGGTGTACGTGCCCAAGAGCATGACTTCGCCGCCATCCGCCGGCATGGTCGGGGGCATGGACTGCGGCTGCGGCATGACGGTCTGTTGCATCCCGGTCTGTTGCATCCCGGTCTGCGACTGCTGGAGGTACATACCCTGCGACTGCTGGGCTGCAACGGACTGGGGCGTTACGGCCTGCTGCGATGCGACCGGCTGGCCTGCCATGGTCTGTGGCATGGCGGCGTACTGCTGCGGCTGCTGTGGCGACTGCGGCTGCTGCTGAACGTAGGATGCGGGAACTTGGGCAGCGGCGTACTGATACGGCTGGGCTACCGCCTGTGGCTGGGACGGCATCACCGCGTATGGGGGCACCTGCTGATAGCCCTGTGCCTGATATGCCTGTGCGGAAGGCTGCTGCATCGCAGTCTGTGGCTGGGCTTGTTGGAGGAATGATGCCGCGGCTGGAGTTTGGGCTTGGACTTGGGGTGCGGAATAACCGTTGGCGCCGACGGCATCGTTGACACCATTGGCGCCATTGGTTCCATTGGCGCCGTTGACGGATTGCGGCCAGTCCGAGGACGGCTGCGGGTTGGGCGATGCTTGGCCGAGTGGCGGGATGTGGCCGGAGGATTGGGATTCAGAGGGGGTCACAGGCTGATCGTCATCGTGTTGTTCTGCCATTGCGCCCACCTCCTTTTGATCATGTTGAATCGCATCGCCACAGCTGACTCACCACTTTACCCCACAATTCCCCAATCTTCCCCATCACGACACAAAAAACTCACGATATTGTGCCTAAACCGTTGGCATCGCTCAAAAACCGGTTCGACACAGGCGTTTCGCACACAATCCAAGTCGCATTGCATCCGATTGGACCGCGCTTTTTCAATGGCTCCTCGCACAAATCCCATATCCGAGGTGATTGCAGTGTCATTTTTCATGATTTCCCCGAGATAAATCTTCGTTTATGGTGCACAGATGGTGAATCATCCCTAAAATTGACATGATTCGCGATCATTTCGCACTGTGTACGGCACACGAGAGTCGGCTCACAACGCGCACACGGTAGGCGTGACGCTCGAAAGACGGCACCCTTGCAGAAGGACGGACAGTTCGCCGTCAGACCGGACCGCCTACACCCGAGCGGCAGCCCACACGGCAACACCACACGCCCGACCCACACGACGCTTCCAACCCGCATAGCCGCCCCACCCGCTCGGCTGCCACACACACCACGGACCACAGACCGTCCGACGCCGCCATCCTGTACGACCATCACACCCGCGTAACTGTCCACCTGTACGACCGCCCTACCCTCACCACCACCTGACGAACCAATCCACACAGCGCACCAATCAGTGACCAGTGAAACGTAGAAGCCCCGCGCTACACTGGAATGCCTGAATTGCAGCACCTGAAATGCAGAAACGGAACAGCATGACGACATACTCCTCCCAGCTTCACGAGGAACAACAAGCGGTGACCCACGCCTATACCCGGCTCGACGCATTGCGCGACCAAGCCCGGCAGCGCCTGGCGAAAGTGCGCGCCGCAGGGTCGCACGGCTCGCCAACCCAACGCACCGAACGCGACTCCTTCGCCACCATGTACGAGGATCGGCTGATGCAGCTGCGCGCAGTCGAAGATCGTCTCGTATTCGGTCGTCTCGACGACGTCCACGGCAAACGCCGGTACATCGGCAGAATCGGCTTATCCAGCGCCGAGCATGAGCCCATCCTCACCGACTGGCGTGCCGATGCCGCCCGCCCCTTCTACGAGGCGACCCCATCGCATCATGGCGATATCGTCATGCGACGCCATATCACACTTCACTTCCGCGAAGTCGTCGGAGTCGAAGACGAGGTACTCGACGTGCATTCCGACCAGGTCGGCAAAGCATCCGACGCAGGCACACTCACCGGAGAAGGAGCGTTGCTCGCGTCGCTCAATTCGAAGCGCACCGGCAAAATGACCGATATCGTCGCCACCATCCAAGCGGAACAGGATCGCATCATCCGCGCTCCCCTCGACCGTGTCGTCATCGTCCAAGGCGGGCCCGGAACCGGCAAAACCGCGGTCGCACTGCACCGCGCTGCCTATTTGCTGTACACGCATCGCCGCAAACTCGCCAATTCCGGTGTTCTGGTGATCGGCCCCAGCACCAGCTTCCTGCATTACATCGATCAGGTGCTTCCCTCACTCGGCGAGACCGGTGTGGTCAGCCGCACCATCGCCGACCTCATCCCCGGTGTCGTCGCAACGCATGAAGACAGCGCGAGGGCGGCCATGCTCAAAGGCGATTATCGTATGCGCCATGCAATCGAACATGCGGTCGCCGCGCGCGAACGCGTACCGCAACGATTGCCGGTCATCACCCTCAACGGCTTCAAGGTGCCCATGCTCCGCACGGACTTCGAACAGGCGATCGGCGATGCGAAACGCACGCGCCAGCCGCACAACAAGGCTCGCGAAACCTTCGTGCGCAGCATGCTCAGCGCGTTGCGCAACCGGTATGTCGAACAGCTCGACTATCAGCCGAACCAAGCAGAATTGTCCGATATCGTCTCCCAGTTGCGGATGAACGACCAGGTGCGTATCACCTTGAACAAGGCATGGCTTCCGATGACCGGCGAATGGCTAATCGACCAGATGTTCGCCAAGCCACAACAGCTGCGCGCGTATGCGCCATGGCTTACGGACAGCGACATTCGTATCCTGACCAGGCCAAAAGGCTCGCCGATGACCCGCTCCGACATCCCTCTGCTTGATGAGGCATTGGAACTGCTCGGCCCAGACCCCCGGCAAGCGGCGCGGCAGGCAGCACAAGACGCCAAGCGTGCCGAAGAAGAGCAGTTCGCCAATGACACGCTGGCACAGGCTGGTATCGGCTCGGGCATCGTCACTTCGCAGATGCTGCTCGACAATATCAACGGGGGCGATGACGAGCTCATCGCCCAGCATGCGGCGGCGGACCGCGAATGGACCTACGGGCATATCGTCGTCGACGAGGCGCAGGAGCTGACCGCCATGGAATGGCGTATGCTCATCAGACGGTGCCCGTCACGCTCGTTCACCATCGTCGGTGATGTCGCCCAGACCTCGGCGCTCGGCGGTACGCGCTCTTGGGCGAAGACCATGGATCGTCTGTTCGGCCCGGACCGTTGGGATCTCAACGAACTGACCATCGACTACCGCAATCCGCAGGAAGTTTCTGATCTCGCCTCCGATTTCGCCCAGCGGGAAGGCCTGTACGTTTCGACGGTCAAGGCTGTGCGCCACGTCGATGATTCCGTCCGGCGCATCCTCGTACCCTCAGCCGATGAGCTCAACAGCGAAATCGCCTCGAGAACACTGAGTTTGGTCAAAGAGTTCATCAGCGATGACGGTACCGGACGCATCGCCGTCATCTCCTCTGCTGAGCGGCTTTCCGGTTTGCGATCGGCAGTCGACGACGCGCTGCGCACAGGGCTCCCCAAGGATCGGTACTCACGGCTCGCAGAACAAAACAGCTGGGACCGACAGGTTATGGTGTGCACCACCGAAGAGGTCAAAGGCTTGGAATTCGATGCGGTCATCGTCGCCGAGCCAGGCGAGATCGAACAGAACGCGCCCTCGCGACTGGTCGCAGCCGCGGACCTGTACGTGGCGATGACCCGTCCGACACAGCGTCTGCTTATAGTGCGGACAGAAGATGACGAACGTCAATTGATGATTTAAGGTAGAAGTATGCCCAAAGCATTGTTATTAGAGAATATTCACCCGTTCGCGGCGCAATCGCTGCGAGACCACGGTTTTGAAGTGGAAACGCTCAAGGGCGCCCTCAGCGAGGACGAGCTCATCGACGCGCTCGAAGGTGTTGATCTGCTGGGCATTCGCTCCAAGACGAATGTCACGCGCAAAGTCATCGACGCACGCCCTGATCTGACTGCAATCGGCTGCTTCTGCATCGGCACGAATCAGGTCGATCTCGACTACGCCGGCAAACGCGGCATCGCCGTGTTCAACGCGCCGTATTCGAATACCCGTTCCGTGGTGGAACTGGTCATCTGTGACATCATCTGCCTGATGCGCCGCATCCCTGCACACACGCACCATATGAAGCATGGCGTCTGGGACAAGTCAGCCAGCGGGTCGCACGAAGTGCGCGGCAAGACGCTCGGCATCATCGGCTACGGCAACATCGGGTCGCAACTGTCCGTCCTCGCCGAAGCCATGGGCATGCGCGTCCTGTTCTATGATCTCGAAGAGAAGCTCGCTATGGGCAACGCAAAGCGCATGTCAAGCCTCAACGAGCTGCTCGAACAGTCGGATGCCGTGACGCTGCACGTGGACGGGCGCAAGTCGAACACCGGGTTCTTCGGTGAGGAACAGTTCTCTCACATGAAGCAGGGCGCCATTTTCATCAACCTGTCCCGCGGTTTCGTCGCCGATCTGGATGCGCTCAAGCGCCATCTGGATTCCGGTCATATCTCCGGTGCGGCCGTTGACGTGTTCCCGGTCGAGCCGAAGAAGAGCGGTGACGCGTTCACCACTCCGTTGGCCGACGAGGACAATATGATTCTCACGCCGCATATCGGCGGTTCCACGTTGGAAGCGCAGGAATCGATCGGCCATTTCGTGTCGCAACGACTCGAGGACTATTGGTTCAAGGGTTCTGCCGCACTGTCCGTGAACTTCCCGCAGCTGAACCTCGGCAACAACCGTGGCGTCGCCCGTATCGCGCATCTTCACGCCAACCTGCCGGGTGTGCTGGGCAAGATGAATCATATCCTCGGCGAGGAGAACATCAACATTTCGGCGCAGTCCTTGGGCACCGAAGGCGAATTGGGATATGTGGTCACGGATGTGGCTGAAGTCCCCGACCAGGCGACTATCGACGCGCTCAGCCATATCGAAGGCACGATTCGCATGCGCGTGCTCACCGATGACGACACGGCGAGCGATATCGAACGGTAATCGCTGGTGAGACCGTGGCTGGTGGTCACGGCTTGGAAGGTCTAGGAGATTGGCCCTCACTGTGATTGCAGATCACAGTGAGGGCCAATCGCATATGGGCGTTTATTGTGATCACCGGTCACGGTTCGAAGCCGGTGCTCCGAACCGTGATTCGTAACCAGTTTCGGCAATCAGCCCGCAGTCGACGCTTATGGGGTGCCTGGTGTCGGCAGCATCATAACCTTCTGCCGACACTGAGCGACTTGTAAGCGTCGGCGGAAACAGAGCAACAACCCCTCCACTGACACTCAACACCACATAAACATCCGCAGAAAAGCCACAATCCACTACCGACGCTGAGTGCCCGTAAGTGTCGGTAGAAACAGAACAACAACCCCACCAACACTCACCGCATAATCAACGTCCGCAAAACAGACCGCTACCCCCTTCTACCGACACTGAGCACCCCGTAAGCGTCGGCAGAAACTGAGCCACCCCACTACCGACACTGAACACCCCGTAAGCATCGGCAGAAACAAACGTATGGGCATCGAAGTTCTGCTTCCGCTCCAGTCAGATATTGGAGAGACTCGCATGATTGGACATGTCTTCATGTGCAGCGAATTCCGGGAGATACCGAGGCGTTTGGATTTCACGTAGCAGCCTGAACCGGCGATGTTGAACGTGAGTTGTTCTGAAACTCTCCGAATCAGAGCAGGAGCGAGAGACATCGGGGTTCAGCCCTCTGGATGCCGTCACGCATTCAATCCGTGATGCAATATCGGAATCGCCCAACGACGCGCAGCATCTCGGTGTCTCAGCGAGCGTTATTCAGCTCGGCTGCCTTGTTAGCATTCAGCTCGTCAATCGCATGCTGGAAGTCTTGCAAATTCTCAAAATTCTGGTACACGCTGGCGAACCGCATGTACGCGACCTCGTCGAGATCACGCAATGGCTTGAGAATTGCTTTGCCCACCTCGTCGGATTTCACGGTTGCCAGACCGCGAGACCGCAAATCCTCCTCCACGCGTTGACCGAGCATTTTCAGCTGGTCTTCATCAATCGGCCTGCCTTGGCAGGCTTTGCGCACTCCGTTGACCACCTTGTTACGATCAAACGGTTCGACATTGCCGGATCTTTTCTGCACCAAAAGCATGGTGGTTTCCACCGTGGTGAACCGCCTACCACATTTGAGGCATTCGCGACGACGACGAATGGAATGACCGTCCTCGTTGATACGGGTGTCGACCACCTTGGTTTCAGGATTTTGGCAATACGGGCAATGCATATCCTCCACAATAGTCGACAGCCCCAACTTGCAGCCATTTCCGGCCAGCCAGCGGTCACTACCGACTGACGGCATGGCATCGACATCCGTCAATGGCCGATGCCATTCACTCAATGGGCACCACAATCGTTTCGCCGGGCTTGAGACCGGTGGACTGCAAGTTATTGAGTCTGACGATCTCGTCAATCTTCTGATTCACGTCTCCCCCAGCAGGTGTAGTCTCCTGCGCATACCGCCAGAGGGTATCACCCGCCTGCACGGTATACGTGACGGTTCTTGTTGGAGTCGCCGATTCGGCGGTTTTCGACTCAACCACGCTCCACCCGAACACCGCCGCAAACACAAGTAACGCGATGATCAGCCCTTTGGCCAGCAATGATTGGCTATGGTCTGCACTGATAGCAGACTCACGCGCAGCCCTACGCCGATTGCACACTCGCACACCCTCACCAGGACGTGTCTGAACAGCGCGATAGCCGGCAGCACCCATCCCCACATACTCCTGAGCACGCATGTTTCTCCACCTTTCCTTTGTCTGATGCGCCAGGCGCCATGGCTCTTCGCCATAACGACCAGCACATGCGACCGTGCTGTTTGCAACCGCACCGCCGTACAGCGATGTTGCGAGTTGCCGCAATCTATTCGAACACATGTTCTATCGAACAGATGTTCTAATTATGACACAGGCGTTCGAAGTTGACAAGGGGGTGTGTCGAACATTTGTTTGATTTTTACCGCATGCTCGGTTATGCTAGTGGAGAACGAAAGGATTTGATGTGGGCACCATCGCATTCCCATCTCGGCATGATGACGAGCAAGACCAGCAATCTTCGGCATTGAGCGACCGCCAACGCCAAGTACTGGACGCCATCCGCTCCCATGTAGCCGAACACGGCTATGCCCCATCATTCCGGGAAATCGGCGATCTGGTCGGTTTGAAAAGCCCGTCATCGGTCAAACACCAGCTGCAAGTGCTCGCCGATCGCGGATATATTCGCATCGGCGCGAAAAAAGGCCGCGCCATCGAATTGGTCGAAAGCCAGTCTGTGACAGAACAACCCTCGCAGCAGGAGGCTACACATCAACAGGCAGCCAAGATCTTCCCCTTCCCCGCCGCCGACACCTCCCTTGACGACCGCGAAACCATTCTCGAATCACGAGATGTACCACTCGTCGGCAGAATCGCTGCAGGCACTCCGATCACAGCCCAGCAGCATATCGAAGACGTGATGAGACTGCCCGAACGGCTCACCGGAACAGGCAATCTCTTCATGCTTGAAGTCCATGGGGATTCCATGGTCGACGCGGCCATCTGCGACGGCGATTTCGTCGTCGTGCGCGAACAACAGAACGCCGAGAACGGCGACATCGTCGCGGCGCTGCTCGACGACGAAGCCACCGTCAAGACCTTCCGCAAAGAACACGGTCACGTGTGGCTCATCCCCCATAACCCTGCTTATTCGCCCATCGACGGCACCCACGCACAAATCATGGGCAAAGTGGTCACGGTGCTGCGCAAAATCTAAATCCGGCAGCCACCGCGATCATCTGTTGTTCCCCGTGGCGTGCGGATCCGACCGCATTGTCCTTACATGTGTTCGCCTGATAGTGATGTTGCCCCCGTGTGCGGATCCGGCAGTCGCACGGCAGACAGATACTTTTGCCTCATCGACAGAACTCAAGCCAAACACGCCGCCGTGCAACACACCTGTCGCGCAGTGGCCAACAACCACCGCGCAAGACGGTTTGGAATGACTAACGGTCAAGTATGCGAGTCGATCCTCACACAATCTCGCGAGTAGATGAGTCTCAATGCACCACCAGCACCATGACCGGGATCATGTGAGCCGCTGCCATAACGTCCATCAAACCGACGCACTGCCATCGGCACCAACACGACCGGCACCGTCGACTTCGGCGCGACCGCCATCATCTGCGCTATTGTCTTTCCCCGAGCCCAACATCACCGCGACCGCCATCACGGTCACCATCGGCATCGACACCGCCGCCACCCGCAGCACCATCAGCACTGTCACCATCGTCGCGCCCGTCCACACCCTCCGGCGCATCATGCAAGTGTTCTGCGCGAGTCGCCTCGCACCCGGCCGGCTCCAACTGGAACGTCGTATGCGGGATCGACACCGGGAAATGCTCGCGCAGGCAGCTTTGCAACTGAGCCAGAATCTGCGCCCCCTGAGCCATCGACAACCCCGGATCGACCACCACATGCGCCATCAGCACCGGCATGCCGGTCGACACCGTACTCGCATGCAGGTCATGCACAGCCACCACATGCGGCACACGTTCCATATGCGCGCGAACCTCATCAAGATCCAATCCTTCCGGCGTCTCCTCCAACAGCACACGCACCGCCTTGCGCAGCAGCAGCACCGCGCGCGGAATCATCATCAACGCGATGATCCCGCCGGCGATCGCGTCAAAACCGCCCCAGCCCGTGCATTGCAGCACAATCGCGGAGACAATGACGGCGACCGAGCCCAAAGCGTCATTGACCACTTCCAGGAACGCCGCACGCATATTCATGTTGTCTTCACTATTCGCATGGAGAATAACAATCGAGCCGATATTCGAAGCAAGACCCAATACGCCCATGAACAGCAGCAGACCGACGCTGCGCACACCGTCATCCGCCCCGCCGAACAGACGCATCCCGGCTTCCACCAGCGCATACACCCCGACGAACAGCAGCACCAACGCACCAAGCGCCGCGGTAATGACTTCCAGCCGAGCCCATCCCCAAGTCCTGGTGTTGCTGGGCTTGCGACGCATCAGCATAGCCGTCACCGTCGATGCGACCAGCACCGACAAATCAGTGAGCATATGTCCGGCATCGACGAGCAAGGCCAATGATCCGGTCACCGCCGCACTGATGACTTCGGCGATGAACACCGTTGACGTCAACGCCAGCGACATCATCAGTCTGCGCTGATGTTCCGCGTTACTTCCCCGCTGTCGGGATGTCTCTTGCACGTGCGCCATCACATAATCTCCTTGGCTAGCCGCAGACTCGTTCTTATGAAACCCGGTGCCGTTACCCGGTCACGCCTGCCGAAATCGCTTCTCATTACCATTCTCATCGGCACCAATACGACGAAACCCCGGCATGGCAACCGGGGTTCCTTGTGTTCGCGGCCGGCATGACAACCGGCACAACGATGTGCGTCACGGGATATCCGACGTTATCGAAGCAATGTCACGATGCCGTCATAGATCCCCGCTGATGCATCAGAAGCCGAACTTCGCAGCGGTCTCACGCAGCGTCTCCGCAGACTTCTTGAGCTCCTCGAGCTCATGGTCGGACAGCGGGGTGTTGATGCGAGAGTTCACGCCCTGACGGTTCAGCAGGGTCGGCACGGACATGCACACGTCGGAGATGCCGTGGAAGTCGGTGAGCATGGAGGACACCGGCAGAATGCGGTTGGTGTCGCGCAGCACAGCCTCGATGATGTCCACACCGGACATGGCGATCGCATAGTTGGTCGCGCCCTTGCCCTGGATGATCTTGTATGCGGCGTTCTTGACTTCCTGATGGATTTCCTCGCGCTTGGCAGCATCGAGCGGCTCATGGCCCGGAAGCGGCTGCCAATCGCACATCGGGACGCCACCGATGGTGGCGGAAGCCCACAGCGGAACCTCGGAATCGCCGTGTTCACCGGCGATATAGGCGTGCACGTTCTTCACGTTCACACCGGTCTGCTGCGCAATCAGGAAGCGCAGACGAGCGGAATCAAGGTTCGTGCCGGAACCGAACATCTGGTTGGCCGGCAGACCGGACAGCTTCATGGACACGTGGGTCACAACATCCACCGGATTCGTGATGAGCATGTAGATGGCGTTCGGGGCGACCTTCACCACATTCGGGATAATGGACTTCATGATGTTGATGGTCGCGCCGGCGAGATCGAGACGGGACTGGCCAGGCTTCTGGCGAGCGCCTGCGGTGATGACGACCATGTCGGCGTCACGGCAGATCTCCACATCGTCGGAACCGTCGATGGAGACGGTCGGATAGAAGCTTGAGCCGTGCTGCATGTCGAGCACCTCAGCCTCGACACGTTCCTTGGCGATGTCTTCGAGAACGATTTCGCGTGCAACGCCACGCTGGGCGGCCGCGAAGGCAAGCGTTGAGCCGACAGCGCCGGCACCGATGATAGCGAGCTTCGTGGGCTTTACAGCTGAATTCACCATTTGCTACTTCTCCTTGGCAATGACCCGATTGTGACGGGTTTCATTCAGTAACACTTCCACTCTAGTGGCTCTCCGTGACGTTTCCGGGAGGAAAACGCCTTGACGCCGAGCATATTCAACGAACATTATGGGAGCGTTCACAGTACAGCAATATCAAACGGTCTTGCCGTTGAGCACTTATTCGTCGATTGCGGCATCGACCACTTGCGCGGCCAGTTGGCTGTCGACCTGCGCCTCGACCATCATGCCGTCCCCACGGTACTCGATGGAATCCATCTGACCGTATTCGCGGATCTTCGAAACCAACGATCCGGCGGTGTAGGGCAGCAACGCACTGACATGCACACCGGGAACGGGGAGCAGCCCCTCGACCTCGGCGCGCAACGCGTCGATGCCTTCTCCAGTGAACGCGGACACGAAATGTGCCTCAGGCGCAAGCGCTTCGAGACGTTCACGGGTCGTCTGGTCCGTCCTGTCGATTTTGTTGAACACCACAATGCGTGGAATGCTTTCCGTCCCGTTGATATCGGCGAGAATCGCATTGACCGCATCGATTTGGGCGAACGGATCGGGGTGCGAGGCATCGACCACATGCACGATCACATCGGCGTCCGAGACTTCCTCAAGTGTGGATTTGAACGCTTCGACCAGCTGCGTGGGCAGGCGACGCACGAAACCGACGGTATCCACATACGCGTATTGTCGGCCGTCTTTCGCGTTCGCATGACGCACCGCAGTGTCGAGTGTGGCGAAGAGCGCGTTTTCCACCAGTTCCTTGGAACCAGTCAGTCGATTGGTCAATGAGGATTTGCCGGCATTCGTGTATCCGACCACGGCGACCGTGGGCAGGCCGAAACGTCTGCGGGACCCGCGTTTGACATCGCGCGCGGGGGCCATATGGGCGATTTGCTTGCGCAATTTGGCGATCCGGTTGCGGATCACACGACGGTCCATTTCGATTTTCGTCTCGCCCGGGCCACGCGAGCCGATTCCGGCGTCCGCACCGGCAGCCCGGCCGCCGGCTTGGCGGGACAGCGACCCGCCCCATCCGCGCAGTCGCGGCAGCATGTATTGCAGTTGGGCGAGTTCGACTTGGGCCTTGCCTTCTCGGCTGGTCGCATGCTGGGCGAAAATATCAAGAATTACGGCAGTCCGGTCAACGACCTTGACTTTCGTCGCATCTTCCAAAGCTCGCCGCTGGCTTGGCGGCAAATCGTCATCCACGATAATCGTGTCCGCCTCATCCCGTGCGACAACACCCGCGATTTCTTTGGCTTTGCCTGAACCCACATACGTTGCCGCATCCGGACGCAAACGGTGCTGCAACAGGCCGTCGCACACCTGTGCACCGGCAGTCTGTGCAAGCGCCGCGAGCTCACGCAACGATTCTTCAGCTTGGGCCTGGGTGGTTTTCGCACTCGACCACACGCCGACCAACACCACGCGTTCGAGACGGACCTTGCGGTACTCGACTTCGGTGACGTCCTGCAATTCGCCAAGGCCGGCGACACGCTTAAGCTCGTTGCGAGCCTCACGTTCACGCCATTCCTGATCCTCATGCGCGTAAGGGTGTGCGGCGGAATCGTCAAGCAGGACTTCGGAATGCTCCGCAAGCACGCCGTCGCCTTGCTCCTGCGCTTGTTGCCCGCCCAATCCGCCGGATTGACGTGTGGACTGCTCCGGTTGCCGCTCTGATTGTTCCGCGACACGATCCGGCAAGGATTCCGCCATCTCTGGCGTCGTACGATAATCCGCCTGTTGCGGCGTCACGCCCGCCGTACTGTTCCGGATCCCCCGGGTATTGTCCGTGTCGTCAGTGTCATCCGTACGTGCGAAAGCTGTGGTGGTGATGGCTGTTCCTTCTTCTCGCACCGCCGAATCAGCGGCACGATCGGCGGTATCTTCCTAGTATCAACTATTGTCTTTATTATCAACATGTTAGACGACAACACCAAGCCGGTTCCGCCGTCAGCGACAGGCGGGCACGCCCCCACGACAGGACACCGGCATTCGGCGGCAGACAGAAAGCAACGTATAGGAAGACATATCAGCATGGCAGTATCGAGACCACATCAGGGCAATGACACGCATCGCGGCGAGCGCCACGACCACGAGAACGGAGCAGGGCAGGAACACGCCGGCAAGCGTCAGACCACCGGTAATGAGCAGTATTTCGCGGCGAACCCCCAGTCCGCTGACGTCAGGCGTGAACGCAAGGTGACGCTACGCGGCTATGATGCCACCGTCCAGACATCCAACGGCGTATTCTCAGGCAATCGTGTCGATCTGGGCACCTCCGTGCTCCTGCGCCACGCGCCCATGCCGCCGCAACACGGCACCGGGCTCGACCTGGGGTGTGGCTGGGGTCCGATCGCCTTATCTCTTGGCTTCGAATCCCCCGACCTTGACATCTGGGCGGTCGACATCAACGAACGCGCGGTGGACTTGACCGCCGAAAACGCGAAAGCCAACGGCTTGAATCACGTGCACGCCGTCACCACTGAAGCCGTCCCCGCCGACCTGACCTTCGACGTAATCTGGTCCAATCCGCCGATCCGCATCGGCAAAGAAGCGTTGCATGAGCTGCTCATGGCGTGGCTGCCACGGCTCAACCGGGGCGGCGCCGCATATCTGGTAGTGCAGAAGAACCTCGGATCCGATTCGTTGATCACCTGGCTCGCCCAAGCGCTCACAGACGGGTATGCGGTCAGTAAATACGCGAGTTCCAAGGGATATCGTGTCATCGAGGTGCTGCGTCAGGCATGAAGTTCTCATATCCTCCGGAACTGCCGATTTCCGCGGCTCATGACGACATCATCGACGCGGTGAAACACTCACAGGTCGTCATCGTCTCCGGACAAACCGGCTCAGGCAAAACCACCCAGATTCCGAAAATGCTGTTGGAAATGGGACGCGGGACGCATGGTCACCAAATCGTGCACACCCAGCCGCGTCGACTCGCCGCCCGAACAGTCGCCGAACGCATCGCGATGGAAATGGGAACGAAACTCGGCGATGAAATCGGCTACCAAGTGCGATTCACCGACGAAAGCTCCCCCAACACCAGGCTGCGTGTGGTCACCGACGGCATTCTGCTCGCGCAGATCCAACGTGACCCCCAGCTGAGCCGCTACGACACCATCGTGATCGACGAGGCGCACGAACGCAGCCTCAACATCGACTTTCTGCTCGGCTACTTGACCGCACTGCTGCCGAAACGCCATGATTTGAAGCTCATCATCACCTCGGCGACCATCGATTCGGAGAAATTCCGCGACCATTTCGAACACGCGCTGCACACGAACGTCCCGGTCATCGAAGTGTCCGGACGCACCTACCCGGTGCAAATCGTCTACGAACCATTGGGTTCACTGCCCGCGCTCATGAATCACGTGCCCGGTTTCGCCAACCCGCGCAATCCAGCGCTCGGTGGAGACGACAGGGGTGACAACGATGACGACCAGAGCGACATGCCGACCGCAGTGGCACGCGCCTGCGCGGAACTGGTCATCCGTTCCAGTCATGATCACGGCCCGCGGGACATTCTCGTCTTCGCGTCCGGCGAGCGCGACATCCATGACTTCGAGAACGCTTTGCATCATCACTTCGGTCCGCGCACCGCAGACATGCGCCGGCCGGATGCGATCGAGATCATGCCGCTGTTCGCAAGGCTATCCGCCAAAGAACAGCACAAAGTGTTCGAGCCGCACACCCATCAACGCATCGTCATCGCCACGAATGTGGCTGAAACATCACTGACCGTGCCGGGAATCCGCTATGTCGTCGACCCGGGAACCGCTCGTATCTCGCGGTATTCGAAAACGGCGAAAGTGCAGCGTCTGCCGATCGAGCCGATCTCACAGGCGAGCGCCGATCAGCGTTCCGGTCGTTGCGGACGTGTCGCTGACGGCATCGCGATCCGCTTGTATTCGAATGAGGATTATCAGACGCGGCCACGGTTCACTGAGCCTGAAATCCTACGGACTTCACTTGGCGCGGTGGTGCTGCACATGCTGTCGGTCGGTGTGGCGCACACGGTCGAAGACATCACGCATTTCGGGTTCATCGACCCGCCGGATGTGCGATCCGTGTCCGACGGTTTCAATGAGCTGACTGAGCTCAAAGCGGTCAGCCATAATCACGGTGAAGTCAGGTTGACCCGCATCGGCAGGCAATTGTCCCATATCCCGATTGATATCAGGCTTGGGCGCATGGTCATTGAAGCCGCCACTCATACCACGCCGAACACGCTTGCCGCCGTGCTGGTCGTCGTCGCGTTCCTCAGCTTGCAAGACCCCAGGGAACGGCCGGAAGACAAACGTGAGGAAGCTGACCGAATCCACAATCGTTATGCCGATCCGACCAGCGATTTCCTCACCGCGCTCAATATGTGGGACCGTGTGTTCCAAGTTGACGGCGAGCCGGGGAACAACGCGCTGCGTCGCATCTGCAAAGCCGAATATTTCAGCTTCCTGCGCATGCGGCAGTGGAAGGATCTGGTCGCCCAACTGTCCCAAATGTGCCGCGAACTGAAATTCCGGGTCGGCGAGCCGCAACCAATCTCCCGGCCGGGGCTGGACATCCGCAACCTGCCCATCAATCAGCAAGCCGCACACTCCATGTGCTGCACGTGGGATGCACAAGGCATCCACCAGTCCATGCTCGCCGGGCTGCTGTCCATGATGGGCATGCAGGTGGTACGCGAGCCAAAAGCTTCGGATTTCGCCGGACTCAAAGGGGCGGCCAAAGCCCGCGCCATGAAACGCGCACAGAAAACCGCGAAAAACGACTACCAGGGCGCGCGCGGCACACGATTCGCGCTGTTCCCCGCATCGGCGGTCGCAAAAACCACACCCCCATGGGTGATGAGCACGGAACTGGTGGAAACGTCACGCTTGTGGGCGCGCTACTCTGCGGCAATCGACCCGGCATGGGCGGAACCACTGGCAGGGTCGCTCACCCGCGTCACCTACGCCGAACCTCACTGGTCCGGGTCGCGCGGATCGGCCGTCGCACAATCGAAAATCCTGTTGTACGGGCTGCCGATCGTACAAGACCGTCCGGTGCAATGGGGACGCATCAACCCCACACAGGCGCGTGATTTCCTGCTCCGGCAAGGGCTTGTCGAGGGGGATATCCAACAGCGCTTCCCGTTCGACGGGTTCATCGAACGCAACCGGGAAATCCTCGAGGAAGCCGCACAGGATGCTGACCGGACACGACAAGTCGCCGACACGGTCAGCGATGAGGATTTGTTCGACTTCTACAATGCCGTTGTCCCTACCGATATCACAAGCGTCGCCGATCTGTCGAAATGGTGGAAGCACGAGCACGACAGCCAACCGCACCTGCTGGATTTCGACCCCGCCAACGTCGAACGGCTCCAACAATTCGGCAGCGTCAGCATGGACGACTACCCCGAGTACTGGCATACGCTCGGCACCGACGGCACGCCGATCGACCTGCGACTGAGCTACAAGTACGAGCCCGGCGCGCCTGACGACGGCGTCACCGTGCACATCCCCATCAAAGAACTGTCCAGGTTGACCCCTGAACAGTTCACATGGAACGTGCCCGGTTTGCTGGACGAACTGCTGCTCGGCATGATCAAATCCCTGCCCAAGGCGCTGCGCGTCCAATTCGTGCCAGCCCCCGACACGGCGAGAGCAATCCGCGAGGCGATTGATGAGCAATACCCGGATCTGCCTGGATCCGGGGAAATGGGGCATCCGAATCTGCCTGCACAGGATACGACGGATGACTCCGAGAGCGGCCAGCAGACGACTGGAGCGGGCACATGGCCTGACATCATCCATGCGTTTACCGCCGCCGCAATATCAACCGTGGGCGCGCAAATTCACCCCGAAGTGTACACCGACGAGCAAATCGCCAAGCTCGCGCCCTACCTGCGCATGACCTTCAGCATCGAGCAACCCTTGCCCCACGCGTCATCCAAGCATCGGCGCGGGCATGGGCACGAGTCCGGGGCGGGACACGGGACCTGGCACAGCACTGGACACAGTGGACGGCAAACCGTCAAAGTGCTCGGCACCGGGAAATCCTTGGTCGGACTGCAACGGCAGTTCGCCCAACTCGCCGCCGCGTCAGCGCGCAAAGTCGTGCAACGCCAAGCGAAAGCCGCCGAAGCGCAAGGCAACATCGTTCAGCAGGCGAATCTGCTGCACAAAGCCGGCGCCACCACCAAACCGCGGGCAGACATCCTGTGGAACGGCGCGCTGCAAACCCTGCGCTTGCCTTCGGAACGCATCTCCTCCCGGTGGCTCGGAACTGAAGCCTTGATGCTGGCGAGCGCGCCATACCGTTCCACCGCCGATCTGGTGGAGGATTTGCAGCTCGCCGCCGTCAAGCGCTTGTTGCCACACGTGGATACGCTACCGGATGATCAGGCGCTCGCCCAAGCGGTCAACGACGTGTCGGAAGTGTTCGAGGACACCGTGTATGCGGTGGCGCATGACGTGATCGCGATTCTCAAACGATACGCTGAAGTGGATAAGGCGGTGTCCGGCAAAGCCGATTTGCCGATGCTGTCAGTGCTGCAATCGGTGCGGGAGCATATCGCCACACTCGTGTTCCCCGGATTCGTCGGAGCTGCACCACCGGATGCGTTGCCGAATATCGAACGATATCTCCACGCTGATCTGATGCGACTAGCCAAAGCGAAAACTGACAAGAACCGGGACGTGCGCTGGGCGTGGCAGGCCGATGAAGCGCGTGGGCTCGTGGACAAGGCGATGGAACGCGCCAAGGCGGAGCCGGCCGGGCCGCGCCATGAGATGCTGCTGGGCAAAGCGACCCAAGCCCGGTGGATGCTCGAAGAGTTCTACGTGTCCTTGTGGGCGCAGGAGCTGGGCACCGCGAAACCGGTGAGTATCCAGCGCATCCGCAAAGCACTCGCGTAGGCGGGGCGCTGCGGCTCGCGGGGCGGGGACATCGGGATGCGGGTATGTCCAACGGGCGGCAGACGACGGGTGGCAGACGGCAGACGGCGGGCAGGTTCATACCCATCCATGTGAGCGAATCCTCACACAAACAGCCCCAGCCCCGCCGAAACCGGCAACACCCGCATCCGCACCACCCAGTATGTGAGCGAATCCTCACACAACCCAACCCGCACCCCGCCGAAACCCACAAAACCCGCATCCCCACTACCCGGATTGTGAGCCAATCCTCACACAGACAGCCTCAGCACCACCGGCATATAGGAACCAAAGTTATTGCTTATAATCCCCGCAGGCGTTGTGGCCGTAAGCGTGTCGGGGTGTCGAACTTGGTTCCCGTATCTTCATGGAGTGATGAGGACACGATCGAACAGGGCCCCGGAGTGCGGATTGCGCGGGGCGAGGATGAATAACAACGGACATGACCGGCTCGGGCGCCAAGCCGGCCCCTTACCGCTTCGCCATACCTGATGGCACGACACCACCCTCCCACGTCGAAACAGACGGAAACTTCGACGGAGACGCCCCGGAATCTGGCACCTCAATCGAATAGACTGACCTGCACATGCCTGTCTTCAACACCTGAACGAGAAGTCTAAAGCAATAACTTTGGTTCCTATATGCCGCACCACCGAAACCAGCAACACTTTCTTCCCCAACCACCCGGATTGTGAGCAAATCCTCACACAACCCAACACCCACGAAGAGCCCACAACCCGGCAACACTCACCCTCAGAGCAGCCTGAACCTTACGAGCGCGGGTTGCCGAACCAGCCGGTGTAGATGATCGAGAAGTTGCGGTTGCCGTACGCCGAGCAGGAGTCCCCCTCCCCCGCACCAGCCGCGAGCGCCGCAGTGTTCGGCTGGTATGGCGTGTAAATGTACAGCAGCGCAGTGGCTTTGTTCTCGATGTACACTTGGCTGCCGCCGCAACTCGCATTTGGATTGTATTGAATGTAATTCATGCTGCCGGCATGGTATCCGTATGCGTCTTCATGCTGCAAGTAGTACTTGTATCGTTTGGCTGCCCCGTACACTTGTCGGAAGAATCCGGCGTATTGCGGGTCGCAACTGGCATCGTCGGGACAGCTCAGTCCCATTGCGGCTTTGAATTGGAAGGCGGTTGTACTGGTCGCGGTGACCAGATGCTGTTCCTTCTGCAGTACGGTGAGCAGCACTTTCGGGCTGATTCCACATGCTTTGGCTGATTTGCTGATGATTGCCGCCGCGGTTTCGCCTTGCGCGCCCTGGTAGGCTTCACATTCGTTGCCGGCCGGCTCGTTTTCACTGTCGAAGGTCATGACGCGCAAGCATTGGCTCCCAGTGCACGAGGCGCCTTGTTTATCAAGGAATGCTTGGATTTCCGCTTGGCTCATGGCGTTGCCGTTGAAGAACTGCCCGTCTGAAATGATGTTGCCTGGGTTGTATCCGTACTTTTCTGCGGTCTGATTCTGCCGATATTGGGCGATGGCGATTTCTGTCCGCCACTGGATAACCCGGATCAGTCCCATGACCAGTGCCATGATGCAGATGATCGCAACGATTGTTTCCAGCGCAATCAGACACCGTTTGCCGGGATTCGCCGTCTTCCATGTGCGGCGGTATCGGGTTGTGAATCGCTGCATCCGTTGTGCGAACGATGAAGCTGTCTTGGCTGTGCCGCGCGATGATGGTTTCCGTCCGGACTTGTTGCTTGGCGCGGATTCTGCGGAGCCCGCTGCACGCCGTCGTGATCCTTGTTCAGCCGACGATCCCGAGGATTTCTTTGATTTCGCTGATTTGCCGGTTGTTCCCGACTTTCCCGCTGCCGCCGATTGTGCTGATGTCGCATGGCGTGATGCCGCCGCTGCGCCCTTTGATGTGTTGTCGCTCATGCTGGATTCTTCCGTACTGTCGTGAACAGTGTCATCCACCGCATCATGGTTGTGCAGGACGTTGTCGCGGGCAGTCTGCTGGACGCTCCGCGAAGCGTCTTCCCTGCTATCGGAATCGTTCCGTCCTTCATCATGCTGGTTGTTCCTGGTCGTCACTGTCATCACTGTCGTCACTGTCATTGTAAAACGCAGCCGGGGCACGGTCGTCGCTCACGATAACAGCTCCGCCACTACGCTCCGAGTTCCGCGCGTGTCGGATGCAATCCGCTGACCGTCAAAGCGGCGAGCACCGCGAACACAGCACCGAAAGGACCGAGCCAAACCAGCCCAAGCTGATCGTTGACTACCCCGCCCACGGCTGATCCGAGTGCAATGCCGATGTTAAACGACATGGAGTTCAATGACGCCGCAAGATTCATGGATCCCGGGTGTGCCTGCGCCGCAACATCCATATACAGCACTTGGGATGCGGAATTCTGCAAATACATGAACAGGCCGAGCACGATGAGCAGCAGCGCCCCGACAATCGGTTGAAGACCGGCGAAAGCAAGCAGGCACAACAGCACCGCTTGCATGAGATAAATCGGGCGGATCCGCGCGAGGGGCGCCACGCCGGTCCCCCGGTTGGCAAGCCGTCCGCTGTACAGATTGCTGCACAGGCATGCGGCGCCGAAAATCATCAGTCCGAAGCTGACGAAACGCTGTGGAATGCCGATTTCGTCGCGCATAATCGGCGTGAGATACGTGTAGAACACGTAGCTTGCGGCCGCCCCGAACATGACGGCGAACACGCCCAATCGGATACGCCGATCGGCGAAAAGGCGGAATTGCGGCAGAAAACCGATGGTCATCGGGTGGCTGTTTCGCGGCAGCACGACAATCATGGCGAGCATCAGGATGATGGTCAGCACAACAATCAGCGCGAAAGCCGCACGCCACCCGAACGTCCCCGCGACCCATGTGCCGACAGGCACGCCGACGACGGAGGCGATGGAGAATCCCGAGAACACCCAGGCGATGAATCGTGTGCGATTGCTTGCGCTGGCGACATCCGGCGCGTATGTCATGGACACGGCGACCGTGGTGCCGGCGACGAGTGCGATCATGATTCGGGCAATCAGGAGTATCGGATAGTTTGGCGCGATCATGCACAGCATGTTGCCGACGAGAAACACTGCCACCAAGGTCATATGCGTTGCGAATCGTGGGAAACGTGCCGACAATGCCGAGCCGATTGGCGTTGCCGGTGCGTACGCGACCGCAAACAGGGAGACGAGGTTGCCGACGGTGACTTCACTGACTTGCAATCCACGCGCGATTTGGGGCAGGATGCCGACCATGATGAATTCACTGAGCCCGAGCATGAAACTAAGGGCGATCAACGTGATGACCGCAGGTGTGAAGAACCGCGAGCGCACGACCGGATGGTCTTCACGCTGCTGGCTGTCTTCGCGTTGTTGTCTGTCTTCGCGTTGTTGGCTGTTTTCCCGTTCCTGATTGTGGTGTGCCATATCCGATGTCTGATCCTGCGCGTGTCCATCCATGTGCCGCATTCCCTCCTGTACGGCCCGCTCGACCGCCCACCCAAGTGAACCACCGGGTCTGGTCGAAGTGCTGCGCGGCGCGTCACCTGGCTGGTAAGTCGCCCAGGATGCCCAATTCTTCTCCCCATCTTCTGCCGACACTAAGCGCGCTGCCAGTGTCGGCAGAGAAGGTCACGCTCCAGCTTCTGCCGACACTCACAACCCCATCAGCGTCGGCAGAAGGTTGTGAGCGGAACGCACACGTGCACACCGAGTATCACGCGAATACACGTACGCCCCGCTGCGTTGGACGCAAACGGGGCGTATGTAATCAGCCGAACCATCGAACCTACGCGAGGCGGACAGTCGGATATACAGCCGGATATTTACAAGCGCTGCAAATACTTGCCGAGCTCATACGGTGTCACCTGACGGCGGTACTCTTCCCACTCCTGATGCTTGTTGCGCAGGAAGTACTCGAAGGCGTGCTCGCCGAGGACACCGGCCACGAAATCGGACTTCTCCATGATCTTGAGCGCCTCATCCAACGATTCAGGCAGCGGCTGGATACCCATCGCCTTGCGTTCGGCGTCAGTGAGCTCCCACACGTCGTCGCTGGTCGGCTCGCCCAAAGTCATCTGCTGCTCGATACCGTCGAGGCCTGCGGCCAGCAGCACGGAGAACGCAAGATACGGATTGACCGCAGGGTCGAGCGCGCGGAACTCCATACGCGCGGAATTGCCCTTGCCCGGCTTGTATTGCGGGATGCGCAGCAGCGCGGACCGATTGTTGTGGCCCCAGCAGATGTAGCTCGGCGCCTCGGCACCGCCCCACAACCGCTTATACGAGTTGACGTACTGGTCCGTGACCGCGCAGATCTCCGCCGCATGGTACAGAATACCTGCCGCGAACTGGCGGGCAATCAGCGACATGTTGAACTCCTGGCCGGCCTCATAGAAGGCGTTGGAATCGCCCTCGAACAGGCTCAGGTGCGTATGCATGCCGGATCCCGGCTGGTCGGCAAGCGGTTTGGGCATGAAGCTCGCGTGGATGCCGCGTTCAAGGGATATTTCCTTGACAACAGTACGGAACGTCATGATGTTGTCTGCAGTGGTCAACGCATCCGCATACCGCAGGTCGATCTCGTTTTGCCCCGGACCGGCCTCATGGTGCGAATATTCGACGGAAATGCCCATCTGCTCGAGCATGTTAACGGTCGCGCGACGGAAATCCATCCCTGGGCTGCGCGGCACGTGGTCGAAGTACCCGCCTTCATCGATCGGCTTGGGGGTTTGGGACCAATCTTCCTGGTTTTCGAACAGATAGAATTCGATTTCCGGATGCACGTAGAAGGTGAAGCCCTTCTCCTTCGCTTTGGCGAGCGCCTGCTTGAGCACGTGCCGCGGATCGCCGAGCGACGGTTCACCGTCCGGGGTGAGAATGTCGCAGAACATGCGGGCTGTGCCTTGCGGGCCGCCACGCCACGGCAGCACCTGGAAGGTGGACGGGTCCGGCTTGACGATCATGTCGTCCTCGGAAACACGTGTCATGCCTTCGATCGACGAGCCGTCGAAGCCAAGCCCCTCCTCGAACGCCGCTTCGAGTTCGGCGGGGGCGATTGCCACTGATTTCAGTGTTCCCAATACATCCGTGAACCAAAGTCGGATGAAGCGCACGTCTCGTTCTTCCACCGTGCGCAGGGCGAACTCTTGCTGTTTATCCATAGTCCTCATCGTCCCATCGAATTATTACGGACATGCTACACGGATGCGATATTCCCGTGCCCACGCCACGTTTTGCGTTGTGTTTTGTCTGTGATTCCGCGGATTTAGCAGGTCATCGTCGACCTTGATGCATTCACGGTGTGTTAGACGGCGAGTGTGTCGGCGGCCGGGAGGATTGGAGCGTCCCGACCGCCGCCGAGCGCTGTCAGCGCGCCACTTCGAGCGCTTCTTCAAGGGTGAATGCGCGGGCGTACAGCGATTTGCCGAGGATCGCGGCATCCACGCCGAGCTGGGCAAGCTCTTTGATCGCGCGCAGATCATCGAGGCTGCTGATGCCTCCGGATGCGGTGACGTGAGCGTCGGTGCGTTCGGCGACTTCGCGCAGGAGCGTCAGGTTCGGCCCACTCATCATGCCGTCACGCGCCACGTCGGTGACAACGTATCGCGAGCAGCCAACGGAATCGAGGAATGCCATGGTTTCGAACAGGTCGCCGCCTTCTTTGACCCAGCCGCGGGCTGCGAGCGTATGTCCGCGCACGTCGAGACCGACGGCGACACGGTCACCGTACTTCTTGATGACCGAAGCGGTCCATTCGGGGTTTTCGAGCGCGGCGGTGCCGATGTTCACGCGTGCCGCACCGGCTCCGAGCGCGGCTTCGAGACTGTCGTCGTCACGCACGCCACCGCTCATTTCGATGTTGACTTTGTCACCCAGCTCTTTGACGATCGCGCTGAGCTGGTCACGATTGTTCCCGGTGCCGAAGGCGGCATCAAGGTCTACGAGGTGAATCCACTGCGCGCCGGATTCCACCCAGGTGCGGGCGGCTTCGAGCGGGCTGCCGTAATCGGTTTCCGATCCGGATTCGCCTTGGCGCAGACGTACCGCCTTGCCGTCACGCACGTCTACTGCCGGAAGAAGGGTGAGTGCCATATTGCCCTCGATTCTGCGGGTTTCCCGCTGTCGTGCCGGTATCATCCGGCTGGTTTGTTTCGCGATTGCCGCGGACTACACATCGACGTCCAGACACGCCCGAAGTGCCGTCCGGTATGCGTTCGCACCTGCACACCGCCGTGTCTGCTGCATCCCGTGTCTGCCGCATCAGCCGTGTCAGACACGCAGCTGAGCGCGGTTCAGAAGGTCGAAACCCAGTTGCGCAGCAATTGCGCACCCGCCTCCGCGGATTTCTCCGGGTGGAACTGGGTGGCGAACAGCGGTCCGCGCTCATAGGCCGCCACAAACCTGCTGCGCCCATACGTGCACCACGTCACCTTCTGCTCTTCCCCACCGAAATCAATGTCCTCGGTGCCGTTTTCCACAGGCTGAGCGTCCATCGCCGCGTAGGAATGCACGAAGTAGAACCGCTCCCCAGTCAGTCCACGCAGCAGCACGGAGCCTTGCGGCGCCTCGACGGTATCCCACCCCATATGGGGAACCACATCGGCGTCCAGCAGGTTCACATCCCCGTGAATCAGACCCAAGCCGTCCGCCGGCTTGCCGAGCTCATTGCCATGGTCGAACATGATCTGTTCGCCGACGCACACGCCGAGCACCGGACGTCCAGCGCGCAAACGATCGTAGACGACGCGGTCACCGCCGACGTTGCGCAGGCTATCCACGCAAGCACCGAATGCCCCGACGCCGGGCACGACAAGACCGTCCGCCTCGACGGATTGACGGTAATCCGACGTGAGGGTTACATCAAGACCGAGATTGGCGAGCGCACGCACCATGGAACGCACGTTGCCAAAACCGTAGTCGAAGACCACTACCGATGTCATCCGTTGTCCTTCCTGTTTTCGTTCCGGGTCATGCGGCAAGTGCAGCCCGTCTCCCGGTGTCCGTGGACATGTCCACGGTACTTCGGGATTGTTTCCGTGTCTTCTGTGTCTTCTATGTCTCTGTCTCGCCGCACGCTTCTTGCCTGCGCCTTACGAGATGGAGGAGTTGCCGCGCCCGAACCGCGTGTGTTTCGCGAGCACCGCCAAGGCCTGCTGGTGATCGAGGTCGGCGGAGTCGAAGCTTTTCCTGTCAGCCAGAATGTCTTCGAGCGGGGTGATGCCGAGCATCAGATCTTCAACGAACGGCGCTGCGGATGCGAACAGGATGGGTGGCGCGAATTGGTCCCCCGCCTGTCCTTGTAGGAACAGTGTCGCTTCAAGCTTGTCCGCGCGGTTGACTGTGAGGATCGCGGGCATGCCCGACACCACGGTCGTCAAGTCTTTTGCCGCGGCTTCGGGGCTGTCGCCGTCGAGGTTGCGCAGCACCGCCACAGCGCCTTGCGGGTCATCAAGACAGACAGCGCTGATATCGCTGAGCTGGCAGAACGCGGCAAGCAATTCCGCTGAGGTCAGACGAGTGATGATGGCTGCCGCTTTCGCCTTGTTGCCGAGCAGTCCTTGCAATTCGTCGTCGAAGCTCGCTTCGAAGGATTGCTGGCCGTCCGGCTGTTCAGTGGGAGTCCCGGTATCGTCATTAGCAAACGATGCCTCACCTTGGGAGAAATCATCCTCTTGGCCTTCGGATTGCTGCGTCTGGTCGAATTCGCGTTCAAAATCCGCCATCGCAGCGTCAAGGTCGGCGTCGTTGAAATGCAGGCCGTCCCCGTTCTCGGCACCGGAATCGCTGAGATCGTCGGCCATCACAGGGCTCCCTTGGTGCTGGGGATGCCGTCAACACGCGGATCCGGCTCGATGGCGAACCTCAGCGCGCGGGCGACCGCCTTGAATTCGGCTTCAGCGATATGATGCGGGTCTCGGCCGGCGAGCAGTTGCAGGTGCAGGCAGATGCCGGCATGCAGTGCGATCGATTCCATGACGTGACGTACAAGCGAACCGGTGAAATGCCCGCCGATCATGCAGTATTCGAAACCTTCCGGTTCCCCGGAGCACACCACGTAGGGGCGGCCGGAAATGTCGATGACCGCTTTGGCGAGGGCTTCGTCCAGCGGGACGGTCGCATCGGCGAACCGGCGGATGCCCCGCTTGTCGCCGAGCGCCTGACGCAGGGCTTCGCCGAAGACAATCGCAGTGTCCTCAACCGTGTGATGCACGTCGATATCGGTGTCGCCGCTCGCCTTGATGTTCAGGTCGATCAGGGAATGCTTGCCGAGCGCTGTCATCATATGGTTGTAGAAGGGCACCGACGTGTCGATCTGGGTTTTGCCCGTGCCGTCGAGATCCAGTGACAGGTCGATTGTCGATTCGCTGGTCCTGCGCACGATATGGGCTGTACGTGCCATCTTTCCTCCTCAGCTCCGGTCTTGCGACAGGCCGGATTGATCCGGTTGCGGTCAATGCTCGTTGTCACGAACCGCACTGACTGGCTTGGTGTATTCAGCTATTGCGGATTATTCTGCTTCCACGATGCGCAGCACTTCAGTGAGTCCTTCGCAGAAGCGCGCCATCTCGTCATCGGTGCCCATGCACACGCGGAGCCAACCGTCCGGGCCGACGACCCGGATGAGGATACCGCGGTCGAGCAGTTCCTGGAAAATCCGCTCACGATTGTCGAAATGACCGCCGAACAACAGGAAGTTCGATTCGGAATCGGCGACTTCCAGCGGCTGGCCTTTGTAGGTCTGGCGCTTGAGCCATGCAGCGGTCTGGTTGCGAACCTCGCGCAGATGGGCGACACGGCTGAGCTGCTCGTCGGTATGTTCGAACGCGGCGAGCGCCACGGCCTGGGTCACTGCGGACAGGTGGTACGGCATGCGTACGATGCGCACGCTGTCGATGATGCCCTTCGATGCGGCAAGATAGCCGACACGCGCGCCCGCATAGGCGAACGCCTTGCTCATGGTGCGGCTGACCGCGAGATTGTCATGCTTGTTGACCAGCGTGACTGCGCTCGGCGTACCCGGATTGCGGAACTCCACGTAGGCCTCATCGATCACGAGAATCGGATGGACGCCAGGTGCGGCACCAGCGACTTCGGCGTGTTCGCAGGCGTCGAGCAGCCGTTCGGTGTCCTCGAGCGGCAACGGGGTGCCGGTCGGGTTGTTCGGGCTTGTCAGCAGCACCATGGATGGCTTGATGTCGTTGATCGCCTCGATGGTGCGGTCCACGTCGAGCGTGAAATCGGCGTTGCGGTGAACGACCTTCCAGCCGGTGAACGTGTCGCGCGCGTACTCGGGATACATCGAATACGTGGGGTCGCAGCTCAGCGCGGTACGCCCCGGGCCGCCGAAGGCCTGGAAGAGTTGGAGCATGATCTCGTTCGAGCCGTTTGCGCCCCACAACTGGCTGATATCGAGCCGTGCGCCGGATTCCTTGGCGAGATAGTCGCTGAATGCCTGACGAAGCTTGATATGCTCACGATCCGGATAGCGGTTGAGCGTGGGGGCGATTTCGCGGACACGCTCGACGATGGTGTCGATGACGTCCGGATTCGGCGGATACGGGTTCTCGTTGACGTTGAGGCAGACCGGCACGTCGAGCTGCGGGGCGCCGTAGGGTTCCTCGCCGATCAGGTCGTTGCGCAGCGGAAGGCTGGACGGGATGGTGTTGTCGCTCATCGCAGTCCTGCCTGCTCTTCCTGCTGCTTGATGGTCGCCTTGTCGTATGGGTCCTTGATGAAGCGGCTCAGCACGCATTCACCGTGCGCCGGCAGATCTTCGGAGACGGCGAAGGTGTTGATGCGCGCGGCGAGCGTCTTGAGGCCTTCCTCGTCATATTCGATGACTTCGACCGGCTTCATGAAGGTGTGCACGCCCAGCCCTGAAGCGAACCGTGCGGTGCCGGAAGTCGGCAGCACGTGGTTCGAACCGGACATGTAATCGCCCAGCGGGACCGGGGAATATGGGCCACGGAAGATCGCGCCCGCGTTCTTGATGCGCGGCACGACGGCGTCCGCGTCCGCGGTCTGGATCTCGAGGTGTTCGGCCGCATAGGCGTTCGCCGCGTCGATGGACTGGTCAAGATTGTCAGTCAGGATGATGCCGGACTGGCGGCCGGTCAGTGAGGTGGCCACACGCTCTGCGTGCTCGGTGCGAGGCACACGCTGGTCGAGGCTCGCTTGAACCTGCTTGGCGAGGTCTTCGGAATCGGTGATCAGGACGGAGCCGGCGAGTTCGTCATGCTCGGCCTGGCCGATCAGATCGGCCGCGACCCAGCTGGGGTTCGCGCCGGCGTCGGCGATAATCGCGATTTCGGTGGGGCCGGCGACAGCGTCGATGCCGACGATGCCGGACACCATGCTCTTGGCGGTTGCGACGAAGATGTTGCCCGGTCCGGTGATCTTGTCGACCGGCTCGCACAGCACCTCGCCGTCCTGCGGCTCGCTGCCGCGGGCGCCGTAAGCGAACATGGCGATTGCCTGGGCGCCGCCGACCGCGTAAACCTCGTCAACACCGAGAATCGCGCATGTGGCGAGGATCGTCTTGTCCGGCAGACCGTCTGCGGTCGCCTTGCTCGGCGGAGTGGCGATGGCGAGTGATTCGACGCCTGCCGTCTGGGCGGGCACCACGTTCATGATGACGGAGCTCGGGTAGACGGCCTTGCCGCCCGGCACGTACAGGCCAACGCGCTGGATAGGAATCCAACGCTCCGCGACACGGGCGCCGGGAGCCAAATCGGTATGGAAATCTTGAGGAACTTGGGAGGCGGATACCGCACGGCTGCGACGGACGGACTCCTCGATGGCGGCACGCACCTCAGGGTCAAGCTCATCCAGCGCCTGCTTCATGGCTTCCACCGGCACACGCAGATGCTCGGGGCGCACGTGGTCGAATTTTTCCTCGAAATCGCGAAGGGCAGCAGCGCCGCGCTCCTTCACATCGTCGAGGATCGGGCGCACCAAATCGGTGGCTTCCTTCGTGCCCATCTCGGCGCGTGGCATCGCTGCCAGCATCTCGGCACGGGTGAGGCGCTTTCCGCGCAGGTCAATGATTCGCATCGTATTGTCACTCATAGCCACCATGGTAGCAACGGGCAAAAACCTTGTGCGGGAAAAACCCTGAGCTCTGTCACATGCTGAGATGACAGCCAGTCAGGCTCACGCGCGACCGCCATAACCCGTTCCGACTCGACGCAACACGGCCACCGTGTGACGATCCGGTCACACCGCACACCGATATCCCCACACGCAACCCGTCCAAACCGCGATATCTGCCTGCCATGTGACCATTCCGTCACACGGCAGGCAGATGCCCGATACCTCAAGCGGCAGGCAGGCAGCTGGGGCCAAAGAGAGTCTTGATCTCCGCGAACAGCGAGGTATCGCGCTTGACCCGGAACCGGTCGCCGAAAGTCAGCACCTGCGCGTCGCCCTTCTCCCCCATGATCGCCAGCTTCACCGGGCAATACCCCGGATGATTCATCAACACGCGCCCGAGCTGCATCGCATGGTCCCGATCAAGCGCAACCGGCGGCAACGTGATCACCACAGGCCGCGAATCGTCAGCTTCCAGCGACGGCACCTGCATTTCGGTGGCGCGCAAGCTCACCGTCTCGTCACGCACTTCCACCTGCCCGCGCACCTGCACAACCTCGTCAATCGCCAGTTGTGCGGCGGCGTTCTCGTACACCTTGCCGAAGAACATGCACTGGATGGAGCTTTCCATGTCCTCCACCGTCACAATCGCCCACGGATTGCCCTTCTTGGACACCCGTCGATCCACATTCGTGACCAGTCCGGCGATCGTCACCTGCTGGCCATCGCCCATGGTTTTCGCCCGGTCAATCAGATGCGCGATCGACATTTCCCGAAGGTTCGCCAGAATCGCGGTCATTCCGCTCAACGGGTGATCGGACACGTACAAGCCGAGCATTTCGCGCTCGAAATTGAGTTTGGTTTTCTTGTCCCATTCCTCGATGTCCGGCACTACGACGGAGGCATCACCCATCATGTCCGCACCACCGTCATCGTCATCGGCGAACAGGTCAAATTGCCCTTCTGCCTGCTTGCGTTTGAGCCCAATCACCGAATCTATGGCGGTTTCATGGATTTCATACAAGGCACGCCGGTTCGGGTCAATCGAATCGAACGCGCCCGCCTTGATCAGCGATTCCACCAGACGGCGGTTCAAGGCGGTGACCGGCACGCGGCGGATGAAGTCCATGAAATTCACGTACTTGCCGCGCGCGGTTTCACGTTCGGCGATGATATCGTCAACCGCCTTGTCTCCCACATTGCGAATGGCGCCAAGGCCGAAACGCACGACATCGCCGACTGCCGAATATTCGAGTCGAGACTCGTTGACATCCGGCGGCAGCACCTTGATACCCATACGCCGCGCTTCACCCAAGTACAGTGCGGTTTTGTCCTTGTTTGTGCGTTCGTTCTGCAGCAGGGCGGCCATGAATTCGACAGGGTAGTGCGTCTTGAGATACGCCGTCCAATACGAGATCAAGCCGTATGCAGCGGAATGCGCCTTGTTGAACGCATACCCGGAGAACGGAACCAGGATGTCCCACACCGCCTGCGCGGCTTCCATCGAATACCCGTGTTCCTTCATGCCTTGGAAGAACGGGACTTTTTCCTTGGCCAGCACTTCAGGCTTCTTCTTGCCCATCGCTCGACGCAGCACATCTGCTTTGCCCAGCGAATAGCCGGCAAGGATTCGCGCCGCCGACTGCACCTGCTCCTGGTAGACGATCAGGCCGTACGTCTCGCCAAGCACTTCCTTCAGCGGTTCAGCCACCTCCGGGTGAATCGGCGTGATCTTCTGCAACCCGTTCTTGCGCTTCGCATAATTGTTATGCGAATCCATATCCATCGGGCCCGGACGGTACAGCGCAATCAGAGCGGAAATATCATTGAAGTTATCAGGCTTCAAGGTTTTCAGCAGCGAACGCATGCCGTCGGAATCCAGCTGGAACACGCCAAGCGTGTCCCCCCTGGCGAGCAGCTCGTACGTCGGCTTGTCGTCCAGCGGAATCTTCGTATAGTCAATCGGCTCTTTGCCGTTGTTCTGAATATTGGTCAGCGTGTCACGGATGACCGTCAAGTTGGACAAGCCAAGGAAATCCATCTTCACCAAGCCGAGCGTCTCGCATGTATGGTATTCGAAGGTCGTGGTGATGGTGCCATCGGTGCGTTCCAGCAGCGGCGACGTGTTCGTGATCGCCTCGGAACCCATGATCGTCGCACACGCATGCACACCGGTCTGGCGAATCAACCCTTCGATGCCCTTGGCTTCCTCGGTGATGCGCTTGGCATCCGGGTCGGCATCGTAGAGCTCACGGAACTCACGGGCCTCGGCGTATCGTTTCGATGTGGGGTCGAAAATGTCGTGCAGACTCGCGTCCTTGCCGTTCTTGCTCGGCGGCAACGCTTTGGTGATGCGCTCGCCCACGGAGAACTCGTAGCCCATGATGCGGGCGGAATCCTTCAACGCCTGCTTGGTTTTGATCGTGCCGTAAATCACGCATTGGGCGACTTTGTCGTGCCCGTACTTGTTGGCCACGTAGTCGAGGACTTTCATGCGCCCGTCAGGGTCGAAGTCAACGTCGATATCAGGCAGGGACACGCGTTCAGGGTTGAGGAAGCGTTCGAAAATCAGGCCGTGTTTGAGCGGGTCGAGTTCGGTGATGCCCATCGCGTAGGCGACCATGGAGCCTGCTGCGGAACCACGGCCGGGGCCGACCATGACGCCGTGCGATTTCGCCCAGTTGATGTAATCGGCCACGACGAGGAAGTAGCCGCAGAACTGCATCTGGCAGATGACACCGCACTCGTAGTCGGCTTGTTTGAGCACTTCGATGGGCGGATTGCCGTTGTACCGGCGTTTGAGCCCCTCATCCACATGCTTGAGGAACAGGGAGGTCTCATCCCAGCCTTCGGGACAGTCGAAGCGCGGCATGAAGGCGCCGTCCTCGTGGTCGTCGAACATCACGTTGCACCGGTCGGCGACAACGAGGGTGTTGTCGCACGCTTCAGGCAGCTCTTTGAACAGGTCTCGCATTTCCTGCGCGGTTTTGATGTAGTAGCCGGAACCGTCGAATTTGAACCGGTCCGGATCGTCCAGCCGCGAACCGGAGTTGATGCACAGCATGGCGTCCTGTGCGTCACGGTCCTCCTCATGCACGTAATGGGAGTCGTTGGTTGCGAGCAGCGGGGCGTTCAGTTTCTTGGCGATGGTCAGCAGGTCCTTGGTGACGCGCTTTTCGATTTCGAGCCCGTGGTCCATCAGCTCGATGTAGAAATTGTCTTTGCCGAAGATGTCTTGCATTTCGCCGGCGGCGCGCAGGGCTTCATCGAACTGGCCGAGCCTTAATCGGGTCTGGATGATGCCTGAAGGGCAGCCTGACGAGCAGATGACTCCCTTGTGATAGCGCTGAAGCACTTCCTTGTCCATACGAGGGTAACGCATGACGCGCCCCTCAAGATTGGCGACAGATGAAGCTTTGATGAGGTTGACGAGCCCCTCGTCGTTTTCCGCCCACAAGGTCAAGTGAGTGATGAGACCGCCGCCGGACACGTCGTCAGGATTGCGTTCATGATGCGGCTGCGGCACCCAATTGGTGTCCCAAGAGACGCGGGTTTTGTCTTGACGTGCGGTCTCCGGCGTCACATACGCTTCAATGCCGATAATCGGCTTGATGCCCTGATTGACTGCGTTGCTCCACAATTCGTATGCGCCATGCATGTTGCCGTGGTCGGTGATGCCGACGGCCGGCATGCCGAGTTCCTTGACACGCTTGACCAGATCCGGTATTTTCGAAGCGCCATCGAGCAGCGAATAATGCGTATGGTTGTGCAGCTGGACGAAGTTTCCGGAATCTGTCATGCCGTCCACTCTAACCAAGCGAGTTGACCGGCGGCGTGGCGTGCTTGGCTTCCAGCGAATCCAATGCGTGTTGCAAATCCGCGGGGTACCGCGACTTGACGGTCGTCCACACACGGGTGCGCGGGTGGCGGAATTCCAATTGCATGGCGTGCAGCCACTGGCGTTCAAGCCCCAGTTCCTTCGCCATCACCGGGTTCGCTCCGTACATCGGATCGCCTACCAAAGGGTGACCTATGGACGAGAAATGGACGCGGATCTGGTGGGTGCGGCCGGTCTCGAGATTGACTTTGACCAGCGTGGCTTCCCCGAAGCGCTCCAGCACGTCCCAGTGGGTGATCGCCTCTTTGCCGGTCGGCGTGACCGTGAATCGGAAGTCGGAGACTTTGGCGCGTCCGATCGGCGCCTCGATGGTCGCCTTGTCTTCTTTGAGATTGCCTTGGACGAGCGCATGATAGGTTTTCACGACCTCGTGCTCGGCGAATTGCCGGCGCATCTCCTTGTATGCGAGATCCGACTTGCATACGAGCATCAGCCCGCTTGTGCCGACATCGAGTCGGCTGACAATGCCTTGCCGACCCGCCGCCCCAAGCGAGGTGATATGCACGCCACGCTGCAGCAGGCTTCCTAAAACAGTCGGACCGGTCCAGCCGACTGAGGCGTGGGCAGCGACCCCGACCGGCTTGTCTACGACAATCACATCGTCATCCTCATAGGCGACAGCCATGTCCTCGGCAAGAGGCTCAGGCTCCTGCCGTTCTTCAACAAGGTCGAATTCGACGATGTCACCTTCGAGCAGGGTGCTTGACTTGGCCATTTCACGGTTCAGGCCACGGACCTGGTGTGTTTCGATCAGTTCCGCCGCTTTTGCACGTGACATGCCGAGCATCTTGGAGACGGCGACATCGAAACGCTTGCCGATCAGGGCGTCGGGGGCTGGTGCAAGACGACTCATCGGGCCTCACTCCCCTGGCCGTTCACCTCGCTATCCTTGTTGGCGGTTCCGGCATTGTCGGCATGTGCGACACGCGATTCAACGTGCGGTTCAACGTCCCGCCGGGCACCGTCTGCGTATTCGCCCGGCTGCGATGCTTGCCGCGGCATGACGACCGGCTCGTCATGGCCGGACACGTCACCATCAGTGTCTTCACCGTCAGGCTCATCACCCATGATGGCCTTGCGCCCATCACGACCACTGCGGAAGGCGACCCCGCGCAGTACGAGCGCGACAACGCCAATCCCGGCAAGGGTAAGGAAGATATCCGCGACGTTGCCGACCGACCAGCCGTAGTCGATGAAATCGACGACACGACCGTCAAGCCCATACTGCGCGTATGCGACACGGTCAATCAAATTGCCAGCTGCTCCGCCGAACGCCGCTCCCAGCATGACCGCCCACTCGTGCGAATCGGTCTGAGCGGACGCGAACGCCAGCAACACGCACGCTACTATGGCCAGCACGGAGATGATCCATGTATGTCCCGAGCCAAAACCGAGTGATGCGCCCGGGTTGTGCACGAGCACAAACCTCAAGGCGTGCGGAATAACCTCGATGATATTGCCGCCTGACAGCGCCTGCTTCGCCCACGCTTTTGTCCCTTGGTCGAGGACGAGCACGATCACTGCCACAACAGCAAAGACGGCCACGTACTTGCTACGCGACCGTCTTGTTACTTTCGGTGGATGCATTGATTCCAACCCTGAAAACCGTTACCTGACCGGAGCGCGATCAGTGGCGACGCGGGCTGGACTGGGACTGGTCCACTTTGCTGTAGTTGTTGGAATCGGACACCTGATTCATCAGCTGGCCAAGGAAATCAGTGAGACGGGTACGATACTCGGTCTCGAACTGCTTGAGCCCTTGGATATTGCTTTCGATGACCTTGACCTGGTTCTCAAGCTCATTGCGAACCTGCTTGGCGTAGTTGTCTGCGCCGGAACGGGTCTTGTTGTCATAGTCGGCGGCACGACGCTGCACTTCAGCTTCGTAGTTGTCGGCTTCCTCACGCTTGTTCTTCGCGTACAGGTCGGCGTCCTGACGGGTCTTGACAGAGTAGCCGTCAGCATCGGAGTGAACCTGCTTCTTGTACGCGTCAGCGTCAGCACGAGTGGTCTTGTTGTAGTCGTCAGCCTCGGTGCGGGTACGGCTTGAATAGTCGTTGGCCTTGGTGACAAGCTCTTCGTACTTGGCTTGGCTTGCCTCGGTGATTTCCTTGGCCTTGGCCTTGCCCTTGTCAACATACTGGTCGTGCAGCTGCATGGCCAAGGTGAGCATCGCGGTGGCGCGTTCCGGTTCGCTGGAAGCGCTCTGTGCGGCACCTGCGATCTTCTGCAGGCTGCCGGTTTCGGTGCTCGGCTCGACCTTTTCGATCTGCGCACGAAGCTTGTTCTCACGCTCACGGGACTCCTCGAGCTGACGCTGGAGTTCCTTGACCTGCGTGCCCGCCTGCTGCTGGACGGCAAGCTGCTGACGCGCAGTTGCCAGCTCGCGGCTGAGATTCTCCGTGTTGGCACGGAACTGGTCACGCTCACGGGTGACGGCATTGAGCTGCTCAGCGACGTCCTTGTTGCCGGCTTCCTTGGCCGCCTGCGCGGTGAGTTGGTCGATCTGGGTGCTCAGACGATCGACCTGGCTCTTGAGCTGGGCATTCTGGTTCTTGAGCTGCTCGCCCTGCGCCTTGGCCTGCTCGATCTGCTGGTTGAGCCCGTTGGCCTGCTCGGTGAGCTGGTCGTTGTCATGCTTGAGCTGCTGGGCAAGCATGGTGGCCTGCTCGCTCTGGCGCTTGAACTGATCGTTCTGCACAGCGAGCGCACGATTGTTCTCTTCGGCCTTGTGCAGCTGCTCGGTGGCGGTCTTTGCAGCCTGATCCGCCGCGCTGGCATTGCCTGCGTTCGCCGCAACAGCCTTAAGATCGGTGTTCTCCTTCTTCAGAGACTCGATCTGGTTGTTCAGCTCAGAAATCTTGGCATTGAGATTCGCCACATCCTGGCCGAGAGGCTGCGTGGACGGGCCGTTCTGCATCGCCTGCTTGCCGAGAGCTTCAACCGTCTCGGTGACTTGATCAAGGAAGTCGTCGACTTCATCGACGTCATAGCCTTCCTTGAAGCGTACCGTTTGGAAGGTATGCTCCCTAATATCCTTTGGCGTCAAAAGAGCCATAAATCTCCACCTCGCTTTGAGTAATGCCTCGCTGTGACGGTATCTATACCGATGCTAGCACGACCCGTATGAATTCCTGACCGATTTCGCACTCTTTTTTCGTGTCGCAATCGTATTGTCGCGACGGCGACGGGCAATCATATGCCCCGGCAAGCATCACCACGGCCAGCCTCAGCTTGCACCGACGCACGTTCTGCACGCACCAGCATGCACGAACCCGATGAAACCCGCACGGCCTCAGATCAGCGCGCGCAACACTCCGAGCGCAACGTACAACACAATGAAGCTCAGGTCGATTGCGATCGGTCCCAAAAGCAGGGGCGGGATGTATCGCCGCAACCACCGCAGCGGAGGTTCGGTCAGATCGTAGACAAGATCGATGAGGTCAATCGCGATGCGCCCCGGATGCCATTGCGGCGCCAGCATGAACACCCAGTCGAGAATCATGCGGATGAACAGCACGGCGATATACGCATCGAGCAGCAGGTTGATCACGAAAATTGCCAAATATGCAAGCACAGGTTCAGCATAGCAGGAGGGCTTCGATGGTTACGCGCTCATCGAAGCCCTCCAACGATTTCCATGCATCACGCTATTCACCCGCGCAGCCTGCACGAGGAGCGGCGCTCATATGCGGCACGGATTGCGATTACAGGCAGTCGTGTGGCACCAGCCACCTGCCGACTGCTATCGGAATCGGCGAAACACGTTCAACCGACCTGAATCAACACGCGACCTGAATCAACGCGCGACCAACGTGTCAGTCGGAGAAGAGATCGTGCCCGGCCCCCTTGGATTCCGGCTCCTCGACTTTGATGTTGATCTGTGCCGGGCTCAGCAGGAACACTCGCGGGGTCACGCGCTCGATGGATCCGCGCACGCCGAACACCACACCCGCCGAAAAGTCGACGATGCGATACGCGACAGCCTCGGGAACCCCCGTGAGATTCAGCACGACAGGCACGCCGTCACGGATGGCACGCCCCACGAGCTGAGCATCATCATAGGTTTTCGGATGAATCGTCGTGATCCGGTCCACTCGCGCCGGGAACTTGCTGGTCCCCCGGCTTGAGGACGTCGACGCCGAGCTCGCAGGCTGTGACGCTGATATCGGCGCAACCGTGTGATCGGAATCGAAAGCCGACTCCTTGTCGTCGTCCTCCTGGTCGAGCAGATCGTCATCGTCATCGACGACATCGGACATGCCCAGATAGGACATCGCGTTCTTCATGAACCCAGCCATCTCAGCTCCTTTTGCTTACTCGTGCGTTACGCGTTCACCGCAGGAAATCCGGGATGTCGAGATCGCCCGGATCATTCGAAGGAACAACACGATGTTCTGTGGTTGCATCGCTGTCATCGCCATACTGACCATAGCTGCCGTAACCGTAGTTGCCGGCTGCGGGGTTCTGCTGTTGCGGTGCGGCGAACGGGGCGGCACTCGGACGTTCGGTTGCCTGAGATGCCGGATTCTGGGCACCCGCGTCAATGAGATTCCCGCTGGCTGGTTGCGCTTGCTGCTGACCGGCACCCGGGGTGGTCGCATTTTGCGTCGGTTGCGCGGCGGCAGTGAGCGGCTGTGCAGCCGCTGCAGCACCTGCATCTGCCGATTCCTTGCCGGATTTATCGAAGCCTGCTGCGATGACGGTGACCTTCACTTCGTCGCCATAGGCGTCGTCAAGGGAAAGACCCCAAATAATCTGGGCTTCCGGATGGATGGCCTTCTGGACCAGTGCGACGGCGTTCTTCGCTTCGAGCAGACCGAAGTCGGTCGGGCCGGCGATATTGACCAATGCGCCTTGCGCGCCTTCGATGCTTTCCTCGAGCAACGGCGAGCTGATGGCGATTTCCGCGGCCTGGGTGGCACGGTCCTCTCCGCGCGCGGAACCGATGCCGAACAGCGCGGTTCCTGCGCCGCGCAAAATGGTGGTGACGTCGGAGAAGTCCACATGGATGTACGGGTTGTTCGTCATCAGGTCGGTGATGCCCTGCACGCCGGCGAGCAATGCGGTATCCGCCGTTCTGAACGCATCAACGATGCCGATGGACTTATCTGAAAGCTCAAGCAGACGGTCGTTCGGAATGACGATGATCGCATCGACTTCCTTGCGCAGGTTCTCAATGCCAAGTTCCGCGGAGGCTTCGCGGCGCGGACCTTCAAAGCTGAACGGTTTGGTGACGACGGCGATGGTCAGTGCGCCCTGCTGCTTTGCGGCGCGCGCGACAATCGGGCTGGCACCCGTACCGGTGCCGCCGCCCTCTCCGCAGGTCACGAAAACCATGTCCGAACCCTTCAGGGCTTCTTCGATATCGGACTGGTGGTCCTGTGCGGCTTTGGCGCCCTTCTCCGGGTCTGCGCCTGCGCCAAGCCCACGGCTGGTGGCATCGGTGAGCGCGATCTTGATGTCGGCATCTGAACGCATCAGATCTTTCGCATCAGTGTTGACGGCCACGAATTCAACGTTTTGCAGACCTTCGGCAATCATTCGGTTGACAGCATTGCCACCGGCTCCGCCGACCCCCACGACCTTGATGTTGGTCTTATCGTTGAAATTGTCTGTCTGGGCAATCTCGCTCACCATTGTCTCCTGTCACTTACGGTTATGCTCAACTGTAGCGCAAAACCAGTAACACATACGTTATTTCTTGGTGTGTACCGCGATTTTTTCACGTGTCGCGGAGCATCCAAGGGTTCTGCCAATGTTCTGTCAATAGCTTACGTCCATTGGATCATCACCGAACAGCGTTTCTCGCTGTTCATGCGTTGTGGTCCTCGACTCAAGCCAGCCGTATGGCAGGTGCACCTTTTTCGCGTATCGCACACGACCACGCGGCTTATCGATGATCCGCTGCGGATATGGGGCATCCGGGTCGAGGGTATCCATGACCTTCCGGACATCCGCAATATCTTCACATTCCATGAAGGCTTTCCGCGTAGAGCCACCGACCGGGAATCCCTTGAGATACCACGCGATATGTTTGCGCAAGTCATGCACCGCCATGCGCTCGTCACCATCGTAGAACTCGGTGAGCAGCTTGGCATGGCGCATAATCACATCGCATACTTGCCCCAAATTCGGGTTCGTTCTCTCATCGCTGCCTGCGAACGCATGTTTGATATCGGCGAACAGCCACGGCCTGCCTTGGCAACCACGCCCGATAGCCACACCGGCGCATCCCGTTTCACGAACCATCGCCAACGCATCGTCCGCACCCCAAATATCGCCATTGCCGAACACCGGGATATCCAGATGTTCCACCAGTTCCCCGATACGGCTCCAATCGGAATGCCCGCCATAATATTCGGCGGTGGTACGCGCATGCAAAGTCACAGCAGCGCACCCCTCCTCCTGGGCGATATGACCTGCCTCGAGGAATGTCTCATGCTCATGGTCGATGCCGACGCGGATTTTTGCCGTCACCGGAATACCCGCCGGAGAGCAGACGGACACCACTCGGCGGATGACCTCAGTGAACAGGTCGGTTTTCCACGGGAGCGCGGAACCGCCGCCACGACGGGTGACTTTCGGCACCGGGCATCCGAAGTTCAGATCAACATGATCGGCCATGTTGTTGTCCACAACAATGTGCGCCGCTTGCTCCACGATGGACGGATCCACACCGTACAGCTGCAGGGAACGGATACGCTCGCTGGGCGCGAAACGGCACAGACGCAAAGCTTTGGGATTGCGAGCGACCAGTGCGCGTGCGGTGATCATTTCGGCGACATACAGGCCGTCTGGACCGTATTCCTCGCAGATCACACGGAACGGCCAATTGGTCACCCCGGCCATCGGGGACAGCATGACAGGCGTCGGAACGTGGATACGCCCCAAGTCCACAGGCTCGATATGCACCGGGCCTGCTATCGCCGTAGATCGGGGATCTTCGCCGAGCCTGGAATCACCACGCTCGTCGATGATGTCCTCGTCATGCTTGCTCATACCCTTGGTTCCTTCTGTCTGGTTCATCTGGTCAATGCGGCTGGCCTGATCTATCGGGTCAGCCTGATTCATTTGGTTAGCCTGACTCATTTGGTTAGCCTGACTCATTTCTCCCGGCTGGTTGATCTGGCAATCAGGCAGACGAGGCCAATCCGCCCTGTCCGGTTGAGCCGGTCAGTCCGGTTGATCTGGTCAGTCCTGCCTGTTTCGCTATTCGGTCTTGCTGCATGGAGCCCCTGCACAGCTGATCTGCAACACGCATGACCCAACCGGCTGCATATCCACAAACTGGCTACGCTAAGAGGCTTCCCAGCGTAACCAGTTTGTAGAAGGATAACGCGCAGGCAGGCGGGCGCTCCCCCACCGCACACACCCACAAACTGGCTACGCTAAGCAGCTTCCCAACGTAACCAGTTTGTAGAAGAATGACGCGCGCGATAGCGATATCAGTACAGTCCGCCAGCCTCCGCGATCTTCACCGGCTGAGTTTCGTCAATGCCGCTTTCCTTCGAGACATCCACGCCACCGTCAGCGGCCTTGACACCGGTGACACTGGCAGGGCCCTCCGGATAACGCACGCGCTTCTCGCTGACACGATCCGCCACATAATCGGCGACCTTGTCAAGGCTGACGCGCTGCTGCTGCATGGTGTCACGCTCACGGATCGTGACCGCGTTGTCGTCAAGCGTGTCGAAATCAACAGTCACGCACAGCGGAGTGCCGATCTCATCCTCACGACGATAACGACGGCCGATGGCGCCCGCCTCGTCATAGTCGATCATCCACTCATGCTGGCGCAGATCGGCAGCAAGATTGTGCGCGATAGTCTGCAGCTGCGGCTTCTTGCTCAGCGGCAGAACCGCCGCCTTCACCGGGGCGAGACGCGGGTCGAGACGCAACACCGTGCGCTTGTCCACACCGCCCTTGGTATTCGGGGCTTCGTCCACATCGTAGGCGTCCACAAGGAACGCCATCAGCGAACGCGTCAAACCGGCAGCCGGCTCGATCACGTACGGGACATACTTTTCGCCCGTCGCCTGGTCGAAGTAGCTCAAATCCTCACCGGAATGCTTCGCATGCGCAGAAAGATCGAAGTCCGTACGGTTCGCGATACCTTCCAGCTCGCCCCAATCAGAGCCTTGGAATCCGAACTTGTATTCGATATCAACCGTGCGCTTCGAGTAATGCGCGAGCTTCTCCTTCGGATGCTCATAATGGCGCAGATTCGCCGGGTTGATACCCAAGTCGAGATACCAGCGCGTGCGAGTGTCAATCCAGTACTGATGCCAATCCTCATCAGTGCCCGGCTGGACGAAGAACTCCATCTCCATTTGCTCGAACTCACGGGTACGGAAGATGAAATTGCCCGGCGTGATCTCATTGCGGAAGGACTTACCCATGTTCGCAATGCCGAACGGCGGCTTCGAACGGCTCGCCATCATTACGTTCTTGAAGTCCACGAAGATGCCCTGTGCGGTTTCCGGACGCAGATAGTGCAGCGAATTCTCGTCCTCGACCGGGCCGAGATGGGTGCGCAGCATCATGTTGAAATCACGAGGCTCGGTCCACTTGCCGCGCACGCCGCAATCCGGGCAGACGATATCGGCGAGGCCGTTCTCCGGCATCTTGTCGCCATGCTTCTCCGCGTAGGATTCCTGCAGCTTGTCAGCACGCTGGCGCTTGTGGCAGTTGAGGCACTCGATAAGCGGATCGTTGAACACGGAAACGTGGCCGGAAGCGACCCACACCTCCGGAGGCAGGATGATCGAGGTATCCACGCCGACGACATCGCCACGGGTGACGACCATGGAGCGCCACCATTCGCGCTTGATGTTATCTTTCAGCGCGACGCCAAGGGGGCCGTAATCCCACGCGGAACGGGTGCCGCCGTAAATCTCGCCCGCGGGGAACACGAACCCGCGACGCTTGGCGAGGGAGACGACTTCATCGAGTTTAGAACTAGCCACAATGCACCTTCTGGTTTGACGGTTTTGGGACGTATGACGGAACCCAAGCTTACCGATACGTTCTGACACGGGACAGGTGGCGGAATCCGGCGGATTCGCGGTGGGCGGCGGCGGAACGAGGTGAGGCGAGGCGGGCGGCGGCGGGGCGAGCGAGGTAAGTTGCTGGTTTCGTATGTCACGACATACACAAGCACCAACTCACAGACTCAAACCCACTGCCCCGGCAGAGAAACCGACCGTCGCGCATGCCAGGACATACACAAGCCAGCACATCACCACACCCCACCCCGGAACCAGCAAAGAAACCCACCACCACGCATGCCAAGGCATACACAAGTACCTGCTCAGAGACTCCAACCGAAGAACCCGGTCCCAATACCCACCGTCGCGCATGCCACGACATACACAACCAGCCAAACCACACCACACTCCCCCATACCCCACCACGAAATAAGCCACCACGTATCCAACGACATACACCGTCAAGCACTCAAACCAGCATTGAGCATCACGCTGGTTGTACAGGCATGAAAGTGTGAGGATCCACTCACAAACCCGGTACCACACACCTCCAAACCCCACCAAACCCACACCCCAAACCACCACCATGTGAGGATCCACTCACAAACCGGGTACCCAAGGAACAAGAAACGGCCACCACCGCCCCGACAGACCCCACCGTGTGAGGATTCCCTCACAAACCAAGTACTCCACAGCCCCGAACCCCACCAACCCCATACCCCGACCCATCACAATGTGAGGATCCACTCACAAAACGAGTAGTCCTCCCAACGTGCCGAAGAGAATCGTCACTGTCATGCCGGTATGGCTGCGAAGACGGTATGGCGGTGACGACGACAACGACAATACGACGACTTGGCACACTGGTAAGGGCGACAACGGCGACAAGACACCGACATGACGCCACCGGCGGCTACGGCAAGACGACAACGACGGCATCGGCCGAGGCAACCGCAGAACGACGACGGACACCAACAACGGCGGATGCACCAGCGACGATACAAGACGACGACAAAATAACGATGACACGACGACAGAGGACAGCAGCTACATCACAGCGACAACACACCGGCAGCCATACGTCAGCAACGTCAGCAACGTCAGCAACGACGACGACAAAACGACGATGGCACGATGACAATAGACAGCAGCAACAGCACAGCGACAACTGGCAACAGCAGCCAGTCAGCTACCGCACAGCGACAACACAACGACAACAACGTCTGTAACGACAGCCACGTCAACCACGACAACAAAATGACGACAAAACGACGATGGCACGATGACAATAGACAGCAGCAACAGCACAGCGACAACTGGCAACAGCAGCCACATCAGCCACGGCAGAGCGACACCACACCGGCAGCGACGGCACCGTGACAACGCACCGGCAGCAACGACAGCAACGTCAACCGCGACGACGAGGCAACGACGACAAGACGAACGATGACTGGGCAACGGCAACACAGTCGATGGCAAAACACAAGCATTGCACAACGGATCGCAAAACACCGGATGGCACCTGCAACTGACAGTGGACACCGGCGACGAACAACAAACAAGTACACCAACAGCAAGCGCACTAACAGGTAACAAACAGCGTGTGTCAGCAAGATGCCGTCGTCGAATCTCACTCGCCATCTGAATCTGAATATGCGATGCGGGCGGGAACCCACTCAATAGGTTCCCGCCCGCATAGTTCACTGAGCAAATCAACCGTTCAAACCAACCAGACAGCCATGCTATCCAGCGGTCTTGGCTGATCACCCGCATCGGTGGCGTCACACTCGCAGCACTACACTCACAGCGTCACACCCGCAGCATCGCACCCAGACCCGGCGTGCAGCGGATGCTCACGTGTACAGCACCGCACCCGCAACGCGCCGCTCGTGGTGCCACGTCCGCAGTCCCGGATCCTCGGCACCACATCCCGTGGCACCACACAGCTGCGCACGTCCGCAGTACCGGCCCAGCACCGCACCCGCACACCACGCCACTTCGTCACTTGGAAATAGACGAAGCTGCGTTCTGGATGGCGTCGGAGGATGCGTTGCTGCTTGAGCCAGAGTCGAGGATGGCGAGGATCGAGCTGTTGATGGTCACGGTGCTTTGCGCATCATCATCGGCAACGGAATAGCTCACGCTCGTCGGCACGGCGATACGGCTGATTCGCTGAACCTGGTCAACGAAGTTGCGCAGCGCATCGTAACCGCCCTGTGCGGTGATGGTCACCGGCACGCCGACAACCGTCTTGGCACTGATTTGCGATTCCGTATCTCCCGGAAGCGTCACCGACGCAGCGGTGCCGAAGCTCACGCTCTGGATGGTTGTGGCTGATGCTGCCGCAGCGCCATCCAGCGACGCTATGAACTCGGACTGGTTATAGCTGGTCGGGATTTCTCGCTGCAGCTGCGCCAGACGGCTCTTATATATCTGCGGCGTAGCGCTTGCCGTGTTGAGCAGGTCAATATCCTTCTGCAGGGCATCGTTCTGCTTGTCGATTTGCGCGGTTTCGGCTTGTGCCTGATGGACTTTATCCGTAGCCGGCATGATCACGGACGACCAGGTGACACCGATCATGATCACGATGAGGACGATCAGGCCGATCCATATCGCCTTGTGCTTGTTGAAATTCATCGTTATCTCCTTGGTGGTGCCTTAGTTGCTTGAGCTGGACGAGCTTGAGCTGGACGAGCTCGAGCTGTCCGCTGTTCCGGTGCCTTCTGCGGCTGCGGAGAGCTGGTTTCGCAGCGTGGTGACCATGCCACGCAGGGTCTTGGAGGTACCGCCGGAGTTGTCGCTTCGCTCGGTGGTGTTGCCGTCGAGCTTCAGCGCCAGCGTTCCGGTGTACGTGTATCCGCTGTCCTGGCCGCCTGAGACGGAGCTCAGGTCTCCGGTGACGAAGCCGTTGACTCCGGAGAAGTTGTTGATGAACTGCTGTGCGGAGATGAAGTTCGGCGAGGAGACGGTGAAGCTGACTTGAATCACACCGTTGCCACCCCACACGTTGGAGTCCGAAGCGGCGCTTGTGGAGCCACCACCGAGCTGGTATTCGCTCAGCTGGAGGCTCGTGTACTTCGCGCCTTCCGGCAGTGACGCGTTGAGCTGGTCGCTGACGGTCAGCCAGTTGACTTCACCGTACAGTGCCGCCACTCGCGCGACGTTGATGTCGTAGGAGGTGACAAGGACATCCTGAATGTCCTTGAATTGGGCTTTTCGTGCGGTCAGTGAGGTTTGCTGAAGCCTTGCGTCATCAGTTTCGCCACGCGCGGCGACGACGAACTGGTTGGCGACGAGTCCTGCGATGATGCACAGCAGGAGCACACCAACGGTGACGAAGCCCATGACTTTGGCGATTGCACGGTCTTTGTTGATTGCAGCGACGGACTTCGGCAGGAGGTCAACGCTTAGGCTCCACTGGTCAGGTGGGGTGAGTTTGCCGGTCTTCTTGGACTTGCCGAGGCTGGAGAGGTCTGCGTTGAGGATGCTCCCCTTTGCCTTGTTTTCGTCTTTGTGATCGGTGTTCTTGCCTTGGCGGCGAGACGCTGACTTGTCGCCTTTGCCGCTGTGGCTGCCTTTGTTGAATGCGCTCATCGTGGCCTCTTTCCTAGTGCAAGCCCGAGGACCGCCGCATATTCGGGTCCGTGGACGTTAATGTTCTGCCGCTTGGCGTCCTCTCCAACAATGAAGTGAACAAACGGGTCGCCGATGGTGACGGTTTTGTTCGTGGAGCTGGCGAGCACGGGCGGGAAGCCCGCAAGCATGGATCCTGCGCCGACGAGGACGATATCGTCCGCGACTTGCGCGGGGTGGTCGGTGTTGTACACGTTGAGTGTGTTTCGAATACCGACGATCAGCTGTGCTGTGGTGTCGCGGATGATTTCCTCGGCTTTTTCGAGTCGTTCATCACCGACGACGTTCTGCAGGCCGATGCGGTTCTTGATTTCGAGTGCGCCTTCGAACGGGATGTCGAGTGCCTTGGCCACGGCCTGGGTGATGTCGTCCGCACCGGACGGCACGGCTCGCAGTGCGACCGGGTGGCCTTGCGAAAGCACGATGACGTCGGTGCTGTTGGAACCGACGTTGACGACGGCGATGGCCTTCTCCCGTGACTGATCGCGGAAGACTCGCGCGAGCGAGAATGCGCTGACGTCCACGGATCGCACCGCGAAGCCTGCGTTTTGAATGGCTGACGTAGTCTTCTCCACACCGGTGCGCAGGGTTGCTACGACCATGCCGTGGAGCACTGCGCCTTGTGCCTGTTCTTCACGGGTAAGCGGCACGAAGTCGATGATGGAGTCGTCCACGGGCAACGCGATGTAGTTCTTCACCTGGAAGGGTAGTGTGTCGTGCAGTTCGGCGAGCGGCATTTCCGGGAAGGTCATTTCCCTGTAGACGACGCGTCGGCTGGTGTAGACGAGCGCGAGGTCTTTGGGGAATTTGGCGGTTTTGATCAGTCCCCTGAGCAGGCCGGTGACGGTCTGCGGGTCGACGACTTCACCGTCGACGACCGCGCCGGTTGGCAGCCCGATTGTGCGGTATTGCAGTATCTGCGGCCGTTCCGTGTAGGGATTGGCAATGACGGCCGCGCGAATCGCGTCGTTCGACAGCGACAGTGTCGTGATTGGCTTCATAGCTTCCTCCTTTTCCTTTCTCTTTTCTGTGGACTAGTTAAGCCCGCAAATCGTTAGGTACCAGTTGGCGATGGGAGCTCCGAAGTAGATGCCGAGCCACGCTCCGATGAGCATGTATGGCCCGAATGGAACTCCACCTTTCATCTTGATGCGTTTGAGCGCCACTTGGATGAGGGCACAGATCCCTCCGACGATGAACGCAGCGAACGCTCCGACGATGAGCTGCCGTATGCCGAGCCATCCGAGGATAAGCCCGATGATGACGGCGAGTTTGGCATCGCCAAGTCCCATGCCGTTCGGCCAGATGAAGCCGAGTAGCACATAGAATGCTGCAAGAGCTACCCCGCAGATGACGGCACGCAGGAGTGGCGTCCATGAGCCGGTACCCCATGAGGCGAGTGCGAGCAGGGCAAGGATCAGCAGCATGGACGGGTAGGTCATGATATCGAGGATCAGTTGTTCGTCGATATCGATGAAGGCGATGACGATACTCAGCCATGCGAAGTATATGGTGACCGGCAGCAGCCATACCGGGTACAGGTGCAATGCCGGGCCGATCACCGCGAGCATGGTCATAAGCCCGCCGAGGAGTTCGACGAGTGGGTACCGTCCGGAGATCGGCTGATGGCAGTCGCGGCACTTGCCTCGTAACACCAGGTACGAGATAACGGGAATGTTGTCATGCCAGCGTATTGGGGACTTGCAGTTTGGGCAGAAACTCCGTTTCGGGCTGACCAAGCTGATGCCGTTCGGCACACGCCAGATGACCACGTTGAGAAACGAACCGATAAAGCACCCGATGACGAACGCGACGACGGCAAGCACCACGGTCGTGACACCGTCGCCGTACGCGTTCGTATCCAGATGCGGGACACCATAGCCGACCAGAACATCACCGGTGGCAAGGATGGAGGAAGTCAACACAGCCTATCACCACTTCCAGTTCGCAGCGTCCACGTACTTGCTGGATGCGTAGCTGACGGATGATTTCACAGTCGGGGCATACGTACCGCTGCCCGGACCTGGCTTGGGTTTTGTTGAACCATTCCATTCCTGCGGCGTAATTGTTTGTCCAAGCGCATTCTTTGAACTGTTTGTGCATTTCTGCAGAGCAACAGTAGGCGAATATCTGCCGGGTGTGTTGAAGTAGTCGTTAGCAATGCCAACTCCAGTCTCACCCGTGTATGTATAACCCTCCATACCGTTAGACATCTCTGTCAAACACAGAGGTGATGACGAGTCAGCTGTAGAGGCAAGCACAAACTTATAATTGAAGATGCTGTCTTCGCCTACATACTCATATCTATAGAAGGTATTTGTGTTAGCGACATCAAGAGGGCAAGATCCTTCTTTATAGTGAAGAATTTCTCCAACGGTGGCACTATTAACGTAGTAGCAGTACGTTTTAATAGAGCCATTCGCCTGCGGACGCCAACCATTCTGAGACCACTGAGAAGTGATGGTCGTAAGCTTCCTGCCAGCAGCTCCATCACTACCTTTATCATACCAGAAGCCATCGGTTTTCCAATTGACGTTGTTGCTCGTCTGTGGGCATGCATAAATCCACGACCCAGAGCTATTCTCATCGATGTCTCCCGTACCATTCATTGCCGTGGAATAGCAATATGAATATGACGGTGCGGCATTGACATAGCACTGCTTGGTAGCAACCATATTGCCGTTTGACCACGCATGCATGCACGAACCAGAACTTGACACGATTTGGTTCGTATTCCATCCCGCTTCGCCGCCTGACCCTAGACTTTCAGCAAATGTGTAGCCAATCTTGCTACCTTTATCGCCGAAGTTCTCAGTCCATTGCGAGGATGAAAGATAGCAAGAGTCTGTACCCTCGTACTGCTTACTTGAAACATCAGCATCGCACTGTCCCCATTTTGCGCTCGGTGTCACATTAGCGTTCGCAATCCTTTGCGCATACATAGTTTGGAACAGAGTATGACGATATTGGCTTCCATTCGTATGGAAAGCGCCAGTGGAGTATTGCGGCGTATTTTCCTGACCAGAACCATACTTTCCAAAGTTGAGATATCCGGCATTCACGAATCCGTAGTAGAAACCCCATTTCTGGTATTTGTTGAGCAAACTGTTGGCATCAGCCAATTCTGCGGCAGCATCATATCCTTGATCTTTCCAAGTCAAGCCTACGCCCGGAACCACTTTCCCGTCACTTACAGCCGGAGAATAGCTATTGCCACACGTCGTTAAACGAATCACACCATCAGTTCCAGTACCTCCAGCAACCGAACGATGTGAGATATCTACACCAGTCATGCACAGGCTAGTATTTGACGCCAGACGAATACTATCGTCTTTCCCATAAACCCATTGATTCAGCGAGCTATATTTTCCGTGCTGCTTGCAATACTCCGAATATACATATGTATTGGTAGTACCGGGTTTCTGGACGGCTTTTCTGAATACTCTCACCGCAGAGCCAACAATCGCTGATTTAGTAGGATCAATGTTCCCTGTTGTATCGGTTGTTGCAACATAACATAAATCATTACGTGGATCCGGTACAGCTTTCTTGAGATGATCTCCCCAAAGCAAGCCGTTATCATCTACACTGTTTTCGGCGACAACTTCCTCCAAGTCACCATTCTTATCACTGGTGTAGGAAGAAACAATAATCCACGGCGAACTGGTATCTTCCATGGGCTTATTGCGCATCGGGGAACCACCGCCGCCACCTCCCGGCAGCTCCTTAGACTGCCCGAACTTGTACTTCGCCGCGGCGGTCCGCACCGGGTCGGCCTCGGTACCAGAAGTACGGCCATCCGGGTAACGGTTGACATAGCCGTACGACACCACCACGGCGTACTTCACGCTCGAGAGCTTGGTCGCATCAGTAACCATCTTGCCACCGGCATCAGGATCACCGTCATAATAGCCGATCTGGATACGGTACGACAGCTTTTGGTTATGAGTGGCGGATGACGTTGATACCGCCGTGGTGCCGGACGAGGTGTCATCAACAGGGACATAGTTCAACGCCACAACTTTCACCGTTCCAGTGGTTGAACCACTGGCCGTGGCTGTCTCCATGGCATAGGTTTCGTCAAGACTCGGCTTGCTCGGGTCGGCAGCCGTGGCAGGCATCAGCTTGCTGTAGTTCCCGGTCTCATAGTAACTTTCAGCCGTGCGTAGGAAGCTCAGACCTGCCTGCAAACCTGCTTCGGCGGCGACCTTGCCCTGGGCGTTGCGCGCATTGTTGCGATACGGCAACGCTTGTGACAGCAGAATGCCGAGCAGCAATGTCGACGTGAGCAATACGACGAGTATGAACATGAGCGCCATTACCATAGCGACGCCCGATTCCCTGTTCTTGTAGCGCGCACGCAGCCGCGTACCCACCGCGCGATCAAGACGACGCCACAACACTGACTCTTTCATGACAACCTCTTCGCTGTTTCCTATGCTGTGATTTCCACCTAAGGAGCGCTTTTGCGACCGTGATCACATGTTGTCGATCGCGTTAAACATGTCGAACATTGGCATGTACAGTGCGATGACCATGAAGCCTACGATGATACCGAGAACAAGAATCATGATTGGTTCGAGCAGCGAGGTCAGCTGCTTGGCGATCGACTGAGCTTCCTCGTCGTACGCGCGACCCGCATTGTCAAGCATCTGGTCGACAGCACCAGAATCCTCACCAATGGCAACCATTTGGACCATCATGTTCGGGAACACCGGTTCCATCGCCATCGAATCGGCCAGACGGCGACCTTTCTGAATCTCCGTGCTCACAGTACGGGTTGCATTCTCAATCGTGTAATTACCCGATGTCGAACCGACAATGTCCAGAGCGTCCGTAATCGGAACGCCTGCATGCAGCATGGACGAGAAGTTGCGGCAGAACCGAGCCAACGCCACATTCGTGTTCAACTTGCCGAACACCGGTGCCTTCAGTTTGAACGGCTCCCACCAACGGCGGATGAACACTTCCTTGCGGTTGCGACGCCACCAGACAGAGAACACGACGATTGCGATGACCAGAACCGGAATGGCGATAGGCGCCGCCTGCCCCATAACCACCAGCACCTTGGTGACGGCAGGCAGTTCCGCTCCCATGGAATCGTACATATTCTTAAAGGTCGGCACAATGGTCAGGAGCATGACGCCCACGAGCAGCAAAGCGATGCACAACACCACCACCGGGTATGCCATAGCAGACTTGATCTGCTGCTGCAACCGCACATCCGCTTCGAAGCTCGAGGCGATGGTGTTCAAGGCACCGTCAAGGAAGCCGCCTGTTTCACCAGCACGGACCATGTAAATCATGATTGCCGGGAACACATCACTCTGATCCTGCATGGAATCAGAGAACGACTTACCGCCTTCGATATCCGTCAGGCAATGGCGGAGCGAATCACGAAGCTTCTGGTTCGGTGTCTGGTCGACCACGATGCCCAATGCACGAGTCAACGACACACCAGCGGTGACCATCGTCGCCAGCTGACGCGACATGACCGCGAAGTCCTTCTTGGACGGGTACTTGGTAAAGCCAAGGCCGATTTCCATGTTCAGACCCTTGGCCTCAGCAGTGTTCACCACTTCTGTGGGAATGATGCCGAGCTTCGTGATGCGGGCTATCGCTTGATCTTGCGTCGCCGCCTCGACCGTGCCCTGTTGCCTGCGCGTGCCATCCGTCGTTACACCCTTGTACCGCCAGACTGCGGTCTTACTTGCTTGACCCTGTGGCATGTTTACCCTGTCTGTTGTGTTTCCCGTGTTCACGCCCTGATGGGCGTCCCCTCCGTACTCTCTCTAACCGCCGGATTACATCCGGATTGTGCATGAACGTAGCCGAAGCACCGCAGAGGAGCACGATGCTTGGTTACGGTTGTGCCCGTGGCGCCCGGAGACGACACGGACAAGCAGTGCACCCCCTCATGCGCGGAATGCACTGCCGGGTTGAGCTGATTCATTCAACCAGTAATGCGCCGATTCTTACGACTGTTCAGCGCGTTCTGAACGCTCTTCATAATCTCTCCTTCGAACTCAGGTTCTTCGGTTTTCTGCACCCCCGTCTTCGGGGGATTGAATACCCCCTATTGTAAACGATTGCAGTGACAATGACGACAACAACCGCCAGTTAACCGTCTGTGGAAAGGAAAATCTTCACAAACCGCGATCCCCGTGCGATGGATTCATGCCAGTGACATGTGATGACTGTCATTGCTTACGTGATGGGGCGGCATGTTCATTCCAACATGCCGCCCCATCATACAGCGCCGCCCTCATTATTCCACGTTCAACGATTCAAGCATCATCACCTATTCAGCGAAACATTCAGACAATACTTGCAAACGCTGTCAGAACATCCTCATGCCTTGAGACAAATACTCAGTATTGAACATGTATCAGCGGCATGCCTCGTACGTAATCGCAGCACCACCCGAAGGATCAGCAGCGGAAGAATTCCTCGAGCTGAATGTCACCTGAGTATTCGAGGTGACCAGTTTGCTACCTGAGTACTGGCCTACCACCGGAGAGAACTGCAAGGTATCCGTAGACTTGACCGTAAGCAAATCAGCTTTGCTCAGCCCGCTTGCAGTCGGCGCATTGGTAATCGAATTCAACAACGCATGTTTCGTCGAATAGGTTCCATGAGCACCAGTACTGTCCACATCAGCCGTCTGATAATACAACGTGCCCGTATTCTGCAAATTGCCGCTCGACCAAGTCGCCGGCTTGTAATACAGCATGATGCACTGGCCGACACTGGCACTGGTCACGCCGGAGTCATTACCGGATGACGGCGCCGAATAAATCAGCACCGTGTTCTTATCGGTGGTTCCGCTCGAGCCACCAGTTGTCGCGTACCCAATCGAATTGGAATACGAGATAAACCGTTCCAAACGCTGAGTGGCCATCATGACATTGGATGCAGATTGAGCGCGCACCGCAGTAGAACTGGTGGACCTAAGATACTGCATCACACTGGCGGTGAATACCGAGGAAAACAGCAGGAAGATGCCAAGCGCCACCATGAGTTCAGTCAAAGAAACGCCGCGCTGTCCTTCTGCACTCCTCAGCTTGTGCCACCAAGAGGAAATCGCCCCGGTAAATCCCCCGGACACCGCACCTTGTTCCTGACGATTGCGGCGTGCGTATGATGCCCGACCCGACTGTTCCATGCCGTTCATACCGTTATCCATCTGGTTCACCGCCTCACTTGGTCTTCAAGGTGTCGTCGTTGCTGCCGTCGAGAATGGTAGCCGTGCTGTACCAGCAGGTCTTGCCTTGATGCTGGCTGTCAGGCCAAGTGACCAACACCACCACACGAACCATCGGCGAGTATGTCTGGCTTGCAGCCGTGCCGGTGTTGAACGGGCCGGTCGGAAACTTCGTGGGATCGGTGATCGAAGCGGCTTCAACGGCGGTATTGCCTTGGCCAACATACTTGAACGATCCAACTGCACCAGCTGTCGTTACCAAGCCCTGCTTTGCAGCGGACAAGCAGGAAGCCTGCGTAGACAGGCGGTAGCACTTGCCGACAACCGTATACACCGTATACGTGGTGCCTTTGCCCTGCTGATCGGTCGTCTCGACCTTGGCTTGAATCGCCGTAGCGCTGGGAGTATCAGACCATCCCAAATCAATCGTGTCGGCAGCGTTTTCAATGACATTCAAATCAGAAGCCGTTTTAAGCGCCTCTTGAGCCTGGGATTTTGCCATGCCTGAAGTCAGCGTGGAGAAAATCGTATTGCCGTCCTTCCCCTTCACGCTTTCCTGCACCTGCTCCATGCCGGATTCAGCCAGCCCGACTGCGATGGAACGCTGCTGATGCGCATACGAGGAATGGACGGCGGTTATGGCGAACTGTGCCGCCGCGAGTCCGACGAGCGTCAGCATGCCGATTGCCACAATGACCTCGACCATGGTGAAGCCCCGCTGCATACGTTTACGCAGCGACTGCCTCCCACCCTTCATATGACCCACGGTGTCTCTCCTCTCTTACGCCAGGTATGAGCCCCAGCTGACATGGCCGTTTGCTGTTTGAATATGACCGTTGGCGACGCACATAACAAGCATCCACCAGTTGTCGCCCGCAGATCTCAACAGCTGCGGGCGACAACAGGTTCACGGCTTATGCGGATGCCACTCCAGCGATCCGGTTGTGCTCTGGTAGGTGTATTCGTACCCGCCGAGATTCTCGTTACCACCGTTGATGGTGTAAGAGGTACCTCCGTTGGATGTGGAATACGTGATGTCTACTTTGATGGTGTTGCCTTTGGACACCGTGATGGCATTGCCTCCGATGGTGCCGCCAGCTTGGGTGAATGTGCATTCCGATTCACTGCACTTTTGCGAGGAATCGTTGCTCTTCATCGTGATTTTTTCACTGTCTTTGGTCTTGGTCATAGCGGTAGCGATGGTCACCTGAGCATTATGCACATCGTTCTGCACCGATGAACGCCACGCCGACTTACGCTGATTCAGATAAATAGGAACCGCTACACCAGCGAGAATGCCAATAATGATGACAACAACCAAGAGCTCAACCAAGCTGAACCCCTGCTCACTGCGGGCCTTACGCATTGCCTCTCTCATGGTTACCACCTCCGCAACACCACAGTCGCTTAACTCACCGAGGGCGCGCGTACACCTGTCACCATGAATGCCGGGCGTAAGTCATGTTCCAACAATGGGACTTGACACATACGTGCCTGTCGGATATCGACATTTTATCACTTTGTGTGACATATATCATGTAGCAATGAAAACATGTGCAATGAGAATGGATTAAACGTTTCATGGCATGTCGCCCGCGGTATGCCAGCACGATTGGACCGCATGCCGCATACGGGACACCCTGAATTGGCGTGACGATGCGACAGATATACAACACGGTAAGCAAACGTTCTCATTTCAAGGTATAGTTAGCTGTATATGGGCGCGCCCAACCGAAGCCGGAAAAGCGCGCCGAGCGCCACGGACCAAGGACGGAGGGTTTACATCATGGGCGAGGATACCAACTCGAGAGGGCTATTCTTCCGCAAGCGGCCAAAGGAAGACGAGCAACAGAGCACACCGCAGACCCCCCACATGGATCCGACCACAACATACGACACCTCAATGGTATTCAAGCCGAATGCCCCCAAGCATGCGGCCACCAACAGCGGCTTCGATCCGACCACCGCGCCATCCATGACAGGCGATTTCATGGCGGACGAAAAGGCCGAACGCGCTTTCGCCATGGAACTCGCGCAAAGCATGAGCCTGCCGTTCGTCGACCTCAACGAATACCAAGTCGACCGCAGCGTCATTGACAAAGTGCCCGCCGAGATGTGCCGCGCCGAAAAGTTGCTGCCGATCTCCATCATCAACGGCCGCCTCGCCCTCGCCATGGCCAACCCACGCGACCTGTCCGCAGTCGACGGCGTATCCGCGACCACCGGCATGACCGTACTGCCCATGGTCGCCATGCCTTCGCAGATGGAAACCGCGCTCAACCGCTACCTGCGAGCCAACGACGAGCTCAACGAAATCTCCCACGAAATCGCCGCCACAGCGAAGAAAGAAATCAACCTCGAATCCGACGATGAAGAAGACTCCTCCCCCGTCGCCCGATTCGTCAACTTGCTGATCAACCAGGCCATCGACGATAACGTCTCAGATATCCACATCGAACCGCAGGAAGACGGGCTCGAAGTACGGTACCGTATCGACGGCGTGCTGCACGTATTTCAACGCGCACCAAAAGCCATGATCCAAGGTGTCATCAGCCGTATCAAGGTCATGGCCGACCTCGACATCGGCGAACGCCGTCGCCCGCAAGACGGCCGTATTACCGTCCGGCACGGCGGCAAGAGCGTTGATCTTCGTGTCGCCACCCTGCCGACCGTGTGGGGTGAAACCGTTGTCATGCGTATTCTGTCAACTCCGGCAGGCAACCTCAAAGTCGAAGACCTCAACTTCTCAGAACGCAACCTCAAGGTCTTCCAGAAGGCCTACCAACGCCCATACGGCATGGTGCTCGTCACCGGACCTACCGGATCCGGTAAGTCCACCACCCTGTACGCGACGCTGGGCGACGTGGCACGGCCGGAAATCAACATCATCACCGTTGAAGACCCGGTCGAATTCCGTATGAAAGGCATCAATCAGGTACAAGTCAACGTCAAAGCCGGCCTGACCTTCGCGGCGGCGCTGCGTTCCATCCTGCGAGCCGACCCTGACGTCGTGCTCATCGGCGAGATTCGAGACCAAGAGACAGCGACCATCGCCATCGAAGCGTCGCTGACCGGCCACTTGGTGCTTTCCACCCTGCACACCAACGACGCCCCGAGCGCGGTCACCCGACTCACCGAGATGGGCGTCGAGCCGTTCCTCATCAGCTCCTCGCTCGCAGCCGTAATGGCACAGCGACTGGCACGCCGACTGTGCAAACGTTGCGCGCGGAAAGACAAAGCCACCGCCGCCGAGCTCAAAATGCTTGGCGTACCGTATCAGGAGGGCGACGAGCTGCCCGACGTGTGGCGCCCGGTCGGCTGTCAGGAATGCTCCAATACCGGGTACAAGGGCCGAGTCTCCATCCAGCAGGTCATGGGCGTGGACGAAAAGATGGAAAGCCTGATCGCCAAAGGCGCGACCAGCCTCGAAATCGAAAAAGCAGCGACCGAGGCTGGCATGACCAGCCTGCGTGAAGACGGATGGCAGAAGGCGCTTGCCGGGATCACCTCAGTCGAAGAAGTCCTGCGAGTCACCGTCTGATTGACGAACACCCCTAAGCTTTCGCAACACACCGTCCGGTGCGCACGGGCTACAAGCGCGCCAGAAGAGAAGAGACACAAGGACACAGTATGACAGACGATATACAGCAGCAGGAGGTCGGATCAGGCGGATCCACCGGTCAGACAGGCGCTGCCGTCAGCTCCCCTGCCAACACCGGCGCGGACGGATCCGCCGCTCTGGCCTTGCAAGAACAGGCGCAGACGGCAACGCCAGCTGAGTCTGCTAACGATTCAGGGAATACCACGGATAGCGCCAATACGCACGGCGGACCTGCCAAAGTCGGATCTGGCGAATCTGGCGCAACAGATGCCGGTCATCAAGCTGAATCAGAAGAGAATCCGGAATCCGAACCCACAGATTCAGATTCCGCCGCTGACGCCGCCGAAGAAATCCTGGAGGAAGGCGCATCACGCAGCAACTCCTACCTCAGCGGGCTCAAAGGCGTCACCATCCCCAACACCACGCCGTTCTACTCGGACAAAGTGCAGCGCGGGCGTCACTTCTCCGACAAAACCGCCATTCGCGCGGATGACCCAAACCTCGACGACGGTATGAAGAAGATTTTCGCCATGCTTGACGAAAACGCTTCAGCATACTACGAAAAGCAGGACGCCCAGAAGCCCAAGCTGTTCCCCGAATCATCCTACGAAGCAAAGCCGGAGGAAACCCTGCCCTCCGACAGTTCACTGGCAGAGCTGGCGCAGCAATCAGCTCGAATCAACAGCCGGGACGACGTGCAAATCGAAGCGTCGCTCGGCCTGAAACCAGGCGACTTGGAAAACTTCGACGACTTCGACGACTTCGACGATGAACGCAAGAAAACGTATGCGACGCTCACCGGCACGCTCACGCCGATCAGCGCTCCGATCCTCAGCGAGGGACAGAACGCGATAGTCGCAGAAGCTGGCGAGAACAGCAGCGATGTGAGCGAAGCCGGCAATGCCAACGCGGACGGTAATGTCAACGCGGACGGTAATGCAAACGTTGGCAATCCTGCCGTAAACGCGACCGTTGCAGGCGCTGCCGACGCAGCTGGTGCTGCTGACGCTGCTGAGGATGCGTCTGAACCCGTTGCCGCTGACACCGGCGCCACAGCAGGTGATGCCAGCGATGCCGACAAGGCTGCTGCTGCCGCGGTTAAGACTGCCGAGCCAGCCGCGCAAGCCGGTCAACAAGCCAATCAGCCCGCCGCCGAATCTGGGCAAACGAGCACGCGCGAGCATGCTGCACAAGCTCAGTCAACCGCACCATCAACGCAAGCCGCACAACAACAAGTCAACACACCAACCACCACCACTTCCAACGAATCGCACACCATGAACGAACAGCAATCAGCAACCCAAACCCAAACACCTACTCAAACGCCGACAGCCGAACAGGTGCAAGCCCTGCAAGCGCAATATCTTGCCCAACAGCAAGCCGCACAAGCCCGTCAGCAGCAGTACGCTGCGTACCAGCAGGCCATGCTCCAGCAGATGCAAGCGCAGCAACAGGCTTCACAAGCGCAAGCGCAAAACCAGCAAGCCGCAGCGACAACCACCATCAGCTCCGCACAAATGCAGGTCTACCAGCAGCGCATGCAGGCGCAAGCGATCCAAGCGCAGCAGATGCGTCAGGCACAATCAGCACAAGCCGCGCAAACGGGAGCCCAGCAGGCTGCACAGGGTAATGTCTCTTACCAGCAGGTCAATCTGCAGGCGCCGACCTTCGTCGTACCGCCGACCGACGACAGCGGAAAAAACAACGCCGTCCTCAAAAAGCGTCGCGAAAAGGCACAGCTGGTCGCACAAACAATGTTCCGCGAGCATCCCGACGCCGACACCGAATTCATCAACGCGGTGTACCGTCTGGTGGAACTCAACGCGTCCGATCTTCACTTGGTGGTTGGCGACAACCCCATGCTGCGAGTCGATGGGCGACTCACGCCAGTGCCGGAAAGCCAAGTCTGGGATAAGGAGCGGACGTTGGCTGCGGTGCAGGTGATGACGACGGATCAGGAGTTGCAGCGGTTCGAGCAGGAGCTCGAGTTGGATGTGTCGTTCGCAATCGGGGATCTGGTCAGGTTCCGTGTGAACGTGTATCAGGACCGTAACGGCGTGTGCGCGGCGTTGCGTACGATCCCGTTGGAGATCAAGTCGGTGACGCAGTTGGGTCTGGACCAGAAGATCGCGGACCTGGCGCTCCTGCCGCGCGGCCTGGTGTTGGTGTGCGGCCCGACGGGTTCGGGCAAGTCGACCACGCTGGCGGCGATCGTGGACAAGGCGAACGCGGAGCGGCATGACCATATCATCACGATCGAGGACCCGATCGAGTTCGTGCACCGGCATAAGAACTGCGTGGTCAGCCAGCGTGAGGTGGGCACGGACACGTTGAGTTTCGCGGAGGCGCTCAAGCACGCGTTGCGTGAGGACCCGGACATCATCATGGTGGGCGAGTTGCGTGACCTGGAGACAATCAGCACGGCGTTGACGGCCGTGGAGACCGGCCACCTGGTGTTCGCGACCCTGCATACGCAGGACGCGGGCTCGACGGTGGATCGTCTGATCGACGTGTATCCGGAGAACCAGCAGCAGCAGATCCGCGTGCAGGTCGCGTCCACGTTGCGGGCGGTGATCGTACAGACGCTGCTGCCGAAGGCGAGCGGGCACGGGCGTGTCCCGGCGACCGAGGTGATGTACGCGACGCCGGCGATCAGCGCGTTGATCCGCGAGGGCAAGACGCATCAGGTGCGTACGCAGTTGCAGTCGGGCGGCGACCTGGGCATGCACACGCTGGACCAGGACCTGGCGCGGCTGGTCAACCGCGGCGACGTGCAGCTCGACATCGCCGAGAAACGCTGCCAGGACCGCAAGGAATTCGAGAAGCTCGTCCAAGCCCGCGCCGCCTACTGACCGCAAGCCGGGGGCCGACCCGGCCGGTGACAATCAGTCCTCCGGCCGAACGAATCGCCCCCAGCCGAACGAATCGGCCCAAGGGCGGCCCCGTCCCGGTCCTACCGGCCGGTCATCCCCCTGTTTCTGCCGACGCTCAGATGCCTGTCAGTGTCGGCAGAAGGTTTTCTACCTGTTTCTACCGACGCTCACATGCCCATCAGCGTCGGTAGAAACAAAACCACAACCCTCTGCCGACGCTCACACACCACTCAGCGTCGATAGAAGCAGAAAACGGGGCTTCTGCTGACCTCAGCTGATATCGACATCTACAGTCAGCGTGTTCGGCGCTTCTTTGTGGAACACCTTGCGATACACATCCCTACGCATATACACGCTGCATGTGCTTACCGCGCGCTGATCCTTCCACGGACGGACAATACGCACATAATTCACCTTGATATAGTCGTCGCGATCATACCCGAATTCCGTGAAATAAAACGGCTGGAAACGTGTGAAATAGAGCGCCGGCTCTTCCTCGCCCTTCCACGATTCAAGGTCTTTTTGGGCCTGCCCAGCAGGCTGGTACCACGGCAGATAGCTCAAATCATTGAACGAATTCGATGCCAAGTTTTTACTGAAATACGGGTTCGCAACAATGAGTTCAGGAGCAATCCACGTCGTGAAATCAATGCAATTATTACCACCGCCGCAGAACTCGCCATCCCATTCCTGCTGTTCCGCCTTCGTCGCCGGCGTACGTGTCCAGCCGGACATCATCCGCTCACCTTGCAAATTCCCACGCTTAATCAGCGAAGCCACAGCCCGCGCTTGAGAGTAGGGGTACAGTACATCGGTGACGCACGCGAAAACATTCCAATAGACACTGATGCTCAGCAGCAGCACTCCGAGGCACTTGCCCATGCCGACAACCAGCGAACGGTCACGTTGGCTGATCCGCGCAAAAATCCGACCGCCCACGGTCTTCATCCATGCCGGAACATCATCCATGTTCAAAGGAGAATCCCGACATAGCACGCACAGCACCATGATGAAATACCCCAAGATAATTCCCACATGATGAATCGCGAAATATCTGGCCCCCAGCACGCACATCATCGCGTATGGGACAAGCAGAAACCCGAGTTCGCCACGCCGGTAAGCAAAACGGATAAACACCGCCCATACGAGACCGGAAATGACGGCCATCATCACCCATTCCCATGTCAATGCGGTGACAGAACTCAGCATAGTATCAGTGAACACTGATGTGAACATCATCTCTGACGGCAAACAGAACCAGAATCGCAACACCATCTCCCAAGTACTTGGAAGCGGCGAATCCGTAAGCAACTTCAAACCGCTGTCATACGTATTCGGTTTCGGCAAGATCAGCGTGATGATTCCAATCGCCACAGCCAAGAGCACCAACCAACCCGCCAGACGAGGTTTCGACCCCATCAACACACCGCGCATTCCGCGTTGACGCCACACGCGCCACACCCATACCATCGTGATACCGCCGGCGAGTACGACACCGTATGCACTGCACAAACACAGCAATATCAGCGATCCAATCAGCCGCCAAGGGTGGTCATCGCGATTGCGCCATGATATTCCGGTCAGCACCATTGCTGCCATCATCAGCGCATAGGGGCGCGAAGTCACGCCGTATTGATAGCACACGAAATACGTGAACGGCAGTATGATGCGCAGCACTTCCGGCAATCCCGAGCGGAACACCAGCAGCCACACGAGGAAGATCGCCGTTATCAGCTGCACGCCTTTCAACCCCCACTCGTATGGCACGCCAAGACGCGCAGGAATCGCCAGCAACAGCCACCAGAACGGCGGATGCCCCTCGTAATGCGGGCGCACCAGCAACAAATCATGCCATGAGCAGTCACGGGCCATCAGCCACGATTGCGCTTCGTCGAACCACGGTTCATGGAAGCACATCACCGTGATAACGACGGCGATATACGCCGTCAACACTCCAATATGAAGAAGATTCTTCGGAACGGCAAGCCACTTGCGGATGCGGTACGTGCGACGCGCATCAGTAGACCGCCGCGAGACCGGTACACTTCCTTCAACAGCACTACTCACGATGCCCGTCCTTCCGTATCGTACACGTCATGCACGATCCCCCTCACCGGTTGAAGCGATGCGCGCAACCACTGCGCCACTTTACAGCTGTATAACCAATCATAGGCAGCATCAAACCAAGTGTTGTAATGCTTATCGATGGTCATTGCGAACAACAACTGACGAAGAATATCAACGATTGTGCCGAACACGACAATACACACAATAGCAGCGACGACTACAGCGATAGGAGCACGCCAAGTCTCAACTTGACGCATGGAGAACGTTCCTGTCCACAACAGGTTGCGCAACAAAGCATTATCATGCAACGCATATACGCCAAACATCGCCGATGCCACAGCATTGACTCCGATAATGCGTCGATGACAACGAACGGCCAACGATACAAGGCCAAACGCCACCAGCAACACAGGAAGCTTTCCTTCCTCTGTCAAAAACAGATGATCTTTGTTGATATAACTGTGGTTACCCGTATACCGGAACGCAAGAACGCAAGAAGCGATATGGACAACAAAAATCAAACACCCTGCCGCAACCATCAGCCATGCCGTGGAAGGTGTTATCTCACGCAAATACCAGCGATAATACGACAACAAGATGTATAAATATATGAAATATATGAAACTCCATGTCGGAAACTCCCACGTTGCGTACCGCGTCAAACCATATGCAACACCCCAAACCGCAAACATCACCAATGCCAAACGAGCATGCATACTCGGGCCGATAGCACGCAACGCCGCCGTGACAAACGGGTATAGCAGCAGAAACATAATGTACGCCGTCGCATACCACAAAGCATTCGAAGAAATCGGGAACAGATTGTTTACGATATCGTCTACCGACAGCAAGGCGTTTGGCACGAGAATACGATATTCCGCAAACAGAACAATGGTATACATCAGCACTTCAAGCTCAAGATAACAGGCTTTTCTCAATGACGAGCGGAAGGTGGGCGCTTCACGCTCGCATAAATACCAGGCAGAGATAAGAAAGAAGATGGCAACACCGGTTTTCCCCAACGGACTCAAAGACAGCATAAAAAGGTCAAACGCCGACGACCCAAGAGCAATGTTCTGCTCCACGATACCATAGCGGTATGCGTGATACGCAACAATCATCACCATGGCGATGATGCGCAAACCTTCAACGCCCGACTCGCGGTTTCTCCATCGTCGGATTACCGGACTGAACGGTGAAGCTGAAGCGGTATCGCGCGATGATGAACGCGGTTCCTTGCGCATTGTGGCAGCGTGCGTTTCAGCATGCGTTTCAACATGCATTGTGCAATCTTCGGACGCTCTCTTGTGCACATTGTCGGCCAGATTCAACGCCATGCCTTCTTCTCTCGTTCGCCCCGGCTCTCACTCTCTCCAGTACGGCACGCTCTACCACGTTGGAATCACGCGCCAACACTGTACTCAATGACAGCAACCCCGACATTAGGATGCAATCGTTGTCATTACTACACACTGTACAACATGCCAACAACCGGCAAGCGCTGCGCGCCAGACACCATGGGAGCCGGAATACGCATCCGTGTCCACAGGCATTCCTACGATAGCTCCCATAATCCAATGCAGGGGAGCCCAGCCGCAAGGTCGGGCTGAGAAAGGCAACGTGCCTGACCCTTAGAACCTGTTGGTTAGAACCAGCGTAGGGAGCAATGATGAGCACAGACGCATCACCAGACACCAGTGGCAACTCGTCCATCGTTGACGACGCCAAGCGATTCAGCGCGCATACCGAAGCCACGCCGCTCGCCGACGACGATCACCAACGCGAGCTGATCGCCCAAGCCGTGGACAGCGTGCGGGACACCACCCCGCTCGCCCAGTCATTCACGAATTTCGTGACCATCAACCTTGTCGCTAACGCGCAGCTTGCCGCAGGAGGCACCGCGGCAATGAGCTACCTGCCGGACGATATCATCGATACCGCGGCCATCGCCAAAGCCACGTATATCAACGTCGGCACCCTACTGCCATTCTTCAAAGACGCTCTGGGCAACATCGCACGTTCATTGCACGCCGCGCAACACCCATGGGTGCTCGACCCCGTGGCCGCCGGAATCGGCAGGACGCGTTCCGCCATTCTCTGGGCTTTCCGCTCCGCTCCCCCGACCATCGTGCGGGGCAACGCCTCGGAAATCATTGCGTTGGCGGGAATCTGGGATCTCAACGTCCCGTCCGCCGACCCTCACACCGACACCACCAGACCGGCCGGTGTCGAGGCGGTGGATGATGTGGACAGTGCACGTGACGCCGCCATCATTATGGCTCGGTATTTGCGCGGATACGCTCCAAACCACCGTGCCGCGGTCGCCGTGTCCGGCGCAACCGACCTCGTGACCGATGGCGATACCGTCTACCGGTTGCCCGGCGGCAGCCCGATGATGACCAAAATCACCGGAGCGGGATGCTCGCTCGGAGGCGTGACCGCCACCTATCTCGCCGTAACCGATCCGCTTACCGCCGCATTGACCGCGAGCGCCCTGTACAATCGCGCCAGTGAAGAAGCCGAGCGTGCCAGCCACGGTCCGGGCAGCTTCCAGACCGCATTCCTGGACGCCCTGTGGAACACCACTGCGCAGACGGTTTCCCAGTCTCCAATCACCGCTGAATCCGCCTGACCGGCACGCTACGCTACATCGCGGCGTCGTGCCGATTGCCGGGGCGTGTACCGTCCGGCGGTACGCATGCAAACGTAACCATTCCGCCGCGTGATATCACCATGCCATATCTGGTATCAAGCGGATGAATCGTTCGCATATTCTGTAGCCTCAAGCCATCACCGAACATACTTTGGAATCCATACCGGCTTCCATCAACAGAAAGAACACCATGACCAACCCATCCAACCCGTATCCCTACGCCTCCATGCGCGACAGCTTCGACCTGACCGCCTACTGCATTCTCGGCTCGCAAGACACCAAAGGCCGGCCGGTCGGCGACATCGTCGACGACGCACTGCAAGGCGGAGCAACGTTCATCCAGCTGCGCGACAAAACCGCAGACGCCAAACAGTTAACCGAAACCGCACGCGATATCGCACAAATCATCGAAGACAACGGCAAGTCCGACACTGTCGCATTCGTCATCGACGACCGCGTAGACGTGGTTTGGCAGTGCCGCAACCTCGGCATCAAAGTCGACGGCGTACACATCGGACAAGACGATATGGACCCCCGCGAAGCGCGACAGCTGCTCGGCGACGATGCCATCATCGGATTGAGCGCGGAAACCGAAAGCCTCGTCAAACTCATCAACGAACTGCCCAGCGGCTGCATCGACTACATCGGCGCCGCACCGCTGCACCCCTCAACCACCAAGCCCGAAGCCATTGTCGTCGAAAATGACGGCAGCAAGCATTTCCTGAGCATCGACCTCATCAACACCATTTGCGCCGCCAGCGACTATCCGGTTGTCATCGGCGGAGGTGTGACCCTCGCCGATATGCGCGATCTGGCAGCCTCCAAAGCCGCCGGCTGGTTCGTGGTTTCGGCAATCGCCGGGGCTGAGGACCCGAAAGCCACCACTCAAGCGATGGTGGATGCGTGGCGCAGCGTGCGCGGCAGCGGACATCACGGATACGCGGCGCGTACCATCTCGAACGCACCGGCAGCGGGGACAACATCTGTGGGGGACGCCAATGAGGTGGCGGACGGCAACCTGCCCGCCACCTCACTCAACTGTTCACAAGCCGCCAAATCCGGCAACTTCACCAACGCGAAAGCTGCAAAGGAAGCCGCACGACTCGCCAAACAGCAGCGCGTCGACATCGCCGCACGCGGCTGCACGCAACGCGACAAGGCACACATCCGCAAAACCGAACGCGTCCATTTCGAGAACGAATCCGGCAGCTACGACCTCGACGTGCCTTACACCGAAATCAAACTCTCCGATACCCCCGGTGTCGGCCCAAACCCGCCGTTCCACGATTACAACACCGAAGGCCCCGCATGCGACCCGAAAGAAGGACTCGCGCCACTGCGCCTCGACTGGATCCGCGACCGAGGGGACGTCGTCGAATACGAAGGCCGCGAGCGCAACCTCGCCGATGACGGCAAGCGCGCGGTCAAACGCGGCAAAGCGACCAAGGAATGGCGTGGACGCAAGCATAATCCATTGAAAGCGGCAGGACACCCGGTCACGCAGATGTGGTATGCGCGGCATAACATCATCACGCCGGAAATGCGCTTCGTCGCAGCGCGCGAACATTGCGACACCGAACTCGTCCGTTCCGAACTCGCAGCCGGTCGTGCCGTCATGCCTTGCAATATCAACCATCCCGAAGCCGAGCCGATGATCATCGGTACGAAATTCCTCACCAAACTCAACGCGAATATGGGCAATTCCGCGGTGTCGTCATCCATCGACGAAGAAGTGGACAAGCTCACGTGGGCAACCAAGTGGGGTGCGGACACGGTCATGGACCTGTCCACCGGCAACGACATCCACACCACCCGCGAGTGGATTCTGCGCAACTCCCCCGTTCCGATCGGCACCGTGCCGATGTACCAGGCGCTGGAAAAGGTCGAGGATGATGCGACCAAACTCAGCTGGGAACTGTTCCGCGACACTGTGATCGAACAATGCGAGCAGGGCGTGGACTACATGACCATTCATGCGGGCGTACTGCTGCGATATGTGCCGCTGACCGCGAATCGTGTGACCGGCATTGTGTCACGCGGCGGCTCGATCATGGCGCAATGGTGCATGCAGCACGAGCAGGAAAGCTTCCTGTACACGCACTTCGACGAATTATGCGAGATTTTCGCGAAGTACGATGTTGCGTTCTCCCTGGGCGACGGTCTGCGGCCCGGAAGCCTCGCCGACGCGAACGATGCCGCCCAAATCGCCGAACTCATGACGCTCGGCGAGCTCACCCAGCGCGCATGGGATCATGACGTGCAGGTGATGGTCGAAGGCCCCGGGCACATCCCCTTCGACACGGTCCGGATGAACATCGAAATGGAGCAGGCGATTTGCAAGGGCGCGCCGTTCTACACACTCGGCCCACTGACTACCGACACAGCCCCCGGCTACGACCACATCACCTCGGCGATCGGCGGCGTGGAAATCGCACGATACGGCACCGCCATGCTCTGCTATGTGACGCCGAAAGAGCATCTGGGACTGCCGAATAAGGATGATGTCAAGCAAGGTGTCATCACATACAAGATCGCCTGCCACGCGGCGGATATCGCCAAACACCACCCGCACGCGCAGGACCGGGATCTGGCGATTTCCAAGGCTCGCTTCGAATTCCGTTGGCTTGACCAGTTCAACCTGTCGTATGATCCGGACACCGCCATCGCCTACCATGACGACACGCTGCCGGCGGAACCTGCGAAAATGGCGCATTTCTGCTCGATGTGCGGGCCGAAGTTCTGCTCGATGGCGATTTCGCAGAATATCCGCAAGAAATACGGGAACGCAGCAGCACAGGAGCGCATTGTCGCCGGGGTTGACTCGCGCGGCGGCGCAGCAGGCGTGCAAGTCGGCGCGAATGTGAGCGGCGTGAAGGCTGCTGACGATGGTGATGGTGACGGTGATGGTGATGCCCGGACCGCTACAGGCGTCGCGGCCAGTGCCGCTGCCGCCACCGAAGGAATCCGAGCATGAGTGACACATTGCCGGCACGCGCATCTTCGCACGATTCGCCCAGCCGACCTGTGAAGGCCGCAACCACTACCCTGCCCGCAGTCCTCACCATCGCCGGCAGTGACTGCTCCGGCGGCGCAGGCATCCAAGCGGACCTGAAAACCATGCTCGCGTGCGGGGTCTACGGCATGAGCGCCATCACATCCATCACCGCGCAAAACACCCAAGGCGTCAAGGCGGTCGAAGACGTGAGCCCCGGTATCCTCACCGCCCAGTTGGATGCCGTATACACCGACATTCCGCCTGCCGCAACGAAAATCGGCATGGTATCCAACGCCCGGCTCATCGAAGTAATCGGGGATGCACTGCGAACATATCAGGCCGCAAACGTCGTGCTCGACCCGGTCATGGTTTCCTCCAGCGGAACACGGCTACTCGACGAGAACGCCGAAAGCGCCCTGACCGGGTTGTTCGGGCTCTGTCGGCTCATCACCCCGAACATTCCCGAAGCGGAAGTGCTCTGCGGGCTGGCTGCCGGCTCAATCGACACCGCAGATGCGATGGCGGACGCCGCCAGACACATGACTGTGAACTACGGATGCGCGGCTCTCGTCAAAGGCGGGCACAGCGTGCAAGGCGCAAGCGACGTGCTGGCCGAACCGGACGGGAACGTGACTTGGTTCCGCGGCGAGCATATCGACAACCCCAACACGCACGGAACCGGATGCACGCTCTCGAGCGCGATTGCGAGCGCACTGGCACGAGGAGAGACACTGACGTCGGCGATTCGCGACGGCAAGGCGTATCTGACCGGCGCCATCGGCGCGGGACTGGATTTAGGGCACGGTTCGGGGCCCATGAATCACGCGTGGCTGTGGCGGCGACGCTGACGCGGGGATGACGATGAGGCGCGATTGCCGTGACCGTGACGGCGACAGGCCTGTGGCCGTGATATGCGCGCGACAGGCATGCAGGTTCCCGAGCGTCACACTCGAAATCGGGTACGACACCGGGCATGGTACCGTGCACACCATCATCGGCGCCGCCGACGCACGCTCCTCGTCATCATGACCGGAGATAATCAAATCAGCAACACAATCAACCGGAATCCGCACAACCCGATAACGGCCTGTAACGGATTCCCATGAATCCTATGAGAAAGGACGAAGCATGACCCTCGATCGCAATGCGGAACGTCAGGAAGTACCTGTCGATCCTGAAACCGGCAAACCGTATATCAACACCGTCGCCGCCGTCGCTATCAGCCCTGCCGGCGCAAGCCCTGAAAAATCGACGTATGTGGCGCAAGCGGTCGATGTCATCCGCCAATCCGGGCTGCCCAACGAAACCAACGCCATGTTCACCAATATTGAAGGCGATCTCGATCAGGTGCTCGCCACCATTCGCGATGCGACCATGAAGCTCGCCGGGCAGGGATACCGCACTGATGTGGTCATCCGGCTGGACATCCGCCCCGGATTCAGCGGGCAGATTCACGCCAAGCAGGAACTCGTCAACGAAATCCTCGACGGGAAGCCCGAACAGGCGAAGTGACAGCGGTATCTGGTCGTGGTGTGACAGTGTCGTCGCACCACGGCGAGATGCCAGCCTACGCGATGACGCAAGCCGGGATATCCAGCCGGAGTGCAACACGACAATCACACCACGACAAGATTCGCAATACGCGCGCACAGCGAGTTTGGCAACACATCGCTTACAATGGTCGCCGGTAGCAACAGCAAGAAGAAAGGCCACGCTATCCATGACCACCATGCAGGACGTCGCCGACATCGCAGGCGTGTCCAAAGCCAGCGTATCGCTCGTACTCAACGGCCGTTATGCCGGACACGTCAAGCCGCAGACCGCGGAACTCATCCGACAGACCGCCGCAAAACTCGGCTATCGTCCCAACCAACTGGCGCGCAGTCTACGCACCAGCCGCACGCATATGCTCGGCTTCATCAGCGAAGAAGTCGCCACCACCCCATACGCCGGCGGCATCATCCTCGGCGCACAGGACGCCGCCAGCGCATACGGATATGTGCTTCTCACCGTCAGCACCGACGGCATGGCGAACGAAGAGCAAGAGCTTGCTGCGCTCATGCGTTACGGCGTCGACGGATTCCTGTATTCGAAAATGTCCAACCGCATCACCGACGTACCTCACATCCTCACCGATTATCCGCTGGTTCTCGTCGATGCCACCGACAGAAGCAAACGATTCCCCAGCGTCGAACCCGACGAATTCCGAATCGGATACGATGCCGCCAAACGACTGATCGACGCGGGATGCAAACGAATCGCATACGTCGGGTGCTCGGAGCCACTCATCGCGCAATCGCGACGGCTGCACGGATACCAGGCAGCGCTCAGCGACGCCGGTATGCCGATCGACGACGCGTTACACGTCGACGTGCTCAACAACGGGCCGGCATTACGAGCAGTCAGCAAGCTGTTCGACGAGCAGAAGCCGGACGGGTTCTTCTGCTTCAACGACGCCCGCGCATGGTATGTGTATGAATGCGCTGCGCGACGGGGACTGATTGTGGGACGTGATATTTCCGTGGTCGGCGTGGACAACCATCGCGTGTTCGCCGAAACCCTCGACCCGCAATTGACCACCGTCGAACTGCCGCATTACGAAATGGGTTATTGGGGGGCGTGTCGGCTGATTTCCATCATCGAAGGGCATGACGTCGACACTTCGGTGTGGCCGGAGACGCCTGCTCCCCTGCCGCCGCTCGATGCGCCGATCCCGGCGGCGATCCACTGCAAGCTCATCGATAAGAAGTCGGTGCGCGAGTAGTGCTCGCAGCCTGGGGACGTGGCGATGCAGCAGGTGCGATTGTTACGATCGGCTGTCTAATCCGCCGATTGCACAGTGGCAAGATACCAATCAACCACCAACGGAACCAGGCAACCCACGCCGTAGCGCGACCAACCAGTCACACCACAGCAAGATACCCCGGACCCACCCGCCGAATCGGGCGGTATCACCATGTAGTGCGACCAACCAGTCACACACAGCAAGATACCCGATTCCCCCGGCTGCGTCTCACCGCGCATCCGACAACGCCTCCGGACACCCCTCACACACCCACGCCCCACCGCACTCCATTACGCCGCATCTCCCCTACGAGCCGCACGACACGCCGTGCGTAAACCGATTGACGTAAACCGTTTTACCCCCTATTGTTATCGCTACAGCAAGGCGTAGCAGCCTTGCCAAGCCAGCTCATCACTGATGCCGACAAATCAACATCGATACAAGCCAAAGGACGATGACGCAACCGCATAGCAGCGGCATCCACCAGAAAGAGACCATCATGGATAAGACACAAACCAAGAAATCGCCGTCCCCATGGAGCAACCCCTCCTACCTGCAAAGCTCATTCGGCATCTTCATGTTCTTCTGCTCGTGGGGCATCTGGTGGTCCTTCTTCTCCCGCTGGCTCACCGATCCCACGCACGGCCTGGGCATGACCTCCGCACAGCAGGGTGAAATCTACTCAATCAACTCACTGGCGACGCTCATCATCATGTTCGCCTACGGCACGATTCAAGACCAGCTCGGCATCAAGCGGCGCCTGGTCGTCATCGTCTCGGCGATCGCGGCATGCGTCGGCCCGTTCGTGCAGTTCGTGTATGCACCGATGCTCAACGCCGGCGGCACGGTCCGTATGATCGGCGTGCTGCTCGGCTCGGTGGTGCTGTCCGCCGGATTCATGGCGGGCTGCTCGCTCATCGAAGCGGTCACGGAACGCTATTCGCGTCATTTCGGCTTCGAATATGGCCAGTCACGCGCTTGGGGCTCCTTCGGCTACGCGATTGTCGCCTTGTGCGCCGGTTTCCTGTTCAACATCAACCCGATGCTCAACTTCTGGGTTGCCTCGCTGTTCGGCGTGGGTATGCTGTGCGTCTACCTGTTCTGGGTTCCTTCCGAGCAGAAGGACGAGCTGCGCAAGGAAGCCGACCCGAATGCCGCCCCGACCAACCCGTCGCTCAAAGAAATGGTCTCCGTCCTTAAAATGCCGACCCTGTGGGTGCTCATCGTGTTCATGCTGCTGACCAACACCTTCTACACCGTGTTCGACCAGCAGATGTTCCCGAACTATTACGCTTCCCTGTTCCCCACCACGGAAATCGGCAACGCGACATATGGCACGCTCAATTCGTTCCAGGTGTTCCTCGAGTCGGCCATGATGGGTGTCGTGCCGATCATCATGCGCAAGATCGGCGTGCGCAACGCGCTGCTGCTGGGCGCCACGGTGATGTTCCTGCGCATCGGCCTGTGTGGCGTGTTCCACAACCCAGTCGCCGTGTCCATCGTCAAGTTGTTCCACTCGATTGAAGTACCGCTGTTCTGCCTGCCTGCGTTCCGCTACTTCACCCTGCACTTCGACACGAAGCTGTCCGCGACCCTGTACATGGTGGGCTTCCAGATCGCCTCCCAAATCGGTCAGGTAATCTTCTCCACTCCGCTGGGTGCGCTGCATGACCATTTGGGCGACCGTCCGACCTTCTTCACCATCTCGGGCATTGTGTTTGCCGCGTTGATTTACGGCATCTTCGTCATCAAGCGCGACGATCAGGAAGTCGGTGGCGATCCGTTCTATACCGACAAGCAGAAGCGCGCAATGGAGGCGGCAGCTGGTTCCCAGGCCTGACACCTGCATATAACCGCTGTTCATCGTCACTCAGGAATTTCCCGATTCCCGGTTCTCGATTTCATCGCTGGCCGTTTCCGTAAACTCCACAGGCTTTTCCAAGCAATCGTCCGTCTTACGGAAACGGTCAGCACAATGTCAACAACGAAGCAACAACAAATCAAGGATGATTATGACAAACAACACTTCCGCCGACGGCATGCAGAACGCCACGACAACCTTCGCATCCGGCTTCACCCCGTCGCAGCCAGTACTCACCCCCATTCGTGACCAAGCGGCACAGCTCGAGAAGGCCGAGGCAAGCATCCGCAAGTTCGAAGCAGCCCGCAACGACCGCTGGTATCCCCTGTTCCATATCGCCTCCAACGGCGGCTGGATTAATGACCCCAACGGATTGTGCCATTTCAAGGGCCGCTGGCATGTCTTCTATCAGCTCCATCCGTACGGCACACAGTGGGGTCCTATGCACTGGGGTCACGTCTCCTCCCCCGACATGCTGCATTGGCGGCGCGAGCCGGTCATGTTCGCCCCGTCGCTCGAGCAGGAGAAAGACGGCGTGTTCTCCGGTTCGGCAGTGATTGGCGATGACGGCAAGCTGCGCTTCTACTACACCGGACACCGTTGGGCCAACGGACACGACAACGCCGATGGCGACTGGCAGGTGCAGATGCTCGCCGAAGCAGACAACGACGAACTCACTCACGCCACCAAGCGCGGCATGATCATCGATTGCCCGCTCGACCGCGTCTCGCACAACTACCGCGACCCGAAAGTGTGGAAAACCGGTGACACCTGGTACATGACCTTCGGTGTGACTTCCAAGGAGCATCGCGGCCAGATGTGGCTGTTCTCCTCGCACGACATGGTGCGCTGGACGTACGAGCGCATGCTGTTCGAACATCCCGATCCTGACGTGTATATGCTCGAATGCCCTGATTTCTTCCCGATTCGCGACTCTCACGGGCGGGAACGTTGGGTCATTGGTTTCTCAGCGATGGGCGCCAAGCCGAGCGGGTTCATGAATCGCAATGTGAGCAACGCCGGATACATCATCGGCGATTGGACGCCTGGCGAGGCCTTCAAGCCGGAAAGCGAGTTCCGCCTGTGGGATTGGGGACACAACTTCTACGCCCCGCAATCCTTCACCGACGGCGACCGGCACATTATGTACGGCTGGATGAGCCCGTTCACCCCGCCGATTCCCATGGAGGATGACGGCTGGTGCGGCAATCTCACCTTGCCGCGTGAAATCACGCTTGGCGACGACGGCGATCTACACACCGCTCCGGTAGTGGAAATGACCGGACTGCGCAAGCACACCACCGAATTCGGATCGGTTCGGCTTGATACCAACGAGCTGAAGACCATCATGCCGGATGCCCAGGCAGTGGAAATCGAAATGACCATCGACCTGCGCGAAACCACCGCTGAGCGCGCGGGACTACGCGTCCATGCGACCGATGACGGCGCATTCACCGCAATCGGCTACGATGCGCAGACACAGCGGGTGGTCATCGACCGTCAGGCGGCGGCGCGAGGCGATCGCGGGTACCGCGCCGCACCGCTGAGTGAACAGGAACTGACGTCGGGATTGCTCAAGCTGCGTGTGTTTGTCGACCGCGGTTGCGTCGAGGTGTATATCAACGACGGACGTCAGGTGATGAGCTCCTACAGCTACCCGTCTGCCGGGCCGCGCGCGATCATGTTGGCCGCCGAATCCGGCGGCATGGCGGTGCGTGACCTCACCGTACACACGCTCGCCTCGATCGGGCTGGCCGACAAGCGGTGATTGCGCGCAGTCTCGGTGTGTGATCATCGGCGTGCGGTGCGACGGTTCAGTCGCACCGCACGCCGATACCATTTTGGCTCACCCACGAAACCTGCGGCATCTCGCCGCCATGCGACCACCCCGCCACACCACGGCGGGATATCCCCCGGACCAACCAAGAAACCCGGCCAACCACATCACTCAGCGACCAACCAGTCGCACCGCGGCGAGATATTGCCGTTCCTTCTCCTGGCCAGTCCGCCATGTTCCCCCATGTTCCCTATCTCACCCATCTTGCCTATCTTGCCCATTATTTCCCCAGCGATTTCTGATATTCCGCGGTTGTTGCTCACCTGAACAGTCAATCCTGCGTACAATGAGGATATGGTCACGATGAAGGATATCGCAGCAATGGCGCGCGTATCGACTTCCACAGTCTCGCTGGTCATCAACCACCGAGACAAAGGCCGTGTCAACCCCAAAATTGCGGCACGCGTCTGGAAAGTCGCCAACAAACTTGGATATCACCCCAACGCCATGGCAAGTTCGCTGCGTAGCGGCCATACACACGCCATCGCCTTTATCAGCGACCAAGTCGCCACCACCCCATACGCCGGCGAAATCATCCATGGCGCCGAAGATGCCGCACGCCAGCTCGGATACATGATGTTCATCATCGACGCCGACGGCGAGCGCGATATCAGCGACGACATCGCCCGCACGCTCAGCTGGGGTGTGGACGGTTATATCTACGCCAAATTCGCCAACCAGTACATCAACGTGCCGCCGACACTCCACGGTCAGCAGGTTGTCGTGGTCAACGCCGAGGAACGTACCTTCATCCACCCGCGGATTGAGCCGGACGAATTCACCATCGGGTACGACGCCACCATGCGCCTGATAGATGCCGGGTGCCGTCGCATCGCATATATCGGTTGCGATGAGCCGGCCATCGCCCAGATCGGACGGTTCAAAGGGTACCGGCAAGCGCTCCGGGACTCGGGATTGCCGTTCGAAAAACAGTTGGCCAACCGGGTCTCCCACGGGCGTGCCGCGCTCGAAGCCGTATGCAAGCTGCTCGACGACATGCATCCGGACGGCGTGTTCACATTCAACGACGCCCGCGCGGTCTATGTGTATGATTATGCGTTTCAGCACGGGCTGACCATCGGCAAGGATCTGTCAGTCATCGGGGTGGACAACCATGAGGTCATCTGCGACACCACCGTGCCGGCATTGACCAGCGTGGAACTGCCCCATTACGAGATGGGATTCTGGGGAGCGTGCAAAGTCATCTCCATGATTGAAGGCGCCGACCCGATTGAGCAGGAGCGCGTCACGCCATCATACAATGCCGCGTCCATGCCGCCGCTGGATGCTGACGGTCCTACGCGGATTCATTGTGCCATCGTTGAGAAAGAATCCATCGTCGGCGGTCCGCGCACGCGCGACGATTCCGAACCGGCGCAGACAGCTGGGAGCGACGCGAATCCGAGCTCATCTGCTTCTGCCGACGCTCACGACGCCCCCAGCGTCGATAAAAGCCTCCACCGACGCTCACAGGCTGCTCAGCGTCGGTAGAAGCAGGCATAGGTCACCCGGCATCGGCACACGGCAATAATCATGACACAGGTCAAGACAGACGCCGGCACCGAACAGACTAACCAGACGGGTCAGCCTTTACTTTTTCACCCCACCGAACCGACGATCACGATGAATGTAGTGATCAATCGACCGCCAAAACGCCTCACGCCCATAGTCAGGGAACAATTCCGGCACAAAATCGTATTCCGCGTAAGCCGCTTCCCACGCGAGGAAGTTCGACGTACGCTGCTCCCCCGACGTGCGAATCACCAAATCGCAGTCAGGAATATCCGGATTGTACATGTGCTCGGCGATCATCTTCTCAGTCACACGATCGCCCTTGATCTTGCCTTCGCGCACCTCACGCGCAATATCCGCGCACGCGTCCGCGATTTCGGCACGACCGCCATAATTGATGCAGAACACCACGTCGATGACCTTGTTGTTCTTCGTGCGTTCCATCGCCATCTCAAGTTCATCAATCACCGACTTCCACAACCGCGGACGACGGCCAGCCCAACGAACGCGCACACCCCACTCGTCCATCTGAGCGACACGACGATGGATGATATCGCGAGAAAAGCCCATCAGGAACCGCACTTCCTGCGGCGAACGCTTCCAGTTTTCGGTGGAGAAGGTGTACAGGCTCAAATACCTGACGCCGCATTCAATCGCCGCAGCGATTGTGTCGAAAACCACCGGTTCGGCAGCCTGATGGCCATCGGTGCGGATCAGCCCGCGCTGCTTCGCCCAGCGGCCATTGCCGTCCATAATCACGCCGACGTGACGCGGCACCTTGTCCTTCGGGAAATCCGGGATGATTGACGGGTCAGAGAATGGGGCCGCCGGCACATCCAGCGACTTGTAATCCACATGTTCGAAAGCCATATTACGAATCTAACAAGCGCAGCGAACGAATCGGCCGTTCCATATAGTATTCTCCCCATTCCTCGACAAGTTTGCGCGTGTCGGCACGTTCCGCAACGGTATCAAGAACCGCCCAATCGCCCTCCACCAACGCCTGAAGCTGTTCGCGCGTATCCAGAGTGATCCGCTGCGAACCAGGGACATGATCCTTCACGCACATCACGCCACCAGCAGGGACAGAGAAGAAATCCAAATCATCACGTTCACCGCATACGACACACGCATCAAGGCGAGGCGTCCAACCGGCAAGAGACAACGCGCGCAACACATACGAATCCCCGATCACCGCACACGGGTGCGCATGACGGGACAGCGCATTCAACGCACCCGCCAACAGCAGATACTGGGCGGCAGAAGGCTCATTCTCCGTGGAAATCAAACGGTCGGCGGTTTCGACGATCTCGCATGCAGCCGCATACGCTTCAAAATCGCCGACAATACCCGCTGCATACGTTGAAATCGAAGCCGCTTGCGAAACCACGTCAAGAGAACGGCCTTCAGCAATCAACAGGTCATCGCGCATAAACGGTTCGAGTCTGCCGCCGAACCGTGATTTGACACGGCGGACGCCTTTCGCCACCGCCCGGATCTTGCCATGGTTGCGCGTGAGAATAGTGACGATGCGATCCGCCTCACCAAGCTTGATGGTGCGCAACACCACGCCCTCGTCACGATACAGCGGCATAACGCCGACCTTCCGCTGTAGGGCATGCGGTCCGGCAGGCGGCACGAGCCCGGCAGCCGGCACAAACGCGACAAACTATGCAAGCCCGACAAGCTATGCAAGCCCGACACCGCGCGTGATATCTCATCCGTTGCATTTCAGTAGATGGACCTTCAGTACATAAACCTTCAGTAGATGATTGATCAGTAGATGAACAATCCCCAGAACGCGAAAAACAGCAGCACATGGAACATGGCAAACGCCGTCACCCAGAACAGCACTCGGGCGAAACGCTTCGAGGCGAGCACCGGTTCGCGGCCGCTCACCACATCGCCGATTGCGCCTTTGCGCGGAGGCAGCTGCGCAAGACCGCGTGTTTTCGCGACTTCAATCAGCCGCGTGAACACGCGAGACCACGCCCACACCACCAACGTGCACACCACTTGGATAACCGGCCAACTCCAATACATCATGCCCGGATCCTCCGCCGGCGCGCCGCCCCAGGCGAGTTGCACAATGCCCATCACCACCTGGCCCAAACCGCCGCAGAAGAGGAGGAACGTGGCGAGCGTGGTGATCGTCAAAGTCAGGAGAGCCCCGCCAAACCCGTATTTGAAGCCGAGCGCGGGCCCTTTCCTGCGAATTATGAACACGATTTTCCGTATCAACGCCACTATACCGATCATCAAAGTAAGCAGCAGCGTGACCACCATCGCGATATGGATCCAAGCCCCATACAGGGTCAGACCGCGATCCGCGTGCAAATCCTTCGGAACAGCAATCGACTGGTAGAGCATCGTTCCCGCCGCCCGTTCACTGGTCTGTTCAAGCCCTGCAGCGGTGCCGACAGACCAAGAGACCATGTCTTTGACATAATCATCCGCGAATCCGGTGCCGGAATCCGCCTCATTGCCCAATCGCAGCACATGATTCGCCACCGGATAGCTGCGAATGGTCACATCCCAATTGCCCGACCGATGCGCCAAATCGAGGATCTCCCGCGCTCCTTCGACCTGAGCGGTCATCACATCCTTCGAACCGTAAGCGACAAAGGTGGGGATGGAATAGGCGGCGGGCCGTTCGATGTCGAGATCGAAATTCTTCAAACCGAACAGAGTACCGTCCATGTCGAACACACGGCGCACGATCGACTGGTACCCGCTATGCGCACCGACCAAAGTGAAATCCTGCGAAGCGAGGAAGCCGAGCGACTGCCGCGGGGAAAACACCATTGGGCTGAGCAGCACCTGGAATGCGATCTTCGGATCCAGCCGCAACAGGTACGAGCTGATCCAGGTGCTTTCGGATGTCGCGTAAATGCCGACTTTGGCGGCATTGACTTGGTTCAGCGATCGCAGATAGTTGATGGTCTGATCGTAGATTTTCGCGGACGCGGGATAATCCCTGGTGATGTCTGTCGTTGACCATACCGGCTTGTCGATGACCGCGGTCACGAAACCGGCCGATGACAACGAATAGGCGACATCGCCGAAAGAATTGTCGCAGGTTCCATACCCGGCACCGTGCATGAACACGACACCTGGACGGTTCGACCCGGCGCCCTTCGGCTCGCGGATCAGCACGCGAATATGCTGGATTTCGCCTGTGGACGGGCGTTTCGCGTTGATGGTGATGTAGCGCTGAGTGACCTTGTAGGTGCCGACCGACGGCAAGGCGCGGCCTGTGGTGTTGTTGAACGTGACTGTCGTGTCACCGGTGAGCATGGACATGGTTTGCCCAGTCGGCTGGATGTTCGCGCTGACAGCGGTGATATGGGAGACGCCTACGAGAATGCCGAGCAGAATGATGAAAATGGGCACGCTGACGGCGAGCCGGTGCCCACGAGACCACGCAGCAGGCTCTTGTTGGGTTTGCCGACCTGTTCCGGGATGTTGGTCAGCCTTCTTCGGGCTGGCCTGGCGGTCGGTGTGATGATCGGCGTTATTGCCGACATGTTGGCCGGTCATTGGGCCGCTCTGGTGATCTTCCTGATTCGACACATCGTTCATTCTAACGAGAACCATGGCCGTTCAGCCGGCCGCAAGAACCGGGGTCGAATCACCCAGATCGGCACCTCATCACCTTCTACCGACGCTTACGACCCACTCAGCGTCGGCAGAAGGTTCCACCGCCAACCTCTACCGACGTTCACACGCTCCTCAGCATCGGCAGAAGGTTGAATCCTCAGCGTCCACCGACGCTCAGTGGCACCTTCACCGTCGGCAGAAGCCCCTACCGACGCTCACACCCATCCCCGCATCGGTAAAAGCCTCCACCGACGCTCACACCCACTCAACGTCGGCAGAAGGTTGGATGCTCTGCGGCGGCGGAGGGCGGGGCAGTTGCGAGTATGCAAGGATGTGTCCAGCTACGCGTTGGCGTTCGCGTTGGTGTGAGCGTGAGCGCCTCCGGTGATCGGCACGACGACCGGCCCGCCCTGTGCAACAGGCTGACCGCTTTCAGCGCTCTCGCTCTCCATACGGCCAGCAATCTCGCGCGCATGCTCAAGCAGCGTAGGCACAATACGATCTTCAGGCACAGTCTCAATCACCTTGCCCTTGATGAAAATCTGCCCCTTGCCGTTGCCGGAAGCCACGCCCAGATCAGCCTCACGCGCCTCCCCAGGACCATTGACGATGCAGCCCATGACCGCGACGCGAATCGGCGCTTTGATGTCCTTGAGCCCTTCCGTCACCTGCTTGGCAAGCTCAATCACATCAACCTGCGCACGCCCGCAACTCGGGCAGGAAATAATGTCAAAATGACGTTGGCGAAGCCCCAGATACTCGAGAATCTTGCAGCCAACCTTGACTTCCTCCACAGGGGGCGCCGACAGGGATACGCGAATCGTGTCGCCGATCCCCTCAGCCAGCAACGCGCCGAACGCAAGACACGACTTAATCGTTCCCTGCCATGCCGGCCCGGCTTCGGTGACTCCCAAATGCAACGGCCAATCGCCCTTGCTCGCAAGCAGACGGTACGTCTGGACCATGGTGACCGGATCATGGTGTTTGACGGAAATCTTGAAATCGTGGAAGCCGACATCCTCGAACATGCGGGCTTCCTTCAGCGCCGAAGCGACCAAGGCTTCAGGTGTCGGCCCGCCATACTTCGCATACAGATCCTTATCGAGCGAACCGGCGTTCACTCCGATACGCAACGAAATGCCCGCATCCGTTGCCGCCTTGCAGATCGAAGGGCCAACCTCATCGAATTTACGGATATTGCCCGGATTGACACGCACCGCAGCGCACCCGGCATCAATCGCCTGAAACACATACTTGCTTTGGAAATGAATGTCCGCGATCACCGGAAGCGGGGATTTCGCGACGATGGCAGGCAACGCGTCGGCATCATCCTGACTTGGCACGGCGACACGGACGATATCGCACCCCGCCTGCGCAAGCTCACCAATCTGGCGCAAGGTGGCGTTCACATCCACCGTCGGGGTGTTCGTCATCGACTGCACAGAGATGGGAGCCCCACCACCCACCGGTACCGGCCCGACCATAATACGGCGGGACTTGCGCCTCGGATGCAACGGGCTCTCACTGATATCAGGGGTTCCCGTCTTGCGGAATCCAGTCCCGCCAACTGCGGTCAATTCATCGTCTTGAATGCTGATGCTTTCCTTCACACCTGCTTGTTTATCAAATCATCGGCACGTTGGCGCGCCTCACGCTCAACTTGCCCCATTTCCTCCACGGATGCGAACAGCGGATCGCCACGCAGTTCGGCATCCATCTGGTCGATGACGGCTTTCACCGTGTCCACAATGCCCAAATACGGCAAGCGACCGTCCAGGAACGCGTGGACCGCCTGCTCGTTCGCCGCATTCAACACGGCAGTATGCTTCTCGGAAGCGGCAAGGCACTGCCAGGCAAGATTCACCGCGGGGAACGCTTCATTGTCCAATGGTTCGAATGTCCATTGCGCGGCCTTCGTCCAATCACACGCGGCGGCGATATCACCGAGTCGTTCAGGCGCGGACAGGCCGAGCGCAATCGGCAGCCGCATATCCGGCGGCGAAGCCTGGCAAATAGTCGCACCATCACGGAATTCGACCATGGAATGCACAATCGACTGGGGGTGCACCGTCACTTCAATCCGCTCCGGTGGAATATCGAACAAGCGGCTCGCCTCGATAACCTCCAGCCCTTTGTTCATCAGGGTGGATGAATTGATCGTGACCACAGGGCCCATGTGCCATGTGGGATGATTCAACGCTTGGCTGGGGGTGATCGCGGTCATCTCATCGCGATGCAGCCCGCGGAACGGACCTCCTGAAGCGGTGACGATGAGCTTCGAGACTTCACTATGGCGCCCGGATCGCAGGGACTGCCAAATCGCGGAATGCTCAGAATCGACCGGATTGATCTGCTGGTCGCGAACCTGGGCGCTGAACAGAAGATGACCACCGGCGACCACAGACTCCTTGTTGGCAAGCGCCAGCTGCGACCCCGCTTGCAGCGCAGCGATGGACGGTTCAAGGCCGATGGACCCGGTGATGCCGTTGAGCACCGTATCTGCCCCGCACCCGGCAAGCGCAACCACCGCCTGATGACCGGCATGGATGGCGGTGTTTGAAGCGCCCGCCTGATCGAGTGCCTCACGCAACGCACCGACCTTGGATTCGTCCGCGATCGCGACCTGCGGGACATGGAACTTGGCAGCCTGCTGCGCCAACAGGTCAACATGGCCGCCGCCCGCAGCGAGTCCGGTAACCGTGAACCGGTCCGGATGACGGGCGATGACGTCAAGCCCCTGCGTGCCGATCGATCCTGTTGATCCGAGCACGATGACAGTGGATTGTCTGATCACAGTGGATGCTTCCTACTCCTCACGACCGGCCCGAAGCTCCGTGTTCAGCGCCAACCGGTCGGTGTTCACCTCTGGGAGCGCACAACTCCCCTACTGGTTCACATGATACACTCGGCAGTCAATCAATCAAGGTTTTCGGTCACCGGCATGGCAAAGCGTGCAATATCTAGGGACGCACCGGCACAGATGTACGCCCGTACGCCTGGACGCCTGATTACTCTGCCGCGCACCGGCAATCACTCCAGAACAATCTCAATCCGCGCGGGAAACCGGAATGATGCCGTTGCAGATGGGACGAGCGATGGCTTTAGTCTTTGTCACGCCCCTGCTGATCGTCATCGCCAAGGGAGGGGAATGACAGATCTGGAATATCAAAGCCATAGCCCGATGCAGGCGTGTTGCCGTGGGAATCGTCGTCGCCGGCATCCGGGAACAGATTCACGGAAGGCGCGGCGTTGGTAGCTTGGGCGTCTGTGTTCGGGGCGCCGAATGATGATGACGGTGCAGCGGCAGATACCGGCGCTACAGGCGTTACCGGCGTTACAGGTACCGATGCCGGTGCTGGTGTTGCAGGGGTCTGCACGGAAGCATCGGAGAACACGCTCGGCATCGATACAGGCTGCGATTGGATTCCCGCCGAGAAATCCTGCACTGGGGCATCCAACGGAGCCCCAGCAGATGCCGCTGCGCCAGGAACAGGCGCGGCTGCGGAACTATTGCCGAACACAGAGTCATTGCCGGTCGGGAATATCGACACCGGAGCAGACGCAGACGGTGCCGCCGGAACGGAACCGGCAGCCGCTGCAGCGAACAAATCGGAGGACTGATCGGCAGCAGGCGGATTGAAGTCGGCGGCAGACGGAACCGACTGGCCATTGAACAGCGGCGACGGCTGGAACGACGGCGGCACAGAAACAGGTGAATCAGTACCCACAGACGCCGGCGTGTCGGCCTGAGCCGGTGTGACCGGGGAACCCATGTTCGGGAAAATCGTCGACTGGTTGCTGCTGGCCAGTGCCGCCAATGACGGGCTACCTTGGGCATTGGCAGATGCGGCGGCTTGGGAAACAGGGCTTTGGGCAGCTCCGAACAACGAAGCATCGAGCTGCTGCGCAGCCGTGGGCTGCCCTACCCCGGCATTGCCGGACGACGGTACACCGAACGCAGGCAGATAATCCGCCCCAGCGCCAGAAAACACACTGTTGGCAGAGTCTGCAGAAGTATGCTGTGGGGTTCCCACAGACACCGGGGAAGTCGATACAGCCGGCGTTCCCGCGCCGAAAGCCGGCTGATCAGACTGACTCGGAACGAAAATCGCCTGTTCGGCCTCATGCAGCGCGTCAAACGACTGCGGGGTCGCAGCAGCAGCGTATGCGGCGACTCCCGATCCAGGGGCGAACTGCGGCAACGCTGCTTCCCCCTGCTGGGCGAACAACGGTTTGACCCCGCCATCGGCGTGCGGCTGAGCTGCCTGCTCTTCCGGGCTTCCCACATAATCTGCGACGCGGGCATAGGATTCAATGCGGCTGAGCAACTGGACGCAAGCATTGATGTAATAATCGACTTGCCGTTCATCATATCCGTGCTTGCCGCGACGCTGGGTGAAAATCACGTTGGCGACGCGCTGGGCGTTCAAATCGATGTCTTTCTTGGACTGATCCTGATCAGCTCCGTCTATGCCGAGCTCCGCAGCAGCCTTGTCAACAACCTGGTCGACCAAACGATCCACCTGCTTGCGGTCATAGGACGGCTGCTTGCCCTCCCCGGCGGCGAAACGCTTGCGCTGCGGACGCTGCGCATGTCCGGCGATTTGACGATACAGATCTTCCGTCTGGGCCTTCCACGCCACACGGCCATGCTGCGTGATCTCCCATGTCGTCTGTTTGTCCACGACTGCACGCTCAAGTCTTGCCAATGCAGCGTCAACCTGGGCGATCGCGTAACCGCCCTTGCGCATCTCGAAGGACACGTTCTGAATGTCCTTTTGCGTCAGCTGCATGCCTTCACTGTCATACAGCTTGTGCGCACGCTCAAGAAACTCGTCGACCTGGGGCACGTCATAGCCCCACTTGCGCTTGCTTACCAGCGCAATACCTGACGCACCCTGCTCGGTTTCAGGTTTCTTAGCCATTGACTACCGACCTCCTAGACGTATATTCCTAGGTTCAACTGTACGTGATTGTTTAGACTCTTTTGCTGGGAAAACCCATAAACTGTGCCGAAAAGCGCATCGTTGTGCATCCGCCGCCGAGCGCCCAGCCGCGCACGACACTCTGCATTGCCTTGTCCCCCAACCACAATCTGGCTGCGATCTGGCTTGCCCTTGACCGCACCCCTGACTGGGAACACGCCGGGATGTGCGGCGTGGGGCGCGTCATGCGGTACAGTGGACGTTTGCGGGCGATTAGCTCAGTTGGTTAGAGCGCCACCTTTACACGGTGGATGTCGGGGGTTCGAATCCCTCATCGCCCACGTTCCGCACCCCTTGCGAATATTGGGATTGTAACGCGTGCGGATTCCCTGATTATGGCATTGACCAGATTTGGCCATCTCAATATTTCATGTATGGGGAATTCGGAATCAAGTTGATCAAGTTGATTGAGCATGCCGGATTGATTGAGATGCCGGGCCCACAATCTGTTTTACAGATTCGCCGATTCGTTTGAAGATTCACCGATGCGCTGTGATCGTTCGCCGCAAATCGTCGCCTCTACTGTTGTCATCTTCCTCCGTCATCTCCCGCTTCTACCGACGCCGACAAGCGCACAGTCATCGGTAAAAGCCTCTACCGACACTGAGAAACCTGTCACTGTCGGTAGAAGCTTCTGCCGACGGTCAGAACACTCTCGACTTCGGTAGCAGCAGGAGGAGAGGCATATCCGAGCGTCCCGACGCGATCAGCCGACAATCCATGCCAAGGGGCAGGGTACACGCTTACGCCCCATCCACCAACTTCACAAACCAGCTACGCCAAGAACCTCACCAGCGTAACCAGTTTGCAGAGGAACACCAACTTCACAAACCAGCTACGCCAAGAACCTCGCCAGCGTAACCAGTTTGCAGAGGAACACCAACTTCACAAACCAGCTACGCCAAGAACCTCACCAGCGTAACCAGTTTGCAGAGGAACACCAACTTCACAAACCAGCTACGCCAAGGACCTCGCCAGCGTAACCAGTTTGCAGAGGAGCATCAACTGGCTACGACTAAGACGCCGCTGGCGCAGTTGCTCGCTAGGATTCAGTGGGAGGAACCCTTGCCGAAGGCGCGCAGCTGAATGCCGTTCCAATCTTTGCTGACAGTCAGCGGAGTGGCCGCATTCATGCCGGCCGTCTGCGCGGCAGACTGCACCGTGCTCGCGTTCGGAGCGCCCTCACGCCCAGGCTTCGGGCACAACACCCACATCGGGCCGTCATCGCCCAACACCGCGTATGCATCGACAATCGTGTCGGCGAGCTCGTCCTCGTCGTCACCGTCACGCCACCAGATGATGACCCCATCAACCGCGGAATCATAATCTTCGTCAACAAGTTCCTCACCCGTCAACTGCTCGATCTTCTCACGAATCGAATCGTCGACGTCATCATCCCACAGCCATTCCTGCACGATGTCCCCGGAACGGAACCCGAACTCTTCAGCGTTTTGAAATGCCGTTTCAATCACGTTGCACAATATAGCAAGACACGCGAACTTATTGGTTACAGACCGCTGTTTTTGGACACGCCACAACCGCTCAAGCAGCACAAACCTCGCCGCATGCAGCCGGTCACACCGTGCAATGCGGCAGGCTGTCCCCCTTGCCTTCACCAATCGCGACCAGTGCCTTGTACGCCTCGTCGAGCGTGGAAACCTTCACGTCACGCAACCCTGATGGCACATGGCCGACGACCTCGTCACAGTTTGACGCCGGAGCCAAGAACCATGTGGCGCCGTCGCGCTTGGCACCCTGCATTTTCAACCGGATACCACCGATCGCTCCGACTTTGCCGTTCTTGTCCATCGTCCCCGTGCCAGCGATCGTCTTGCCGCCAGTCTCGTCGCGCGCCGTCAGCTTGCTGATCACACCGAGCGTGTACATCATGCCTGCGGACGGACCGCCGATATCGTCGATATGCATATCAACCTTCACGCCGGTGACATCCACACCCAGCTTCTTCGCGTACGCGAGCGCCTGCTTGGTGGCCGCCTTCTGAGACGAGGACATTTCCTTGTTGGCTTCCTTGTCGTATTCCTCAGATGTCTGGCCTGGGGTGAACACCGCTTCGCTGGGCAGCACGGTGGTGTCGGACCTGAAATACATGACCAGCGTCGCGATATTAGGGACCGGATACCCCGGCACGCCGGAAGCGTTGACCGTGACCATCAGCAGTTTGCCCGACTGCCGGTGTGTTTTGGCACCGGAAATCGCGATAATCTGCTTGCCCGATGACGTACCGAGCACATTGCGTGTCGGGCCGGGCGTTTCAATCACATACGGGCTAGGCATGAGCAGAACCAGCGCGCATAACAGCACACAGAACGCGCCGGCGTAAAATCCGAAACTGCGTCGGTCGAAATCGTTGCGCGCGCGGCGTAGCACAACCGCGATGGCATGGGTGACACGTGTGAAACTCATACCGCCATACTAGCCAGCCGACCGCACACGGAAACGATTGCCCATCGCGGACTCATCGTCGTGGATTCGGATAGCGAACCAACCGCACACGAAAATAATCGCCCATCGCCGCGCGCGCATACATGTCATGGGATTGTCGAAATGCGCTCACCATCAGCGAACAATGAGACGGCTGACTGTATCATTGGGGGTACTTACGCGCCCACGCTCAACCGAAGGATTACAGGTCATGGATGAAAACGCGATACACCAGTGGCTCATCGATTGTTTTGGCCCGATCCAAGGAGAAATGGCCTGGCAGCAGCTTTCCCAACTGCCGCAGGAGGTCCGGGACCAACTGGCGCAGCAGGATCCCGCGAAATTGCCGAAACCCGACGAAGTGCGGGCGATGATGAAGGCGTTCACCGAAGGCGGGCTCAATTCACTGACCGAAATGCGGCAAACCGTCGAACGCGGGCCGATCAACGTGAAACTTGCAGCCACGATCGCGTTGGAACGCGCCAACGATGATTCATCGTGGCAATCCGTCAACGCGCAGGATGCCGCCAGCGTCCGGCGTGCCGCCAGCGAAGCGAACCTGTGGCTGGACAGCGCCTGCACGTTCAATCCGGCTGCGGGCGAAACCGAAGTGCTGACACGCGCCGACTGGGTGAACGGGACACTTGACTCGTGGGCAACATTCGCCGCACCGGTCGCATCCGCGATGAATGAGGCCTTGGCTTCTGTGGTGTCCGAACGATTGGGAGACACGTTCAACGGTGACATCGCCGGCATATACGCCGGTCCGATTCCGCTGCCGATTCCGGAGAATCTCAAGAATCCCGCGCAAATCGTCAAACTGCTGGCGAACACGTCGTTCGCCATGCAACTTGGCCATGCTGCGGGTGACTTGTCACACGAGGTTCGCGGCAGCTTCGATCAGGGCGTGCCCCTGCTGAACAATCCGGCAGGCGGACTCATCGCGCAAAACGCCATCGAATACGCGCGATCGCTCGATATCGATCAAAGCGAAGTGCTCGCCTTCCTCGCATTGCAGGAGGCAGCGCACGCCAGGCTGTTCGCGGCCGTGCCATGGCTGATGCCCCGCTTCGAAGCGCTTATTGGCAAGTATGCGCGTGGGACGCGTATCGATTTGGATGCGATGGAAGAGCAGCTGCGTGACGCGGAAATCACGGACCCCGATTCCTTCTCCGGCGCCGTCAACCTCACCAATGTGGCCATCCCCGACACGCCGGAACAGCGTGAAGCGCTGTCCAGCCTCGAGGAGCTCCTGACGTTGGTGGAAGGCTGGGCAGACTGCGTCACATGGAAGGCCGGTATGGCCCATCTGCCGCATTTGGATCAGCTGCGTGAAATGATGCGCCGCGAACGCGCAGTCGGCGGGCCGGCTCAACGGACCTTCGAATCGTTGCTCGGACTGCAACTGCGGCCCAAGCGCATCCGGGAAGCGGCGGAGTTGTGGGCGCGCATCGACGCGGACCGCGGTACGGACGGTCGGGACGCGAAGTGGTCGCATCCTGATTTGCTGCCGACTCTGCCCAATGAGGACTCCGGCAGCCCAGCCGCTCAGGGGACGGCTGAGGCTTCAGGGACGGATGCTGCATTCGGAACGGATGCTACGGGCGGCAACAACACCGGTATTGACTGGGATGCCGAGCTGTCCAAGCTGCTGGACGAGGACGCGCACGGCAAAGACGGATCCGCTGAACACGCCGACCTGGATCAGGGGCATCCTGCGCAGTCTGGCGACACGGACGGCGGCACGCGTTCAGACAACGGAAACGGCGGTGACACCGCCGACTCCGGCGATGACGACGATTCAAACGATTCCGGCGACCGTTACGATTACGGCGACGGCCCTGCCTCAGACGACAACCACTGACCGTATGGCGAGTACGCATCACGCATGATTCCGCGTACCTCGCACCAATGGTGACAGCGTCCTGGACCGGCAAACAGACAGACCATCGGGTGATCTGACGGTCTGACGATCAGACGGTCAGACCGTCAGACAAGGAAACGGCTTGGACGCCGGCGCGCGCCCGTCTCACTGGACTGCCGTGCCGCGAACGACAGATGCAACGTGTCCTCAGCACGCGTAACCCCGACATACATCAGCCGTCGTTCCTCCTCAAGCGCTTCGCCCGGCGCCGGCGACCCATACGGCAGCAACCCCTCCGAACAGCCGACAATGAACACATGCGGAAATTCCAGGCCCTTCGACGCGTGAATCGTGGACACCGTCACCGCAGCGGAATCCCGCACAATCCCCTTCGCTTCCAGCAGTGCCGACTGCTCCTGCACATCATCGGCGAGCGCCGACGACTGCCAACTGGCATCACGACGTACGCGGAATCGAAGCCGCTGCGCGCGCAACGCGGCGCACACATGCTGCTGCTGGGCATTAATACGCGTCAACACCGCGATATCAGACGCGGACACGCCATGCGCGACAAGCCGAGCAATCCGGGCCGCAACCCCTTGGGCCTCCTGCACGTCGTCATCGTATTGAGTACGAACCACACGCACGCCTGCACCGCGTCCGGATTCCAGACGCAGATAATCCTCGCGATCGGCAGAAGCGGCAAGGATCCGGTTCGCATACCCGACAATCTGCGGTGTTGATCGATAATCCGTCCGCAAACTGATATCCGCCGCAACCGGGGAGAATTCCTCGGTGAAATGCAGCAGATCATAGCTGCTCGCACCCGCGAACGAATAGATGGTCTGCGCCGGATCCCCCACCACGCAAATGTTGCGATTGTCACCAAGCCAGCGGGTCAGCAAACGGTGTTGAAGCGGCGAAACGTCCTGATATTCATCGACGGTGAGCCATCGGATCGAAGCTCGGATAGCGCGTGCCGCATCCGCATCGTCATCCATCACATGGCAGGCCATCAGCAGAATGTCATTGAAATCGATACGCCCTGTCGCGGATTTTTCCTGCTCATACGCCGTATACACGTCAGCGAAACGGTTCGGCTCCAACCCGATGGGCGGCTGTCGGTGCGTGGCTGCGCACACCCTGCCATAATCATCCGGAGCGATAAGCTGCACCTTGCACCAGTTGATTTCCGCAAGCACATCCCGCACAGCGGACAATCCCGTTTGCGTGGGGTCAAGTCCTTCCGGATTCACCGTGCGGCGCAACGCCCGTGCAGTGAGTTCCTGGGGACGATCGGTGATGCGAGGGAACGGGGCGCCGCAAACGTCAGGCCAGACGCGACGGAGCTGATGAAGCGCCGCCGAATGGAATGTCGCAGCTGTGACATCATCGCCGACGCCTAGCGCGCCGAGCCGGGCGCGCATCTCAGCAGCGGCTTTCACGGAGAATGTGACGGCGAGGACCCTGCGGGCGTCCCAAGCGCCCGTCCGGCATCCGTACGCGATGCGCCGCGTAATCGTGCGCGTTTTACCGGCGCCTGCACACGCCACGATCCGCACCGGGCCGTCCAGCGCCGTTGCGGCTTCGCGTTGCGCGTCATCAAGGCCCGCGAGCACATCATCCTCAACCGAAACATCCATATCTCGCTATTGTGTCAGCCGGCGCGACCGCGTGCAAACTTGACACGGATGACGCCCGATAACGCTCGATGACGTTCCCGGAGTTGATGTGGAGTTGACGTGGAGTTGATGTCGGGTGGCGGAGGTTCCAGTGGTGGGAGGGCGCGAGACAGACAGGCGGCGGCTGGGCCGAGCGGTTTCGCGCGACGGAGACTGCGGGCGAATAGACCAAATCCGAAATCAACGGTCAATCAGCGAAACAGTCTAACCCCGGCAACCCAACCACGACTGCCCATTCCCGCCGATCATCATCCGCATACCTGTATACAGTTTTCCGCTCAAAATGCCGTATATTGCTCGATTCAGACGATTGCCTGTATTACTGTGGAACTGTGAATCAGCGAAGCGATTTTATGCTGGCAGCCTTGGCGTCGGCCGTCATGCCGGACATTTCCGTGGCAGGCGTACGCGCCAGCAACCAAGGCAACGCCACCGACGAAGCCCGCGGCATCGACCATGCCGTCGTACAGGATTCCTCAGGGTACCTGTACGATGTGCACGCCAGCGACACGGACGCGGGACGCAAGCATCTGCGCGGTCGCATTAAGGCGGCGCAAGCATTGCAACGGGCAAAGGAGCCAGCTGCGCTCGGTTTCACCGTAGACCGCGTACTCGCCAGTTCAGATGGGGACGATGAGCATGGCCTGACCGGCACGACCGCGGTCATGGTTTCGCCGCACTGTGACGGAACGGCACGACCGCTTGACCTGCTGACCTTGGATGATTGCGCAAGCGTCGGCACGGCAATCGGCGCGATTCACCGGCTCAATGCGTCGTTCATTCCGAAGGAGCACTATCCCGCATACGCAACCGGCCAAATCAGGGCACAACTGGTCGCATGGATCAAACGCTTACGCCAAGCAGGGCATATTCCTCAGGAAATCACATCGAGCTGGACCTCCGTACTTGACACGGATGGGCTCTGGTCGTTCTCGACTTGTCTGGTGCATGGCGGGTTCCGCGACGGCGACATCCTGTTCTCCGGATCGACCATCACGTCAATCGTCAACTGGCAGGACATGCAGATCAATGATCCGGCGCGCGACCTCGCCTGGATTTTCGGCAAACTCGACGAACCGCACCGTAATGCGGTGTTGTCGGCGTACGGCAGAATGCTCGGTTCGCGTTTGGACAGTCTGATCATGCTGCGCGCCAATCTGTGGCTCCAAATGGAGCAGGTCGGCGAATTCATTCAAGCGCTCAGCGATGCCGACAGCCAGAAAATCATCCAGTTCAAGGCGCAGGTCGAGCGACTCGCCCATCAGTTGAGCCTCGCGACCGAATCCCGGTCCACCGCCGCGTCCATCAACCGTTCCAACGGCAAACCGCCAAGCACAATCACCGTCGGCACGCTGCTGGATGCCGGGGAAAGACGTGACGCCATGCTTCGCGAAGAAGCCCGACGCAAAGCCGCCCAGCAGGAGGCGGACAATACGAATGACGTTTCGGCAAGCGTCAAGAGCCCAGACGGCAGCGAACCCAGCGACCAGACCAACGAAACCGACCGTACCGGTTCGGCACAGATCGCGCGCGCCACAGCCACACGCGATGAGACAGCCGAACACACGAAGCGCTCACCGGTCAACGCGGGCAACTCGGGCAACACCAGCGACGACGGCGACGACAGCACTGCGAGCCGCCCTGTCGCAAGCTCGCACAACGAGGCGCCGACCATCGCCATCAAACCGCCAAGCTTCGCAATCCGCGGTATCCAAGTGAACAACACGTCGGGTGCCATCAGGACCATCGACGATGACACGCGCAGCGAAACCATCACAGTCGCAGGCGCTCAGTCTGAAGCGCAGACCGGCACGCAACGCAAGGATACGAACGGTACCGACGTGGAGCGTCCGGACGGGCACGGCCGGCAGCCGGCTCAGTCCTCCGTGCGCAGCGCCCAATCAGCGCAGTTCCAAGTGCAGGAAGCGACCCGTCATATCAGGCAAGACGGCAATGTAATCGATGAAACGCAGTCGTATCTTTCCGCAAGCGTCCACGTGCGCAACGACGGTGATGACAACGCCGTTGAAGGATTCGCCGACAGCGACGCCGAAACCGTGGCCTTCCGCGCCACCGGACAGCAGTCCGACAGCAACAACGGGCAGGCGGGCGAGCACGATGAGCACGCGCCGGAAACCATTCTCATCCCATTGCTTGAACGCGAAGAACGCGCGATGCGGGACGCTCGGGAGAGCCTTGAGGCGGCAGCCCACCGACAGAGCCAGCACGGTGACGCTTCTCAGACCGCCGGCAAACCTATCGAGGCCGGTGCTCCGGAAGACGCCCGGAAGGATGCATCCCATGCTGGCGGCTCCGATGCGAACGGCGGGGATGATCACCATGGAACAGCCGAAGCGGGCCATCGTAATCAGCAGGATCATGGGCCCAGCCAGGTTGCCGACGGTACCACCGGTGAACAACCCGCCAATGGGCAGTCCGACGGGCAGTCCGACACCACGCCGAAAGCGTAACCGCACGCCAGCGGGCACAATAGAACACAAAACTCAAGAATCACAAGACATCGCGCGCGCCCACCCCGATTCCCGCCGCATGTAGCCCATGAGCGGGGCACGGGATGGGCGCGCAGATAACGACAGGAGCAGACATGGACATCGAATTGGGCATCCAGAATGTGGCACGACCGGTGAGCTTCACTTCCGACGACACCGCGGAACATATCAGCTCAATCATCGACGACGCCGTAGCCAACGGCAAAATCATCGACCTTGTGGACACCAAAGGGCGTCACATCGTGGTTCCGGGCGCCGCACTCGGCTATGCGCTGATCGGCTCCGAAACCAAGCACGCCGTGGGATTCGGCGCACTGTGAGCCTGTAAGCCGCATCAAATCAGCGGGATGGCCCCTCGTTCAACGATCTGCTGAACCGTATCATCATCGGTCAGGTTCTCTCCCAGCCGATTCGGCTTGCCGCCTTGGCCATGCCAATCAGAACCGCCTGTGACCAGCAGATCATGACGTGATGCGATATCCAGCAGGCGGCGGCGTTGCTCCGGCGGATTGCCGCGATGCCATACTTCAAGCCCGTCCAGCCCGGCGTCGATAAGCTGACCGATCTGGGCGTCCGAAAGCAGAACAGCGTTGCGACTAGGATCGCCGGCATGCGCGATGACGCTTACTCCCCCAGCATGTTTGACCGCGCGCACCACATCGGCAGCGTCGGGCGACGGAGTGGGAATGTAGTAGGGGCTGCGCGAGCCGACGGCACCGTCGAACGCCGCCGAACGGTCCGGATACGCCCCGGCTGCGACCAAAGCATCCGCGATATGCGGGCGACCGACTGTCGTCTCATCGCCTTCGCGGATCTGCGCGAGCACGTCGGCCCAGGAAATCGGATAATCCTTGGAAATCAGCTCGACCATGCGCTTCGTTCGCTCAAGTCTGGCTTGACGCAACCGTGCGAACAAGCCGCTGATCTCTTGGTTGTGCGGATCATACTGGTAGGCGAGCATGTGCACCGACACGCCCGACGCATCAGCGGTCACCTCGGTGCCACGCACCAAGTGCAGTCCATACCGCCTGGCTGACACCGCCGCATCATTCCATCCCGCGGTGGTGTCATGGTCGGTAATCGCGACCCCGTGCAATCCCAGGGCGCACGCTTCGCGGACCATATCCTCAGGCGTCTGCCGTCCGTCGGAGTAGACCGTGTGGCAGTGCAGGTCCCACCCTGAGGATGGCGGATTTTCGACGATATGTGCATGAGTCATATCACCATCGTAAGCTGGATATTCGTAACCGGCCAACGACACGCGCAGATGCGCGACGCGCAGGGTGCAGAGGCAAACGCAAATACAGGACGCAAGATGCAGGATGCATTGGAGAGCAACAGCAAGGAAGGCGGCATCGTGAGCGAACGTATGGAACCAGAACGGCGGCAGGATTCAAACGCCACACAGGACACAACGATCATTCCCGGCTGGCGGCACGGCAGTACGTGGACGTACCTGATCATGCTGCTTGCTTCAGCGGCGGCACTGTTTGTGTCGTTCATGCTGTCCGCCGAAACGCTCCGACTCGCCCGCAGGCCCAATCAGCTGCTTGCCTGCGATATCAACAGCGTGGTCTCCTGCTCGCAGGTCGCGCAATCCTGGCAGGCGGAGCTGATGAAATTTGGCGACTTGAGTTTCCCGAACGCGTTCTTCGGCATCGCCGCCGAAAGCGTATTCGTGACCATTGCGGTTATCGGTCTGGCACGGGTGCGGGTGCCGCGCTGGTTCGCGACCTGCACGTGGCTCGGCGGGTTTGCCGCCCTGCTGTTCTCCTACTGGCTGACCGTGCAGTCGCTGTTCGTCATCCACGCGCTGTGCCCGTGGTGCTTGGCGCTCATGTTTTCGACGACCATCCAGTTCATGGCGCTCAGCCATGCGACCGTCACAGTGCAGGACATTCCACGCGGCAAACGTGGTCTGCGCACGTATTATCGCCTGAATTATGACCTGATGGCGGATGTCGTGTGGGTTCTGGCGATTATTGCGCTGATTCTGGTGAAAGACGGCAGCGCGATATTCAGGTGAACCGTATGACCGACAGCATGGCTGACCGTATGGCTTTCGGTGCGGCAGACAACGTTTGCTCCTGCTGCACCGAACGCCTGTTCGTTGTGCGTATGGCTACAACAGGTCGATGCGCCCGACCAACGTCGCCGAGCCGGTGAGGAACACACGGTCGTCGTCCACATCGACTCGCAGCGTGCCGCCACGCACGGTGATCGTCCAATGGTGAATGCCGGTTTTCGCCAACAAGGTGACACCCGTGGCACACAGCCCGGTTCCGCAGGACAGCGTCTCCCCCACCCCGCGCTCGTTGACACGCATGGTGGCCTTGCCAGTGTCGGCATCGGCGTCTTGGGAGTCGATGCGGACGAATTCGGCATTCTGATCTGATTCCAATACGGGCGCCACCACCGGCTTGGTCACAAGATCCAGCGCTTCAACCGCAGGTAGGGACGACTCACCGTCTTCGAGCACGCTGACCACGTGAGGATTGCCCATATCGACGAACGTACCGCGGGCTGACCCGGCAGTCCCCGGAATCGTCACATTGAAGGCGTCTGTCTCCCCACGCTTCCACGGTCCCATATCCACTCGGAACACATTGCGCCCGCACGGCTCAACATCGCCGAGCGACACCAAAGTCTTGACACCGGCGCGAGTACCCAAGCGGAATGGTTCGCCGCCGACCCCTTGCGCATATCCGAGCCGTTGGGCGAACAATGCCGTGGCACGCGTGCCGTTGCCGCACATCTCTGCCAAGGAACCGTCCGCATTGCGATAGTCCATGAACCACTCCGTCCCTTGGTCGCGAAGCGTTGCAGCGGTATCCGGAGCGACGTCTTGCACATGCTCGGGGTGGGTCAGGCGAAGCAAGCCGTCCCCGCCGATGCCGAAATGACGGTCGCACAGGAACCGGACCTCATCAGCCGTCGGTTCGAATTCGCCGTCAGGATCGGCGTATATCACGAAATCGTTGCCTGTGGCGTGCGCCTTGTATACCGTATGTGGAATGCTCATGCCATCACTGTAGCCTCTTGCTACGAGGATCGCCGATAGCGCATTCATATGCCGGGCAGTGTACCGGCATATGAAGAATCATCCCCATCACCCCGAATAGAACGCCGACAGGGCTGGATTCATGCTGGAATCTGCAGAACACGCGTGCAGTCGGCGTCTGCCGGCCGTGCGTGGTCATGCGTGGTCACACGTGTCCGCGCACTGCCACACGCGGTCACGCGTAATCACCGGTCACGCACAGCCGCGCATGGTCACCCGTAGTCGCGCACATCCGCGCGTGGTCACGCACGGTCACACGTGGTCGAGTTCTCCCTGTTTCTTGCTGCGTGCATACATCACGCCGATGTTGCGCGCATACCAGATGAGCGCAACCGCGCCTGCGAACAGCGCGACGATGAGTATCAGTGTCGACGCGCTGATACCGGTTTTCGCCAAAACCCCTGATATGCCCCCGGGCGTTGATGCCGCTGCCTTCTTGGCGCCGGCGGCAGTGCCGCTCTTGGCATTGCCGGCACCCGTTGCGGCCGACGACGGGGCAGACGCCGCAGCGGTGTTCACCGTGCCTTTCGATGGTGTCTTGTTGTTCGACGCGTTGTTACGGTTGGCAAGTGCGTCAGCGGCAATCTTGTTGGTCATCGCTTGGGCGAGCGCGGCTTTGGATTTCGCCAGCTGTTCCTTGCTCTGCGCTAATGTCGCAGCGCTGTTGACGAGCTTGGCGTCAGCATCTGCCTTTGCTTTCGTGGCATCTGCCAGTTCTGCCCCTGCCGCACGCAACGCGGGAGCATCGGCATCCCGCTGGCTGTCCGCAGCGCGTTTGGCAGCCAAGGCAGCATCATTGGCGGCTTGCGCAGAGTCGCGGTTCTGCTCGGCTTGTTGCAATTGGGCGTCCGCCTGTTTGACGGCATCGCTGTCTGAGGCATTGTTCCGTCTGACTGCGGCATCATTGGCCAACGCCCGCACATATGCAGCTTGTGCGCTTTGCAATGCGGCCGCCGCACTCGCCAACGATGCCGCCGCAGCCGCAGCCTGCCGTTGCCCTGCACTCGCGTCGGCAACCGCTTTGGCTGCGGCAGTCACCCGCTGTTGCGCTGCTTGCGAGGCTTGTACCGCGCTCTTATTGTCGGAGACCGCCTGATCATAGGCCTTCTGGGCGGCGGTATAGTCGCTCTTCGCTGATTCATAGGCGTTATCTGCCTGCGCGGCGTTGCTCTGCGCGTCCGCAGACGTACTCGACGAAGGCTGCGACACAGAAGCATGATCGGCAGTCTTCTCCTCTGATTGCGCGGCGAGCGCCATCCCCGGCAGCATGCAAGCGATGGCTGCGACAACCGCGATGACATATCGTACGCGTTTCATACTCCCCCAATCCCATACTGAATTCGGAAGCCCCATACCGTGAGTTTCCTTCTCTGCCTGCCATTATGACCCAGATGCGGCGACATCCACCCGCCCGTAATTCGACATCATCAGTGCGACACGCCCAGAGCCTGCAAATCACCAACGATTTTCTCGCTTCACGCGAAGTCGGATTTCACCCGCTCCCGTCATACACGCATATGGCATCAGTCGAATCCGATTGCTTGCGGCAGGCGCACATCACCACACCCGTTGGGAAACGATGCTACTATCGCGGTAGCGCGGATGCCCGGATTGTGCGCACGGGCATCATCATTGGAATGAATCGTTGAGGAGGAGCCATGACTTCCACTGCACCGATCGGCGTGTTCGATTCAGGATTGGGCGGTATCACGGTGGTGCGTGAGATCGCGAAAGATCTGCCGAACGAGCAGGTCCTGTATTTCGGCGATTCCGCGAACGCCCCGTACGGCACGAAAACCCCCGAACAGGTGCGGCGCCTCGCGTTCGCCATCGTGAACGACTTTGTGCGCGAAGGCGTCAAAGCAGTGGTCATCGCGTGCAATACGGCGACATCCGCAGCGGTCGATGCGCTGCGTGAACGATTCACCATCCCAATCATCGGTATGGAGCCGGCGCTCAAAGTCGCTTGCGATCGCGGGCACGGCGTGCCCCAGCATGTGATCGTCGCCGCCACCCCGCTGACCTTGCGGGAACAGAAGTTCGCCAAACTGATGGCTCGCTTCAATGCGACCAATATCATTTACAAACAACCATGCCCCGCGCTGGTGGAGATCGTGGAGCACGGGCAGCTTGACGACAGTGAACTGGTCGAGCGCACATTGCACGGGTATTTTGACGGTTACGATCTTGACACGATCGATTCCGTGGTGCTCGGATGCACGCATTTCCCATTCTTCCGCGAGTATTTCCGCAAGCTGATGCCCAGCACCACAGCGATTATCGACGGCAACGTGGGGACTGTGAACCATTTGCGTGTGGTGCTTGAGGCGCTCGGCCAACTCGCGCCCGAGGATGCTGAAGGCGGTATCGTACTGTCGAATTCCGATCCGAGCGAGCGGATGACCACGCTGATGCACCAACTGCTCGTGCGATAACGAACCGGTGGTCTGCCGGCAATCCACAGATCAGTCCCCCATATCAGCCCGCCATGCGACCCGACGACCGCACCGCACGCAGATAGCTCACGCAACCCACCACACCAACGCCCATACCCACCCATCATGCAACCCGACGACTGCACCGCAGGCGGGATAACCTGTGCAACCTGCCATCATCCGTCTGGCACCATCCGGGCAACCCTTCAGGCACGTGAATCCGCACCGGTTCGACATTTGCGCATCACCTGTCTGTTTTCCGGCTTATTGTCCACATATGGCTCGTAAGCTCGCACTATATGCGCATCCACACCACGGGTGCGCAAAGCGTGAGGGAGAACATATGGCACGAACAGCATTGATCGATGTCGGCGGCGGCTACCGGGCGATTTTCGGAGCCGGAGTCATGGACCGTCTCATGGAGATGCACATCGACTTCGACCACTGCTACGGCGTCTCCGCCGGAAGCGCCAACATGGTCGGCTATATCGCCCATCAGCCCTACCGCAGCCACAAGTTCTACACCGAATACGCCAACCGTAAGGAATACGCCAGCGTCCAGAACTTCAGAAAGCACCATAACTTCGTCGGGCTCGATTATGTCTACGGCACACTGTCGAACCACGACGGCGAATACCCCGTCGATTTCGACGCGTTCGAAGCGAACCCAACCGGATTCACGGTCGTCGCATGCAATGCCGAAACCGGGCAACCCAAATACTTCGACAAGTCAGACGTCCACTACGATGATTTCGACATCATGAAGGCATCCTCCGCCGTGCCTGTCGCCTGCGAACCGTACGTCATCGACGGCATCCCCTATTTTGACGGCGGCATAGCCGACCCCATCCCCGTGCAGAAAGCCATCGACGACGGGTATGACCGGGTCGTGGTCATTCTCACCCGACTCAAGGATGTACTGCGCGAACAGAAGAAGGACATTATGCCCGCCCACATCCTGGAACGCACGTATCCCGCCGCCGCCGACCGCCTGCTCAACCGGTATCAGACCTATAACGATGAGGTGGCGCTCGCCAAGCAGTACGAGCAGGAAGGCAAAGCGCTGATCATCGCGCCGGAATCCCTGTACGGGCTGTCGACGCTGACCAAGAAGTTCGAAGGGCTCGAACGCATGTATCGTGCGGGGTATGCCGCGGCGGAAGCGATCCCGGCGTTCCTCGAAAGCTGAGCGCGACCCTGATTTCCTACACATCCTGGCTGATTCGACGAGTTGGTGAGGGACGAGTCTTACCAACTCGTGATGATGCATGGCATGGGCAGCTTGACATCTTGATGCTCGTTGATTCTTGGCGGCACGTAGGTTATAGAACGAAATACAGCACTTCGCCGGCATATAGCTTATCGTTGCTCTACCTTAGCGGCAGCATGTGAAAGAGGAGCGTCACCATGGCGGGAGCGATTTTCGACTCACGAACAGCGGTATCGCTCGAACGCCGAGCATCTTGGGCTGTCCGAGCACAGTGCACGCAAGTATGTGGATGAGCTGTCCCGGTATGGATTGATTGATTTCACACATCGCTGACGATTACGGTTCAGAGCGCCCAGACCGTCATACGCAATCTGGAAGGTGAACCCGCGGAATCCAACAGCCACGGTACGGGTCACCGTATAAGTCTGAGCGCGGTACGATGTCAGCCCGGTACACCGGCAGACAAAGCAAATGGCGGGTTTTCAGACATCCGATATGTCTGAAAACCCGCCACTGCGTATCGCTATGCGGTGATCTGAATCATTCGTCAGAATCTAGGCCGGGAAGCGGGGTCCTCTTCCCTCCCCCGACGTTGCACGGAGGCTCAGACAGCGAGCGCATCACACTGATATCAGCATTGGGGCATCGTTGAACGCTCGATCTGACTCATACATTGAATTGAGCCGATACTTCTTGACGGGGACGCACATCGATATTGGTGAAATGGACATCATCAGGAGCATTGGCAATCCACAGCACCGTATCAGCGACTGTTTGAGGATTGATATACTGCTCGGGATGGAAATCGACCCCCAGCTGTTCATCGATTCCTCGAAGCATCTTCGTATCAATCTGGCCTGGATATATGCTTGCCACACGAACCCGATACTGTGCCTCCTCTAGGCGCAAAGTATTGGCATATCCTCGAAGTGCATGTTTAGACGAAGCGTATATGGCATGACGAGCTACCGCACGTTCACCTGCACCAGAATTGATGAATACGATGGTTCCTTGCGCTGCTCGCACAGCAGGCAACAGACCGGCGTTGAGTAGCGCAGGAGCCTCAACATTCGTCTTCAGCGTACTTTCCCATGTCTGAGCATCGCCCAGAGCCGCCGGCCCTACTGGGGCTATGGCAGCAGTATGGACGACAAGATCGATACGAGGCGTTTCCCTATGAACCAAATCATTCGCCCATTGCATTACACGGTCGCTGTCGAGCAAATCGAGCGCATAAGCGCTCACCCCCCGGATTGCATTGAGCTGCGCTACTTGCTCTTCACGCCTCACTGTTGCGATAACCCGCCATCCATCAGATACCAGCGATCGGACAGTCGCCCCTCCTACGCCTCCTGCCGCGCCAGTCACCACGGCAATTTTAGGCTCAGTCATGTTGTTACCTCCTTGCATCTTTCATTCATCAATCGGGCCGCCAAGATAGGCTTCCTGGACCGCTGGATTATGCAATAGATCGGAAGCCGCTCCATGAAGCCGAATTCGACCATTTTGCAGCACATACCCGTAATCGGCGATAGACAGCGCCAATTCTGCCTGTTGTTCGACCATCAACACCGATACACCGAGTTGATCGCGCAATTGCACAATTTGTTCGAGTACATCTTCCACCAATTTTGGAGACAGACCCATCGTTGGCTCGTCCATGCAGATAATATCGGGATGGCTCATCAATGCGCGAGCGAAAGCCAGCATCTGCTGTTCTCCACCGCTCATCGTTCCAGCTTGCTGGTGTCTGCGCTCTTTGAGCCGCGGAAAACGGTCATACATCTGGGCGACATCAGACATGACATCAGCACCACGACCACGTGTATAGGCGCCAGCGAGAAGGTTCTCTTCCACAGTCATCGCGGGGAAAATCCGCCTAGCCTCTGGCACCGCCGCGATACCGGACTTCACACGTTGGCGAGTAGACAGTGAAGTAATGTCGCGACCGTGATAGAGTATCTTCCCTTTCGCCGGTTTTTTCAGACCAAGAATGGTTTTCATAGTGGTCGATTTGCCAGACGCATTACCACCGAGCAACGAAACGATCGCACCCTTCGGCACCTCAATCGAAACACCTTGCAACGCGCGAATCTGGCCATAATACACATCGATCGCTTCGATAGAAAGCAACGAATCCTTGGGAGTATCCTGTTTGGAAGATGACTCATGCACTGTTGCAATGGCATCGGAAGCCCCGATAGCATTCTGCTTCGCCAACACATCCTTCTGCCCACCTGCTTGGTAGACACGGTGCGGTTCTCGTCGCTTGCCAAGATATGCCTCAACCACCTGGGGGTTGTTACGGACAGTATCTGGATCTCCGTAGGCAATGATTTTCCCACCGTCCATAGCTATCACATGGTCGGAAAGCGCGTTGACGAGTTCTATCTTATGCTCCACCAACAGAATGGTGTGTCCCTGAGCTTTGAGATGTTGTAACTGACGTAACACCTCGGCAGTTTCCGATTGGTTCATTCCTGCTGTGGGTTCATCAAGCAGCAGCAACTTCGGCTCACTGATGTGTGCACGAGCGATTTCAGTACGCCTACGGTTCGCATATGACAACGTATACGTAAAATCATTCCTACGATTGCCAAGACGTTCTTTGAATCGCCCTACCTCACGTTCGACACGCTCCGCAACATCTCTCTTCTCCTGTCTGCTTTTCGGCCCCGGTACGAGTGCAATAGCCGTTTCAGCCAAGAGTGGCAACCACCGCAACACCGGATAGCGCTGTAACTGCTTGAACGGCCGTTGCGCTTCTAGGCGTTTATGGAATCCGAGAGCGATATTCTCATCGACTGTTAATCCACCGAATACACGCCCATTCTGGAATGTTCGCGCTACACCTCGCTCCGAAATGTCGGGAACATTCAAGCCCGCTATGCTTGCACCGTCAAGATCGATCAAGCCTGAATCAGGTTTGATGAACCCAGAAATCAGATTGATTGTTGTCGATTTTCCTGAACCATTTGGGCCGATGATGGAAATCACCTCGCCCTGGTGCAAATCGAAAGATATGTCATTGACTGCTTTCAAGCCATTGAACGACTTGCTCAAGTTGCGTACTTGCAGAACAGCAGGCGCATCAAGTATGGACTGACGATGCTGAGCGGCAAAAGTGACGATGTCACTGACACCGTGAAGATCTTCTTTATCCACCTCAATATCTTGTAGAATCTGATCACTTGATGCATCGGTATTGAAATCACTCATGATTCATCACACTTTCTTTGCAAAGAGCCCCTGCGGTCTGAACAGAATAATGAGGATGAGCAACACACCATACAGGAGGACGCGCACCTCTGTCGCGAATCTGAGCAGTTCCGGCCCGCCAATAAGGATGATTGCCCCCAGCACTGCACCTAATGGGGAGTTCATACCGCCCATTACGATGATGGTCAATACGAGCAGCGACATATTCACGTTGAAAATAGTGGGATCAATATATGTGTATTGATGCGCCAGCAACGATCCGGCAAGACCTGCAAAGAACGCCGCCAACGCGTAGGCAAGCGCCTTATACGCACTCGTCCGTATGCTCAAGGCTTCTGCGGCATCTTGATCTGAGCCAACAGCTTCAAATACGTGCCCCAGATGCGACGCGCGAACCCTGCTGACAATGATAAGCGCAATTATCAGCACCACGACATCAAGCAGATATTGCATCTGCTGTGTGTACAGCGATTGGCCAAACACCGATGGGAATGCAATGCCTTGAATGCCCAAAGATCCTTTCGTCAGCGGCTCTGCCAATCGGATTATCGCCACCATGACATAGCCGACACCTATTGTTGCAATTGCTACATAATGCCCTGCAAGTTTCCATACCGGGAACGTCAAGATACTGGCTGCAAGCGCTGCAATCAAACCAGCAGCAAGCAAGGCGACCAAAAATGGCCATTTGAGTTGCATGGTGAGGATTGCAGAAGCGTATGCGCCTACTGCGAATGGTCCTGCCATGCCAAGGATTGTCTGTCCCGCCGATCCTGAAATCAAGGTTAATCCGACCGCAGCGATTGCATAAATAGCAATCTGCGTGCCGACTCCGGACAGATAGTCATTGAAGAAGAAGGGTGTTGCGAGCAATGCTACGGCACCGAGAACATTGCCCCACCATGGCAAGACGATCGGTCTGCCTCCTCCTAGGAATGTCCCGGTTAGCGGTTCTGTCTTCACATCAATGTTTTTGCCGAGCAAACCTTGCGGCCGCAAAATCAAAATGACAAGAAGAGCACCAAACGTGATGAGATCATGTGCTCCATCGCCAAACCAAGAAATGCCAAGAGCTTCAACGACTCCTAGTGCAATGCCTCCGATGACTGCTCCTGGAATGGAGCCAAGCCCTCCAATGGTCGCCGCGACAAAAGCGGTCATACCGATTGTGCCGCCGTTTGTTGGATTGATGTTCCCATTGAATAGTCCTACAAAGATACCGGAAATGCCGGCGAGCACTGCACCGATGACAAAAGAAATATTCCGAATCGACTTGACTGGGATGCCCATCTGCCGGGCAGCTTCCGGATCCTGAGATGTCGCCCGAATCGCCTGCCCGATACGCCCGTATTTCAGAAATGCCCATAGCGCAAGCATGGAGATAACGGCAATAATCACCATGACGATATCAGAAGTGCCGAAACGCACTCCGAACAGTTGATAGTTGTATGTGGCAAGCAATTTCGGGAATGGACGCGTCTGTGGCCCGAAGATAATCTGCAATCCATTATCGAGAATCTGACCGACACCAATCGTCGCCAAGAGCGCTGCAATCGGTTTTCGACCTTCAAGCGGCGAGATCACCGCGACATTGAGTACCAGACCTAGAATCGCAGAGACAACAATGACCGCGATCAAGGTCGGGACGATTCCCCATCCAAGTGATGAACCAAGCCACCAGGCAATCATCATGCCAACGGCGACCAGTGATCCCTGCGCAAAATTTGCCACATTCGTGACGCCGAATACCAATGACATGCCGACAGCAACCAACGCATAGGCACTGCCGTGAATCAATCCCGAAAATAACGTATCTATCATTCCGGCTTCTCCCAGATTCGTATCAAATCGCGTATGGTCCCGGCATATTGGATGCCGGGACCATCAGCTACTCAGTCCCCGTTGTATTGGACGAACTTGCCATTCTTCACAATCAGAAGGATCGGCTTGATGTTGTCTGCGCGACGGGTCTTCTGATCGAATTTGAATGTACCGCCATCACCTTGATACAGCGGGAAATCCGTAATCGTCTGAAGCCCTTTTTGGATGCCCTCACGGGTTGCACCCTCTTTATTCGCCGCATAGGCCAAGTCGATAATCGCCTGATAAGCAGTGACTTCAAAATTGCCAGGAGTCGTACCATATTTAGCTTTGAATGCCTTGACGAACTGCTGCGCCTTCTTGTCTTTCGTGCCTTCAGCAGAGAAACTGCCCGTAATGATGGTGCCTTCGGCATTCTTACCTGCCAAGCTTAGGAACTCTTCTGTCTCCTGACCACCAAAGAATTCACCTGTATATCCAAGCTTATCCCGCAATGTGTTGAGTACCAGTGCGCCATCTGGCCCATAGCCAATATCGACAATCGCCTCAGGCTTCGCGTCACGCGCTGGAATCAAAATAGGCGACAAATCAGTGGAATCCGCAAGATATGAAGATTCGTAAACGATATCTACCCCCTGCTTCTCAGCTTCCTCCTTGAAATACTGATATGCCTGCTTACCCCAGTCGTTTTCGAGGTAAACGACTGAAATTTTCTTAGCATGCTTTGCCACAATATCGGCATTCGCCTTCTGATAGACATCCTGACCGATTTGAGGAGTCCAAACATGATCTCCCGTGTCTGTGAATGTTGAAGCGGAATTATTGAAACCGTAATGCACCAGTCCCGCCTGTTGGAATGTCGGGGAAGCCGCGGACGACGCCGGCGAGGCATAATCACCCACAACGGCGATGATTGACTGATCAGAAGCGATCTTCGGAGCGACAGCTGCATCCTGCTTGGCATCAGACTGAGTATCGTAATACTTTAAGCCCAATTTCTTGCCTTGGACTCCACCATCCTTGTTCACTTGGGCAACCGCCAAGTCGAATCCCTGCTTGAACAACTTGCCGTACTCGGCATACTGACCGGTTTTCGGATAAATCACGCCGATATTGACTGTGCCAGACTGTTGTGCAGCAGACGAATTGCCAGCATTATCGCCGTTCAATCCGCATGCAGTCAAGCTGGACAGCACACCCGCTGCAGTCAGCACGACCAATGCCCTCTTCGTTATCGATGCCAATGTCATAGAAATTCCTCTCATCCTTGCCTGTATTGTTATTTCAATCGATGCGATGTGTCTCTCAGACGCGTGCTGCTGCTAGAGCCTCTAATGCCTGATCGCTTGCAGGAGTCGGAGCAGTGCAGCTCGGAGCCAATAAGAATGGCTTGCCTTCTCTAAGTTCAATCACCTTTTCAATATCCGCTTTGATGACCGAGACATCGCCGCCCACAGCAAAATCGGCGTAGCTGGGGCCTCCTACCGGCACTACGTGCAATGGAACGTCAACCTGCGGATTTCCATCCAGGTACTGATCCCACTGCACAATCTGAACCCCGTATTCATCAAACCAATCAGGATTCGAATATGCACGGCATGTGTGCAGCAGGATTTCCGCATCTGGATTTGCTTTATGGATTGCATCCAAGACAATCCGATCATATGGTTCACCGAATTGCGCATATTGTTCTTTGGTGAAATACCCTTCGCTGACTGTCCCGGTCACTGCGAAGAAGATGCCGTCAAGACCTGCCCCGCCTTGTTCTGCCGGCGTGACCAGTGCTGCCGCATATGCCGCGAACGTTTTTGCGATATTGTCCAACGCTTGTTTCGCAGCCTCGGCATGGTCAAAGATTAGCTCTTCACGTGTGAGCGATGGCGTTGCGTACTGATCACCGGGGTACAAAGGCAAATCGGCAAGTTGAAGCAAAATGCTCAGTGGGTTGAAGATGGACTGCAATACTGCGCGATCCGGAAAAGCCTTGCGGATTTTTGCCGCTGACTCGTACTGCTGAATCAGAATATCATTACTGCGAGGATCGAGTTCAATCACCCGTTCCAGATCATCAGGAGTCTTAATGACATCCTCCAGTTTACGAGGTATCACATACCCGTCATATTCTTCATGATCGTACCGGGATCCCCAAGCTTCCGCATAATAGATAGCACGAGGATTGATCTTGACCCAATCCCAATCCCAACGCTGCACAAAACGAATGTATGCGTCAGCGAACGTGTCCGCACCGTATTCGGAACCGACCAGATGCTGCCATGCGGCAACAAGATATGGGACATCCGTAGTACGGTGACGAGCGATATCATGAAATGCCTGGCGACGATTGCTTACCATGTTGAACCCTCCATTTTTCCCAGACCGATGAACTACACAGATGTGTATGATCTGCATTAAACAACAATCATCGAGGTGACGCACAATCCGCCTTATAGGCTTTGCTTATGGAAGCCATATCATTCCAACGGCTGCAACAATCTTGAGGGCGTTATCAATGCAATATATGGGAAGGCCCGTGGAAACCATTCCGGTTTCCACGGGCCTTCCCGATTCCGCGACGATTACTTCACGTCGTCAGCAGTTGCAAGCGCCTGGGTTATCTGGCTGTAGAGATCTGAATAACCGCCCGGCGTAGATGCCGGAAGAACTACGGTCTTGGTGTTCTGAGACTCAGACAGCGAGCGCATCACGTCGAGATACTGGTTGAACAGGACCACATTGTTGACGTCCGTGATATCCATGCCGACGGCTTGCAGGCTCTTGATCTGGTCGACAATGCCGTTGGCGATTTCTCGACGGTAATTCGCCTGACCTTCGCCCTGCAGACGCGTCTTTTCCGCTTCGGCGGCCGCCTGGGTTTCAATCTGGATGCGTTGAGCCTCGGCACGCTGGCGGGTGGCTTCCTTCTCACGCTGGGCGGCGTTGATGGAGTCCATCGCGTTTTTGACTTGCGGGCTCGGGTCAATCGCGGTGATCAGGGTCTTCACCACAGTGAAGCCGAACCGGCTCATCTCCGTGCCGACCGTCTTCTGCACGTCGGCGGCGACATCGTCCTTGCGGGCGAACGCGTCGTCAAGGGTGAGCGCCGGAATCGCGGAGCGCAGCGCGTCCTCCATATAGCTGCGCAGCTGGCCGGCAGGATCCTGCAACTCGTAGTAAGCGGTGGCGACCGCTTCAGGCGCGACACGGAACTGCGTGGAGGCGACCACGGTGACAAACACGTTGTCCAGTGTCTTGGTCTCCAACTTCACATTCAACTGGCTGACACGCATATTGGTTTTCTGGGCGATGCGGTCGACGAACGGGATTTTCGCCCTAAGCCCCGCATACTGCACCTTGTGGAACTTGCCGAACCGTTCAATGATGTAAGCCTGCTGCTGCGGGACCACGTACAGTGCGGAACACAGCAGAAGCAACACGATGACAATCAAGGCGATAACAAACGGCATGGGGATTCCTTTCATCCGAGTCCGCGCAATCCTTGCGCGAACAGCCTGCTTCATCATATCAGAAACTAGGCAGAATGCCGGGATCCCGCCATTTTCAGGACATGCTTCCCAAAAGCTGAGAGCCGGTTATCGATTTTTACGAACGCAACGCCACCACACGCAAGCGCGCGGATTGTTAGGGTCAAAGACAATCAACACATCCATACTGCAGCCATACAGCCATGCCGAACGCGGTGCGCCTGCCACGACATCAGACAATCCGCCTCGGCACGCCGCATGTCCCATCCAAGGAGGTTCCGTATGCCACGTATTATTCAGGTCAGCGTACCGTCTCTGCGGGTCACGCTGTCCTCCATTTTCCGCAAGCAAGGCTTCAATTCGACTGACGCCTTGTATCTGGCCGGCACGCTCATCGACGCCGACCAGCGGGGGATCAGCTCACACGGCACGCAGCGAATGGCCATGTATGACGCGAAAATCCGGCATCGGATCATCGACCCGCACGCACGTCCAGGCATCGTGCGCAGCAAAGGAGCCACGCTGCTCATCGACGCCCATGCCGCCATGGGGCAACTCGCCATGCGCGAAGCGACGAATCTGGCAATCGGCCTGGCACAGTCGCACGGCCTGGGGCTGGTCACTGTGCGCAATTCCAATCATTTCGGCACCGCAGGGCAATACGCCCGGAAAGCCGCAGATTCCGGGTTCATCGGTGTGGTCTCGACGAATTCCAATCCGATCGTCGCGCCCACGCATACGGCCGTCCCCGCGCTGGGGAGCAACCCGATAGCCGTGGCGGCCGGCTATGGGAGCGACCAGTTGGATTTCGACGCGGCGACCAGCACCGTGTCGTTGGGCAAAGTCGAGGTCCATGAGAAGACCAACCAACCAATTGCATCAGATTGGGCAATCGACGCACTCGGCAACATCAGCCACGATCCGGTGACAATCATGAGAAACATCCGTTCCAAGCCACGCCACAGCGCGCTGACCCCACTAGGAGGCACTGGCGAAGACCACGGCGGATACAAGGGTTATGGGCTCGGTTTGGCTGTGGAACTGTTCACCGGACTGTTCGGCGACGCCCCCACATCCATGGATCTCAACGACACCTACTTCAGTCACAGTATCTTGGTCATCTCCCCGGATGCCTACGGCGGCAGCGACGCGCTCGCCGCGCGGGTCTCCCAACTCGCCAAACGTCTGCGTTCCCTGCCGTCAAGCGATGGGCATCCGGTTCTGTTCCCCGGTGACAAGGAGCGCGCTGCCCTCGCCCAGCATCACGACACCGTGCCGATTGACGAAGTGTCCTACAAGCAAGTGCGGGACATCGCCTGGGGGCTGGATATCGACGAGCCGCAGATTGTGCGGATTGACGATGGGGATAGCGCGAGCGCGGTAGGTGCTCATGTAGCATCTATTTGATAGGTCACCGTTTACATCATTTCCCCAGTTCAGCACCACGTCATATTCAGGTGGGGTGAAGAGTTAGTAATTGCAGACTCTTCACCCCACCTGAATATGGGAATTACGATGAACAGGACATGCGCTAGCCAATTCCTGAAGGCGATCACATACCATATTTCGAGAAGAGTGGAATTTCGACGCTCTTGACGAAGAGCATCGACGAAATCATGAGTCATATCAAGCTTCCAATTCTGTCGGGGATCTCACCTACCTACCACTGCATACAAGCAACTCAAACAACAATCTAGGAGATTATCCACGTGCAGCATCGTAAGAAACAGCGATTCGCTCCAATCTGGGGATAACAACATGCGGAACAATAGGGGCACTATTTGGCTTGCGAGGAAGAAAGATCACAAAACCGCACTTCGCTCACCCCAGCAACGCGGCGGCGCAGAGTTCGCGCTATGCCAGCCATTTTCCGGGATTCAGAATGTCATGAGGATCAAATACACGACGAATCGTTCGTTGTAGCTCAAGGTTGCGCTCTCCGAGTTGTCGCGGAAGATAATCCTTCAGTTCCAGTCCCACGCCATGTTCCCCTGTCACCGTGCCATCCATGTCCAGCACTTGATTCAGCAGACGCCTACGTGCTTGGACTAGTCTATCCGGTAGTTCTGTTTCACCGTCCGCCCGCGGCAGCATTATGGATACGTGGACATTGCCATCACCAGCATGAGCAAGAAGGAACAACGACGCTCCAAGGTCCTGCGTCAGTTCTTTGATGAATATCAGCAACTCGGAGAAACGATCAAGCGGCACCGCAGCGTCCGACTCAATCGACCAAACCCGTCCTTCAGGACGAGCTTTCCCTGTCTTGCGCAACACGAAGAATGTCTCCAACTCTTCATCCGTGGGGCGTGCGACAGTAAGCCCCTGTTCCTCCCACGCTTTCGTAATCACATCTAAATCGTGTTCCTTAGCCCAGCCATCTGTGGTAGCCACCAGCATCCATGAGGCATCGCCCACAAGCGGCACATATGCATCCGGATAGGTTTGAATATATGGAACAGGCATGAATTCCAATGCCGTTGGTTGAACAGGGGCACGCAACACTGCTGACACTGCGTTGCCAGATTCTTCAAGGCTGTCAAGAAACACTATCGCGTGTGAAGTGCCGTGCACGATGGGACGCAGTCTGATTGTCGCCTCCACGATAATCCCCAATTGACCTTCCGACCCGGTGAACAACGATGTCAAGTCAAGCCCTGCGACATTCTTCATCACTGGACGTCCGGTGTCGATGACGTCTCCACCGGGAAGAACCACTTTCAATGACAGTAGGGAGTCACGAGTAACTCCATATTTGGCACACTTGAATCCACCTGCATTGGTGGCGATATTCCCGCCAATTGTCGAGAGCGTGCTGCTTGCCGGGTCCGGCGCATAGTATAAGCCGTACCTGCGTATTGCCTTGTTAATATCAGCGTTGATTACACCAGCTTGGACGCGGGCATAATGTCCCTCGCTGTTGATTTCGACTATTCGATTCAGCCGGTCAGTCAGTAACAATACACCCGGTTTCCCAATGTCAGAAAGGTGCCCCATTCCTGTGCCGCTGCCACGCGTATAGACCGGGATTCGCAGGTCATCCGCCCATTCCATGATTGTAGATACTTGGTCGATGCACTCAGGCATAAGAACAATTTCCGGGAATGATCCTGATTGTTCCCTGTCATGGTCGCTCGATACATCACGAATCGCCTGTGGATCGTCTATGAGTACATCGTCAGGCAGTTTCCCTTGCAATATACATATTGCATCCCGTATGTGTTGGGTTGCCGCCGTTGATATTTCTGAATTTGATGACATTTGTTCTCTTTTCTCACGACACCAGGAACCAACCGCGTGTCATTGTTTCCTAAACGTTGGGCTTAGCGGCATCCAATGCTGCACGAAGCCGACCGGCGACCTGCAGAAGATCATCTCCCGAGGCGTGCGCAAAGGACAGACGCAGGTATCGTCCAGCGTCACGAGCCGAAAGGCTTGTACCCGAATCGCCGCTGACTGCGAATGCATCTCCCCAAACAGGATTGATATTCTGCTGAGCTAGGGCAAGCCGTGCTTCTGTGGACTGCGAATGGAACCATTCCGGCATCCTTGCCCAGAGGAAATATCCACCTTGAGGTTGAGAGAAGCTGATGTCATCGCCGAGCTGCTCATGCAATGATGCTGTCAACGCAGTTGCTTTTTCCGCATAGTATCGCCGCTCGCAAGCGAGACGTTGCTGTCCCCAAGTTCCTCTCAACAGGCGAGATAACGCATATTGCGTCAATGTTGCTGGACCGCCATCGACACCAAGTCGATACCCCGAGACTTTCTGTATGACAGCCGGGTCGGCAATAAGCCATCCGACACGAAGCCCTGGCCCCAGCCATTTTGAAAAAGAACCGATTTCCAGTAAGGGACTGTCAGTGATACCCCGGCAGCCGTCAGGAAATTCTGCAGGCGGCTGAGAAAACCACAAATCATGGTACGGGTCATCAGCAATGACTGCGATTCCGTACTGCTGCGCCAAGTCCAGTAGATGTTGTTTGACGGCGGCAGTGGCACTGACACCAGTTGGGTTTTGGAAATTGGGTATCGTATATATCGCTTTGACCGTTGTCCCATCGGTATGCTGCCGTGCTAACAATCGTTGTAGCTCCTGCGTGTCGATTCCTTGGTCGGTCAACCGCACCGGTTGGACATGCGCGCCCAACCGGGAAAAAATGCGTATGGCTTGCGGGAATGATCGATCCTCCACGAGGATTGTGTCTCCAGGATTGATAGTCGCGACTGCGGATAGGAAAATCGCTTCCATTGCTCCGTTTGTAACAATGACACTGTCAACATGTACACCACGGAATCTCGCAATCCATTCACGAAGACTTCGTTCCCCACGAGGATCGCCATATGACAGCGAGGGAAAAGCGCTGGATGTATCGCTCAGTACTCGCGAAACTGCATCATCTAACTCCATGTATGCCAACTGTGTCGGATCAGGTATTCCTCCCGCGACATCAATCGGAGATTCCGTTGTTTCCACGGTGATTTCGGACGATGGAAATACGCTGCTTTCTGTCACAGCAGTACACACTTGTGATAACCACGGCAAGTGTCGTGCTCCCACGGCGTTGGTACACGTTCCCCTCCGAAAATCCTTGTCATTCGGACGCTGCTCTGTCATTCCTGGCCGCTCCTATGTCATCCCTGCTCGTTCTCACTTTGGAGATCGCTCAGTTTCGGAGTGAGATCGGTATAGAACCATTTGTTGTTGATCTTCTTGGAAGTACCGTCTTTCACCAACGCGATAAAAGTATTGTTGACATCGGATACCAATTGTTTATCCGCGTCTTTCGGGAAGATGAAATAACTCGAGGAGATGCCGGCAAGTTCATTATCCCCTTGGATGATGAACTGTTTGAGATCCAAATCAAGCGTATGAGCGTAATAGTTGTTTACCGGTACATCATTAATTGAACCATCTGCCCGTCCCGCTGCGACTTCACTCAACATCGCTCCGAGATCTGACTGGGAGAATTTCAATGTAATCTGCGCATCAGCATGCTTGTCGTTGTACGCTTTCAACGCAACACCGACATTGTTGGTCGGCGACTGAATCAATGTTTTCCCAGCGAAGGATTCAAGACCCGTGACCGTTGTGATTCCAGAACCACTGGTCGTTGCCACAGCGTATTGCTTGTTGTAGAGGGGAAGACTAAATGTGTATCTTTTCTCTCGTTCAGCGGTCTTGGCAAAATTATTGACTCCCATGTCGTAACGACCGGAATCAAGACCTGAGAAAATTGCAGAGAAGTCGACCGTTTGTATGTTCAGCTTATATTGGGGCAGTTTCGCGAATATCGCGCGTAACAGCTCAATGTTTTGCCCGTCGAGCTTGCCGTCTTTGCCCTTGAGTATGTACGGAGCCGGACCCCCTGATGTCGCTACATTGACGACTTTTACGGCAGTACTTGAGGTCGATGCATCAGCGGCACCGCAACCGGATAAAGTTGGGGCGGCTACTGCGAATGCCAGCGCAGCTGCCAGAACTGTGATTACTCTATTTCGTCGTTGACCAATAGTCATGTCAATCTTCCTGTCTTGCGATACCTGTTCATTGCTGATTACGCGCGAGCGTGCTTCTCGAAGGTTGAGATAGTCGTTCTGATGCGATATGCGCCCCCTGCGCCAGGGCCCTGAGCTTGGCGCGGGCGATATGCGGGTGTACTCGCCCACCGAGGCCGCAATCTGTACCGGCAATCACCCGGTCAGGGCCGACTAGCTTGGCGAATCGTTCAATGCGCTGGGCGACAAGCTCAGGATGCTCCACAACATTGGTGCAATGACTGATCACTCCGGGGACAAGAATCTTGTCGTCCGGCAATGTCACATCCTCCCAGACTTGCCATTCATGTTCATGGCGCGGATTGCCCGCTTCGAGCAAATAAGCCCCTACACGAGCCTCAAACAAGACATCAATCAGATCCCGCAACGGGATGTCTGTAGTATGCGGGCCGTGCCATGACCCCCAACACACGTGGAGACGCACTCTGTCTGCCGGGATGCCTCGCAACGCGTAGTTCAACGCATCGATGCGGATTCGCGTGAATTCCTGATAGTCTTCCACGCTGGGTTCGGGGTTGATTTGATCCCAGTTTTCCGCCAAAGAAGGGTCATCGATTTGCAAGATGAGACCAGCATCGACGATTGCCTGGTACTCCTCATGCAACGCATCAGCCCATGCCCATATCAGCTCCTCCTGTGTGGCATAGTACACGTTATCGATACGTGAAGCGCTTCCCGGCGAAATGGATGAAATGAATCCTTGGACGCCCGGATGTTTGGCGAGCGCAGTGTTGAGATTGGTGATATCCCTTGAAACTGCTTGCTGCCCGATATAGGTGATGGGACCGGTGATACGCGGAAACGCCGTCTGTTTGGTAATGCGTACACCTGAGGTCGGATCGGTGTAGACGTCGTGGAATCTGATTCGGTCTCGCCGTTGGCCGTGTGCGCTCAACCGCAATGCACTGCGTGTCGATGGCACTTGCTCTTCCGCTGATTGTGGGTGGTCGAAAACCTGCCATCCACTGACACGCTGTTCGATGTATCCAAACCAGGCATGTGCATCGATGTTGCTGACAACGGTTTTCCCGTATTCTCCGTCATTGACGATATCTATACCATCATCGAGCTGTTGTTGAACAACCTGATCAACGGATTGCGCGACAATGCGATCGTAGTCAACATCGGCGGCATTGCCGGGAAGAATCCCATCTCTCGATAGTCGTCCACGTTCTTCATTGGCGCGGTCGAGAGCTTCCACACGTGGAAGGCTGCCCGAATGGGTGGTGGCGATGAATCGGCTCATTGTGTCCTCCTACTCGTTCAGCCAGTCGAGGCTCGGACCCGTCGGCACAATTCCATTCGGGTTGACTGGTCGTTGCGTGTTGTAGTAATGCCGTTTGATGTGATCGGTATTTGTCGTCGCCTGGAATGCTGGATGATGATAGAGTTCTTTGACGAATCGTGCGACGTTCCGATAGTGCAGCAGGTTGTGACGGTTGAGTTTGAAATGCACCTCGTATACAACCCACCAACGGTACAGACTGGTCCACAAGTTGATATCCGCCTCAGTAAGCCGATCACCGAACAAGAAACGCTTGCGGGCGAAGATCCCATCAAGCCGCTCTATTGATTGGAAGAAATGGTTCTCTGCGTCCTCGTATATCTCTTGCGTCTTGGCGAATCCGGCACGATATGGGCCTTCGTTAATATATTCGCCAATCCACGTCTCTGCCTCATCGATTTGGCTGCGAAGATCTTCAGGATAAAGATTGTCGTGCGCAGTCGTGCCGAATCGTGCGAGTTTCGCCAATTCACGTGGTATGACCGGATAATAGTTTGACACGATGGTGTGTGTTTGCTTGTCCCAGAGCACCGGTACGGAAATACGATGCGTATAAGTGCCCTCCACAGTCTGGTCATAAGCCTCACGGAGAAATGCAAATCCGTTGCCCGCAGTGTCGAGTGTCGAGCCAGGCACATTGCGGAACGCCCATCCCCTCCCGTCCCGGATTGGGTCGACTACCGAAAGGGTAACGATGTCATCAAGCCCATACAATTTCCTGGTAATCGCTGATCTCTGGGCAATCGGACAAGCCCAAGAGATATAGAGGTGGTACCGTCCGGGTTCTACCGGATGCTCCGAATCGCCGATGTGCCCCTGAATCGGATACGCTTCTTCAAGAGTCGGTTCGTGACTGACCAGCGAGCTTGCCGGCGGTACATTACGCGGCTCATAGATGGTGCCATATCGGTCATAATCTACAGCCGACGCCACTCCTGGCTCTTGGAGCCATGTCGGGTCAATCGCCATGATGTTATTCCTTTCTTCACCCGGGAAGTACAGTTTTCGTATCCCGAAATCATGGATATGGTTTGTGTCGTGACGCGTGTCAAGCCGGCAACTGCATACGATTGCGAAACCGTGCGTTGACCGCATACTTGACTGCGTGAGAGTGAAATTCCGTACACAAAAGAGAGCACGGAGAGAAGGCTTCTCCTGTTTCCGGCGAAGCTGATATAGAGAGTTTGAAATTCCCGCTAGGCTAGCGGGCTACGCATTCGCATACAGCTGCATGCCGCGACGTATCTGCGGATTCCCCTGCAGCAGTATTTGCGTTTCATGCGTTTCCTTTGGCCGTATTCGTTTATGAAAGAATGAAAGCTGTATTGGTTTGCGTTCCAGACTCGTCCGGCAATGGACAAGTCCCGATGAGTATGACACTGGATAACTGTACGCGGCTAGGTGTCTCGTATTTCAGGGAATCACCATAACTGGTAGACGCCCAGCACAGGTATGAACCTGTTCACTTCAAACATCTGGTCGGCAGTGCCGTAGACCGTTCCAATCGTCACCTCATCATTCAATCGGTCGCCATTCACTGTACGGTCATGGACTCCTTCATAGTTGTCTATCATTGTTCACCTCCTTAATGTCGGTTCTGGTGGGATTACACTTGTTATCCCTTGGCTACCAGTAAACCTCGTTTCTTCTGCCGACCACAAATCTCGTTTATCACTGCTGGTTATAGACCGTTCGAGCCGCACTCTTATACGGTTCAGTCCTGATACGCCCGTTCGATAGCCTGATCCAAGTCGGCAATGAGATCCGTCGTGTCCTCAAGCCCGATTGACAGACGGATCAGCCGGTCATCCACTCCAGCAGCGCGAAGATACCTCGCTGAAACCTCGCGGTGCGTGATACGTGCAGGATTGACAATCAGCGACCGCGAATCGCCGATGTTCGGAACGTAGGAGAAAACATGAACCGCATCAATGATACGGAGCACACGGCTTTCATCCCCCTGTGGCGTGAAGGACAGAATGGTTCCTACACCGTCCGGGAAATCACGAGCAACCAAAGATGCCTGTCCCGTATTACCGAGACCTGCATAGTTGACACGTTCAATCCGTGAGTGTTGAGACAGATGACGGGCTATGGCAGTCGCGCTCGCAACTTCCTGACGTTCACGGACGGCAAGCGTTTCCAGCCCGACCAACTGCAGATAGCTGTTGAACGGGCTTGGCACCGCTCCAAGCGTCCGTACGTATTTCAGGCGAACACGTCTGATAAACGCCAGGAATCCGAATTTATCCCAGAAACTATAGAATTTCCCGTTCCGTTCATCGCTGATGACTTGTTCGGTCATGGTGAATTGGGGGTATCGGCCTTGGGACCAGTCAAATCGTCCAGCATCGATAATCACCCCGCCAATCGCATTACCATGACCGGTAATGCCCTTGGTAGTGGAATGAACGACGATGTCGGCACCATGCTCAATCGGGCGGTACAGGTACGGCGTCGGAACGGTATTATCAACAATGACTGCAATACCATACCGGTGAGCAAGAGCAGAAAGCGCAGGGATATCGGCGACTTCGGTTGACGGATTGGCGACCGATTCAGTGAAAATGGCTCGCGTTTCAGGCCTGATCAATGATTCGACAGCCTCGAGATCATTGATGTCATCCACGAAATCAGCTTGGATGCCGAACTGCGGGAAGAATGACAGCATCGCATCCACTGAAGCGCCATATAGGCTGGATGAGGCGATGATACGCCCGCCTCCTTCTGCAGCGCATAGCAATGCATATGAGACTGCCGCCATACCTGACCCAACTGCTACCGCTTCTGCTCCACCTTCGAGCGCGGCGAGACGACGTTCCAGCACGGTTGTTGTCGGATTGGCGACTCGAGAGTAAGAAAAACCGGAAACAGTACCCGCAGCGAGCGCATCCCCATGGTCTGCGGTGTGCATATCGAATGCCGCAGTCGCGTAAATCGGCACATTACATGCCTCTGCATTGTCGGCGGTATCGTACCCTGCATGTATTGCAGTAGTAGAAAATGCGCTGGTACACCTGCCGTCAACAGATGTCTGCGCACTGTTCTGTTCTGTGGAATCATTGGTTGAAGCCGCTGAGGTTGGAATCGTCATGATTGATAATCACCTTTGTTATGAAATCGGTTACTGGTTATATGTGGCACGCTCAGCCGGTATCGCTATGCTTAATGCGCCTACTCCGCGTCATCGTTAAGCTTGCGCAATGCCAGGAGCGCGAGTGTCGATAACGCAGCTCCAGCGGTGGCGAGCGCATCAAGACGTGGATAGAACGTCGGTCCATGCATCGGTCTGTCACTATTGCCGACACCGATATGCAAGAACACACCAGGCGCACGATCAAGGTAATAGGAAAAGTCTTCTCCACCAAGGGTGACGGGAGATGGCTGTGGCCGCAAACCGACTTGCGAAGCAGCTTGCTGTGCGACCCGCACCCAGTCAGGATCATTGACAACCGCAGGAGAGCCGTAATCCCAACGAAAGACGGTCTCCACCGACCATGCGGTCGCTATTGCGTCGCTCAACGCACTGATTCGGTCGTGAAGCGCACGCCTGTCATCAGGATGCGCAGTCCGAACAGTTCCCTCAATGAAAGCGCTCTCCGGAATAACATTCCATGTGCTTCCAGCTTCAACATGGGTGATACTCACCACGCGTGGATGGGTGGGATCTACTTCAAGTCCTGCGAGGCTCTGCAATCCTTGAGCCAATGTGAGAAGTGCCCTGATGGGACTATGTCCTGCATCAGGGTGTGCAGCATGCGACCCTTTGCCTGTAATAGTGACGGAATACTTATCGACTGCACCACTGACCGGTCCCGAACTGATACCGATTTGCCCCGGCTCAAGGGCATTGGAATCATGAGTACCGAAGAACGCTTCGACGTCATCGAGCACCCCTGTGCGCAGTACAGTCACTGCACCCGTTGGCGTTTCCTTGGTTGCTGCGACTTCCTCGGCGGGCTGGAAAATGATTTTCACCGTGCCGGCGAACTGGTCGCGCTTCTCTTGAAGCTCGAGCGCTGCGGCAAGTGCGACCATGAGGTTGAAATCATGGCCGCAACCGTGCAGATAACCAGGATTCACCGATGCATAAGACAATCCCGTTTGCTCTTGTATAGGCAGCGCATCGATGTCACCCCGAAGCGCGATTACATGCTGGTGCGCACCATGGGCTTGAGAGTCCTCCTCTGGCTGAGTACCTTGGATTTGCGCAACCAGCCCTGTAGCCAATCCGGTATCAAGGATTGTCACACCATGGTCTTGCAAGATGCTGCGGATTTTCGCCGTGGTCTCCACTTCGGCGTATGAAGGCTCAGGATGCTGGTGGAACCAGCGGTACCACGCTTGCAATTGGCTGCTATTCAAGGTCATGAAATCGTCTTCTTTCGTTTACTCAGCACTCGTATGTTCACCGGAGTGAGTCAGGCAATCGGGTCAAATCGCCCCGAATGCCCACAACGCATCCATGCCGCCTGCGCCCGGCCCGGAATATTCCCAAGATCCGGTGAGTTTGGAACGATCGGCCGGTTCGAGCCAGCTTTCGTAATATGCTCGGCGGTCCGCAGGGCCATTGTCTTCCGTCGTTTCCTTGGTGGTTGTATATCCAAATGAATATGCATATGAACCATCATCAAAGGGCAGGAATCCCAGTGCATGCAGCTCTTCCTCGTCGATGAATCCCGGAGTTTGGAACAGCTGTCGCGCATAGGACCACAGATTCGGATAGTCCCACAGGTGTTTCACGTCATGTCCGACCCGTTTGACTTCACGCGGCCGATATGTAACTTCATATGCGGCAAGGGTCTGGAACAGGCGCACATCACTGTCAGTTAGATACGGGCCGAAGAGATATCGCCGGTTTTCCAGACGCTGATCGATCTCTGCGAATCTTGCCTCCAAGACATCAAGTGCCGCTTGCGCGACCTCTTGTCTTGTAGAGAAGATGATCTTGTAAGTACCGTTGTTGATATCATCGAACAGTTGCTGGTTGAGCAGATCAATCTGCGGGCGAAGAAAATCGGGGTACAAATCGGGTGCGCCCTGCTTGTGGTAAGGCTTCCACACGGTTTCCCAATCCAGTGTCAAGGTCTGGTATTCATTTGTGACAACCTTGCCGGTCAGTTCATCGATGACGGCGGGCGAGGTTGCACGGCCTGAGAACTCCGGATCAGTGGCACGATAGAAGTCAATGAGGTGAGTGTAGCCGAATTTCTCGCCTAGCCCTTCGGGGTCAAGGATCCATCCGGCATCGGTTTTGCCGAGTACGGACTCAATCGCCACCACCTGGTCAAGACCGGTAAGTCTCAATACAATGCGCTGACGCCGGTTCCAACCGCATCCTATCAACCCGATGACCCGATAACGATTGGGAATAACCGGGATCTGCCCTCGCCCATAACCGAATCGACGGGAGATTTTATTGCCTTGACGGCGGAAATCCCCTTCGGCTGTGATTTCGTCTTTTATCCGGGTCAGTGCAGTGTTGCCATTGCCATCGCCGTCGTTGGTTGCGTTATTCAACAAGCATGCTGCGCGAACCGCCCTGCCCAATGAAATCTGCTGTGTCATTTCCGTGTTCCTTATCTGCAATGGTGTCCCGATGTTTACGAACCTGCCGCGTTCACTTCAACACGCTGGCATCAGGCGTCTGGTCGGCGCCAAACCATTTGACGTCGATTTTCTTCGACGTCCCGTCCTTGACGACTTCTTTGAACGCTTTGTTGATGTCATCGCGCAATTGCGTCTCGCCTTTGGGAAGGACAAGATAGCTGTAGCTATCAGATGACAGGGAGGACTGCGCCTTCTTTCCTAGGTTCAATGCCTTGGTATCGAGACCACCTTTCTTCTTGAGATAACCGAATGTCGCCCTGTCAAGGAAATACACGTCCGCTGTGCCGTTCTCCGTCTGTCGGATAGTGTCCAGCCCTTCATTCTGCGTATACACAAGCTTCGACGCTTTGGACGGGTTGGCATCGTTATACTTCTTCAGAGCGAGCGAGATATTGCAGCCTGAAGCACAAACAAGCACTTTCTTGCCTGTCAAATCATCAAGTGTGTTGATTGCTTTAATACCACTAGCTTTATTGACAACCGCGACATACTTATCCTGATATATGGGGTAGGTGAACGTGTATTTCTGTTCGCGCTCTTTTGTCTTACTTAGATTGTTGACGGCAAGCTGATAGCGACCGGCATCAAGCCCAGTGAACAGTGCACTGAATTCTGCAGTCTTCCATTCAAGCTTGTACTGGGGCAGTTTGGCGAAAATTGCTTCGGTCAGCTCGACGTTCTGCCCACTGACATTGCCGTCCGCATCCTTGAACACAAACGGCGCAGGATCACCACCGGTGACCGCCACGATTGTGCGGGTCTTCGCATTCGACGAGGATGTTGCCGAAGACGACGAAGCCGCCCCCGTACCGCATGCCGACAACCCGGATACCGCAAATACGATGGCAGCAATTGAAGCTGCCGCTTTGATAATCAATCCCTTGTTCTTCATTATGTCTCCTGATGTTGGTATTCAATTGCCGTCGATGCCCCTCTGAAGGAATCGGCCAGCATGTTGTGAATTGGTATGTTCCGCACGTTATCGGCAGAAAAGACGTGAAACGCCTCCATATTCACAAGGCGTAGTTATGACAAGCTATCAGGTCGCCTGTTTTCAAGAAAAACCGTTCGCCGGAGGACTATCAGCGAAAATTGGAACGTGTTGCAATCGATTGCATATACGTTGCAAGGCCCCTTGACAGCGTGGCGGCCCGCACCGCCATTCCTAGGCGAATGCGGGCCGCCACGAATCACAGAGCGTCCCCAACAAAGTCATCAATCACTTGATGCAGTCGTCAGATCCTCGCCGAACCATTTCTTGCTGATGGTTGCTGCGGTACCGTCTTTGATGACTTGCTTGAGCGCCTTGTTGACATCATCACGCAACTGTTTCTGATCCTTCGAGAAGATGAGATACGCATGGCTGTCGGCAGAGAACTTCGACTCAACCTCGTCGCCAATATCAATCCGTTTGACGTCAATACCGGCTTTGTCCTTAAGGTAGTAATAACTCGGCCCATCAAGGAAGTACACATCACCAGTGCCGTTCTCAACTTGTCGAATGGCATCCGCTTCCTCAGCCTGTGAATATACAATCTTTGATGCCTTGGAAGGATTCTTCTTGTTATACGCTTCCAATGACGACACGATGTTATACAGGCCGGCGGGCGGGACAATAATGCGTTTGCCGGCAAGATCGGCGAAAGATGAGACCTTATCCAACGCATCGTCCTTGCGGACAACCGCAACATATGGCGCCGAGTACAGTGGGTCGCTGAACAGATACTTGTCTTTGTTCTTCGACGTTTTCGAGAAATTGTTGACGCCCATCTGGTATCTTCCGGCATCCAATCCCGGGTATATTGCCGAAAAATCCGCCGTTTTCCATACCAACTTGTATTGAGGCAGCTTGGCGAAAATCGCCTTGGTCAGTTCGATGTTCTGCCCGTCAAGCGAACCGTCCGATTGTTTCGTGATGAACGGCGCCGGGGCGCCCGCCGAGACTGCGGTGATGGTCCGTACCGAAGTGTTGGCTTTCGCCGCACTCGCAGTGCTTGTTCCTGTTGTGCCACATGCCGCAGTACCCGCGACAAGCAGCGTTGCAAGCGCTGCCGCCACACCTCCACGCCATGCCGCTTTCCAGCCGCGGCCTGTTCGATTCGATAATCTCGTTGCCATGCCATTCCCCCTTTTCTATCCTGGTGTTCCCTACTTTCGGTTGTTCAGCCTTGGTAGAAACCGTCGTATGCCCCGAACTGCCACAGTTCGAAGCTGCCGCCTCCACCGGGACCCGAGTACAGAGGCGAACCACCCAGCTGGGCACGGTCAGCAGGCTCCAACCAGCGTTCATACAAGGCTTTATGCTGATCTTTCACCTTCTGAGGTGTCGGACCGTCGTTCTCTTCCCATGTCGCGGCACGATAGTTGCCGTTCTCATCAGGCGTGTATCCCAATGCGTACAGTTCTTCATCATCGATGAAGCCCTCGGTTTGGAACAAATCCCTGCCATAAGCGAACAGATTCGGATAATCCCAAATATGAATGATGTCATCGGTGCCAAATGTCCGTACGAAACCTGGGCGATACGTGCTTTCAAAGGATTCAAGGGTCTGGAACAGACGAACATCGCTATCGGTGATTTGGCTGCCGAACAAATAGCGCCTCGAAGCCAAGCGGAAATCATAATCGGCAAGGCGCGCTTTGAAAATCGTGTACGCGGCGGTGGCAGCGCCCTTTGTGGTAGCGAAGTTCACCTTGTATGTTCCATTGTTCACATCGTCGAAAATCTGTTGGTTCAACAGGTCGATCTCTTGACGCAGCTCTTGTGGATACAGGTCTGGAGCCCCCTCTTTGTGGAACGGTGCCCATGCTGTTTCCAAGTCGTTGCTCAAGATGTGATAGTTGTTGGTTACCACCTTTCCGGTGCTCAAATCGACAACGGTCGGCGAAGTACCCCTTCCCGTGAAATGATCGGTCGTTGCACGGTAGAAATCGTTGAGACGATCGTATCCGAACAGCTCTGCCACCCCACCCGGAGTATGGGTCAGTTTCCAGCCATCCTCATCACGCCCATATACAATTTCAGGCGTGAATGCATCCCGCAAGCCGAGCAGACGGATAACGATACGTTGCCGTCGGTTCCATCCACAACCCAGCGCGCCGAGAATACGGTAACGACCTGCCTGCACCGGCGCTTGCCCCGGGCCGGAGCCAAAACGCACCGTGAACGCATTGCGCTGACGACGGAACGCGCCATCGGGAGTCTGCTCAACAGTGGTCTCCGGCTTGTCATTCCATCCATTGTTTGCGCCCGATTCACGCTCATGGTGAGCGGCAACCCCGCATGCGTCCGCCGCTACAACCGACAGCTGCTGTCCGTTATTCGTAAAGTCAAACGACATATGCTTCTCCTGACCTAATCGATTGAATTGATGAAAAATCAGATTGTCGATAATCGATTTCTTGATTTTCGATTATCTCCGCCTTCAGTCGCAGACACAACATTGCGCCTATCAATGTTTCAACAGTGTCGGTATAACGATTCTGTATTATCAGCTCAAGTGATAATACGCATGATCGTCAATTGGCATCAGTCAGCAAGACGTCATACGACGCTCCGCCGTCCAATCACTTACGCAAGAGTATGAAATCGCGGATCTGCCGTGACTGTATGATGCGGCTCTCCTCATCAAGATAAATCATATGACCTGAATCGAACTCATGGACAGTGATGTTCCCACGTAGTTCGTCTGGTATCGGCAGCAAGGCCACATCGCTGACCGCACCATAAAACGGGGTGCACAAATCATAATGTCCCACCTGATATAGGACCCTCAGCGAGCGATTCACCCGCATCGCTTCTGCCAAAGCGCCAATGACATGGAACGGATTGCGATGAAAATCTGAAGGGGTACGCCAAGGTCGTACTCTCGTCGTGTCCAGCTCATAGTTCAAATCATTCTTGTATTCCAAATCCTGGCGAAGATATGAGTTAATGCCTGCCGCGAATGCACCTCGTACCGCCTGATCAGTGAAATCCGCCTCAGGGACACGCGATAGCTGATCCTCGTTCCACCCAGTGAACCGTGCATCATATTCGCCAAGCACCACACCACGAGACCGCAACAATTCAGTTCGGAATTGCTGCGGTGTCACAGATAGATTCGCCTGCTCGACCACGTCTCGGGACAACCCGGTCAAATCGGCGTATCGTGCAACGATTGTCGCACGCGTACTTGTGTCCAGTCGGTGTCCTTGGTTAAGAGCCCATAAAAGTTTAGTATCGGCGAATTCCTCCGCCTCCGACAACACTTCTTTCATGCTCAACTCTGGATGATTCCCATGATAATGAGCGACTGCCGCATAGGTGGGGAAGAAAGCATGGGCACCGAGGAAAGAGCCCGGACCGAATCCCATACGCCCAAATGTGATAGGCGAGGAGATCAACACGAGCCCGCTGAGATACACACCATACCGTACCGCCAGACGTGCTGCCACGCGAGAACCGCGTAATACGCCATAAGACTCGCCTGCAATATACAGTGGTGAATTCCAACGTTCATTGCGTGTAATCCATAACCGGATGATATTGGTCATTGCTTCAACATCAACATCGGCATGATGATATTGGTTCGCATCCTCTCCCGGAACTACACGAGAGTATCCGGTCGAAATAGCATCAATAACCACCACGTCCGCACAAGCAAGCGGAGACTGTGGATTCTCACGCAGATGGTATGGAGGAGGACAGGCCGTAACACCGTCAGATTGCAGTACATCTACAATACGTGGTCCGAATAGCCCTAAATGCAGCCAAGCAGAACTCGTGCCTGGGCCTCCATTGAACACGAAAATCACCGGTCTGGAATTGTTCCCATGATCGTCAGTGTCAGCATCGCCAACATACTGCGTTATGAAGACGCGCGCCTTGACTGAAGGCTCCTGCGCAAGGGAACCACCAATGTTCTCCTCAGTCAGGTCAAGATAACCAGCGACGGCGGTGTACTGCAAATCCCCGTTCTCAGCGTGCAGCACATGCCTGGTCACCGCCGGGGCAAGCCTCTCCTGTGCATTGTCATCGCGAATCGCGTTTTCGCTTACCGCTGTAGCCCTGTCTTGTGATTCCCACTTGTAATCCGTCATGTTGCTTATCCTCCATTGCATGGAACGGAAACGATTGGCGGCATCACCGGAAACAATCCAGCGATGCCGCCAATCACCCATGTCTATTCGGCAATGTCATAAATGAAGAACAATAACCGCTGTCCCCCATCGACTATCAGCGTTTCCATCTCAGGATGCCGCACAAAACCACACCGCTGATACAGTCGATGCGCATACGGCATATTGGGTCCGGAATGAATGAGCAGCCTATGGTATCCATAGGCCTTGGCAAGCGCTATATTGTGCTCTACAAACGCTTTGCCCAGCCCATGCCCACGGCCAATCGGCAACACACCCATCGTGTTGAATCCGAACGTTGGTTCAGTATTCAACGCAGGCTTGACAGTCGTACATGCACCATACAGTTTTCCAGATGCATCAGAGATGACCCAGACATCCTCTTTTGCGGAACGACCAGCTATATCCGTAAGCCGGTGATGATATTCCTCGGTCATCGGGCCATTCGTGGAGAACGCTTCAACCAGTGTGTTTCCTACCGCGCTATATTCGTTAGGATGCGCCAGCCTCAGGTGTAAACCAGAACCTAAATCCCAATCCTTGAGATCCAAGGGCAGCGTACTAGCGTCAGCATATGCCGTCTCCACCATTCACACCGCCTCCAATGCGAAATCTTCGCGCTCGTGCTCCTTGCGACGGGCTTCCTGCGCTTGCCATGCAGTGTTTGTCAAGATGCCCGAATCAGAATGATCTACGCCATATCGTTCAAAGGAGGACAAGAAGTCACGCAACCGATCAGTGTGCGGGTTGCCAAAAATCTCCTCTGGGGATCCTTGTTCCACAATCCGACCATCTTCCAAGAAAATCACCCTGCTGGCGATACTGCGAACAAAACCCATCTCATGGGAAACCAACAGCATGGTATTGCCTGCAGCTGCGGCAACAGCGATAGTGCGTTGCACCTCGTTCACACGTTCAGGATCGAGCGCAGATGTCGGTTCGTCGAGCAGCAACAGCCGAGGATCCATGGACAACGCCCGTGCAATCGCAACACGCTGCTGTTGACCGCCGCTCAGATGCTGCGGGTAATGGTCGCTCCACTCTTCCAACCCGACGTTGCGCAACTCACGCAAAGCTCGTTCCCGCGCCTGAGCCTTGGGAACGTGTTTGACAACGGTCAATCCCTCCATCACATTCTGCAGCGCAGTACGGTTACGCAGCAGATTGAACTGTTGAAAGACCATAGCAGTCGAACGCCGAATTTCAAGCGTCTCATCTTTTGACGCATGAGCAAGGTCATAGGTTTTTCCGTCAATCTCCAGTTCACCGGTATCAGGATGTTCCAGCAGATTGATGGAACGCAAGAACGTTGATTTTCCTGTGCCCGATGGACCAATCAGCGCTACGACTTCACCATCTTCGATATCGACGCTGACTCCGTCGAGTACTTTATGCCCGTTGAATGACTTGCTGATATTCCTGATGCTAATCACGAGCAATCGCCTCCTTGCCAACTGTCCCGGCCAAGGCAGTAATTCCCTGTCTGTTCAAGGCGGGCAATCTGCGCACTGTTCCACGTTCCGGCAACGATGGTGTCCGTTCCGCCTGTTCGGGAACAGCTTCCGTCACCTGGCGGAGTGCAGGTGCTTGTTCAGGGACTGACAAGCGGTGTTCGAGCCAAGCCCCGGCGCGCTCAAGCACCAAGGTGATAACCCAATAGATAATTGCCAGCGAGCAGTACATTTCAAAGTATCGGTATGATGAGCCCGCCATGATTTGTCCAGCTGCCGTCATATCGACAACCGCGCACACAAACGCGAGCGAAGTGCCTTTAATCAAGCCAATGAGCGAATTCATCAAACCCGGCAATGCAATGACGCCTGCCTGAGGCAAAATAACCCGACGCCTGACTTGCGCCGGCGACATGCCCAAGGAACGCGCCGCTTCAAGCTGTCCCGAATCTACTGCTGTAATCGCTGCACGAATGACTTCAGCCATGAACGCAGACTGGTTAAAAGCGAGCGCGAGAATAGCGAACAACACCGGCGGCACGTTGTTGATATCCCAGTCCGTTCCATTCCAATAGTTGAGATACTTCAAGAAAATCGGGATACCGAAGTAGCTGATGTACAGCTGCACGATAATCGGAGTGCCGCGAAGCACTGAAATGTATACCGTGCTGATTTGGTACAACACCGGGGTGCGCTTGACGCGAATCAATGCAATGATAAAGCCAAGTACAAGACCGATGATGCCAGCTGCAAGCGTCAACTCCAATGTGACCGGAAGATACCGCAGAAGCTGCGGAATCTGGGTGAACACCAGTTTTCCATTGAATAAATCAGGCATGATGATGCACGTATTCCTTGATATGTATTGCTATAAATCTCATTCGCTCTTACAGAGCGCGTATCCGATATCAGTGTGATGCGCTTATGGCAAGCGCTATTCCACCATGCTCACTGCCGAGCGCCCTTCGCATCCGCTTACCGAGCCACCTCGGCAAGCTCCGGCTTGGCAGCTTTCGCCGCGATCGCGAACGCCTGGTCAAGATCTTCGATGAGGTCGTTCACATCCTCGATGCCGATGGACAGGCGGATCAGCTCGTCGGTGATACCGACTTTGAGACGTTCCTCGCGCGGCAGTTCGAAATGCGTCATACGACACGGCAGCTCCGCCAGGCTTTCCACCGCGCCAAGGCTGACGGCAAGCCGGAACAGATGCAGGTTGTCGAGGATGTTCGCCGGATCAATGCCTTTGACCACTTCAAAGCTGAGCACACCGCCGAAGCCCTTCAAGCCTTTATCGGTGTCGCCAGGCTGACGGCCGCCTTCGACGCCCGGATAGTGGACGGCAGCGACGAGCGGGTTGTCAAGCAGCCAGTTCGCAATGGCTACGGCGTTGCTTTGCTGACGTTCGATACGCAAGCCAAGCGTCTGGATACCACGTCGGACGGCATCGGATTCAGCCGGCGGAAGGATGCCTCCCAGACGGTTCTGTGCATAATACACGCGCTCGCCCAGCTTGTCGTCGCGCACGACGGCAAGTCCGGCAATCACATCCGAATGGCCGGCCAGATACTTGGTCGCCGAATGCAGGACGATATCCGCGCCCAAATCGAGCGGCTGCTGAAGATACGGGGTGACAAACGTGTTGTCCACAATCACAATCGCACCGTATTTGTGGGCAATCCGCGCGATTGCCGCGACATCGTTGACTTGCAGCAGCGGGTTCGTCAAGGTTTCGAAATACACGGCCTTGGCGGGCTCGCTGGCCCCATCCTCATCGCCGGCGACGCCGACACCGCTGATCGCAGCCTCGAGCGCCTCGTAATCGTTGGTGTCCACCGGCTGGCTGATCAATCCCCAGCGGGTGAAATGCTCGTTGAACTGCGAGTAGGTACCGCCATACACGTTGCTGCCGACGACAATGCGATCGCCCGGCTTGAAAATCGAGAGGACCGCGTGGATCGCAGCGAGTCCGGACGCGAACGCGAAACCTCGGGTGCCGTGCTCAAGCTGCGCGATCTGGCGTTCGAGGAAATCGCGGGTCGGATTGCCGCTGCGCGCGTAATCCCAGCGGGGCATGGACTCGACCGATTCGAAAGCATACGTGGATGAGTTGTAGATTGGCGGGTTCACGGCTCCGGTCGTGTTGTCATTCACCGGAAGTCCGTGGACCAGCTGAGTGTTGAACCTCGTCATAGTGCACCCCCTAGGTAGTGTCGCAAGCGCCGCGGTCTGGCCGGGCGGATGGTTGTGAAGTTGTTGTTGCGTTGTTGTGTTGTTGATGTGTTGCTTGTGTTGTTATGTTGTTTGCCGTGTTACCGGCCGCGCGACCTTTCGGCCTCGCGTTGATTACGAACCTAACCCCGTGGCGGTGGCAGATACAAGCTGCAAGGCATACGGGATACTTATATGCGGCTAACAACCGTTGCGGCGATTAGGGTTTTACTGCTTGGCGGACAGGATCCGGCGAGCGCGACACGCGGGCGGCGGGTAAGCCCGCGGATGGCGGTTCATCACGAGGAGACAGCGCTGCGACACGCGGGCGACGGGCGCTTCGCGGGCGGCGGGCGCGACACAAGGGAGACAGCGAGCGCGACACGCAGACAGTGGGCGGCGCGGAGCAAGGGGGCGGCGCTGCAGCCGAAGGACAATCGGCGACAATCGTGGACAATCGGCATCGGCGATGGCGGATCTGTTTTGGCACAGCACCCAACTACTCGCTGCGTACTGTCTGTGCATGCGCCGACATACACAACTCACCACATCACCGCTAAACCATCAGACTCCCGGGATGAAAACAGTGATTACGTACGCCCCGGCATACGAAACCCACCACATCGTCATTGAATTGCTTGACCACCCGATGATATTTACCGATTGCGCATGCCCCGACATACACAATTCGTCATGCTTCGGCTCACTGGATGGCGTCATCCCCAGTGCATTCAGCGAAGGGACATATTGATGCGGTTCATCGTGTGAGTCAATCCTCACACAACAAGAGGCGACAGTCTGTGTGGCAAATTCCTGCCAACGGACCGGTCATCATCATGTGAGCCAATCCTCACACAACGGCACGTTGACAAGCCGGACCAGACCAGGCGATGTCAAACCGTCACTGTGTGAGCGAATCTTCACACAACGGACCCCCGACCAGCTCAATCAGCTGATTCCGACCAACGGAACGGTCACTGTGTGAGCCGATCCTCACAAACCCGCACCTCCAGCCGCCGAATCCGGCGACCTCAGCCTCCTGACCCGTCACTGTGTGAGCCAATCCTCACACAACGGAGGCCTGGCTAGCCCTACAGGACGATTCCAACCGCCGCACCGGTCACTGTGTGAGCGAATCCTCGCACAACGGCACCGCCCGGCGAGAAGGAAGCCACATCGAGCTCTCACCTGTCTGCGTCCGCAACAGCGGCGAGCAGCCGCGCGACGTTTGCGGCGGTGGCGGCGAGGTTGTCAGCGGTTTCGCGGCACGCATCCGCAAGGGACTGCGGTTCGCGGATGATCGGGAACACCGCGTCGATGCCGCACGCGTAGAGATCCGCGGATACCGATCGATCGGCACCATCCGGAACACCAGTCCCGGTAACCAAGGAATCAATGCCTCCAGCCGTATCAGGACTTCCCACAGCCGTATCAGGACTTCCCACAGCCGTCTGCGGCACTGCGGCCACCCCGCGGGCGACTGCTCCTGCGAGCGCCACAACCACGATGCGCGGATTGGCCTGTTTGACGATTCGGGCGACGCCGGCCGGGGTTTTGCCATAGGCGGTCTGCCCGTCGATACGCCCTTCCCCGGTGATGCACACGTCCGCCGTCCCCGCCCTGTCCGCCAGTCGCGACGCTGTTGCGACAAGCTGGATGCCGGGTTCGACGGTCGCGTTCGTGAAGGCGAGCAGTCCTGCCCCGGTTCCGCCGCCGGCACCGGCTCCGGGAACCGCGGCGACAGAACGCCCTAAATCACGCTCAATAACCTGCGCGAACCGGACGAGCGCGTTATCGAGTTGCCTGACCATGCTTGGGGTCGCGCCTTTTTGAGGCCCGAATACCGCGGACGCGCCGGTCGGTCCGGTCAGCGGGTTGGTGACATCGGTGGCGATGCGAACCACCGTATGCGCGAGTCGGTGGTCCAGGTGGGCGGTGTCGATATGGTCGAGTCTAGCGAGCGCCGCGCCACCCGGTTCCAAGTCCCGCCCGTTCGCATCCAACAATCGGGCACCGAGCGCTTGGGCGATGCCCGCCCCACCATCGTTGGTAGCACTGCCGCCAAGCGTGACGATGATCGTCCGCGCCCCGTCATCCAGCGCATGCCGAATCAGCTCGCCCGTGCCGAACGTACTGGCGTGCAACGGGTCGCGCGTCTGCTCGTCCACGTACTGCAGTCCGCTGGCACGCGCCATCTCTACCACGGCGACACGCCCGGATTCGGCGGCCATCGCGCGCGGTGCATGATCACCGCTGTGCGAGCCGCCGGCACGCAGGCCTCCGTCATGCGGGCCGCCCTCAATACCTTGGATATCCCCGAAATTCTGCGCATCCCCGTCAGCAGGCGCATCCAACAGCCCGTACTCCGCACGGACAGGCCTCATAAGCGGGTCGTGGACCATCGCGCTGCGACGCCGTCCACCTACCGAAGCCAGCAGCGCATCCAGCGTTCCCTCTCCCCCATCCGCCATCGGTGTGATATCGCAACGCGCCGACGGACAAGCCGACATCGCCCCGCGTGCGACCGCATGACACGCCTTCACGGCATCAAGTGAGCCTTTGAACGAATCCATCGCAATGAGAAACTTCACGACTCAAGCCTATGATGAGGACGCAACCAGCCGCCGCACCCGCCAAACGCGACCGCCGGCGGCCACACACGCGAGCAAAGGAGCCAACGATGTCACCAATCACTCCAGACACATACACTCCGTCCCCCGACCGGTACGAGGCCATGCCATATCGCCGTAGCGGCCGCAGCGGCTTGAAACTGCCAGCCATCAGCCTCGGGTTCTGGCATAATTTCGGCGATTTCTCGTCATTCGACACGATGAAACAACTGTGTTTCACCGCGTTTGACCATGGCATCACGCATTTCGACCTCGCCAACAATTACGGGCCGGAACCCGGCAGCGCCGAGAGCAACGCCGGCAGGATCCTCCACGATTATTTCGGCGCCCACCGCGACGAGCTGATTATCAGTACGAAAGCCGGCTTCGACATGTGGCCGGGGCCGTACGGCGACCATGGAAGCCGCAAATACCTGCTCGCCAGCCTTGATCAGAGCCTGACGCGGCTTGACCTCGACTACGTGGATATCTTCTACCACCACTGCCCCGACCCCGACACACCGCTCGAGGAGACCATGGGCGCGCTCGCGCACGCGGTCACGAGCGGCAAGGCGCTGTACGTGGGCTTGTCGAATTATGATGGTCAGCGGCTTGAAGCGGCTGCCGCAATCCTCGATGAGTTGCATGTGCCGTTCATCATCGCGCAAAACCGCTATAACATTCTTGACCGGACCGTGGAACGCAACGGTCTGCTCGATGCCGCCAGACGACTGGGCAAAGGGCTCATCACCTACAGTCCGCTCGACCAAGGGCTGCTCACCGACCGCTATCTGGACGGGATTCCCGCGGATTCGCGCGTGGCCCGCGACGGGCGGTTCCTCACCGAAGCCGATGTGGCACGCACACATGACGCGATTGTCGCGCTGAATGCAATTGCGGCGAGCCGCGGGCAGAGCCTGGCCGATATGGCGTTGGCTTGGCTGCTGCGGAAACGCGAAGTGACCAGTGTACTGGTGGGAGCATCTCGACCGGCGCAACTGCTGGACAGCATCGGCGCATTGCAGGGGCCGGACTTCACGGACGAGGAGCTCGCCGCCATCGACCGGATCGCCCGCGACGGGCGGTGAGCATCGGCGCGAGCATCTGCGCAAGCCGCATCGGCAGCAACGGCGGCACCGACGGCAGAAGCAGCAAAGGCAGCGACAGCAACGCCCCTGTTTCTACCGACGCTCACAACGGCCTCAGCGTCGGCAGAAACAGGGACGGGCGGGCACATACACAAACTGGCTACGCAAACACGGCCACCAGCATCACCAGTTTGAGACAATACACAAACCGGCTACACCGGGGCACCTCCCAGCATCACCAGTTTGTAAGGTTCGGGAGCGCCGCCACCCGGCCAGACGCCACCTTACGGCATCGACTTCGCCGTCACCGCCCCTGTTTCTACCGACGCTGAGCGGCCCGTCAGCATCGGCAGAAACAGGGGTGGGTGGACACATACACAAACCGGCTACACAAACACGGCCACCAGCGTCACCAGTTTGAGACAACACGCAAACTGGCTACGCCGACACACCTCCCCGCGTCACCAGTTTGTGAGGTTCGGGAGCGCCGCCACCCGGCCAGGTGTCACCTTACGACACCGACAACGACAGGATGACGAAAAAAGAGAAGGGCCCGGAAGCCGGGCCCTGAAAGGAGAGAAAAGAAAAGAAGAAATTGTTGGAACCGAGAGAAAAATCCCGTCGACTTCATCAACATAATTCAGCATACCGAAGTCACCTTGGGTTTACGATATGTTTCCCTGTGAATACCCTGAGCTTCACACAGGAAACACTCAGCCTTGTGTGTCTTATACCGACCCAATCAAGTCAACCCCAACACACCAAGTATGTAACCCGCGCATGTCATCCGCCGAATCAACACCGCCATGTCAGACACACCATGCACAATGGGCGGCATGAACACGTTGGGCAATATTCTGTGGCTGATTTTCGGCGGACTCGCACTCGCTGTGGCATGGGCGATTGTCGGCATCGTGCTGTGCGTCACCATCATCGGCATCCCGCTGGGCATCCAAGCCTTCAAAATGGCAAGCTTGACACTGACCCCATTCGGCAAATCCGTGGTGTACGGCGGTGGCGTCGGCTCATTGCTTGCCAACATCATCTGGGTGGTGCTGGTCGGCATTTGGATGGCGATCGGCTATGTCATCGCCGGCGTGCTCAATTGCATCACCGTCATCGGCGTACCATTCGGTATTCAATCGTTCAAAATGGCGAAACTCGCGTTGTGGCCGTTCGGCGCGCAAATCCAATAATCCCGGGTTACGGATTCAGGGTTACGGATTTCCGATTACGATTCCCGATTATGGATTCCCGATTATGGATTCAGGATCCGCAATCAGGAATCCAGGATGACTTCGCCACTTCGCTCGCACGGCGAGATATCCGGCCACTCCAAGACATCAACGACTTCCAGCCCGCACCAGCCATCAGACTTCATCCGGCGTCAGACTTCATCCGCCGTCAGGCACCCCAACCTCAATCCCAACTACGCATGCTGCCACGCGAACGGCAGATGCATGAACTCCGGCACCTTATACCATTTGACCGGATACCCGGCACCATGCGCGCAGAACACCGAATCCGGCGTATTCTCCAGATCCGCCTCGGGATCATACCCGATTGCAGCGATGACAGCATCCTCATCATGGCACTGCCGATACCCCGCCGACACGCACGTCAACGAGCCGCGCCCATGCGTGTACGCGTTGACATCCATCGCATAATCACGCATCCCCTCAACAGGCGCCTCGCCTTCCAGCACCGCCATCATGCCGTCGTTTTCAGGCGGGTCGAACTCGCCGCTCATCCGCTGGATATCCGCCATCGCATGCCCCACCTGGTCGGCAGGCAACTCCAAACGGAACCGATACCACGGTTCAAGCACATGGCAATACCCCGCCTGACGAGCCTGCATCAGCCCTTCACGAATGGCGCGATACGTAGCCTGACGGAAATCACCACCCTCCGTATGCTTGTCGTGCGCCCGCCCGGTCAGCAAGGTGATGCGCATGTCGGCAATCGGAGCGCCAATAAGCACGCCCAGATGCTCACGTTCGCGCATATGCGTCATGATGAGGCGCTGCCAGTTGCGATCCAACACGTCCAAACTGCAATCACTGGCGAATTGGAGACCGCTGCCGCGTTCCAGCGGCTCAAGCAACACGTGGACCTCCGCATAATGGCGTAAAGGCTCGAAATGCCCCACACCTTCCACCGGCGCGTCAATGGTCTCGTGATACACGATGCCGCCACGGTCGAACACGACTTCGATACCGAACCGCGTGCGCAGCAGTTCCTGCACGATTTCCAATTGGACGGCGCCCATGAGTTGCACGTGAATCTGTTCGAGCCGTTCGATCCACCGCACGTGCAACAGCGGTTCCTCGTCTTCCAGTTCGCGCAACGCGCCCAACAGCTTGTGCGTGTCCGTGCCGTCGATCGCCGTAACCATGTAGGTGAGCACCGGCTCCAGCAACGGATGAGAGGCGTCGGGTTGCGCTCCGAGCCCCTGCCCGGGCACCGTACCCTCCAATCCTGTCACCGCGCATACCGTGCCAGCGGGAGCGGACTGCTCAATATCGTATTTCGCGCCGGAATATCGCCTGATTTGATCGATTTTCCCGTATGGTTCGATAACGCTTTTCACCGGTAGTTCGCCGCCGGTCACTTTCAGCCAAGTAAGCCGATTGTGCTGCGCATCATGCGAAATACGGAAGATGCGAGCGCCGAAATCCTTGCCGTAACGCGGTTGAGGGGCGTATGCGGCGAGCATATCCAGCAGGTAGCGGATGCCGTGCAATTGCAGCGCTGACGTCCACACGCATGGGACGAGCGTGCGTTGCGCGATCATCCGGCTGATGGTCGCGGGGCTGATGCTGCCGGTATCGCAAAACTCGTCGAGCGCGGATTCATCGAGCGCGGCGACATCCTCATCGTGTTCCATTCCATCGTGTTCCATGCGGGAAGCGGCAGAAGAACTCGAGACGGGCGCAGACGAATCGGCGGTCATGGTGTCATTCGACGCATGAATTGCGGCTGCGGTGTCCGCTGTCACCGGTGTATCCGCGTCATCGGTAATATCGGCGGAATCATGCGATGAACCGGCATCAACGCACGCATCGCCGAACCGTTTGCGGATGTCGGCAAGCACATCATCGCGCGATATACCGGCAGCGAGCGCATCGATCTTGTTGATGACGATGACAGTCGGCACATGGTAGCGTTCGAGCAGCCGCCACAAGGTTTCCGTATGGCCTTGCACACCATCGACGGCGGAAATGACCAGCAGGGCGACATCAAGCACGCCGAGCGTCCGCTCCATATCGGCGGCGAAATCCACATGTCCGGGCGTATCGAGCAACGTCAGGCGCATGCCGGGGTAATCGAGTATCGCATCTTTCGAATAAATGGTGATGCCACGCTGTTTTTCCAATGCGTCGGTGTCGAGGAACGCGTCGCCGTGATCGACACGACCGAGTTTGCGCACTTGGCCGCTGACGTAGAGCATCGCTTCGGACAGTGTGGTTTTGCCCGCGTCCACGTGGGCGAGCACGCCCGCAACGATCTGCTTCATTCATGCTCCTGTCGATTGGCAAACAGCGCTGAGTGGCGCCTGACCACCTATGGTAGAACGCCGCGACGTCATCGTGCCCGGGCATGGTATGCAAGACCGGTATACACGGCAGCCCGGCGGCTAAGCAGTTCAGCAGCCCGGCAGACCACAGACCGCAGCCCGCAGCCCGGCAGCTCCGCAGCCGACGAAACCCGACAGCCGACGAAACCACAAAGCCCTCCCCCCAACCTTCTGCCGACGCTGACAGAGGTCTTAGCGTCGGTAGAAGCAGAGATGTGGGTGAGCACATACACAAACTGGCTACGCCGGGGCGCTTCCCAACGTAGCCAGTTTGAGATAATACACAAACTGGCTACGCAAACACGGCCACCAGCGTCACCAGTTTGAGACAATACACAAACTGGCTACGCAAACACGGCACCAGCGTAACCAGTTCGAGACAATACACAAACTGGCTACGCCGGGGCGCTTCCCAGCGTAACCAGTTTGTGAGGTTCGGGTGTGCCGCTACCCGGCGAGGTGCCACCTTACGGCACCGCACCTTACGGCATCACGCCTTGGCGACAGCGACCTCGAGTTCCTCGGCGGAGTCGCTCGGCTTGATGTCAAGCGTCGTGGCGAGCGTCTCGTGGGCGATCAGGTCACGGAACTGCTCAAGCTTCGGCGCATCCGCCGCAGGAACGGTCAGGGTCAGCACAATCCGGTCGGCGATATTGAAATCAGCCTCCTTGCGGGCATCCTGCACGGCACGGACCGCGTCACGCGCGTAGCCTTCGGCCAGCAGATTGTCATCAAGCGCGGTGTCGAGAATCACGAACCCGCCGGACGGCAGGGCCGCGGACACCGAATTGGCGGCTTCGGCGGCATCCTGCTCCTCCACGCGGTTGATGACCTCGAACTCACCGGCCTCCAGCGCGATTTCGCCGTTCGGGGTTTCAACCACGGGAGCGCCGGTCGCGTCATCCACATGCCATGCACCGGTCTTGGACGCCTTGATGGCGAACTGCACCTGCTTGCCCAGACGCGGGCCGGCGGCACGCGCGTTGACCTTGAGCTGGTGGATGATCTTCAAGCCGTGTTCAGGCGCATCCTCGAGGGTCGAGAAGTCCACGGACTTCACGTTGAGTTCCGTCTTCAAAATCTCGACATAATCCTCGACCGCCTTCGGGTCAGCGACCACGACAGTGAGCTTGCTCAACGGCTGACGCACGCGAATCTGCTCCGCCTTACGCAACGACAGCGTCGCAGAGACAACCTCACGCACCTGATCCATTGCGGACACCAGCGCGTCATTCGCCTTGAGCACGAGCCCAAGTTCCGTAGGCTCGCCGGTCTTCTCGTCGGCGAGGAACGGCCAATCCTCAAGATGCACCGATTCGCCGCCGGTGAGGCCGCGCCACACGGTTTCCGCTTCCATCGGAGCGAGCGGGGCAAGCACCCGCATGAAGGTTTCCAGCACGGTGTACAACGTGTTGAACGCGTTCTCATCCTCATTCCAGAAACGGTCACGCGTGTTGCGGATATACCAGTTGGTGAGCACATCGATGAAATCGGTGACCGCCTCGCACGCGTCGGAAATCGCGAAATCATCCAGCGACTTCTCCACACGCTCAACCAGCAGGCGGGTGCGAGCCAGCAGATACTGGTCCATGCGCGGCAGACTATCAACCTCGTCCGCGCGCAGGCGACGCGCATCGAAGCCCTTCCCACCGTTCGCCGCATTCGCGTACAACGTGAAGAAATAGTACGAACTCCACACAGGCAGCATGACCTGACGTACAGTGTCGCGGATACCGTCGGAGGTGACGATGAGATTACCGCCACGCAAAATCGGCGAGCTCATGAGGAACCAACGCATCGCATCGGAACCGAATTTGTCGAACACACCGTTGACATCCGGATAGTTGCGCAAATGCTTGCTCATCTTCTGGCCGTCGGAGCCGAGCACGATGCCGTGGCAGATGACGTTCTTGAACGCCGGCTTGTCGAACAGGGCCGTGGCCATGATGTGCAGCGTGTAGAACCAACCGCGAGTCTGACCGATATACTCGACCACATAATCACACGGGAAGTGCTGTTCGAAGTATTCCTTGTTCTCGAACGGATAGTGGAACTGGGCGAACGGCATGGAGCCGGACTCGAACCAGCAGTCGAGCACGTCGGTGATGCGGTGCATCTGGCTCTTGCCAGTCGGATCGTCCGGGTTCGGGCGCGTCAGACGGTCGATGTACGGGCGGTGCATGTTAATCTCGCCCTTGTCATCGCGCGGATAGTCGCCGAAGTCGGCCTTGAGCTCGTCCAGCGAACCGTACACGTCGACACGCGGGTACTTCGGGTCGTCGCTCACCCACACCGGAATCGGGCTGCCCCAGAAGCGGTTGCGGCTGATGGACCAGTCTCGCGCATTGGCGAGCCACTTGCCGAACTGGCCGTCTTTCACATTCTCCGGAATCCAGTTGATCTCCTGGTTGTGCTTGAGCAGACGGTCCTTGATCTTCGTGACGGACACGAACCAGCTGGACACCGGCTTGTAGATCAACGGGGTGCCGCAACGCCAGCAATGCGGATAGGAGTGCACATAGCTCTTCTCCTGGAACAGCAAAGCGCGATGCTCCTCGGGGATGCGGGCGAGCGGACCGTCACCGGCACGCAGGTTACGCAAAATCGGCAGGTTCGCGTCGAACACGAACATGCCCTCGTAGTCAGGGGTCAGCGAGTTGAACACGCACGCTTCGTCAAGCACATCCATGGACTTGATGCCCTTGGCGTTGAGCGTGTTCATATCATCTTCACCATACGGTGCCTGGTGCACGAGGCCGGAACCTTCAACCGTGTCGACATAGTCGGCGGTGAAAATCTGGAAGGCGTTCGGGCCGGGGGTGCCACCTTCGGCGAGCGCCTTGTCGTCAGCGAAATACGGGAAGACCGGCCAGTAACGCCAGCCTTCCATCTCGGCGCCTTTGAGTTCGCGCACGATCTCATAGTCGTCGCCGAGCTCCTTGGCGTAGGCCTCAAGGCGCGGCTTGCCGATATAGAACTTCTTGCCGGCGAACTTGCCTTGCGTCGGGCGCACTTCGACATAGTCGATGTCAGCGCCGACGACGATGGCGAGGTTGGTAGGCACAGTCCACGGGGTGGTGGTCCAGAACACGGCGTAGGCATCGTCCTCGTCACGCAGTTTGACGGCCACGGATACGGTGGTGTCCTGCCGATCCTGATAGACGTCGGCATCCATGCGCAGTTCGTGGTTGCTCAGCGGCGTGCGGTCCTTCGGGCAATACGGCAGCACGCGGTAGCCTTTGTAGGCGAGGCCCTTGTCGTACAGCTGCTTGAACGCCCACATGACGGATTCCATGTACGGGGTGTTCAGGGTCTTATACCCGTGGTCGAAGTCCACCCAACGGCCTTGACGGTGCACGTATTCACGCCATTCGTTGGTGTATTTGAGCACGGAAGCACGGCAGGCGTCGTTGAACTTGGCGATGCCCATCTTGTTGATGTCGTCGACCGAATCGATGCCGAGTTCCTTCTGCGCTTCGAGCTCGGCGGGCAGGCCGTGCGTATCCCACCCGAAGACGCGGTTGACCTTGTGGCCCTTCATGGTCTGGTAGCGCGGGATGACGTCCTTCGCATAGCCGGTCAGCAGGTGGCCGTAGTGCGGCAGACCGTTGGCGAACGGCGGACCGTCGAAGAACACGAACTCGTTCTGGCTGTGGTCGCCGGACGGGCGGCGTTCTACGGATTTGTTGAAGGTGTCGTCGGTGTCCCAATAATTCAGCACCGATTCCTCGAGCTTAGGGAAATTCGGGTTCGGCGCGACATTGGCGCTTTGCTCGCCGGTTGATGCCTTGGGATACACGTGATCGGTGGTTTCGCTCACCATATTCTCCTCGACTGGCTGGTTGACATTGCCACGAGGACGACGGGGCTTACGCTTCCGCCGCGGTACCACCTCGCTTGCCGCGCATTGCCGGGAACCGGTTGTGTGCGACCGCTTGTGTCCGGCTGTTTCGGGCCGGACCCGTCGGTTCTACTGGGGGTTTGGCGTGTGCCGTGCCCTGTTCTTCCGAAGGCTCCCCGCTGATGACGGATCATCGCCTCATACAGCCGCCATGATAGCACCGCGGGCGGGACGACCGAGCGACTCACAGCGAACGCGCGATTCGATGCTGTCCTCCCCACCTTCTACCGACGCTGAGCGGACTCAGCGGCATACTCACAATCCGGTTACACTGAGCAGCATCCCAGCGTAACCAGATTGTGGGGGAATGCGCGATTCGATGCCGCCCTCCACCTTCTACCGACACTGGCGGGGTGCTGAGCGTCGGCAGAAACAGAGATGGGACTTCTGCACAACTGAGACCGGCGGAGCTGCTTGCTCACAAACTGGTTACGCTCACGGACCGCTTTGCGTAACCAGTTTGTGAAGAGATACGCGATTCAATGCCGCCCCCACCACCTTCCACCAACACTCAGCGGACCCAGCGGCACACCCACAAACTGGTTACGCTCACGGACCGCTTTGCGTAACCAGTTTGTGAAGAGATACGCGATCCGATGTCGTCTTCTCCCACCTCCTACCGACACTGAGCGGACTCAGCAGCATACTCACAATCTGGTTACACTCAGCAGCATCCCAGCGTAACCAGTTTGTGGGGGAGGATGCGCGATGGGCGGCCCGGCTCAACACGCGGCTGCGACGGACCGCCCGGCTCAACACGCACGCGCGACGAGACGGGAATCAGGCTCGCTGGCCGGCTCGACGCAAGCGACGGGCGATTTCGGCGCACAACAGCGCGGCGATGATGGCGATCAGGCCACCGCATATCAGCGAGCGCGAGGTCGAAGACCCGCCGGTGAACGGCAGCGCGGTAACCACCCGCTCATTGGTGAAGCTCAGCTGATTGGCACTGGACTTGCCGGTATCGTCGCTGGCGCTGGAATCGTAGATGACTTTCGCCGGGCTCAGCGTATTGCCGTCATCGTCGACCACCTGCGTGACCTTGATGCCCGCCTTATTGCCGAGCTGGCGTTGCGTGACATCGGTGACCGTATCGCTGACGGTGACGCTCACCCGATAGACGGCCTTCGAGTATTTCACGCCGGTCGCACCGTCAGTGCCGCCCGCGCCAGCGGCACCGCCATTCGCACCGTTTTCACGGATTTCATACACGTAGGTCTTGCCGGCATCTGCCGCCGTGAACGGGAATGCGCCGAATGAAGCAGAACTCGTAGACCCGTCCGCTCCTTTCGACAGTGTCAGCGTCGCGTCCCTCGGCAGCGGTCCGGCGCCATCTGCTGACCCACCGTCGTCGGTCGCGCTCAACGCGGTCATCGTGAACGTGTATTGGGCGCCTGCAGGCCACCCGCCTTCAACGGTTTTGCTTACTTTCACCGCGGTGGTCGGCACGGTGGTGTTGGCGAACACCGGCGGGGTGGACGTGTCGTACACCACGGTCGCCACGAGCTGGTTCGGATCGGATGCGGAACGCACGACTCCCACCGAAGCAGTATGTTTTGTCGTGTCGTACAAGGTGGTGCCTGATGCCGCACCGTTGGGAACATTCTCCGTGATCGTGTACTGGTAGATACCGACCTTCGTGTAGGTGATCTTCCCGAAATCGATGGCGCCGTTGTCCCCGTTCGGGACGGTCCTGCTCTGGACGGTGGTGGTGTTGCCGTCATCGTCCGTGAGTGTCGAGGTCGTGGCACCATCAGGCATGGGCGCGCTGCCTGTCGGGTCGGTCAACGTGAAGGAATACTCTCCGGATGTCGCTGCCACGCCGTCCTTGGTTTTGCTGGCGGTGATGGTCGCGGTTGCAGGCGTCACCGGCTTGGTGGTGTTGTAAATCTTCGGGAAATGCTTGGTGTAGGCATCGCCTTGGTCGGGCGTCGCCACGAGGTCGAAGTTCGAGGCGTCGTCGAAATTATCTTCCGTGATGGTCACACCGGCCTTGGCGTGGTAGATGGTGCCGTCCGTCACGCCATCCCAGCCGTATGCCACATAGTCTTTGTTCTGGTCGTCGGCGCTGGTCTTGTCTTGGTCGACGACGACCATCGCCCTCAAACCGGTCACGCCGTCCTTGACGACTTTCTTCACCAACACGCTCGCCGTGCGGTCGGTGGTGTCGTAGGTGATGGTCGGGTCACCACCATCGATCTCGCGGAAGGTATACGTGAACTTGGCAGAATCCTTGCCGTTCAAATCCGCGAGCGTGATCGGCACCGTGAAGTCGATCAGACCGCCGTCGCCGTTGGTCACCGTCGTGTTCATCAGCTTCGGCGCGTTGCCGGATGGGGTGACGGAGAAAGTGAACTGGCCGGCTTTCGCGGGCTGGCCGTCGAGCAGTTTTGTTGCTTTGATCTGCACCCAACCGGTGGTGGTCGTGTTCTGGATGACCAGCAACGCGTCGGTACCTGCATAACTGACGGATGCGGAGAGCGTGTTGTCGCTGTTGCGCGTCACGGTCACTTTCGCCGCATAGACATTGCTGTCATACACGATGTTCGGGTCACTGCCGGTGACCTCGTGGATGGCGTAGGTGTACACGCCAGGGTATTCGAACGTGATGTCGCCCCACGAGGCGTGGCCTGCACCCTGATTCGATGTGGTCGCGGTCGGCGTGCCGTTAATGTCCTTCGTGGTGTCAGCGGGCATCGGCAGGCTCACTGCGTTGCCGTCGAGGTCCACCGCATCCGTGGACACCGGTTGCAGTTCGAAGGAGAACTGGCCGTCGGTGGTCGCGGGGATGCCGTCGAACATCTTGGTCAAACGCAACTGGGCTGTGGTCGGCACAGCTTTGACATACATGTTGTTGAAGCCTGCGGGCGCGTCCCCGGCATCGTAGCTGACCGTGTCGCTGAGCTTGTTGGTGTTCGGGTCACGCGTCACGGTCACCGTGATGGAATGGGATGAGGTGTCCTTGGTGATGTACGGGTCGCTTGGCGTTTCCTCGGTCACCGTGTACCGGTAGGTGCCGGCTTGTGAGTAGACGATCGGGCCGAAGTCGATCAGACCGTTCTCGCCGTTCGCGGTCAGGCAGTAGATGTCGCCGTTCTCATCGGTTGCCGGGCTCGCGCATGTCGAAGGCATCGGCGTGTCTTTCGCCGCCGTGATGCGGAAGGTGAACTGCCCCGTTGATGCTGGTTGGCCGGCGAGCGTCTTGTAAGAATAGAGATGTTCTTTGATGTCGTCAGGCTTGATTGTCGTGTTCTTGAAGGTCGGCGGATCAGTGGACTCCGTGCCGTCCACGCTGTAGGTGACGGCGGCGGACAGCTTATTCGTCGCCTTGTCGCGCGTGACCTTGACGGTCACCAAAACCGAGGTGGTATCATAGGCGATCCCGGCATCGGCGCCTTTGCTTTCGGTCATGGTGTAGGTGTAGGTGCCTTCGGCGGTGTAGCGGATGGTACCGAAGTCAATCGAACCGTCGCTGTTGGCGGGAATGATGCGCACGGATCCGTTATTAGTAGAATCAGCGGGCATTGGTGTTGTACTATCGTTCGCCTGCAAGGTGAAGAAGAACCTGTTGGAGCCGAATCCGGTTTTGCCGTCCAGCGTCTTTTTCGCCGAGATTGTCGCATCCACCGGTGTCGGCGCGATGGTCGTGTTAGCGAACGCATTGCTGCCGGTGCCAGTGGTGACCGTGCCGTCTGAGGCCTTCTTGCTGTAGGAGACCGCCGCGTTCAACTCGTTGGTGGTGTCGTCACGGGTCACGGTGACGGTCGCGGTCACCGTGCCGGTGTCGTAGCTGATGCCGGCGTCCGCATCGTCAGGCTTGATTTCGGTGATGGTGTAGGTGTAGGTGCCCGCTTTGTTGAAGACGATCGGGCTGACGATCGCCTTGCCGACCGAATCGTTGGTGATGGTGGTCGCCCCTCCAGCGGTGACGCCTTGCGGCATCGGCGCGTTGTTGTTCGCTTGGACCTTGAAGCTGTAGGCGCCTCGCTCCGGGGTTTTGCCGTCGATGGTCTTGGTGACCTCCAGCTGCGCGGTGGCGTCTTTGGTGTACACGTTATTGACCGTGATACCGCCCGTGTCGGCGTAATGCACGGTGGCGACGAGCTTGCCCGCGTTGGCACCGGTGCCTTTGGTGACTTTCACGGTCACCGTGTGCGCAGTGCTGTCATAGCCGACATCGGGATCGTCCCCTGGAATCTCGGCGACCGAATACACATACGTGCCCGGCTGGGTGTACGTAATCGCCCCGAAGCTGAAAGTGCCATCGCTGCCCACGGCCGCGGTGTCGCTTGCCGGAAGCGGAGCGTTCGTGTCGGTGGCGATACGGAACTTGAAGGTACCGAACAGGTTGCGGATTGTCGCATCATCGCCGGTGGTGCCGTATTGAGAAATCGTCTTGCCGTTGATGGTCTTGGTGCCGCTGATTGTGGCGGTCGCGGGGTTCTTGGAATAGTCGATGGAATCGTCGACGATATTGGCTTCCATGGCGGAAGGTGTGATCGTGCTGCTGCCGAGGAGGTTTTGGTAGCGCCGCAACTTTGGATCCGGCTGGAACAGTTCGAGCGCTTCGTTGACCTGCAGCGTATAGCCCGTCGGGTCGATGAGCTTCTTGTACGCTTCGATCATGGCGTCGTTGAACCCGTAGTAATTGCCGGCGGTGGGTTCGACAAGGGATGCGTAGGTCTGGGTCTTGGAATAAGCAAGCCCGCCATCGGTGTAATGCCATACCGCGAGCTGAGTGACCATACGCTGCTGATTGGCGTCGAGCCCGGCAAGCAAATTTGAGGGGTTGTTTTCATTGATGGTCGTGTTGTTCGGGTAGCCGCGTGTAGTGACTGACATGATTCGGCGTGCGAATTCGGTGGCGTCTGAGATGGTGCCATAGCTGTCGGAGGTCAGACGGTTCGCAGCGTTTTTCCACAGCATGGCGATGGAGCCTTCGGCCTCGCCGTATTCCGTGTATTTTTCGGCGCCGCTGAATTGTTCGCCTCGCGGCGTGGTGTTCAAATAGTTGTAGCAGTACACGACCTGGGACTTGCCGCTATCGTCTGTCACGGTGATGGCGGGCAGAGGATCGACTTTCCTGCCGTCGCCGGTGACCGCCACCGCCTGGCGGCTTTCCCACTTTGTTAATTCCTTGTATTCCCAAGCGTTCGTGGTATTAGGGGTGATTACGAATGTGGAGGTCGCTTTCCATTGCTTTGACGTATCGACGGTGTTCTCGTATTCGGGGACCGTGAACGTCACATCAGCCGCGCTGTTGTAGTCTGCCGGCGCTTTGGCCTCATGCAAGGTGTAGGAACCCGCGGCGACTTGGACCGCGAGCGCGGTCGATGCGCTGGTCCAGCTGGCAGATTTGCCGTCCGCGGAGATGGTGACGGCGACGGTGGATGAGCTGTCTTTCTTGATGTAGCCGTCGGTGGTGGTCAGGGTGAGTTCGGCGCCCGGGATTTCCTTGCGAACGCTTTCGCCTGTTGACGACGACACTGAGGTGTCATACTGCGGATTGCCGGCAGCATCGTTGCCCCATTTGTGGATGGTCAGCTTGCGAGTGAGGGGATCCGCGGTGGAGTTCGTCGTCGGGTTGGCCGCAGAAGCTGCGGCGTTTTTCAGGAACGACGTCGGCACGATCATCGCGACGGCGCACAGCACCGCGACGAGAACGATGAACCCACGACGAATCATTGACTTGTGCACTTGGTGTTCTCCCAATTTCGACCGATTGCTGTATCCGGCACATGGCAGTACAACTCATCCCCACCTTGCCGCCGGTCCCACACCCCCTGGTTGGCTGCCATAAGGCGCACAGCACGGGGGTTCTATCATGAAAACCTCGGTATCAAACCGGTCTAATTCTATCAAAACCACCCCCTTCTTTCATCCCCCCGCTGAAAAAGTGTGAGTGAGTTCACACCTGAAAAACTCCTGAAACAACCCCCATCCCC
>NZ_WBSO01000010.1 GCF_009299485.1 Bifidobacterium apri
GGATGTCGCCCGGTGTGGTGGTGGTTGTCGGGGGTTTGCTTTGTCGTGTATGTCGTGGCATGCGCAGACAGCTGGATGTCGTTGGTCTGTTGTGGTTTTCGTCGTGTTCTGTCCTGTTGCGTATGTCGGGACATGCGCAAGCCGTCAGGTCTCTGTCAGGTTCCCGGTGTTGTCGTTTGCTGCTGTGGTCGTGGGTGTCGTTCCGTCCCGTTGTGTATGTCTGAGCATGCGTAGCCTGTGTGGTGTCGCCCGGTGTGGTGGTGGTTGTTGGCGGTTTGTCCCGTTGTGTATGTCTAGACATGCGCAGCTTGTGGGATGTCGCCCGGTGTGGTGGTGGTTGTCGGGGGTTTGCTTTGTCGTGTATGTCGTGGCATGCGCAGACAGCTGGATGTCGTTGGTCTGTTGTGGTTTTCGTCGTGTTCTGTCCTGTTGCGTATGTCTGGGCATGCGCAACTTGTCGGATGTTGCCCGGTGTGGTGGTGGTTGTCGGGGGTTTGCTTTGTCGTGTATGTCGGAGCATGCGTGAGCTGCCGGTTGTGGCATGACGATGATGGTTTTCGCTGTGCTCTGTCCCGTCGCGTATGTCGTGGCATACACAACGGGACAGATACCCCTCTGCTACCCCCTCTGCTCACTCCCCGGTCGCAGCACGTTGCTCGAGGAACTCCTCACCTGCCAAGGATCGGACTGCGGCATCCCGAATCGTGGACGCGAAGACACCAGGCTTGGCGAACACCATGATCTCGCCCTCCACCCCGTATGGTGAGAAGCCAGTGAACTTGACCAGCGGCGGATTCCCGTCCGCGGCATACTCTGCGGTCGCCTTGCCGACCGCGGCGATCATCCGCATGGAGGCGGCGTCGAGGTCGGTCCCGGATTTCAGCGTGAACGGCACGGTAACGCAGCCTTCGCTCGCTTCGGTCACCCGTTCCAACGACGACGTGTTCAGCACGGAATTCGGAATGACGATTTCGTCGCCGCTGCGGGCTTTGACGACCGTGTGACGCCACGTGATGTCCTTGACTACGCCCGTCGTGCCCGCTACGGTGACCAGATCGCCGGGCTGGATCACTTTGCCCAGCATCAGCCCGAATCCGCCGATGACGTTCGCGATGGTGTCCTTCATGCCGAGGGAGATGGCAACGCCTCCAACGCCAAGTGCGGTGATGAGTGTGGTCGGATTGATGCCGAACACCGGTTGCAGCACGATGGTCACGGCGAGAACCCAGATCAGTACGCGCGCCAGGTTGATGAAGATCGAGGCGCTCGGCACTTGCGAGCGATCAAGCAGTTTGCGCAGCCCTCGGCTGACGAGTTTTGAGACGATGATGGCGACGACGATTACTGTAGCCAGCCAGATGAGTTTGCCCGCGTTGGTGCTCAGCCACGCGACGATATATTCGACAATATTCATATTCCCTCGATTCCTGCGCTGCCAGCGTGGATGCCGATGCAGTGCCGATCCGGCAGGCCAGATTCGTTCCAGATTCGTCCCGCTTCGTTCCCGTTCCAGTATCTTGTATCTTGCGCCATCGCGCCGCAACTGTGCGCCGATCTGCGGGCGATTCGCACAGAATTAACGAATTGCGGCGTTCAAGCCCTGTCGATGATGGCTCAGGGATGACACCCGGAATATCAGGCCATGCAGTGTCGCGTGTCGGTCACGAACGGCGCGCTCGCCGGCGTTCCAGGCCGTACCGATGACGGCATTTCACGCATTTGGAGTACTGACTGAAAGCGTGCATTTTGCGTATCTGTAGTACTTCACCGACCGCATGTCGCTTTGGAGGGTTCGTTCGTGTCCGAAGCCGCGAGTACAGCCCGCGGAAGTCAACGATGCTACTTCGGAAATCGGTGGTTGGCGCACACGGATACGCGAGATAGGCTTCTGCAGGTACTACAGATATCGCAGATGGCTTCAATCCATGTTTCAACGGGTTGCCGTCAGGCGCGCGGATCGAGAAGAATGGCTGTATTGCCGCCGGCGGATTCGTCGGCTGATGTTCGTGCGCCTGTGTTGCGCAATCGCCGCCATGCCCTGTCCTGATATCGCATGGCTCTCGATTACGATGGTGGTATGGGCAACATCGTCGATTATGTGCGCACTGATTTTCGTACGTTCGCCGAGCATCCGTTCTCCGCGGTTGATTCTTTGGTGCTCAGCGAGCTGTCGTATATCCGCTTGCCGTTGGTGGTTCCGGTGTTTGGGGCGGCGCGTTCGATTGATACGATGCCGGTGAGTGGATTGCTGCGCGCTGAGGATTTCCCCGCGATGTTCGCCGCCGACTCCCAGCAAGTGAACAGCACTCGTCTTGATCTACTGGTTGCCGTCGCTGAGAGCCCGAGGTTCCGCGGCATGCGTGTGGGGGAGTATGTTCAGCGTGATGACGCCGACCGTGAACAGCAGTTCGCCGCGATGACTTTCGATTTGGTGGATTGCACTGGAATCCGTGAAAGCTTCGGTGCCGGCGGTCTGCTGTATGTCGCTTTCCGCGGCACTGACGGCACGTTGCTCGGCTGGAAAGAAGATTTCAATATGGCGTTCCGCTGCCCGGTGCCGTCGCAGGAGTCGGCCGCCCGGTATCTTTCCTCGATTCTTGACCGTTCGGCGGGTGTGCCTGGTGGCGAAGCCCCCGCCGTGATGGTGGGAGGCCATTCAAAAGGCGGGAATATGGCGGTGTATGCGGCGGTTCGCATGGCGGCGCGTGATTTGGATGCGATGCAGTGGCTTGCTGATGAATCCGGCGAATCGCAGTTGCCAATGATTGAGGCAACGTCAACAGACGGCCGGCTGTCCGGTAGGAAGCGTTCGTCCGGACAGGTGTCGCATATCGATGACGACGGCCAAGATGGTCGAAACGATCGAGTTCACCGCGGCGACCGCGGCAACAACGGCAGCGGCAACAACATCGGCAGCGGCAACAACGGTCGCAACGACCGCAACGACCGAGGCGACGAACACAGCCGGTATGCGGCGCGTATTCGCCGGGTGTTCTCCCATGACGGCCCGGGATTCCCCAAGCGGCTTGAATCAGCAGCATTCGAGGCGATGGCTGCGCGTGTCGACAAGACGGTCCCGCAGTCATCGGTTGTCGGCATGTTGATGGATGACGGCTTGCCCCACCGGGTCATCGAGGCGGATGCTGTCGGTATTATGCAGCATTTGGGCATGTCTTGGCAGGTGGAGGATGGCGAGTTTGTCATGGCGCCCGGGTTGTCTGCGACCGCGACATTCGCCGGCAGCACGGTGAATGCGTGGATGTTGGGAATCGATCCGATCGACCGCCGTAAGGTGATCGACGAGTTGTACGCGATTTTTTCTGCTCCGGGGTACCGCAGTTTCGGTGAACTTGCGGAGCATTGGACGACGGCGCTTCCGGCGGTGATTGAGGCTGCCCGTCATACGGACCGTGAGACGCGGCGACTGGTTGCCGGTGTGTTGGCTGCGCTTCCGGCGACGGCTTGGCGCAATCTGCCGCAGGTACCGCAACTGGTGATTGATTCGCTGCGCTGATAGGCGGTTGGACCCGTGATTCGGCGACCAGACTGGCCTGAGGGGACGATTAGCCGCTGATGGTTCTTTGCCCCGGATGGTTTTCGCCGGGGCTCTGTGACGGATTGACCGCAGACTGGCGGATTGGCCGCCGACTATTGGATCCGCGGGGCGGCGGACGGGTTGAACACGCGCTTCCAGTAGCCGAGCATGTCTGTTTTCGACAGGCTCAGATACATGCTCATCGCCAGAGCGGCGGTGTCGTCGCTGAGCAGATCCTCCGGTTTGATGTGATCCGAGAGTTCAGGCCAACGTCGCAGGACTGCAAACATGCCGCCGATGGCGAAGTCAAGCATGAGATCTGTTTTCAGGTCGAGCTGCTGTGGATTGATTTGCAGGATGCTCATGAGGTTGAGCCGGGAGAAGTCCCGCAGGGATGCGATCAGCGCTGCTGAACCGTGGGGACCAGTGAGCAGGGACAGCCGGTCGAGCCGTTCGCGTTGTTCGGGCGATTGCAACGTATTGGCGACGTTCACGCGCCACGCTGTTTCCGCGTCGGTGTCGGATTGGGGCAGCAAGACGGGTGTGTTTTCCACCATGTGCAGGATTGCGGCATCGGCGAGTTCGGGCAGGCTGCTGAAATGGTAGTAGAAGGAGTTGCGGTTGACGGCGGCTTCGCGCACGATGTCGGTCACGGTGATTTTCCGGTATTCGCGTGATGCGAGGAGATCCCAGAACGCATTCTCCATGCGTTCCTTGGCTGGGAGGATTTCCGAGTCTCGGCGTGGCCTTGCCATACGTGCCTGCTCCTTTTCTTGGGATCGTGGCGTCCGCTGCACGTCACAGTGTCACTATTGTCGCATCATTGATTGACGTTGCGGCTGACGGGTGCAGGCGTTGCGGTGGTACTGTGCTCCGGCCTATGCATAGTTCAGCTGAGAACGTATGCAATACCTGCTGGTTTCTGTGTCATTCGTCAATCGTTCTACCTGAATGCGTGTCAGAGATGTTTGCGCAACCAATCGTTGACATTCGGTCTATCCTGTAATTGAAACGTCCAACTTCGTGATAGACTCAGATTTATATAGATACGCAACGGGGGATCCATAACACACAGGTTCACTCGCGGGGCGCAATCGTTCGCATGGCGGCAGCCGGTGTGCGGGCGAGATAGAGGAGAAGAGCTATGGTCGCAATGCATAGTGATCGTGTATCCATCCACTCCGTGTGGAGGACAGCAGTGGCGGCATTAGTCGCCTTGGCCACTCTGTTCGCCTGCGCCGTCGTATCGGCGCCGCAAGCATATGCGGAGCAGCGTGACTTGTCGCAATACATCGACAAAGGCAGCACCGTGGTTTCGGTGAGCAAAGACAACGGCCAGACATGGACGCCCTACACGGAGGGCATGTCGGTCAGCTACAACGATAAAATCAGGGTCTCCCTGCACTGGAAGTTCCCGAACACCATTAGGGTTAAGTCAGGTGACACCTTCACCTACAAGCTTCCGCATGGTCTCAAGCTCAATGAAGGTAAGAAGTACGACCTGTACAACAACGGTGCCGTAGACGGTAACTTCGTCATCAACGGCGACACACTTACGGTGACGTATACCAAAGACGAGGGGCAGGACGTCACCGGTTTCGCCACGGTTGACGCGAACATCGACCAATCTGCGGATCCCGATGGCACTGGCGGCAAGAAGAGTTTTGAATTCCCGGGGTATGGGACGCTGGTATTCAACCTGCCATCGACGGCCAGTGTCTCCGCATCGAAATCCAATGCGAAAACGGTTCCGGGCAATCCGGATAAGTTCGACTTCATTGTCACGGTCACATCAAACGGCAAAACCAGCGGTGTGACCCTTGATGATTCAATGGGCGAACTGCTCACCATTGACGAGACGACACCGGTTATGGTGTATACGGATGCGAACTGCACGCAGCCATATACAGGAAAAGTCACGGTGACTGGGAACACCGCGGGTAGCCGGGCGTTCACCACGGTCATTGACAGCATGGACACCAAGCAGACGCTGTACGTCAAATACCGCGTGAACGCCGACCGCGACAGCATCTACAGCTCGACGACTTCCGACCGCAACGATTCCGCCGGCAGACGCACCAACACCGTCTCCTACACATGGAATGGAAATACCAACAAGCAGACGACCTCGAACAGAATCGACATCAACAACACGTGGAGCGTCGACAAGACGGGAAACTATGACAAGTCGTCGAAGACTATCACATGGACGGCCGTGTTGCGGCCGGGCGACTCCGGCGACATTTCCGGCGCGAAACTCAAGGACGTCTTGGGCAACGGGCTTGAAGCCCCGACCGGCGACGTCACCATGGACTACTACGACGAGGAGTGGTGGAATAATCCGAATCAGCTTAAGGGGTCGATAAGCATCCCGTGGAGCCAAGTCGCCAGCGGAAGCTATGCCGTGCCGTCCAGCGTTGCTGGGCACAAACGGTACGTGCTTACGTACAGCACCAAGGTCGATAACCCGCCGTCGGACGACCAAGACGCGAAGACGTACAACAACACCTTCACCATCACACCCGCGAAACCCGCCAATGTGCCGGGACAATCCGCCACGGGGAACGTCCCCATCGGCAATACGCAGCCAAAGGCGAAGGTTTCCAAGAAGTTCGTAAGTGCTGCCGCGCAGGATGGCCGGACCAAGCTCACATGGGAAACCACGGTCACCGCCAATCGCGACCTGGTCAACCCGCGGTTCGTCGATGTCATTTCGGCTGAATCGAGCACCGGATCGCACAGCTTCGATTGCGCGAATATCACCACCGCGTTCAACATCTCCATGCAAGGCGCCGGCGCCGCTCCGCAATACAAGGTGTCCAGCTGTGAATCGGGCAAAGTCGTGTTGGACTTCGGGTCGACCATTCCGAAGGGCGCTGTTATGACCATCGAATACTCCACCTATGTGAGCCCAGACACACCTGCAGGCACAAAGGAGACGAACACAGCGACCTTCGCGGGAATCAGCGCCAGCGCCAACTACACCATCCCGAAGAAGGAACAGCCGACGCTGAGCAAGGCGTTCGTGTATTATCCCGACAGCAATCCTTCTGCCGGCAGGCTTCCATGGAGTCTTGAAGTCAGCAATATCGATGCCAGCGCGAAGAAGGTTACCATCACTGATACGCTCCCGCAGGGCTTGAAATACGTTCCCAATTCGGTGAAACTGTCGAACTGTACCGGTCAGGGCAGTGACCTGCAACAGTGCGTGGCAGAGAACATCGACGTAGCGACCAGCGGCAACACCTTGGTGTTCACGCTGAAGAACCCTGCCATCGCATCTGGCGGCAACGGGGTGACGATCACATACACCACCACGTACAGCGATTTCGCAGCTGCCGCCCAGCAGTACACCCAGTACGTCAACAGCGCGTATCTGACGGTCGATGGCACCCAGTATGCGCCGGTGCCCGCCTATGGCGGGGGGCAGCTTACATCGCTGGTATCGAAGAATGTGAACTACAGCGAAGACACCGCTCCATACGCCAACTACACCATCGACGTCAACCCGGCTGCCATTCCACTCAACGACGGCAACAAGCTCACCCTTACGGATACCATTTCGGACAGTCTTGCCCTCAATGCCACTTCGGTGAAGATTGTCAGCGAATCCGGCTCGGAACTGCCCGGTGCGAGCTACACGTACAATCCGACGACCCGTTTGCTGACCGTCACCGTACCTGATTCCACCCACGCCAAGGTCACGTATGCAGCCCGCGTGCTGCTCAAGCCCGGCAGCCAGATGAGTATCAACAACACAGTGGTGTTGAAAGGGTACAGCGACAGCGGCTGGGAAAGCGCTACAACCCTCAAAGGCTCGGTATACGAAGCCAAGGGCGGCACCACATCCGACCGGTTCACGCTGAGCATCTACAAGTATGCCGACGGCGATGCGAGTCATGCGCTCCCGGACGCGGAATTCGGCATCTACCAGCTCGAAGTCAGCAACGGCAAAGCCACGAAACAGACGCTGGTCGATACGGAAACCACCGACAAGAACGGTACTGTCGCCTACGGCGCATTGCTGCCGAACACGGTGTACAAGATCAGTGAGACCAAAGCGCCGAGCGGCTACCAGACCGCTGAGCCACTGTATATTGTCTTCCCCGACACCGCTGCAGACATCAGCACGTATGAGAACCAGACCGTGGACGGTCACAAGCTGATTGTCGCTTCGACCTCTGACGGCGTGACCTTGCAAACCTACTCGTGGGATTGCGCCGACAAGGAAACGCCCCGGTCCTATCCTGTGACCGTCAGCAAAGTCGACGCGACCGATGAAAAGACGAAGCTCAAGGGTGCCCAATTGCAGCTGATTCGTATGAACAACGGCGCCGAAGGAACCATCGAGGCTGAATGGACCACTGACGGTGTCCACGACCATCAGGTGACGCTCTCCTCCTCCGGCGAATACCGGCTTAAGGAAGTCAGCGCGCCGCAAGGCTACGAAGTGGCGGCCCCGATTGATTTCACCGTCAATTCAGATGGCACCATCGTGCGCAACGGCCAGTCGGTCAGCGCGATTGTCATGACAGATAGCCCGAAGACCACATCGGTGAAGGCGACCAAGGTCTGGAATGACGCCAATAACCAAGACGGCAAGCGTACCGACGCGAGCTTCAGCCTGTACCGCCAAGTCGCCGGTGAAACGGAACAGAAAATCAGCGGCAAAGACAAGACCATAGCGTCCAACGCCACCGGAGATGGACTGACCGTTCAGTGGACAGGTCTGCCGCAATATGAGAACGGCAAACCCATCACCTATTCCGTCAAGGAAAACACCGCAAACACGAACGGGTACAAGACGACCGTCAGTGGCAACGCATCCAGCGGATACACGTTCACCAACACATACACGCCGCAGACCACTGCGATCAGTGTGCGCAAGGTTTGGGACGACGCAGACAACCAAGACGGCATCCGGCCGAACAACGTCCATGTGGAACTGTACGCGGACGGAGTAGCCACCGGACGCACGGCCGCCATCACCGGAGCGAACAACTGGACAGTCACCTTCGCAGACTTGCCTGTCTATGCTTCGGGCAAGGCGATTGCGTACAGCGTGCGCGAACAAGCGGTCAACGGGTACACCGCACAGGTGTCGGGAACCGCGGCGGACGGGTATACCATCACGAACACCCACAAGCCCCAGACCGTCACCATCCAAGGATCCAAGACGTGGAACGACGACAACAACCTGACCGGCAACAGGCCGAAATCCATCACCATCGACCTGTACGCCAATGGGAAGAAAGTCGATTCCCGCATCGCCACCGCCAGCGGCTCATGGCGTTGGGACTTCGGCGATCAGCCTGCATATAGCGCGGGCGCAAAAATCGCCTATACCATCGTCGAAGAACCGGTGACCGGCTACAGTGCGCAAGTCGACGGATACAACGTCACCAACACGGTGACCAAGCATGAAGTCAAGCTTCTGAAAACCGACGAATCCGGTACGCCTGTCGCCGGGGCCGTCATGCATGTCGCGACAACGTCGGGCACCCAAGTCGGCGCAAGCTGGACCAGCGGCACGCAAGCCACATCCATGCAACTGGCAGCAGGCGACTACCAGCTCGTCGAGGAAGCGGCACCTGCCGGGTATCAGCCCGCTTCAAGCCCCGTCGCATTCACCGTCAGCACGAACGGTACCGTCACGGTGAACGGCGCCAAGGCGGATGCGGCTACCGTGACGATGGCGGACAAGCTGGACACCATCGATATCACCGGCATCAAACAGTGGAACGACAACAATAACCACGACGGATTGCGCCCGGACAACGTCACCATCAGCCTGCTCGCCAACGGACAGCCGGTGACGGACGCAACCGGCAAGCAACGCTCCACGACGGTCACCGCCGAGGACGGTTGGCAGTTCAACTTCAAGAACCTTCCGCGAGTCGATGCGAGCGGCAAAGCCATCGCCTACAGCGTCAAGGAACAGCCGGTTGCCGGATACACTTCCGCAGTCAGCGGCGATGCCACCAGCGGATTCACCGTCACCAACACGCATGACAACGAAACCGTAGAGATCAATGGCATCAAACAGTGGAAGAACGACACCGAAGCCACCAGACCGCAAAGTGTCACGCTGCAGTTGTACGCGGACGGTTCGCCAGTGCTGGGCGCTGACGGCAATCCGCTCACCGCAACCGCCAGCGCAAGCAATGGCTGGACATATGCGTTCACCGGATTGCCCAAATACAACAAGGGCGTCGTGGTGAACTACACGGTCGTGGAAACCTCCTCGACAAACGACTACATCGCCGAGATCGGTAACGCTGACAACAACTATGCGGTGACGAACACATATGTGCCAGGAAAGCGTTCACTCACCGTCATCAAGCAGTGGATTGACGCTGCAGGGACTGGGAGCAGCACGAACCGTCGGGCATCGATCAGCGTGCAGCTGTATGCCGACGGCAATCCTGCTGGATCCCCTGTGAAACTGAACGCTGACAACGGCTGGACGTACACGTGGACCGATCTCGATGCGAAGAAGGCAGGCGCCGACATTGCGTACACGGTCAAGGAGACAGCCGTGCCTGAAGGATATACCGCGTCCTCCTCGACCTCCGGTGACGGCAACGTCATTACGCTGACCAACACCGCACGCCGGTATCCGGTCACCATCGTGAAAACCGATGGGGATGCGCCGCTTGCCGGGGCCAAACTGCAGATCACTGACGTCAATGGCGTTCCGGTGGAAGGCAGCTTCACCAGCAACGGATCGTCCACCATACATAACCTGTATCCGGGCGATTACCTGCTGACGGAACTGCAAGCACCTGAAGGCTACCAGATCGCCGATGCGATCGCCTTCAACATCGCAGCGGGCGGCAAAGTCACGTTCACCGGCAAGGACGGCAGCAAGAAGTCCGCCGAGAACAGCACTCTGACCATGGCCGACAAGTCCCAGACCACCAACATCAGCGGTACGAAGGTCTGGAACGACAACGCTGACCAAGCAGGAAAGCGCCCATCTGCCATCACGGTTGATCTGCTTGCCAACGGGAAGGCAGTCACCAAGAACGGCAAGCCCGTCACGGCGAACGCCAGCGCCGAAACCGGCTGGGCCTTCAGCTTCGACGGCCTGCCCGTCATGGACAACGGCTCGGCTGTCACCTACACCGTCAAGGAAGAGCCCGTCGACGGATATACGGCTGCCATCAGCGGTGATGCGACGAACGGTTTCACCATCACCAACACCATTGACCGGCACACCGTCAAACTCGCCAAAATCGACGAAAACGGGACCGCTCTGCCGGGTGCGAGCATGCGCTTGACAGACCCGAACGGTGTCGATGTCGTAGAACCGTGGATTTCCGGTGGACAGCCTTACGAAACCGAGCTGCCCGACGGATCCTATGTACTCACTGAGACGCAGGCGCCGGCACACTACGACATCGCAGCCGCAATCCCGTTCAAGGTCAGCGGCGGCAAGGTGATCATCGGCGGCGAGCAGCAGGACCAGGCGACGGTTACGATGCGTGACGCACGCAGCCGTTTCCAAGTCAACATTGACAAAGTCAACGTGGCGGGCACGCGCGTGGAAGGCGCCGTCCTTGAAGTGACCACCGCGGGCGGCACAACCACGCTGGCTCAGTGGACCACGGACGGCGAAAACGCGCACGCGCTCAGCCTCGAGCCCGGCTCGTATCGGCTTGTGGAAGCCCAGGCTCCGGCTTCAGGTATGTATGCAGCCATCGACCCGATCGACTTCACCGTAGGCGATGACGGTACCCTGACTGTGACCGATGGGGAGGGCGCCCGCACGCTTGGCGGCAACACCATCACCGCGGTTGATACATACGCCAGCCATACAGTGAAGGTCTCCAAGAAGAGCCTGACCGAGGGCATCGGTGAAATCGCCGGAGCACAGCTGGAAATCAGCGGTGTGAATCTTGACGGTGAATCCGTCGAAGATCAGTGGACTTCCGAGCAAGGCAAAGATCATTCGACCGAACTCAAGCCGGGAAGCTACACGCTTCGGGAAACCGCAGCCCCCGCCGGGTATACGACCGCCGCACCGATTGATTTCACCATCACGCCGGGCGGTGCGCTGGAAATCGGTGGTGAACGTCAATACGGTCGAACGCTTGACATGATCGACGAGCCGGCAACCACGCCGGTCACCTTGAGCAAGGTCGGCAGCGATAACGTGTCGCGCGAACTCGCCGGCGCAAGCTTGAAGATCACCGGCACCACCTTTGAAGGCGTCTCGTACCGTCATACGTGGACGTCCAAGGCGGATGGGCCGCTCGTGCTTCAGCTGCCCAATGGCACCTACACGATGAGCGAAACCAGTGCGCCGGATGGTTACGAAGCCGCCGATCCCATCGATTTCACTGTGACAGACGGTGTCCTCACCATCAACGGTCAGACAGTGGCCGACGATACTGTCCGTATGCAGGACAAGGCGGTCGCAAAGACCGCGGTGACGGCAGTCAAACAATGGTCCGATGGCAATGATCGAGACGGCAAGCGTGCCACGAGCGTCAAGATGGTGCTCAAGGCGAACGGCAAAACCGCCACGACGGCCAATGGCCTGGTTTCGGATGCTGACAGCATTCGCACCTTGAGCGCAGCGAACAACTGGTCGACCACATGGTCCGGCCTCACGCAAGCCGATGACAAGGGCAAGACCATCCGGTACACCGTCGAGGAAATCACCTTCGACAGCGCCAACTACCATGAGAGCACACACCGTGTGCCGCAAACGGATGGCGTACGGATCTACGTGACCAACATCCACCAGCCTGACACCATCGCCATCAGCGGCACGAAAGTCTGGGACGACAACGATAACGCGGACGGCGTGCGCCCGGATCATATCGATGTCGTGCTGTACGGCAACGGCTCGCCGATGGTGACCACGGACATTACTCCGGACGCTGACGGAACGTGGAAGTGGACCTTCGAAGGCATGCCGAAGAACGACAGCAACGGCAAGCCGATTGTCTACACCATGGCGGAAAAGCCTGTTGACGGATACACGTCTTCCGTGATCGGCGATGCCGAGCACGGGTTCACGATTACGAATACGCGCTCGCAGAGCACTACCGACATCACCGTGAACAAGGTGTGGAACGACGATGACGATACCGCCCAGTTGCGGCCGGATGCCATCCGTGTACAGCTGTATGCCAATGGTCGGCAGGTCGGTCGTTCTGTTCGTCTCACCGCGAAGGACGGCTGGGTTCACACGTGGAACGCGCTGCCGGTGAACGTAGACGGTCAACCGGTCACATACACCGTGAAGGAACTGGGCAGCGTGGAAGGATACGCCAAGCCAGCCGTCACAGGGAATGCGACTGACGGGTTCACCATCACCAACACCATCGAACGGCATACCGTGAAACTGAATAAGGCCGATGCGCTTGACAATAGTGTTCGCCTCGACGGTGCCACCCTTGCCGTCACCACGATGGACGGGAAGACGGTCAAGGACGCCGACGGCAGTGACCTGACATGGGTCACCGACGCTGACAAGCCTCGCGTGGCATCCCTGGCCCCAGGCGACTACCTGCTGCATGAGGTCGCGGCGCCGAAGGGCTACCAGTTGACCGGCGACGTGTACTTCCAGGTGAAGGATGACGGAGCCATCGATGCGGCGACCGCGGCATCAGACGGCGTCGTGCTGATCAGCGATCTGAAATCGACCGTACCGCCGGTTATTCCTCCGGTGACGCCGCCAATCACTCCGCCGGTGACGCCACCGACGACCCCGCCGACGACCCCGCCGACGACTACGACCACACAGCGGCAGCAGCCGCGACTTGCACAGACCGGTGTTGCAATCCTGCTGAGCGCGGCATCAGCGGTCCTGTTGGCTGCGTGCGGAGTCATGCTCATGATGCTGCGCCGTCGCCATGAAGGCATCTCACCGAAGCACGATGACGCGCAAACTTCGAGGAGGCAAGCATGAACGCCTACGGACAATCACCACGACACGGCAATGTGTCAACGCTCCGGCGTCTATGGATGCGCCAGTGGCGTACAGTGACGAGGGGAGCGGTCGCTGTGGCAGCGTGCGCTGCGTTGACGGCGGTCGGTCTGGTGGGACAACCCACCATTGCCGCAGCTAACGCATCCGCGGCACCGAAAACCGCCCCGCAAAGCGATGTCACCGTTGTCGCGTTCCAGCAATCCTGGAACACCATTGCCAAGGAATGCACGGAAACCTACGGTCCTGAAGGCGTGGGGTACATCCAGGTCTCCCCGCCTGAAGAGTCCATCCAAGGCACCCAGTGGTGGACTGCATACCAGCCGGTCAGTTATCGGATCGATTCCAAATTCGGAACCGAAGCCGAATTCAAGTCGATGATTCAGCAGTGCAACGCGGTCGGTGTCAGCATCGTCGCCGATGCGGTGATCAACCATACGACCGGTGCTGATGTCGCCTTGGTCAACGACCAGCAGGGCGTGGCCGGATCCGCCTACAACGGCAGCTACGGACGCTACCCCGCCATGGGTGATGGTGTGTACCGGTACAAGGAAAACGGCAATGGCCACCAATACGGTCTGACCACCGACGATTTCCATGACTGCACCGACAACATCGTCGATTACACGAACGCCGACCAAGTGCGCAACTGCCGTTTGTCCACCATGTGGGATCTCAATACCGGTTCGGCACATGTCCAGGACATCGAGGCGGACTACCTCGCCAGACTCTGGAAAGACGGCGTGCGCGCATACCGTATCGATTCCGCCAAGCATATCGATCCCGCTGATCTGGCGGCGATCAAGGCGAAGCTGGCGGAGAAGATCGGCGTCGCAGCCGCGGATATCCCCTGGGTACAGGAAGTCATCTACCACGGAGGTGAAGCCGAGGCACTGAACCCGCGCAACTATCTGGGCAACGGCAAAGTCATCGAATTCAGCTACGCCTACCAGCTCAAGCAGGACTTCGCCAGCTCGGTGACCAAGCTCAAGAACATATCGAAAGGGCTTACGCCGTCCTCGAGCGCCAACGTGTTCGTCAGCAACTGGGATACCGAACGCTCTGACGAGACCCTCACCCCTGCTTCGGGTGCACGTTATGAGCTGGCGAACGCATTCCTGCTCGCCAACGACTACGGTTCACCGAAACTCATGTCCTCCTACTGGTACGGCAATGACACCGCGGTCGGGCCATCCGGCGCAACGGACACGACCGTGCCGGACGTCGATATGAATACCGCATGCAAGGCGGCCACAGGCAACGACTCTGACCGCTGGCAGGACGGCCAATGGTTGTGCCAGCAGCGCTGGACATCAGTGCGTGGCATGATCGGCTTCCACAACGCGGTCCAAGGCACGAGCGTGGCCAACTGGCAGAACGACGGCGACAACAATATCGGGTTCGCGCGCAGCTCGAACGGCCAAGACCAAGGCTTCTTCGCGATCAACAACACCCTGCAGGCGCATCATGTCAGCTACTCCACCAATCTGCCTGACGGCGAATACTGCAACGTATACGCTTCACGGGATTGCTCCGTGCGCGTCAGCGTGAAGGGCGGCAAGCTTGACACGACGATCGGCGCCCGCAGTGCAGTCGCCATTTACGCAGCTGCGACACCATCCACATGGGTGAGCAGCTCTACAGGCGCGACCGATGTCTCCGACCCTGATTATCAGGACACTGCGGATGGGTCGAAGGTCGCTGACCGTTCGCTCACCGTCTACTATCGTCCCGATCAGAGCTGGGGCAACGTCAATCTGTACTATTCGCTCGGCGGTTCCGACACCACGAAGACACTGGCTATGCGTCAGGTCTCCGGCCATGACGGCTGGTACAGCACGACCATCTCCGATGCCGGGCTACGTGGAGTATCCTTCCACTTCGGCAACGGATCTGGAGCCTATGACTGGCAGAACGGTAACGGTGCACAAGGAACATCCTACGAGGCGGAAGTCGGTGCGACCGTCATCGCCGTGCAAGGCCATCAGTCAAGTCTGGGCATGCCATTCGCCACGAACGGCGAAAACAAGACCCGGTTCACGTTGCACGTCTCTGCGGATATCAACGCGACCCACGCCGAAGTGTGGGGAACAGACAAGTCCGGCAAAACGCTGGCGAAGAAGAGCTATGCGTTCACCGGAACCGATTCCTTCGGTGATGTGCTCATCCATGAGTTCTCCGGTGATTATGCGGCGTTCAGCTTCCGTTTGACCGACGATTCGGGCGCCACTGTTATCGGCGGCGATTATTCCGCCGCGGCACTTGACCACGTCAGCGGCGTCGTCGAGGCGTGGGTGGATTCCAACAACCCGTCAACGGCGTTCACCAATTCGCCTGCGGCGCGTCAAGGAACCAGCATCCCGACAGCGAACGACCAGAAAAATCCTAAGAACCTGCATGTGGTCATCCACTACCAGCGAGCGGACGGGCAGTACCAGCAGTACAACCTGGACGATGACACGTGGCGAGGCTGGGACGTGTGGTCTTGGCAGTACAACTCTGCCGGCAGAGCTTACGCGTTCACCGACCACGACGATTTCGGCGAAATCGCGTCCTTCGACTTGAATTCTCCAAGCGGCGTGCGCAACGTCGAATTCCTGTTGCGCCAGGGCGGCAGCTCTTGGCTGGCCAAGGATCCGGACAACTCTCCGGATCGTGAGATTCCTGAATCCCTGCTGAGCGTTGCCGATAGTGAGAACGGCACGGCGGAATTCTGGGTCGTCAGCGGCGACCCGACCCTGTACGCCTACCGTCCGACCACTCATCTGGTCACCTTCGACGGCAACGGCGGAGAGCCGACGACCCGCGTATCGGTAGCGGACCGCGCGTCGCAGAAAACAACCGGCATCGCCGTGCCGTCAGCGCCCACCAGAACCGGCTACATGTTCAGCCAGTGGACTTGTGACAAGGACGGCAAGCAAGCCTATGACTTCGACACGCCGGTCACCGACGATATGACCTTGTACGCGCAGTGGGATCCCGCCTACACCGTCAGCTTCGACAATGACGGATACGATTACCAGCCGTATACCGTAGAGCAGGGTGACACCGCGACCGAACCGGCGCAGGATCCGACGCGCGACGGGTACGCCTTCAACGGTTGGTACGCCGACGCTGCACGAACCGTTCCGTTCGACTTCACCAAGCCGCTGACCTCGGATGTCACCCTGTACGCGGGTTGGAAGAGCACGAACCATACGGTCACCTTCGATTCGCAAGGCGGCAGTGCGGTCAACCCGCAGACCGTTGCGGACGGTAAGACGGCCACGGCGCCCGCCGAGCCGATCCGCAGTGGGTTCACATTCGGCGGATGGTCCACCGATCAGCAGGGGACGCAATCCTATACGTTTGCGGCTCCCGTTACCGGTGACCTCACCTTGTACGCCGTATGGGTGGACAATGCGAGCATGCCGCACAGCGTGACTTTCCACGCGAACGACGGTACCCAGAACACCAGTTGGATCAGAGTGTCCGCAGGCTCGACCGTGCAGGCGCCAAACCCGGCGCCAACCCGTCAAGGATATCGGTTCGCTTACTGGTCGCTGGATGCTGCAGGCACCCAACCATACGATTTCAACACCACGGTGACCACCGATCTCGACCTGTACGCACAGTGGGCCGGTATGCATACGGTGAGCTTCGACACGGGCACTGATACGGCCATCGACCCGCAACAGGTCTTGGACGGCACGACTGCCACTCGACCGGCCGATCCGGTACGTGAAGGGTACACGTTCACCGGTTGGTCAACCGACAAGACCGGAAAGACCATGTTCGACTTCAACAGCCCTGTCACTTCGGACGTGGCGCTGGTCGCACAGTGGGCGGCAAACCGGCAGACGGTGACGTATGATGCCCAAGGCGGTTCGGACGTGGCGTCCCAGCAGGTGGCATATGGCTCTCAGGCAGTTCGCCCCGGTGAACCGACACGCGACGGGTATGTGTTCGAAGGCTGGAGCACGCAGGCGGACGACCCCGATGGATCGCACATCTACGATTTCGATGCTCCGGTCACCGGCGATATCACCTTGTACGCGTTGTGGGCACCACAGGAGGCCTCGGGTTCCGCCAACAAGCTGGAAATCGTCATGCATGTCTACGATGGCGTGAGCTACCGCGAGCACGTGAAGCACGGACGCAAGGCGGTGAAACCGGTTGACCCGATTCGCTCCGGCTACACCTTCACCGGCTGGTCGACCGACAAGGCCGGCAAGAAGCTGTACGACTTCGCAACCCCGGTCAACGCGCCGCTGAGCTTGTACGCGCAGTGGTCGCAGAATCCGGGTTCCGATACCTCGACATCGCAAGGCAACGGCGACGATAAGACCGACGGTAACACTGGTGATTCTGGTACTGATACCAAGTCGGATACCGATTCCGATAACCAACAGGGCACTGGTACAGGATCAGGTTCTGCATCTACCGGCACCGGATCCGGCTCGACGGCCACCGTGTCTGACGGCAATACGCCGAGTGCGTCCGGTGTGACTGCCGGCGGTCCAGTGAATCTGAATCCGGCATCAGGGGCGAATGTGCCGAGCGCACGTCAACAGACGGGACCGGGATCGGCGGGCGGCAAGCTCGCCAAGACCGGCGCCGGTGTGACCGCCGTACTCGCCGCAGCGCTGGTATTCGCAGGACTCGGAACCGCGCTGCGCGCCGATACGGCGAAGCATCGTCGGCCTGCAGGCGGGCGGCACACACGTCACTGACCGGGAGACTCCGGTATCGCATTGCCGGAGGCTGCCGGACAGATGATGTGGTATGACGACAACCGGTGACCACTCGTTGGGCGGGATTTGCATGTGCAATCCCGCCCGACGTGGTTTTCCGGGCTGGTTGTTCGATTGTCGTCTTCGGTTGTACTCACGAACCGGTCTGCCGCGAGGTCTGAGGTCTGAGTCTGTGGTCGGCCGATGGTCTGGTTGTGGCCTGGTTCCGATCGTTCTCATTCGGCACAGCCAAGACACAACCGGCATCATGCGTCAGCTTCGTAATACGCCCGAATAGTCTCAGCAGTCTGCACAATCTGACATGCACCGGCCGAACAGCTAGACTGGAACACGTCGGCATGAGCACGAATATGCGTCTGCATATGCGTCTGTGAAGGGTGTACGGCCGGGTACGCATCCGTTCCACCATCGTCACGGCACTATAGCGTCCCACGCAGCGTGCGCAACAGCGCCGGCACGATTCCGCGGCCAGCCAGCCGAGGCGCGCTGCGGATCCGATTCAAGAAAGGCGTTCGGCATGCAGGTTTTGGAATTCTTGGAACAGCTGTTCCTCACATGGGCGTTGTACAGCTGCATCGGCTGGATTTGGGAGACCGGCTTGTCGATCGTCGTGCGCCACCGTTTTGTCGATCGAGGTGTCCTGATTGGCCCGTTATGTCCGATTTACGGGTTCGGCGCGCTGCTGGTGCTGTTCTTGCTCAATGATGTGACCAATCCCATCGCCCTGTTCCTCAGCAGCGGTGTCGTCGCATGCACGTTGGAATACATTTCCTCATATGTCATCGAGAAGCTGCATCACGTCAGGCTGTGGGATTACACCAATAAGCCGTTCAACATCAACGGTCGCGTGTACCTCAACGGATTCATCGCGTTCGGTGCGGGCGCGACACTGGTGAAATTGTTCGTACAACCGTGGTTCATGGGGGTCGTGCGCCAGTGGGCGCCGCTGGCCGTGCATGTGGTATCAGCGGTCATTGCGGTGTTGTTGATGGTGGATGTCGCGCTTACGGCGGCATACTCGTGGAGTTTTGACACCAAACTCAAGCGCATCAGTGAGGATGTCAATGCCTTGCATGCGGAACAGGTCGCGAATCTTGACGAAAAGGTGGTCACGGCCAGCGAACGTTTCGAGGAACGCAGACGTACCGTCCTCGATTCGCATGTGTCGCATACGCTCAATTGGCAGCAGCGGCGGTTGATGCAGGCGTTCCCGGCTATGCGTTCGGTGCGTGACAATACGATTATCGACCAGCTGCGGGAAAGCATGGAGGGGCTGCGCTCCGGGCGCAGGGCGAACAGCACACGGCATGATGACGCCGATGCCATCGCAGCCGGCACTCACGCCGATAAGCCGGCAGAGTGATTCCTGCTTGATGCCGTACAACGCTTGTGCCGTCAGAAGACACGTGATATAGGAACGCCGAGCCATGGCGGCTGAGATATGCGTGAGGGCCCACCCACAATGGATGGGCCCTCACGCATACTGGTGGCGGTGACGGGAAGCGATGGCACCCATGGCATTACCGATGTCAAGCCGCCGAACCACTGATTTCGTCAGGCTTGCTGTCCGCCTTGCTCACGGCAGGTCTGGCCGAGACGACGGGACAAGGTGATCGGATCCAGCAGCTGATCGAGCCGCCCGTCCGGCATGTCGGTGCGCTCGCCGGCAACCTCGCGCACGGTACGCTTGGTGCGCAACGCTTCTTTGGCGATGGCGGCGGCGCGCTCGTACCCGATTTCACTGTTGAGCGAAGCGGAGATGGATGGCGATTCAGCCGCGAACTGACGCCCTTGTTCAAGGTTGACGGTGATGCCGTCCACGCAGTTGAGGCGGAAGGTGCGCATGGCGTTGCCCAGCAGGCGAATACCTTCGAGCAGCGTGTGCACGGCGACTGGTTCGAAGGCGTTGAGCTGCAGCTGGCCTTCGGCGCACGCCCAATTGACGGTTGTGTCCATGCCGAACACGGTGAAGCAGCACTGGTCGACGCATTCCGGGATGACCGGGTTCACCTTGCCGGGCATGATGCTCGAACCTGCCTGACGCGGGGGAACGTTGATGTCGTTGAAACCGCAGCGCGGGCCGGAGTTGAGCAGACGCAAATCGTCCGCCGCCTTCTTCAGATGCACGGCGAGGTTCTTCAGCGCCGATGACGTGTTCACGAACGCGCTCATATCGCTGGTCGCGGCAATCGGATCGGGGGCGGCAGTCACCGGGTATCCGGTGATGTCACCCAGATGTTCGATTGCTGACTTGCGGAAACGGATGTCCGCGCAAATGCCGGTGCCGATGGCGGTGCCGCCCAGGTTCATCACCGCAAGTTCAGGTTCCAGCTTGTCGAGCGATGCCTTGTCGGCTTTGAAATATGAGGCGAACGCGTGGAATTCCTGCCCGTATGTCATCGGGACCGCATCCTGGAGTTGTGTGCGCCCGATGGTCACATCGTTGATGTGCTTGTCGGCGAGCTTGTGGAATGCGCGGGCGAGCAGACGGCATTCCTCGATCATCGGCTTGAGCGCGGTAATCAGGGCGAGACGGCATGCCGCCGGGTAGGTGTCGTTGGTGGACTGCGACTTGTTCACGTGGTCGTTCGGGTGGATGTACCCGTAGTCGCCGCGCTGGTGGCCGGCGAGTTCGAGCGCGCGATTGGCGATGACCTCGTTCATGTTCATGTTCGTCGAAGTGCCGGCGCCGCCTTGACGCACATCCACGGGGAACTGGTCGGCGAGTTCGCCGGCTTCGATGTCGCGGCAGGCCTGTCGGATGAGTTCGGCGCGCATCGGGTCGATCAGCCCGAGCTCCTCATTGGCGTCCACGCACGCGCGCTTGACTTGCGCGTACCCGGCGATGAGTTCCGGATGCCTGCTGATGGGCGTGTCGGAAACGGGGAAGTTCTGGATGGCGCGTTGCACGTTGATGCCCCAGTATACGTTCGCTGGAACCGGCATTTCGCCGAGGGAATCGTGCTCGATGCGCGCCGGGCCGCTGAATGGCAGCGGCATGTGGGATACGGTTGCGTCCCGAGGGTCACGCAGTTGTTCTGTCGCGTTTTCGCTGACTGCCGCTGCGGCGGCTTTTGCGTCGGCGTCGTGACCGCTGTCCGCGGGCATCGTTGTGATGCCGCTGATGGCGGTGTCCGCAACATCCGTGGTGTCAATGGTGTCGTTGCTGGTAGCTGCTGTATCCATGGTTTCACCCTAGGCTTTCTTCGTTACCTATGATGCCGCATCGTAACACGACACGCCTGAAGCTGAAACTGCGCGGAAACGTGCCCGGGTGCACGCGACCGGTGGGTTCGTGGAGGGGCTATTCCGCGTCACTGATGAATCGCAGGTACTGCGATGCCGGTTCAAAAATCGCCGATTGCGTCGCGAATCGTTCGTCGCCTCGGTAGATGACGAACCGGTGTTCGGCTGGGATATCCAGCATTGTGCCGACGGTTGACAGATGGCGGACGAAGGTGAGCCGGGCCGTTTGTCCGGATTTGATTTCGATGAGTTTCGGCGATGATTGATCCGTCAGGTCCATGAGGTCGACTTCTACCTGGTTGGAATCACGGTAGAAGTACAGTTGCGGTGTTTGCGCGTGGTTGTAGTAATGCTTGAGTGTTTCCTCGATGATGAGGTTTTCGAATACGTCCCCGCGTTTATCGCTCGTGTTGTATTGTTCTGTTGTCGTGATTCCGAGAAGATGGCAGAGCAGGCCGGTGTCGTAGAAATACAGTTTAGGTGTCTTGGTCAGCCGTTTGCGCGCATTTGATGCGTATGGCGGCAGACGGAACACGATATAGCTGGATTCGAGCAGCGACAGCCAGGCGCGCGCGGTTTTGAACGAGATGTCGGCCTCTGCGGCGAGATGTGTGATGTTGAGCAATTGGCCGGCGCTGTTCGCGCACAGTTTCAGGAATGTGCGGAATGTCGTGAGATTGTCCGGGTTGACGATGCCTGAGACGTCACGTTCGATATAGGTGGCGATATAGCTTTGGAAATAGATGTTGAGCGGGACATCCACCTCGTACAGATGCGGGTATCCGCCACGCACGGCGAAATCATCGACTGCGAGTCGGCTGGATGCTTGGGATGCTTCAACAAAGCTCAATGGAAGCAGTTGCAGCAGTCCGACACGACCGGCGAGGGATTCGTCGATATTGTGTAGCAGCAGGAAATTCTGCGAGCCGGACAGCACGTATTGCCCCATGTCACGCCGTTCGTCGCTGGCTGCTTGGATTTCCGCGAAAATGTCCGGCGCGTATTGGGCTTCGTCGATGAACAGATGGCTCGGACGGGAATGGATGAAGCCGACGGGGTCTGTTTCGGCGCTGATTCTGAGATTGCGGGTTTCGAGGTTGAGATACGTGAAATCAGGGAAGGTGTTCCTTAACAAAGTAGATTTGCCGCTTTGTCTGGGGCCGGTGACCGAGACGACTGGAAACCAGGTTGCCATGCGCTGGGCCATCGTGGACAGTGTGCGGGGAATCATGACGCATGCTCCTTCCTTGGCGAAGCGAACCTTGCAGCCTCGATTATGTAGATTCGGTAGTGGAAGTCATGATAACCCGGTAGTCAACCTTATGCAAATCTGGAAGTCAAAGTTATGCAGATTCGGTAGTCAGGATGTGGAAACGTTGGAATATGACTGATTTCAGGTGCAACTGAATCGTCGGAATAGGCGCCAGGACGATAGGAATCCGGCTGTTTCATCGAAGCATTCGGGCTCCGAAGAGACAGCCGGTCAGACAACCGGATTCATGAATCCGCCAAACGGTGGTATGGACTCGCGTCATGCCGCGGTTTCGCTTGCGGCAGCCGGATCGCGCTGCAAGACAAGGAACACCAGCGCCACCGCAAGCAGCACGCCGATGGACAGCACGCCGAGCGACGCGTTGCCGGTTGCCGATGTGGTCGCCGCGACGATGAAGGTGCCGAGAATGCTTGCGGTCTTGCCGAAGATGTCGTAGAACCCGTAGTATTCGTTGGCATGCGACTTGGGGATGATTTTGCCGTAATACGAGCGGCTGAGCGCCTGAATGCCGCCTTGGAACATGCCGACCAGAATTGCGAGAATCCAGAATTCGGTGGCCGAGCGCAGGAAGAACGCCGCGAAGCATACGATGCCGAGATATGCGATGACCGCGGCCATGATCATCGGCTTGCATCCGAATCGCCTGGCAAGCCGCCCGTAGGCGATTGCGCACGGGAAGGCGACGAACTGGGTCACCAGCAGGGCGAGCACCAGCTGTGTGGAGTCGATGCCAAGCTGCGTGCCGTATGACGTGCTCATCGAAATCACCGTGTTCACGGCATCGATATAGAAGAAGAACGCGATCATGAACATCCACAGCGGTTTGTTGTGGGAAATCTCGCGGAAGGTGTGCCCCAGCTCTGCGAACGTGCCGCGTACGGCATCGCGCATATGGTCGGCGGTTTCGCGATAATGCGTCTGGCGGTAGCTGCTGATCAGCGGAATGGTGAATGCTGTCCACCACAGGGCGGTGATGACGAAGCTCGCGCGAGTGCAGGCCGCGGTACTCCACCCGAATGCCGAAGGACCGGCGAAAATCAGCGCGATGCAGGCGATGAACGGGATGGTCGAACCGACGTACCCCCATCCGTAGCCGTGTGAGGAGACTTGATCCATGCGGTCATTGGTGGTGGTGTCGATGAGCATCGAATCATAGAAGGTCAGTGAGCCGTTCAAACCGATGGTGGCGAGCATGCACACCGCGAGGAATGCGACCCAACCCAGGGGGAGCGCCATTGCGCAGCAGGCGAGGACGCCGGTGCCGAAGAATCCGATGAAGAACTTGATTTTCATGCCCTGCACGTCGGCGATGGAGCCGAGAATTGGCATGAGTAGCGCGATGATGAGGGATGCGATGGTCTGCATGTAGCCCCAGGTCGACACGATATTGGATTCCCCAGCGGATTTGAGCAGGGAGTTCGCGTAGATGGGGATGACTGCGGTGGACAGCAGGACGAATGCGGAATTGCCGACATCATAGAGGATCCACTGTTTTTCGCGGCGGTTGAGATGGTTGGTGTTGTTGATGTTGTTGGTGTCGGCGTTGGCGTTGGTGTTGGTGTTGGCGGCGTGGGCGGTTACTGGGGTGCTGTCTGCCGGAGTGCCATCGGTCGGGGGAATGCTGTCTGCCGGGGTGCTGTCGGAAGGCGTGCTGCTCGTTGCGTCGACTGATGGTGATGGGACGATGCGTTGGCTGCAGGCAATCGTCGCGTCCAATCCCGTGAGATGCTGTACTCGGTTCTCCGGTGCAATACCGGTGATCGTTGGATTGTCTTGTCGCTGCGCTGTGTCAAGGATATCGGTCATGGCAACTCCCATCTGTCACCAAGAAGGGTATGGTTGCGCAAACAACGGATGGGGTGCAACAGATGAACTGACCGTGAATAATGCGTGATTTCTTGGGTGCGCCGCTCCCCGGCAATTCGTCCCGCGCTATCGTCTTCTCATCCTTCCAAACTGGTTACGCTGGCGGGCTTGTTTGCGTAGCTGGTTTGTGAGGGGTGGTGGAACGTGTAGGTCATTTCTCCAAACTGGTTACGCTGGGAGGTTTGTTTGCGTGGCTGGTTTGTATGTGGTGGGGAGGCGGGTGCCCCCTCTTCCAAACTGGTTACGCTGGCGGGTTTGTTTGCGTGGCTGGTTTGTGAGGGGCGGTGTTTCGGCGTGCCGTGTGCTGCACGGATGTGGGAGAACGGACGCGCATCAGGCGAATCCGACACTTCTCCCGGAATCACCGCGCTCGAGAAGATCCGTCGTCCAAGCGTAACCACGCCAACAGACTGCGGCATACACCCGCAACGTCCGGAATCGTAGAATCAGCAGCGCACCGGGCTGAGGCATGCACGGGCATGCAGGAAGGGATACACGCGAGGCATGCGCGTGCCGTAAAGCAGTCGTCGCGGCGGGCGGAACACTCGCCGCGACGAATCGGCGCATTTGGACTCTTCGGTTGTGTCGCTACGCCTGTACCTCCGCGGATTCGTCCGCGTGTTCCTCGTGCCGCTTGATCAGTGCGATCGCATCTTCGACAGGCGGGCAGTCGGGCACGCCGGCCTTGTTGTTGCTGATCGCGATGGAAGCCGCGGCGTTGGCGATCCGCACCGCGTCGAACAGCGACCAGCCTTGGGCAAGCATCGCGCACATGACGCCGGTGTGGCATGAGCCGGCGGAACGCGTATGCGTGGATTTCACCGGGAAACCTTCCGCATGAACCACGTCGCTGCCCGGTACGCGCACCCATGCCCCTCGCGCGCCGGCGCGCAGGACGAGCGGAGCTCGCAACGTGGCGCCGAGCGCGTTGCACAGTTTGGTCATCGCATCGTCGAATCCGCCCCCGATGGTCAGTTTGGAATCATCTGTAGGCGGGATGCCGAGCCGTTCGGCGAGTGTGTTGGCTTCTTGACGGTTGCATGACCAGATCGGGCGGCACAACACGGTGTCCTCAATCAGATGGTCGCTGACCAGATGCAGCGAATTCGTCGGATTCAATACGATGGTGAATGGCCTCTTCCCGGGATTCGCTCCGGTGCGGTGCAGGAATCCTTCGATGCCGGCCGCCGAGTGATCCATCAAGGTGTTGCCGCTGATATGGACGACATCCCCAGGTTCAGGCTCAATCGCGTCGAAGGTATGCTCGTCGCCCTGCGCTTCGGCTCCGTATGTCGCGATAAACGTCTTGTGCGAGCCGTCGTTGAGCACCAGCCGGAATCCGGAGTCCTTGTCAAGCCGGTCGTTGCCGATGTGCTGAATGCCATTTGCCTCGAATTCGTCGCGAATCACCGATGACCACAGTCCCGTGCCGACGATGCCCGCGTGCTGTGCGGGCGAACCTGACCGCGCGGCTGCCTGCAGGACGCGGAAGCTTCCGCCTACCGATGGTGTCACCGAATCGGCGACGGCGAATCCGCCCGGCTGCGGCAGTTCTCCGATGCCCATCATGATGTCGACCCATACTTGGCCGAGCGAAATCACCGATGCCGTGCCGTGCTCCGGCTCCTGCGAGTTGAGGATATCGTGAAGCATACAACCTCCTGACTCATCGTTGTGCGATTCGTATGCGGGGCAATGTGATTGCCGCGGACTGTTCTCACATTGTATCGGTTTTTCCCGGAATTTTGCGGAGATTGAAGCTAGACATGTTGCTTGAAAATGCTGGGATTTCACCATCGTCGCAGAAGCGGCACGCAGGTTTGCGCTTGATTCGTTTTGGTTGTATCATAGTGTAGTTGTGTGTTCGGCGGACGCATATGCGGCGGTCGGGCAGACACGACTTGCAAGTCACAGAAATGTATAGGGAGTCCATCATGGCAGCTCGTTGCGCAGTGTGCGGCAAGGGACCGCAAACCGGTTTCACCGTGTCGCATTCGCATATTCGCAATAAGCGCACCTTCCGCCCGAACCTGCAGCCGGTCCGCACTACGATTGACGGTCAGAATGTCCGTCTGCGCGTGTGCGTGAAATGCCTCAAGGCTGGCAAGGTTCAGCGTGTGGCCGCGTGAATCGCGAATGAAGAAACAAGACCCCGGAGCTTCAAGCTTCCGGGGTCTTTGCTTTTGCCGCCGGAGTGGAGAAGGCGGGGTTATAGGCCAGTATGTGTGTCTGCTGGTGGGGTGTGTGGGAGTCTTGATTGTTGCTCTGGTCGTGTGCACGTCCTGTATGCCGTGGCATGCGAAGCTGAACGGATATCGACGGAAAACGGCAGTGGAGATCCCTGTTTTGCGGTTCGTGCATGCCCAGGCATACGCAAACCGACGCTATGGCTACCGGACAGTGCGGGAAGCCTTCTGTCTGGCGCACGACGTATGTCATGACATGCGCGACCCGGCACATTCGAATCGCCTGTACGCCTTGCGCCGCAACGGGTCCGCGCCGATTCCGGACACACATTCTGGCCGGGCTCGAAAGTGGCGGCATGAGGATTCGAAACCGCGACACGCCCGGCAGAACAACCCCTACACACGATTTCCGGACACACATTTTGGCCAATAACCCAGAAGGCGGGCAGGGTGCGTGCTGCCGGCGGTATCAGCCTGCAGTGTGACTGGATAGTCGCACAACGTCAGGGTTATACCGGATTCTGCTGGGGGAGCGGGGTCATCAGCCTGCGGTGTGACCGGATGGTCGCACGGCGGCGGGATTGTGTGAGGTTCGGCTGGTGGGCTGGAGGTATCTGCTTGTTGTGCGACTAGTGGATGACATGGCGGCGGGGTGCCAGCGGTATTGTTTTGGATTCCGGTGGTATCTGCCTGCTGTGTGATTGGGTTGTCGCACGGCGGTGAGATATCGACGGTTTCCGATAATTGGTGGGGGCTATCTGCCTGCTATGCGACTGGGATGTTGCACAGCGCCGGGATTGCTATAGGCTCACCTTGAGAAGTCGGGGCTATCTGCCCGCTGTGCGACCCCGTCATCGCACGACAAGGCGGGATTCATCGCTTTCCCGCCGCACAGAACCGGATGTGGGACAATAAGAGGTATGACCGTTTCACTGACCACCCCGCTAGCCAAGCTGCTGACCAACCGTCGACGGATCAGCGCGCTGAAAGGCCTCGGCGTGGTCACGTGTGCCGACGCCCTCACGTATTACCCGTTCCGGGTTACCGATCCCGTGCCCCTGCGGGCGGTGCGGGAAGGCCGGATTGGCGAGCCGATGGCTTTCGCCGGTGTCGTGCGCGATGTGCGCGTGATGCCGATGAACGCCCGTCGCGGCTACCGGTTGCAAGCCATGGTCGATGATTCCGCGTTCGCCGCCGAACGCCGCGTGGCCGGCACTGTCACCGCGCTTGTGTTTTTCTCCTACAAACAGCAGTACGTCAATTGGCTCAGCGCCCGACTGCACACCGGTGCGTCGGTGGTCGTGTGCGGCACGCCTAGCGAATACGACGGCATGCCGCAGTTCACCCATCCTGAAGTCCTGACCGTCCCGGCATCCCCCTCCACAACACAAGAACCCGGCCATGGCCAGCGGTTCGATGCCGACAGCATCGATGACGCGTTGCGGCGCGTCTGCCGTCCGCGCCCGGTTTACCACGCCAACTCCCGTATTTCCAGCGAGCATATCCACGATTCCATCGTCACCGTGTTGCGTGCGCTCGCTGCCGGAGACGATGACAATGCCGAGCCATCTGCCGCGCAATCCGGCAACGCCGCGCAATCCGCGCAATCCGGATCACGCGGAACGACCAGCACAACCGCAACATCCCCGGAACCCGCGAAACTCCAAGAGTCCGCACCATCACCATCCCGCGCCTCTTGCCTCTCGCCAGCCCCCGACGGCATCGAGACATCCCCGAAAATTCCTACTGCCGCCTTGCGACGCGCCATTCCTGACATCCTCCCTGAAAGCGTGCGTGAAGCATGCGGATTGATGCACCGAGCCGAAGCATTCCTCGCCATCCATGAGCCCGATTCGGTGGACGCCTTCCGTCAAGCCCTGCACACGCTGCGGTACGAGGAGGCATTCATCTCCCAGACCGCCGTCCTACAGGAACGCGAGCAGGCGCGCAAAGCCAAGACATTCCCCTGCAAAAAGGGCGGGATGCGGAAGACGTTCATCGATTCACTCCCGTTCACATTGACTGGCGGGCAGGTCAGCGTGATTGATGACATCGTCCAGGATATGGGCAGAGACTACCCGATGCAACGCCTGCTGCAAGGCGAAGTCGGCTCAGGCAAAACCGTGGTCGCGCTCGCTGCGATGCTGCAAGCCGTGGGGTCCGGCTATCAGGCGGTGCTCGTGGCGCCGACGCAGGTACTTGCCGAGCAGCACGCTGAAACTGTCGGCGGTATGGTGAGCAAGGCCGGTCTCGACATTCCGGTCACCTTGATCACCGGCGGTATGAAACTCGCCGCCCGTCGAAAAGCGCTTGCGATGGCGGCGAGCGGCGAGCCGGGCATCATCATCGCCACACATGCCGCATTCTCGCGGACGTTCCAAGCGCCGAATCTGGCGCTTGCGGTCATTGACGAGCAGCATCGATTCGGCGTTGAGCAACGCGAGACCTTGCTGGAACGAGGGGAGAACATCCCACACCTGCTGGTGATGACGGCCACGCCTATTCCCCGCACGGCTGCGATGACTTGGTTCGGCAGTCTTGATATGTCGTGGCTGACGGAATTGCCGGGCGGGCGTAAGCCAATTCGCACGTTTGTGATTCCTGAAGCGGATGGCCAGACGATGGCGAATATGTTCCGGCACATCCGCCGCAGGATTGACGCGGGGGAGCGCGCGTATATCGTCTGCGCACGGATTGACGAGGACGAAAGCACCGATCAGACCGGACAGGATGTCGAACTGTTCGATGAGCCCGATGATACTTCCGGCTCGGGGGAGGGAACCGGTGGGTCGGCGTCGGCCCAGCCGAAACCGCCGCTGCATGCAGTCAGCGAAATCGCTGCAAGGCTGGAGGCGCTTCCGCAATTCCAAGGTGTGCGTTTCGCGACATTGACCGGACGCAACGACGATGCGACGAAACAGCAGGTGATGGCTGATTTCGCAGCGGGTGTCACGCCGGTTCTTGTGGCGACCACGGTGATTGAGGTGGGTGTGGATGTTCCGCAGGCCAGTTGCATCGTGATTTTTGATGCAGACCGATTCGGCTTGTCGCAGTTGCATCAGTTGCGTGGTCGTGTCGGGCGTGGCGGCACGGATTCGTGGGCGTTCCTCGTGTCCCGTGCCGAGCCGGGCAGTATCGCCGAACAGCGGCTTGCTGTGATTCAAGGCTCGCTTGACGGTGCCGAAATCGCGCAGGCGGATTTGGAGTTGCGCGGGGCTGGCGATGTGCTGGGAGATGCGCAATCCGGTGGAAAATCAGGACTGAAGCTGTTGCGCGTGGTCAAGGATGCGGACATGATTGCGGATGCGCGTACCCGTGCCGAACAGGTGCTTGCGGATGATCCGGGACTCGGTCATGAGATCCAGCTTGCCGGCGCGGTGCTGGATTTCACGCGCGGCAACGAGTCGCACCTCATCAGTAGCTGATCCCCGCTTCTGCCGACGTTGGGGGGTGGGTGAGTGTCGGTGGAAGCTTTTGCCGACGTTGAGCACCCAGTGAGCGTCGGTGAAGGGTTGTATCGACGCTGAGCCCCAAGTGAGCGTCGGTAGTGGGTTGTGTTTTCTGTTTCTGCCGACACTGAGTGCCCCGTGAGTGTCGGCAGAAACAGAGGGTTTATGATTCGGCATCCTCGGCGCTGACGTCCTGCGTCTCGATGTCCTGCGCGCCAGGTTCAAGCGGTTCAAGATAGATGACCGCGGTTTCACCGTATGTACGCTCATCCGCCTCATGCCACCCAACCGGCGCAGTGAGCGCATTCGACCGCGCAGACCGTTCGACCACAATCATCGTGTTCGGCCCGGTCGCCGCGCCACGCGCCAACGCATCCAACAGCGCGTTGCATTCCTCGGTCGCATACGCATACGGTGGGTCGATAAAGATCACATCGAATGGCGCGCCATGATACGTGTCGACGAACACTTCGGCACGCCGGCGCATCACCCGCGCGGACAATTCCGGCCGCCACGCCTTGGAACGCTTGAGTTGGGCCAAGGTACCGTTGATGAGCGCAGCGGCTGGCCCCGCGGATTCCACGGCCACCAACGACTGCGCCCCGCGCGACAGCGCTTCGATGCCGAGCGCCCCCGTCCCGGCGAACAAGTCCAGCACACTGGCGCCCCGCACCAGATCCCACGAGTCGAGATGGGAGAACACCGCCTCTTTGGTACGGTCGGTGGTCGGCCGGGTCCCCGGTTTCGGCGTGGCCAACGCCATGCCTTTGAATCGTCCTGCAATCACGCGCATACCGTCCACTCTAGCCCGTGCCCCGGTCGCGGCCGCCACTGTGACTTCACCCACAGTATTCCATCAGAGAAACCGCAGGTGTCGAACCGGTCTGACATGTAGCCTGAAAGCAGCAGGACAGATGGTCATTCCGCCATTACGCGTTCTACCGTAACGGGTAACGGAGCAGAAGCGCCGCATCTATCCTCGACAGCATGCTATCGAACCGTCACCACGCACACCGGAGCATTCCGCAAGCCAACCAGTCCGCCACGTTTGGAGGTATCATGTCCACGTTCGTTTCCGCGATTTCCGTCCGCCGCTCGCAGTATGCGCTGTCTGATACGGCTGCGCTGTCCGATTCGGAGATTGTCGATCTCGTCCGTTCGGTCACAGGCGAAGTCCCCAGCGCGTTCAACTCCCAGCCGCAACGTGCCGTCGTCCTGTTCGGCGAGGACCATCACCGTCTGTGGGCGATTGTGCATGATGCGTTGCGTGCAGTCGTCAAGGACGATACCGCGTTCGCCGCGACCGAACAGAAAATCGCCGGTTTTGACGCCGCTCACGGCACGATCCTGTATTTCGATGACACCACGGTCACCACAAATCTGCAGGAGCGTTTCCCCTCCTACGCGGCGAACTTCCCTGTGTGGGCGCAGCAGGCGAATGGCATGCTTCAGTTCGCAGTATGGTCGGCGCTTGCCGAGGCCGGTATTGGCGCGAACTTGCAGCATTACAATCCGCTGATTGATGATGCGGTCCGTGATGCTTTCGGCATTCCGGCTGATTGGAAGCTGATCGCGCAGATGCCGTTCGGCGAGGTCACTGCGCCGGCCGGCGAGCGTGAACATATGCCGCTGGATGAGCAGGTTCAGGTGCGCGGCCTGTGATGAGGACTCGCAGCTGAATATGTAGCCTGCCGGGTGTGATTCCGGCAGGCTTTCGTCGTTATGGGGCTGATTCGGAGTTCCTGTCATAGGGCGGTCTCAGGAAGCGCGGATTGTAGCGGTATGTTGTGGCGGCTGTGCGATATGGTGCTCTAACGCCGATATCCTGTTGGTCCGGTGTCCCGGGAACCCGCTGATGTGCGTCTATCTTGTGGTTGCTGTTGGGCGGCGCCCGCAGGATGACTGGAATGCATCGGTATCTGCGTGATGTTGTGCGAGATGGGGTTCTAGCGTCGATATCCTGTTGCAGCGATGTTCCGGAGATCCGCCGATGGACGGCTATCTGGCGGTTCCTGTTCGGCAGCTGTCGCAGGAAGTGTGGATTGCAATGGTATCTTGCGGCGGCTGTGTGATTGGGTGTGCTGGTGCCGGTTTGCTGTTGCGGCGGTGTTCAGGTGATCCGGAGATGTGCAGCTATCTGGCGGTTGCTGTTCGGTCGGGGTTCCGGGAATCCGTTGATGCGTGTCTATCTGGCGGTTGTTGTTGGGCGGTGGTCGTGTGGAGTGTGGATTTCGTGGCGGTTGTGTGAGATGGGGGTTTGCTGTGGGGTTGGTGTTCCGGGAACCCGCAGATACACAGTCATCTGGCGGTTGCTGATCCGCGGTGCCCGCAGGATGACGAGTATGCCTTGGCATCTGCGTCATGGTGTGCAAGAAGGCCGTGTATCTCGCGGGATTGTACGGTGGGCGGCCCGGCATGTCGTAGATGTCGGATTATCCGCCGGTACCTGTGCGAGGGTGCAAGGGGTGCCCACAACACAATTCATCCCCGCTTCAGCCGTCGCGGATGTTCGGCGGACACCTCCCAACCAAGCGCCATCAGCGTTTTCCGATCGGCTTTGCTCAAAAGCGCACAATCCAGCTGCTCAATCAAATCTGGGCGGATCGCATCGGTCCGTGCCAGCGCCTCATCGCGGCGGAACCGGTCGACTTTCCCATGATCGCCGGAGAGCAGCACATCAGGCACCTCCATGCCTCGCCATACTGCCGGCCGCGTGTACTGTCGGTGTTCGAGCAGCGCCTCGGAGCCGGTATAGGATTCCTCGACGATGGATTCCGGATTGCCCATGAATCCTGGCAGCAGGCGTGTAATCGCCTCCAGCATCACCGATACTGCGACTTCGCCGCCGTTGAGCACATAATCACCGATTGAATATTCGCGCACATCCACGCCCTGCGCCTGATAATACGCGGGGATTCGCGCGTCATAGCCTTCGTAGCGCCCGCACCCGAACACCAGCCGCTTGGCATGGCTGAGTTCAGTGGCATCGCGCTGTGTGAACAGGGGAGCGGAAGGATTGGGGAAGATCAATACGGTTTCAAGATTCCGGGCAGGGGTTTGCCGACGAGCTTCGGACGGTGTATCCGTCAATGTGCCGTCCAGCGTGCTGTTCTGTGTTGCTGTGTCGGTTTCGCCGGTTTCGTCAGCGTCGCCGGTATTGTCGGCTGTGTCGGTTTCACCGGATTCATCAGTCGTGTTGGTTTCGATGGCAGTAGCAGTATCAGAATCCGCCGTTATTGCTTGCGGTTCTAGCCCGAGCAAATCATCAAGGCATTCCGCCCACACTTCCGGCTTCATGACCATGCCGGCACCTCCGCCGACCGGAGTATCGTCCACGGAATGATGCACGTCGTGCGTCCAGTCGCGCAGGTTGTGGGCGTGGACGCTGACGAGCCCCTTGCTCTGTGCCTTGCCGAACAGGCTCAGGTTCAGCACGTCGAAGTATTCGGGGAATACGGAAACGATATCGATCTGCATGCCCACCACTGTACCGGCCTGCCGTCCCAAGACGGTTGACATGATGGATGTCATGCGATGTGGCGAATACAGTGAACGGCAGAAGGCGTGATACGCGACGGGGCTGCGACACGGGATGTGACGCGTTACTGACGTTGATGCCGCTTGACTGATACAGTGAAAGAAGCACATGCCCCGCGACCTGCTGGACGTTGGATAACGAGACGCGAGTACACGTTCCTGATGGGAAGTCGCTGTACACGCAGCGAACATGGCATTGCTAAAAGGTGTCGACGACACGGCGTCCCACGGGGCGAATACTTCGGCGAAGGAGCAACAGAGTATGACGAACGGACAGATTCCATGGGATGCGCAGTCTGGCGACCAGCCTGCCGCAGGCGCAGACGAGCAGCAGATGCCGCAGAACGCCCAATCGGCAGCACAGCAGGCGTATTTCTCTCAGCCGCCGTTGCCTGATGCCCAGCCGTCGCAACCGGCAACAGCACAATATGGACAGCCGGACGCCCGATCGTTCGGGCAGCCGCCGATGCCACAAGGGCAGCCAGCGGCTCAGTCGTTTGAGCAGTCTCCATTGCCTGACAATTCGCAGTATCAGGCGCCGGCGCCTCAGGAAGGGTACTATGCGCAGCCGCAGGCGGTCGACGCACAGGGTTATCCACAACAGGACTATCCGCAGCAGCAGTATTATCAGCCACAGGATTATCCGCCACAGCAGGGATATCCGTATCCGCAGCAGGATTATTCGCAGCAGTATTACGCCCAACCTGCCCCAGCTGCTGCGCCGGGCTATGGGGCACCATATGGTACGCCGTATCCGTCCAAGCCGAAGACGAATACTCTGGCTATTGTCGGTTTCGTTTGCTCGTTCCTGATTTCCATCGTCGGCCTCATCCTGTGTATTGTGGCGAAAAACCAGATCAAGACCAGCGGAGAGCGCGGTGACGGCTTGGCGACAGCAGGCATTATCATCAGCATCGTCTGGATGGTGTTGTCGGTGGTGTGCAATCTGTACTTGAGACAGTACCTGGGGTCGGCGGTCTTGCTGCCGATGTCGCTCGGTTTCCTCAGCTGATTCGCAGCTGTCTGTACATAGACGTGAGGGGTGTGCGTTCCCGTGGTAGGAACACACACCCCTCACGTGTTTTGTTGATGATGGTATTCGCTGATGCGGTCATGATCACCGCATCAGTCTCCGTGTCATCCTGGATGCCGATCACCAGCCTGGAATCAGCCCTCCTGGCGGATTAAGCGTCAGATACCCGTCGTCGAGGTCGATATCCGGCACCAACTGGTCGACGAATGGCACCAGCGTGCTGGTTTCTCCGTTCACTGGCTGGACAAGCCGGATTTTCAGAAGGTACTGGGCGCCTTCGATAACGTCCACGACCACGCCGACTTTTTGCCCGTCGGGCGCGCCGAGCGTGTTTCCGTCGGCGAACCGGGCTTCCAACCCGAGAAGATCCTTCGGATACCACGCATCCTCCTCGAGCATGTCTTCCGGATCGTCTGCCTCGCCGTACAGAACGGTGCCGTTGAGTGCTTCGGCGGCATCACGGTCATCGACGCCTTCGAAATGAATAATCCAACGGTTCTTGAATGTCCGTGAATGCGCGACTTCGAATTCCTGTTCGCCGTCGCGAGTGTACAGCACGGAACCTGGTTCGAACCGGTAGTCAGGCTCGTCGGTGAACACCTGTACGGTGACTTCGCCTTTGAGCCCTTGAGCGCGACCGATACGACAGACCCTCAGCAGTTCGCGCTGCTGAGGGTCGTCGGAGTGTTGTTGATGCACCACGCTCTCGCTCACCTGCGTACATCCATGATGTCGACACGCACTTTGTGGTCGGCGATGGCCTGCACAACCGTGCGGATCGCGTTGGCCGTGCGGCCTTTGCGACCGATGACACGGCCGATGTCCTCGGGGTTCACGCGCACGCGGAGCAATTCTCCTCGCGCGTTTTCGTGCGATTTGACGGAAACGTCGTCCGGGAAATCCACGATGTTCTTGATGAGGTGTTCAACAGCTTGGGCGAGCATGTCACTCAGCCTTTTCCTCAGCCGGGGCTTCAGCAGTCTCGTCAGCCTTCTCGGCTTCAGCGGCGGCTTCGGCTTCAGCCTTAGCCTTGGCTTCGGCCTCAGACTTGGCGGCCTTCAGCTTCTGTGCCTGGGCTTCAGCGGCCTCGACACGAGCAGCGGCGTCCGGACCGGCTTCCGGGGTCTTCAGGGTGCCTTCAGCGCCCTCAATGCCCTTGAACTTCTGCCAGTCACCGGTGATCTTCAGCAGCTTGAGCACAGGCTCGGACGGCTGTGCGCCGACACCCAGCCAGTACTGAGCGCGCTCGGAGTCAATCTGGATCAGCGAAGGCTGCTTGTTCGGATCATAGGTGCCGATCTCCTCGATGGAGCGGCCGTCGCGCTTGTTGCGCGAATCCATGATCACCACGCGGTAGTACGCGTAGAACTTCTTGCCCATGCGCTTCAGACGAATCTTGGTTGCCAAAATGGCTCTCCTTGTATTGGTAATGCGGGTTACAGCTTCGGTGTGGGGCACGGAAACCAAACCCACGTGTTCCTCATGACCGCGGAAAGAGAGGGCTCCGCGCCCATGAATAACTGAACAAGTATAGCGCAATCCCCTCGATTTTCCCGCGTGTCGTGCGCAGTGCCCTCTCCTCTCCTCTCCCACAAACTGTCTACGCTGGAGAGGCTCTGGCCGTAACCAGTTTGTGAGACATCCCAAACTAGTTACGCGAGGGAGGCCGTGGGCGTCACCAGTTTGTGTGGTTTCTCAAACTGTCTACGCTGAGGGGGCCGTTTGCGTCGCCAGTTTGTGAGACATCCCAAACTAGTTACGCTGAGGGGCGTGTTCGCGTAACCAGTTTGTGAGACATTCCAAACTGTCTACGCTGGGGAGGTCGTGGGCGTAACTGGTTTGTGTGGTATTACAAACTGGTGACGCTGAGGGGCGTGTTTGCGTAGCCGGTTTGTGAGACATCCCGAACTAGTTGCGCGAGGGAGGTCGTGGGCGTAGCCAGTTTGTGGAGGGAGGGGCGGTTACCGCACACTCAAGGTGACCAGCAGCGCCCGATGATCGGTGTCGCGCACGGTGATGGCTTGTGCCGAGTGGAAGACCACACCGCTGTTCGCCAACGCGTGATCAAGCTCGATACGAGGCCACGGCGTCCAAGAAGGGAACGTCAGCGTAGGACCATGCGCGACATCAAGGCTCGCATCATGCACGCCGGTGGCAAGCACATCACGCAAGCACCGGTGGTCAAGGCAGGCGTTCAGGTCCCCGAGTACGACCACAGGCTCCGGACTGGTCGCGATGGCATCCAGCGCCCGCACCCCATACGACCATTCCCGGCATCCGCGCATCGGCGATTTCGTGTGCGCTGCGGCAACGGTGACGGCGCGTGCTGTGCTGCCGTCCGAGGTATCTTGTGCATCCACGCCGATGGTGACAGCGGGAACATCCGCGGCATGGATATTCAGAAAGGTCGCGGTGCGCGCCATCGGTTTCGCGCGTGACCAGATCGCGTTGAACCCGCCATTGTCGTCGGCATGCTGCGCGCCCTGCTGGCAGTAGGGCAGCAGCGTGTCCAAGCCCGCGTGCGAGAGCCGTTCGACGAGCTCGTCAGTGAGTTCTTCAAGCGCGAGCACATCGATATGCCGCTCCCGGACCAGACGCACGATGTCCTCGGCATCGGCACGCCCATAGCGGCAGTTGAGCGTCATGGCATGGATGGGTTTGCCTGACTGGCGTGACACGGTGTCGCTTGTCCTGCCGTCCATGGCGATATCGGTCCTGGAATCCGCTGTGGAATCGGATGCAACATCATCGGGATGAGGTGTTTCGGACGGTTTACCGAACAGATGCCGGTAATACGGGGATTCGCCCGCAACCACCAGAACGAGCAGCACCGCATACAGTGCCGCACCCCACCAGCAGCCGAGCGCCGCCGACCAAGCCGCACCGACTACTGCCGGCACCCACAGATGCCGGTCGAGCGCGGTGCTGTATGGCATCGGCATATGCGCTTCAGCGGTCGCCGGCAGGAAGCGAAGCAGCCACCAAATCAGCAGCAAGACGGCGATTATCGTCAAAACAACGGTCATTCGCATTCGCTCCATTCACGGTTCCAGCTCCGCTGATACCTGTATTCGTCATACGTATTCGTCATACGTATGTGTCATATCTGTGAGGGGCATTATAGGCGAGATGATGCAAAGAGGCCCGCAAGCATCGCAAACGCTTGCGGGCCTTACACGATTGGCTGATTCGGCCATGGTTGCAGGTGTTGAACCGTCTGCAACCAGACTCAGCATGACTCAGCCGAGAAGATCGCCCAATCCTTTGCCGAGATTCGGCGGCAAATCAGGCATGCCGTTCTCGCCCATCATCTCCTGCAACCCTGCAGGAAGCGCAGGATTCTGCGGTTTCTTGGCGAATGCGGAGCCACCGGAGCTCTTGCCGCCGCCGGCGAGCCGTTGACGCAATGCCTTCTCCTCGGCTTCGCGCTTCATCGGATTGCCGGACTTCGACCCTTTCTTCTTCTTGCCGCCCTTCTTGTTCTTCTTGCCGCCACCGGGACCGCCGAACCCAGGAATACCGCCCATGCCGGCACGATTGGTCATGCGGCGCATCATCTTCGAAGCCTGCTCGAAGCGTTCCAACAGGCCATTGACTGCGGACACGGTGTTGCCGGAACCGTAGGCGATACGAGCGCGGCGGGAACCGTCGATGATCTTCGGGTTGCGACGCTCCTCCGGCGTCATCGAACGGATGATCGCCTCAGTGCGGTCGATTTCGTGCTCGTCAAGCTGCTCCAATGCCTGACGATGAGCCGCCATACCCGGAATCATGCCGAGCAGGTTCTTCATCGGGCCGAGTTTGCGCACCTGCTGCAATTGGTCAAGGAAGTCATCCAATCCGAAGGTGCCTTCGGACATCTTGGATGCCGCTTCGCGCGCCTGCTGCTCGTCGAACTGCTTTTGCGCCTGCTCGATAAGCGTGAGAATATCGCCCATATCGAGGATGCGCGATGCCATGCGATCCGGGTGGAAAACCTCGAAATCCTTGAGCCCTTCGCCGGTGGATGCGAACAGGATCGGCTTGCCGGTCACGCTTGCGACCGACAGGGCAGCGCCGCCGCGCGCATCGCCGTCAAGCTTGGACAGGACTACGCCGGTGAAGTCCACGCCTTCATCGAAGGCCTTGGCTGTTTTGACCGCGTCCTGGCCGATCATCGCGTCAATGACGAAGAGGATTTCGTCTGGATGTACGGCGTCGCGGATGTCGCGGGCCTGCTTCATCAGCTCGTCATCGACACCCAGACGGCCTGCAGTATCGATGATGACCACGTCATACAGCTTGCGCTTGGCGAATTCGACGGAATCGCGTGCGACCTTCACCGGATCGCCCGTAGTCTGCCCGGGGGCTGCGACCGCTTCGCCGCCGTCGGACTGCACACCCTTTTCGGGGGCGAATACCGGCACGCCGGCGCGCTCGCCGACCACCTGCAACTGGGTGACCGCGTTCGGCCGCTGCAAATCTGCGGCGACCAGCAACGGGGTGTGGCCGGCGTCCTTGAGCCAGTAGCCCAGTTTGCCGGCAAGCGTAGTCTTACCGGCGCCCTGAAGACCGGCGAGCATGATAATCGTCGGCGGGTTTTTCGCGAAATTCAGCGGTCGATCGACACCGGCGCCGAGAATCGACGTCAGCTCCTCGTTGACGATCTTCACCACCTGTTGCGCTGGATTCAGCGCTTGCGAGACTTCCTCGCCGAGCGCACGCTCACGCACACGGCCGGTAAAGGAACGGACGACTTCCAGCGACACGTCGGCGTCGAGGAGCGCCCGGCGGATTTCACGGATCGTGCCGTCGATGTCCGCTTCGGAAAGCTTGCCCTTGCTCTTCAAATGCTTGAAGGCATTCGAGAGCCGGTCTGTCAAAGAACTAAATGCTGCCATAATGCATTCCAGTCTAGCCGTTGCGCGGGAAAATCAACGACGCTGGCCGAGGTGACGGACAACCGCGGGAAATCGATTGTCGGCGCATTGCGTGAGCCCTGTGGAACGGGGGCCGGGAAGCCACCCGGTCCGCGCAATATACTGTGCAAAATACCGGGCATCGGCGGCGCATCCTGGCCGCTGGAATCGCCGGAGCCTACGAAATCGCCGGAGCCCACAGAGTCCCGGAGCCCATAGAATCCGCGGGCCCCTCGTCGAATACAGGCGCCCCGCCACAACGGTGTGCGCCCGGAGCGAACCTGCCTCCCGCGCCTTCGCTACGATGGCCATATAACCGAACACGCGTAACGACCCCAGCCCGAAGGAGGACCAATGAGCCATACTCCGGACCGAGCTCCAGCTTCCCAGACAGCACCACCGCGTCCACAGGCAGTGACGCCGGTGCAGCACAAGCGTGTGGAACGGCATGCGCTGGTCATCGGCATTGTCGTGAATGCGCTCTCCGCTGCCGTGGGGCTGATCGTGTTTTTCATCACCGGTCTCAAAGCGATGTTCCTCGACTCTGCGTTCACGTGGATCTCGGTCGTTTCCGGCATCGTGGCGGCGGTTCTCTCCACGCACAGCATGCGTACCAGTGAACGGTTCCCCAACGGAAAATTCGCGCTCGAACCGATGTACGCCATTATGAAAGCGCTGCTCACCTTATCGTTGCTGCTGTTTTCCGTAATGGATGTGACGCAGGAGGCGGTGGAGTATCTTCGGACCGGCGAAGGCGAGCCGGTGCAGGCCGGGCCTGTGGTGGTGTATGAGGCGATTGTCGTGTTCGCGTGTTTCGCGTTATACGGGTACTACCGACGCTGCAACCGGCGGCTCGGTTCGACAAGCACCATGCTCGCCGCGGAAACCAACAGCACGATGATCGACGGATTGATGTCCTTCGGCATCGGAGTGATGGCGTTGGTGCTGCTGCTTCTGCCACATGGCACGGTGCTCGAACCGTTGCGATACACCGGGGATTTCTTCATCACGGTGATTCTTGCGATTGCTACGATCCGTGAGCCGTTCCTCGTGCTCAAACAGGCGTTGATTGAGCTGATTGGCGGGGTGCACGACGACGAGACGATCGGTGATTTCGTTACGACACAGGCGCTCAGCGGGCTGCCGTCTGGCCTGGACCTGACGCGATGCGATGTGTTCAAAACGGGGATGAGCTTCACGGTCAACGTCCTGCTGACGGCTGCGGAACCCCATGGAGGCAGTCAGACCAGTGTCGCTGATCTCATCGCCTACAAACATCGATTGGAGCGCTCGCTGACTTCCCAGCTGCATATTGTCGATGTGAATATTGTCTTCGATTAGAGCAAGGCACGCCTGACAGTGCCGGTACTCGGCCCACAGACGCTCGCTGACGGGTAATCGTCCGCAGCGTTTGAGGCGGGCGCGGGGAACATACCCGCAGGCAGCCCCGCGCCACATACAGCATGGCTTCGGTTATTTCATCGGTTATTTCAACGACCACGTGGAGCCGGTCGGGGCATCTTCGATGAGGATGCCGGCGGAGGTAAGCGAATCGCGAATCGCGTCGGCGGTGGCGAAATCCTTTGCCGCACGCGCCTCCTGACGGGCCTCGAGCTGCGCCGAAATCAGCGCATCAAGCGCCTTGCTCGCTTTGGAATCCTCGCTGTCGGCGGATGCGACGGCCCAAGGATCTGCCAACGGGTCAAGCCCCAAGGTGTCGAGCATCGCACGCACCGCGACAAGTGTGGCGCGCACTTGGGCGCGGGTGGTGTCGTCCAAAGCGCCCTGGACTTGAGACAACACCGCGTTGCCATCGCGGATGGCGCTGAAAATCGCGGCGGTCGCGCCCGAGACATTGATGTCGTTGTTCATCGCGGCGACGAAGTCTTGCGGGAGGGCATCGGCACCGATGGCGCTGATTTCATCGCGTCCGGGCTGTTCGCCGAGGGCGGCGCCCGCACGGTCGATGAAGTTGCTCACACGCTCGTATGCGGCTTGCGCTTCGGTCAGCGTCTGGTCGGACCATTCGAGCATTGACCGGTATTGCACGGAACCGAGTGCGTACCGTACAACCCACGCGCTGTGTTCGGCAAGCACCGCCGGCACAGACAGCCCGTTGCCCAAGGATTTGGACATTTTCTCGCCTTTGGCGGTCACCCACGCCGAATGCATCCAGCGGGCGGCGGAATTCCATCCCGCGGCACGGGTCTGCGCCATCTCGTTCTCATGGTGCGGGAACCGCAGATCAAGCCCGCCGCCATGAATGTCGAAGGCCTCGCCCAAATACCGGTGGCTCATCGCTGAGCATTCGATATGCCAACCAGGACGTCCCACGCCGAACGGGGTCGCCCAGCGGGCATCCTGCGGATCGGTGGCTTTCGGCGCCTTCCACAGCGCGAAATCACGGGGGTCATGCTTGTCGGGGGAGGCGTCCGCCGGGTCGATCGGATTGTACTTGTCGTCGCCTGCCGCATCGACGCTCGGGCCCATGCGATCGGCGACCGCGGCCGCTTCATCCGTTTCGGCGACACCCTGCTTCTGGTGAGTCAGTTCACCGTAATGCGGCCAGCTTGCCACGTCAAAATACACGTTGCCGGTGGGATTGCCTTCGGCATCGCGTACCACATAGGCATGCCCGTTGCGGATGATGTGCTCGATCAGTTCGACCATGTCGGGAATATGCCCGGTTGCGCGCGGTTCCACGGTCGGCGGCAGGACACCGAGTGTGTCGTAGGCGCGGGTGAATTCGCGTTCGTAATAGTAGGCGCGCGCCCACCACTGCTGGCCGGCGGCTGCGGCCTTGTCAAGGATTTTGTCATCGATATCGGTGACGTTGCGCACGAACGTCACGTCGTAGCCCAGACGCAACATCCAACGGCGGATGATGTCGAAGGCGACGGCGGCGCGGATATGCCCGATATGGGGGGAGCTTTGCACCGTAGCGCCACACACGTAGATCCCGACATGGCCAGGACGGATCGGCTTGAACGGCGACACGGCGTGTGAGGCGGTGTCGTACAGATTCAGTCCGGCGGCAGCGCCAGCGAGCTGATGCGCGCTGGAAATGTTGGAATTCTGCGGTTCTTCGACGTTTCCCATACCCATGAGCGTATTCGATTTGCCAGACAAAATCGGCCGAGTGTCCACATGTTTACATGGGCGATGTCACAATGGTATGTATGACGCAACCAGAAGTGCTTATCGTGCAGCATGTCCCGTGGGAGAAACCGGGACGTATCTTGGATAGCCTTGAGGACTTGCAGATCCCGACGCAGACCGTCTGCATCGTCAAGGAGAAGAAACCGGATTTGCCGGATTTCAAGGAACTCGCGGGCGTCGTGATCATGGGCGGACCGATGGGCGCTCAAGACTATGACAAATACCCGGGGCTCAAGGCGGAGGAAAAGCTTGCGCGCGCAGCGGTCAGCGTCGGCAAGCCGGTGCTGGGCATCTGCCTGGGCCATCAGATCATCGCCGGAGCATTAGGTGCGAAACTCAGTCACGGCAAGGAACCGGAAATCGGGTTCGCCCCGATCAAGCGTGTGGACAAGCATGATTATTTCTCCATGTGGAGCAAGGAACTCAACGTCCTGCACTGGCACAACGATGTGGTCGGGCTGCCGGAGGGCGCCCAGCTGCTCGCACGGTCGGCGAATACGAAGAATCAGGCCTTCCGCGCAGGGTCTGCGCTGGGCTTGCAATTCCATCTGGAAGTCACGGCAACCCTGCTTGACGAATGGCTTGCGGAACCGACGATGACCGAAGGCATGAAGAAATCGCAGATCGCCAAGATCCGTGACGATTTCGCCGAATACGACCCGCAGTTGCAGCCGTTGGCCGACCAGGTCTTCTCCGGGTTCGCGGCACGGTGCAATACGTATATGCAGACGTTGCAGGCGCGCTGAGATACCCGGGGTGGTCTCGGTCGTCCTCCGCATCTGTGACATGTGCCAGTCATCTGACGCAAATTGCGCATACGTCGGATGCCGCGACGGAACGTGGTCGTGTTGAGGCATCCACTGCCGTAGCCTGCCTATGCCGGGCGATACGATAGTGGCATTATGCCGACTTATGATCTTGGACTGGAACACGTTTCGCTGTCGTTCGCCACGAAAACCATCTTCACTGATGTGACGCAAGGGGTGTTTGAAGGCGATCGCATCGGTATCGTCGGGCGTAACGGTGACGGCAAATCAACGTTGCTTCGCCTGTTCTCCGGGGAACAGCAGCCTGATTCCGGCCGTGTGATAACACGCAACGGGTTGACGTTCGGCATGCTCAAGCAGCGTGATCCGCTTGATGACAACGCGACGCTGCGCGAAGCCGCCCTCGAAGGACGCGAGGACTATGAGTGGGCGTCCGATACGTCGTCGCGAGAGATCGTCGAAGCGCTTCTTGGCGGTATGAGTCTTGACGCCAAAATCGCTTCATTGTCCGGCGGTCAGCGCCGACGCGCGGATTTGGCGCGCCTGCTGCTGAAGGATTGGGATATCCTCGCTCTGGACGAGCCAACCAACCATCTTGATGTCGTGACCATCCACTGGCTGGCCGAGCATCTGAAAAACCGCTGGGCCTCCGGTCAGGGGGCGTTGCTGCTGGTCACCCACGACCGGTGGTTCCTCGACGAGGTGTGCGAATCGATGTGGGAGGTGCATGACGGGCAGATCGACCCCTTCGAGGGCGGGTACAGCGCGTACATGCTGCAACGCGTGGAACGTGACCGTCAGGCCGACGTGCGTGAGGAACGCCGGCGGAATCTGGCCCGCAAAGAACTCGCTTGGCTATCCCGTGGTGCGAGGGCGCGTTCGACCAAACAGAAGTTTCACGTGAAACAGGCTCGCGAGCTCATCGCCGACGTGCCGCCGATGCGCAATACGTTGGAACTGAAACAGATGGCGACATCCCGTCTGGGCAAGCAGGTCGTCGATCTGATTGATGTGACGCAGATTTTCGAGCATGCCCGGGGCGATGCGGATATCGATCCGGATGTCGCGGATATGGAGGCGTCCGCTTCGCGTGTTGATGTGGTGCCGGCGATGTATGCCGAACCACAGGTACGTGGCAGCATTGAAGTCGCGGTTGATGATTTGACCGATCCAAGACTGGTGGATGCAGGTGTGCCGGAAGCAGTGAACGCCGTGGCACAAGCCGCTCAGGACGGAACTGCAACGAGCGATGCAACCGGTGCCGCGCAAGGGCATGACGACGTGCAAGGGAACCGGATTGAAGCTACGTCCGCGGCGAAAACCGTCACCGTCACCGGGCGCAAGATTCTTGACGATGTCACGTGGCTGATCGGTCCTGGCGACCGCATCGGCATCGTCGGTGCGAATGGAGCCGGAAAATCGACGTTGCTGAGCATCCTCGACGGCACCATCACGCCGACGGCAGGACACGTCAATATCGGGAAAACCGTAAAATTCGCGGTTCTTTCGCAGCGGCTCGACGAACTGGAAAAACTCGGCAAATACAAGATCAAGGAAGTGCTCAGCCGCTACAAGCCGAGTTATGTCGTCGATGGAAAAGAAGTCACTCCAGCCCAGCTTATGGAACGCCTCGGCTTTTCATCGGCCCAGCTCATGACGCCGATCAGGGACCTGTCAGGCGGGCAGAAGCGGCGGATGCAGCTGCTGCTGATTTTGCTTAACGAACCCAACGTATTGATTCTCGACGAGCCGGGCAACGATCTGGACACCGATATGCTTGCGGTTATGGAAGATCTGCTCGACACGTGGCCGGGCACGCTTATCGTCGTTTCGCACGACCGGTATCTGCTGGAGCGCGTCACCGACGAGCAGTATGCGCTGATTGGCGGCAAGGTGCGGCATCTGCCTGGCGGTGTCGGCGATTATCTCGACATGGTTGAGCAAGCCCGCAAAGACGGTGATTGGTCCGCCATTCTCGGTACGGAGACCAACGGGCGTGGAGGTAAGGCAGGCTCCGAAGGTTCCGTTGTCCAGGCTGGCGATGCCGGGTCGGAGCAGCCGCAGACGCGCAAGTTGGGTGGCAAGGAATTCCATCAGGTGTCCAAGCGTGTGTCCGCGATTGAGCGCAAACTGGCGAAACTCGAGGAGAGCCGTGCTGATATCGAAGCGAAGATGGCCGCTCATGATCCCAGCGATTTTGCAGGTCTCAATGAGCTCAACACGCAGTTGACCGCCGTGAACGACGAGAAAGACGCGCTTGAAGCTGAATGGCTGGAACTGTCCGAAGAACTCGAAGGCTGAACGTTCGCAGCGATGGTTCGTGCCGCGGTCTGCGGCGATACCCGTTGGCGGGAGGCAACGGGATGACACGGGATGACGCGGGATGCCGTGCTGGGCTGAGTGTGCTGAGTGTGCTGCGTGCGTATCGTGGGATGCTGTACACTGCGTGTACCTCGTGTGCTGCGTGCACCGTGTGTACCGCGGGCGCGCATGGGTCGGATTTACATGCTTGACCGGTCGCGACAACTCCGGCAGCGACAACTGAAAAACAACCGGGCTTCACCATACAGCAAACCCCGCGAGACCTGAGATCCCGCGGGGTTTCACACAAATCGGCTGCTTCAGTGCCGAGCCTCAGCGTCCGGTGATTTCAGAGCCGATGACTTTCTCGCTCAAGGCCTTCGGGCCACGGGTCACCGCGACCGCGCCGGAACGGACCAGCTCGATAACACCGTAATGCGCAAGCAGACCGAGCAGCGCGTCGATCTTGCCTTCCGCGCCGGTCGCTTCAATCGTCAGCGACTCCGGGTTCACATCGACGACGCGAACGCGGAACAGGCGCACAATCTCCAACACGTCAGAGCGATTGGACTCGTCCGCGCTGACCTTGATGAGCACGAGTTCACGTTCGACGGTGTTATTCGGATCCAGCTCGACGATCTTGAGCACGTGCAGCAGCTTATTGAGCTGCTTGATGATCTGTTCCAGCGGTACGGCCTCGACATCGGCTGTCACCGTGATGCGGGAAATATCCGGGCGCTCCGTAGGCGAAACGGACAGCGAGTTGATGTTGAACGCGCGACGGGCGAACAGGCCGGCGACACGAGCCAGAACACCAGGACGATTCTCAACCAGCACGGACAGGGTATGACGCTCGGAACCGGGCTGTGATGCAGGATAGTTTGCCATAATGACTCCTCTAAACCTCGATGCCTTCCTTGCTGTGGTTCACGCTGCGTCCGCGGCTGCGACGGCATTGCCAGTGGCGCCAGATGCAGCCTTCGCCTGAGCGGCAGGGCTGAGCAACGGACGGACACCCGGACGGTACGCTACTTCGTCATTCGACGCACCCGCCGGAACCATCGGCCACACCATCGCGTCCTTCCAGACGCGGAAGTCGATGAGCACCGGACGATCGTTGATCGCGTTGGCCTTCTTGATCGCCTCAATCGCCTCGTCCTTCGTGAACGCGCGCAGGCCGACGCAATCGTAAGCTTCGGCAAGCTTCACGAAATCAGGCACATCGACGATATCGTCACTGTTTTCGCCGTCGTTCAGGCTCGTCGCCGAATAATGATGGTCGAAGAACAGCGTCTGCCACTGACGCACCATGCCGTATACGGAATTATTGATGATGGCGATTTTGATCGGCGTATGGTCGAGCAGGGCGGTCGCCAACTCCTCAGAGGTCATCTGGAAGCTGCCGTCGCCGTCGATCAGCCATACCGGCTTGCGGCCGTTGAATTCACGCTGTGAACCGACTTTCGCGCCGATTGCGGCGGGCAGACCGAAGCCCATCGTGCCGAGACCGCCGGAAGAAATCCACGAATGTGGATGCTCGAAGTCAATAAGCTGCGACGCCCACATCTGATGCTGGCCGACGCCCGCGACCCAAATGGTCTCCGGATCCGCGTTCTTGGACAGCTGCTCGACAACCCACTGCGGGGAGAGCGAACCGTCCACAGGGGCGTCCTGCGGCTCGTCATACGTCGTGGGGTACTTCTCACGCCACTCGTTGATCTGCGCCCACCACGGTTTGAGGTTCGGCTTGCTGTGGATGGCCTGCTGACGCTTGATTTCAGGAATCAAGTCGTCAAGCACTTCTGCCACGTCGCCGACAATCGGCACGTCAGGCTGACGGTTCTTGCCGATTTCCGCCGGATCGATGTCGATATGGATGACGCGTGCGGCAGGAGCGAAGGAATCCAGACGGCCGGTCACACGATCGGAGAATCGCGAACCGATGGCGACCAGCAGATCGCAACGCTGGACTGCACCGGTTGCGGCGATGGTGCCGTGCATACCGAGCATGCCGAGCACCTTCGGATCGGAATCCGGGACGATGCCGCGCGCGGGCAGCGTGGTGACGATCGGGGCGCCTGTCAGATCGGCGAGTTCCTTGACCTGTTTGCCGGCGTTGGAACGGACCGCGCCACCGCCCACGTACAGCACCGGGCGGTAGGACTGCGAGAACAGCTTCGCCGCATCCGACAGCACGTGGCCATGCGCCTTCGTGGTGGGATTGTAGCCGGGAAGAATCATCCGCTGCGGCCAGGAATAATACATCTGGCCGTTCTGCGCGGTCTTGGTCAGATCAACGACCACCGGGCCGGGACGGCCGGAACCGGCGATGTAGTATGCTTCGGCGAGCACACGCGGAACGTCTTGGGCGTTCGTGACCAGATAGGAGTGCTTGGCAACCGGGTAGGTGATGCCGACGATATCGGCTTCCTGGAACGCATCGGTGCCGATAGCGCCCACGCCCACCTGACCGGTGATGACCACCATCGGGATGGAATCCATGTTGGCGTCGGCGATAGCGGTGACCACGTTGGTGGCGCCAGGACCGGACGTGACGATGCATACGCCCACCTTGCCGGTCGCCACGGCATACCCTTCCGCGGCATGGCCTGCGGCCTGCTCGTGACGGGTGAGCACGAAACGGAACTTGGTGTGCTGGTTGATGGCGTTGTAGACAGGCAGGATGGCTCCGCCGGGGATACCGAACACGTCCTTGACGCCCAGATCCTCCAGCGAACGGACCAGCGCCTGTGCGCCGGTCATCTTTTCACCGTCGACGATGGACTGTTTCTCCGCTGCGGGTGCCTTAGGCACGCCGCTGAATGCCTGAAGTGGCGTTGGTGTAGCCATAATCCCTCTCATGTGTGTTGATGGTGCTCCGCTGCGCGTCGCTCCTGGTGGGGCGCAACCCGGTGAGGCGCCTGTGCCGCCTGTCCCGCTTGTGGCGGTATGGCAGGCCAGATGGTTCGTATTGGTTTTATCGTAATCGCCCGTGGCGAGATAATCGCCGAATCGACCACATGATGGTAATGACTCGGCGATTCGGCAGTGGCGTCATTGCGACGGGATTCGCGTTCGGCTGGGCTTGCATGCCGCCCGAATCGTTGTTGTGCGCCGCAAGGCGTGGTCGGATTATGCGGCAGTGCTGCCGGTGGTGTCGGTGCTGTCGGACGTGTCGGTGCTGCCGGCGTGTGCGCGCATACGTTTGCAATCGCGCTCGCGTTGCTTGAGCGTATGCCACGCCTGCTCGGCGGCGGCGAGTTGCGCTTTGCGCTTGCTTGTCCCCGCGCCGGTTCCCAGCAGCGGATCGTCGCCTTCTTGCGCGACTGCACCATGCTCGTCATGAATCGGCAACGTCCAACGCTTGCCGTACCCGCCGGGAAGAACAGCGCGGGCTGTGAACTGCTGCGCGTACTCCGGGCCGCTGACCGACATGCGATACACCGGTTCGCTCAGACCCATCTCGTGGGTGAGCACGGTCAGCGAGGTCTTCCAATCCAAGGCGGGGCCTTCAGTGGCGACCTCCCTGAGCGTGTCGTCCACGAGCCTGTGCACGACTTCGCGCGCGCCATCGATGCCATGCTCGACGAAGGTGGCGCCGATCAAGGATTCAACGATGTCGCACAAAATGGAGCTTTTGCCCGCACCGCCGGATTCGGACTCTCCGTGTCCAAGCAGAATGAAAGGTCCTACATGGAGTTTCTCGCGCGCGATGGCCGATAAGGACTCTTCGGACACGGCTTTCGCGCGCATCTTCGCAAGCTGCCCTTCATTCATGTCTGGATGCGCTTTGAACAGGGTCTCTGTGGAGACGAGTTCCAGTACCGCATCGCCAAGGAACTCAAGCCGTTCATAGTTGGGGGCACCGGGATGCTCGTGTGAGAACGAGCGGTGCGTCAACGCTTGGACCAGCAATTCCGGGCTGATGGTGGTGCCGAGCGCGTCCAACAGTTCCTTGGCGGGAGCCTGATCGGGCGCTTCCTGCCTGGAAACGCCGACATGATGCTGTTGGAAGGCTTCGTCGGCATGGTCAATATGCGATGTGTTGGATGACTGATGCTTGCTGTGATGCTGGTGATTCTCTGACATGTCGTCGCTGCTGATGGTCATGCTAGGTACCCCTGTCTATGTCCTGTTGTGTTCTGCCGTCACGCGTGGTGCATGACGATTCGGCGACTTCCGGTGTTCTGCTGGCGGCCGAACTAGGGGGTGTCCCCGTTGTAGTAGCCGGCAGGATGCCTGAAGTCCATGCCTTGCGCGTCGCGGATAGCCCGTCAATCGTCGGGCATCCTCTCTGCGGCAAGACCTGGCCACTATCATAGTGGCGGTCGTGATTTTGCCGGTCTTCTGCGCAGCACACTGAGGAGGGGCGAATCGGTGTATCTGCGCGTTGTGCGACGTCTCGGTCACCCAGCGGACGGAATCTCGTGGTTGGTGGCGGCAGAAGGGGGTATCTGCGTGTCGTGCGGTTATGCGGTTGTGCAGTCGCCAGGCAACAGATAACCGACAACAACAATCTGTGCGGATACAGCAGGACCCTGCCACCCGTCGATGGCAGGGTCCTGCTGTACTGAATTACCTCAGCTGTTCCGGACGCTCACTTGGTGTGAGCGGACTGGATGGCGTCACGGTAGACGCGGCCGCGGAAGGAGCCGCAGCTCGGGCAAGCCACGTGCGGCAGCGTCGGAGCGCCGCAGTTCGGGCAGGTGACGGTCTGCGCTGCAGACGCTTTCCAGTTTGCGCGACGCGAATGCGTATTGGCGCGCGAGGTCTTGTACTTAGGCAGTGCCATGGTGTATTCCTCTATTTCGTTCGAACGATTGAGCTTAAGCGTTCAGAATTGTACCGCACCGTTCGTACAACGTCTACCGGAGGGCGACACGGCGCTCCGACAGACGGCGGCGGCGTTCTATACGCTGCCGTGAAGTTCCACGGCCCGCGCATACCCCCGTATCGTTCGGCGTGCCCCGCCGCATGGGGAGGAAAAAGAGTGGCTACTTCTCCTTCGGCTCCTGCGCGGCATGCTCGCCCGTTTCCCGTTCAAGCTGTTCCTTGAGGCCGGCAAGTGCCGCGAACCTGATATCCGTAGTGTCGTGCTGGTGATCGGGGTGTTCATTGAGGTTGATTCCGCATTGCGGGCACAGGCCTTTGCAATCCGGTTTGCACAGCGGTTGCAACGGAAGGGTTTCGACGAAGGTGTCACGCAGCAAGGCTTCGAGATCGGCGAAGCATCCATCGGGGCTGAGCGGGTAGGAGTCTTCGGATTCCTCTTCGCCGGCGATGATGTCGGCGTCCTCGTTCGCATTGTCTCCCTTGTATTGGTAGGGGAAGAATGCGGTGACGTCGGCATCCCAGTCGCGTTGCAGCGGCTTGAGACAGCGGGTGCATTCCGCGTGGACGGGAGCGGTGATGTGGGCGCGGAAAATCAAGCCGTCAACGATGGAGTCAAACGCCCCTGCCACGTGGATCGGTTCACCTTCGGTCACGCCGACGATGGCATCTCCGATTCCGCTCGGGGCGGGGAAGTCCGCGTCCACGGGCGAGCTCTGCCCTGGTCGCGAGGCGACTTGCGCCACGGATACTGCCCATGCTGAATCTTCTGGACGTGCCATATCAAGCCTCCGGATAGTCGTCTGATTGGATGTTGTGGTCGAGCCGGGCGCTCGCCTCGCGTTCACGCTGGTCAAGCACTGTCAGACCGCCCCGCACATCTTGGCTGAGCTTGTCGAGCTGGTCTTGCAGGCTTTGCATGACGTCGGTGCAGTACTGGTTGGCGCCGCTGGTGAGTTTGTCGGCTTGTGTTTGTGCTTGGTCGAGGATAGCACGCGCCTTCTGCTTCGCGATATTGGTGATGTTGTCTTGCCCGGCGAGGAATTGGGCTTGTTCTTGGGCGTCTCGTATGATGTCCGCCGCGCGGCTCTGCGCTGAGGATACGACGGCGTTCGCTTGGGTTTGTGCGTTTTCGAGACGGCGTTCCGCTTCGCGCATGAGTGCTGAGGCGCGTTCGAGCTGGACAGGCAGCATGTTCTTGAGCTCGTCGAGCTGGCTGGCGAATGCGTCGCGGTCGATTCTGACTTGGGAAGGCGTGAAGATGCTGCTTTTTGCCTCATCAAGTTGCTGTTCGAGAGTGTCGATGATGTCGTAGACGGTGGTGAATTCCGCGCGGCTCTGGTCTTCCGCGTCGGTGTGCGTGCCGGTGTGCGCATCGGTATTGCGGGTTGCAGACGCGGGTGTCTGGGCGTCGCCCGATGGCGTGTCGGCGCTGGCTCCGCCGCGGCTGGACGGATCGCGCAAATCCGGAAGGGAAGACATGTCAAATGCGGAGAACACCGGTTTTGCCGCCGGCTTGGTGCCATCGGGCTGTTCCTCGACTTGTGCGGTATGCGTGTTGCCGTCATGGGCGGCCGTGGTTGAAGTGGCGGTCGAGACGAACGTGTCCGCTTCGGTATCGGCGGACTGTGCCGACGTTGACAGTGGCGTGGCATGGTGTTGTGTGGGGACCTGGCCGCTCGACGGGTCGTCACTTGTGTCGGTCTCGTGCTGAGGATCGTTGGCGTTGTTGGCTTCCTCGCCTGTCATGCTGTCTCCTTGCTGCCTGTGGTTTCCTGTGGCCATGTCGGTACGCGGCGGCTGGTCGGTTGCTGTGTGCCGCGCTCGCGCTGCCATGATGCCATATCGTTGGTGTCTTCTTCTATCGTAGGCGATGCGTCGGCGGTGTCGGGGCCGCTTCCGGCGGTGTGTTTCGGCTATTTACCGGCTTGACGCTCCTGCTCTTCTTCGTGCAGCGCGTGTTCGAGCAGGGGGATGACGCAATCGGGAACCATGCCGGTCACATCGCCGCCATGGCGTGCGACATCTTTGACTACGGAACTGGATATATGCTCCAGCACAGGGTCGGCGGGCAGAAACAGGGTTTCTACGTCGGCGAGTTTGCGGTTGACGAGCGCCATGCCGAGTTCGGCTTCGTAATCGCCGTTCTGCCGTAGGCCTTTGACGATGACGGTTGCGCCGACCTTCTTGCAATAATCGGTGATGAGGCCGTCGGTGGAGGCGACGGTTACATTGTCGCACGTTCCGCCGAGAGCCTGACGGATGATATCAACCCGGGTGCGTTCGGAAAACATCGGTGTTTTCGCGGCGTTGACGGCGACGACTACATGCACTTGTGTGAAGAAGCGCGAGCAGCGTCGGATAACGTCAAGATGTCCGGCGGTAACCGGGTCGAACGAGCCAGGGCATACTGCGATAGTCATAGCACAAGCGTACCGCGTTTCCTGCCGGGCACGTCAGCTCAGCGTCGGTGGACGGTTTGGCCCCTGTTTCTGTCGACGCTGAGTGGGTCGTGAGTGTCGGCAGAGGGTTGTGACGACGCTGAGTGGGTCGTGAGTGTCGGTAGAAGGTTGTAACGACGCTAAAAATCGGGCGTGCCGCATCCGGGCGCTTCTCTCTACAAACTGGTTACGCTGACAGCCCGCTTAGCGTAACCAGTTTGTGAAGGAGACACAGCGACAAGCCCGCCACCAACAACACAAACTAGCTACGCTGGCGGCCCCCTCAGCGCAACCAGATTGAGAAGCTATACAAACTAGCTACGCTGGCGGCCCGCTTTCCGTAACCAGTTTGTAGAGGGGACGGCGTCGGGGGCAGACGCAGACGTAGACAACATCGTCCAGGCAGAACGTCCTCTTCCCCACGAGGATGCTTGCACGTCGATGTGTCACCGCCGTCAGATATTTCGCGCGGCTATGATGGTGGAATCGACGACAATCCGGTGGAAGGCGGAAACTGATGAACAGGTACGTAAAGAACACCAGTGACAATGAGAATATGCTCGTGGATGAACCGTTCGATACGCTGCGGACGGCAGGTTCTGCTGCCGGCGCAACTGCTGGATTCACGGCTGGTGCCATGGCGAGACTGACCGTGCGCGATGCGGATGAGGCGGTATCTCCACTGTCGAATCCGGATTCCGCGACCGGCACGGCGGTTTTGGAACGACCGCAGGCGGAAGAGAAGCTCAAAGGCACTGACGACGGCGATGCGGACCGTTTTGCGCATTATGTTTCGAAGCGCCGCATAGAGCAGTCCCGTTTGACAGGCCGTCCGGTGGTCGCGTTGTGTGGCAAGATCTGGGTGCCGAAGCACGACCCTTCGCAGTACCCGGTGTGCCCGGAATGCAAGCGCATTTATGAGCAGATGATGGGCGGCGCCGGCAACGGGGAAGAGTGATTCCGCCCCTGTTGGATAAGAGGCATCGCCGGTGAATGTGCAAGGCCGGTTGCAGGACGTGAATGCGCCCTGCAACCGGCCTTGCACATGGATGGCGTCTGTGTTGCCAGAGCACGCGGCCGCCCCGGCACGCTCTCACCTGGGAACTGCCGGGGTGACATCATGCCACGCCCGGTTGCGGCAGGTCGTTTACAGCCGAGTTGTTTACAGCACAGTCGTTTCAGTCGGAATCGCCGGATCGCCCTTCATCAGGCTTTGTGCGGTGATCGGCAGTTCCGCCAATGCCTTCGCGCGATAGTTATGCGCATTGACGATGGCGTCATGGCCCTGGTAATCGTGGTTGATGTCACCATGATCGACGTACTGTACGAGCAGATCCTTCCAATCGTCGGGCGCATGGAAGTCCGCCAGTTTGCTTTCGGAGCCGGAAATGACGTGCTCGCAATCCGCGAGATTGTACTCGTAGGAACGGTACGCGAGTTTGCGCCCCGGCACGGTCGCCTTATCCTTGGACTTCTTGGCGACAGGTTCCATAATGCCGTCCGCGTTCTCGCGTTCCGTCAGCTTGTACACCATTGCGCACGTCGGCGCCCCGGAACCGGTGACGAGCATCGTGCCCACGCCGTAGGAGTCAACCGGGGCGGTCTGCAACGCGGCGAGCGCGTATTCGTCGAGATCGTTGGTGACGGTGATGGTTGTGGAGGTCGCTCCCAGCGCGTCGAGTTCGTTGCGCACGCGTTGCGCCATCGCTGCCAGATCGCCGGAATCGATGCGCACCCCGCCGAGGTCTGGCCCGGCGACTTCGACGGCGGTTTTTACGGCTTCCTCGATGTTGTAGGTATCGACCAGCAGCGTGGTGCTTTTGCCGAGCGCGTTGATTTGCGATTCGAAGGCTTCGCGTTCGCTGTCATGCACGAGCGTGAAGCAGTGGGCGGCGGTGCCGATGGCTTTGAGCCCGTACAGTTGGGCGGCAAGCAGGTTCGCGGTGCCTTGGAATCCACCGACGACGGCAGCGCGGGCGGCGGCGACCGCAGCCCATTCGTTGGTGCGTCGGCCGCCCATATCCATGCAGGGGCGATCCTTGGCGGCGCTGACCATGCGCGAGGCGGCGGAAGCGACGGCGGAATCGTAGTTGAGGATGGACAGGAGCAGCGTTTCGAGCAGTGTGCATTCGCCGAATGTTCCTTCGACTTGCAGGACGGGCGAATTGGGGAAGAACATTTCGCCTTCGCGATACCCTTTGATGGAGCCGGTGAAACGGAAGTCCTTGAGCCAGTCGAGTGTTTCCTTGCTGACGATGTTGCGGTCGGCGAGGAATGCGAGGTCTTCATCGTCCAAATGGAAATGTTCGAGGGCGTCGAGGATGCGTCCGGTGCCGGCGAGTACGCCGTAGCGGCGGCCTTCGGGCAGGTGCCGGGTGAAGATCTCGAAGACGCATGGGCGGTTTGCTGTCCCGTCTTTGAGTGCGGCATCCAGCATGGTGTATTCGTACATGTCGGTCATCAGTGCCGGTGAGTAATCAACCATGATATTTCCTTCGTGTGATTCTTCCTGTTGCCGGTTAGCGTAGTCCGCCGGAAGTCCCCGTGCAAGCATTGCCGCGTGGGCGTCGGCAGAGAGCGGGAGACGGGGTACTGTCCGGCCCGGACGATGCTGTCTGTGCTCGCCCCGACGCCATCTCCTCTACAAACTGGTTGCGCTAAGCGGGCTGTCAGCGTAGCTGGTTTGTATAGCTTCTCGAACTGGTTGCGCTGAGGGGGTTGTCAGCGTGGCTGGTTTGTGTGTTGGTGGTGGATTCTTCTACAAACTGGTTACGCTAAGCGGGCCGTCAGCGTAGCTGGTTTGTATAGCTTCTCGAACTGGTTACGCTGAGGGGGTTGTCGGTGTGGCTGGTTTGTATAGCTTCTCGAACTGGTTACGCTGAGGGAGTTGTCAGTGTAGCTGGTTTGTGTGTTGGTGGTGGATTCTTCTACAAACTGGTTACGCTGAGGGAGTTGTCAGCGTAGCTAGTTTGTAGAGAGAAGCGTCCGGATGCGGCACACTCGATTCCCGGTGTCGGTAGAGGTTCCTGCCGACGCTGGGCGCCCTCTAAGTGTTGGTGGAGGGTTGTGCCGACGCTGGGTAGCTTGCGGGGCGGGCGTAAGCTGGCGGTATGAGATTCATAGCGGGTGTCTGGCGGCTGGCGATCGCCGCGTTGTGCTTTGTCGGCACATATGAGGCGTGGACGATTCCCAATCGGTGGGTATATTTCACATTCCAAACGGGATTCATGCTTGGGCTGGTCATGCTCTGGTCCGGAGCTGCAAGCCTGCTGAAAGGTATCCAGCCGCCCGCCTGGCTCAAAGGCTGTCTGACAGTGTACGCGATCATCACAGCGCTCGTCGCATTCCTACTGATGCCGCCGGACGACCCACATTACGTGCCCCAAGTACTCGGCATCATGACCAATACGATGCTGCACCGCATCGCACCAGTGATGGCGGTGATCGATTTCCTCCTCTTCGACCCGCACCGGCGATTCAAACCCAGCTACGTGCTCAGCTGGATGGGCTACTTCCCGATCTACCTTGCGTTCGTCGTGATCCGGGCGCAACTATGGCCGTATTCGGGCCCGTCGGTCGGCGGCAACCCATACCCGTACACTTTCATCGATCTGGGACAGCTGGGATGGAGCCAGTTCATCGTCAACGTCGTGGAGCTCGCCATCGGTTTTCTCCTGGTTGCGCTCGCCGTATTCCTTATCGATCGGATCCTTCCCGAAAAATCATTGTTGCGCTCGCAGTGAGCTGTGCCGCGCGATGCGGTCGCGGTGAAGCGGACGTTCCGCTGTGCTAGGTTGAGAGCGTACGAAGGATGATACGCCGGTAGGGCCGGCACATTGCAGATGAAGGAACACGAGGCAGACATGACACAGGCGGATTCCGCGTTCGGCAACACCACCGAGAACAGCGCCAAGGGCGATGCGCAATCACGACTCGCTTTGGAAGTCGATATGAATCTCACGCGAGCAGACGGACGGAAAGTCAATGAGCTGCGTCCCGTACACATCACCCGGCATTTCACCGAGCCGCCGGAAGGCTCCGTGCTCATCGAATGCGGGCATACGCGCGTCATGTGCACAGCGACATTCACGCCGTCCGTACCGCGTTGGCGCAAGGACAGCGGGCTGGGCTGGGTGACTGCGGAATACGCGATGCTGCCACGTGCAACCTCCGAGCGTACCGACCGTGAATCAGTCAAAGGCAAGATCGGCGGCAGAACCCATGAAATCAGCCGTCTGATCGGGCGTTGTCTGCGCGGCGTCATCGACATGAAAGCGTTGGGGGAGAACCAAATCCAACTTGATTGCGATGTCCTGCAAGCGGATGGCGGCACACGTACCGCATCGATTACCGGCGCGTATGTCGCGCTCGTCGACGCGCTGCGCTGGGCTGAGAAGAACGGGCACATCAAGTCCGCTGACAAGGTGATCAAGGACGCGGTGTCCGCGGTGTCGGTTGGCGTGATTGACGGCAAACCGATGTTGGATCTGCCGTATGTGGAGGACAGCAAGGCGATGACCGACATGAATGTCGCCATGACCGGCTCCGGCGCGTTCATTGAAATCCAAGGCACCGCGGAGCATCGCCCGTTCACGCGCGCCGAGCTCGGCATTCTGCTTGATCTCGCCGAAAAAGGCAATCGCGAACTGCAAGCAGCCCAAGCCGAGGCGCTCGCCTTGGACTGATCGGTGGCGGTTGTGGTGCCGGTGTTGAGGTTCCAAGGTGTCGGTCGTGTTTGATCCGACATCTCGCACGGGCCGCCATGGAATCGGATGATGCCGAATGCTGCGAATCCATCGTTCTACGATTGCCTAACTCACTATCGCCCACTGTCGTCCTACGAAAGGATCACCTATGACGCTCACCATCGTTGTCGCCTCGCACAATGAGGGCAAACTGGCGGAAATCCGGCGGATTCTCGCCGAAGATCTCGCCGGCACACCGATTGAACTCGTTTCTGCTGGCTCGCTCGGGCTGCCGGATCCTGTCGAGACTGGCGTCACTTTCCAGGAGAACGCGTTGCTCAAAGCCCGGTTTGTCGCGCAACGTTCCGGTATGCCGGCGATTGCCGACGATTCGGGGCTGATTGTGGACGTCATGGGTGCCGCGCCCGGTATTCTGTCCGCGCGCTGGGCAGGCGAGCACGGTAATGATGCTGCGAATAACGAGCTGCTGCTCAAACAGATCGCCGACATTCCCGACGACAAGCGGACGGCCAGATTCCGTTGCGCGGCGGCGCTCGCAGTGCCGGGTTCGGGGGCGGATGCCGACGGGTTGCATCTCTTGGTTTCCGAGCATGTGGAAATCGGCGAGATGCCGGGCAGAATTATCCGCGAGCCGCGTGGGGAGTACGGTTTCGGCTATGACCCGCTGTTTGTGCCGGATAATCAGCCCGCGCGGGCGGCCGGTGGTTCCGAGTTGACATCAGCTGAGATGAGTGCGGATGAGAAGAATGCGATATCGCACCGCGGCAAGGCGTTGAAAGCTCTGGTTCCGGCCATCGCTGTCATCGTGCGTGCGGCGGCGCGGTAAGCTGCGTGTGACGAGCGAGGTGAGATGCACCGTAGTGGACGGTGTCCGCGGCAGTGCGGTGCTGCTGTGATGTGCTGCGGCGCTGTGGTGATGTGGTGCTGCGGCGGTTGAACGCCGAGTGCCCGGCAATCAGCCGATAAGCCTGTATCTCCGGTTTGCTGTGTGGCGCGCATCACATAGTGCGGGAGATGCGGGTATATCTTCCGCATGTTGCTCGGGTTGAGAGTGCATCTTCGGGTTGCTGTGGTGCCGGCATTCCGGCTGCTGCGAGATGGAGCGCTATCTCCGATTTCCTGTGCTGCTGGCTTTGCACAGTCCCCAAGACACAGTGACAAAGCGGTGATGTTGCCCGAGTTAGGCCGGTATCACCGGGTTTCTGTGCCTTCGATATTCCAGGACCTGGCGGTTACGTTGATATTCATCGCGTTCAGCCGAACAGCACCATGTGAGCGACGGTCATGAGCGTCAACGACACCGCGGCGGTCAAGGCGAGCGAGAACCCTGCCAGCCGTGCATTGCCGAGCACTTTGTCGGTGAACATCGTTGAGAATACGGCGATCGGGGCGAGAGCACACAGTGCGACCGCCTGCCGCACCGCGGTGTCGAACGGCAGCAGGAACCATGCGGCGGCGGCGAATGCGATGCCGCACGGCAGCCGCCACACCAGCACTTCGAGAACGGCACGGACATCAGTGCGGCTCGCCGGCATATCCATCAGCATGCCGACCATCAGCATCGCACACAGCGAGTTGGCGTTGGCGAAGGGTTGCGCGATATCGGCGATGACAGTCGGAATGCGGATACCCACAATCATCAGGACAATCATCACCGCGTATACGTCGAACGACACCGAGGAGACGAATCCGCGCACAATACGACGTCCCAAGGTGCGCCGTGCGAGCCGTCGGGCGTCCCGATCCACCGGACGCTGGTAGGGCAGTGTCGGCGCATCGCCCGCATGCTGTTCGGCGAGTGTCATTCCTGGCGCGATGTGCAGCAGCGTCTGGGTGAGCACATTCGTGCCAGCTGCCACCATGATGCAATTGCCGACATCGAACATGGCTGCCGGCACCAATGCCGATGGTCCGTAGAACGCTTGGAGCACGGGAAAACAGAAGCAGCCGACATTGAATCCGGCGCCATTGAGCATGACAAACGCGCGTTGCGATACCGGGCGATGTCGGGTGGCAAGGAAAATCAGCGCGGGTGGCACTGCCGCGGCGGCGAAGCCGAAGAGCGAAATCCACAGCAGACGGATGTCATGTGGCTGTGTGGCGAATGAGTAGATGATGGCGCCGGGCAGGATGAGATTGAACTCTGCGGTTTGCAACACCCGGTAATCACGCGGACCGAACAGTCCGAACCGTTTGAACACATAGCCCACAACGATGATGAGCAGCAGGGTGATTGGCTGGATGAGTGTGTGCACGCCTTTCCTCCCCGTGACGGCCTGTGATGCGTGGTCACGTTCTCATCATAGGAGGCGTCGGTACGACGTGTGCGATATGTCCCAGGGGCGTGCGGAAGCCCAAGGCATTGTGTATCGTCTCGCTGGTGTCGCGTCGTGTGGACGGCATGTTGGCCGGAAAACAAGGAGGAGGCCGGTTAGGCCTCCTCGTGATCGTCGTCGTTGTCGCTGCTTTCCGACATGAGCCGGTCAAGCGCGGCGAGCGTTGAATCCATTCTGAGTATTTGCTCAGTCATGGTCTGCTCTTCCTTTCTTGATTGATGATGGTAATGAGATGTGTCGGAATTGTCCGACGGGGCGCAAATGAGCGCAATCATGAATATACCTGCCTCAAGCGTCGCCGACGTGAATGGCGGGCTGATTTCACGGTAACTTTACGAAATGATTGCGTTACCAATCAAGGGATGACAGCGTTCTTTTCCTTGTGATCATGGGGATTCGAACAGTTGTTGGAGGAGTTGCGCACGTTGTGGATGCCATCGTTTGCATGATCTGGCGCACACTGTGTTTTGCTGTACGCGCAGCCGGGTTCGCGGCGGGTGGCGCAGTGCGGGAGCGTGCGTGGTGCCGTGCGGAGTCCGGAAGCCTGGTGGACATCGGACAATGCGCATGTGGTGCGCGCGATGGACATGGTTCGTGCCACGTCCGCACCGCCGGATCCGGATATTTGTTTTCGAAGGCGTGGCCCATCGGATTGTTTTCGGCACGGACTCGCTTGGAATGATGCGGATGCCGATGGGTTGATGCGGCTGGCTTGGGAGGGTGATACATTGGACGGGTCGCGCGCGTGGCGGAACTGGTAGACGCGCAGGATTTAGGTTCCTGTGACTTTGTCGTGAGGGTTCGACTCCCTTCGCGCGCACGATTGCGGAACCGGTCGAAAGCGGCCGGTTCTTCTGCTTTTCCAGTGGTTTCGCGGCATGTCGACACCGTTCTCATTCCCGGCATTTCTTGTGTTTTGTAGTGTTTTTTCCGCACAACAGTGGCGGAATGCGGGCGATGATTGTTTCGCTGCCGGATACTATGGGAATTGGCGCAGCAACGCCGTCGATTTGGCAATATCTGCAGGTTCCGGTATAGTAAAGGACTTGTGCGCGAGGAGCGTATGCTTCTCGGGCAACATGCCACTTTAGCTCAGTCGGTAGAGCGGCTCACTCGTAATGAGCAGGTCGACAGTTCGATTCTGTCAAGTGGCTCCGGTACGGCGCGTCTACGGGCGCGCCGTTCTTGTTTTCTGCCCCGTCCGGTCTGCCCTGACCATGCCTTTCGCTCCTCCTTACGACGTGCCGCAAGTTCGTGTCGTGCATGCGTGCCGACGTCCATATCATCACTTGTCAGCGGTACGACGTGCCGCAAACCGTGCCGTCTGCCCATATCCTCTGCCCATATCGTCAGCCATATCATCGTCTGTGCCATAAGCTTGTGCCACAATGGAGCCATGAGCAGCATGATCGACGCGAACGCACAGCATGGTGAACCGCAAGACACTCCGGGCATGGCCGCGCAACGGCAGGAGCCGCAGCCGCAGGGCGGATACACGGAGACGGCCCGCGATCAGGATTTCTACGCGGTGATTCCCGCCGGCGGCACGGGGACTCGCTTGTGGCCGTTGAGTCGCGAAGCCAAACCGAAATTCCTGTACGATCTTCTCGGTCAAGGACGCACACTGATCCAATCCACCTACGACCGGCTGGAGCGTGTCGCCGGCGAGGGGCATGTCACGGTGAGCACGGGGTGGCGCCATGTGGCGGCGATTCGGGAGCAATTGCCTCAGCTTGCCGCGGAAGATATGTTTGCGGAACCGGTTCCGCGCGATTCCACTGCCGCGATTTGTCTTGCCGCCGCCGTGTTGGCGCGTCGCCATGGCGAGCGTGTCGTCGTCGGTTCGTTCGCCGCAGACCATGTGATTCGAGGCGCGTCATCCTTCGCACGCGCGGTCCGCGAAGCTGTCGCCACGGCACGCGCCGGATACGTGACGACCATCGGTATCGCCGCCTCCCGCCCGTCCACGGCGTTCGGCTACATTCATCAAGGCCGTTCTCTCGCCGCAGACGTGCCGGAAGCCCCGAGCGCGCGGCTGGTGGAGCGTTTTGTCGAGAAGCCTGATGCTGCAACCGCCCAAGCCTACCTGTCCACCGGCGAATACCGTTGGAATGCGGGCATGTTCGTGATGCGTGCTGACGTTCTGCTTGCTCATCTGCGCGAATACAAGCCGCGTATGTATGATGCGATTTCGGCGATTGCGGATGCCTATCTTGTCGGGGCGGATGCGGTGGATGAGGCGATGGCGACGCACTGGTCGGGCATCGAGAAGATCGCGTTCGATTATGCTGTCGCCGAACCGTTGAGCGTCCAGGGCGGCGTGGCGATGATCCCGGGTGATTTCGGGTGGGATGACATCGGTGATTTCAATTCGGTTGCCGCGTTGCTGCCGAGTGCGAATGCGCAGAACATCAAGATTCTCGGCGATCGGGAATGCGTGTCGTATATCGATTCCGCCGGTGATGTGGTGGTGCCCGCCGCGGGGCGAACGATTGCATTGCTGGGCGTCAATGACATGGTGGTTGTGGACACGCCGGACGCGTTGCTGGTCGCTCCGCGCGCCCGAAGCCAAGAGGTCAAGAACATGGTTGCGCATCTGCGGCAGGAAGGCCGTGACGAACTGCTGTGACGGGTGCCGGCTTGCCGCCATATCAGGTTGTCCGGTTCTGTCCTATTTTGTGAGTATCTTGTCACATGGAAGCAAACGATGTCATTCCACTGCCGTGCGCCAGTCGCACACGCGCAACGACATCGCTTCGATTATGAAGAAAGGACCAAGTATGGCCATCAATCCGCCAGTTGACGCCACCAAGACTCCTGAGTGGGCTGCCCTGCAGAAGCACTATGACGAGCTGCAGAACGAAGGCATCAGCCTCAAGAAGTGGTTCGCCGAGGATTCGAGCCGTGTGGACCAGCTGAGCTTCGATGCCGGCGACCTGCACTTCGATCTGTCCAAGAACCTGATCAAGCCGGAAACCCTCAAGCTGTTCGCCGACCTCGCCAAGGCTGTCAAGCTTGACGAGCGCACCAAGGCCATGTACACCGGCGTGCACATCAACAACACTGAAGATCGCGCCGTGCTGCACACCGCGCTGCGCCGTCCGGTCGAGGATGAAGGCAAGTACATCGTCGACGGCCAGGATGTCGTCAAGGACGTGCGCGACACGCTGGACCGCATCTACGCGTTCGCCGACAAGGTCCGTTCCGGCGAATGGAAGGGCGTCACCGGCAAGAAGATCGAAACCGTGGTCAACATCGGCATCGGCGGTTCCGACCTGGGTCCCGTCATGGTGTACGAAGCGCTCAAGCCGTACGCTGACGCCGGCATCTCCGCCCGCTACATCTCCAACATCGACCCGAACGATCTGGCCGAGAAGACCAAGGGCCTCGACCCGGAGACCACCCTGTTCATCATCGTTTCCAAGACCTTCACCACGCTGGAAACCCTGACCAACGCCCGCGAAGCCCGCACTTGGCTGCTCGAAGAGCTCAAGGCCAAGGGCGCCATCGACGGCTCCGACGCACAGAACGCCGACGCCATCAAGAAGCACTTCGTCGCCGTCTCCACCAACCTGGAGAAGGTCGAGGAGTTCGGCATCGACCCGTCCAACGCCTTCGGCTTCTGGAACTGGGTCGGCGGCCGCTACTCCGTGGATTCCGCCGTCGGCACCTCCCTCGCCGTGGTCTTCGGCCCGGCCCGCTTCGAGGAGTTCCTGCACGGCTTCCATGAGATCGACGAGTACTTCGCCAACACCCCGTTCGACAAGAACGTGGTCGTGCTGCTCGGCATGCTCAACGTGTGGTACCGCAACTTCTTCCACGCCGCATCCCACGCGGTGCTCCCGTACGACCAGTACCTGCACCGCTTCCCGGCGTACCTGCAGCAGCTGACCATGGAATCCAACGGCAAGTCCGTGCGCTGGGACGGCACCCCCGTCACCTCCGACACCGGCGAGATCTTCTGGGGCGAGCCGGGCACCAACGGCCAGCACGCCTTCTACCAGCTGATCCACCAGGGCACGCAGCTGATTCCTGCCGACTTCATCGCGTTCGTCAACACCCCGAACCCGACCAAGGACGGCGACCAGGACGTGCACGAGCTGTTCCTGGGCAACTTCCTCGCGCAGACCAAGGCGCTCGCGTTCGGCAAGACCGCTGACGAAGTGCGCGCTGAGGGCACTCCTGAGGACATCGTCCCGGCCCGCGTGTTCACCGGCAACCGTCCGACCACCTCGATCTTCGGTGTGGCGCTGACCCCGTTCTCGCTCGGCGAGCTGATCGCCCTGTACGAGCACATCACCTTCGTTGAGGGCACGGTGTGGGGCCTGGACTCCTACGATCAGTGGGGCGTCGAGCTTGGCAAGCAGCTGGCCAAGCAGATCACCCCGGCGATTTCCAAGGACGACGATGCGCTCGCCGCCCAGGACGCTTCCACGCAGGGCCTGATCAAGTTCTACCGCGCCAATCGCGAGTTCTGATTCGCCGTGTTGTGCGACACCGACGGCTGGGCTGTAGCCTGACCGGTCGGTAACCCGAAGGATCCCGCCATCCGTTACTGTTTCGGACGGCGGGATCCTTGCGTATCTGCCAGCGGTGCTGCTGGTGGGACGCACGGCTGCTTATGACTGTGGCGTTTATCAGGCAGCTCAGCGACATCATACGGACACGATTGACGGTCTGCACGTTACAGTACAATCGAACGTTGCTATGCCGAAAAACGGGACGCCGCATAATCCCGTTTTTCTGTGGGTCCAGCCGGAACACGCAGGTGGCCGTAAAAGCCATGGTTTCGGCGGATTGGCACCCTTCGCAGGCGAACCTGCGGAGACATTTCAGCCGAACGGTATCCCGAACGGGACCGTGAAGCCCCAACCAATCGTCGGTATGCGGCGGCGATGGAGGAACATCATGGTTAATGCCATCGAAGCATTCGACGCCAAGCATCTCAAGCCGGCGGAGGAAATCCCCGCATTCCGTCCTGGCGATACCGTCGAGGTCAACGTCAAGATCAAGGAAGGCAACAACTCCCGTCTGCAGGCGTTCACCGGCGTGGTGATCGCTCGTCAGGGTGCTGGCGTGCGCGAAACCTTCGTGGTGCGCAAGATCAGCTTCGGCGTGGGTGTGGAGCGTCGTTTCCCGCTGCACTCTCCTTCGATCGATTCGATCAAGCTGGTCCGCAAGGGTCGTGTACGTCGCGCCAAGCTGTACTACCTGCGCGCGCTGCGCGGCAAGGCTGCTCGTATCGTCGAGCGCCGCGACAACAGCGAGAAGTGAGTTTCACGCTCATCGCATGAACCGGACAGCCCGGCGGCCAGCAATGGTCGTCGGGCTGTCGGCGTTTTAGACAGCGCGGACTTGGACCTGCTGGCCTGCGAGCGGGACGTACCAGGTTCTTGGGTTGTAGACCAAAATGTGTGTCCGACAGCGAAATGAATCCGGCATCACACACCATACCCAACCTTCTACCGACGTTGACTGGCCTCTCAGTGTCGGTGGAAGCAGCAGCCCAACCTTCTGCCGACGCTTAGACGCATTCGGGTTATTGGTCAACGTGTGTGCCAGATATGTGTCCGGCGACAGTCTGTTGTGAGTGTCGAGGTTGATGCTCGAATCGTTCTGTCCCTTTCGTTCTGTCCCTTGTGTTCTGCCAGTTGCGAATGTTGTGGTATGCGTGATTTGGTGAATTGGGTGGATTGGGGCTGCTGTTGGTGGGCGTTCGGTGATTTGTGTATGTCTGGGTATGCGTGATTCGGTGGTTTGGTGTGTGGTGGTGGGGTGGCGTCTTTCGTTTGGGGCGTTGCGTATGCCGTGTCATGCGTGGTTGCGGGGGTTGTGCCTTGGTGTGGTGGGATGTCATGGTGTTTGTGTCGTTGCGTATGTCTGGGTATGCGTGATTTGGTGGATTGGGTGGGGTGGGACTGCTGTTGGTGGGCGTTCGGTGATTTGTGTATGTCTGGGTATGCGTGATTTGGCGGATTTGCAGCAGTGCGGGCTTGCAGTAGTGCGGGCTTGTGACGCCGCGGCTGGTCAGGACAGTCGCGCTTGTCGGATTTCGTTATCGGCAATCCGATGAGTTCTTCGTTTGCGGCTACGATTGACGGGTACGAGCAGACGTGCTGGTAACGTATGCGACAGCACCGGTCAACGATATGGCGACAGCCTGTCGAGAGTACGGTGGGTGACCCGGCGATGCGCCCGACAGCGCGTCCCTGCGGTGCGTCCGTCAACAGTACGGTGCCCCTGGTGTACGGTGCTTTTCGAGGCTTCGCCGATAGCCGATAACAGGTCGGCAGATGGGAGAATCATGACGCAGCAGATGTCCCGGTCGTCACGCGACCAGTACGGTGACGCGGATTCCCACATCCTTTCCGTCGCCGAACGTGGCATCGATCCCGCCCCTGTTTCCGCCTTTGCTTCCGTTTCCGCCCACGCTTCCGTTGCTGCATCCGCAACAACGCAAACCTCGACGCCGTTACAAACCCCGGCATTCTTCTCTACGATCACCTCGGACGATTCGCCATCCCGCCGTGCCCGTCATGCTGCTCATGCCTCGCATGCGGCGCGCACATCCGGCTCGTCGGCAGCGTCCCACGGTGGCACTCCACGCCGTTCGGCAAACGCATCGTCATCCTCCGGCGGCGCTCGCGAACTGCTGCTGTGGTGTGGCGTCCCTGTGCTGATCGTCTTGCTGTTGCGCGTGTTCCTGTTCGGCTTCTATGTGATTCCTTCGGGTTCCATGCTGGACACCATTCAGATCAATGACCGGGTGATCACCACGAAACTCGCGCCGGACCTTATCAAGCTGCAACGTGGCGATATTGTGGTGTTCAAGGATCCCGCCAACTGGCTGCAATCCGAATCGTCGAGGCACAGCGATGATCTGATTAAACGTCTTATCGGCTTGCCTGGCGACACTGTGGCGTGCGCCGGTGCCGGTCAGCCGGTGACCATTAACGGCGTGGCCATTGACGAAAGCGCGTATCTCAAGCCCGGTGTGCAACCCAGTGATTTTGCGTTCAGTGTCACCGTAACCGAGGGGCATATTTTCGTGCTGGGTGACAATCGCGCCAATTCCGCGGATTCCCGGTATCACCAGAATGATGGGGCGAACGGGCTTGTTCCGATTAGTGATGTACTTGGCGTGGCGATTGTGCGTAATTGGCCGCTGAGCCGCATCGGCACGATTGACTCCCATCACGAGGTGTTTGCGAATGTCCCTAACCCAGCATGACCAGTTTGACCAGCATGACCAGTCTGATCAGCCTCGTAAGTCTGACCAGTCCCGCAAGTCCGTTCCCCGCTCCCGAGGCAATGCGCATACCGCTGCACCCGTCCATGCGAGCGCCCATGGGGACGGCCATAAACGCACCCGCCCGATCCCGACACTGGAATCAGAACGCCGCCTTGCCGCCCAAGGGTACGATTTGATTGTCGGGTTCGACGAGGTCGGCCGTGGCTCCCTCGCCGGTCCGGTGATGGTCGGCGCCGCCGCGATTTGGGCGCGTGACCTTCCGACATTGGAGGTTCCTGATGGGGTCGCGGATTCCAAAATGTTGACGGAACACCGCAGGGAGGCGATATTCCACCCGTTGCGCCGATGGTGCGCTTCGAGTGCGGTCGGACAGGCGAGTAATACGGAAATCGACGAGTGGGGAATCACCTATGCGCTCGGCGTCGCCGCTCTACGCGCGTTGGACGAATTGGAACGCCAACTCGGCATCGATGGGCACGGTTCGGCTCCTGACGTTTCTGACGTTCTTGACGACGATGCTACGGCACCCGGCGTTCGTGTCGGCGGGATTCTTGACGGGCCGAACGATTACATCACCGCCGCTCTCGGCACCTTCGACGCGCCGGATGTGCCTGTGCCCGCTCACATCATCACTCAAGTCAAGGGCGACCAGCATTGCGCGACGGTTGCGGCGGCGGCTGTTATCGCGAAAGTCACCAGGGACCATCTGATGGTGGATATCGCCGAGGGGAATCCGGCGTATGAACCGTACGGCTGGGCGCGCAACAAGGGGTATGGCTCGCAGGCCCACCGCGATGCGATCGCAGCATACGGGCCGACACCCCTGCACCGGTTAAGCTGGCATCTGGCCTGAATCCGGCAGATCCAACCGGGTTGATGCCGTAGGGAAAGGACACGCATTCGATGGAACACAATCGTCGGACCGCTCGCCCGTCGATGAAAGATGTGGCCGCATTGGCGGGAGTGAGCTATCAAACGGTCTCCCGCGTCATCAACCATTCCCCGGACGTATCGGTCGACACGCGCAATCGCGTCCGCAAAGCCATTCAGCAGCTCGGGTATCGTCCCAGTAATTCCGCACGGGCACTCGCTTCACACCGTTCCCGCATCATCGGCGTGATTATGGGGGGAGACCAGTTCCATGGGGCCGTGCAGACCCTTCAGGCGATTGAGTCGGCTGCACGTTCGCGGGGTCTGTTTGTCGCCGTGTCGATGATTCGCAAGGCTATGTGTTCGCAGAGCGATTTCAACCGTCTGTGCGACGGATTTGATGAACTGAATGCGGATGCACTCATCATGATGGTTCCGACGGATGTCCTGTTTACTGCCGCGTGTCGTGCTCCGGTCACCAGGCCGCGGATTGTGTTGACGGCGACGAACGGCGGAACCAGCATCAGCACCGGTTTGAATATGATCCGTGATGAAGCCCAGCGTGACCGGACTGCGATCGTGGGTATCGACCAGTGGGGCGCCATGGATCGGCTGATCAGCATGATCGCCGGGTATGGGCACCGCACTGCCTTGTATTTCGCGGGGCCTTCGGAATGGCGGGATGCGACGACACGGCTGGAAGCGTGGCGTGAACTGTCCGCGCAATACGCGATTTCCTCACGGATTGTGCGGTGTCGTTCTTGGCAGTCCGATGAGGCGTATGCGCAAATGAACCATGTGTTGGAATACATTGGCTCGTCCGGAGCCAAATTGCCGACGGTGGTGGTCACGGCGGATGATGCGCAGGCCATCGGCGTGGCTCGCGCGTTGAGAGAGCATGATATTCGCATTCCGCAGGATGTCAGCTTGGCTGGTTTCGATGACATTGCGGTGGCGCGCGACACGTTCCCGCCGCTGACGACCATTCGACCGGATTACCATCAGCTTGGTGTCGCCGCGATGCGGGAGGCGCTGTTCCTGATGAGGGAGGGGCCTGAACCCGGGTATCCGGTGTCCACATATGGTGTGGGCCAAGTCGAGGCGAAAGTCGTCAAACGCGCGTCACTGGCCGGCGTCTCGCTGGGACGGTGACTGGTCGCCTGCGTGAGACAAGGGACTGTCGCAATCCGGGACAAGCGCATCCAGCAGTTTGGCTGTTCCGCCCGGCGTGGTGACTGGATACCAATCGGCGAGCCGTCCGTCCACGAGTTGCGCCACGTAGTCGGACACCTCTAGCGCGAACTCCGGGTCGTGTGTGACTGCGACGATGGTGCGGCCACGCTCCGCAAGTCCCCGGATCAGCGAGGAGACCTCGCGCATGTGCCGCAAATCCAACCCGCTGGTCGGTTCGTCAACGATGATGATCGGGCGCTGGCTTGCGATGGCCGCGGCGATGGCGACACGCTGTTTCTGCCCGCCTGACAATGACATCGGATGGCGGTCTGCCAGCTGGCGCAACCCCAGTGAATCAAGGATGTCGAGTGCCGCTCGCTCGTTTTCACATGGCTGTGACAGCATGACTTCCGCGAGCACGGATTCGGTGAACAACTCGCGGTTGACGTCTTGCAGCACGGTGGTGCACGCGTCCAACCGTTGCCGGGCTTGCAATCGTGCGCCGTCTGGGGCGATGAGCGTGCCGCGGCAGCGCCGGTCAAGACCTTGCAGGCATCGCGCGAAGGTTGATTTTCCGGCGCCGTTCAGTCCGATGACTGTTGTGACGGCGCCGCATGGAATCGTCATATCGCTAATATCGAGCGTGTCGTGCCGCGTGTGGCGGTATCGGTATCGGAAACCGTTGACATGGTAGGCGGGCGAGCTGTTGCCGTCAGCCTGGTGTGTAGGGGTGTGGGGGTGTCGAGAGACGCGAATGCTGCGAAGCTGCTGTACAGTGACCGGACGCAAATCGAGATGAAGGCGCTCGCTATCGGAGAGATTCCGCCATTGCTGCCCGGTAAACCGGCGTACCACACGGCCGCCGTCGAGGATGAGCGCCGTATCGACCAGACCGTCAAGCCAGGACAACCGGTGTTCGGCGATGACAACCGTTCTGCCTTCGCGTTTCCACCGGGCGACGATACCACGCAACGCGTTGATTGACGTCGCGTCAAGATTGCTGGTCGGCTCGTCCAACACCACGATCGGCGGCCGGGCAACCGATATCGCAGCGCAAGCCACGCGTTGCCGCTGGCCGCCGCTCATATCGGCCAGCGGCCGGTCCAACAAGTCGGTGAGCGCATATGCGCGGGCGGTGGACTCCACGCGCTCGCGGATGAGATCAGGAGGCATCGCCAGATTCTCACACGCGAACGCGAGTTCGTCCCTCACGTTCATGGTGAAGAATTGACTGTCGGGGTTCTGGAACACCGAACCGACATGCTCAGCCAGCGTGGCGATATCCGTGGTACGCGTATCCACGCCGGCGACGGTGACATTCCCGTGCAGTATGCCGGGAAAATACTGCGGTGCCAAGGCATTGATCAGCCGGGTCATCGTGGTTTTCCCGCAGCCTGAGGCGCCGCATAGGACAATCACCTGCCCCGCGTCGAAGGCGATGGTCGTGTCCCGCAAGCCGGCGGCACCGTTCGCGTATGCGAAGGAGACGTGACAGAAATCAATCGCAGTACCGGTCATGACAGTACTCCGAATGCGGTGAGCGCCCACAGCGCGCAGCATGCGCCGCAAGCCGTCAGCAGCACGATATCAAGCCCGTGAAAGCCGATGCGTGCGATGCTCGTCCGTTCGGTGCGCGCGCCAAGTCCTCGGGTCAGCGCCGCTTGGGTGAGCTCGTCGCCGATGCGGACCATGTTGGCGACGAGCGGAACGACACGGTATTCGAGCATGCGATTCGCTTTGCGACCCCTGATATGCACGCCACGCATCCGCATCGCGTCGTTGATCGCGCGCTGCTCTTCAGCGGCGGTGGGGAAGAACCTGAACATCACCGCCAGAGGAATCGTGACCGCCTGCGGGATATGCATCCGTTGCAGTGCGCTGGTCAGCTCGCTTGCCGTCGTGGTCGCCATCAGCCAGTATGCCGCCACCCCGCTGGGCAGCATCTGCATCCACATGGTGAGGGACATCGTGGAAAACCATGCGGCCGTCCCGTGCCAGTGCGCGGTGACATGCGCCAGTCCCACGCAGGCAACGGAGAACAGCCCCATGGCGAGCGCCTGTTTCAGACGCCCTGATCCGGCCAACAGCAGGAATGTGCAACAGATGAGCACTCCGCGCGCCTGCTGCATGACGGGCGCATCCCCGCCGGCGGATGTCAGACAAAAACAACCGACCGTGAGGGTGAATGCAAGTTTGGTGCGTGGATCGCACCGCAACATGCCGTGTTGCGCTATCGGGCTGATCGTCAATGTCATCCTTTCCAGATGTCGCTTGGATGGGTGTATGGACGCCGCGTTCGGGATTACTGGAAGCGTGTGCTTCGTGCCTTCACGCCCGCCGCGACCGTCTCGTTCGTCTCGCCCGCCGCTGCCACAAGGTGTACAAGTGGCTATGGCGGGTACGGCGATCGCGTTGGGATTACGACATTTCCCGACACGATGCTCATGGTTCCGGACCGCTGCCGTCCCGACCGGTAGCCGGTGCTTCGCGGATGCGGATCGATGCAGATTGATCGATTGGTTCAGGCGAGCCCTGCCCGCTTGAAGTGGCGTCGCAACAGCGCCAGACCGATCGCACCGCCGAGCAGACCGCCCAGCAGGCCGAGCACGATGACCAATGGAAGCGTCCAAGCGGGGAACAGTCCTGCGAGACGACCGGCGTATTCAGCGCCTTTCCGTGCGGTCAGCTGTTGCAGATACGTGGCCCGGCCGATGTAGAACGGCAGAAACATGCCGATGCTCCACAGGTTGAACACCGATACGGATGCGAGGGTGACGCCGGTGCTGCGGGTCGGGGCTTCGGTGCTGCCGTTGCTCCTTGTGCGGATTCTTGTGGCGATCAGGTCTGCGAGTACCGCAGCGATGATCGAAGTGGCGACTGTGTAGTAATTGCCGTGCACGGCGCCCATCAGCAAGGCCAGCAGGATGCCCATAATGCTGATCGCGCCGAATCTTTGGCTTTTCGCCATCAGCAGCATCAGTGGCGTGGTGCCGAGCAGGCCGCATGCGAATCCGGCGAACGGCATGCCGACGGGGATGAGATGCGTGATAAGCGCTCCGATGGAGATCATCACGAAATACAGGACGGTGTAGACGCCGATGGTGATGTAGTCACGTGGACCGAGCCGGGTGGCAGTCGCGCGCGGGCTCTCTGGGCGTGCCGGGCTGGTGGCGCTCGCTGTGTTTGCGGAGCCTGCCGGATTGCCGTTGTCATCGGGATTGGCGGCGAGGCGTGTGGATGGTTGCCTGTTGCTGTCGTTGATGGTGCTCATACTTCCTCCGAACATGGTGGCCGAATACGGTGTCGGTGTGTAGTGATGCTGGTGCGTCACCTGTCCGAATCCTGGATGCCTGATGCTCCTTTCGGCCGCATGCCATGCCGTGCGCCAAGTCTCCTGGTGCATCCGGAGGTGTCGTCGCCACACAGGTTAGCGGCAATCGAATCAAAAGTCACTAGTGCGGGACGAAATTCTCAGATAATCGTCAGACTGCTGTTGCGGCGGTGACACCGTCATCTGTTCGTATGTGTCACGGGCGCTGTGTGCCTTTCGTGTGCCTTTCGTGTGTCGCTGTGTGCGCGTCTTCGTGCGTGTCATCTGGGTCTGGCTGCACGGGTCTCCGTCCGTTTGCGCGCGGGATTATGAAGTATTGGTCGCGGTTTGCGAAAACTCTGGTATCAGACAGGGCAATCAGCTACAATACCCCCATTGTGATCGTGACCGTATGCAGTTGGCATGCCGGGTTCCAAAGGCCTGAATTCCAGCGTTCAGACCGGCGCGCATGATGTCCTCATCCTGCGCCTGACTGTGCCGCCTGCTGTTGCCGGACCTTCGACCGTCACCGAATGGTATCTGCCTACCCGGTTGCTGCGAGCCCGCCATCGAGCGGTCGTCGCGTGGCGACCGAGCGACACAACCTTCGGCGTAGGCCGAGCGGGTCCGGGTCCAACGAGTCCGGTGAGATGTTCATGTGATTCGCGTTTGCGGAAAGGGGTCGGCATGTTCGATAAGCGGCTGTTTTCGTTGACGCCAGGCATCAAGCGCCTGGTGGCGGCGAAGGTGGTGTGCCTGTGGGTGTCGCTGTTGGCGGACATCGGGTTCGCCTATGTTCTGGTGGGTTTACTCGGCAACATCCTCGGATATGTCGAGCCGCTCGACGCGTCGAAATGCACCCGGCTCAACGCGATCGGCCGATGCCTCAATCCTGCGCAGACGCAGGGCGATTCGGCGCTCGAATCCGGCAAACAGGCCCTGTCTGCATACCCCGACAACTACGGCATGTTCATCCTGTTCATCGCCGTCATCGTCGTCGTGAAATATGTGGCCACCCGCTGTTCCGCCTATTTCGGCACCCGCGCGAGCGAAAGCGTCAAACTCGCACTGCGTGAGAAGCTGTACCGCAAGATGCTGCAACTCGGCCCCTCCTATGCGCAGCGTGTACGCACATCCGACGTGGTCCAGTCCGCTGGCGAAGGCATTGAACAGATTCAAAGTTTCTTCGAGCTGTTCCTTCCGCAACTGTTTTATTCGATTCTCGCGCCGATCACCCTGTTCATCTTCGTCGCCCCGGTCAACTGGCCGGCGGCATTGGTTCTGCTGGTGTGCGCCCCTCTGATCGTCGTCATTGTGGGACTGGTGGCGATGAGCGCCTCCCGGGTGTTCAAGAAGTACTGGGGCAAGTACACCGATATGGGTGCCGCGTTCCTTGATAACCTGCAAGGCTTGGAAACCTTGAAAACCTTCGATGCCGACGGGCGTGCGGCCAAGGATATGGATCAGAAGGCCGAGGAATTCCGCGTCATGACCATGCGTGTGCTGCAGATCCAGCTGCGCTCGCTGTCGGCGATGGACCTGGTGGCGTACGGCGGGACGGCAGCCGGCATCGGCGTGGCGATCTGGCAGTTCATGATCGGTCAAATCTGGCTCCCGGCGGCATTGGTGGTCGCCTTGCTGTCGGCGAGCTTCTTCCTGCCGCTGCGCCAGTTGGGATCGTATTTCCACGTGGCGATGAACGGCATGACATCCACGAAACGGATTTTCGCGTTGTTGGATGCGCCGGTACCGCATCATGGCAGCATTCGTCTGCCTTCGGTCGCGGATTCGGTGTCCGTGACCTTCGATCATGTCGGATTCGCTTACGGTTCAGGCGATGACAAGAAGGTCGCCCTCCAGGACGTGAATTTCACTGCGCATCCCGGCAAACTGACTGCCATCGTCGGCATGTCCGGGTCTGGCAAGTCCACGGCAGCCGGCCTGTTGGGCGGCTCGCTGGTCGGATATGACGGTTCGATCCGTCTTGGTTATTCGCTGCTTGGCACGTCTGCGGACGTGGAATTGAGCGATGTGGCGGAACAGTCGTTGACGGGCGCAGTGACTGTGGTCAGCGCCCGGAGCCATTTGTTCGCCGGTACCTTGCGGCAGAATCTGGTGATGGCCAAGCCGGGAGCCACGGATAACGACTTGTGGGTCGCGCTGCACCAGGCGCGTATCGATGATTTTGTATGCGCCCAGCCAGGCGGTCTTGACATGAAGATCGAACAGGATGCGGCGAACCTGTCTGGCGGGCAGCGCCAACGTGTCGCGATTGCTCGTGCACTGCTGCGAGACAGCGCGATTTACGTGTTCGACGAAGCCACCAGCAGTGTTGATGTTGACAGCGAAAACCGCATTCTTGCCACGATCCGTGACTTGGCGGACCATAAAACCGTGTTGATGATCACGCATCGCGTGGCGAACGCGGTGCTCGCCGACCAGATTGTGGTGTTCGACCATGGCACGGTCGCCCAAACCGGCCAGCATGATGCGCTTGTGGTGACGGATGGCGTGTACGCGAAACTGTTCCGGGCCCAGGCGGTGTTTGAGCATGTCGCTCACCGTGACGATGCTCGTATGCTGGTCGGCAGCGAGCAGATGCGTCAACTCGCCGGCATGGGGCGCGGCAAGGCGTCCGGCGCTTTTGATGCGTCGGCAAGCGGCAGCGCGGTTCCGACATTGTCGTACACAAAAGACGGCTCGCAGGCAGCTGATACAAGCGATGCGTCCGGGGCAGGGGCTGCCGGCAACACGGGCTCAGACTCCGATGCCAGCGCTGCTCCTGCTGCCGCCGGCGGTACACAAGCCAAACGCCTCGGCTCAATGTCGCTGATCGGCCGTCTGCTTGGCGAGGTCAGGCCGTTGAGCCTGTACATGGTTCAGGCGTGCCTCTACGGCACCATCGGGCATTTGTCGGCGACATTCCTGCCGGTGTTCGGTGTGTGCGCATTGTTCGCCCATCTTGGGCATCCGGTATGGGGGCTGTCGGCCCGCACCGCGGTGATCTGCATGGTGGTGTGCGGCTTGCTGCGCGGTGTTATGCGGTATGCGGAACAGTACATGAACCATAATGTCGCGTTCCGCCTGCTGGCGTTGTTCCGGTCAAAGGCGTTCGCCGCGTTGCGCAAGTTGGCTCCCGCCAAGCTTGCCGGCAAGGGCAAGGGCGATCTCATTTCGCTGATCACCACCGATGTCGAGCTGCTGGAGATCTTCTTCGCGCATACGATTTCACCGGTCGTCATCGCTATAGTGACCACAATCGTCTTCACAGTGGCGGCGTTCACGCTCGACCCGTGGTTCGCGCTGCTGCTGGTCGTCGCACATCTGGTCGTCGGCGTGCTGCTTCCCCGCCGTTTCGCGGCGAGCGTGCGTACACTCGGTCCGAAGATCCGCAAGTATTCCGCACAGCTTGACGATGTCATGCTTGACGATATGCATGGTCTTGACGAGATCATCCGCTTCGGGCAGGGCAATCGCCGGTTGGGCAACATCATCTCCAGAACACGTCGCCTGTGGTCGGAACGGGCACGTCTGAGCCGCCGCACCGGCCGCTTCACCGCTATCGGCGGTCTGCTGGTCATCGCAGCGACCGTCGGCGCGGTTCTGGTCGCGTTGCGCGTGTCGCAGGGCAACCCGTTCTCCATTCCGAATGCCGTGGTCGCCGTGGTGCTGATCGCAAGCTCGTTCGGCCCGACCCTCGCCTTGAGTGCGCTCCCGGCGAATCTGACGCAGACCTTCGCCTCCGCAAGGCGCCTGTTCGCACTGCTTGACGAGCAGCCGGCCGTTGTGGAGACCGGCACCAGCAAGCCTGCGTATGACGGCATGGCGTTCGAGCATGTGGACTTCTCGTATCGTCCCGACCAGCCGATTGTGCGCGACTTGTCCTTGGCTGTCCCCAAGACCGGTATTTTGGGGATCCAAGGGCCGTCCGGACGCGGCAAGTCGACGGTACTCAAACTGCTGATGCGCTACTGGGACCCGCAGCATGGCAGGATTTGCTTCTCCAACATGCCGCTTCCGCAAGTGGACGCGTCGTATCGTCGTCGTACGCAGACGATGATGAGCCAAGAGACCTATCTGTTTGACGGTTCGATTGCCCAGAACCTGCGGATTGCCAATGACCATGCGAGCGACGAGGAGTTGCGCGAGGCCTTGCGGAAGGCATCCGTGCTTGATTTGGTCGATTCGCTGCCTGACGGGCTGGATACGCAGGTCGGTGAGCTTGGCGGTCGCCTGTCCGAAGGTGAACGGCAGCGCATCGGTCTGGCGCGTGTCTTCTTGCGCAAGGCGGATCTGGTGCTGCTTGATGAACCGACCAGCCGTTTGGACGCATTGAACGAGGCGGTGATTCTCACGTCGGTCAATCAGATGGCCGCTGAGCGTGATGTCGCCATCGTGCTGGTCTCGCATCGGCAGTCGACGATGCGTGTCGCGGATGTGGTGGTGCGTGTCTGACACAGACGGGTTCGCCGGCATCCGCGCACGGTAATCTGCTGTACCGCACCTGTGGCGAAACGTGGAGCAACGGTGGATATCACCATCGGGCTGAGCGATGCGTTCCCCGGGTGCGGGATAATACGATGAGTTGGATTGCACCGGTGCGGCCAGGGGGTGTGGCATGGTCGCATCCGGTCGCATGCCGGGGATCGGTGAGGAGCAGCATGAGCAGACATTCGGCGCAGCACGGCAACATGCCCGGTATCCATGGGGGCAGGCGTAGGCATATCTGGCCGTGGATTGTCCTGATTGTCTTGGTGGTTGTGGCGGGGGTTGTAGGCGCTGTTGCAACCACCTTCTACAAGCAGGCCATGGAAGTCAAAGCCCATGAGGAGAAGGCGATATCGCTGATGTCCGGGCTGAAGGGGCTGTCCGGTTCGGGTACTGCCGGCATCAGCAAAGACACCGTGGATTCCATCAACGCGGTGTTGCCGCAACTGCAATCGGAAACCGCGGCCGCTCAACAGATCACCAACGGGAAGCTGTGGACGCTTGCCTCCCACATGCCCGTGTACGGCGATGACATTACCACCGTGCGTGGCATGACCCGCATCGTGCACGAGCTGGCCACCGGATCGATTCCGCAACTCAGCTCCACACTGGGCACACTGGTGAACGCATCGCTGACTACGGACGACGGCTCATTGAACTTGGAACCGATCACCCAGGCCGCTACATCCATGAAAGCCGCGAATGAGCCGCTCCAGAAGCTGGTCAGCGAATATGACGCCCTGCCACAGCCCAAGATCGGCAAGATCGCCACGGCATACGCCAGCGGCAAGAAGCAGCTGAACACGGCGGGGACGACAATCAATGAATTGGCGAATGCGCTTGATATCATCCCCGGTTTCCTCGGATCGGGCGGTGCGAAGACGTATGCGGTCATGGCAATGACCACGTCAGAAGCCCGTTCCAGCGGCGGTTTGCTGGGTTCCGTCGGTGTGATGACCACCGACAACGGCAAGATCTCAATCGGCGACTTCCGCTCGAACACGGAATACATACCCTACGGGACTGGTGATCCGACTGCCGATGAACAGCGTATCTTCAACCAGTGGGGCCCGCTGCAGATGTCCTTCGACATGCGCGATCTCGCCGTCTATCCTGATACGCAACGCTCGGCGGAAGGTATGCGGGCGATCTGGCAGCGTACCCCGTGGGGAGCCGGCCAAAACCTGGACGGTGTGCTGATGGTCGACCCGGTATTCCTCCAGAAGATGGTCGCCATCAACGGGCAGGTCACCCTGTCGGACGGCCGCGTGCTCGACGGCACCAACACGGCGGAATTCCTGCTCAACACGGTATACAAGGATTATCCGGTGAGCATGCAGGACCAGTATTTCACCGAAGTCGCCGTCCAGTCGATCAGCGCGATGTTCTCGAATATCAACCTCACGAAGCTGACGCAGGTCGGGCAGGCGATGTCCTCGCTCGCCCAGGGCCGGCATTTCTCCATGTACAGTTTTGATGAAGCGACCGAAAGTTCCTTGCAATCCGCTGGATTCACCGCGTCCACGCCGAGCGATGAAGCCAACCCGAAGATCGGCATGTACATTACGGAGCAGAACCCGTCCAAGATGGATTGGTACGTGCACCGTACGACAAAGATTACGCGGACATCGTGCAATAGCGACGGTTCTCAGACGTATCACGTCGAATATACGTTGAGCAACACGCTGACGAACGCCGAACTGGCTACGTTGCCTGACTACATCGCAGGCGGCGTCCAGGTGCCGAGTCTGGCACGCGGTATGGCCGTTGAGAAGATGCTGATGTACGCGCCTGCCGGCGGGTCGATTTCGAATATCACCACGAGCGGGAACGGCACGGTATCCGTGGCACCGAAGCGTACTACGCTGAACGGCAAGGATGTCACCACGACACTGGTGCTGCTGAACCCCGGTAAGTCGATGACGTATTCCTTCGATGTGACCACATCCACAAAAGCCAAGTCCGACTTGGGTGTTGACCAGACGCCGATGGGCTGGGAGAACCCTGGAGTGAGCGTGGGCACCTCGGCATGTACCATCGGAGCGAAGTGATTGGAGTTCTGTAGTCGGTTCAGGGCTTTACAGTGAGCCCCGCATCGAGGATTCCAGATAGCGCCCACACCCCCGGAACCTTCTGCCGACGCTTGGGGCTGTCTCACCGTCGGTAGATTCCTCTATCGACGCTTATGCACCTTTCACCGTCGGTAGACCCTTCTGCCGACGCTTACGTACTCCTCAGTGTCGGCAGAAGCAGAGATGGCGGCGACCACACCTTACTTGCGGTACACCTTCGTGTACGAGCCTTCCGCCCGCGGCCTGACCACAATCGAGTCGATATCGACCGTATCCGGCTGATCGAGCGCCCATCGGATGCATTCGGCGATATCCTCGGCTTTCAGCGGATCCGGTACGCCGGCGTACACGGCGGCTGCCTTCGAAGCATCGCCGTGGAAGCGGTGCATTGAGAATTCGTCGGTGTGCACCATGCCGGGGGAGATGTCCACCACACGGATCGGCTCGCCAATCATTTCCAGCCTCAGCACACGGGCCATCACACGTTCGGCGAATTTCGATGCGCAATACCCGGCACCACCCTCGTACGGTTCGATGCCGGCGGTCGAGGAGATGACGAGCACTGTGCCGGCGGATTCCTTGAGCGCCGGGAGCAGTTTCTGCGTCATGCGCAGCGTGCCGAGCACGTTGAGCTCATACATGGCTCGCCAGTCGTCGATACTTGCGGTGGCGACTGGGTCTTTGCCGATGGCGCCGCCAGCGCAGTTGACCAGCGCCTTGACCGGTCCGCCGGCGAGTATGGTTTCGACGGCAGCCTGCGCGCTGGATTCGTCCGTGATATCGGTGGCGATGGGTTCGACTGCATCGCCGAGTTCCTTGGCCAGCGCGTCGAGACGTTCGACTCTGCGGGCTAGCGCGGCTACATGCCATCCGTCCGCGACGAGCGAGCGGACCGTCGCCGCGCCGATGCCGCTTGACGCTCCGGTGACGACTGCGCGTTTGACGCCGTCAAGCGGTGTCGCTGATGTTTGTTCTGTCATGATCTGCCTTCCTGTCTGTGTCGTTTCATGGTGCGAGATATTGCGGGATATGGGATCTCGTGTGGTATCGATGTTGATATACAGTGCCGATGCTGTATCCGTCAACACTGTGCGGTTCAAGGTGTGTCGTCTGGAACGCCTTACCGTACCTGTACGGTAAGGCGTACCGTATTGCGGTCAGTGCGGTTGCGGTGCCGGCCTCCGGGTTGCAATGTGTGGCATCGCACGCCGGAACTATGCGGAAATGCGCGGAATCATGCGGGACCACGCCAACAGCAGGTCAGCAGCCGGCGGCGGTCATCGCTTGGTCCAGCCGCGCGACGCCTTCAGCCGCTTCCTCAGCGCTGATCACGCATGGCGGGGTCACGTGGATACGGTTGTTGTGAACGCCGAGCACGAGATTCAGCTTGTCGGCTTCCTTGACGATCCGCTGCATGGTCGCGTCGTCGAGCGGCTCTTTGGTGGCCCGGTCTGCGACCAGTTCCACCGCCCAGAACACGCCTTTTCCGCGCACCTCTCCGATGGTCGGATGATGCTCGGTCAGCGCTTGCAAGCCAGGTCCGAGCACGTCCCGGCCGACATCGTGGGCGTTGTCGACGATATGTTCTTTCTCCATTGCCTCCTGCGTCGCCACAATGGCGCCCATCGCCAGCGGATGCCCGGAATAGGTGAGTCCTCCGGGGAACACGACGTCATCGAAATGTTGGGCTACCGGATCGGACATGATCACGCCGCCCGCCGGCACATACCCGGAATTGCAGCCCTTCGCGAAGGTGATGATATCCGGCGTGTAATCGTAGTCATCGAGCGCGAACCAGAATCCGGTGCGCCCGAAGCCGGCCATCACTTCGTCGGTGATCATCAGGATGCCGTATTTGCGGGTGATCTCGCGCACGCCCTTGAAATAGTCCTTCGGGGGAATGATGATGCCTGCGGTGCCGGGAATGGATTCCAGCAGTACGGCGGCGATGGTGTCCGGCCCCTCGAACTGGATCACGTGCTCAAGGTGGGTGAGCGCGCGCTCGCATTCCTCTTCCTGCGTGGTGGCGAAGAATTCGGAGCGGTACAGGTACGGCGTGAAGAAATGGACGTGGCCGCGTGCGTAATCGTTCGGTTTGCGACGCCAGTCGCCGGTCGCGCTGATTGCTGCGCCGGTATTGCCGTGGTAGCAGCGGTATGAGGAGAGGATTTTGTCGCGCCCGGTGACCAGGCGTGCCGCGCGCATGGCGTTTTCGTTCGCATCGGCGCCGGCGTTGGTGAAGAACACTTTGTCGAATCCTGCGGGGGCACGGCGGGCGACCAGCGAGGCGGCTCGGCCACGGGCGAGGTTCGCGTAATCGGGGCCGATGGTGGCGAGCAGTTCCGCCTGTCGCTTGATGCCTTCGACGACCGCGGGGTGCTGGTAGCCGATATTGACGTTGACTTGCTGGCTGGTGAAGTCCAGCATGTCACGGCCATCCGCGTACTTGAGCCACACGCCGTGGCCGGTGACCACTTCGGTTGGGTGGAGGTTGCGCTGTGCGTGCCAGGAGTGGAAGACGTGCGCACGGTCCAATGCGTAGGCGTCGTTCCAGATCGTCTCATCTGCCGAGCAATCATGTCCCATGATGTGTCCTTTCCTCGAAGGGTCCCGACTCGGGTCGGGCTGCGTTCAATTGGCGTTGCAATTGGCATTGTGAGTGATGGACATTTCGCGTTTTACGTGGACATTTCCAGTTGTGCGTCCTTTTGAAACACCGGAATAATCGCGATTGGCAATACTGAGAATGTCAAATGAAGCGTGCGCGCGCGGGCAGCGGTGAGCGGAGAAGGCGAGAAGACGAAATGATTACGGACAATAAGCACAATGATTCCTACAGTCAGCATCATGACCATCATGAATGTGGTGGCTCTGCCGGTGGCGCAGGTTCCGCCGTTGACCAGGGCTCACGTGGTTCGGGACTCACGGGTTCCATCGACGCTGAAGGTCCCGTCGGTACTGTAGGTTCCGCCGGCTCGATAGGTTCTGCTCGTGTCGACGGTTTCGTTGGCATCACTGATGCCGCCCACGCCGCCACTGCCGCCGATGCCGCTGGAACCCGATCGACACAAGCCCCAACCATAGGAGCCGAACGTCTCGCAGGATTCGTCCGCACCCAGACCGCGACGGCGACACCGCAACGCATCGTCGAATCGCTCACCACCTTGGTATCCACCGAAGTACTTGTGGCGGGAACCCGGCTGCCAACGGTCCGGGCGCTCGCAAGTACACTGCATGTGAGCCCAGCCACGGTTTCCGCCGCCTACCATATGCTTGCCCGCTCGGGAGTGGTCCATTCGCGGGGTAGGGCAGGCACATTCGTGTTGCCGCAGGCACTGTCCGAAGTGAACATTCCGCCGGCGTCCGCCGCAACCACCACCAGCGGCGCTGGTGGTCGGCAATCATATGCATCCATGTTGTCGGCAGGTGCCGGAGCGGTATTCGAACCATCCGGAACGGGACGAATCCATGGAACCCGAGGCGTTGCCGATAGTTCCGGAACGCACGCCGAACGGAATGCCGGTACGTGGGGCTTCGGACAGACGCAAGGACTCACAGGTTCCGCCATTGCACACGCCCCGGTCATCGACCTGTCTCGCGGCACCCCTGACAACACGCTCCTGCCGACCATCCGCCCGTATCTTGCCCGGCTCGGCAACCGTCGGGCGTTTGTGAACTCGTACACCGGGCCGACAATCCTTCCCATGCTGGAAGAAGAGCTGCGCGGCGACTGGCCGTATGATCCGCAGGCGATGACCATGGTGTCCGGAGCGGGGGACGGGCTTGCGCTCGCCATCGCGGCGTTCGTCCGGCATGGCGATGTGGTGGTGGTCGAATCCCCTACGTATCCGTTCATTCTTGATGTGCTGCGGGAACGCGGGGCGATCGCCGTCGGTGTACCGGTCGATGCGGAAGGCATGGATCCCCATCGCCTGCTTGACGTGTTGGAACGGTTCGGGCCGGCTCCAGGGCCGACACGGGAGCAAGGCCGACGTATCAGCATGGTCATCATCCAACCGCGTGCCCAAAATCCTACGGGTATCAGCTACACGCCCGAACGTCTGTCGGCAATCTCCAGAGTATTGCGCATCTGGGAACAGGAAGTGATTGGGCGTGACATTCCGCTGATTGTCGAAGATGACAGCAGCGGCATGGTCGCCGATGTGTTCGCCGTGTCCTTGGGTTCCCTGCTGCCTGACCGGGTGATCCATATCCGCAGTTTCTCGAAATCGCATGGCCCTGATTTGCGGCTTGCAGCATTGTCCGGGCCGCGCGAAGCGGTTGATGCCATTGTGGAACGACGACGGTTGGGAGCAGGCTGGGTCAGCAGATTCCTCCAGGAGCTGCTGTGCGAGATGCTTGCGGACCGCCAAGCGTATACGACCATTGCGGGTGCGCGTCACACCTACGCGCTCAGGCGCAAGACGATGGCGGCGTTGCTTGAACGGTTCGGTATGCGAACCGTGGAAGGAAGCGGGTTCAACATGTGGTTGCCAGTGCGAGATCCGCTTGCGGCAAGGCGAATCCTCGCGCAGGAGCATATCCGTGTGGCTGAAGGCGGGCGGTTCCTGCCGGAATTCCGCGTTTCCGCGGGCGATGACGGTCTGCGCTCGCAGGAACGGGTGCTTGGCGGAGATAACTGGCAGGATGACATAGTCCTGAACGACAGTGTGCTCGACAGGGATGCGACAGGTGGTGCCGTCGATGCCACCGGTTCTGCGGTTCGTAGTGATGCAAGTCCGGATGATGCCCGTGGCGATGATGGCGGGCGGGGTGCTGAACATACTGCGACTATCGACCAGTCTGGGATGATGGGGGTCGCTGCTGCTGCCGGGATGGGCGGTTCCAGCCATGCCACGCCTGCAGGCATCGGCGGATCGGTGCCGTTGACTGATGCGGGTATTGCCCAAGGGAATGCGATGCGAGTGACGATTTCGCAGCCTGAGGCAATTTCCGAACATGTCGCCCGATGTCTGGTTCATGCGGCGACTGCTTGATGTCTCAACTGGCAGTTGGGTCGTCTGAGCGTGAGCGGGCGTGGCCCGCCCCGGTCTCGTGTTGAGTGCCTGTGGATGGGAGCCGTCCGAAGGTAAGTGATGTGACGCCGCCCGCGCATACGTCGAACACGCGTTGATGTTGATGCAGTCATCGGCTGGCCGCCGAATGTGACCGGATTCCGCGCGGTGCCACTCGTGGAAGCCGGATTGGCGAGTATGCCGTGGGTCTAGCCCCTCGTTTTGTGAGTGGATCCTCACAATGTCGTGTTCGGCTGGGTTGGTTGCGCTGGAGAGTTGTGCTGTTACCCCGATTTGTGGCCAATCCTCACACGACGCCCATCGGGATTGCGCATCATCAGTCCGCATCCATCTGGTGATTGCGTGCAGCCCCTCTTCCAGCCCCTCTCCGGCTTCAGTCTGATGCCCGCGATTGAGCCGCTGACCGGTCATCGAAACACAATCGTGCGCTGATGGTTACGCATCTGCTCTATCTGGCAACAGTGATGTTGCCGTCGGGGAATGGCGGGGAAATGTTCAATCAGCACAATAGTGCGCAACGCAACACCCCGGTATTGCACAGGAAACCATCATCCAGCGCATGCCGAATCAGCGTACCCCGGTGTGGCACTGGCGCAATACCAGTGCAGTGCCGGTACATGCCGGTCTCACCTTCAGACTGTGCTGGTTTGGACTCGTCAGTCCAAGCGCAGTCCGATATCCGAGATATCGCCGGGGCGGCGGATCGTTTTGGGAAAAGCAGAGGAAAGGAAGATATCATGAATGGATTCACAAGCGTCGGGCACACGATGAACAATCCGGCGAGTGATTCGGCGGTGAGCCAGGAGAACGGACGTTTCGCGGGCATACAACGCCGACGTATGCACCTCCGTTCTGCCCGTACAGCGGCGATGCGTGCAACCGCGCTGGTCGCCGCGGCCGCACTCGGTTTGTCCGGGCTCGCCGCATGCGGTTCAGGATCCTCCTCATCGGGCTCTGCCTCGTCGGGCAACGGCGCGTTGACGCTTGGTGGCTTCTTCCCCGAAACCGGCAGTATGTCCTTCCTCGGTCCAGACACAGTTGCAGCATTCAAGCTGGCGGTCAAGGATATCAATGCAGCCGGCGGCGTGCTCGGCAAGGACGTGAATACTGCCATCGCAGACTCTTCGGATGCCGATCACGCCGATCAGAACACTGCTGGTGTCCAATCCCTGCTCGCAAAGAAACCGGGCGCGATTATCGGCCCTACATCCAGCTCGGTGAGCAAGAACATCTACAAGCAGGCTTCAGGCTCGAAAGTCCCCGTGATTTCCGTAGGCGCGACCTCGCCGAGCCTGTCCGGCATCGATCCGTATTTCTTCCGCACCATCGCCCCGGATGGCGTGCAGGGAGCTGTGATGAGCAATGTCATTGAACAGGACGGCATCCAGAGGCTTGCCATCGCGGTGTTCAACGACGAGTATGGCACGGGATTGCGCAAAGTGATCGTCAATACGCTCGCGGACAGTAATGTCGATGTCGTCTATGGCAAGACGGAGACGTTCGACCCTACTGAAACGAACTTCTCATCTCTGGTGACCACGTTGAAAGCCTCCAACCCGGATGCGATTTTGGTGATCGCCTTCGACCAGACCAAGGCGCTCGTCAAGGAGATGATCAGCCAGGGTATTGACACCAACAAGCTGTACCTGACCGATGGCAACGCTCAAGATTACTCAGGCGATTTCGACCCCGGCGTGCTGAAGGGCGATGCGGCGACCATCCCTGGCGCTGAAGCAAGTGACGAATTCCAAAAGCGCATCAAGGCCATCGATTCGTCAGTCAAGAACTTCACGTATGCGGCGGAAACCTATGACGCCGTAGTGCTGTCCGCGCTCGCCGCTCAGAAGGGTGGCGCGGTTGACGGTGCGACGATCAAGGACAATCTGCCCGCGGTTTCCGGTGCGGATGGCGGCACGAAATGCAAGAGCTACAAGGAATGCCTGGCACTGCTGAAGGGCGGCAAGTCCATCCAGTACCAAGGTCTGACCGGCATCGGCCCGTTCAACAAGGACCATGATCCGTCGAGCGCCAACATCGGCGTGTACAAGTTCGATGGGGACAACAAGCCGGTCTTCGATCACCTGCAATCCGGTAAGGTGGCGTGATTTCGGCGATACGTTCTGGTGACGGCGGCAGACCGTAGCGGTTTGCCGCCGTCACCTGTTGTCGAGGGTGTTGATGGAAGCGTAGGAAGCGTTGATATGCTTGGGTTCCCGGAGCGGGAAGTGCCATTTGGTGGTGCCGTGTCGGCGGTATGTTGTCGGCGGTATGTCCTGTAGGGCCATGGCAGGTATGTATGGCCGTCTTTACGTGACATGTTAGAAGTGAAGTTAGTGTTTGAGAAAGATACACAACGGATTCTTGATATTCTGTGGAACTTGTCTGAGGGATTTTTTAGATTATCAATAGGTTTTGCGTGTTGACCCGCAATACCGGCAGGAACAAGACAGCGAGGCGCATGGTTGCCGTGTCTGCGGGATGTATCGCAGCGTGATGCAGTCGGGAAGGGACAATGATGACGAATCCCTATCGGAACCAGTACGACAATCAGCCGCCGCATGAGCGCCTATCGGGGCGGCCGCAACGCTCAGGGTCGTCGCCACAGCAAATCCCGCAGTCGCAGGCGCCGGCGCGTCAATCAACACAGCAGCCTACGCTGCCTCCTCTGCCCAATGCCGATGTTCGCAATCCGGTCGTGCAGCAGCCTGGGCAATCGTCCGCACAGCAGTCTGGGCAACCGCCGGTCCAACCGGCAATGCGGCCCGCTCCGCCTCTCGCACAACGACGTGATGCACGGCCGTCGCAACCTGTACACCGGGTATCGGCGCCTCCCCGCCCTGATGGCTATGGACAGGTGCCGTACCAAACGTCGCAGCCCGGAGGATTCAACCAGCCTCTCCCGCAGCCCGGTGGATATGTCAGGCCACAGTTCAGCCCTCAGCCTCAACCTCAGCCTCGGTCCGATGGGTTCCAGCAATCTTACGGATATCAGCCATCGACGCAGCCGTCTCAAATCGGACCGTGGCGGCAGAGTCCAAGCCAGCCCGCGCAGGTTCGCGCGAAGGAGTCGCGTACGGCTCTTTTGGTAACGGTTATCGCTGTAGCTGTTGTGCTGGCGCTTGTTGCGTGGGTCGGTTTCGGCGCGGCGCGTGGTGGATTGTCTGATTTGTCGTCGGGGACCACGAAGAGTGTGTCCGCTACGGCTACTGCACAGGAAGCCGAGGCGTCGTACAAGACTGCTCAGGAAATCGCCAAATATTTAGAGGATTGGACGGATAACGGCACGACAGCAGCTAAGACGCGGTCCGCCCTTGACGATGCCATCGCCGAATTCAAGTCGCAGGTTGGTGGCGATCCGGACAATCCCCAGGGTGATGCCACAGCGCTTGGCAGTGCGAAGGCGGCATTGGACTCAGAAACATTGAACGCGATTTCGACATATTGTAAAGAAGTCGATGGCTGGGTGGATGACATGGCTCACCGGTGGGAGCTGCAGGTGGGCGACACCTATGCGGCGGACGTTGCTGCGGCCAAGTCGAAAGCGAAGAAGGATGCTACGTGGGAAGATATCAAGTCTGCGTTCGCGCATGCTCAGGATGTTGATGCGGCTATCAAGAAAGTGCAGGATGATATCAAGACGACTGTTGATCATTTGCATTCGGTTGAGGCGCAGGTCACCGGCATCAATGCGGCTGAGAATACGGAAAGCGCGGTAACCGCGGCTGTGGACCGGATCGCCTCGATCATGGGCGTGGAAATCATCAGGACTGATGATTACGGTGCCGAATATGGGATTAAGGAGTCAGGGGATGACATGAGTATTACGGTGGCATTTTTCGTAGACAGTCATCCAAATCAAATATTTATCAATACACAACATAAAGAATATGATTATACTAAGAGAGATAACTATATGGTGACTACCGTCAAACATGAATTGTCGCATCGATCGGTGTTCATTGCTTGTGGCACTGGTAGGCCTGTCATTGCGAAAGGCAGGTATGAAGCCTTGGCTGAAGCATATTCGTATAAATATTTTGGGGTTGATGGTGAATACGAGCAGGAAATCATCAAGGAGCAAGTAGCGGTTGCGACACCCGGCGAGGAGGCTGAGGCGTTCAAGGCGTACATTGTCAACGATTCGGATTATCAGAACGCGCAGAAGATTCACGATAGCGGTACGTGCATGTGATTGTTGAGGAATGTGAGGCGGCTGCGCTGGCATGGGAATCAGGCTGTCATGCATGTCCGATAGATTGAATCCGAGGTGAGCTTGGGGCAACTCACATGGGGGTTTCGAATCTAGACATGTCGGGCATTCGGGCATGTCGGGCATTCGGTGACAGGCAGGGGGAGCCATGGACCGTGGGCGTAAGCAGTATCAGCAGCATCGGGGCAATCGGCGGAGTGGAACATCCCGTCGGTATCCGTGGCGTCGGCGTTCTTGTTCTTCATCCGGGCGTTTCAGCCGTCCGCGTTTCGCCGGTCCGCGGGCGAGGTGCCTGATTGTCGTTGCCGTGGTTGCGTGTTTTGGCTTGGCGATCGGTTTGGTATTGCCGTACGTGAGCCCGCCGGTCGCCCGCGTCACCGGTGAGTATGTGGCTACTGGGCCAGTCGTCGAAGTGTTGCGCACATTGGTGGTAGATGCACGGCAATCTGGCAAAGGGTACAAGCGTGATGAATTCGGTTACCGGCAGACTGACGACGATGGAAACGGGTGCGATATTCGCGAAGATATTCTCGCACGAGACCTGCATGATGTCCGGTTTACCGTGGCAGGCGGCTGCGTTGTACGGTTCGGCATATTGGAGGACCCGTATACCGGGCGCACGATTGAGTTCACGCGCGGTACGAAATCCAGCACCGCCGTCCAGATAGACCACGTGGTGGCCTTGGAGAATGCTTGGCGTTCCGGCGCTTCCCGGTGGAATCGCGCGCAGCGGCATCGTTTCGGCAATGATCCGTTGAATCTGCTGGCAGTCGATGGTCCTGCGAATGAGGAGAAGGGTGCAGCGTCCGCGGCTTATTGGTTGCCGACGAACGCGGAGTTCCGCTGCACGTATGTCGCCACGCAGGTCGCGGTGAAGGCCACGTATGGGCTGAGTGTGACACCACAAGAACGTGAGGCGATCGCCGCGGTGCTGCGCGGATGCCCAAGTCAGCAGATTCCGACCCGGCAGACACAGTGAATGCCCGGTTTGTATTGATTGCTGTTCGGATAATCTGGCGGATGCGGTGGCGGCAGGCGGGTCCGTGCAGGTGAGGTGTTGTTTGCGGAGTGTATCGGATATTGGCATCTGATTCCTGATTTGGTCCGTGCAGCGGGATGGTTTTCGGGGGCCGAGCGGTTGAGGGGTGTAGGGGGATTGGCTTGGTTCTGCGGTTTTGTGTGTGGTTGATGATGTCTGACTGGCAGGAGGCCATCGTCCGGTGGTGTTCTGTGGACTGATTCGGGATCCAGCATTTGATTTCCGCTTTGATCCGCGAAACGGGCAGGTCCAGTACTCCGAGTCAGAGGAGGCTTGTTCCAGAATGGCTTGGTTCTGCGATTCTCTGTCGGGCACGTCGCGGAGTGGAAGCCCAGCGTTGTCTTGTGTGACAGATGCATGCGACCTGAGCCGGATTTCAACATCCAATCTCTGATTAAGGTCCTGCGGATGGTCTGCCCGGGACGAAATGTGAAGCGGTCGGCATCGTGATGGATCGGGCCAATGGATATTGCGGTTACCGGATGCGAATCGAGTTGGTTTCAGGCGTAAGAATCTATCGGCGGCCCTCGATTCTGTGCGCGTGTGCGTCAAGTCGGGAAAGCGCATGACGGGATGGTCGGGCACTTCGCTCCTGATTTCGGGCACGTGCGAATCAAGCTGTCCAATCCCGGGCAGGGCACAAGATTGATGCTCCGATACCTATTCTCCGGTGCCAATGCCCCGATGCCTCTGTCCCGGTGTTCACGTTTCGGCGCTCATCCTGGCATCCTTCTCCACGGCCGACGGCGTGTCGCTTGATGGCACAAGGGCTGAGAGCTCCAGTCCGCGCTATGTTACACAGCGTTACAAACCGGACCTATAACACTAACGGACTCGTGAGGCGGTCACCCCGCCGGCACGACGATGAAAATGAGATATCACGACGAGACATGAGAGCTGGTTGAACATGAGCGAGTCGGAACATCGGGGGATGAATACGGGTACAGCCGTTCACAAGGCGGAGCTGAATCCGAATCAGTCAGTACGCGTAAAAGTTGCCACCCACGCGTCCGCGTACTGACTGATTGGGATTCAGCTCCGCCTAGTGAACGGCTGTGCACGGACTCACTCCACGATGTTCAGACTAGCGCATGATCAAGCAGCGTCCATGTCTCGCCAGTAGACCACAATTTAATCA
>NZ_WBSO01000011.1 GCF_009299485.1 Bifidobacterium apri
GGCCTTGGCCCAGGGGAGACGCCCGGCTCCATTCCGAACCCGGAAGCTAAGACCTGGCACGGCGATGGTACTGCATCCGGAAGGATGTGGGAGAGTAGCACGCCGCCGCACCAACACCTACGAGGGGTGGGACGCCACACGGCATCCCTCCCCCTCCTTCTTATTCCCAAAACACACACGCGCGCGGGCGGGATGACACGGGGACGCCCGACACAGGTGATAACCAATCGGCCGCATGCCGCGAAACGCACGAGGGCGGGACGACGCGATGATGCGACGACGCACCCCCGGACCGCATGCCGCCACGCACTGGCGGAAGCCCACGCCGACGAACGACCGACAGAAACCCGAACACCCGCACATCACCACATAGGGATACATTGTTAGGTGCACAGAAGCACCATATATCAGTGACGCGTGCAATATATCTGCGACGCTTGCAACGCCTGAAAACCTCTTGATTTGCCGAACAGTATATGATTCCCCAACACCATGTGTTCTTGAGCTGGATGGAAATACGGTCTGCTTTATGAACATGTATACTTCATGCGTATTCAACTTCAAGTGCATGTCACCTCAGCATATATTGCCTCTGCTTACAGGCTATGAAGCCGAAAGCACCATCGGGGAAGTGTGGTACTCAAGATATCCGACGTGTGATTAGACTGTTCTTGTAAGCGTTCGTGACGATGCCCCGCAGAGAATGTGCCCTGCATCCGTGACGACCATATTGTTTGGAGCATGTATGACCACCGAGATGATCAAGGAATATAGTGAACCGCTCACTCAACCCATTGACTCGGACCGGAGTATTTTCACCATCCTGGAGGAGCGTGCCGAGCGCACTCCCAATGAGCATCTCATCGAGTATCGCGATGCACAGGGAGCGTGGCAGCATTTCACCGCGCTCGAGTTCAAAGACAAGGTGATTGCACTTGCCAAGGGACTGATCGCTCGCGGCGTGATGCCGGGGGATTCGGTCGGTATCATCGCGCACACGTCATGGCAGTGGACGGCACTCGATTTGGCTATCATGTCCATCGGCGCGGTGACGGTCCCTGTGTATGAAACCAATTCACCAGCCCAAGTCCGTATGATCTTCAACGATTCCAATGTCCGTATGGCATTCGCCGAAGACGACAGCCAACGTGACAAAATCGAATCCGTCCGCAACGAGTGCAAAGACTTGGGCGACGTGTACGTCATCGCCATCGACGCGCTTGATGCGATCGAAACCTTCGGCAAAGGGGTATCCGACAAAGAGTTCTATGAGCGTGCCCGCGCTGTCAAGGGCGATGATTTGGCAACCATCGTGTACACATCAGGCTCGACCGGCACACCGAAGGGCATCGAACTGAGCCACGGCAATTTCGTGTTCATCATCATGTCCGGAACCATCAGCATGCCTGATGTCGTCACCAAACCTGGACGTCGTTTGTGGCTGTTCCTGCCCCTTGCCCACGTTTTCGCCCGGTACATCCAGTATGTGTGCTTCGCGGGGAGTGTGACACTCGGCCTGTCCAGCAATTTCAAGACGATGCTTACGGATTTCCACGCGTTCAAGCCGACATTCGTGCTGGCGGTTCCTCGCGTGTTCGAGAAGATTTACAATGCCGCCTCCCAAAAGGCCGGCAAGGGAGCAAAAGGACGCATCTTCGCGAACGCGACGAATGTCGCCCGTGAATGGTCGCGCGCCCAGCAGAAGGGCGATATCCCGGTTGCCTTGCGGATCAAGCATGCTATCTATAAGCAGCTGGTCTACAAGCAGATCATGGATGTATTCGGCGGACAGTGCGAATATGCTGTATGCGGTGGCGCTCCGCTCGATATGTCCATCGCTCATTTCTTCAACGGTGTCGGGCTGCCGCTGCTGGAAGGCTACGGCATGACCGAGACCTGCGCCCCGGCGTGCGTGAATCCGACGGTCGGATACCGGATCGGTACGCTCGGCAAGCCGTTCCAAGGTGTGAGCTTCAAAGTCGCCGATGACGGTGAATTGTGCATCAAGAGCCCGGCAGTGTGCCTGGGCTACCATAACCATCCTGAAATCACCAAGAGCCAGATTGTCGATGGCTGGCTTCACACCGGCGATCTCGGTGAAATCAGCGAGGATGGCTACATCAAAGTCACAGGGCGCAAGAAGGATATCATCATCACCGCAGGCGGCAAGAACATGTCGCCGGGTGAGGTCGAAGCCAGCGTCATGACATCCCCGGTTGTGGATCAGTGCGTGGTGATCGGCGATCGCAAGCCGTTCATCGCCGCATTGGTGACCATCGATCTGGCCGACGCGAACGCGTGGTTGGAATCGCAAGGCGCCGAACCGTGCAAGGATTTGGCCGAGGCCAGCCACAATCCGATCATCTACTCGGAAGTCGAACGCGCGGTCAATAAGGCGAACGAACTGGTATCAAGGGCGGAATCCATCAGGAAGTTCGAAATCCTGCCGGACACGTTCACTGAGCAGAACGGCATGTTGACTGCAAGCCTCAAGGCACGGCGGCAAGTGATCGTCGACCATTACAAGGATCTGATCGATCATCAGATTTATGTGCCGCGTAAGAAATAACATCGATCTGTAAGCGACAGGAACGAGGCCGTCCGACGGATCCGAACCGTCGGACGGCCTTCAGTTTTTGTAACATTGGAATCCAACGCACCGCATAGGTCCGCTGACAATGAGAGGGAGGATGGGACTGTGAACGAGCATGCAGTCGCCGGTGCTGACCGCAGTGCCGCCGCTGATCCTGTAGACACCCCCGCCGTCGCAGGTGATTACGCCGCCGACGTGGCAGACAACCATGGAAATACCCGTGACGGCAAGCCTGTGCCCGCGAATCAGCCGGAATCCAAGCGGGGGACCATGGTTACGGCGCTGCGCTGGGCGTGGCCGAACACGTTGCCGGTATTGACCGGATACTTGTTCCTCGGCATCACATACGGGGTCTTGATGGCCACCCACGGATTCCCGTTCTGGCTTCCCATCGTCACTGCGCTGGTGATTTACACCGGATCCATGGAATTTCTCTTGGTGGGGATTCTCTCATCGTCATTCAACCCGTTATCCGCATTCCTGACGGCGGTGGTGGTCGGAGCGCGTCATCTGTTCTACGGAATCGCCATGCTCGGCAAATACCGGAATATGGGCTGGAAGAAGGCGTATCTCATCTATACGACGAGCGACGAAACGTTTTCCGTCAACTATTCGGCGCGCATCCCACAGGACGAGCATGTCGATCGCGGTTGGTTCTACTTCTGGGTTTCGTTCCTGGACCAGATGTACTGGGTTGCAGGTTCCGCCATCGGCGGTATATTCGGCAGTCTCATCACTGTTGACTTGCGCGGTCTTGATTTCGTGATGACCGCGATGTTCATGGCGATTTTCCTGCAACAATGGCTCCAGGACGGCACTTCGCTGCAGCATGTGGCAGTCGATCATGTCTGCGAACTCATCGGGGTTGTGGGCTCGCTCGCCACGCTCCTGGTCTTCGGTCCGGAACGGTTCATGATTCCGGCTATGACGGTCATCCTCGTGTCGTTGCTCGCCATACGTCGTCCATTGGAACGCAGAAGCAAATCGGAGGGGGAACAATGACTTGGCAGCAACAGCTGATCACGATTCTCGTGGTGATTGTGGGCACAGTGGCCACGCGATTCACCCCATACCTCATGTTCTCCGAAAACCGCCCGATACCGCCGGTCATCAAGTATCTGGGGAAAGTACTGGCGCCCGCGGTATTCGGCCTGCTGGTCGTCTATTGCCTGAGGAATGTGAGCATCACCAGCGGCTCGCACGGCTTGCCGGAACTCATATCCTTGCTGGTGGTTACGGCATTGTATGTGTGGCGGCGCGATATGCTGACGCCGATGGTCGGAGGAACGCTGTGCTATATGGTGCTCATCCACCTGATGTAACGCATCCACGCATACGGTCAACGCATATGGTCTGATGCGGTCGTCTTGTGTCCTGACACCGGCATGTGCCTGGACACAAGACACTCCTGCTTACTGCTGGTCATGGTCCGCCGTCGTGGTGTCAATGACAGCGGAACGCGGGTTCTTCGCCGTATCCACTATGCCAAGCGCTCCATTGATCAGGAGCAACAGTCCAACGACCCGCCACAGCATATCGTTCGCACCGCCGGGATGAATCATGATGGCGAGTCCCACAATCAGGGCGATAACGTCAAGCACGAGCGCACCGATCTGACGGGAAGCGTGGCCGCCCCGCACGATGGGCACCAGATCCAACGCCGCCGATACCATGATGATGATGCCGAGCGCCACGAACACCAATGAGACGAACACTCCAGGCGAAATCAAGAATACGATGCCGACCACGGCACACACCGCACAGGAGAAAAGCGTCAGCGTCTGCTCATTGCCGACAGCATTGTCGGCTTTGCGCGCTTGAAGACCGCAATAGCCGAGAAACACGGCGCACAGGAGCAATGCGACGCCGGTGAGCTGAACCAGGAGCAGGCTTGAGCCTGGCTTGATAAGCAGCAGCAATCCGACAATCACATACAGTATCGGTCTGATCATTGGTGAATTCATTCTTGGCCGGTCCTTTCAACCATTTCGTCGATGAACGTTTCAGTCTGGTCAGTTTTCATGGTACTCGCCATGCTGCCGTCGCCATGGACCACAGCATACATTGTCCGGAAATATGATGCGCGTGTCCCCGGGATAGAATGACGGTTGACCGACTCAACATCCATACGCGCAAGAACCGCGGATCCTAGAAAGGCTGGCAGATGATCCTGACCACCACCCCAAGCGTAGAAGGCCACCGTATCATCGAATACAAGCCCATCGTATTCGGCGAAGTCGTCTCGGGCGTCAACGTTGTCAAAGACATGTTCGCCGGGGCGAGAAACTTCTTCGGAGGACGCTCTCAATCCTACGAGGAGGAACTGATGAACGCACACGAGCAGGCACTCAACGAAATGGCGCAACGAGCCCAGCAGTATGGCGCGAACGCCGTCGTCGGCATGGATATCGATTACGAGACGCTGGGTGAAGGATTGAACATGCTGATGGTCACCGCAAGCGGCACTGCGGTCGTGATTTCGTGATCTGACAGCCACAACGGCACGCCCGCATGTCTTCTGGGTACGGAAAACGGACATCCCGCACGACAGACAGAGACGATGGGATTCCCCACGCCGAAAGGCATTGCACCGGGTTGCATTGCAACGCGTGGCTCGCAGCGGCAACAAGAACGGCATAGATTCGGCGCAAGCCGGATCGGCAAGACTGCAATACGACAATACGGCAATACAAAGAAAAGGATGGCCTGTATGAGTAGTACTGAACCTGCATCAACGGGAACGACACCGGAAATTGACGGCCGGACATCATCCGGCGGCGACGTTGTTCACGAGCATGAGACGAAACAGCACGATTCCCCGGCGATCAAGCTGACTGACGTTGAATTCCGCAGACGCGGCCGAGTGATTCTCACTGACGTGAACCTCACCATCGCGCGAGGGGAGAAATGGGTGTTGTTCGGCCCGAACGGCATCGGCAAATCCACGCTCGTCAACATGATGAGCACCAGGGGATTCCCATCCGAAGGCACGGTCGATATCCTCGGCAACAGATTAGGCAAAGTCGATGTATTCTCATACCGTCCCCTGATCGGACTGAGCTCCGCATCGCTCGGCAGGGAACTGCCCCCGCAAGAGGATCCACTCGACGCGGTAGTCACCGCGCTCACGGCGACGCTTGGCCGCTGGCGCGATTCGTATACCCCGGCGGAGTATGAGAAAGCGCGGCGGCTCATGGCCGAATTCAATATTTCCTATCTTGAAGGCAAGCAGATGTACCGCTTGTCCGAAGGAGAACGCACACGCGTACTGATCTGCCGCGCGCTGATGGCCGATCCCCAGCTGCTGATCCTCGACGAACCGACAACCGGTCTTGATCTGGGCGGCCGTGAAATCGCGTTGCGTGCGCTCGCCAAAATCGGCAGGGAAGACCATGATCGAACCGTGGTGCTCGTCACGCATCGGCTGGAAGAAATCCCGCAGGGCTTCGACCATGTGGCAATCATGGGCAGGCTCAATGGCTCCGAAGCGGATGCGTATGAGACGAATGTCGCCGGCGGGAACCCACAACCGGGCACCATCGTCTACGCAGGGGACCTTCAGCGAGGTTTCACCTCCGAGCGACTGAGCAGCATATTCGGTTTGCAGCTCAATGTCACGCATGAGCACGGCAGGTGGGGCGCCTACGCCATCTCATCCGCCCTCTGATTGCGAGGTCGCCACGATGCCATGGCGATAGATTCGCCCGGCATCCAGACGGCGGCGATACCATAGAACATGGGAGTCAACAGCGCACGATGCGCGGAAAGGACAGTATGCCGAACCGAGGAGTGTTGCAGGCGGGTGAGAAAGTACAGTTCACCGACCGGAAGGGCAAACGAATCACCGACCAGCTGATTGTGGGCGGTACGACTCAAACCGAGCACGGCTTGATCATGCACGACCAGATCATCGGGCGAACCGAAGGCATCGTGGTCACGACAGTCAGAGCGAAGCGTGAGGCGCAGGTCAACCAGCAGCATCCCGAACGCGATGAAGGCAAACCGTGGAAGTCCGCGCGTGCGATCGGCGGTTGGGAATATGCGGTGATGCGCCCCCGACTCGCCGATTACGTCCTGTCCATGCCCAGGGGCGCGCAGATCATGTATCCGAAAGATATCGCGCAGGTCATCCAGCTGGGGGATATCAGACGTGGCATGCGGGTGTTGGAGTCCGGTGCCGGCTCCGGGGCGATGAGCCTGAATCTGCTGGACTCCGTGGGGTGCGAGGGGTCGCTGACAACCATCGAGATGAGACCGGAGTTCGCGAAGGTCGCGCTCGGCAACGCGACGGTGTATTTCGGTGAACGCCCAGGGTGGTGGGATCTTCGCATTGGGGATTTCGACAGTGTCTCGAGCCAATTGCCGGAGCATGCCTATGACAGAATCGTGCTCGACATGCTCGACCCATGGAATCGTTTGGAACAGGCGTATCGTGTCATCGCGCTCGGCGGGGTGCTGGTCGCGTATGTCACGACGACGACACAGTTGAGCCGTATGGCCGAATCCTTGCGGCAATCCGGGGTGTGGACCGAACCGGACATCCAGGAGACTTTGGAACGCAGCTGGAAAGCCCAAGGGCTTGCGGTGCGTCCGGACCACCAGATGATCGGGCACACCGGTTTCCTGATCGTCACCCGTGCCATGGCTGAAGGATGCCACGCCTTGCACAAGCGCGATCGTGCGACCAAGGACACCACCACCGATGTCGACGAGTTGAGCGCACAGCAGCGGGCGGCGCAGCTCGAGGATCTGGAACTGCGTGATATCTCCGACAGGAAACTGCGCAAAGTCTTGCGCGATCTTGACATGCAGGTCGCCAACATTTCCTCGTCGCGTGATGATTATGAGATCAGTGATGCCGCGTCCCGTGACGATGATTCCGCTACGTTGGAATAACGGCATAGTCAAGCTGAAAGAGGTATGGAATGACACAGTCGGTAAAGAAGATCGCCAAAACAGCCGGCCAGTATCGGTATGTGCTGCTGGTGATGCGACACGCGAAAACCGAACCGGCGAATCTGGCGGGTGACCGTGCCCGGGAGTTGACGGACAAAGGGCGTAAACAGGCGAAGAATGTGGCGCGCGGCATCGAGGCGCTCGGCATGGTTCCCGATCGGATCGCATGTTCCGGGGCGGTGCGCGCCGAACAGACGCTGGACCGGATGCTCAAAGTGTTCGGAGACGGCCCTCAAGTCGATTATCGGCAGAGCCTGTATGAAGGTGGCGTCCAAGCGGTGTTCGACGAAATCGCGCACACGCCGGACAAATACCACAAGCTCATGATCGTAGGCCATGAACCCACGGTGTCCATCGCATGCCAATGGATCGCTTCGGAACGTTCGGAGCAGTCTCTGCTCAATCTGCTCCAGTTGGGGTTGTCGCCGGCGACGGTCGTGGTGTTCGGATCCGACGAACCGTTCTCGAGTTGGCAGGTACATGCCGCGGATCTGCTCGCGGTGCTCAATCCGAAGGATTTGAGCGATTGATGTGAGTGAAGGACCGCTATGCGATGGCGATTCGATGGCGCGGATATCCATTCCGGCGACGGTATCGCATACGGCGTTGTCGTTGAAGTGGCATCCGGTCTGCGGCCATGTGGCAGCGGAGTATACCGTGGGCGTCATAACCCCTGCTTTGATGTCAGGCAAACTTTTTCATCTGACGCGTTTCCCCGGCTCTCTGCCCTCGATACATGCGAATCGACTTCGGAATCCACGCTGATCGACGCAATCGCATACGTACCGCCAATGCCGGCGGCATCCGCAGAAAACCGCGCGTTGTGCGGGCTCCGACAGCATGGCATCGAATGTTGTGCCTGCCGGGGGAGCCAATGATATAACTCGGGTTTATAACGACACCCATAATCGGCTGATGACCTTGTTGCGAGGATTTTTGATATGGTGAGCGCGTTGCAATAGATATCCATTTCGATTTTGGAGGACAGCCATATGACAGCACTGACTTCGGTTTCCGGATTCCCGCGCATCGGCAGCAACCGAGAGCTCAAGAAAGTCATCGAGGGGTACTGGAAAGGCGCCAAGACGCTCGATGATGTGCGTACCACCGCCAAGCAGTTGCGGGCAGAGCACTGGAAGCTGCAGCAGGAAGCGGGCATCGACCTTATCCCAAGCAACGATTTCAGCTACTACGACCAGATGCTCGACACCGCAATCCTGCTCGGGGCCGTCCCGGCACGCTACCAGCGTCTCGGCTTCGACCAGCCTGAGGACACGCTGTTCGCCATCGGCCGCGGCTATCAAGGCGACAAAGGCGATGTGACCGCCCTGCCGATGAAGAAATGGTTCACCACCAACTACCATTACATCGTTCCGGAGATTGAAAGCTCCACGCAAATTCACCTGGCCAGCACCAAACCGTTCGACGAGTTCAACGAAGCGAAAGCGTTGGGTATCATCACCAAGCCGGTGCTCATCGGCCCGTACACCTTCCTCAAACTCGCACGTGACCCGCAAGCCGAGGAACTCGAATTCGACCGCGGACTGATCAACGATATCGCCTCCGTCTACGCGCAAGTGCTCGGCAAGTTCGGCGAACTGGGAGCCCAGTGGGTGCAATTCGACGAGCCGTACCTCGTGCTCGACAAGGAAGACGGGGACGTCGAACTGTTCAAGAGCCTGTACGCCAAGATCCTCCCCGCCCGCGGCGGCAAGGTCAAACTGCTGCTCAACACCTACTTCGGCCACATCGCCGACATCTACGAAACCGTCAACCTGCTCGGTTTCGACGGCATCGGGCTTGACCTGATCGAAGGCAAGGACGAAAACCTCGCCGCCGTAGACAAGTACGGTGTCGCCGACGGCACGACCATCTTCGCCGGCGTCGTCAACGGACGCAACATCTGGCGCAACGATTACGCCGTCAGCCTCGGCGTGATCGACGCGCTGCGCACCAAGACCGACAACATCGCCGTCTCCACCGCATGCTCCCTGCTCCACGTGCCGTTCAGCACCGAAGGGGAGACCGGCCTCGAGCCGCAGGTGCTCAAGCATTTCGCATTCGCCGTGGAAAAGCTCGGCGAACTGCACGATATCGCGGTGTTGGCTGACCAGGACGATACCGCACGCCGCGACGTCAAGGCACTCGCCGACAACCAAGCGCTGTTCGACGGCACCCGCGTCACCCCGGACCAGGCTGTCGCCAAGCGTCTCGCCGCGCTGACCGCCGACGATTTCGTCCGCCAGCCCGCTCGCGCGGAACGCCAGAAGCTGCAGCGTGAGGCACTCGGCCTGCCGCTGCTGCCGACCACCACCATCGGCTCCTTCCCGCAAACCAAGGAAGTGCGCGCCGAACGCGCACGCCTGCGCAAGGGTGAAATCACCCGTGAACAGTACGACGAGTTCATCAAGCAGCAGATTGACGAATGCATCAAGCATCAGGAGCAGATCGGCCTCGACGTGCTCGTCCACGGCGAATTCGAACGCAACGACATGGTCGAATATTTCGGCCAGCATCTCAACGGCTTCCTGTTCACCAAGAACGCATGGGTGCAGTCCTATGGCACCCGTTGCGTGAAGCCTCCGATTGTGTGGGGCGACGTCTCCCGCGCCGAGCCGATTACCGTCGCATGGAGCGCCTACGCGCAGTCGCGCACCAAGCATGTCATGAAGGGCATGCTCACCGGCCCGGTGACCATCCTCAACTGGTCCTGGCCGCGTGAGGACGTCAGCCATGAACTGCAGACCCAGCAGCTTGCGCTCGCCATCCGCGATGAAGTACTCGACTTGGAGAAGGCCGGCATCAAGGTCATCCAGATTGATGAAGCCGCCCTGCGCGAGAAGCTGCCGCTGCGCAAGAGCGATTGGCACAAGAAGTACCTGGATTGGGCGATTCCTGCGTTCCGTCTCGTGCATTCCGCTGTGAAGCCCACCACGCAGATCCACACGCATATGTGCTATTCGGAGTTCAACGACATCATCCGCGATATCGACGCGATGGACGCGGACGTCATCTCCTTCGAGGCCTCCCGTGGCGATTTGGTCGTGCTTGACGCGATCCATGACGCGAACTTCGAGACCGAGGCCGGCCCCGGCGTGTATGACATCCACTCGCCGCGCATCCCGAGCGAAGCGGAGATTGAGCATCGCATCGACGAGATCCTCGCCAAGATGGACGTCAACAAGGTGTGGATCAATCCCGACTGCGGTCTGAAGACCCGTGGCAACGCGGAAACCTGGCCGAGCCTGGAGCATATGGTCGCCGCCGCCAAGGCGGTGCGCGCACGACTGGGGAAGTGACATGCACCAGCCGATGTTCTCCATCGAGGTGTTCCCACCCAAACGCAACGCGCCGGTGGGAACCATCTACGACACGCTCGACGGGCTGCAAGGCCTCAACCCCGACTTCATTTCGGTGACCTACGGAACCGGCAAGTCGTCTGACCGGACAGCGACTGCGCGCATCGCGAACACCATCCGCAAGGAGTATGACATTCCTGCCGTCGCCCACCTGACCGCGCAGTACACCACGCGGGAGCAGGTCGACGAGGCACTTGACATGTTCAGGCAAGCGGGGGTGTCCGCGGTGCTCGCGCTGCGCGGCGACCCGGTGCCCGATCGCGAACCCGCGGGGGCGTTCGAACATGCCAGCGATCTGGTCGCATACATTCGCGAGCATGACCCGGATATGACGATTTTCGGGGCATGCTACCCAGAGTGTCATCCGCAAGCGAGCGACCTTGACGAGGACATACGCAATCTCAAAATCAAGGTTGACGCGGGCGCAAGCCACCTGATTTCCCAGTTGTTCTACGACAACGCGGACTTCTACCACTTCCTTGACAAGGCGCGTGCCGCAGGCATCGATGTGCCAATCGAGGCGGGTATCATGCCGGTGACCAATGCCAAGCAGATTAGGCGCATGGTGCGCATGTGCTCGTCACGTGTGCCGCTGCCCCTGGAATCCCTGCTTGACAAGTGGAGCGACGACCCGAAGACACTCAAACAGGCGGGTGTCATCTACGCGTCGAACCAGATTGCCGATCTTGTCGCCCACGGGGTTGACGGTGTTCACCTGTACTCGATGAACAAGCCCGCTATCACACGGCAGATATGGCACAACGTCGAGGATCTGTTCTCGCCCGCGCACACGGGCACGGACTTCGCCTGAGTAATCTATTGCAACAAGCCGGCGGACGGTCGCATCATTCATGGTGCGTCGTCCGCCGGCTTTTTATGTGGCGTGCGGGGGTTGCGTGTGAGTGTTGCGGCTGTTATCATCCCGGGTGGTCTCTTGTCTCTGCCTCCGTGCGCGGCATCAGACCGAAGCGTGAGACTCTCGCCGTCGTTATCCTCACCTTCCTTGTATCCTTCTGACGAGATGTCCGCTACTCCTGCCTAGGGGCGGAATAGCGGTTCAGCATCTGCCTTGTCTGTCGGCGTATTTTTGTTCTGCAGCACAGACGGTCTCGATCAACACTATGAGAAAAACGTGGGAAGGACATGGGCTTCGCATTGCCACATGCATACGAGCGTGCATCTGCCAAGGTCGTCGAGGAGCCAGATGCTTTTCACAAGCCGGAACCCGAGGATGACGAAACGGTGTACTATCAGCGGTCTGGAAACAACTTCGCCGTCGTATCCGCCCACGGGTGCATTCATGCGTACTTCCTTCCCGATGATGGCATCGACTATTTCAATCGGCAGTAGTTGAGAGGCGCAATGTCATCGCTGTCGGCTGGCGCCAGTGGTACACAATACTGGTTACTCGCACGGGGGGCTGAGGTTCTTAATGACAGAGCAATATTTAGCGGCTGGTACCGTCTTCTTGAAGCGGGTACATCTTTCTTGCAAGATGTATTTCCGCTTCACAAAAATGGGTCGTCTGGAACTGTTTGAGAACGGTGGCTGTATCCAGCCCAAGTTGCGTCATTATTGCTCCGTAGCAGAGCACTTTAATAGCCATCGTAAGAGAATAGAGCTCTCTGTCAGACAGTGTCTTTGATTTATTATCGAGAGCGGATGTCTGGTGTATATAGGCGTTTCGATTGCGGCGCAAATCTTGCAGGAATCGCTTGTTGTCTGGGGTCACATAATCCGAGAAAGCGCCGAGCTTCTGCATCAAGGCGCTAGCGTAGTAACTGGCCGGAGGTATGTTATTCAACTTTCCGAGGACCCATTTAGCGTCTTCCTGATTATCGAGGCACGTATTAAGCTGTTTTCGAATCTTCTTGTATCTGGCTCTATCCATGTCTTTGGACGTCTCCCCAACCCGAGAGATTGCTTCGAAAGCTCCTGCGACTGTAGTAAACATTGGGTCGAGCAGGCTAATTCCTTTGCCACTCTGTACGCCGATCAGTATTGTCGCGGCGCGTTTTGCATCTTCATCTAGGTTTAGCCAGTGCTTGAAGATGTCCGGCAGCTCTTTGGAGACGAAGGTGTACGGCAGAGGCATGCGGTCGAGTTGGCGATCGCTGGGCTCCTCTTCCCCTTCAATAAGGGGGAGGAAACAACTGGCGTTATGCCCGTCGGCAGTCTGTATCTTGATTTCGTCTATAGAGCACCTAAACCCCATGCAGAAAGTGAGCATCTTCCACATTGGATAGACCCATTTGTCCATGGTGTTGTCTAACGGCATTGGGTTATTCATTGTAAAACGAAGGTTGACATCCTCTCTGATGTTGAACTCTTGCTGGTGGGGATGGTTCCTCATCGTTATTACGGGATGAAGCATGATTGTCATATCGTCATCACCGAATAGCGGCAGATCTTCGCAGTTCTCACTGCTCCAGATTGCGGATGTGTCTATCCATTTCCGTGCCTGATATCTCGACTCAACTTCGCCAAAGTGTTTCCCCACCCATCTCCAGAGTCCGGAGATCTTGAGGGTAAGGCTCCTAATGACAGGGTTTGGCTGTACAAATGCAGTATTGCAGACTATTGCAGAGGTCGCACGCAAGTTTTCGTATTTGGTTCCGGGAATTGAAAATCCCGGCCCCGGAGTAGAGAGATCGATGAGTGTGATTCGCTCCCCTGTCTGGCAGAAGCCGAAGGCTGCTGGTGCTTCTATCGGGGCCGAGCCGTAGATGATCGCGCCGTTGACGGGCTCCCTGTCAAGGAGGCATCCTATGGGAATGTCGAGTTCTACGCTTTTTCCAGTGAAGGATGCATCTCCTTGAACCCCTTCGCTTGTGAAATCAGCATTGCTGTTCAGCGCCCATGACGCCGTAGGAAATTTTCTGCTCTTCAAAATGTTCAAGCACCCCCAGCAAGTTATGTTCTGTGTTGCGTCGATGATAGAACTATAGTTGTATTCAACTTGTATTCAAGCATATGAGGAAGATGCATCAGGTGAAGTACTCGAAACTTGTCCACAGCGGAGCAACCCAGACCGAGCTCCGGGAACAGCTCGTCGGGGGAGACGCGACCACCATCACCATGTGCGATCCGAAGAACATCAAGGAGACGGAATCCGATGCCGTGCGGTTCCGGGGCATGGGCTTCTCCGTTTTCATGCGCTCTTGCACAATCAGCGAGTCGTCGGGACAGGAGTAGCCATGGCGGGGCAGGTCAAGTCACGAAAGCGTGTCCAGGAGCACGGAGAGGTCTTCACCAACGAGCGTGAAGTCAACGCGATGCTCGACATGGTGAAGCAGGAGACCGAGCGCATTGACTCGCGTTTCCTCGAGCCCGCATGCGGCGACGGCAACTTCCTCGTGGAGGTGTTGCGCCGCAAGCTTGACGTTGTGGACAAGCGCTATCGCAAGTCCCAGCACGAATGGGAGAAGTATGCGTTCGTGGCCATCGGCAGCATATACGGAGTTGAGCTGCTGCACGACAACGTCGAGGCGTGCCGTAGTCGGCTCTACGACATGGTCGAGGAACGATATAGACGCGTTGCGGAGGAAAGCCCGAACCCCGCTTTCTTCGGCGCGGCGCGCTTTGTGCTTGGGAGAAACATCCTCGATGGTAATGCACTGAGCCTCAAGGCAGTCGATGAGTATGGAAACGACACCGATGAGCCGATCATCTTTTCGGAGTGGTCCATCGTCATGGGTGACAAGGTGAAGCGGCGTGACTTCCGACTCGACGAGATGCTCGAGGGCAGCGCCGATGAGCCACAGATTCCGTTGTTTGGTTCAAACGGCACGCCCGCAAGTGAGTGGGAGCTCGACCAAGAGACTGGCTCGCTGATACCAAAACCCATACGCGAATACACGCCAACCAGCTTCTACGAGGTGATGAACGTTGAGTAGTCTCTTTGAGACGACTTACAACCCGGATGTGCTGAGTTGCATCGCAAATCTGAGCAACGACGAGGTGTTCACCCCGCCTGAACTCGCTAACAAGATGCTCGATCTCTTGCCGCAAGAAATCTGGAGTGACCCGAATGCGACGTTTCTGGATCCCGCATGCAAGTCTGGTGTTTTCCTGCGTGAGATTGCCAAGCGACTTATACATGGGCTCGAGAGCGAGTACCCAGACCTTCAGGAACGGTTGGAGCACATCTATAAGAAGCAGATATTCGGCATCGCCATCACCGAGCTCACGAGCCTGCTCTCGAGGCGAAGTCTGTACTGCTCCAAATATCCGAACAGCAGGTACTCAGTCGTACACTTCGACAACGCCGAGGGCAACGTCCGCTTCAAGAACATCAAACACACTTGGAGAGACGGGCGTTGTATATACTGTGGGGCCTCGAAGAAGGCTTACGACCGCGACGATGACCTAGAGCAATACGCCTATGAATTCATTCATATTGACAATCCCGCAAAGGTTCTAGACATGAAGTTTGATGTAATTATTGGCAATCCGCCATACCAACTCAGTGACGGAGGACAAAAAGCAAGCGCTACTCCTTTATACGATAAATTTGTCGAGCAAGCGAAAAAACTTAACCCTCGCTTCATGTCTTTTATTATTCCGGCGCGCTGGTTCGATGGGGGGCGTGGGCTTGATTCATTCCGCAAGGAAATGTTGAATGACAGGCGCATAAGACGTCTCGTCGATTATCCCAACTCTGCTGACTGCTTCCCTGGCGTTGATATTGCTGGTGGCGTCTGCTATTTCCTCTGGCAGCGCGATTACAGAGGCGACTGTGAAGTGACTACCTCAGTGAATGGGAAAACCGATACTTATATGAGGGATCTCGGTGAATATCCTACATTTATCAGGAGCTCGAAGGCACTTCGCATCATAAAAAAAGTTGAGCAGCTCAATGAGCCAACAATGGATACGATTGTATCCTCACAGAAGCCCTACGGGCTGAGAACCTTCGTTCGTCCGGAGAAGTCTGGCGACCTGATTCTTCGTTGGAATGGCGGAGAAGGCAAGTTTCCGCGGGAAAAGGTTACCTCCGGAGTGGGTTGGATTGATAAATGGAAGGTGTTCACTTCGTATCTAACTCATGACCATGCGGGTCAAACAGATTCAGAGGGCAAACGTCGAATCATATCTGTTCTTGAAGTTGCTCAGCCTGGCAAAGTCTGTACAGAGACTTATCTTTCCATCGGAGCCTACGATACTGAGACTGAAGCGCGAAACTTAGATGCCTATATCCGAACAAAGTTTGTTCGTTTTCTTATTCTTCAGGTTACTTCGACTCAGCACCTGTCCAAAGCGAATTTCAAATTCGTACCAATACAAGATTTCTCTCAAGCATGGTCTGACGAGCGTCTGTATTCAAAGTACGGACTTACTCAAGATGAAATAGATTATATAGATTCAAAGATTAAGCCGATGCCCCAGGCTGGTGATCCAGATGCCAACTAAGGACTTCTTTCCACCACGTCCAGATGCTAAGCCTATCATCTACGCCTATCGAGAGCCGAACAACCCAGAGCTCGAGGGGCTTCTCAAGGTGGGCTATACCTCGCGGGCCATCGACGAGCGCATGCACGAGCACTACCCGACACTCAAACCCGGTGAGAAACCTTATGAGGTTGTTTTCATCGAACCGGCAATGCGTACCGATGGCACGGTCTTCATGGATCACGAGGTGCACGCTAATCTCGAGGCCAACGGTTTCCGGCGCCTGAGGGACCGCGACGGTAAGAAGACGGAGTGGTTTCACTGCACTGTCGATGACGTGAGGGCGGCCTACCTCGCGGTCCGTGACCGCACGGAGAACGCCGAGAGGCGCACGCAGGACTTCAAGATGCGACCCGAGCAGGAGGCTGCCGTTCACAAGACAGAGGCGTACTTCCGCTCCGTCGAACGTGAGGGCGGTGCTCGCACGCCCAAATTCCTGTGGAATGCCAAGATGCGTTTCGGCAAGACCTTCGCCGCATACGAGCTCGCCAAGGACATGGGCTTCAAGCGTGTGCTCGTGCTTACTTTCAAGCCGGCTGTGCAGACCGCTTGGGAGGAGGATTTGACGACGCATGTGGATTTCGAGGGTTGGCAGTTCATCAGCAGGCCGAAGGAACCTGGCAGGCCGGACATCGCCGCGCAGTACGAGGCAGCCGACAAGGACCGCCCGATTGTGTGCTTCGGCTCCTTCCAGGACTTCCTCGGGCGTGAGAAAAGCACCGGTCGCATCAAGCCGCAGCACGAGTGGGTGCGCGAGGAGGACTGGGACCTCGTTATCTTCGACGAGTACCACTTCGGCGCGTGGAACGAGAACTCCAAGACGCTGTTCGAGCAGGAGGACGAGGACGAGCGCGACACCCAGGAAGACATGGACACGCGCGTCGGCCACGTGAACACCGGCAACGAGATAGACGAGGGCGACCTACCCATCGTGACACGGTACTACCTCTTCCTCTCCGGCACGCCCTTCCGTGCGCTCAACTCCGGCGAGTTCATCGAGGAGCAGATCTACAACTGGACATACTCCGACGAGCAGGCGGCCAAGGAGGCCTGGCCCCGGGAGCACCCGGGGAAGCCGAACCCTTACGCTTCGCTGCCCCGCATGGTGATGCTCACCTACCAGATGCCCGACGAAATCCGCAAGGTGGCGCTCGGCGGCGAGTACAACAGTTTCGACCTCAACGCCTTCTTCGAGGCGAGGGGCGAGGGAGACGACGCCGAGTTCGTGCTCAAGGAGTCGGTGCAGAAATGGCTCGACCTGATACGTGGCGCCTACAGGCCCTCTGCCGTCGACGATCTCAAGCTCGGTTCCGAGAAGCCGGCGCTACCGTACTCGGACATACGCCTCTTGCGCGTGCTCAACCACACGTTGTGGTATCTCCCGCGTGTGAACAGCTGCTATGCCATGCGGAACCTGCTGCGTGAGCCTCAGAACGTCTTCTTTCACGACTATACGGTGAATGTCTGCGCTGGCTCCGAGGCCGGGATAGGGGCGGCGGCGCTGGACAGGGTTCGCGAGTCGATGGAGGACCCTTTGAACTCGCGGACCATCACGCTTACTTGCGGGAAGCTCACCACAGGGGTCACCGTGAAGCCGTGGTGCGGCATCTTCATGCTTACGAACATGAAGAGCCCCGAGACGTACTTCCAGGCCGCCTTTCGTGTGCAGTCTCCATGGACGGTCAGTAATGATGCGGGGGAGACCGAGATAGTGAAGAAGGAGTGCTACGTCTTCGACTTCGCGCTCGACCGTTCGTTGCGCATGGTCTCCGACTACAGCTGCCGTCTCAAGGTCGATGAGAACCAGGGGCCTGAGCAGAAGGTGGGCGAGTTCATCAACTTCCTGCCCGTGCTCGCCTACGACGGCAGCGTCATGCGCCCTGTGAGCGCGGCTGATATCCTCGACATCGCCATGGCGGGCACTTCGGCGACGCTGCTGGCAAGGCGCTGGGAGAGTGCACTGCTGGTGAACGTGGACAACGACACGTTGCGCCGCATCCTGGCAAACGATGATGCCATGCGCGCCCTGATGAGCATCGAGGGGTTCCGCAACCTCAACGAGGACATCGAGACCATCATCAACAGGTCGGATGCAATCAAGAAGGCCAAACGCGGGAAGGGGGATCTGACTCCTAAGGAGAAGAAGGAGATATCCGAGGAGGAGAAGGAGCTGAAGAGCAAGCGCAAGCAGATCCAGGAGAAGCTTATCAAGTTCGCGACGCGCATACCGGTGTTCATGTACCTGACCGACTACCGCGAGCAGACACTCAAGGATGTCATCACACAGCTCGAGCCGGGGCTCTTCAAAAAGGTGACCGGCCTCACGGTGAAGGATTTCGAGCTCCTGGTTTCGCTCGGCGTGTTCAACGACGGGCTCATGAACGATGCCGTCTATAAATTCCGCCGTTACGAGGACTCCTCGCTCACCTACACGGGCATGGACAAGCACAAGGGTGAACGCGTGGGCCTCTTCGACACAACGCTCTCTGATTTCGAGTACATGGCCATGGCACAAGAGGAATCGATGGTGGCTCCGAATGGACTGGCTCGTCCGACAAAGAGCGTGGCAAGCGCAAACGGCGCACCAAGGGTATCGCGAGCTGCCGGCAATACCGTGGTCAAGCCTTCGGCGGCCACGCCGCCTGCGACTGATCCCATAACAAAAAGTCACGAGTCCGAACCGTCGATGTCCGGGAATAGCCATACATCCGCCACGGCTCCTGCTGCCGAGGCGGTATCGCCTGCGAAGCCTGCCGTGACCCGGGAGCAGCTGGATGCGCTATCCGAGGGTGATACCGTGTTCCACAAGGCGTTCGGCTACGGGCGCATCGTTAACCTGAATGGCTCGTATATCGATGTAACGTTTGACAGTGATGACAAGAAGAAGAAACCGTCGAGGAAGTTCATGTTTCCAAGTGTGTTTTACCAGGGTCTGCTGAAGATTGGATAGATGAGTATGACGACAGAAGAACCTAGAGTGCAATTTGACATTGAAAAGGTCGTTATCAGCGGGTTTAAGCGCATTCGCGAGCCGTTGACCGTCTATATGACGCGTCAGCTGAACATAATCGTAGGCGATAACGGCGAAGGGAAGAGCACCATCCTCGAAGCAATACACCTTGCCCTTACGGGCTTATACCGAGGAGAACCCATCCAAAGAGCTCTTTCGCAGGCGTTATTTAACAATGATGACGTCACTGAATTTATCGACAACGCAGGCTCGGGTGACTTCTCAAGGCTTCCCGAAATCAAGATTGAGGTGTATCTCAGTGGCGGCGAAGGCCATATCGCTGAATACCTTTCAGGTGCTGTCAATTCCGAGAAGAGTAGGCATTGCGGATTCACGTTCTCCGTCATTTTCGATGAGGACTATCGTGACGAGCTCGAAAGCTTGCATAAAGGCAGCCTCAAGAGTCTGCCTATCGAATACTACGAGGCGAAGTGGATGACCTTCGGGGACGCGCCTATTACGCCTCGAAAGATTCCCGTCCGGTCCGTGATGATCAACCCTGCCGGCGACTGGCAGGGCAGCAGGGCGGACGAGCGCACAGCCCGCGTCCTGATTAATGGATTGGATGAGAAATACCAGATGGCGCTAGCCCAGGAAGCCCGTATCGCTCTCGATATGTTGAGTGCCAAAGATGCGCTTAAGAAAGCCAATGGCTCACTGCCGACCATCGGTATCGAAGGCATTGGTGACATAGACATCACCACCGACCATGGCACGACGGACTCTTGGAAGAAAAACATCGTTGTCCGTCTCGAAGGCGTACCTTATGGGCATATCGGCGCGGGGTCGCAAAGTATGATACAGGCCGGCATCGCCCTGGCCAAGGAACGCCCAGAGAAGACGACCCTGCTGCTCTTCGAGGAGCCCGAGAACCATCTTTCCCATACAAATCTGAGCAAACTCATCAGATTGATTGCTGATGGTGCGGATGGCCGTAAAGTCATCGTCACGACCCATTCGAGCTATGTGGCAAACGTGCTTGGCCTCGAGAACTTGCAAATCGTAGGTAGCGATTCACAACAGCCTCATTGTTCTCCGCTCGCAGACCTTTCCCCGGAAACGCTGAGATTCTTCAGGAAGCTGCCTGGGTACGACACCTTACGGCTCGTGCTTTCGAAGGCGGCAATCCTGGTAGAAGGCCCTTCAGACGAGCTAATCGTACAGTTGGCATATCGGCAAACCCACAACAACAGACTGCCGATCGAGGATGGGATTGACGTCATTTCTGTCGGAAGCGGTTTTCTCCGATTCCTCCAGATCGCGAAATCCATCAAAAAGCGCGTGCTTGTTCTTACCGACAATGACGGCAATACCGCAGCCCTCGATAAGAAGTACGAAGATTATTCCTCAATCGACTATGTGCGCCTGGGTTACGTCCGAAAGGAATTTGAACCGGATCCAACTAGCGTAGACCCGGATAAGAAGCTCAACTGGAATACCCTCGAAGCAGAGATGCTGAGAGCGAATGGCTTAGAACGCCTTGAGGACATCTTGGGGCGAAAAGGTGACTGCAATGCAAGCCTTCTTAAATACATGGAGGGGAATAAGACCGATACCGCTCTTGCGCTATTTGATGCTGGTAAAAAAGTAGGCATTCCCGAATATATAAGCGAAGGGATACGTTGGCTCGATGAGAAATGCTGAAGACCGTAAGAGGATAATCGTTGCTGGCGCGGGCACCGGCAAGACGACTCTGCTCCGTAATATCGCAGTCGAAAGCTATACGAATAAGAGTGTGCTCTATCTGACATACACCGAAGCGAACGCTAGCGAGTTTCGGGCCGCGGTTATCGACAAGCTTGGGCATCTTCCCACAAATATCACCATCATGACCTGGTTCTCTTTTCTGCTCGCCCATGGTGTAAGGCCATTTCCAGCTCAGAGTTTCACGCATCGAGTCGATCGTATGCTCTTCAACAACAATGAGCCACGTCGCCGCAGTGGCGTTACTCGTGGTATGGAGGAATACTTCTGTGCCAAGCCGGGCGTCGTATACAGGACCTCTCTTGCTGATTTGGCCGTCTACTGCAATGAGCAATGGGGCGGCGAGGTCATTCATCGGATATGCGCGATCTACGATGTCATCCTGGTCGATGAGGCACAGGATCTCGCCGGTTACGATTACGATTTCATCCTTGCGATGATGAACAATGCTGACGACATGGTGGTCGTAGGCGACCCGAGGCAGCAGACCTTCCGGACATGTTGGAAAGCCAAATATAAGAACCTGCATGATATCTTCGAGTTCTTTGAATGTAAGACATCGTACGGCTTGGATACCACCACGCTCTCGGTTACATACAGGTGCTCAGCAGACGTAATGCGCTACGCCAACCGGCTCTACCCTGAATATCAGCCCGTTCGGCCGAGCGATGAGCGACTCGCAAAACCGAAAGGCAAAGTCACCGTGCTGAAAAAGAAAGACTTCGCTGCATGGGTCGACGCAAGAACAGAGCGGCCTACCATATTGACATGGAATAACAAAGTCGCAGATACCTTTGACTGTCATAGGATGAACATGGGTGAATCGAAGGGGCTTACGCTTGGCGACGTCGCCATATTCGCGACAGGCGAGATGAAGAAGTGGATTCAAGACAAGACTACAATACTTGCGGATGAAACTAAGGCGAAGTTGTATGTTGCCTTAACGAGGGCGAGTGGCGATCTCTGCCTCGTTATATAGGTGACCATGACTAAGAAAACCGCTCGCATATGTCTTCAACGCTAGGGGCAACGACCGAAGCCAGAGTTCATGGCTGTGGCCGTTGCGGGTTGCGTGCTGGTCAAGGCGCGTGGCAAGCACATCAACCGCTGGTAGGTCAATTCCGGTAAAACGTGGGACGGGTGACACCCGTTCTCCTCCACCCTGTTCCCCTGTTTTGTTTCCTTTCCTTTTGTCGGGGGAGCAGAGTGGAGGGGGCGGGCGTCATTGTCGTTTTTTCCTGTCGCATGCACGCAGTGAACACGTCGTCGCTGTATCCCGTCATCGTCGTGCGGCTGTATTGTCGCATGCCGAGCTGGTACCAGGAAACGCATTGTCGGCTGGTATCTGTCTGCGGTGTGACTCTGATATCGCACACTGGGCTGGTATTAGGGCGGGGGCGCCGGGAACTTTGGAGTATCTTCTTGCCATGCGGTCGTTTCATTGCACCGTGCGCCGATAGCCTAGTGACAGGCAGTCCGCGAGCGCCTTATTGCGCCGCCATGCGACTATTCAATCACATCACAAGCAGATAGATAGTTGGGCGGTACGCTCGCGTCCGCCATACCCCGCAACGGCTGGCGTATATTGGAAGTATGGATTCTTCGCCGGCATATCCGTTCAGCACCCGTGACCTCATCCATATCGGATTCCAACGGTTGGATGAGGCACGATCGGCGTTCACTGCGCTCGATGCATACGGCGTGGACGCCGAGCATATCCGCCACATCGCCGATGCATTGGCGAGCGCCCTCGACCCGGACACCGCTCTCGACAATCTTGTCGGCATCATCGAAAGCTTGCCTGCCCACGATGACGGCCTGCACTCCATTCTCGAGGATGATACCGCAGCTCGCAAGCTCATCGCGGTGCTTGGATCCAGTGACAAGCTGGGTAAACTCATGCGCACCCGTCCCGATCTGATCCGCGCGGCAGCTCTGGATCCATGCCGTAGTTGCGATTACAACCATGCGCAGCGGGTGGCCAAGCTTCTTGACGCCGTGCAAGCGGTCAGTCTCGAGCTGGGGGATGCGCAGTCGGAGGGCCAGACGCATCTCGCGTATCAAGCGACGTTGCCGCTTGCTGAGGCCACCGACCGCCTGCGTGCCGCCTACCGTCGTCAACTCGCCGCCATCATCGCGGTCGATGCCACGGCGGAGCATCCTGATGATATTCAGCCGAGAATCAGCAAGGCGCTCTCGGATCTCGCGGACGCCGCGCTTGAAGCGGCGCTCGCCATCGCCCGGCATGAGACCCCAGACAGCGCGCGATGCCGGTTCAGCATCATAGGCATGGGCAAGCTGGGAGCCCAGGAACTCAATTACGTCTCCGATGTCGATCTGATTTATGTGGTCGAACCCACCGACAGCGATACGAGTACTACCATGCTCACGCGCATCGGCACCCGTCTGGGCACCATGCTGCAACGCGTCTGCCAATCCGTCATCGCGGGATCCACCGAACCGCCATTATGGCAGATCGATGGCGGTCTGAGACCTGAAGGCAAGGACGGTCCACTCGTCCGGCGTCTCGAATCGCACCGCACGTATTACGAGCAGTGGGCGCAGAACTGGGAATTCCAGGCGTTGCTCAAAGCCAGGCCGGCCGCAGGCGATGAGCAACTGGCGCAAGCCTATCTTGACATGACCCGCCCGTTCGTCTGGTCCGCATCCAAACGCGACAATTTCGTCCAAGACTGCCAGCAGATGCGTCAACGTGTCGAACGGCTCATTCCTGACAATCTCAAGGACCGGGAGATCAAACTCGGCCGGGGAGGGCTCAGGGACGTCGAATTCACTGTGCAAATGCTGCAGCTGGTGCACGGGCGTTCTGACACGACATTGCGCAAACGCGGCACGTTGGACGCACTCAAGGCGCTCGCGGACGGCGGGTACGTCTCGCGTAAGCAATCCGTGAAACTCGCCGAGGACTACCGGTTCGAACGGGTGCTCGAACATCGTCAGCAGATGTGGGAACTCAAACGCACCCACTTGTTCCCCGATTTGGGGGCCGGCAGCATCGGCGGTCTTGAACGCAAGCGGGATATCGATATCGATACGCTCAGCCATAATGATGAACTTCGCAGACTGTCCCGCGCGTTCGGACTGCACCCCGAAGAGCTCGTCGAACGCTACGATGAGACGCGACGCGAAGTCAGACGGTTGCATCTGGACATCTACTACCGCCCGATGCTGCCGATCAGCGCACGCATGGACGACGACCAGATCACCCTGTCCGACCAGGCGACCCGCGAACGGTTCGAATCCATCGGCTTCGCCGATCCGGACGCCGCCATGCGACACGTCAAAGCGCTCACCGACGGGCTGTCACGCGCGGCGCGCATCAACCGCATCCTCCTTCCGGCCGTCCTCCAATGGCTCGGCGAAGGGCAAAACCCGGATATGGGATTGCTCAACTGGAGACGCTTGGAAGAACATTTCGGCGAAGACAGCGACTACTTGGGGTTCCTGCGTGACTCCCAATCCGCCGCACAACGGCTGTGCCACATCCTCTCCAATTCGCGGTTCCTGGGTGACGCGCTCAACCGTTCGGTCGAATCCGTGACCTGGCTGGGCGATGACGACGAGCTCCGACCGCGCACCCGCGCCAGTCTCGACGTGCAATGCGACGGCATCATCGCCCGCAACCGGTCAAGCCTGAAAGACGCAGCCACGCTGCTGCGAGCCATGAGACGACATGAAATCGAACGCATCGGCTTGGGCTGGATGAGCGGTGTCATCGACGACGACGCCACCCTGACCGGCATGACCGACGTGTATGACGCAATCATCGACGCCGCCTTGCGCTGGGCGTTGGAGCACCGCCGCGACATGATGGGTTTGGACGGGTATCCTGCGGATATCACGGTCATCGGCATGGGACGGTACGGCGGCAGGGAAATCAACTTCAGTTCCGATGCCGACGCGATTCTCGTCTATCGGGCAAATGGCACCGGAACAGACGGGCAGGAGACACCCGATGAGGCGCTCGCCGGCTCGTATGCCCGACAGGTCACCGACGATGTGCGTGCGCTGTTGCAAGGTCCGTCCACCTTGGAACCGCGCATCGACCTGGATCTCGACCTGCGCCCGGAAGGCAAGAACGGGCCGCTGATTCGTTCTTACGCCTCCTGTGAGGAATACTACGGGTCGTGGGCGAGCACATGGGAGCGCCAAGCGTTGATCCGTGCACGATTCGCCGCCGGGGACAGTGTGCTCGCCCACGATTTCCTGACGAACATCGCCGACCCGATGCGCTATCCGACCTCGCCGTTGACCGAACAGCAGATCGGCGAAATCCGCAAGCTCAAAGCCCGTATGGAAGCCGAACGCCTGCCGAGGGGAGTGCGTCGCGACCGGCATCTGAAACTCGGCAAAGGCGGCTTGTCCGACGTGGAATGGACCGTGCAGCTGTTGCAGCTCGAACACGCCGGCACCTGCCCGCAGCTTCGTACCGGCTCCACGATGGGGGCGCTTGATGCGCTTGAAGCCGAAGGAATCGTCGGGCGCAAAGATGCGGACACGCTGCGTCGCGCATGGCGGATTTGCACCGCCGCCCGCAACGGCAACTATCTGTGGTCAGGGCGTGCCACCCGGGCGGACATCCTGCCTGACGACCTTGATTCCCTCGGCGGCATGGCGGTGTACCTCGGATACGGGGCGAATCGTGGTCAGCGTTTTGAAAACGACATCCTCGCGTTGATGCGCCAATGTCGAGAAGTCGTCGAACGCCTGTTTTACGGGCAGCAATAAGCGTTCGCCGGCAAGTCCAAGCGCGCGCCCCCGAACGGGACCGTCCCATTTGGAGGGCGCGCGCCGGCGTTCACGGTCACTCGCCGTCGGGCGCCGGCATGTCCCTGAATCGTCCTACAGTTGGCTAGGTCACATAAGGTGGCCACCTCTCAACAGGAAGGTGAGCCTTGTCTGAACACAACACCCAGTTGCCGACATCCGGCGTTCCTCAAGATACAGAGCCGTCCATGGTCGGCAAAAGCGTGGTCACGCTTGATGATCTGACGACATCCCAGATCATCGATCTGCTGCATAAAGCGCAGTACATCGAAACGCATCGTCATGAGGTGGCGCATACCTGCGACGGCAGGGTGCTGGCCACCCTTTTTTATGAGCCCAGCACGCGTACCCGACTGAGCTTTGAAACGGCTATGCTCCGGCTCGGCGGCCACGTGATCGGTTTCGCCGGCGCTCAATTGTCTTCAGTGACCAAGGGCGAATCCATCGCCGACACCGTCAAAACCGTATCCAATCTCGTCGATGTCATCGCGATGCGCCACCCCAAAGAAGGCGCCGCACTCGTGGCGGCCAGGGCGGCCAAGGACTTCGGCATCCCCGTCATCAACGCCGGCGACGGCGGCCACATGCATCCCACCCAGACCCTCGCCGACCTGGCAACCATCACATCACGCTACGGCAGGATCACCGGCCTGACCATCGGCCTGTGCGGCGATCTGACGTTCGGCCGTACCGTGCATTCACTGGTCGAGACCCTGTGCCGGTTCGGCAACGTGAACTTCGTGCTCATCAGCCCCGACGAGCTCAAGATGCCCCGATACGTGATCGACCGCATCAAACGCGCCCCCTCATGCACCTACACCGAAGTGCGCGACCTGGCCGCGGTGATCGGCGACCTTGACGTGCTGTACATGACCCGCGTGCAGAAGGAACGCTTCTTCAACGAGGACGACTACCTGCGTCTGCGTGACACCTACATTCTCGACGAAGCGAAACTCCAACGCGCCAAGCCGGACATGGCCGTGCTTCACCCGCTGCCGCGCGTCAACGAAATCTCCGTGGACGTCGACCACGACCCGCGCGCCGCCTACTTCGAACAGGTGCACAACGGCATGCTCATGCGCATGGCGTTGGAAAGCTCGGTCGTCGGCGACACGCTGCCCGGATATGAGGAATGGAAGAACCAGGAGGTCCACGCCTGATGGAAGTCACCAGCATTCGCAACGGCATCATCATCGACCACGTGCCTGCGGGCACCGCACTCAAGGTGCTGCAATATCTGAAAATCGACCCGACCAGCACGAAGCTCGCGCTCATCATGAACACGGACAGCCGCCAGTACGGTTCGAAAGACATCATCAAAATCGAGGATGCGGGGGATATCAACCTTGACGTGCTCGGGTTCATCGCCCGCCAGGCGACCATCGACATTGTGCGCGGCGGGAAAATCGTGCGCAAAGACAAGCCGAACCTGCCTGAGCACATGGTCAACGTCATCAAATGCAAGAACCCGCGATGCGTGACCACCACCGAGCGCGGCATCGACCAGATGTTCCACTTGGTGCATTCCGAACGCCAGGAATACCGTTGTGACTATTGCGACGAGGAAGCCAAGCTCTAAGCCACGTGCCGCAGGCGCCGACGAAAGGAACCAAGAGTATGCTCACGCTGCATGACATCCGCGTATGGGATACGGGGGAGAGGATCGACCTGGTCATCCCCGGAACGGACAGCCGGCGATTCTTCGATGAGCCCGGCGCGGTGTCCGAAGGCGCGTTTGACGCTTCAGCGCTGACGGTCGCCCCCGGATTCGCCGACCCGCACGTCCATTTCCGCGACCCCGGACAGACCTACAAGGAATCCATGCGTTCCGGGTGTGCGGCAGCGGCTTCCGGAGGGTATACGCGGGTGCTCATCATGCCGAACACGTTGCCTGCGATGGACGGCAAACCGGTCCATGCGGGCGCGCCCGGCGCCGATGACGTGCTGGCGGCCCAAGCGTGCGACACCATCGATTATCTCCAGCATTACGACGCGACCCATGATTGTGCGCTGCCCGCACGGTACGACCTGTGCGTGTGCGCCTCCGTGGATCGCGCCGGAGCCCAGGCGACCGATCCGCAAGACTGGCGCGCGCACCTGCCCGGTGTCGCGGATGAGAGCAAAGACCCATACCAGCGGGCGCACCCGGTCACCGCGATCAGCGACGACGGCGCCGCCGTGCCGGACGCGATCCTCGACCAGGTGCTCGCCAATGCGAAAGCCACCGGGCTGTACTTGATCGAGCATTGCGAACATCATGACAGCGGCATCATCAACGAGGGGCCGGTCAGCCATAAGCTCGGCGTGCCCGGCATCCCCGAGGACACCGAGCTGCGCATCGTCACACGCGATATCGAAGCGGCGCGACGTACCGGTGTGCACATCCACTTCCAACACGTCAGTACAGCCGGATCCTTCGAAGCGATCCGCGCAGCCAAGGCGGAAGGCCTGCCCATCACCTGCGAGACCGCGCCACACTATATCGCGTTGAGCGACGAAGCGATCCTCACGTATGGCGTCATGGCGAAAATGAATCCTCCACTGCGTTCCGAAGCCGACCGGCGCGCAACGGTCGCGGCGATCGCGGACGGAACGGTAGACCTGATCGCCACAGACCACGCCCCGCACGCACAATCGGAGAAGGATGCCGGCCTGGAAGAAGCGCCGAACGGCATCATCGGCCTGGAATGCGCGTACGGCGTATGCCATCGGGTGCTGGTGGACGGCGGATTCATCTCCGAGCAGCGGCTCATCGAACTCATGTCTGCCGCTCCCGAACATCTGATGGGCCACGCACCCACCGATATCGCGGGATTGCTCAATACTTCCGCGCGGTGCGCGACCAAACGGACACTCGACCTGGCAGCGGTGGAACACCCGGAAACCGCGGATCTGGTGATTCTTGACACGTCCCGCCATTGGACGGTAGACAAGAACCGCTTCCATTCCAAGGCGCGCAACACGCCATTCGACGGCTGGCAGGTCACTGGCCTTCCGGTCGCCACCATCATCGGATCGAAACTGGTGTTCTCCCGCATCGGGGCCTGATCCGGCCATTGACACGAACCCACATGCCCACAGCGTTCTGAAAGAGGGAAGATGGACAAGCTCATCGAAGCGATTCAAACGACGCACAATCCGAGTGTCGTCGGGCTGGACCCGACCGACCAAGTGGTGCCCGCACCACTCATCGACTCCTTCCATGAGGAGGTCGCCGACCAAGTCGATGACCCGACAGAAATCCCCGCCATGCAGCGCGCGGTGGCGTATTTCGAGTTCAACCGTGCGATCATCGACGCGATCGCAGGTATCGTTCCGGCCGTCAAACCGCAGATCGCAATGTATGAGGCGCTTGGGCCCGCAGGCATCGACACCTACGAGATGACGTGCGAATACGCGCAATCCCAAGGCCTGTACGTGCTGGGGGACATCAAGCGCGGGGACATCGGCTCGACAGCCGCGGCCTACGCCCGACATTTGGGCGGATTGACCGTGGACGACAGCGATACCCTTGATCTGTGGCATGAGGATGCGGTCACCGTCAACCCGTATCTTGGCACGGACGGCATCACCCCGTTCGTGGACGCAGCCGCATCCGCCGACAAGGATCTTTTCGTGCTGGTACGCACGTCCAACCCGTCCAGCAAGGAGATTCAGGAGCTGGAACTCGCCGACGGGACGCGCCTGTACGAGCATGTCGCCGATCTGGTGGAACAGTGGGGTGCCGGTTCACTGGGCGCGTCCGGCTATTCGCGTGTCGGCGCGGTCGTCGGTGCCACGCATCCCGAACAGGGCAAGCGCCTGCGTGAACGCATGCCGCACACCTTCTTCCTGGTACCCGGCTACGGGGCTCAGGGCGGTACCGCGCAGGACGTTGCCGGTATGTTCGATGCCAACGGTCACGGGGCGATCGTCAACTCCTCGCGAGGCATCATCGGCGCCTGGCGCAAGAGCGGCGCATACAACGCCGGCATGTCCGCCGACGATGCGCTCGCCTTGGTCGCCACCAGCGCGCGGGATGCGGCGATTGCCATGCGCGACGATCTCGGGGCGGCGCTCGCCTGACACACCGGTACCACGGCGAAACACCGGAGATTTACAATGCACGCGTCGGCATACGCCGCACGCTCAGCTACCCACAGCCACCCAAGCCCAAAGGAGAGGCAATGCCCAACGCAACGTTTATCCCAACCTTCGACGTGACCGCCGAAGCGTCCCGTGCGGGACGATTCCCCGGCAGGCGCACCGTACCGGTGGTGGATAACCGCAGATTGTCCGATGGCATCTATCGGCTGACCTTCCGCGACAGCTACATCGCGGGACGCGCCAAGCCCGCCCAGTTCGTGGATCTGTATACGGCGGATCCCACGCGCCTGATGCCGCGTCCCTTCGGGGTCAGCGAAGTCCATGGAGACGACGTCAGCCTGATTTTCGCCGTCGTCGGCAAAGGCACCGAGGAGTTCTCCCATCTTGTCGCAGGCGATACCGTGGATGTGATGGGCCCGTTGGGACGGGGATTCGACATGAAGGCGTCGGCCAATTACGTGCTGGTGGCTGGTGGCCTTGGTGTGCCGCCGCTGCTGTACGCCGCCCAGAAGCTTTCCCTGCGCGATGATGCGACCGCGACCGCAGCGTTCGGATACCGTGACGAGCGGTTCGCTGATGATCTGGTGGCGCCATACGCTGAACGCGTGGAAAGCATCACCAACGCGCAAGGCAATGTCGTCGATCTGCTCGACTCGATTGAGGATTCACTGGTCAACGGGGATCTGCCCCCGGTCATTCTCTCCTGCGGTCCGATGCCGATGATGCGTGCCGTCGCCTCGTGGGCGGTCGCACGCGGCATCCCATGCCAGCTGAGCCTCGAGGCGCGTATGGGATGCGGATACGGCACCTGTTATGTCTGCGTCGTCGATACGGCGTCAGGACGGCAGAAAGTGTGTGTCGCCGGTCCGGTGTTCACCCCGGAACAGCTTGGATGGGACAAGTAGAGGCCAAAACGATGCAGGAGCAGCACATGAACAAGCAGATCAACGTATACGAGCCGCATGAATGGAAGCACAGCACTGTCGTCGCGGGTGTGGAATGGAAAAACCCGGTCGGCACGGCCTCCGGTACGTTCCAATACGATGCATGCCACTGGTTCTACGATGTCAGCCAGATGGGCGCGGTCACCACGAAAGGCGTCTCCCCGGTGCCGTGGGAGGGCAATCCCGGACCGCGCACCACGGAAAGCCCTTCGGGGACGGTCAACTCCGTCGGCTTGCAGAACCCCGGTGTCGATCATTATCTGGTCGACGAGCTGCCCAAGCTGAAGAAGGAAGGCGCGACGGTGGTCACCAATGTGGCAGGCCACTGCGATGATGATTACGCCGAAGTGGTGGCGAAACTCGCCGACTGCCCTGCGGATATGCTGGAGATCAACGTCAGCTGCCCGAATGTCACGCATGGCGGTATGAGCGTGGGAACCGACCCTGTGGCACTCAACCGGCTGATCACCCGGCTTCGTCATCTCACGACGAAACCCATGATCGTCAAACTCACCCCGAACGTGACCGATATCGTGTCCATCGCGAAAGCCGCGGTGGATGGCGGTGCGGACGCGCTGAGCATGATCAACACGCTGGTTGGCATGCGCATCGATATCCGCACCGGCGAACCGATTCTCGCGAACCGCACGGGCGGCGTGTCCGGTCCGGCGATCCTGCCGGTCGGGCTGAGCTTCGTGTGGCGGGTGCGGCAGGCGCTGCCTGACATTCCGATCATCGGCATCGGTGGTATCGATTCGGGCGAAAAAGCGCTGGAATACCTGTATGCCGGGGCGAATGCGGTCGAAGTCGGGGCAGCGGCGTTGTATGAGCCGACCGCGCCGATGCGCGTGGCCCGCGAGCTGGACGACTTGCTTGATTCTCGGCCGGAGCTTGCGGCGAAGCTCGCAGCGGGACAGACCTGGCGGTGACGGTCAACCCCCTTGCGGTACTCTGATGTGCGGAAAGGACTTGTGCCCAGCACAGGTATCGGTCGCGTCGGATCAGGCGCGACCGAAGATAGAAAGGACATTCTCGCATATGACTGAGCAGAAAGTGCCGCTCGACCGGAGATTCACCTCGTTCCTCCTGCAGTCGCAGGCGTTGAAGTTCGGGGACTTCACGTTGAAATCCGGTCGTCGATCCCCGTACTTCATCAATGCGGGCGCTTTCGACACCGGCCGTAAGATTGCGCTGCTCGGCTCGTTCTATGCTGAGAAGATCAACGCTGCTATTTCGTCGGGTATCCTGCCTGACGATATCGACACGGTGTTCGGGCCTGCCTATAAAGGCATTCCGCTCGCCGTGTCGACGGCGATCGCGTTGACCGCCCAATACGATATGGGTGTGGGCTACACCTTCGACCGTAAGGAACGCAAGGATCACGGGGACGGGGGTATGTTCGTCGGCACCCAGCTGCGTGACGGCATGAACGTGCTGCTGGTTGACGACGTGATGACCGCAGGCACCGCCGTTCGCGAGGTCGTTCCCAAGCTGCGTGAAGCGGCTGACGTGCATATCGTCGGCCTTGTCCTGTCCGTCGACCGTATGGAGAAGACGCGTGACAGCGACCTGTCCGCCGTCGCAGCCGTGCAGCAGGAGTTCGGATTCCCGGTTATTTCCATCGCGAATGTGCGTGAGATTTTCGATGCGGCTTCGCAGATGACCGGCGATGACGGTCTGCCGTTGCTTGACGACGACATCAAAACGCGGGCCAAGGATTATCTTGAACGCTATGGTGCGTGACGCGGCACGCGTATGAACACGACGGCCGGCCGGGAACCCGATACGGATTTTCCGGCCGGCCGTCATATATGCCGCTATATTTGCCGTCGTATATTGTTCCAGTATTGTCCCAGACAGGAAGGATGTTCTTCCTTCCTGTCCGTCCTTCTGTCTGATGGGCTTGGCTCAGTCGATGAGCTTGTACCCGTGCGAAGCGATCACCGTCCGCAGCTTGTCCAAATACGTCTGTGCCGCGGACGACAGCTTGGCGCGTTCGTTGGTGATCCAGCCGAGCAGCATGGTCTCGTCGGTGTCCAGCGGCACGGTGACGATTTTCTCATTGTTGAGATCACCGTTGTCGATGCCTGTGCACACGGTGTAGCCGTTGAGTCCGATGATGAAGTTGAGGATGGTCGCACGGTCGGTCACGTTGATCTGCTTGGGGGAGTATTCCGGCCACACCGCTTCCTCGGCGAAATAGAAGCTGCCCTCCGACCCCTGCTCATACTGGATGAACGGGAAGGGCTTGAGGTCTTCCATGGTGACTTTCTTCTTGCCTGCCAGCGGGTTGCTCCGTGAAATGAACACGTGCAGATTCGCGCGGAACAGCGGGTGGAACACGAGATGCTTCTCGCGTAGCAGCTTGTTGATCACGTTCTTGTTGAAATCGGACAGATACAGGATGCCGATTTCGGATTGCATATTCGCGACCTGGTTGATGATGTCCTTGGTGCGCGTCTCGCGGATGGTGAACTCGTATTCGTCGGATTTGATGGAATTGATCATCTCGACGAACGCCTCGACGGCGAACATGTAATGCTGGGTGGATACGCTGCACAGCTGCTTGCGCGGCTTGGCGTTCTTATAGCGTTCCTCGAGCAGCGAAGCCTGATCGAGCACCTGCCGGGCATAGGTGAGGAATTCCGCGCCGTCCACGGTCAGGGCGATGCCCTGGGATGAGCGGGTGAAAATCTCGATACCCAGTTCGTGTTCCAGTTCCTTGACCGATGAGCTCAAGGCCGGTTGTGACACATACAGTTCGTGGGACGCCTCGTTCATCGATCCGCATTCCACGATTTTGACGATGTACTTCAGTTGCAAGAGAGTCATAAAAGAATCCTATATCACAAGGATGTCAACAACCAGACGGTTATATCCGCATTGTGGCGTGACAGGACTCAGATCCGCACGCCCAATGATTGCAGGTCGCGCCTGGCATGTGTCGCATCGTCGAACAGGAACGCATGCATGCCGACGGATGCCGCCCCGTCGATATTGCGCGGTGTGTCGTCGAAGAACACGCTCGACGCAGGATCAGCGATGCCGAAACGGTCCAACGCCAAACGGTAGAAGCCGGCGTTCGGCTTGAACTGCTTCTCCACGCCCGACACCACGGTCCCGTCCAGCAGCCGCTTCAGGCTCGGGAATTTCTCGAACGCGAAATGGAACGTCTCATACGACCAGTTCGTCAACCCCCACACGCCGTATCCGGCTGTTTTCAAATCCTCAAGCAGGGCTTGCATACCCGGGATGATACGTGTCAGGGAATCATCATACCGGGCGATGTAATCGGCGAAGATATCCGCGATCTCATCGCCATGCTCGTTCCTGACATCCGGAAGAATATCCGCGAGCGCCTCGCCATGATCCATTCGATCCTCGTAATCGAAGAAACCGTACGGGTCATCCACGGCGCAAATCCGGTCCACCAGATCATCGGGGTAGTGGCCACGCAACGCGGCGGCGCACTGCCAGTCGATCAGTACACCGCAAAAATCGAACACGACATCGCTGATGCCGGTCGGCGTTGATGCCGTCTCCTGTCGTCCTGCCGATGTCTGACTTGCCAGTGTTGTCATGCTGTCCCTTCCTGATGGGCCTCGGCCATGGTCGCCGGCGGCGCGCGTCACATCATCAGTCGGCTCCGCCTGTGACGAAGCTCGCACCACAGTCTAGCGGCAACCGCCTCGGACTTGCAAAGACCGGCGTATCGGAGACATGAACGTATCGGAAACGGATCGCAAACAGGGCTTCCCTCACTCCTCGCCCTGCTGGAATACCTGGACGTACAGGATCTGGGTGTCACTGTTCGCGCACCCGGTGATGCCCGTGGCGTCGATGCTGATGGATTCCTTCTGGTCCGGCGGATAGACGAGCATCGTATCCGCGGCTGTCGGCGTGCAATCCGAGGCATCGAAATTCCCCGCGTTCACGATACGCAGAACGCTGTGTGCGGATTGCCCCGGTTGGAGCGTGATGGTGGAGGCGCTAACCGTGCGATCACGCTCCGCCGCCGCTCCGATTTGCGTGTCCCTGTGGCGCAAGGAAACGCCGGGATATCCGCGCAGCGTGCAGGTGCGGGAACCGGAGTTGGTCAATACCAGATACGGGTAGGAGCTTCCCGCTCCGCCGCCTGCGCCTTGCGTCAGCTTCGCGGTCAGTTCCTTCGTGGTGCATGTGTCGGATGCCGCAGTGGAATCTGAGGCTGATGCCGAGGCGGACGGCGAGGACGCTGAGGACGCCGAGGCAGTGGAGGAGGGGGATTGCGAAGTGGTGGGGGATGATGCCGAGGCGGACGGGCTCGCGCCATCATCGGACGTCGAGCCGCACGCGCACAGGGAACCGGCCAGCAGCGCCGCGGTCAACGCGATCGCCAAGCGTGTACGACCCGCAGCATGCGACCCGAACCGTTGTGATGAACCGATGCCGGACGACAAACTGTCGGAATCATTGTGATGCCGGGAAACCATCATAATATGTCCTTCCTCTGTGAAGCGCGCAAACCCTTCTACCGTTCTCCTGTTGACGCGTGCGACCACGCATGGCTTCATTGTACCTGTACCTTCGCTGGATGCAGGGAACCTGACGTGCGCGGGTTTCACCCGATGAGCTCGGCGATCGCACGCGGAATCGCGCGCACCACGTCGCTGGCGATAATCGGCTCACCGGCATCATACCGCGTGCCGCGCTCGCTGACGCCGTAGATTTCCGGTGCATCCCACCCGCATTGCGTCGAATGCGAAGCGATGGCAGCGGCAAGACCGTGCACGTACACCGCGGCGGCGACGGTATCGGCTATCGCGGCGTCATCGGACGATTCGGATACATCGGATTGGGCCAGCAACGCCCCGATGATGCCTGCGAGCACATCTCCCGCGCCGGCAGTGCCCAGCCATGCCGGGGCGCGGCCGCACAGGAGCACCCGTGTACGGTTGCTGTCGTAGGGGTCTGTTCCGGCGATAACGCTGACCGCACCCTTGAGCACGACGGTCGCACCGGTCAACTGATGCGCACGCCGCGCATAATGCACGGGGGCCGCCGCCACTTGGCGGGCGTCCACCGACCCGTCCGCAGCGTCGAGCCTGGTCAGCAGCCCTGCCAGTTCCCCGGCATGCGGTGTGATCACCACGTTGGCCGAGACCTGCGCAGGCAGCAGGTCGAGCGCGCCGGCGTCCACGACAATCGGCGGCATCGCGTCGGGACGGGTGCCCTGTGCCGACGAATCCTCATCCTGTGGCTGATCCTCGTCGGTGCGCGCATAATGGGCAAGCAGTTTTGCTATCGTTTCCCGCTGGATATCCTCACCGTCGGCCGTGTCCGAGGCTGCCGGAACTCCAGAACCGACAACCCAGGCATTCACATGTCCTTTGCCGATGACGGCTTCAGGCAGCGCGTGCAACACCAGGTCCTGTGCGCGCTGCGGCCCCAAGTAGCGGACCATGCCGATGCCGGATTTCGCTGCCGCACATGAACCGAGCACCGCGGCTCCCGGATATCGTGTGGACCCGGTGACCAGTCCCACGACCCCGCGCGTGTATTTCATATCACGCACGGAAGGCACCAGAATCGAAGAGGATGCGAGGTCGGCGTCCATCATTTCCGCGGCGGGTTCCGCCTCATCGATGTCGAATCCGAAATCGACCAGTGTGACCTTGCCACAGGCGTACGATGCCGGAGGCAGCATGGCGCAAGGTTTGAGTGCGCCGAACATCACCGTCCGGTCGGCAGGCAGACACGGGCCGGGGATCGTGCCGTCGTCCACGCCGATTCCTGAAGGCGTGTCCACGGCAAGGATCAGTGGCCGGTCGTTTGCCTGGGTTTGTGCTGTTGCGGCATCTGGCCTTCCGTCGGGACTCCACGAGTCGAGCAACGCTGAGGCGAGCGTCGCCGCGATACCATGCAATGCGCCCGAAACGCCGATACCCGTCATCGCATCCACAATCAGATCCGCGTGATTGGCGAGCTCGACGGCTACGCGGAGCCGTTCCCCGGCTTCGCCCGCGGAAAAGCCGCTTACACAGCCGGGGATCTCGGCTTCCGGGTCGAGCACCAGCACGTGTCCGCCACTATGCGCGAACGCTGCGAAGCCATCGTCATGCAGGGCGCGTCCCACAGCGACTACGGTGACTTGGGCGTCATCGCCGGCGAGTTGAGCTGCTGCGAACAGGCCATCGCCGCCGTTGTCACCGGCTCCGGCGAGGACAACCACATTGGCGTTCTCGAGCGCGACCGCCTGGCTGTCGAGCATGCGTTTCGCCTCATGTGCGGCAGCAGCCGCCGCCATGCGCATCAGCGGCACGCCGTCGTCCAGCAGCGGCCGTTCCAATTCGCGTACCGTATCTGCTGCGTACGCGTTGAATTTGAGCATTTGCAGACGTTCGTGATCGATGCTTCCACCCATGGCATGGCCCCTTTCCTATCAATGGTGTTCAGGCCTGCTGCGCCGGCACCAGGACCGATATCTTCACTGTAGTCCTTTCTTGGGCGGTTCAGCATCCGACGCCGTGGAGGGGTGTGATCCGGCTGGTTCCGTATGGCCGCATCGGTCTGACGGTGACGGTCCATCGCGCGGGACGTTGTGAGGGCTCCGGCCACGTTCATATTCGCTTGGTCAGGCCTGAGGGCATGTCGAACCGCTTGAATTGCGGCATCGGATACCACGCATGGCGTTCGTCACCCCGTGAGCGGTACAGTGGTGGCATGAGCGTCGGCGTATCGCCGGGAGAAGACCAAGGAGTATGGGCATGAATATTGTGGCGGCGGCTGAAGCGTTGTGGGCGCAGCATACGATACATCTTGATCCTGAGCCGCAGGGGGAGCGGCATGGTGTCGTCAATGCGGCGGCGGATGGCGAAGCGTTGTCGTTCGTCGCCGTCGGCGATTCCATGATCGCCGGTTGCGGGGTCGAAGACCAGTCTGAGGGATTCACCCCGGCTATGGCATCGGTGTTCTCCGATATGCTTGACAGGCCGGTTGACTGGCGCGCCGTCGGCAAGCTCGGCGCCACGATGCGCCGCGTACGCTACCGTCTGCTTCCGCAAGTCGATGATCATGCCGATCTCATGGTGCTGTGCGCCGGATCGAACGACCTGATGGCCCGCAGAACCATCGCCCAGTGGCGCGACGACTTGTCAGCTTCGCTTGATCTGGCCAAGGACCGCGCCGACCATGTGGTCGTATTCAGCGCCGCCCAGCTGTACCGCAGTCCCTCTCTGGGAAAGTCCTTGCGCCATGTGATCGAAGGCATGACCGATGAACAGACCCAGGCGAGTCGCGAAATCTGCGAGCGCTACGGCGTCAGGTTTCTTGACATGACCCATGAGGATGTGCATGCGGACCGCGACAGGTTCTATGCGCATGACAGGTTCCACCCCAGCGTATACGGATACCAGTGCATGGCGGAACGGGTCGGGCAACTGCTCGGCGGGTGGATGACCTCCGAACTGTGAGCACAGGGCTGTGAACACAGGACCGAGACGACCCTGAGGTCACTCTTCGGCAACAAGCTCCAGATAGCCGTCGTTCCACAGATCCTCGTCGCCGTCAGGCATGAGCAGTACGCGTTCGGGGTTCAACGCCTCAACGGCGCCCTCATCGTGGGTGACCAGCACGATCGCGCCCTCGTATTTCGCGATCGCTTTGAGGATTTCATCGCGTGACACCGGATCGAGGTTGTTGGTCGGCTCATCCAGCAAGAGCACGTTCGCGCGTGACGTCACCAGCGTGGCGAGCGCCAGTCTGGTTTTCTCGCCGCCGGACAGCACTTTCGTCGGTTTCATCACATCATCGCCGGAAAACAGGAAGCTGCCCAGAATGGAACGCGTATGCGTGTCATCGAGTTCAGGCGCGACATGCTGCAGATTCTCCAGCACAGTCGCATCCATGTCCAGCGTGTCGTGCTCCTGCGCGAAATAGCCGATCTTGCAGCCGTGGCCATACACCACCTCACCGGTATCCGGCTGCTCTTCGCCCGCCAGGATGCGCAAGGTTGTCGTCTTGCCGGCGCCGTTGTACCCGAGAATCACGACGCGAGAGCCTTTATCGATGGCAAGATTGATGCCGGCGAACACGATATTCGATCCGAAAGCCTTGGAGATGTCCTTCGCCATAATCGGGGTGCGGCCGCATGGCGCCGGTTCCGGGAAACGGATATCGGCGACTTTCTCCTTCTTCTCCGCCTCGCTTGTCTCGGCCAGCAAGCGTTCGGCGCGCCGCATCATATTCTGGGCGGCGACCGCCTTCGTGGCCTTCGCATGCAGGCGAATACCCTGTTTCATCAGTCGCTCGGCCTTCTTCTCCGCCACCTCGCGTTCACGGCGGCGGCGCTCCTCGTCGACCACCCGCTGATGCAGATAGGCTTTCCACCCCAGTGAGTACATATCGATCTGGCCAAGCTGGGCATCGAGATGCCACACCTTGTTCACGACCTCGTCCAGCAGCTCGGTGGAATGGGAAATCACCAGGAAGCCGCCTTCGAAACGCTTGAGATAACCGCGCAGCCATTCGATGGAATCCGCGTCCAGATGGTTCGTCGGCTCGTCAAGAATCAAGGTGTCCGCATCGGAGAACAGGATGCGCGCCAATTCGATGCGCCGCCGTTGGCCGCCGGACAGCGTACCAAGCTGCTGCTGCATCACTTCCTGCGGCAAGCCAAGGCTGTCGGCCATCGAAATCGCCTCGGACTGGGCGGCGTACCCGCCTGCCTTGTCAAAATCCTGCATGGCTTTGTCATACCGGTTCATCGCTTTGCTCATCACGTCGGGGTCGGGATCGGTCATATCCTTTTCCGCCTTGCGCAAACGCGAAATGATCGTCGCGATGTCACGGGCGCTCATCATCCTGTCCAACGCGGTCTGCGTCGGGTCGGCGGCATGAGTGTCCTGGGGCAGATACCCGAGTTTCCCGGAGATGCGTACAGAACCCGCGGCAGGGAGCATATCGCCGGTGATCACACGCGTCAGCGTCGTCTTGCCTGCGCCATTACGGCCGACAAGGCCGATTTTGTCGCCCTTGACGACATGGAAGTCGGTGGGATGCAGCAATGTGCGCGCACCGATCTGAATCTCCAGTCCCTTCGCCTCGATAGCCATGCCCACCTGCCGTTTCTTTCATCGTCGGGTCAAAGTCCAACGGCATATCTTACCCATGAGGAGCCGACGTGCCGATCGTACCGTGGCGCGACACGCGCAACGCGCTCCGACGATACGACACATCATCGAACATATGTTCGATTTTCGTCGTGCTTGGCTGTATCCTAGAACCCAGTACCACACCTATCGGAGGCAAGACGTGAGCACAGCACAACAGGCGCAACACCAGCACCGCCCCACCGCGACCGAGCATATCCTCAACAGCGATTCATTCCTGCACAAGGAGCTCGCCAAAGCGCCGCTGCGGGAACACGACGGTTCCCTCGTCGCCGATATCAGCCGCATCCCCAACGACCTGAAAATCACCATCCAGGGCGCTCGCGAACACAACCTCAAGAACGTTGATCTGTCCATCCCTCGCAACCGCATGGTGGTTTTCACCGGGCTGTCCGGATCAGGCAAATCGTCTCTGGCGTTCGACACTCTGTTCGCCGAGGGGCAACGCCGGTATGTCGAATCCTTGAGTGCATACGCCCGTCAATTCTTGGGAAGGATGGACAAGCCGAACGTCGATTTCATCGAAGGACTGAGCCCGGCGGTGTCCATTGACCAGAAAACCACGAACCGCAACCCCAGGTCGACCGTAGGAACCATTACCGAGATCTACGATTATCTGCGGCTGCTCTTCGCACGCACCGGCCAGCCCCATTGCCCGGTATGCGGCGAACCTGTCAGCGCGCAGACCCCGCAGCAGATGGTTGACGCCTTGCTCGCCATGCCCGAACGTACCCGTTTCCAGATCCTCGCCCCCGTAGTGCGTGGGCGCAAAGGCGAATTCGTGGATCTGCTTGAGCTCCTGCGTTCCGACGGGTACGCGCGCGCTCTGATCGACGGCGAGATGCGTCAACTGTCCGATGACATCAAACTGGCCAAACAGAAGAAACACACCATTGAGGTGGTGGTCGACCGTCTGGTCATCAAAGACGGCATCCGGCAACGGCTCACCGATTCCATCGAAACGGCGTTGAAGCTGTCCAAGGGCCTGGTCGTCGCCGATTTCGTGGATCTTGACGACAATGATCCCGACCGTCGGCGTCCGTTCTCGGAAAAGCGGGCATGCCCGAACGGTCATCAGCTCGAGCTTGACGAAATCGAGCCGCGCACCTTCTCCTTCAATGCGCCGTACGGTGCATGTCCCGCCTGCACCGGCATCGGGTACAACTTGGAGATCGACCCCGAATTGGTGATTCCGGACCCGTCGAAAACCCTCAATGAAGGCGCCATCGAACCGTGGGGAATGACCAAAGGCACGGGTGACTACTACAGGCACGTGTTGGAAGGTCTGGGCGAAGACATGGGATTCGACCTTGACACGCCTTGGAAGGATCTCCCCGAAGACATCCGGCACGCCATCATGTATGGCCATGATTTCAAGGTCAAGGTCTCGTACCGGAACCGCTGGGGGCGGCTGCGCGAATACTCGACAGGATTCGAGGGGGTTGTGCGCACGCTGATGCGTCGCCATGACGAGACGGATTCCGATCAGATGAAGCAATACTACGAGTCCTATATGCGTGAGGTGCCCTGCCAGGCGTGCGGCGGCAAACGTCTGCGTCCGGAAGTGCTCGCCGTCACGGTGGACGGACAATCCATCGCCGATGTGTGCGACATGCCGGCGGAACGCAGTCTCGCGTGGATCAAGAACCTGCATCTGGAAGGTTCGGCCGCCGAGATTGCCGGTGAAGTGGTCAAGGAAATCACGGCGCGTCTCGCGTTCCTCAACGATGTCGGACTGAGCTATCTGAGCCTGTCCCGTGCGGCGAAAACCCTGTCCGGCGGCGAGGCGCAGCGCATCCGACTCGCCACGCAGATCGGATCGGGACTCGTCGGCGTCATGTACGTGTTGGACGAGCCTTCCATCGGGTTGCATCAGCGGGACAACAAGCGGCTGATCGACACCCTGCACCATTTGCGCGACTTGGGCAACACCCTGATCGTCGTAGAGCATGACCAGGAGACGATCGAAACCGCGGATTGGCTGGTCGATATCGGCCCGGGCGCCGGCGAACACGGTGGTGAGGTCGTCTATTCCGGTCCGGCCGCGCATATCGTCGACGCGCCGCGTTCCATCACCGGGGATTACATCGCCGGGCGCCGCGCGATTGAAGTGCCGAAACGCCGTCGCCGTACCCATGCGGATCGGCGGCTCACCGTTGTTGGCGCCAGGGAGAACAATCTCAAGAACATCAACGTGAACTTCCCACTCGGAGTCATGACCTGCGTGACCGGTGTATCCGGTTCAGGCAAATCCACGCTGGTGAACACGATCCTGTATCCGGTGCTCGCCGACAAGCTCAACGGCGCACGCATGGTCCCGGGCAAACATACCAGGATCGAAGGCATCGAACAGTGCGACAAAGTCATTCACGTCGATCAGAACCCCATCGGCAGAACCCCGCGATCCAACCCTGCCACGTACACCGGGGTATGGGACAAGATCCGCGCGCTGTTCGCCAAGACCCCCGAAGCCCAGGTGAGAGGCTACGGTCCGGGACGGTTCTCCTTCAATGTCAAGGGCGGCCGTTGCGAAGCCTGTCATGGCGACGGCACGTTGAAAATCGAAATGAACTTCCTGCCGGATGTCTATGTCCAGTGCGAAGAATGTCACGGCAAGCGGTACAACCGTGAGACGCTCGAAGTCAAGTACAACGGCAAATCGGTGGCCGACGTTCTCGACATGCCTATCGAGGAGGCGGCACGGTTCTTCAAAGCCTACCCGTCCATTTCCCGGTATCTGGACACCCTCACCCAGGTCGGCTTGGGGTACATCCGTCTCGGGCAGCCAGCCACCACCCTGTCAGGCGGAGAATCACAGCGCGTCAAACTGGCGACGGAACTGCAACGGCGATCCACAGGCAAGACCGTGTACATTCTCGATGAACCGACCACCGGACTTCATTTTGAAGATGTCCGCAAGCTGCTGCTCGTGCTGCAGGGTCTTGTCGACAAAGGCAATACGGTGATCGTGATCGAACACAATCTCGATGTCATCAAATGCGCAGACTGGATCATCGATCTGGGGCCGGAAGGCGGTGACGGCGGCGGCACCGTCGTCGCGCAGGGCACCCCCGAACAGGTCGCGAAGAACACAAACAGCTGGACCGGGCGGTTCCTCAAGGACATGCTCTGATAGCGCCGGAAGTACCGGGGAAACAGCATTGGGAAAATAGCACTGGGAACGCTGCAAACGCGCCTAATACGCGCGGGAATGACTGGCAACCGTGGAAAGGAACCGACGAACAGATGGGTATCATCGAACGCCACAGCCCTGATCGTTGGCGTGCCACAGCCAAGGGGATTCTCGCCCAGCAAGCCGGGCTGGCGCATACTTCTACGGCGACAGACGATGCAACGGGCGGCGCCACCGGTATGTCGCGCGGCGTGAACGTGAACGGCGCTCCGCTGCTGGGCGATTCACGTGATTTGTTCCGGCCGAAAACCAGTGATATCCCAGCGGAACCGGGCGTGTATAAGTGGCGTGACGGCGAAGGGCGAGTCATCTACGTCGGCAAGGCGAAGAATCTGCGTAACCGTCTGACGAACTATTTCCAGCCGCTCGACCAGTTGCACCCACGCACCCAGACCATGGTGCTGACCGCTCGAAGCCTGGAATGGACCGTGGTCGGCACTGAACTCGAGGCGCTGACCCTTGAATACACATGGATCAAGGAATTCGATCCCCGGTTCAATGTTGTGTTCCGCGATGACAAAACCTACCCGTATCTGGCCGTTTCTGTCGGGGAAAGCGTTCCACGCGTGTGGGTGACGCGCAGCAGGAAACGGCGCGACACCAGATATTTCGGGCCATACGCAAAAGTCTGGGACCTTCGTCACAGTCTGGATCGCCTCTTGAAGACCTTCCCGGTGCGCACGTGTTCAGATGGGGTGTTCAACAAGGCGCGTCTCACCGGCAGGCCGTGCCTGCTCGCATCCATCGGCAAATGTTCCGCGCCGTGTGTCGGACGTATCAGCGAGGCCGACCATCGACACCAATGCGAGCGCTTGGTCGGCGTACTGACAGGCAGGGTAGGCAAATCGTACATCACCCAGCTCAACCGTGAGATGAAGGCGGCAAGCGATGACCTTGATTTCGAACGTGCGGCGAGACTGCGGGACGAAATCGCGATGCTGCAGACCGTGATGCAGCAGAATTCGGTCGTCCTCGACCAAGACGTGGACGCCGACGTCTTCGGCATGTCTTCGGATGAGCTTGAGGCATCGGTCCACGTGTTCTTCGTGCGGGACGGATCCATCCGCGGTGAGCGCAACTGGACCGTTGAGCGCGTCGAGGACATTGGGGACGACGAATTGATGGCCGACCTCATCGTGCAAGTGTACGCGGATCTGCTCCACGAACATGGTGATGTCCAAGGTCACCGTGACGGCGACGGTGTCCAATCGATCCATGTCCTCGAGCGCAGGGACGCCATAGGTGCAACCCAGAGCGTGACCGCCGCGGACAGCCTCACCCGTGCCCAGGCGACGAGAACCCGTCACGAACGGTTGGAACAAACCGGACGCGCCGACCTGCTCGCTCCGATCGCCCCGGTTCCCCGTGAAATCCTCATGCCGATCGAACCCGCAAGACGCGCGGAGCTTGAATCATGGCTCAGCGGCGAACGTGGCGCGCTGGTCACGATACGAGTTCCCGGACGCGGTGAAAAACGGACTTTGATGGAACGCGCCAACGACAACGCAGCCCAAGCGCTGCAGCGCAGCAAGATGAGCAGGATCAGCGATATCGGCGCACGGACCGAAGCCATGAACGACGTCGCGGACGCACTCGGATTGCCCCAAGCCCCGCTGCGCATCGAATGCTACGACATCTCCAACACCATCGGAGGCGCCTATCAGGTGGCGTCGATGGTGGTGTTCGAGGACGCCATCGCCAAGAAATCCGAATACCGTCGTTTCGCCATCCGGGGTGATGACGGCAAAGGCGCACTCGATGACTTAAGTGCGTTGTACGAGACCTTGACCAGGCGGTTCCGCCATGGCAATATCGCCGGCGACTCCGGTGACAGCATGGACAACGAGCGCAGGATCCGGCAGGCGGAACGACATACGCCCCATGACGCGCCCGGCTCTGACGGCACGCCGCAGGGCACCGGCGGCGAACCGGCCGGCCCCGCATCTGCGGCTGACGTGTCGAAGGCTCCGCAATCAGCCAGGGACACCGGCTCGGACGATGTCATCCAGCAGAACACCCAACGGCGTCATTTCGCATACAAGCCCAATCTGGTCGTCGTCGACGGCGGCAAACCGCAGGTCATGGCGGCGGCGAAAGCGCTGCGCGACTGCGGCGTGGACGACGTGGCGGTATGCGGTTTGGCGAAGCGCCTCGAAGAGGTGTGGATTCCGGATGACGACTATCCCATCATCCTCCCGCGTCAGTCCGAAGGCATGTACCTATTGCAACGGGTGCGTGATGAATCGCACCGATTCGCCATCACCTATCATCGCCAGACACGCAGAAAAGGGGCGTTGCGGTCCGCGCTCGACGACATTCCGGGCATCGGGCCGTCCTATCAGAAGCGTCTGCTCAACGCCTTCGGATCGGTCCGCGCCATGCGACAGGCGAGCGTGGAACAGCTCGAACAAGTCAAGGGCATCGGCCATGCCAAAGCCCAGGCCGTGTATGAGGCGCTCCACACGAACGACGAGTGATTCGGCTACCATGGGCTATGCCGGGCGTATCACCGCTCGAATGTAGAGAAGAACATGCTGACATGACAGGAAAGAGCAGGGCACACGCATGATGGACATCGAGGATTCCGCGGGGGCGCCGATCACGCAGAACCAGTGCGCGGTGCTTGGCAAGCCGATCAGGCATTCGCTGTCACCGATCCTGCATCAGGCGGCATACCGTTCGCTTGGTCTCGCGGACACATGGTCATACCATCGGTATGAGGTCGATGAGGAGCACCTCGGAGCGTTCCTGTCCGGTCTTGATCCCAGTTGGCGCGGTCTGAGCCTGACCATGCCGTTGAAACGCACGATCCAACCCTATGGGATTCCTTCAAACATGTGGGCGCGCAGGCTTGCCGTCGCCAATACCGTCGTCTTCGACTGGAACCAGCCGGGCGTACCGGGGCCGGCGCGTCAACAGGGTCTTCCCATGATGCACCTGTACAACACGGATGTCGACGGCATCGATCTGGCAATCCGGCACGCGTGGATCGCAGCCGGAAAGCGCCAGAGCCATGAACGCGGCCTGCACGCACTGGTCATCGGGAACGGGAACACCGCGATGTCTGCGATCGCGGCATTATCCCAGCTGTCTGTTCCGGGCGGGGCGATGGTCCGGGATGTGACCGTCGCCGCACGCCACCCCGAGCGCAACGGGGATATCGTCGCGCTCGCCAGGCATCAGCACGACGGTCGGCTGTCGGGGATCGACATCGACGTCAATATCATCACACTCGACCACGTCCTTGAAACGATTGCGGATCGCGATATCGTGATTTCCACGCTTCCGTCAAGGGCGGCGGATCCCGTCGCGAACGCCTTGGATGAAGCGGGCGTCCCTGTGCACGGCACCTTGCTCGATGTCGCCTACGATCCGCGTCCGAGCGCATTGAACCGTGCATGGTCGCGTGCGGGGGGCCTGTCGATCGGCGGCGAGGACATGCTGCTGTATCAGGCGATCGGCCAGGTATGTCTGATGACCGGCAGGGGAGCGGACCACTGGAGCGGTGGCCTGCCGGCTGGTGCGCAAGAAGTCGATGCCACGCTGGAAGATGCAATGAGAGAAGCGTTATTGGAGGCACTGAATGGCTGAAATGAGCGAACACGGTCCTGCGACCGCCGCCACGGGGGGTGCCGATCGGCCGGACCCCGCCGATTCCTTTGAAGTACTGCTGATCACGGGCATGAGCGGCGCCGGTCGAACCCATGCAGCCGATGCGCTCGAGGACATGGGATGGTATGTCGTGGACAACATGCCGCCCAAACTCCTGATCCCGCTGGTTGATATGATGACATCCTCCGGCTCGAAGGTCCACAAGCTTGCCGCCGTGGTGGACGTTCGTTCCCGCAGTTACTTCGACGACCTGTCCGAGGTGCTCAGCCATCTTGACGATCTTGGCGTCAAAACCCGTATCCTGTTCCTTGACGCGAACAACGAAGTGCTGATCAAGCGCTACGAATCCGTCCGCCGTCCGCATCCGCTTCAGCATGGCAACAGGCTGATTGACGGCATTCTCGAGGAACGTTCGCTGCTCGCCAATCTCAAAGAGCACGCGGATATGGTGATCGACACGTCGACGTTGAGCATCCATCAGCTGTCGACCAAGCTGTACGAGGCACTGCTCGGCTCCGGGCCGACCACGGTATCCGTTCATATCTTCAGTTTCGGCTTCAAGTACGGGATTCCGATCGACGCCGATTTCGTGGCCGATGTGCGATTCCTGCCCAATCCGTACTGGGTGCCGTCGTTGCGGGAGCTCACTGGTCTGGACAAGCCGGTGAGCGATTACGTGCTGTCCAGTGACGGGGCCAAGGAGTTCCTTGACGCCTATCAGCGTGCGATCAGTATCGCGATTGAAGGGTACGCCAGGGAGGACAAGCATTATGTCACCATCGCGATCGGTTGCACGGGCGGGCAACATCGTTCGGTCGCGATGAGCAATGCGCTTGCCCAGCGCCTGCGCGCGCAAGGATTGTCGGTGACGGTTTCGGCTCGTGAACTGCATCGTCATCTGCATCAGGCCTGACCGTATGCCGAAAAGCCAGAGGCTGAATTTACACGGCTTGGCGTAATCTTGTCCAAGATATTGGATATCACAGTTACACGTTGCCACCTTGCCGGATTATGCCGGCATGTTGCAGAGGCAGTGAAGAGAAACAGGAAGTAGGAGGTTGGCTCTTGGCTCTTCTCGATGATGTCAATAGCGAACTCGCCACGATTAACGATGACCTGCCCGCTGCAATGGTGGCACAGGCGGCCGCCATGTTCCAATTTGGCGGCGGCCTGCGTCAGACCAGCAGCAGACAGGTCGTGTTGTTCGCGCAGTTCGATTCGCTGGAAGCCGCAAAATGGCTGCGCAATGCCATCGTCAACCAGTTCCAGCACCAGGCTCAGGAGATCGTGAAGAGGCAGCCGCAGCACGAGCAGAACGGCGCCAAACAGCCGAAATTCGACGCGGTCATCAAGTCCGTTCGACGCCAGACGCCGCAAGGTCAGATCATTCAGCGGTATAACGTCGTTGTCGACCACGGTGCCATGGGACTGGCAGTATGGCTTGGATTGTACAACCCGCGCATCCATCGCGTGGTCCGCGGTTTGCCTCCGGAGATCGTGAACGGGAAAATCCCGCAGATCAAGGCCGCTTGGCGTGGCGCGTTCATGGCGCATGGGCGCATTTCGGATATTGGCACGGCAGGCTATCTTGAGGTCATATGCCCGACCCATGAGGCGGCATTGGCCTTGCAAGGCGCCGCCCACCGTCTGGGCATCAGCGCGAAAACCCGTCAGGTGCGCAGCTCTGAGCGCGTGACTTTGCGTGATCCGGATGCCATCGAGCGTCTGCTCAATCTCATCGGAGCGCCCCAGTCCGCGAGGGAATGGACCGGCAAACGCACTGATGGCGAACCACGCAGCAAGACGAACCGTCTGGCGAATTTCGATGACGCCAACATGCGCAGAAGCGCAAAAGCCGCTGCCGAAGCGACGGAAAAGGTACGCAAGGCCTTCGAAATCCTCGGCGACGACATTCCGCCGAAGCTGCGTGCAGCGGGGCAATTGCGTCTTGAGCATCGTGACGCCAGCTTGGAAGAGCTCGGACGTCTCGCCGATCCACCTATCAGCAAGGACGCCATCGCCGGACGCATCCGTAGGCTGCTGCAGAAAGCGGAGAAAGCCGAGACCGCGCGGCAACAGGGATTGTAACCCTCAGCACGCGATTCAGGCGGGTAGTCTGTTTTCTGGCGCCATCCTTCTCGCTGCACGCGAAGGATGGCGCCTTTTGTTCTTCGTTGCCTGTATTATCGCAATTGGCGTAGCCACGTCACCATCTTCCCGTATGGCCTGTGTGGCATGCGGTTAGGAAAGGATATTCATGAAGACACTGAAGGATCTTGGAGATCTCAAGGGCAAGCGCGTTCTCGTCCGCGCGGATTTCAACGTTCCGCTGGACGGCACTACGATCACCGATGACGGCCGTATTCGTGCCGCCCTGCCGACCATCAAGGCTTTGCGCGCCGACGGCGCCAAGGTCATTCTCATGGCGCATCTTGGTCGTCCGAAGGGCAAGGTTGTTCCTGAACTGTCTCTCGCACCGGTCGCCAAGCGCCTCGGCGAGCTGCTGGGTGTCGATGTCCCGCTGGCTGAGGACACGTATGGTGAGGATGCGCATGCCAAGGTCGCGGCGATGAACGACGGTGACGTCGTGCTGCTGCAGAACGTGCGTTTCAATCCTGAGGAGACCAGCAAGGACGAAGCCGAGCGCGACGCGTATGCTCAGAAGATCGCCGATTTGGGCGATGTGTTCGTGTCCGACGGTTTCGGCGTGGTGCATCGTGCCCAGGGCTCCAATTACTCCATCGCCAAGTTCCTGCCGTCCGCTGCAGGCCTGCTGGTGGAGAAGGAAGTCAAGGCGCTGTCCCGCGCTACTGAGAACCCGGAGCGCCCGCTGACGGTCGTGCTCGGCGGTTCCAAGGTTTCCGACAAGCTCGGAGTCATCGAGAACCTGCTCGGCAAGGCGAACCGTCTGGTCATCGGCGGCGGCATGGTCTTCACCTTCCTCAAGGCGAAGGGCTATGAGGTCGGTACCTCGCTGCTCGAGGAAGATCAGCTGGAAACCGTCAAGGGCTACATCGAGACCGCCGAAAAGACCGGTGTCGAGCTTGTGCTTCCGACCGATATCGTCGTGAATGCCGGCTTCCCGGCTGGTGACACCCCGGTCGCTCCGGAAGTGGTGAAGGCTGACGCGATTCCTGCCGACAAGATGGGTCTGGACATCGGTCCGGAATCCCAGAAGCTGTTCCATGACAAGATCGTCGATTCCAAGACGGTGGTATGGAATGGCCCGATGGGCGTTTTCGAGGTCGCTGCGTTCGCGGAAGGCACTCGCGCCGTCGCCCAGGGTCTGGTCGACGCGACGAAGGCCGGTGCGTTCACCATCGTCGGCGGCGGTGATTCCGCATCCGCCGTGCGTAACCTCGGCTTCCCTGAGGACGGTTTCTCCCACATCTCCACCGGTGGCGGCGCTTCCCTCGAATTCCTCGAGGGCAAGGAGCTTCCGGGCCTGAAGGTGCTCGAGTAAATCGCCTATACGGGCGGATTCGTGTGCGGGCATGTCGGGACGGGCGTGCCCGCACACGTGTTTCCCGGTGCTCATTGAGCGCCGGCCCGGGCAATGGCATTGTGGTCGTCAACATGGATGGAGATGGTATGGCAGCGAATCGGATTCCGCTGGTCGCGGGAAACTGGAAAATGAACTTCAATCATCTCGAGGCGACCTATTTCGTCCAGAAATTCGCGTGGTTGCTGCGGGACGCGCATGTCGATCCGCGGCAATGTGAAGTCGCGTTGATGCCTTCATTCACATCAATCCGGAGCGTGCAAGTGCTGGTCGAGGCAGATGACCTGCCGATCAAGTATGGTGCGCAATCCGTATCCGTGACATCACAAGGCGCGTTCACCGGAGATGTCTCCGCTGACATGTTGGCGGCCTTGGGATGCACGTATGTGATTGTCGGGCATTCGGAGCGTCGCAAATACCACCCGGAAGACGATGCGAATATCGTCGACCAGGTTCGTGCCGTGCTCGCTGCGGGTATGCAACCCATTTTATGCGTGGGCGAAAGCTATGAGGAGCGCAAACAGGGGATTGAGCTTGATTTCGCCGTCGGCCAAGTCAGGGACGTGACCCGCGACCTTTCGGTAGACGAGGCCGCCAAGTTGTTGATCGCCTACGAACCGGTGTGGGCGATCGGCACCGGTATGGTGGCGACCCCGCAGTCGGCCCAGGATGCCGCCAAAGCCATTCGCGACGACATCCGTGAGACCTTCGGTGCTGAGACCGCGGCGACGCTTCGTATTCTGTACGGCGGGTCGGTGACGTCGAAGAACGCGTCGCAGCTGATTACCGAGCCCGATGTCGACGGGTTCCTGGTCGGAGGGGCGTCCCTGCATGCCGAGGAGCTCGCAAAAATCGTACGCCTTGTCGCAAAATCCGGTGCCGCTGCCCGCAATAGGTGACGCTTGCGTTTGCGCGTGCGGCGTGCCGCTGGTGTCGAGGTCGGTCGGCATAGGATGTGAAAATCCCGCGGTTGCGCTATGCTTAGACAAGTTACACACAATGGAGGTTCAACTCGTGTCAGGTTTGGCTGTTCTCAAGCTGGTTATCCAGATTCTGGTCGTTGTACTCAGCTTCCTGTTGACGCTGCTCATTCTTATGCACAAGGGCAAGGGCGGCGGCCTTTCCGACATGTTCGGCGGCGGTCTCACTCAGAATGCAGGCTCTTCCGGTGTCGCCGAGAAGAACCTTAATCGTTGGACGGTTATCATCGCGGTGCTTTGGGTCGCTTTGATCATCACCCTTGACCTGTTCACGAAGTTCAACATCGGTGGCTGAATCGCTTCAATTTCCGGTATCGTTGCACTGCACCGTGCCGGTTGATTGAGATACAGCATCGTTATGAAACCGCCCTGCTTCCCAGATGGAGACAGGGCGGATTTCGTTTCCGCCGGTCCATCTAGCCAGGCAGGACCAGCTAGGGCCGGCAGCTCAATACAGCCAGATGTCGCATCAATCAGCGGTAGGTGTGCGAGCGAAGGGGGACACATGACTCAACTATCACCAACACCATCAGGGGAGCGCGAGCGCCTTGATCGTTCTCTTCGCTTGGTTGTCGCCGACCTTGACGGAACCTTGATGCATGATGCGCCGACATTCGAAGAACGGTATCTGACCAGACATTCCATCGACACGGTGTGGCGTATGCACGACGCAGGCGTGCGGTTCGCTGTGGCGACGGCCCGACCGGTGAGCACGGGGTACGATGTCATCGACAAGCTGCCCGTCGACGCATGCATTTATCTCAACGGCGCGCTGATCGATACCAATCCGTCGGCGTCCGATGTCGACATGCTCACCAGCGGCGTGCTCCCCGATGACGGGCATCTGCTGAAAATCGGGTTCTCATCCCGTCGCGCATGCGAAGTGTGCAGATATCTTGTCCATGAGCTGCCGGGATTGAAGATCGGCATCGTCATGGATGACGTCCGATACACGAATTTCGATGTCAGCGTGTATTGGAAAACGCAGACTTTTGTCATCACGGATTTTACGGATGTGCCGGATGGTGTCGCCGACAAGATCATCATCTTCCCCGACCCCCATCAATGGTCGGTGCTGGGTGGTCTTGTCCCGGATGATTTCTCGGTGAGCATCTCCGAAGGATCGATGTGGATGCTGATGAATCCTCTGGCGAATAAGGAACGGTCGCTGGAAACGATCTGTACGTCGATGCACATCCCGCTGTCTCAGACCGTGGCGTTCGGCGATGATCTTATCGATATCGCCATGATGCGACGTTCTGGCACCGGTGTGGCGGTATCGAACGCCAATCCCGACGTGTTGGCCATCGCTGATGACATCTGCCCGTCGAACAATGATGATGGTGTCGCCCAGTGGATTGAAGGACACTGGGGTTTGAACAAGACCGTGGCCTGATGCAAGACCACTATGGAATTGAACTCCGCATGGCATGAAAGTTCAATTCTTGAATACACGGTTCATTATTCTCTTGGATGTGGTATAGTATCGCTTCAGATTGAACATACGTTGAACTTTGGAGTGGTATGGCAGAAGGATTGTTCGCGCAGCGGCTCACCCAAGCGATGAACCAGCGTCACCTCAAGCAGATCGATATCGTCAGGCGCGCCCCCGAATTCGGCGTGCATCTCGGCAAAAGCCACGTCAGCCAATACGTGAGCGGGAAGACCATTCCGCGGGACGAAACCGTCCACGCATTGGCGGATATGCTCGGCGTAAGCGCCTCATGGCTGATCGGGAACAGCGACGACATGACCCGCATCGAGCCATCCACACCTGCATCATCTCAGTCCGGTACCCAGCCGGAGCACCATGACAATAGCGCTGCATCAACGAAAGGAACCACCATGCGGCATTTCGGCAAGTCTTCAAAGCTTGATAATGTGCTCTACGATGTCAGGGGGCCGGTCGTTGACGAGGCGGCACGGATGGAAGCTTCCGGAACCCATGTGTTGAAACTCAATATCGGCAACCCGGCACCGTTCGGCTTCCGCACTCCTGATGAAGTCGTGTACGATATGGCGCAGCAGCTGACCGATTGCGAAGGCTATTCCGATTCCAAGGGCTTGTTCTCCGCTCGCAAGGCGATCATGCAGTACGCGCAGATCAAGAACATCCCCAATGTGACTATCGATGGGATTTACACCGGCAACGGTGTCAGCGAACTGATCAATCTGAGTATGTCGGCGTTGCTTGACAACGGCGATGAAGTCTTGGTGCCTTCTCCCGATTACCCGTTGTGGACCGCCTGCGTCACACTCGCTGGCGGAACGGCTGTGCATTACATATGTGATGAGCAGTCGGAATGGTATCCCGATATCGAGGATATGCGGAAGAAAATCACCGATCGCACCAAGGCGATCGTCATCATCAACCCGAACAACCCGACCGGCGCGTTGTACCCGCCGGAAGTGCTTCAGCAGATCGTGGATCTCGCCAGGGAACACCAGCTGATGATTTTCTCCGACGAGATTTACGACCGTCTGGTCATGGACGGTCTCAAGCATGTCTCCATCGCGTCGATGGCACCTGATCTGTTCTGCGTCACATTCTCCGGCTTGTCGAAATCCCATATGATCGCCGGGTACCGTGTCGGATGGATGGTGCTCAGCGGCAACAAGGAGATTGCGAAGGACTATATCGAGGGATTGAACATGCTCACGAACATGCGCATCTGCTCGAATGTCCCGGCGCAGTCGATCATCCAGACCGCGCTCGGCGGCCATCAAAGCGTCAACGACTACATCGTTCCCGGTGGCAGAATCTATGAGCAGCGTGAATACATCTATGAAGCGTTGAACTCGATTCCAGGCGTGTCGGCTGTCAAGCCGAAGGCGGCGTTCTACATCTTCCCGAAGCTGGATGTCAAACGTTTCGGTATCAAGGATGACGAGAAGTTCGCCCTCGATTTGCTGCGTGAGCAGAAGCTGCTGATTGTTCAAGGCAGTGGATTCAATTGGCATCAGCCGGATCATTTCCGTGTGGTCTACCTGCCGAGAATCGAAGTGCTCAAGGACGCCAGCACCAAGCTGCGTGATTTCCTGTCCACGTATTATCAATAATCGGGCGAAAGCGAAACCGCGGTTTGCCCGGTGACGGAAACCCACACGGCCATGGCGATGGCGGCGTGCACGCGCCACCATCGCCATGGCCGGTGCCGTTTGGCGTGCGTGATGCGTAGCCCGTTAGCGATGTTCCACAAACTGTCTACGCTGAGAGTGCCTTTTCCGTCACCGGTTTGTGATGGGGACAAACTGGTGACGCTAAGACGGCCCTTATCGTCGCCAATATGTGTAGTACTACAAACTGGTGACGCTGATGTCGTGGATTCCGTAGCTGGTTTGTGTAACAGTACAAACTGGTGACGCTGACGTCGTGGTATTCGTAGCTGGTTTGTGCAGTGGCGGATGGTTCCCGCCCTAGCTCGACCTGTATACGCCGCTTCTTTCTGCTTTTGCCGACGCTGAGAGACGTCTCAGCGTCGGCAGAAACATATGGTGATGGTGGTGATCAATCAGTATGGCTGCCTGCCCCAATCGCATCGCATGATTACTGCATGTCGCCACATATGAATGTGCCCCACCTTCCGATATGGAAGATGGGGCACATCAAAGATTCCGGCTGATCAGATCAGCGCGGATTCATGGTCTCAGCCGTTGACGCGGTCGATGCCAGACTGCACGTCGGCGATCACGGAATCCCAAGATGCGATGAACTTGGCGACGCCGTCAGCCTCGAGCTGGTCGGTGACATCCTTGATGTTGATGCCGAGCTCAGCGAGCTTGTCCATGATGGCCTGGCTCTCCTCATAGGTGCCCTTGATGGACGGAGCGCCGTTGCCGTGGTCGGCGAGAGCGTTCAGCGTCTTCTCCGGCATGGTGTTCACCACGTGCGGGGCGACGAGCTCGTCGACATACTTGCAATCGGAGTACGCGGCGTTCTTGGTACCGGTGGAAGCCCACAGCGGACGCTGCTTCTTGGCGCCCTTGGCCTCGAGAGCGGCCCAGCGAGGATCGTTCGCGAACTTCTCTTCGAAGAGCTTGTAGGCGAGGCGAGCGTTGGCGACAGCAGCCTTGCCTTCGAGGGTCTTGGCTTCATCGGAGCCGTTGGCTTCGAGCAGCTTGTCGACAGCGGTGTCCACGCGGGACACGAAGAAGGATGCGACGGAGCCGATGTGCTTGAGATCGTGGCCGTTGGCGTCAGCCTGGGCGATGCCTTCGATGAAGGCGTCGATGACCTGCTCGTAGCGCTCGATGGAGAAGATCAGCGTCACGTTGACGGAGATGCCCTTGGCGAGCGTAGCGGTGATTGCCGGAAGGCCTTCGAGCGTCGCCGGGATCTTGATCATGGCGTTCGGGCGGTTGACCTTCTCCCACAGTTCCACAGCCTGCTTCTCGGTGGCTTCGGTCTCATGGGCGAGACGCGGATCCACTTCGATGGAGACGCGGCCGTCAACGAAGTCCGTAGCCTCGGCGATATCGCGGAAGATATCGGTCGCGTTGCGGACGTCGGTGGTGGTCAGTTCGCGGATGGCGGTCTCAACGTCGACCTTGCCGAGCTCCTTGAGCTGTGCATCGTACGGGCCGACCTGGGACAGGGCCTTCTGGAAGATGGACGGGTTGGTGGTCACGCCAACGACGTTCTTGTTCTTGATGAGGTCCTGCAGGGAGCCGGACTCGATGCGGGTGCGGGACAGGTCGTCCAGCCAGATGGAAACACCGTTGTCGCTGGTGCGCTGAGTTGCTTCAGTCATTGTTGTGTTACTCCTTGATATTCCTTGATGGGAACACATTTATTCTATACGGAAGGGTACCTTGAAGTTTCCCTTACGCGAATGCCAAGGTACCCTTCCGCGGTTGAAATGAACGAATCAGGCGTTCACTTCGGCGATGGAAGCCTTGGCTGCCTCCACGACGTGCTCGGCGGTGATGCCCAGATCGATCATGTTCTGAGCGCCGTCACCCTGCAGGCCGAACTGCTCGATGGAAATGGCCTTGCCGTAAGCACCGAGGTACTTGTACCACGGCATGGCAACGCCGGCTTCGATGGAGACACGCGCCTTGACGCCGGCCGGGAGGATCTCCTCCTTGTACTCGTCGTCCTGCTCCTCGAACCATTCCATGGACGGGAAGGACACGACGCGGGCCTTGATGCCTTCGGCGGCGAGGGTCTTGGCGGCGGCCACGGCCCACTGCACCTCGGAACCGGAAGCCATGACGATCACATCCGGGGTACCTTCGGTGTCGACCAGCACGTAAGCGCCCTTGCGGACACCGTCCTTGGCCTTGGCCTTGGTCTCGGCGAGCGTCGGCACACCCTGACGGGTGAGGATCATCGCGGTCGGGAGGGTGTTCTTCTTCTCGAAGAAGTAACGGTAGGCTTCAGCGGTCTCGTATGCATCGGCAGGACGCACAACCTCGAGCTGCGGCATGGCGCGGAAGGCGGCCAGATGCTCGATCGGCTGGTGGGTCGGGCCATCCTCGCCGAGGGCGACGGAATCGTGGGTCCACACGTACAGGTTCGGGATCTCCATGAGGGCGGCCAGACGCACTGCCGGACGCTCGTAATCGGAGAACTGGAAGAAGGTGCCGTTGAACGGACGGGTGTCGGAGCCCAGCAGGATGCCGTTCGTGATGGCGCCCATGGCGAACTCGCGCACGCCGAAGTGCAGCTGGCGGCCGTACTCGGACTGCTCAGGCCACGTGCGGGTCTCGTCGGAGGACGGGCCGAAGGACTTGGCGCCGTTGATGTTGGTGTTGTTGGAGCCACCGAGATCGGCGGAACCGCCCCACAGCTCAGGCATGACCTCAGCGATGGCGTTGAGGACCTGGCCGGAGGACTTACGGGTTGCGACGCCCTTGCCGACTTCCTGAGCGGCCTCGAACTTGTCGATGGCCTCGTCGAAGCCTTCAGGCAGCTTGTGTGCCTTGATGCGCTCGTACAGGGCGGCCTTGTCCGGGTTGGCCTTCTGCCAGGCGGCGAACTTCTCGTCCCATTCCTTGTGGGCTTCGAGACCGCGCTCGGCGACCTTGCGGGCATGGGCGAGGGCTTCCTCGTCGATCGGGAAGTCGACATCCGGGTCGAAGCCGAGTTCCTTCTTCAGGCCGGCAACGGCTTCGGCGCCGAGCTTGGAGCCGTGGGACGCCTCGTTGTTGGTCTTGCCCGGGGTCGGCCATGCGATGAGCGTATCAACCTTGATGAAGTGCGGACGGTCGGTGACCGCTTCCGCCTTGTCGATGGCAGCGGCGAGCGCCTCGACGTCCTCCTTGTAGGAGCCGTCAGGCTGGATGAAGGACACTTCGTCGGTGTACCAGCCGTAAGCTTCGTAACGCTTGAGGATGTCCTCGGAGAAGGTGAGCTTGGTGTCGCCCTCGATCTGGATGTGGTTTGCATCGAAGATCACGAAGAGGTTGCCGAGCTTCTGGTTGCCCGCGAGCGAGCCGGCCTCGGAGGAAACGCCCTCTTCGACATCGCCTTCGCCGCAGATGACCCACACCTTGTGGTCGAACGGGGAGGTGCCTTCAGCGGCTTCCGGGTCGAGCAGACCGCGCTCGAAGCGCTGGCCGTATGCGAAACCGACAGCGGAGGCGAGACCCTGGCCGAGCGGGCCGGTGGTCATTTCGATGCCCGGGGTCAGGCCGTATTCCGGATGGCCCGGGGTGCGGGTGTCGGCGCCGCCGCGGAAGTACTTGAGGTCGTCCAGCGTCAGGCCATAGCCGGAGAAGAACAGCTGCACGTATTGCGTGAGCGAAGCATGGCCACCGGAGAGGATGAAGCGATCACGTCCGGCCCACTTGGGATCGTTCGGATCGTGCTTGATGTAGTGCTGATACAGCGTGTAGGCAATCGGAGCCAGGGACACTGGGGAGCCGGGGTGGCCGTGTCCAGCACGCTCGACGGCGTCGGCGGAGAGGACCTTCGCCATCTTGACGGCGCGCTCGTCCAATTCAGACCAGGTGAAATCGGTCATAGGTGATCTACTTTCCTTCCAATACTTCGGGTGGCCGCGCATTCGGCTTGTGCCGCGCCACGGACGCCCTCACATTGCCCTACCATGCTATCTATTGCATCAGACTTCAGGGTTCGTTTTTGGCGTGTTATGACACATTCATGTGCTCTTAATCATGCAAACGAACATGCCGGGTGTGCGGATTTCCCTGTCGATGAACCGATTAGCACTCAAGCCGTGAGAGTGCTAAGACAATACATATCGACCGCGCATACGAGATTCAGCCGTTCTTGCCCCCTGTGCACGCCAGGCACGACCTGCGACGCACGGACAAGACGGACAGGATTCTTGCGCGGGGATACATAGAGCAAGACCGAACACAAACAAGGAGGCGCGCATATGACGCAATCACGCCGCATGCTGGTTCTGCGCGCCGTGGTGGAGGATTACATCCGTTCACAGGAACCAGTCGGCTCAACATCGCTGACACGGAACCACCATCTCGGTGTCAGCTCGGCGACCGTTCGCAACGATATGGCCGCGTTGGAAGATGAAGGCTACCTGATCCAGCCCCACACCTCAGCCGGGCGAGTGCCCACCGAAAAGGGATACCGGTACTTCGTCGACCGCTTGGCGACGGTCGTGCCGTTGTCGCCCGCACAGCGCAGGGCGATCGGCAATTTCCTCGGCGGATCTGTCAGCCTCGAAGACACCTTGCAACGTGCCGCCAGGCTGCTCGCCCGCATCACCGGACAGGTGGCGGTCGTCGCATCCCCGGCGTTGTCCAAATCAACCCTGCGGCACATCGAAATCGTCCCCGTATCCATGAACAAGCTGCTCGCAGTCATCATCACCGATACCGGAAGAGTCGCCCAACACACCCTGGAAGTGCGGCCGCTGCCGTCCACCGATCTGCTCACATCCTTCTCGGAAACAATCAATGCGCGCTGCAGCGGACAATCCCTGCCTTTGGCCGCGAAAACCATCATCACTGTCGGAACGACGGTCGAGCACGGCGAACTGTCCACACTGGCCGAAGCGCTCTCCAGCACACTGGCAAGTATGGCGGAAGACGAACAAGCCACAGACATGTACATGGCCGGTACATCGAAACTCGCCCATCAGCATTCCGGCACGGAAATGGCTCCGCTCCTCGACGCACTCGAAGAACAAGTCGTCATCATGAGACTCATGAATTCGCTGAGCGAAGAAGTGACAGAAACCGGAGTAGGCGTCGCCATCGGCTCGGAAACACACACGCCGGAACTCATGCACGCCTCCGTCGTCACCAGCGGATACGGGCATACCAACACGACGGCGTCCGACGGTTCGACAACCGCACAAGGCGGCAAGCCGGTCGCATTCGTCGGTTCAATCGGCCCGACACACATGGACTATGTCACCACTATGGCCGCGGTCAGGGCGGTCGCCAGATACCTCACCGGCATCATCGGCGAAGACACCACCGGCGCAGACAGCTGACATAGGCCTGTGACACAATACTTGCAGAAACCAACCAAAGGAAATAAGCAGTGGCAGACTACTACGAAGTCCTGGGCGTGGAACGCACGGCCAGCGAAGAGGAAATCAAAAAAGCCTATCGCAAGATGAGCCGCAAATACCACCCCGATATCGCCGGCCCGGAATTCGAAGACAAATTCAAGGAAGTCAACAACGCCTACGAAGTGCTGTCCAACCCGGATAAGCGAAGAATGTACGACCAAGGGGTCGATCCGAACGACCCATCCAGCGGTTTCGGATCAGGCGCAGCAGGTTTTGACATGGGCGATGTCGGCGACATCTTCGGACAATTCTTCGGCAGCGCCTTCGGATCAGGAGCCGGCCAGGGGCCGACCCCACGCACCCAACCGGGCAGGGATGCGCTCGCCAGAACGTCCATCGACCTGAAAACCGCGGTCTTCGGCGGTGTCGCCCACGTGAAGATCAACACCTTCGGCCTGTGCCAGGAGTGCGGCGGCTCAGGAGCCACCGAAGGCTCCCAGCCTGTGACATGCCCCGACTGCCATGGCCAGGGATACCGGCAGAAAGTCGTGCGCACCATGCTCGGCCAGATGATGACATCCGCCCCATGCGAACGTTGCGAAGGGCACGGCACAATCATCGAACACCCTTGCCCGACATGCATGGGGCACGGTCGCGTTCGTACCACTCGCGAGGTGGGCGTGACGGTCCCAGCAGGCGTCCATGACGACACCAGATTGCGGTTGCCGCATCAGGGGGAAGTCGGCGAAGGCGGCGGCGCGGCAGGCGATTTGTATGTCGATATCCGCATCAAGCCGGACAAGCAATTCACCCGTGACGGCGACGACCTGCACTGCTGGGTGCAGATTCCGATGAGCTGGGCGGTGCTCGGCCACGGGCTCGACATCGACACCTTCGACGGTTCACAGCATCTCGACATCCCGGAAGGATGCCAGCCTGAGCAGACGGTGACCCTCAAAGGGCTTGGCGCCACCAAGCTCGGTGAAAGCAACCGCGGAGACCTGATCATCCACGTCAATGTGGTCATCCCGACCAAGCTGAAGGACGACGAACGCAGACTGATTGAACAATTCGGTGAGCGCCATGACGGTGACAAGCCAAAAGTCGAACAAAGCTGCAAGCCGTTGAGCGGTAAGAAAGGCTTCTTCAGCAAGCTGAAAGACGCTTTGGCCTGATATCGCCGCGACGGTCCGGGCGGATCTGAACAGTCGAACGGACCTCTCGATACCGATGAATACCAATATGCCCGTCTGCTGTCGGCAGAGCGTTTCCACAGACGCCTCATCGACACGCAGACGGGCAATATATGTTGCAGGCGGGTGCAAAGTCGTCCGCAACCGATGCTATTTCAACAACGAATGGCACATCGAGCGGTACTCACTGACATAACCGCCGCCAAAGAACACGCAATGACCGGCGATAGGGTAGAGCTGCCAGATGGTGATGCGATCCTGCCAGCCTGCCTTCAACGGGTGCACTCGCTGATATCCGTCAAGAATCTCGTGCAAATACGACATGCCGAACAGGTTCAGCATCGCCAAATCCTCTTCGCGGTGCCCGCCATGGGCGGCGGGGTCGATCAGCACAGCTTCCACGTCGCCGCTGTCGCGGGTCCACATGACATTGCCGCTCCACAGATCGCCATGCACACGAGCCGGGGTGTCATCCGCGGCGCGTCCCAGTAAATCGGGCAGACGCTCGATGACCTCGTCGGTCAATGCCAGATCGTCATCGGTGAGCTCGCCACGCTGGATGCCGAGTTGCACCATCGGCCTCAGCCTGCCGTCGGCCAGATAACTCACCGGATCATCCCAAGTGCCGGTATCCATGGGAACAGGATCCTGCAACGGGCCAAAATAGCATGTTCCCGTGTATCCTTCGGGCGCCGACCCGAAATGCTCGGCACCGGCATCATGCATATGCGCGAGCGCCGCGCCGAAATCGTAAGCGGCTTTCGGCGTGGGTGAGCAGCCCTCCACACGCTCGATATCAAGCCAGTTGTCACTCCACCCATACACATCGACCACGCGCGGCCCGCCTTGGGCATGCGCTTGGCCCAGCCATTGCAGCCCGCGGCCTTCGCACTCGAAGAATCCTGCCGGAGCGAACATCCTGCTTTTGCGGTATTTCGCCATATGAACAACCTCCTGATCGGTTGGTTCCAGTGTATGCCTTTCGCGTTGTGTGTGCTCTTTGCGACAAAGCAGAACCGTGTTGCGCATTTATGCGGGTGACCGGATAAAGTGGTCACGTCATCTGCTGTAATGCTGTAAGCAACCTGACGAGCAGATAGACGAACGATACGACACGATAAGAGGGATCATGAATTTCTTCCAAGCGATAATTCTCGGCTTGGTGCAGGCGCTTACCGAATATCTTCCGGTATCGTCGAGTGCACATATCCGTATCATCGGCGAGCTGATGCTCCATACCGATCCGGGTGCGGCGTTCACCGCCATCATCCAGCTCGGCACTGAGCTTGCTGTGCTGTTGTATTTCCGCCGTGATATCGCGCGCATACTGTCGCACTGGTTCCGTTGCCTGTTCACTCGTCCGGTTACGGGGGATTGGAAGGAACGGTTCGGGACGCGGGACAGGGATGCCGCCGAAGGGTGGTACATCATCATCGGAACCATTCCGATCGTCGTTGCCGGCGTGCTGTTCCAGGATGCGATCGAAACCACGCTGCGCAACCTGTGGATTACGGTGACGGTGTTGATTCTCTTCGGCATCCTGTTGTGGGTGATTGACGCGAAGGCGCCGCAGAAGAAAACGATTCGTGAGATGAACGTGAAGGAAGCGCTGATTTTCGGTATCGGACAGATGCTCGCGTTGATTCCGGGCGTGTCGCGTTCTGGCGGCACCATCACCTTCGGCCGTGCGATGGGGTATACCCGCGAAGCGGCGGTACGTGTGAGCTTCCTGATGGCAATTCCGGCGGTCTTCGGCGCCGGCACTCTGGAAACCGTGAAATCGGTTGGATCGGCGGCGGCAGATCCGACTTTCCCGGGTTGGGGTGCGACCATCGCGGCGACGATTGTCAGCTTCTTGGTCGGCTATATCGTCATCATCGGCTTCCTGAAGTTCGTTTCGACGTTCTCGTACCGCGCATTCGCTATCTATCGTATTGTGATTGCTGTTCTTGTGGCGATTCTGCTTATCGCCGGCGCGTTGCAGCCGACGGAACAGGCGACTAAGACGGCGGCGCTGGAGATGGTCAACACCGTGGCGGCGATGTTCTGACTTTTGCCTGCAGGGCGGTTGTCCCAAGCGTGATATAGACGGCGTGAGGCGTCATGCGCGGATTCGTGCGCATGACGCCTCACGTGTATCCGTGACATGATCGTCGGCGCATCGTGCGATGGCGGTGGCTATGCTCTCGCGTCCTGGTGATGAGCACGCCTTTGGGTATCATGCCCTTCCATGATGGAACATGTGATTCATGGTTTCGGTCCTGTGTGGGATGCCGCTTCTCAGGTATTGGTTCTGGGGAGTATGCCGAGTCCGAAATCGCGGGAGCTGGGATTTTACTATATGCATCCGAGGAACCGGTTTTGGCCGATGATGGCGGCCGTGTTCGGAGGCGATCCTGGACGTGCGCCCTCCGAACGGGCGGCGTTCGCGCTGAACCATCATGTCGCATTGTGGGATGTGCTCGCCTCGTGTGATATTGCTGGTGCCAGTGACGGCAGCATCCGAAATCCCGTGCCGAATGACATCAGCATGATTGTGCGCGGCGCGCCGATACGCTTGGTGATTACGACCGGAGTGAAGGCTGGGCAATTATACGCGAAGCTTATCGAACCTGGACTGCGGCGACTTGGGATCGACGTGGATATGATGACGCTCGCTTCGACAAGTCCTGCGAATGCCGCCAAGTCGTTGGATGATCTGGTAGTGGTCTACCGGGATGCGTTCGTACGGGCTGGAGTGCTTGGGCAAGGCACTGACGGTGATGGCGCGTCTGATATGTGATGGTGCTGCAAATAAAAAACCCGGGTCTGACACCCGGGATATGGAGCGGACAACGGGACTCGAACCCGCGCTCTCGACCTTGGCAAGGTCGCGCTTTACCAACTAAGCTATGTCCGCATGTTCTCGTTTCGCGCCCTCAAGGGAACGACTTGGAACGTTGAACACTATAACGTCATGTCAGCTTGCCGACAAATCAACGGCGTGTCGGTCAAGTGACACGCCGTTGCGGCGGCGCGGGGGATCATGGTTCCATGCGCTTCAGGAACGCTTCGGCCTCTTTGACCAGTTGCTCGGCCTGCGGTGCGCCGAGAGAGGCGATGGTGCGGGCTCTCTGGGCGAGGTCGTATTCATGCTCCAACCGGGTGATATAGGAGGACAGTCTGTCGTCGCACGCGGTTATGGCAGTCGCCTTCATCTTCCAGGCGTCTGCTTTCGACTGCAAGTCCGTGGTGTCGAGCGCAACGCCGAGGACCGTGGACAATCCATGGACCAGTTCCAACGTGCCTTGCGCACACATGTCGGTATTCATGTATTTGGGGATGGACACCCACATCGATGTCGTCTTCATGCCGTCGTTACACGCCATCTGGTCAAGCACTGTGGTGATGCCGATAGGGCCGCTGTATTCGCGGTCGAGCTCGCATGCGCATGTCGCGTTCGATATGTCTACAGGCAGGGGCCTGGTGTGGGGGCATGCGGCGTACATGGAGCCAAGTGTGACGACGTGGGTGACGTCGTAGTCCTGGGCGACGTGCAGCACTTCCCTGCAATAGTCTTTCCAATGGTAGTTGGGTTCAGGGGCGATTTGGACGAGAATGCGCTGATCGGGGGAGACGGCGATCTCGTAGAACGAGGTATGCGGCCAGATGATTCGGGCCCGGCCGGTGATATGGCACAGCATAGGGCGGGTGGCTTGGTAATCGTAATATCCGTCCGAGTTGATTTCATGAACCAACTTGGATTCATAGTGGCCGATGAGATAATGGATGACTTCGCTTGCGGCTTGGCTCGCGTCATTCCAACCCTCGAAGGCGGAGATCATGAATGTCTCGTGCATCGGTTCTGCTCTCATAGCCTCTAATGTAACTGTTCGAGGTGGCTTTCGGCGGCTCTTATGCCGGCGGTGAATCCTCTCAGCCCTTGGAAATATTCGGCTTCGCCGAGCGTGAGCGCGTCTGGAGATGAAAAACGACACGCCGAAGGGGATGTGCGATTTTGCAAATCACACGGATGTCGTTATAGTAATTACTCGTTGCTTCAAACGCAGCAATGTGGTTGAAACGCGGACATAGCTTAGTTGGTAAAGCGCGACCTTGCCAAGGTCGAGAGCGCGGGTTCGAGTCCCGTTGTCCGCTCTAAGGTCCGATGAGTTGACGACCTTACGGTGGGTTAGCCAAGCGGTTAGGCAGCGGCCTGCAAAGCCGTATAGACGAGTTCGACTCTCGTACCCACCTCTGGCGAGGAAGGTGAAAATCTTCCAAACCAAGACACAACCTGGGCGGTTGGCGCAGAGGTAGCGCACTTCCCTGACACGGAAGGGGTCACAAGTTCGAATCTTGTATCGCCCACGAGTCCGGAGGAATCCGGCTTTCTTCACCAATCGGGTGATTGGCGCAGCGGCTAGCGCACTTCCTTCACACGGAAGGGGTCGCAGGTTCGATTCCTGCATCACCCACATCATCAGGAACGTCACGCACAGCGTGGCGTTTTTTGTTTTCCATGCAATCGCCCGTCTTTCCGGGGATTTCTTGGTTATTGCCAACATGTGTGTCCGGTGGTGGGGCGGGTTAAATGACAAAATGTGTGTTTTATTCCGGCGTGTCGTAGTGGTGTCATCGGGTTCTGCCCGCCCAGCCCTTCCTTAGACGTATAGGAAAAAGGGCGTATAAGAAAAACGTGGTGCTTTAGACTTCGTTTTTGGCTATCCGACGTGTCCTTTGCGGATGTGGAATCCAGTCTCGACGGCGGGGTCGTCCCTGTTGTATGACTGGATGCCGTTGTCGTAGTTGCTCCCGGTTTTGGGTTCGTCCTGCGCGGCCGGCGCATCCGTTCCGTGTTCCCCTCCGGTGTCCGGTATGAGCGTGTGCGGGTCGGGGGATCCGCTTTTCATGTAGCAGACCCATTCGGCGGCCCTTCTCATGTGTTCCTCGGTCAGGCCGTGATGGCGTGCAAGCGTGCGTTTGATCAGCGAGTTGGCGCCGTCCTCGAGCCTGTTGGTGTTGCGCTCCACGGGCCCTTTCCCGAGAAGCGCCGGGTCGCAGAACGTGAACAGCCGCCCCTCGCGGAACAGTCGTTCCAGCCGCCTATAGCAGCGGCGGACATCGCCGTGGGTCCACCACCATTCCTGCCGGGTCGCCTTCGGGTTGGACGGGTCGTCCCGCGCAGTGGTGCGTTGGATGATGACGTCCGCGTAGCGGGTGTGCCAGTCGTTGAGCAGGTTGAGCCAGGCCGCGGCGTCCTCATAACGTTCGGTGACCTGTTCGAGGCGCTTGGATGCGTCGAGCAGCTGTCGGGCGGCGCGGTTGATCAGCTCTGCTTGGTCGGCGGTGTTCGGTGCATCCGACGGGAACAGCGGAGGCTCGACCACATGACGCTGTGGGGTTGTGCGCTGTGCGGTTGAGTTCAGTGATGCTGCGCGTTGTGATGCCGTGCGCTGTGGCGCTTGGTGCTGTGCCACTGTGCCCTGTGCTGCAATGGTGCCACGGCGTAGCGGCGCGGCGGTTGCATTGTGGCTGCTGGCTGTGCCATTGCCGCTGCCGTCACCGGCAGCACCGGTCGCACCAGCATTGCGATTCCCGTAAGACGTGGCGTACACAGTGCTCGCGATGGTCTGGCTGATGGTGGCTTCGCCGCCTTCAAGCGCGCGCATCACGTCGTCAGGCACCTTGAAACGACTGGCGTAGGGGCTTGCAATCAGATCTTTCCACCCCTCGATGGTCAGAAATCCGTTGGAACCGTGTTGTTTGCATTGCTCCGCGAATCCGCGCGCGAGCATATCGCACTTTTCGTTGAATTCGTTGCCTGCATGGCCTTTTACCCACGAAAACTTGACCGGCCCTTCGCGGTGGGAGATATCGTAGTCGATGGCCTTGACGATCGTGGCATTCTTGACCGGCTGCTTTTGCGAATTATGCCAGCCGTTGCGCTTCCAGCTGCGCAACCACACGGTGGAGCATTTGATGGCGTATTGCGAATCGCTTCGATGACGAGCGTATCCACGCCCTTGTGGGTGCGCAGGGTTAGCAGTGCGGCGCACAATTCGCCAATCTGGTTGGTGCCGTTGCCGGCGCCGCCTGCATCGCATCCGCCGCCAACGTGGTCAGCGCACGCCCAAGCCCATCGCACCGTTGGGATTGCCCAGCGTGCTGCCATCCGTTGAAACCGGATAGTAGCCATGCGTTCCATCATACGGTTCCAACACGAACTGCAGCGCTTGCCCGTTCCGCCCTGTGCGCGGAACGCAACGCAAGATGCACGAGGATTCAGTTGGATTGATCGGTTGGATCAGATTAGCGTTTCGACCAGTTCATGAATGACTCGGGCGAGGGATTCTTGGCGCTTTGCCGCCTTGTTGAGGTTGTCTTCGGCATCTGCCACACGCGCGGATGGTGGGATGCCCGCCGCTTTTGCATAACGCTCGGCAGCCTTTTGCTGTGCGTGCGTCGCCTTGCGCAGCGTGGCGGTGAGGTCGTGCAGCAACTGTGCTTGTGGAAACACGTCCTGTGAATCCGCAGAAGGCTGCGAGTTCACAGAACGCTCTGAGCTCACAACTCGCTGCGTGTGCGTCGCAGCGGCGGTATCCATGGCGTGGGTATCCGCGGTGTGGGCATCCGCGGTATCACCGCCTGCCGTGGGACTGGCCGCGTCATGATTGTCATCCGTGCCCGGCGTGTGGCGAACCGTCACGGGAACGACTCCCACAGTATTGGCGGCTGCCATCGCCGTGCGGGGGGCGTCGGCCTTGACAGTCGCGGAATTGTCGGGGTCAAGCGCCTGCATCATGTCGTCGGTGCCGGTTTGAATCACGCGCCCTGTCAGTTGCAGCGGCACGCGCATCAGGTCTATCTGCGCTTCGGAGGGAATCTTCGACGGCGCGTGGAAGTCGCGGCACATCGTGGCGTATCCGCGCGCAAATTGGTCGGCCTGCTCATTGAATTTGTCTCCCGCGTGTCCCTTGACCCAGATGAAGTCGATCGAGCCTTCGCGTTCCTCCATCTCCATGTGGATGGCGCGAATTACCGAAAGGAAGTAGGGGGCGGGATTGCCGTTGTCCTTCAACCAACCGGTTTGGGACCATGTGCTTTCGCGCTTCGTGGAATACTCGATCGCATCGCGCGAATCCGACTCGATCACCAGCTTTTCGGCGCCCGGATGCGAACGCAATGCCTGCAAGATCGCGCATAATTCGCCCAGCTGGATGTTGCCGCCGAGGGAACCGCCGCAATCATGCAGCCCGGTGGTGTGATCCACCCATGCCCAACCGGTCACGGGGCGGGCCCCGGGCAGAAAACTGCCGTCAGTGGAGATATGGATGGTATGCGTGCCTGTCATTGGTTCCACCTCGCGGCATGCAGGGATTCCTGGGCAGAAACGCTGTCGGTGTCCCCATAGCTGTTGAGGAATTGTTCCAGTTCCTCCGCCGCTTTCTCATATTCCAATGCCGCGGCTTTCGTGTGCTTGCGAGCCTTGCGCAGTGGCTTCTCGGACAGCGGCGTGATGGGGTTGCCGTCGATTCCCGGCGTGGCGTCCTTGGCATGCTTGAGGGCGGAATGGTACGCCTGCGCCGTGGCCCGCAACGCTTGCGCGCTGGAACGAAGATTGCACACGGTGCTTTGCAACAGTTCGAGCAGTTGAGATTCCTGAGGTTCGTCCGCTTCCGTTTCGACGGCTGCGTGGCGCGGGCGAGGCGGTGCCGGTACCTCGGGGGCAGGCTCGCTGAGTGTCGGGTTGGGCTGGTGGGGCGTCGGCGTGGGTGTTCCCGAACCGTATGATGACGCCGCAGGGGCGCTCGCTGCGGTGTGCTGGACGTGGGCCGTGATGGCTTCGGCAGCGGCGCTCGCTGTCACGTTGCTGGACATGACATTGTTGCACGATGCCACGGCGTCATTCGCCGTTTTGCCGTCGCGGATGGTGCTGGCATTGTTCTTGCCGACGTTTGGTAGCGCCTCAGTTTGTTTGGTGAGCTTGTTGTTTTGCTCGGTCGCGTTTTGCTTGGTCGTAGGTTTGTTGGCCTGCGCCGGTTTGCCGGTTTGTTGTTGGTTCAACGCCTTCGCGTTTTGCTGGGCTTTTGCGTTTTGCTGGGCTTTCGCAATCGATTCTTTCGAGATGAGGCGACGGCGGATCATCACGTCCATCGTTTCGCGTGGAATCCCCGTCGGTGCGCGCTTCGGGTCTTTGGTGAAGGCCTGTGATTGCTGTTGGGCGAAGAGCCTGGCGGTTTTCAGCGCCATCACAGGTGTTTCTTCGTCAATGGCGTGAAAAGACACAGGGGCGTTGTGGCGGTTGATTTCATCAAGCACCGCTTGGATGAGAGGGAAGTTCTTGCGCCCGGACGGTGTCGTCGGTTTGCGTCCTGATCGTGCGGCGTTGATTGCGGTGATCGCCTGCTGGCAGTCGGTTTTGATGGCAAGGCGCTGAGAGCCGGTGTGGGAGCGGAGTGCCTGCAGGATTCCTGTGAGGGCGCCTAGGTAGACGGTGCCATGTGGGGCGCCGCCATATTTGTGAGTGTTTTCATCCGCCCATGCCCATCCCATGGCCTGGTTGGTGGTGGCCTCGGCGTGTATCACAATGATTGTCTTGTCGGTGCTTTTCGTTTCGGGCCGTCCTTCCTCACCGTGAGCCGCGCGATGCGCGGACATTCAGCTTCTCCAGCCTACCCATTGCCCTAGAGCAGCGCTGATGAGCATGACAGGCATAGACGGTCACGGATTGAGTAAAACGTTTGGCTTTACTGGTGAACCTCATTACTGTTCGAAGAAAGCATAGATGGGAACGCCAAAATCCTCGACCTTACATGTGAAGATGTTCGATGTTATCCTGAAAACAGGGGTTATTGCAAATATGTGTGTCTGACAGCGAAGTGAATCCGGCATCACGCACCATACGCAACCTTCTGCCGATGCTCACGGTGACCTCAGCGTCGGCAGAGGCAGAACAGCACCACTGCAGCGATGCGACGGGGCTGTATGGATTGGCTGCACTGATCGGCTGTACAGACTAGATGTACTGAAGGGGCTGTGGGTGATAATATCCCGGACATTGATTTCGGGATTATGCCTGGCGCCTCCATCGTGCAGAACGATTCTGCGAAATTTCGCATCCTGCATATTGAATACCGCATCGATGATTTTCCATATAGAAGACATCGAGAAGAGGAGCCACGAGCGCAGTCATATCCGCCGTCGCATCGGAACACGCCGGTGACTATTGCCCAGAACAACGCCGGCATTCGCCCAAGCATGTCATCGCGCCGCGCTTCCGTGCGCACGCCTTACCGCTGGCATCTTCCGCACACACAGACGCTTCGCAAACACGCCTCACAACAGACGTCTGACACGTTCATGCCGCGCCCGTTCGTAATGTCGTGTCCCGCATTTACCGTAAACGAGGTAACACACAGTCCAGGCCTGCACCTTAGTACCGCGGGCCCCGATAGCAAAGGACACCTCATGGCAGAACAAACCATCTCCATAACAGTCAACGGCGAAGTGAAGGAGGTGGATGCAAGCCAGACTGGCGTCGACCTGTTCAGCGACAACAAGGACATCATCGCAGTACGTCTCAATGGCCAACCGCGTGACCTCTACACCCCGCTTCACGACGGCGACACGGTGGAACCGATCGCCCTTGATTCCGAAGACGGTCTCGCAATCATGCGTCATTCCGCAACCCACGTTATGGCTCAGGCCGTGCAGGAGATTCGTCCGGACGCCAAGCTTGGCATCGGTCCTGTCATCAAGGATGGTTTCTACTACGATTTCGACGTCAAGGATCCGTTCACTCCGGAGGATCTCAAGGAAATCGAAAAGCGCATGCAGCGCATCATCAAGTCGTCCCAGTCCTTCCGCCGTCGCGCGGTCGGCGAGGAGGAAGCGCGTTCCGAGGAAGCGGGCCAGCCTTACAAGCTGGAGCTGATCGGCGCCAAGGAAGCCGAAATCGACGAAGCAGCGTCTACGGAGGTCTCCGGTCAAGGCGAGCTGACAATGTACGATAACGTCGACCGTGAAGGCAATGTGGTTTGGAAGGACCTGTGCCGCGGTCCGCACCTGCCGAACACGCGCTATATCAAGGCGTTCAAGCTGGAACGCACCGCAGCTGCATACTGGCGCGGTGACGAAAAGAATCCGATGCTCCAGCGTATCTACGGCACCGCATGGGCGAGCAAGGACGATCTCAAAGCGTATATGACGCGCATGGAGGAAGCCGCCAAACGCGACCATCGCAAGCTCGGACAGGAAATGGATCTCTTCTCCTTCCCGGAGGAGATCGGACCTGGTCTTGCGGTATTCCACCCGAAGGGCGCTGCGGTCATCAATGCCATGGAGGATTATTCCCGCGAAATGCACCGCAAGGCGCACTACAGCTTCGTGCAGACCCCGCATATCACCAAGGGCGGGCTGTACGAGACTTCCGGGCATCTGCACTGGTACAAGGACAATATGTACCCGCCGATGCGTGTTGACGAAGAACGCGACGCGGACGGCAACGTCACCAAGCAAGGCTTTGATTACTACCTCAAGCCGATGAACTGCCCGATGCATAACCTGATTTTCAAGTCGCGCCAACGCTCCTATCGTGAGCTGCCGCTGCGCCTGTTCGAGTTCGGCACGGTGTACCGTTACGAGAAGTCCGGTGTGGTGCATGGCCTGACCCGTGTCCGCGGCTTGACCCAGGACGACTCGCACATCTACTGCACTCGTGAGCAGATGAAGCCTGAGCTTCGCCGTCTGCTGACCTTCGTGCTCAAGGTGCTCAAGGATTTCGGCTTGAACGATTTCTATCTGGAATTGTCGACCAAGGATCCCCACAAGTTCGTCGGTTCCGACGAAATCTGGGAGGAAGCGACCAACACGCTTGCCGAGGTCGCCAAGGAATCCGGCCTTGAACTTGTCGACGATCCCGCCGGCGCAGCATTCTACGGGCCGAAGATTTCCGTCCAGGCGCGCGACGCCATCGGACGTACGTGGCAGGTGTCCACCATTCAGCTCGACTTCAACCTGCCTGAGCGTTTCGGCCTCGAGTACATCGCGGCCGACGGCACTCACCAGCGTCCGGTCATGATCCACCGTGCGCTGTTCGGCTCCATCGAGCGCTTCTTCGCCATCCTGCTTGAGCATTATGCCGGCGCATTCCCGGTGTGGCTTGCTCCTGTCCAGGTCACGGGCATCCCGGTCGCCGACGAGTTCGCTCCGCATCTGCAGGCGTTCATCGACGACCTTGAGGAGAACCTTGTGCGTTGCGAGATGGACAATTCGGACGACCGGTTCGGCAAGAAGATCCGCAATGCTTCGAAGTCGAAGGTCCCGTTCACGCTGATCGCCGGTGAAGATGATGTCAAGAAGAACGCGGTGAGCTTCAGGTTCCGCGATGGCAGCCAGCTCAATGGTGTGCCGGTGGAGCAGGCCAAGGCATGGATTCTTGAGGTCATCAAGAAGCGTGTTCAAGTGAACAACGCTGACGATTTCGCTGCCGCGACCAAGTGATTCTCACGGCATGTCGTTGAACGGATTCGGGCGGCACTGGGCATTCCGGTGCCGCCCAATCTGCCTGATGATACTTCGACAAGAAAGGTACTGAAGACCATGCTGGAACATTGCCGGGGACTGTGGAAGAAACTCACCGAGCCTATTGCCCGTCTGTGTGTGCGTATGCATATGAGCGCCAATGGCATCACCATCACCGGGTCGATCCTATCCATAGCGTTGTCCATCGTGATCGGCATCACCGGGTGGATTATTCCGCTCGTGTTTTTCCTTGCGATCGTTGTGCTGTTCGATTCCCTCGACGGATCCGTTGCCATGCTGACCACCGGCGGGACGAAATTCGGCGCATTTCTTGACTCCACGCTTGACAGGATCGCAGATTGGGCTGTTCTGATCGGCTGCATTCTGATTTTCTATCTGCATCATGATTGGTGGATGCAGTCAATGTCATCCGGCGAGGATGTCATCTCGCATGTCGGCATCGGCTGCGCGTTGGTGTCCATCATGACGTCATTCGTCACATCGTATGCTCGTGCCCGTGCGGAATCCGTGGGGTATGAGGCGAAAAACGGCATCGCGACAAGAGCTGACCGCCTGTTCATCATTCTGGTCGGCATGTTTGTGACCGGTTTGACGCATAACGGACTGTGGCTTGCCATTGCGATGGCGTTGCTTGCGGTACTCGGTCTGATTACTGTATTCCAGAGGATTTTCGAGGTACGGCGCCAGATGAAAGCCGATGAGTTGGTTCCCGGTGTCAATGCTCAGGGGAAGTAAGCCCTGATGCTCGACAGGGTTCTCGTATTCATCGCCAAACATGCGGGCGTACTGCCTGAACGGCTTGTCAGGGGCCTGTTTCTGTGTGCCGCGGATATCGCATGGTTGACGCGTGCAGGCGGTGTCCGGCAGTTGGAGAGGAACCTGGCACACGTGTTGCATGGCCGCGATACCCTGCAACACCAGGGGGTATTCGCCGCGATCAAGCGCAGACTGCGTCTGCGCCATGTGTCCCATCAGGCCATGCGATCGTATTTCACGTATTTCTCCGAAGCCATGACGGTCGGCGGCAGAAGCGACGAATGTCTGACCGCCCGCGTGCGCGGGGAGGGGCCGGGATGCGCACGAATCATTGAAACCACGCGCGTGCAGGACGGCTCTGCGCCCATTGTCTTGGGCCACCAAGGCAACTGGGATTATGCCGGGTATTGGGCGCATCATGATGTTGCTCCCGTGACAACGGTTGCGGAGCGGCTTGACAACGAAGCGCTCCTGAAGACGTTTGTGGACATCAGAAGGTCCCTCGGCATTTCGATTCTGCTCACCGGCCAGCATGGTCTGGTCGGCAAGCTCGAGGAAGCGTTGGGCGAGCCGCATGTGTTGGTGCCGCTGCTTGCCGACCGTGATTTGAGCCGACACGGCGAGTTCGTCCATGCATTCGGCTCGATGATTCGCGTGGCGCGCGGACCTGCGACGTTGGCGTATGACACCGGGCTTCCGCTGTACGTTGTGAACATGTACAGAGAGCGACTGCGCGGACCACGACGCAAGCAGGCTCGAACCCCGTACGGATACGTGTGTTGGGTGAGCGATCCGATTGACATGTCGAGTTTCGCTGATCTTCCCCGTGAACAGGCGATTCACGACATCAGCCAGGCATGGGTGGACGTGTGGTCGCGGGGGATTGCCGAGCATCCTCAGGATTGGCATATGCTGCAGCCGATTTTCATTGAGGATCTTGACTTGTCCAGGCTCAAGGACGTTCCTGACGAGGTGCTTGAGCTGATCGGGCGACGCAACGGCGGCGCATGAGCGCTTCATTGACGGTCAGTTGCGGTGTAGGCTATGACTGTCGCCAAGCGACGGAAGAAAGGATATGATGTCGAACGCAGATCTTCGTGACAATGCCGACGGTGACGTGCGGGACCAGTCTGATCCGCTGCATGGCAGGAAGCTGCGTGTCGGCATCATTTCTCCATATTCGTTCGAGACCCCGGGCGGCGTGCAGCTCCACATCCGTGATTTTGCGAAAGAGCTGATCGCACGCGGTCACGAAGTCGAGGTTCTTGCGCCTGGGCGGCGTACCAATGATATGCCGTTGTGGGTGCAAACGGTCGGCACTTCTTTTGCGATTCCTTATAACGGTTCGGTATCGCGTCTGAGCTATTTTGGCTTCGTCGGAGCACAGGTTCGCCGGTGGGTGCGGCAAGGCCATTTCGACATCGTACATCTGCATGAGCCGGAGGCGCCATCCCTGAGCCATAAGCCGTTGACCATGGTGCATCATCCACCGCTGGTCGGGACTTTCCATGCGGCGTTCAACGACTATCCGTTCGCGCTCCGCTTTTTCCACGGGTATCTCCATCGGTATCTGCGGCCGTTGGCTCGCGCGATTTGTGTCAGTGACGCTTCCCGCGCCGTGGCTGAACGGTATTTGCCGCAGAACGTGCCAGTGTCAGTGATCCCCAATGGCATTTCGACCCGCCAATTCGCCTGTGCGGTTCCGGTGTCTTCCTGGCAGGGCGATGAGAACAGTCCTACGATTGGGTTCCTCGGCAGGATGGGGGAGGAGCGCAAAGGCTTTGCGGTCTTCTGCCGTGCGGCTTCGCGGATTCTTGACCAGTACCCGCAGGCGCGGTTCCTGTGTGCCGGTGACGGTGAGCGCGAGGGGCAGGCCATGGTCAATACTGTTGACCCGTCTGGGCGTTTGATGGATCATATGGAGTTCCTCGGCCGGATCAGCGACGAAGACAAGGCACGGTTCTATCGATCGCTCAGCGTTTATGTGGCGCCGCAGACCGGGGGCGAGAGCTTCGGTATCGTGCTCGCCGAGGCAATGGCGGCGGGATGCCCGGTAGTGGCTTCGAATCTGCCCGCTTTTGTGGCTGTGGCTGATGAAGGCCGCGCGGCTGCACTGTTCGACAATGGTGACGAGAGTGATTGCGCGGCTGTGGTTTGCTCGCTGATCGCCGATCGCGAAGCGCGCGAGTCGTTGGGACAAGCCGGGCGGAACCGCGCGCGGCAGTATGATTGGAGCAGTGTTGTGGACCGGGTTCTCGGCGTGTATGCCGAGGTCTTGTCATGAACGCGCTTTACAATCGGTTTGTTTATCGTACCCGTATCTGCTAGGAGCATTATGTCAGGGCATTCCAAGTGGGCGACCACCAAACATAAGAAGGCCGCCATTGACGCCAAGCGCGGCAAGCTGTTCGCGAAGCTGATCAAGAACATCGAGATCGCAGCCCGTCTGGGCGGCGGCGACCCCGACGGCAACCCGACGCTGTATGATGCGATTGTCAAGGCCAAGAAGGCATCCATGCCTGCCGACAACATCAAGCGTGCGGTCAAGCGTGGTTCCGGTGAGGAAGACGGTGCCGCGAACTATGAGGACATCGTGTATGAAGGGTATGCACCTGCCGGTGTCGGCCTCATCATCGAGTGCCTGACCGATAACCGCAACCGTGCGGCGGCGGAAGTACGTTCCACGCTGACCAAGGGCAATGGCTCTCTTGCCACGTCGGGCGCCGTGAGCTTCAACTTCGAACGCAAGGGCCAGATTGAGGTGCCTTCCGAAGGCTTGGACTATGACAAGCTGTTCGAGATTGCGGCCGAGGCTGGTGCCGAGGACGTGTCGGATGACGGTGACGTGTTCAGCGTGATCACCGATCCTGCCGATCTCATCACCGTCCGCAAGGGACTTCAGGAAGCCGGCATCGATTACGATTCCGCCGATCTGGTGATGATTCCGAAGAATGAGATTGAACTCAGCCTTGACGACGCCCGTAAGGTGTCCAAGCTGATTGACAATCTCGACGATCTTGATGATGTCCAGAACATCTACAGCAACTGGACCGCTTCTGATGAAGTGATGGCCCAATTGGAGGAAGAGGAGTGATCTGTTGATCATCCTTGGCGTTGACCCCGGCCTGACTCGGTGCGGGGTCGGCGTGGTGGAAGCCGGCGCGTCACGCCGGCTTTCTTTTATCCACGTCGATGTCATTCGCACGAGCCCGGACACCTCGCAGGATTTGCGACTCCTTTCGATTTACAACGGACTTGTTGATAAAATCGAGCGTTTCGTACCAGACACCGTGTCCATTGAACGCGTGTTCGCGCAGGCCAATCGCAATACCGTGTTGGGAACCGCGCAAGCTGCGGGCATGGCGATGCTTGCCGCTGCACAACGCGGGATACCGGTCGCCTTGCACACTCCGACCGAGGTCAAGCTTGCCATAACCGGAAACGGCAAAGCGGATAAGCCTCAGGTCGAACGTATGGTGATGCGTATCCTGAATCTGTCTCAAATGCCTACGCCTCCTGATGCCGCTGATGCGCTGGCGCAGGCCATGTGCCATGCGTTGCGCCCCGCCGGGGCATTGCAGGGTGGCGAACGCGAGCAGCATCTGACCGCGGCGCAGCGGCAATGGGCGGTTGCGGCGCAGCGAGCGAAACATCGTCGCGGAGTCGACCGCGGCATGTAAAGTATCGAACAGATGTTCGATTCATGGGTGTTGAATCTGAGGGAGGCAAGATGATAGCCATGTTGCATGGGCAGGTCGCGTCGATCGACCAGTCCGGAGTCGTGCTTGAGGTCAGTGGCGTGGGCTTCGACGTCCGCATGCCGCAAACCGATCTTGCCTCGCTGCATTCGGGGCAGTCCGCTACCATATACACTTCCATGGCGGTCACGCAGGACGCGATCACATTGTATGGTTTTCTGTTGCTCGCCGAGAAGAAGATGTTCCTCCAACTGCAGAAAGTCAGCGGTATCGGTCCGAAGGTCGCTCTCTCTCTGCTGTCCACGCTGCCGCCTGACCGGCTTGCCAGGGCAGTTGCGGACGGGGATGCGACCGCTTTGGCCAAGGCTCCGGGACTAGGCAAGAAGGGTGCGCAGAAAATCATTCTGGAGCTCAAGGGTTCCCTTGACCTGTCCCAGGTCGAGGGGGCGTCGGCTCCTGCACAATCGCCGGTCGATACCGGTGCCCAACAGGTGGTCGAGGGCCTTATCTCGTTGGGCTGGCGTCAGCAAGACGCCTTGGACGCCGTCGAACGTGCATGCCGCGATCACGGTATTGCCACCCCGATAGCAGAGCAGGATGTACCCCGCGTGCTGAAATTGGCGCTGACTGAACTCGACCGCGGACGATGAACGCATGAGCGAAGGGCACAGGTGAGATATGCGACAGACTGAAGAGACAACCGTGAACAATAATGGCGCCAGGGAGGAATCCCTGCGCATGGTCTCCTCACAGCCGTTGGACAATGAGCCGGTGAGCGACGAGGAACTGCGACCGCATGTCCTCGAAGGGTTTATCGGACAACCGCGGCTTAAGGCCCAGCTTCAGCTGTTTCTCGATGCCGCACGCAAACGGGAGGTTCCGCCGGACCATATCCTGCTGGCGGGCCCCCCGGGACTGGGCAAAACCACGCTTGCCATGATTGTGGCGAACGAGTTGGGGGTGCCGATCAGGGTCACCTCGGGGCCGGCAATCCAGCATGCCGGGGATCTTGCGTCCATCCTGAGCTCCTTGGATGCCGGTGAAGTGCTGTTCATCGATGAAATCCACCGATTGCCCCGTCCGGCTGAAGAATTGTTGTATATCGCCATGGAGGATTTCCGTGTCGATGTGATGGTCGGTAAAGGGCCAGGTGCATCCTCGATCCCGTTGACGCTTCCGAGATTCACCGTTATCGGCGCCACCACAAGGGAGGGTATGCTGCCGTCGCCTCTTCGGGCGCGTTTCGGTTTCACCGCGCATCTGGACTTCTACCCGCACGAGGAACTCGAGAAACTCATCGAACGTTCGGCTGCCGTGCTCGGGGTCAATCTGGAAGAAGGGGCGGCGCACCAGCTGTCTTTGCGATCCAGAGGCACCCCGCGAATCGCGAATCGTCTGCTTCGCCGCGTGCGTGACTGGGCTGTCGTCCATGATCTGGAGAGTGTGGACGTGGACGCGGTCACCCAGGCCTTGGCGCTGTACCAGATTGATTCCGAAGGGCTTGACAGGCTCGATATCGCGGTCTTGCAAGCGATATGCCGCAATTTCAACGGCGGTCCTGTGGGATTGAACAATCTGTCCGCGATGGTCGGCGAGGAATCGGAAACGGTGGAGACGGTCTGCGAGCCGTATCTGGTACGCGAGGGATTCCTGGTACGCACCCCGAAGGGCCGTGTTGCGACCGCGAAGGCTTGGAAACATCTCGGCCTTGAACCCAAGGATGATGTCAACAAGCTATTCTAAAATCAATTCTTTGGATAGCGCCCCACTAGCATGTCAGGAGTTCCATGTCTCAGAATCTCGATCCGAATATGGTCATGATCGTCATCCTCATCCTGTTCATCTTCATGATGTGGATGAGTTCAAGGCGGATGAAAAAGCAGCAGAAGCAGCAGCAGGAAGAGTTGCGCGAGGCCATGGTTCCGGGCACGCTTGTTGTGCTCCGAGGCGGCATCATCGCCACGATCGTATCCGTGGATGAGAAGTATGAGGAAGTCGTTGTCGATTCCGAAGGGTCCCGCTTGCGCTTCAAATTGAATGCTGTCGCCGGCAAATATGTCCGTCCTGCATTCATTGATGACGATGAGACTTCGCAAGACGATGCACAGCAGGATGACGCCAGCGATGCGGATGCCGAGAACGAGTCCGATGCTGCCCCAGCGGCAGAAGGCCCCGATGCCGAACCGATCGCTGAGCACGATGCGACTTCTGCGGATGATGCCGCCGATGCAACAGAATCCGCCGAGGCTGACGAAGCCGCAGCTCAGGACGGCGAACAAGCAAAATAACCCCTTGTGACCGGGTTTCCGTTTCGGCATGCAGCCCAGCGTATCCGGCGCGTACAGCAACCAGAAAGATCAGGTTCCATCGATGGCATCCGATATCCATATCAGGCAATTGGAATTAGTAGGCAAAGACAACGCCGAATACTTGGCGTCCCTGTTCCGGTCAGTGCTCGGATTCCCCAAAGAAGGCATCAACTTCCGTGATTTCATGCCGGTGCTGGAGAACGCAAAGGGTCTGCAGATTCTCCTGGAAGGACTTGAAAAAGCACTGCCGGTGCCTGCTGATTCCTTTGACTCCGTCGCGGGTCTGGAAGCCAGGGGATTCCTGTTCGGACCGGCGCTTGCCGCCCGATTGGGCAAAGGCTTCATCGCCGTGCGCAAAGCCGGGAAGCTGCCGCCGCCCGTCATCGGGGAGGATTACACATTGGAATACGGGCAAGCCCGCGTCGAAGTGGAATCCGACGCCGTGAGCGCAGGCGAGCGTGTCTTGATCGTGGATGATCTTATCGCCACCGGCGGTACGGCGAAAGCCGCGGCGGATCTGATCCGCAAGTGCGGCGGAACCATCGCCGGTTTCAGCTTTGTGATGCAGCTCGAAGGGCTCGATGGCATAGACAGCCTAGGACCGTACCCGACGAGCACACTGGTATCCATGCCGGCGTAACCGGATGAAGAGAGGCAGAAATGGATTTATACGAATATCAAGCGCGCCAACTGCTTGATGAGCAGGGGATTCCAACGCCAGACGGCATCTTTGCCGCCGACGCCGACCAAGTGGCCGAAGCTGCGGATACCATCGGCTATCCTTGCGTCATCAAGGCGCAAGTGAAAATCGGCCATCGTGGGCAAGCGGGCGGTGTCAAACTCGCGCATACGCGTGAGGAAGCCGTCGCCGCCGCGAACGCCATTTTCCCCATGGTCATTCACGGCCATAAGGTCCGTGGCGTCCTCGTCGCCGAAGCCAAGAACGTCATCCATGAATACTACGTATCGATTTCCGTCGATCGCACTTCCCGCGATTTCGATGTCCTTGCGACAGCGAACGGCGGCACCGAAGTCGAAGACATCGCCAAGGCGCATCCGGAATCGGTGAAACGCCTGCATATCAACGCTTTGGATACCTTCGATCTTGATGCGGCGACAGCCATGGCGCGCAATATCGGTTTCTACCATGCGGATGTCGATCAGGCCGCCCGTATCCTGTTGAATATGTGGCAGTGCTTCAAAACGAACGACGCCACGCTGGTGGAAATCAACCCGCTGGCGAAAATCGGCGATCCCGATGATGAATCCAGCAAATCGCTGTGCGCGCTCGACGCGAAGATATCGCTCGACGATAACGCCTCATACCGGCATGACGGTTGGAAGCGTTTCGAAGGTGCCACGCAGCTTGATCCCTATGAGCGCAAGGCGAAGGAACTTGGTCTTCACTATGTGCATCTGACCGGTCAGGTCGGCGTCATCGGTAACGGTGCGGGGCTTGTCATGAGCTCGCTTGACGCCGTATCCGGGGCAGGAGAGGAGCAGGGCACAGGAATCAAGCCCGCCAACTTCCTCGATATCGGCGGCGGCGCATCGGCTGAGGTTATGCGCAACAGCTTGGAAATCGTCCTTTCCGATCCTCAGGTGCGCTCGGTCTTCGTGAACGTCTATGGCGGTATCACCTCCTGCGAGCAGGTGGCCGCAGGCATCCTCGGCGCATTGCAGGCGATCGAGACGATCAAGCCCATTATCGTGCGCTTTGACGGCAATGCCGCTCAAGAAGGACTGCGTATGCTGGCAGATGCCAACGACCCGAACCTGCATGTGTACGACACCATGGAGGAGGCGGCGCAGCAGGCCGCAAGAATCGCTGCCGCATCGTCAAGCAAGGAGGCCACGAAATGACGTTGTTCATTGAAGACGGTGCACCGGTCATCGTCCAGGGCATGACAGGCCACCAGGGCATGACCCATACGGCAAGAATGCTCAAGGCGGGGACGAATATCGTCGGTGGTGTCAATCCTCGCAAGGCAGGCACGACCGTCACCTACCCGAAGGCCCGTGAAGGCAAGGATGCGGTCATTCCCGTATACGCGACATGCAGCGAAGCGATCAAAGCCACCGGGGCCAAGGCAAGCGTCATCTTCGTGCCGCCGCGATTCGCGAAAGACGCGGTCGTCGAAGCCATCCAGGCAGGTATCGGTACGATTGTCGTCATTACCGAGGGTATTCCGGTCGCCGACTCTGCCTACTTCGTCGAACTCGCCTTGCGTAAGGGTGTGCGCATCATCGGACCGAACTGCCCGGGATTGATCACCCTGCCGGCGACTGATGAAACCAACGGTGTCAACCTCGGTATCATTCCTGATGGCATCGTCCATCGTGGCCCGCTCGGCTTGGTTTCGAAATCGGGTACGCTCACGTACCAGCTCATGGGTGAGCTCTCCGATATCGGCTTCACCGCGTGTGTCGGTGTGGGTGGCGATCCCATCGTCGGCACTACGCTCCAGGAAGCGTTGGAACAGTTCGAGGCCGATGACGCCACCAAGGGTGTCGTCATGATCGGCGAGATCGGCGGGAGCGCCGAACAGGATGCCGCCGCATGGGCCAGCAAGCATATGACCAAGCCGGTGGTCGCATATATCGCAGGTTTCACTGCGCCTGAAGGCAAGCAGATGGGTCATGCCGGCGCTATCGTCTCCGGAGGAAAAGGCACGGCGCAAGACAAGAAGATCGCGCTGGAAGCCGTCGGGATTCCGGTCGGCAAAACACCGCGCCAGACCGCGGAACTCATGCGCAAGGCATTGCAATCCACTGCGGCATGAAAGAACGTTGCGTTTCATTTGTCAAGGGGGTCGTCTTCGCGGCGGCCTCCATGGCGTTATACGCGCTTGCGCTTTGGTTGCTGATCTCCCTGCTTTTCCTTGTCATTTCCATGGAGGAAGGCACCGACAATCTCACTGATTATGCTTTCTCTCTGACACAAAGCATGATTCTGCTCAGCCAAGGCATCGGATTCCAATCGAAAACCATCACGCTCAGTGTGATTCCTTTGACGCTGACGGTCCTGATGCTATGGCTTCTCGCATCGTTGGCGCGCAGACACAAGTTGTCCCTGGCAGCCTATGTAGGTGGACTCATGACGTGGATCTCCATCAATATGGCATTCACGTATCACGTCTCCGTAGGCCTGCTGGATAATATCGGCATCGTGGCGGTGAAAACCGGCATGGTATTCACGTTGGCGTTTCTGCTTGGGGCTTTCCCCGTGAGCCAGACGTACCAACGGATGAAGACCTTCGCAGACCAGCATGTGTCCCGGGAACTCAAGCGGGCACTGTCGCTCGGTGTAGCCCTTGGCATGACACTGCTCGCCATATATATGCTGGTAGCGTGCATTGACGTAGTGGTCTGGATCATCTACGGCTGGGATGCCGTGTCCCGGATATTCGAGCTTGATGCCATGGGCGTCGGTTCCCGCATCATGACGTCAGTGTGCTCATTGGCCTGGCTGCCCAACCTGTGCATCTGGTCCTTGTCATGGATATTCGGATCAGGCTTCCGCATCGGGGAACTTGCCCATTTCACCATGTGGATCGGGCAATCCACGGATTTGCCTGGTCTCCCGCTGTTCGGTATCTTCCCGCAGGCCATCGGCAACGACGGGTTGCGGACCTTCCTGTTGTCGTTGCCGTTAATCATCTCGATTGTCTGTGCTCTCGCCTTCATGTTGTCGCCGACAGGTTTCGCCATCAGGGCGCCGCATGCCGGTGACAACCGTGACACAGTGGTGCGCCATGTCATCACGTTTGCGTACCCGTTGGGGGCGTTCTGCATCTCGGGCGCGTTGGTGGCTTTGGGGTCATCCTGCATGTTCGCCTTGTCGAACGGTGCGTTGGGGGCGCACCGTCTCGCGCACGTCGGTGTTGACGTCGTCGCTTCGGCAAGTGCCGTGGGGCATCCGACTATCGTCGGACTATTCGCTACATGGGCGGCGGTCATCGTTGCCGATGCGGCATGGTATGGATTACGCTTGTGTTGGTCGCGTCTGCGCCCGGCCAAGAACCGTTCGTCAACTGAGCATACGGCTGACGGGCAACCGCGCGGTGTCACCAGTACACCGGTCAACGCGAATATGACAACAACCACCAAGGAGGAACAGGATGGCATCAACGAACAGGCCGATTAAACGGGCCCTCGTATCCGTATTCCATAAGGAAGGCATCGACGTGCTTGCGCAGGCATTCATCGCCGCCGGCACGGAAGTCGTCTCCACCGGTTCGACTGCCAAGCGTCTCGCCGAACTTGGTGTCAACGTCACCGAAGTCAGCAAGGTCACCGGTTTCCCTGAAAGCCTCGATGGACGTGTCAAGACCCTCGATCCGCACATCCATGCGGGCATTCTTGCGGATATGACCAACCCTGAGCATGTCCAGCAGCTCAAGACGCTGGGCATCAAGCCGTTCGACCTCGTGGTGGTCAACCTGTACCCGTTCGCGGATACTGTCCGTTCCGGCGCCAATGAGGCGGATACCATCGAGAAAATCGATATCGGCGGCCCGTCTATGGTTCGTGCCGCGGCAAAGAACAGTGCCACGGTCGCCATCATCACCGATCCTGCAGATTACGCGTTGGTCGCCAAGCGCATCGAAGACGGCCGCGGATTCAATCTTGAGGAGCGCCGTTGGCTGGCTGCCAAGGCGTTCGCTCACACTGCGGCATATGACGCGACGATCAACGAATGGACGTCCAAGCAGTGGCCGAAGCCAGAAAGCATCACCGCCGACCAGCCTGCGTCGAATGAGGCGATCCCCAATGAGGATACGGTATTCCCGAAGGCGTACACGCGCACATGGGATCGCTCGCATTTGCTGCGGTACGGCGAGAATCCGCACCAGCAGGCTGCACTGTACTTGGATCCGCTGAACCAGAGCGGTTTCGCCCACGCCGAGCAGCTCGGCGGCAAGCCGATGAGCTACAACAACTATGTCGATGCCGATGCCGCATGGCGCGCCGTGTGGGATTTCGCTCCGCAGATCGCCGTCGCCGTCGTCAAGCATAACAATCCTTGCGGCCTGGCACTCGGGAAAACCGTTGCGGAAGCGCACAAGAAAGCGCATGCTTGCGATCCTATGAGCGCGTACGGCGGGGTCATCGCCGCGAATACCACGGTGACCCTTGACATGGCTCAGAACGTGCGGCCGATTTTCACTGAGGTCATCGTGGCCCCTGACTACGAGCCTGAAGCTCTTGAGCTGCTGAAGACCAAGAAGAAGAATCTCCGCATCCTCAAGGTTGCCGAGCCTCCTCGTACCAAGCAACAGTACCGTCAGATCGACGGAGGGTTGCTTGTCCAGACCACTGATCTCATCAATGCTCCCGGTGACAACCCTGATGCATGGAAGCTTGTTTCCGGCGATCCGGCAGATGCTGACACCCTGCGTGACCTTGAGTTCGCGTGGCGTGCCATCCGTTGCGTGAAGTCGAACGCCATTCTGATTGCCCACGACCAGGCGACTGTCGGTATCGGCATGGGCCAGGTCAACCGCGTGGATTCCTGCCATCTCGCCGTCGAACGCGCCAACACGCTGGCTGATGGCGCCGATCGTACCACAGGCTCGGTTGCGGCTTCTGATGCGTTCTTCCCGTTCGCTGATGGTGCGGAATATCTCATCAATGCAGGTGTCAAGGCGATTGTCCAGCCTGGCGGATCAATCCGTGATGAGGAAGTCTTCGAGGCTGCGCGCAAGGCGGGCATCACTATGTATGTCACCGGAACGCGTCACTTCTTCCACTGATTCGTGATCCCCGGCGTCTCACGCCGGTGCGTGGCGGCGGCTGGTCTTCGGACTGGCCGCCGCCTTGTTGTTATGTCGTTTCGTCGTGTTGTCGAGGTCTTCACGCCGAGTACTTCACGCGAGATTCGTCACGTCGGAACGGACGGGTATCCTTCCCTGTGATGTGCCAACGCATTCATCATATGACGGCGGATGCGGTTGCTGAACTGCCCAATACCCAATCGAACAGGAGGCCTGTGATGCCGCAAGAGCATCCGTATGTGTCCGAAGCCAAAGAAGGCAAGCCCGTATGCGAATGGGTTGTGGCTGGTCTGGTGTGCGTCAGCGGCATACTTGCCGCATTCGGATACACGACGGCCGCCACAGCGGTGTTGGCTGTGACGGCCGTCGTTCTTGGGCTGACGCGCATCATTCTGCGTGATCACAGTCCGTGGAAAGTCCGGTCTGTGGCTTTTGATGCGACGATCTGCCTGTGTTTTGGCGTGGGATTGTCACTGCTCGCTTTGAGCATCAAGATGATGGTCTGATGCTTCGGTTTCCTCCTGCACGGCTTGGCCGGCAGGTTCGAAGGTGACTTGCTGGGCTTCGTCGCTTGATTGGGCGGGAGCAGCCACGTCTGCCGGGTTCGGCAGGGTGTCGGCATTCTCGGCAGCCTGCTGCTTGGCCTTGGCGTTGTCGCGCAGCAACTGCACGCCGATCATGATCATCGCGACAATCGCCGCTGCCAGAACCGGGCAGATCCAGAAGACCCACAACTGCTGCAACGGGTTCTGGGACAAGCCGGCATTGCTTGCGAATACGGCGATACCGGTGGACCGTGCCGGGTTCATGCCGGCGCCGGTGACAGGGTAGGTCATAGCGGCGCCAACTGCATAGGCGAAGCCGATTGCCGTGGCGTGTGCTGCCGCTGTGGTCTCCTTGTTCATCGTCACCACTGCTGCGGCGACGACCATGATGCTTGCAATGATTTCTACAACAACCGCCAGGGTGATATCGAAGGATGCACTCACGCTGCTCAGCGTGGAAGCGGAGACGGACCCGTTGCCGAAGCCGTTGACAGCGTCAGTCAGCCAGATTTTCTCCGTCAGGGTTTCTGTCGTAGGCAGGATGTGCACAATCAGCGCGCCGGCGGCAAGGCCGCCCAGTACTTGGGCGATGATGTACAGAACACCGTCGAGGACTTGGGTTTTGCCTGTCAATATCGCTGCGAGGGTGATCGCGGGGTTCAGCTGTCCACCGGACACCTTCGAGAACACCAGCGTTACCGCAGCATACGCGACACCGGTTGCCAAGGCGATGAATGCCATATTGACGCCGAACAGGGCGGTTCCGAAGGTCGTGAAACTGTAGATTGCGAAGAACACGATGAAGCTTCCCGCCAGTTCAGCGCCCACGCGCACCGCAAGAGGTTCTTTCGTATTTGCCGTTGCATCACTGGCGCGCTGCAAACCCGTATCAGTCATTGATTGTTCTTTCTCTAGGGGAATAGCGGACAAGGCATTAGCCGGAAGCGTAGCCCTATCCGCCGGACGAGTGTCATTCTACCAGCAGCGAAGCTTTTCTGCGCCTTACGATACAATATTCATGTCGTATGTCCGAAGTCCCTGCCGTGCTGACGGCCATTGCGAGGACCATCACGACACCACATATCCTATCCATGACGGCCAGTATCACGCCGTCCGGCCACGTTGGGAGAACGATGCCAAACGCATATTCCCGTGCATTGAAAGCACATGACAACAACGAAGAAGGCATTCGCCTTCAGAAGATCCTCGCACAAGCAGGTTTCGGTTCGAGACGCAAGTGCGAGCAGATCATCCTCGACGGTCGTGTCGAGGTTGACGGCGAGCTGGTGACCGAGCTCGGCACGCGCGCCGATCCAAGCAAACAAGAGATTCGTGTCGACGGGTCTCGTGTCCGCTTGAACCCTAATCACATCACGCTTGCGCTCAACAAGCCGCGCAGAGTGCTCAGCACCATGGACGACCCCAAAGGGCGGTATACGCTGCGAGACATCGTCGGCGACAAATACGAACGTATTTTCCATATGGGACGCCTTGATTATGACTCCGAGGGGCTGATCCTCATGACCAACGACGGCGAACTCAGCCAGCATGTCATGCACCCCAAATACGAGGTGGAGAAAACCTACATCGCCACGTTGCAAGGCAGAATCAGCGGCAACGTGTGCCGGCGCCTCGTATCCCAAGGCGTACAGCTGGACGATGGCTGGATTCGTCTCGACCATTGCGCCATCATCGACGCCAATCATGATACGACATTGGTGAAGGTCGTCCTGCATTCAGGCAAGAACCGGATCGTCCGCCGTATCTTCGATGCGGTCGGATTCCCGGTCAAGCGTCTGGTACGTACACAGATCGGCCCGATCAAGCTCGGTGACCTGAAATCGGGTTCGTACCGTGTTCTTTCCCAGACTGAGGTTCGCTCACTTGCCAAGGAGGTCGGACTGTGATCCGTGTCGCCATTGACGGCCCAGCCGGCGTAGGAAAATCATCCACGGCGAAGGAACTGGCCAGACATTTCGGCTTTGCATACTTGGATACCGGAGCCATGTACCGCGCATGTGCATGGTGGTGTCTGCATCGTGGCATTGGCCTTGACGCCGAGCAGATCGATGAGCAGCTGATCACCGAGACAGTGGGCGAGTTCTTCACGGAGGATCATTTTGACATCTCCGTCGACCCGGATCGCCCCATCGTGCTTGCCGACGGCGAGGACATCAGTGAGGACATCAGATCTTCCCAGGTGTCTTCCCATGTGTCGCGTGTGTCGGGCATCATCCCCGTCCGCCATGTGCTCATTGCGGCGCAACGTGCGTATATCGCTCGGGAGGCTTCCGGGGATTCGTTCTCGCAAGGGCGTGGCATCGTCGCCGAAGGCCGTGACATCACCACGGTTGTGGCTCCCGATGCCGAAGTCCGTGTGCTGCTGACTGCCCGTGAAGAAGTGCGTCAAGCCCGTCGAAGCGGACAATCCGCACAGGGCGTGGGTGCTGAGGATGTCGCGCGTCGCGACCGTCTCGATTCGAAGGTCACCAGTTTCTTGACCGCCGCAGACGGGGTCGTGACTCTGGACAACTCTGATCTGACGTTCGAGCAGACCTTGGATCAGCTCATCGCATTGGTTGACCAAGCCATCGAAGAACAGCAATACCGAGAGTATGCCGCAAACCTCGAAGGGTATGAGCTTGACGATGAGGATCGCGAGCTCATCGAGGGCGAAGGCGAAGACGAAACCGGTTCTGGAACGGGCAAACAGGTCGGCGTCATTGCTGTGGTCGGACGTCCTAATGTCGGTAAATCAACATTGGTGAACCGTATTCTCGGTCGTCGCGCAGCGGTTGTCGAAGACACCCCGGGTGTCACTCGTGATCGTGTCAGCTACGACGCCGAATGGGCGGGTACCGATTTCAAACTCGTCGATACCGGAGGCTGGGAAGCCGACGTCGAGGGCATAGCCTCGGCGATTGCATCCCAGGCGCAGGTTGCCGTCAGGCTCGCTGACGCCGTGATTTTCGTCGTTGATGGTCAGATCGGCATGACGGACACCGATGAACGGATTGTCAGCATGCTTCGCGCGGCGGGCAAACCGGTCACTCTGGCGGTGAACAAGGTGGATGACGCGCAAAGCGAGTATCTCACCGCGGAATTCTGGAAGCTCGGTCTGGGAGAGCCCTACGGCATCTCCGCCATGCATGGCAGGGGAGTCGGCGAGTTGCTGGATGCGGCGTTGGAGTCGCTGAAGACCGCGGACCGTACCTCGGGGTTCCTGACACCGTCGCATTTGCGGCGTGTCGCGCTTGTCGGGCGCCCGAATGTCGGCAAATCATCGCTGCTGAACCAGCTTGCCCATGAGGAACGTTCGGTCGTCAACGATCTTGCCGGCACCACGAGGGATCCGGTCGATGAAATCATCTCGATGGACGGTCAGGACTGGTTGTTCATCGATACCGCCGGTATCAAACGTCGTCAGCATAAGCTTTCTGGCGCTGAATACTATTCCTCTTTGCGCACACAGGCTGCCATTGAGCGTTCGGAACTCGCGTTGGTGCTGTTCGACGCGTCCCAACCGATCGCCGATCAGGATCTGAAAGTCATGAGCCAGGCGGTTGATGCCGGCCGCGCAATCGTGCTGGTGTTCAACAAGTGGGATTTGATGGACGATTTTTCCCGCCAACGGCTGGAGCGGCTGTGGTCCACCGAATTCAACAGGGTGACATGGGCGGAACGTGTCAATCTGTCGGCAAAAACCGGGTGGCATACGAACCGTTTGTCCCGTGCCATGCAGACGGCTCTCGAATCGTGGGACAAGCGCATACCGACAGGTAAGCTCAACGCTTTCCTCGGGCGGATTCAAGCGGCGCACCCCCATCCGTTGCGTGGCGGCAAACAGCCGAGGATCCTCTTTGCGACCCAGGCTTCGACACGGCCGCCGCGTTTTGTGATTTTCGCGACGGGATTCCTTGAACATGGGTACCGCAGATATCTGGAGCGTCAGTTGCGTGAGGAATTCGGATTCGAAGGCTCACCGGTCCAGATTTCCGTGAAGGTTCGTGAGAAGCGGCGTAAATAGCCAACTTGGCAGATGCCGCCACGCCGGGTTGCGTTGACCGGATTGCTGTGGTAAGTTAGCTCTTCGGCGCGTTAAGCGTCGATCGGGCCGTAGCGCAGTTTGGTAGCGCACTTGACTGGGGGTCAAGGGGTCGCGGGTTCAAATCCCGCCGGCCCGACCGGAAAGCCGCGGAATTTGAACGATTCCGCGGCTTATGTTTTTCCGGTCGAAGTCAAACGGGGGTCACGGATAGCAGGATTCGTATGTCCACGGTTATCGGGTTATCGACCATATGCGGGTCTGGCGTCGAGGCCCAATAACCACATTTTCTGCCGACGCTGAGGGATGTGTCAGTGTCGGTGGAAGCCGAGTCCTAACTTTCTGCCGACACAGGGCGTACCGTCAGTGTCGGTGGAGGCAGGGGCAATACCCTTGCACCCGCTTTCGGGCACACTGGCGAATAAGCCGTTGGTTTGCGCGCGCCAAACCTGCGCCGACACTTGGATATCTGTGCTCGCATCGTTGTGTGACGAGATTGCCCGTTTTCAAAGTGCAAGTGCAACACCTCGGCTAGGGTTGTGGGTTGAAAGAGAAATAACAATCCCTGGAAAGGTGTTGCACCGATGCCATCCTACAATCACCTGACGGCAAGCGAGCGGGTCCTG
>NZ_WBSO01000012.1 GCF_009299485.1 Bifidobacterium apri
GAAGGTGGAGGAGTGCCGCAAGGACGGAGGCAAGGATTGCATGCAATACTCCGCCACCGCGACGGCGGACAAGGCGGACGAGGATGCCGGGTGGGTCCCGGCGGGCTCGTCGTCGAAGTCCTCCTCCCGGTGGTCTGGCGTGCCGGGCTGGGTGGTTCCCGCGGCTGGCGGTGTGGTGCTGGCCGTGGCTGGCGGTGTGGTGTTCGCGGTGGTGGTCTCGCGTCGCCGGCGCAAGGCGCGTGCCGTGCCTGCGGGCGCGGTGCCTGCGGGCCCGGTGCCGGGCGTGCGGCCGCCTGCGGGCCCGCCTGTTCCCGCGTCCCGGCAGCCGGGGCCTGCGCCTGTGCAGGCGTATGGGCCACGCCCGCCCGCGCAGGGGGTTCCCGCGCCGCCACGGCCGCCGGCGCCCGGGGCGTCCGGCCCGGCGCGCCCTGCGGGCCGGCCCCCGCTGCCGCGCCGGTGACGGCGGCCAAGCACGATGACGGACACCAAGACAGGAAAGGATGATCATGGCGTTCAAGAACACAACATCGGATGACGACGATCCGGAGATGCTGCTTTCGCAGATCGCGCGGACGGAGCCGTGGGAGTTCCCGGAGGAGTTCACGCGGTTCAAGGAGGCGGTGGACGACCAGGTGGCGGTGATGAACCGGTCGCGGGCCGTGCTGTTGGAGCCGGGCGTGTTCGAATGCTCGGCGCGTGAGAAGGCCGTGGAGTGCTCGGACGCGATCGTCGGGTACCTGCGTGGCGCGGACCTCGACGCGAAGTTCGACAAGCTCCGCAGGCAGATCGACTCGCACAACCAGGCGATTTGCGAGGCGCGCAACGTGTGGCTGCCGGGTGACCGGCTGGACAAGGAGTCCGTGGACAGGATCATGGACGCGACCGAGCCGCTGGACCTGGTCGTCCCCGGTCTGGGCACGGTGGTCGGCGTGGCGGGTGTGGCGGGCGCGAACCTGGTCTCCCGGATGCTCGCCGGCCACCGCAAGGAGGTCGCCCGACAGGAATACGACCGGATCACCAAGGCAGTGGATCGAAGCAAATATGATCCCAGTCTTCCTTCTGCGCCTGATATCAACGGGATCTGGCCGCAGGAGAATCCTGGCGCCGGCGGTTCGGGGTCTTCGGGGTTGCGCGGCACGTGGGCGGACGCGCCGGCGGTCCCGCTTCCCCCGGGCGTGACGGGTGCGGCCGGGCGCGCGTCCTCCTTGGGCGGCGTGCCCCTGCCCCCGCGCCCCGGCGTGTCCGCCACCGGCGGAACCTCCGGCGACGGCGCCTCCGCCAACACCGGCGCCGGCAGTACCGGTAAAAGCGGCACCACCCACGGCGCAACCGCCGGCACTGATACCACCGCCAACACCGGTGGCCGGCGGCAGACCGTCGGGCACGGCCAGCAGGACGGCGGGACAGACGCCCGTGACACCCATGACACCCGCTACAACCGTGACGCGTATGACACCGCCGATTCCCATGACGCTGACGGCATCCGATACGCCGACGGCCGGCATGCCGGGGACATGGCCGTGGACGGCGGCATGGACGGCGCGTGGAATGCCGGCGGGCGCACGGTCTTCACGGCGGGCGCCGGCATGGGCATGGGTGTGGGCGCGGCCGGTATGTTCGCCACACGCCGCATGGGCGCCGCGGCGGGCGGCATGGGCGTGGGGGCGGGCATGTCCGCCGTCCCGGGCGCGGGCGTGGAATCCCTGTCCGCATCCGGCGCCGCGGGCGTCGGCTCGTATTACGCGAACACGCCGGTCAAGGCGAGCGTGGTGTCCTCGTCCATCAAAGGGGCGACCGGCATGGCGGCCGGCCTGCGCAAGGGCGAGCTCGCGCGCGCCGCCGCCGCGGAGGCGGGCGCGTCAGGCCGCAACGCCACGCCCGGCATGATGGGCGCCGCGAACGCCGGCTCCCAGGGCAAGAAAACCAAGCGGCGCAACACCATGGGCTACATCGCGCCCACCATCGAAGAAGACGAGGAATTCACCCCCAAACCCCTCGCCGCCATGGCCGGCCACATCAAAAACCTCGACAAATAACACCACACCAGTAACCAACCCCAAGTAACACCAGAAAGAACAACCACTCATGACACCATGCATATGCTGTGATCCCGATGGCTTGGACAAGACCGCGGAAGCGTACAAAAAAGCTGCCTCCGAGTTCAACAAAGCCAAATCGGAGTTTATGAAAACAGGATCAAACAACCCAGGTCTCGGCCTCTTCTTGGCGAACCTGTACCCCGCGTATCTGGGATGCAAATCAGCAACGCAAGGGTATCTCGGCAATATCGGACAGATGACGGAACGCATCAGCGCAGCATTGAAAAAAACCTCCGACGACGGTGGTGACACCGAGACGAAAATACTTGAGATACTCAAGCGAATCCTCAAAGAGATTGAAGAACAGAAGTCCGCATCATCCGGCGTCAATGTGCAAGTGAATGTCAACACGAGCCCCGCGGCTGGAGGGAATGCTGGTGGCTATGCCGGTGGTTTCACGGGAGGTGTCACTGGTGGGAGCGGCTTCGCCGGCGGAACCGGTTACACAGGCGTCTTCGCCGGCGGCTATTCCGGCATCGGCTCGTCATCATCCTCTACAGCTGTAACAGCAGAACAACAACAAACCGTCTCGATTCCTCAAGTACCGTTGCCCCTACATCTGCAAGAGACATCCACAACCGCCGATGCATCCACTGCTGCCAGCACGGCAGCAGATGCAACCGCCGCCAACGGTGCTGCAGCCACCACGCAACCACGGAATACCGGCCGGCAAGCCTTGCAGACCGATGGATCGTTGCCAAACCGCACAGATACAAGCTTTGCGGCCGCCAATCACAGCACCGCGGGCGCGTCAGGCAGCATCGACCTTGATGTTGACGGCGATGGCAAAGACGACTACTCCCTGAACCTCAAGAACGGCGGGACACACGCCGTGGTCGGGCAGGACGGTTCCATCACCGTGTCCCACCAGAAGACCACATCCGTACCGCTTCCCCCCAACGCCCAAGCCACACAGGACAGCTACCTGACCGTCGATGCCAACCATGACGGTGTCGACGACATCATGCTCACCGGCCAGCAGGGACAGAACGCCAAAATCAGCATTTACGAGCAAGGCGATACCGAGTATGCCGCAGTCGATTTCGACCATGACGGCGATTACGACGTTTCGGTACGCGTGGAAGACACCGCGCAAACCTACCAGAAGATGCGCGAACAGGCAGAAGAATCCGTATGGCAATCCATCGCCGACAAAGATCCCATGGGCAGGACCGCTGAAGAACTCAAGGCGCTCTACCAAGAGCGCGATATCATCGAACTGCCGCAGCGCAGCGAAATCAAATAGTGAAATCAACAACCGAAACCGATAGCAAGGAGACGCTACGACATGTCTGATTCATCGGAGAAGACGAGCTCATGGACGAAACGAGTAGTCGACTGCCATGATCTTTTCGAGGCCGCCGGCGATCTCGCCGCAGAGTTGGCGACATCGAACACAAAAATCAAGGAGGCAAAACACGTCGCAAAACAAGGTGCGAACGCGAAAGTCCTCAACGGGTATTCACAAGCCCGCCTCATCATCAGCGTTGTCGATGCATTATGCAAAGCAATCCTTGACTTCAGTCCCGTAGACGAGTGGATCAAAAAACCGTTCTTCGGGGACTGGGATGAACTACGCGCCACGGCAAACCAGTGGCGTGCATTGTCCACATCACTGACCGAGCTGCACAACAGCGTCGAAGAAGTCTCTTCCAAAGTCGTCGAAGACACGTGGAGCGGCAAAGCCGCAAGCATGTTCGTCCAACGCAATGACAGCATTGCGCAAGTCATCGGCCAAGGCGCACAGCCGTGCATCAGGACGGCTCAGACGTTGGAAGCCCTCGCTGACGAAGTCGACAACGCATTCGACATGGTCATGGACGCCATCGATCTTGTTGTCGAAATGCTCGAGGCGCTGCTTGCTACAAACAGCGTTCCGGTCGTGGGGCAGATCGCCAGCATTCCCGAAGCGGCCGGCTACACCGCTGAAATCATCAAGATTGCTGTGGAAATAGGGGAATATATTTCTGCGCTGGTCGCCGCCTGCATTGACTTCGCAAGCGTCGCCAACTCCATGATGAAGCTGACCGCACAATCGCAGGAAGTACTGGATCAATTCGCCAGCTGAAACACTCCAGACAGCACATAGCGTCACATCAGCACCACACGAGACAACGAAAGGAAAAAGGATGGAAGAAGCGGAATTTGAAGCGTTCATGCAGCGTCTCGATCAGCTGTCCGCCCGGCGCAAACTCATGCAAACCCAGTTAGCGGAACGCAAACGGCAGCTCGACGAGAACATCGCCAAACAGAAAAAAGAAAACGAGCAGCGTCGGCGCAACGGCGAAGACGGACGCGCATGGCAAGTGCTCCAGCAACGCATCGATATGGGCAAAACCTGCGAGCAGGATATTCTCTGCGGCATTGACAAATCGCCTGAAGCCCGGGAAGTACGCAGCTACATCAGCAAATTCGCAGGACAAATGCGTGACTATGTAGAAGATACGGACGACCCAGACAATGAAGCAGCCCAGGCTCGCATCGTCTTGGACGAACAGCTGGAACGCTTGCATGACCAGGAAGCGCGGTTCAATGCCACGGAATGAACCAGCAGCGGATCAGACGCTTACCCCATCCGAAGAGCGTCTGATTCGCCCGGTGACGCAGCATGACCTTGACTGCATATCCCTCATCGGGGCGGTGGCGTTCAGTTGCACCGCAGTCACTGTGGTGATGCTGTCCATGACATCCGAATCCATGAGGGAACAGTCGCACGATCTTCTGATGATGCTGCCGCTCACGCTCGCCGCAGCCACCATATTGTGCGATTGGCAGTGCGTGGACAATATCCGCAGACACCGCAGGCGACTCGCCATGGTTTCCTTGGCTTGCTCAGCCGCACTGGCGGCATGCGGTGGTGTCGCATGGTCGCTCACCATCCACAGCACACAGCAGGCGACGCTGGGCGCACTGCTCGCATCCTGCTGTGTGGCGGTGGACATGGCATTCATGATGATGTTGACGGACAATCCCGCAATCGGCGGGGCGAACACTGCGATACTCGCGGCATCGGTGACGGTCATGCTGATATGTACCTCGACCCTGATGACGGCGCTCCCACTACGGCTGCTCGCAGGCATCATCCTAGGTCTGGCGGCCTGCTGTATGCAGATGCTGCCCAATCTTGTGGTCCACGTGCCAGACCGGTATCTGGTGCAATGGCGTACCTACATGACCCGCCGTTGGACGGTACGCGGAGGCATACCACAGCAGGCCCGCGTACTTACCGACAATGACGTGCATGATGACATGCAAACCTTCCAAACACGCTATTGCGCAGGTGTCGTCCTGTGCCTGATCCTCATGCTGGCTGCGTACACGACGGTCGCATGCTGCTGTCAGTACGGGCAGATCGTCGACCGTATCGGATTCCTCGCCTTGAGCGCCGCACTCTTCACGTTCCTCACATTGAAACCACGCCAGTCAGGCCGCCCCTTTGAACGGTATGCGATGCGATTCGGCGCCATCATAACGCTGCTGGTATGCTGCACGCGCATGTCATCGGCATTGCCGGACATCAGCCCTGTGCTGCTGTCCACGGTTTGCATGCTGACCGTCGGCGTGGCGGGGCTGATACTCATCATGTGCATGATCGCCCAGCATGGAGGAGTCCATTCGCTCGCTTTGTCACGCATTGGCGACGTACTGTGTTTCATATCCATCATGATCACGCCGATAGCAACGTTCTTCGCCATCGGTGCCTTGGAATTCATAAGGGGATGCTGATGACTGGTCCATCATCCGCCACCGCACTCAACCCGGCAGCCCCGGCACTGCAATGCAGCGCCTCGTTGATTGATTTGGGGTTTGTCGCCTTGTGCGCCGGCGCCGCCGAACTCCTATGCCACAACGCCGTGGTGACTTTCATGATCGCTTTGGAAGCAGTCGCCGTGCTGGCAATCGGGGAAGGCACCCGGGGCGTGACACCTGGCAATATGCTGCTGGGGCTGAGAACAGTGCGTGCCGACGGCGTGCAAAACAGCGCCGCATCAGGAATACTGCCGGCAGGGATGAGCCGGATTGTCATCAAATACTGTGTGCTGATCGCCTCGTTCCTTGCCGCGATCATCGGATATCTGGTCGTTATCATCTCCCCGCTATTCAGCCATGACAGCCTGCGACAAGGATGGGCGAACAGCCTTGCCAAACTCGCTTGCATCGACATTCGCCGTCATACGGCATCCACATCCACACCACCGGCACTACAGAACCGCCAGACGCACACCACCGGCGTCGGCAGGCAAAACAAGCCGAAACCGGATACGATAAGCCCGCTGCCGGCTGTGCCAGTCCCCGGCATGCAACCGGAGCCGCACCCGGTATCCGCAGTCCCCATGCCCATCCCCATGCCCACTGCCGTCCCCGCCCCCAAACCTGCCGCGGCAACACCACGCACCCATGCAATCCGGCCAATCCCAGCGTCACAACAGGCGACAAGCGCGGCACGCGTCCGTCTACGTCAAACACCGCCGCCTGAACCACGTCGCAAGGCAACACCGCCGGTTGCAGTGCCACCGCCAACGCCAGCCCCTCGTGCCGTCCTGATGTTCGATAACGGGTCGAAAACAGCGCTCACCATACCCTCGACGCTGGTGCTGGGACGCAAACCCACCCCGCATAAGCTTCAAGACACCGTGTTGGCAGTGCCTGACCATACTGGAACCGTATCAAGGAGCCACGCGCGTCTCGAAATCACCGAAGATGGGGCGTGGATATCCGATCTGGGAAGTACGAACGGCACGCGGGTCATCAACCAGGAAGGCCAAGAGACACCGGTGCCTGTCAAACAGCGGGTGGAAGTCCATAACAACAACCGCATCGCTTTAGGCGACATGATATGCGTCTTGATCATCTCTGAACACAGGAGGGCACGCGCGTGAGTACGCAAGAGCCGCAGAACAGCCGACTTGAAGGGCCGAAAGCACCCAAAGGAAGGATCGTGCTCCAGTCTCCGCCGGAGCTCGAGCCCAGTGACGGTGTGAACACACTGCTCACACTGCTGGTGCCGCTTCTAGGATCAGTGAGCGCCGTGGTCATGATGCTGATGACGAACTCCGGATTGACCGGAATCCTCACCGGAGGCATGTTCATGGTCTCATCACTGGGATTCGTCGTAGTCAACGGGTTCAGACAACGATCGCAACGAAACGCGAACCTGACCGCATCACGCAGAGAATACCTCACCTACCTGGCGAATCTCAGAAAAACCGTGCGCGCGGCAGAACGCAAACAACGCAACGCCGCGTTGTGGAACGCGCCAGACCCACAATCCCTGACGGTGCTTGCCGAAGAACCGAAACGACGTTGGGAACGCACCCCGGCAGATGCGGATTTCATGACCATACGGTTCGGCGTCCACGACGTTGCGCTCAATCTCACCCTCGAATCACCGGAACTGCCTCCTCTCGCGCAGCTCGACCCGGTGTCGGCATCTGCGGCGCATCGCTTCATGCTCGCCCACCAGTCTTTGCGCCACATGCCGTACAGCGTCAACATCCGCCAGTATAAGCGGGTGGAATTGCTCGGCGACCCGAACCATACCCAGGCGCTCGCCAGAGCCATCATCTGCCAATCCTGCCTGTGGCATGCGCCGGAATATCTGCGGGTGCTGGTGCTCACGACCGACGAACGGAAAGCCTGCTGGGATTGGGTGCGAATGCTGCCGCACAACACATCACACAGCGGGAAGGATTCCGATCTCAGCCGATACATGGTGACCACCAACGTGCATATCGTGGATGAGCTGATCGGCGAGGATGTCACCAACCGGAGCCGATACACCGGCACCGATCAGGCGATGCCGTTCGTGCTTGTCGTCAATGATGGTCTCAACTCGGCTGTACTCGCGAACGAAACCAGGTTGTTCTCCTCGGGAGGTCTCAGCGGAGTCACTATCATCGATATGCCGAGTCAATGGGACGAACTGGAAGAGGACCACGTACTTCGCGTGCTGTTCTCCCAGGAAGTGGTCGAAGAAGGGCTGAATGTCCTCGAGCATCACAACGTCGACATTGTCGAAGTGTTCTCCACCACCATGAAACCAGTGCAGATTGAGCCTGATGGATTAAGCGTGCAAGAAGCCGTCGCCATTGCGCGCCGTCTTGGCGCGATCCAGATCGAAGGCCAGACGGAAAACGAATCGCAAGCCGCGAAATCGCGCAAGAAATCTTCCGAATTGCCCGCCCTGCTCGGAATCGAAGATATCCGTCATCTCAACCTGCAAACCTTGTGGGCGTACCGGACCGGCAGAGAACGTCTGCGCGTGCCAATCGGCCTGTTTGATGACCAAAGCACCGCATACCTCGATATCAAGGAGATGGGGCAGCATGGCATGGGGCCGCACGGCGTGCTCGTCGGCGCGACCGGTTCCGGCAAGTCGGAAGTGCTGCGCACGCTGGTGCTGTCCTTGGCGTTGAGCCACTCCCCAGACCAGCTCAACTTCGTGCTCGTCGATTTCAAGGGCGGCGCCACATTCGCAGGAATGGAAGGCATGCCGCATATTTCCTCGATCATCACGAACCTCGGTAGGGAAGCTTCGCTGGTCAACCGTATGGAGGATGCGCTGGAAGGTGAAATCAACCGACGTCAGGAGCTGCTGCGTGACGCCGGTAATTTGGCGAACATCACCGAATACGAGGAAGCTCGGGTCCATGGCGGCAGGAAGGATCTGCAGCCGTTGCCGTCGCTGGTCGTACTGGTTGACGAGTTTTCGGAACTGCTGAAAGCCAAGCCTGATATCGTGCAGTCTTTTGTCCGTATCGGCGCGGTCGGCCGTTCCCTTGGCATCCACCTGCTGATTGCATCGCAGCGGCTGGAACAAGGCAAGCTGCGCGGCCTGGACGAGCATCTGTCGTACCGCATCGGTCTGAAAACGTTCTCGGCGGCTGAATCCCGTGCGGTGCTGGGCATCCCCGATGCGTATGAGCTGCCCAGCCTGCCCGGCATCGGCTATCTCAAATCCCCGGACGGTACGATTACACGATTCCGCGCGTCGTACGTCTCCGGTGTTCCGCAAGGATTGTCCGGGGAAACCACCACGTTCCAGTATGCTGTGGAACAGATGCGCGGCCATGGCACGCCCGCCCACGTCGTGTGGTTGCCTCCGCTGGTCACACCGAACTCTTTGGATGAACTCATGCCGGATTTGACTGTCACCAAGGAATATGGCTTGATTTCCCCGAGCTGGCGGAAGCGTGGCACGTTGATTGCACCGTGTGCGCTTGAGGATCGTCCGCGTGAACAGAAGCGTGAGGTCATGGCGCTGGATTTGTCCGGTGCAGGCGGCCACGCCGCGATCGTCGGTGGGCCGCTGAGCGGCAAGAGCATGATGCTCAGGTCGGTGGTCGCTTCATTGGCGTTGACGCATTCGCCGTTGGAAGTCCAGTTCTACGTCATTGATTGCGGTGGCGGTACGTTCACGCCTATGGAGCAACTGGAGCATATCAGCGGCGTGGCGTCCGGCAACGAGGAAGAGAAGATACGGCGCACGCTTGCTGAAGTGTCAGGCATTATCGATGCGCGTGAGGCGTTCTTCAAACAGCAGCGTATCGATGGCATGGACACGTATCGTCGTCGTCGCGCCGCAGGCGAGGTCGATGACGGGTACGGTGATGTGTTCCTGATCATCGATGGCTGGGGTGTGTTCCGCGGCGAGCATGAGGAGATGGAATCGACAGTGCGGCAGATTGTCGCGCGCGGTTTGACATTCGGCGTCCACGTGTTGCTCAGCGCGAACCGTTGGATGGAAATCCGGCCGAATATCAGCGATTTGATCGGGACGAAAATCGAATTGCGCCTCGGCGATCCTGGGGATTCCCAGATCGACCGCAAGATTGCGGCGACAGTGCCGGCTGATGCGCCTGGGCGTGGTTTGAGCCCGGAACGCTTGCATATGCTGGTCGCGTTGCCTCGCATCGATGGCAAGCATGATGCGCAGACGGTGTCGGACGGCGTGTCTGACCTGATCGCAAGAGTGCATGACGCGTGGAAGGGCAAGCCGGGACCGAAGCTGCGTTTGCTGCCGACGAAGATGCCGTACCAGCCGTTCATCGACGCTGTGACACGGCAGGATACGGCCGGAGAGCTTACCCGCGGCCGTGGGCGTATGGTCATTGGCATCAACGAGAGCGCCTTGTCGCCGGTGGTATTGGACTTGAACAGGGATCCGCACTGCTATCTGTTCGGGGATTCTGGTTCTGGCAAGTCCACGTTCTTGCGGGTTGTCATCAATGAGATCGTGCGAGGATACCCTGACGGCAAAGCGAAAATCTTCATGGTGGATTATCGCAGAGCCAATCTCGCGCAGATACCAGATTCGCATATGGGTGCATATCTCACCAATGCTGAAATGACCGAGGAAAGTCTTGCCGATCTGGCGGAATATCTTTCTTCGCGCATCCCCGGGCCTGATGTGACGGCGGAACAGTTGCGTGACCGTTCGTGGTGGACCGGTTCGGAAGTCTATGTGCTTGTCGACGATTATGATCTGGTGGCTACAAGTTCGGGGAATCCGGTACGCGCACTGGTCCCCCTGCTCGCGCAAGCCGGGGACGTGGGGCTGCACGTGGTGGTGACCAGACGGACGGGCGGTGCCAGCCGTGCCATGTACGATCCGGTGTTGCAGGCTTTCCGGGACCTCGGTATGCCGGGTATCCTGCTATCCGGAGATCCGGATGAAGGGCAGCTGATCGGCAAGATCAAACCGGTGAAGTCGATTCCGGGACGTGCCCAGATGGTCACCCGCGATGAAGGTTTGATCATGATGCAGTTGGCCGACGCCCCGGTGAAGGAGTGAAGCGACGTGGAACGGGAATGAAGCGCTGCCGCGCATGATGCGAGCCGTGGATGCGGGACGTGGACTGGCGGATGGCGCTGTACGGATGTTGATGTCGGGAATGATAATCTGACATTCAAGGATGGACGATGCAGACTATCGGACAGCCATATGGTAGCTATCAGGAGGCATGGAGGAAAGTATGGGCAATCCCAATATGATGCCGCAAGCAGGTTGGAGTAGTCAACGGCCATCCGGAGGGCAGATGCCGGGTCAGGCAAGCCCGTCCGGTCAGCCGCCGTATGCGCAACAACCATACAGGCCGTATGCGCAGGGGTCATACGGGCAGCAACCTCAGATGCCGCAACAGGTTGGCCAACCGCAGCCGGGTGCGTCCGCTGTCCCCGCCGCACCCGCTGCTCGTCCGGGGTCTGGTGCCTATCCGGGGTCTGGCGCCAGTTCGGATCCTGCCCAGCAAGCGTTGCCGCCGTACGCTCAGACCGCACAGCGATCTCCTTGGCCGCAGCAATCGCGGGGGATTCAGCAAACGCCATCTGTGCAGCATTCGCCTTGGTCGCGGCAATACACGCAGCAAAGCGGGCAGTACGGACAGTACGGCAATCCCGGTGTAGTGGCAGGCGGTGTGACGTCGGCGCAATCGCAAGACAGGCGCTTCGACCTGTTTCCCAATCGAATCATCAGTATCGTGTTCTTCGTCGCGATGCTGCTCGCGGCGTTGCTGTCCTCGTTCCCCGGAGGAGTCGGTGCCAGCGGATTGCGCTGCAAACTGATATTCGGAGTGGTGATGCTCATCGTCGCCGCATGTGGAATCATCTACGTATTCGTCAAAGCGGTGCCGCGCCTGCGTTTGGCGAAAGACACGGGATACGGCTGGAAAGTCAGCATGTCCGGATGGACGACGGTGGTGTTGATCGTGATCGCCATGATCGCGGGCATGGTCATGACATCGTTCGCAGCCTCGGATTATTCCACCGGTCCGGTGACCGACACGGTCACCTTCGTGGGCGACGGGACGTTCCGCAAATCGTACAGGTCACATGGCATCCGCCGATCCAGGACGACAGCCTCCTATTACGAGTTCCAGACCGATTCCGGCAAGACGTTCCGAATCTCGCTGCCCAGCGGATATGAGGATTTGATGCCGGCGGATCTTGAATACGGGCAGCGGGTCACCTTGACGTATTACCCGCGCACGCGGATTCTGGTGCCTGACCCTGCGCCCAAAATCGCTGGTTAAGGCGTTGGCGCGGGAGCGTGTGTCTGTTCGCGCCTGTGTTTGCGCTTGTGTTTGTGTCTGTGTCTGTGTCTGTGTCTGTGTCTGTGTCTGTGTCTGTGTCTGTGTCTGTGTCTGCGATGCTCTGTATCTGCTTTGTGCCTGCCCCGTGTCCATGCGGCGATGGCTTCGAGTTATCTACAAACTGGTTTCACTGATGCGGGAGTTGGCGTAACCAGTTTGCGCAATGAAGTCGGATGAGCGCTCGCATCGGTGCGATGAGCCGTTTCACAATTCGGTGCGCGGGGTTATGTGTGTCTGGGCATGCGTGACCCGACAGATTGCTGCGTGCGGGGGTCGGTTTGTGTGTTATCGGGTGTGTTGTGTATGTCGTGGCATACGCAACACACCGGATTGTTGCGCTCCAGTGTCGGGTCGGGCGCTATCTGGCGGGTTGCGTATGTCGTGACAGACACAACCCGGGGTATGCCACGACATACGCAGTACGGCAGACGCATCCGCCACGCAAGCTCCGCCACGCAAACTCCGCCACAATCAGGCGTCGACGCCGACCGCCTCGCTGACATGCGCGAATCCATCCTGGCGCAACAGCTCGGCCAGACCGCGCTTGAGCACGGTGATTTGCTGCGGGCCGCGATACATCAGCGAGGAGATGAACATGACCAGGCTTGAGCCTGCACGGATTTTCTCATATGCCTGCTTGGGGGTGAACACGCCGCCGATGCCCGCGATGGCGAACCGGTCGCCGTACTCGCGGTAGGCTTGGCGGATCATCGCATTGCTCGCACGGTAGGTCGGCCCGCCGCTCAAGCCGCCTTTCCACATCGCCGGGATCTCCATGCCGCTGCGGTCCTTCTGCAGGTTCGCGATGCTCACGCCCTGCACGTTGTGGTCCGCCAACACGTCAAGCAGTTCGCGGAATTCAGGCCACGTCTTGTTCAACGGCATTTTGACGAGCACCGGCTGCGGGCGCTCGATCGCATCCAGCGCAGTGAACAGGCGGTCAAGATTCTCCGGTTCGCCGAACGGTTCGCCCACATGCGTGTTCGGGCATGAGATATTGACTTCGATCATCGCGGTGTGTCCGGCCGCCCGGCGCATCGAGATGCAGTAGTCTTCAATGCCTTCGTCGATGTCGCCGCATAGTTCGTCGTTCGTCCGGGCGATGGACACGGACAGCTGCATGCTCTTCGCCTTGTCCCATGCGCGTTCGGCTCGTGGGATTACCTTGTCGCTGCCGTCGTTGGCGAGCCCGACATGGACCATCATCGAATCGTATTCCGGCAGCCGGTGGAACCATGGCCGCGGATTGCCCGCGCACGGCCGGGCGGTTGTGGAACCTACCGTTTCGAATCCGAAGCCGGCGTTGTCGAGCAGCACCGGCATATCACAGTTCTTGTCGAGGCCGGCGGACAGGCCGAACGGATTGTCGAAGTGCACGCCCATGACATCGGTTTCAAGAATCGGGTCGGTATAGTCGAGCATTTCGCGCAGCAGCCACATCAGCGGCGGTATGGTGCGGGTGACCCGGCAGAATTCGATCATCTGGTCGTGCGCTACGTCGGGCGTGTGGTTGAACACGAAGAACGGCTTGATGATGTGTTTGTAGCCAAAGGTGAAGAGGTCGGTGGTCGCCTTGTTGACGGCGTCGTGCAACGGCTGTTCGGAAACGTAAGTCATACCACATATTGTGGCACTGTTGTCAGCGTGTTCGCAACAAACGCGGGTACAGTGAGCTGAAAGCCCATATTGGTCTGGCGGCTTGAAAGGGGAGTCATGACAGCTTCTGCGAACGGAACCAACGCCGCGGGGGATAGCGTATGCGTGGTGATGCCTACGTATAACGAGCGGGAGAACCTTCGCACGACGCTTGACGGCGTATTCGCGTACAACCCGGGTGTTGACGTGCTGGTGGTCGATGATGCTTCGCCGGACGGCACGGGTGAGCTTGCCGATCGGATGGCGCAGGACAATGGGCGGATTCATGTGCTGCACCGTGCGGGCAAGGGCGGGCTCGGTCCCGCGTATCTTGCCGGCTTCGCGTGGGCGCTGGAGCGCGGGTATACCGTGATATGCGAGATGGATATGGATGGTTCGCACCGCCCGCAGGATTTGGCTCGTATGCTCAAGGTGATGCGTTGCGACCGTGGTGTGGATCTGGTGATCGGCTCGAGGCGGGTGCCGGGCGGCCGTACGGAGGGGTGGCCTTGGTATCGCGATGTGATTTCCAGAGGCGGATCATGGTATGCGCGCAGGATGCTGGGGCTGGATGTGCGTGATATGACCGCCGGTTTCCGCGCGTATCGGGCGGATTTGCTTCGGCGCATGGATTTGCGTTCCGTGCAGGCGAATGGGTATGTCTTCCAGATTGATATGACCAGGCGTGCCGCTGCGGTTGGCGGCAGGATTCTCGAGGTGCCGATTGTCTTTCCTGAGCGTCGTCGTGGCGTTTCCAAGATGGATTCGGCGATTGTTGTTGAGGCGATGCGCAACGTCACGTTGTGGGGGATTGCGCGGATCCGTTCGGCTCACGGCGGTCGCATGGGCGGGCGCGCGACACGCCGATGATGCGAACAAGGATGCGTTCGTTTTTGTTCGTCTCGCTTTGTGAATGTGCGGAAATCTTAGCGTTTTTGTGAGTTTTGCTGGTGAGGTCGAGCGTTTACCGCTCATAAGTGTCACCTGTTTGCTCAATTGTGTGCGATAATGTTCATATGATTTCGTCACAACGTCAGCATCTGATCCTCAGCAGACTGCGCACCCGCGGAGCCGTGCGCATCACCGCGCTGTCCAAAGAGCTCGGCGTGTCAGCCATGACCGTGCGCCGCGACATCGCCGAACTCGCCGACAAAGGCCTGCTCAAGCGCGTCCACGGTGGCGCAGTGACCACCAGCACACTGCTCAGCGAACCCCTGTTCTCCGTCAAATCACAGATGGACATCGGCCTCAAGGACGCCATCGCGCAAGAGGCAGTCAACTACGTCTCCCCAGGCGACGTCATCGCCATCGGCGGCGGCACCACCGCATACGTGTTCGCCCAGCACCTGCTCGAATCCCAGCAGTCCAGCGGCATCACCATCCTCACCAACTCGATTCCGGTCGCCGAACTCGTCCAGGCGCTCGAATCCAAAGATGTCGAAGTGATCGTCACCGGAGGCGTCATCACCCGCTCCAACTCCCTGGTCGGGCCCATCGCGGACAAAGTCGTGCAATCCCTGCGCGTGAACACCGTGTTCCTCGGCACGCATTCGGTGTCCATTCCGCGTGGCTTCCTCATGCCCAACTCATTGGAAGCCGCCACCGACATGGCGATGATGGATATCGCCGATCGCACGATCATCCTCACCGACCACACGAAATGGAGCAGCACCTCGCTGTCCCTGTTCGCCAGCTTCGACCAAGTCGATACCGTCATCACCGATGACGGGCTTGACCCCGATTCCGTCGCCAAAACACGGGATCTGGTCAAGGAACTCGTCCTTGCCAAGCAGGGGGAGCCAGACGAATCGGTCCGTTCGCCTCGGCGCGCCCGGCCCGCCGAGAACGGGGTGGTCGCCGAACACGTCGGAGCGCATGCGGCTGCGGGAAGCCCGGGATACCCCGATCCTGCGGACCAAGAATAACGGTCTTCCGGCGGATCGCCATGGTTGCGGGTGAATGCAAGAATGCGCGATCCGCCGGGCGTCGAAAGCCGTCAACGACGAACAGTCACACGACTCAACCAGTCAACCCAACAGTGGGCGGCGCAGCCCACCGTCACGGCAGGAACGCACAGCAGCGCTACCAAGCCGACGGTCTTCGTCCGACAACAACAGAAACCATAACCAACCACCGTCAACACGTCCAAGAAGGAGACGACATGACCAGCCAAACATCATCCACATGGCGGTACTACCAGCCAGGCGCATACGCGAGCGCCAATATTCGCATCACGCCGACCACCCTCGCCGACGGGCGCGACTTCTTCTATCTCGATGACGATCCCGAATTCGTCAGCGGCGCCAAAACCCGCGAGCTGCACGACCCGCGCCACCTCGCCTACCGTTTTGCCTCGCATCTTGACGTGGACGGCAATGAAGTGCCGTACGCGGCGCCGCAGATGCGTCGCGACCCGCTGACCGGAGACTGGATCCCCATGGCCACCGCGCGCATGAACCGGCCGATCACCGCCGGTCCGGGGGCAACCGCGAAAGGCAACCCGTTGGCAGCGCGCAAACCGGGCGATCCGTACCAGGACGGCGAGGTGCCCGACACGGATTACAACGTCGTCGTGTTCGAGAACCGCTTCCCCTCCATGGTGCGCGTGCCCGGCGTTCCGGACACGGTGACCAATGTCGACGGCAACCCGTTGTGGCAGCAGAAAATGGCGGGCGGCAGGTGCGAGGTCATCTGCTTCGACCCCAACGAACACGGTCTGCCGGCTGATCTGCCGGTGCGCCGGCTGCGCACGGTCGTCGAAGCGTGGGCGTTCCGCACCGCGGAAATCTCACATATCGACGGCATCGAGCAAATCTTCCCGTTCGAAAATCACGGCCAGGAAATCGGCGTCTCCCTTGCCCATCCGCACGGCCAGGTCTACTGCTATCCGTTTATCGCACCCAAGCTGGAAACCGAATTGCAGCACACCGAGGCGTACCATGAGCGCACCGGCGGCAACCTGCTTCGCGACCTCATGAACGCCGAAATCGAGGCGGGGGAGCGGATTGTCATGCGCAACCACAGCTGGGTAGCCTACGTGCCGGCGGCGGCGCGCTGGCCGTTGGAAGTGCATGTCGCCCCAGTGCGCGACGTGCTCACCATCGACGAGCTTGACGACCAGGAGCGTTGGGATTTGGCACAGATGTACTCCACGTTGCTCAAGCGTGGCAACGCCTTCTTCGACAAGGGCGACGGCAAGGGCATGGATCTGCCGTACATCGCCGCGTGGCATCAGGCGCCGATTCATGACGCCCGCCGCGCGAACTACCGGCTCAACCTCCAGTTCTTCTCCTTCCGCAGGGCGGCGAACAAGATCAAGTATCTGGCGGGTTCCGAATCAGGTATGGCCGCATGGGTGTCCGACACGACGCCGGAACTCATCGCCAAGCGGTTCCATGAGCTCGGACCCATCGATATCGACGACTGAACGACGCCCGGCTGTTCGGCCGCACGATCGTGGCCGTGGAATACCGGCTGTAGGGCTGTGCGGCTGTCTGGCTGCGCAATCGCGGCAGGAATATCAGCGGCGCAAATCATCAGGACATTTCGGAAAGGAACAATCATGACAACAAGGGACCAGCAGCATGCAACGCAGAATGCCGCCGGCGAAATCCCGTTCATTGACGCGATGGACGATGCCGCAGGCGCGGCTGCAGCCCGAGCCCTGTTCGAGCAGGCGTACGGCGAGACCCCGGCAGGCGTATGGGCGGCGCCCGGTCGCGTCAACCTCATCGGCGAACACACCGACTACAACGCCGGACTGTGCCTGCCGATCGCGCTGCCGCACCGCACGTACATCGCCTTGAAACCGCGTGAAGACACGCACGTTCGCGTGGTCTCCGACGTCAGCCCGGATAAGGTCGCGCAAGCCGACTTGGACGGTCTTGCCGCCGGCGGCGTCGAGGGATGGGCGGCCTACCCGGTCGGTGTCGCATGGGCATTGCGCGAAGCCGGATTCGGGAAGGTCAAAGGGTTCGACGCGGCGTTCGCATCATGCGTGCCGCTTGGCTCCGGATTGAGCTCCTCCGCCGCGATGACCTGCTCGACCGCCCTCGCCTTGGATGACGTCTACGGGCTCGGATTCGGCTCCAGCGATGCCGGGCGCATCACGCTCATTAACGCTGCCATCGCCGCGGAAAACGATATGGCCGGCGCCTCCACCGGCGGACTCGACCAGAACGCGTCCATGCGGTGCACGCCCGGGCACGCGTTGCTGTTGGACTGCCGACCGGGGTTGAGCGCGCTCGAAAACGTATCCCAACAGGTGTTCGACCTCGACAAGTACGGGCTCGAACTGCTGGTCGTGGACACGCAGGCGCCACATCAGCTCAACGACGGGCAATACGCCCAGCGCCGTGCCACATGCGAACAGGCGGCAGTGCAGCTTGGAGTGGACAATCTGCGGGTGGTCGCCGACCAGGTCAATACGTCCGACGACCCGGAAGCCGCGCTTGCGGATGTGCTCGGCAAGCTTGATGACGAAGTCGCTCGCCGTCGCGTCCGCCACGTCATCACCGAAATCGGCCGGGTCGGCCAGTTCGTCGATGCGTTCGCAGCCGGGGATATCAAGCGTGCCGGTGAACTGTTCAACGCATCCCATGACTCGCTGCGCGACGACTACGAAGTCACCGTGCCGGAACTCGATGCCGCCGTGGACACCGCGCGCGCCAACGGCGCATACGGCGCCCGGATGACCGGCGGCGGGTTCGGCGGTTCGATCATCGCGCTGGTGGACAAAGGCCGCAGCCGTGAAGTCGCGCAGAAGATCGCCGACGCGTTCGCAGCCCGCGGATTCCATGAGCCGAGGGCGCTCGCCGCAGTCGCGTCCGCCTCGGCGCATCGCGTCGACTGATCGCGCTGCAGACAATCACATCAGCCCAGAACATCCCCTGAACACCCCTGGACGCAACAGCGGCCAACGGCGGGAACGCCAAAAAGACATCGCATGCGCCATATGAAAGCCGGAATCATCCGGTATCGGCGACTGTCTTGTATGTGGTGACGTTCCGGTCCCAGGCCGCTGTTGCGTATCAGGGCACCCGCCACCGTCATCGAGCCCGTGACGCGTGGCGGAACCGTCGGCGGCAAACGCCGGAGCCTGCCGTCGCATACGAATCGCCCCGAAACGGACATTGCAGGCGCGATGACGTGTGTATTCCCTATACTTGAATCCATCTGGATACCATCGCACCGATTTTCCAAGGGAGATCCATGAACAAGGCAATCATCACCGTCGTAGGCCAGGACACCGTCGGCATCATCGCCCGCGTCTGCACGTACCTTTCCGGTCACCATGTCAACGTCCTCGACATTTCGCAGACCATCATCGACGGGTTCTTCAATATGATGATGATCGTCGATTACAGCAACGCCGACAACGAATTCGGCACCATGGTCAACGATCTCGACAAGCTCGGTGAAGAAATCGGCGTGCGCATCCGCTGCCAGCGCGAAGAGATCTTCACCAAGATGCATCGCGTCTGAGTCCAGCAACCACGCGGTACGCCGCGCAACAACGCAACCGAACGAATCGAAAAGGACAGACACGACCATGCTGAATATCATGGAGGTCCACGAGACCAACAAGATGATCGAGCAAGAGAAGCTCGACGTGCGCACCATCACCATGGGCATCAGCCTGCTTGACTGCGCGGCCGACACCGTGGACGAGGTGTGTGACAACATCTACCGTAAAATCACCACGTACGCCAAGGACCTGGTCTCCACAGGCGAAGCCATCGAACGCGATTACGGCATTCCGATCGTCAACAAGCGCATCACCGTTACCCCGATCTCACTGGTCGGCGCGAGCGCGTGCAAAAGCTCCGAAGACTTTGTGCGCATCGCCCACGCGCTGGACAAAGCCGCGAAAACCGTCGGCGTTGACCTGATCGGCGGTTACTCCGCACTCGTCTCCAAATCTATGACCCCCGCCGAGGAAATGCTGATCCGCTCCCTGCCGCAGGCATTGAGCGAAACCGACATCGTCTGCTCGTCGGTGAATGTCGGATCCACCAAAACCGGCATTGATATGAACGCGGTCTACCTGCTCGGCCACATCGTCAAGGATGTCGCCTACGCCACCCGCGACACCGACAGTGACGGCTGCACCAAACTTGTGGTGTTCTGCAACGCGCCGGATGACAACCCCTTCATGGCAGGCGGCTTCCATGGCGTGACCGAAGGCGACGCGGTGATCAATGTCGGTGTTTCCGGCCCCGGTGTAGTGTCCCGCGCGCTTGACGAAGCCAAAGGCAAGGACTTTGAATTCCTGTGCGAGACCATCAAGCGCACCGCGTTCAAGATCACGCGTGTCGGCCAGCTGGTCGCACAGGAAGCGTCGCGCCGGCTCGGCATCCCGTTCGGCATTATCGATTTGTCGCTCGCCCCGACCGCCGCGGCCGGCGATTCCGTCGGCGAAGTACTGGAGAAGTGCGGTCTCGAACAGGTCGGAGCTCCAGGCACGACGGCGGCGCTCGCGATGCTCAACGACCAGGTCAAGAAGGGCGGCATCATGGCGTCCTCGTATGTTGGCGGCCTGTCCGGCGCGTTCATCCCGGTTTCCGAAGACAAGAACATGATTGACGCCGCGGCATCCGGTTGCCTGCGCATCGAGAAGCTTGAAGCGATGACCTGCGTGTGCTCGGTCGGTCTCGATATGATTGCGATTCCGGGTGACACCACGCCGTCGACCATCTCCGGCCTGATCGCCGATGAGGCGGCCATTGGTATGGTCAACCAGAAGACGACAGCTGTGCGTGTGATTCCGGTGATTGGCAAGGGCGTCGGCGAATCGGCTGAATTCGGCGGCCTGATGGGCTACGCGCCGATTATGCCGGTCAATACGGCGAGCTGCGAAGCTTTCGTATCGCGCGGCGGCAGAATTCCCGCCCCGATTCACAGCTTCAAGAACTGAGCTGGAACGGATTCCACCCCGGCGATCATTTCGCCCGGCGATATCTGGTGTGTCCGCAACGGGCCGCGCCACCGGTTTCATTCCGGTGCGCGGCCCGTCCGCTATTCCGGTCGGTTGATAGCTGGTTGTCGGTAGTTGGTAACCGGTTGCGCTGGGCGGTTCGTTGGTGAACCCGGTTGGTGACAATCCACAAACTGGTTGCGTTGGGTGGTTCGTTGGCGTAACTGGTTTGTGAGAGTGCACGATCTGGTTGCGTTGGGTGGTTCGTTGGCGAACTCGGTTGGTGACAATCCACAATCTGGTTACGCTGAGCGGTTCGTTAGCGAACCCAGTTGGTGGGAGTGCACAATCTGGCTACGCGTAGGCTCTGCTTGGTGTAGCTAGTTGGTGGAGATGGTTTGGGCGCGGTGTCTCTTGACCCTTCCTAACCTTCTGCCGACGCTGAGACACCACTCAGCGTCGGCAGAAGGTTAGGAAGCGACGGTTTTCGTTGCGCGCCTGCGGAACATGTTGCGTCGACGATGTGGTTGGCGGCCATCGCGGGCGGCACGCGAGAACTTTCATACACCGGTTTCTGACTAATCAACCCCCAGTTTTTTGTCGGCTTCGCCGGCTGTTTTTCTGCTTCGGGCCTCGATAATATCGGCCCTCAGCGGCGCTACGGAACAGCCCACCGGGCTGTTTCGCTTACGCGCCGGGCTTGTTTTTGTTTGTTGTGCGCTTCGCGCCGTTTTTTCTGCTTCGGCCCTCGATAGGATCGGGCCTCAGCGGCGCTATCAAACACCCCACTGGGGTGTTTGATTTACGCGCCGCCCTTGAAATTGAGTTGGCGCCAGGCTTCGTAGATGGCGATGGACGCGCAGTTGGTCAGATTCAGGCTGCGCAGGCTCGGACGCATCGGCAGCCGCACCTGCTCGGCGACATGCGGGCCGAACATAATATCCGTCGGATCGGGAATATTACCCGGTTCAGGGCCGAACAGCAGAATATCGGTCGGACGGTATTCAACCTCCGTGTACAGCTTCGTCGCATGCGCAGTGAACGCGATAATCCTGGAATCAGGCATCGATTCAACCAGATTGTCAAAATCCGGGTGCAACACGACATGCGCCATATCATGGTAATCCAAGCCGGCGCGACGCAACTTCGTATCATGCAGATTGAACCCCAACGGCTCAACCAAATGCAGAATCGTCCCCGTCACCGCGCACAGGCGGATCGCCGACCCGGTATTGCCCGGAATACGCGGCGAGTAATAGCACAGGTGCGGCGTACTCGTCTCGGCTTTCGCCGCATCCTCCGCGCTCATCATCGCATCCGTCACATTGATCGGATTGCCATGCGCGTCGGTGACGAGCTCGTCCGGCCCATAATTCGACTTGCGATACCCGTACTCGAACATCGCCTCGACCTTCGCCTCCGGATTCGCCGACGAACCGGAATCCTGAGACTGCTGCGGAATGGCTTCATGTGTCATACGCTCCAACCTAACCCGTTCAACCGACAGCTGCAGGCATATGTGCAAACCACAGCCGGATGCTACAATACGGCACACGATGAATACCAGCCGACCCGAGCTCCAGCACGTACCAGACGCTGCTTCCGACCATGACACCAACGAACACGCTTCGAGCCCCAATGCGCCGGCCGCCGGCAACGCCACCCGAATCCAGCACGACCTCGCCCTGTGGTGGCATACGAACGCCCGTGACCTGCCGTGGCGATTCGGCCGCACCACCCCGTGGGGCGTCCTCGTCAGCGAAGTGATGAGCCAGCAGACCCAAATGAACAGGGTCGTACCCTACTGGACCGCGTGGATGCGCCACTGGCCGGACCCGGAAGCACTTGCCGCGGCATCCACGGCGGAGGTCATCACCGCATGGGGCCGCCTCGGCTACCCGCGTCGCGCTTTGCGTTTGCAGGAATGCGCCCGCGAAGTCGCCACGCGATACAGCAACCGGCTGCCTCGCAGTTACGACGAGCTAGTCGCGCTGCCCGGCATCGGCGATTACACGGCGAGCGCGGTCATGAGTTTCGCGTTCGGAGAGCGGATTGCCGTCATCGATACGAATATCCGGCGTGTCCTGTCGCGCCTGTTCGTCGGCGAGGAATCGTTGGGCGGGTCCACGACGGCGAAGGATCGGGATTTGGCGTCGCGCGTGCTCCCCGAAGATCAGGCCGCCAGCGTCACATGGAACGAGGCGGTGATGGAGCTCGGCGCACTGGTGTGCACGGCGAAATCCCCGGCTTGCCAGACGTGCCCGGTCGCGTCGGACTGCGCGTTTCTTGCAGCTGGCCGTCCCGGATTGGGGGAGCGACGTACTCGTCCCCGTCAGCGTTTCGCCGGCACGAACCGGCAGGTGCGTGGCATGGTGTTGGCCGCGTTGCGCGCGTTGCCGGCCGATGTTCCGATATTGCCGCGTGCGCAGGTGGCGGCATTGTGGCCCGACCAAGCGCAGCTTGACGCATGTGTCGCCTCGCTTGACGAGGACGGGCTGATTGAAATCATCGGTGATGAAGGGATCCGGCTGCCCTCAGGGCGCGCTCGGCAGGCCGTTGCCGGCGCGAACGCCGACGCATCCGGTACTCACGCTGATGTCAACGCTGCTGCCGATGCCGGCACACACACCGGTGCGGACATCGATGCGCACGCCCCAACCTCACAACCCGATGCAACGAACGTGTGACACGACTGCACCGGCATGACTACACTGGGTCATATGTCATCGAGCAGTCAGCGCACTTCCAGCAGTCCGCGCAATCGCCGCCCGCGCCGCAAATTGTCCAAACGGCAGCGGCAGATCTACCGCAGGCGTCGCATTGTCGCGTTGATTGCGTTGATTGTCGTTCTTGCGTTGATCGCGTTCTGCGTGTACAGCCTTGGCCGGGGAATGATGGCGATTGACGCGGCGATCCGCCATGACGACCAGATGGCGTTGTCGCGTTCGGCGGTTCCGACACCGCAGCAGCAGAGCAGCGTCAAGGATTGCACGGCTGCGGATATCGATTTGTCGCTGCAATCGGAATCCCAATCAGTTGCCGTCGGCGGATCGATGAAATTCACAGCCACCATCAAGTATGTACTGAAAGGCAAGAGCAGCTGCCTGATCGATGGCGCGGATGATTCGCGCGTGCTGACCATCACATCGGGCGGCGATACCGTCTGGCGCTCCGATGTATGCGATGTGGATTCACGCAAGATGCTGCTGGCGGCGGGGGATACCGACACGCAGACGATAACGTGGAATACGAATCGTACCGGGAGCTCGTGCGCCGACGACTCGACGCTGCCGAAAGTGGAGGCGGGGACCTACACCGCGCAACTGTCGATGAAGGATCATCCGAAGATTGTGAGCAACAAGGTGACGATCACCGTCGGATAGGCGGTCGGGGCATATGCGATCGCTGCTTGTGGCTCCGGCCGAATCGTTTGCCAGCGGTACCAAGCGTGTCGCATTTGCGGCGCGCGCAATCATCGGCTAAACTATTGACTTTGCGTAAAGTGTGTCATATTGCGGGCATGCTGACAGTGAAGAAGCGCCCGCGAACAGCATATAGTGGCCGTCCGCCCGCGTTTCCGGGGAACAAACGACAAAGCGAGCGATAAGGAACGTCCATTGGCTGCTGAACAAGCTACGACGAACACCACCAAAGTCATCGCACGTGCCGACGAGCATGACATCAAACTGCACAAGGCGTCGGATCGCGTGAATTTCGGCTCCATCCGTGAGCCCATCGATGTGCCCTACCTGCTGGGCGTGCAGACCGACAGCTTCGATTGGCTGATCGGCAACGAGCGTTGGAAGAAGCGCGTCGAGGAAGACGAACAGAACGGCACGAACACCGTCCCGCACGTCTCCGGCCTCGACGAAGTCTTCCAGGAGATCTCACCGATTGAGAACTTCGCCCAGACCATGAGCCTGACCTTCTCCGACCCCTACTTCGAGGAACCGCGTCACACGGTCCAGGAGTGCAAGGAGAAGGATTACACCTATTCTGCACCGCTGTATGTGAACGCCGAATTCGAAAACGGCGACACCGGCGAGATCAAGAGCCAGACCGTCTTCATGGGCGATTTCCCGCTCCAGACCCCGCACGGCACCTTCATCATCGGCGGCACCGAGCGCGTCATCGTGTCGCAGCTCGTGCGCTCCCCGGGCGTGTATTTCGACCGCCAGCAGGACCGCACCTCCGACAAGGAAGTCTTCGGCGCGAAGATCATCCCGAGCCGCGGCGCATGGCTCGAGTTCGAAATCGACAAGCGCGACGTCCTCGGCGTGCGCGTGGACCGCAAGCGTAAGCAGTCCGCAATCGTGTTCCTGATGGCCATCGGCATGACCAAGCAGGAAATCGCCGAATCCTTCAAGGATTATCCGCTCGTGATCGATGCGCTGGCGAAGGAGACTTCGATCAACACGCAGGACGAGGCGCTGGTGGATCTGTACCGCAAGATTCGCCCTGCGGACACCCCGACCCCTGAAGCGGGCAAGAACCTGCTCGATTCCTTCTACTTCAACACCAAGCGCTACGATTTGGCGCGCGTCGGCCGCTACAAGATCAACCGCAAGCTGGGTCTCGAGCGCGACTACAACGACCGCAGCCTGAGCCGCGAAGACATCATCGCCACCATCAAGTATCTGGTGACCTTGCACTCCGGCGCCAAGACCTTCCCGGGCATGCGCGACGGCGAGCCGGTCGACCTGCGCGTGGACGTCGACGATATCGACCACTTCGGCAACCGTCGTATCCGCCAGGTCGGCGAGCTGATCCAGAACCAGCTGCGCACCGGCCTGAGCCGTATGGAGCGTGTCGTGCGCGAACGCATGACCACGCAGGACGCCGAGGCCATCACCCCGCAGTCGCTGATCAACATCCGCCCGGTCAACGCGACCATCAAGGAGTTCTTCGGCACATCCCAGCTGTCCCAGTTCATGGATCAGAACAACCCGCTGGCAGGCGTGACCAACAAGCGTCGTCTGTCCGCCCTCGGCCCCGGTGGCCTGTCGCGTGATCGCGCGTCCATGGAAGTGCGAGACGTGCACCCGTCCCACTTCGGTCGTATGTGCCCGATCGAATCCCCTGAAGGCCCGAACATCGGCCTGATCGGCTCGCTGGCAACCTTCGGCCGGATCAACCCCTTCGGCTTCATCGAGACCCCGTACCGCAAGGTCGTCAACGGCCACGTGACCGACGAGGTCGTCTACATGACCGCAGACCGCGAAGCCGAACACGTCATCGCGCAGGCCAACCAGGAGCTTGACGAGAACGGCAACTTCGTGTCCAAGGAAGCCCTCGTGCGTGACGCGCAGGGCGAGGCGGAAGATGTCCCGGTCGAGATGGTCGACTACATGGATGTCTCCCCGCGTCAGATGGTGTCGGTCGGCGCCTCCCTGATCCCGTTCCTCGAGCACGATGAAGGCCACCGAGCGCTGATGGGTACCAACATGCAGCGTCAGGCGGTCCCGCTGGTCAAGTCCGAGCGCCCGCTTGTGGGCACCGGCTCTGAATGGCGTGCAGCCGTTGATTCCGGCGATGTGATTCTCGCCGAGAAGGACGGCGTGGTCACCTACGTGTCCGCCGACATCATCCGCACGATGAACGACGACGGCACGCAGTCCAGCTACAAGCTCGCCAAGTTCCAGCGTTCCAACCAGACGACCTGCTACAACCAGGTCCCGCTCGTCAAGCATGGCGAGCGTGTGGAGAAGGGCACCGTCCTCGCTGACGGCCCGGCCACCGAAAAGGGCGATCTGGCGCTCGGAAAGAACCTGCTCATCGCGTTCATGCCTTGGAACGGCTACAACTACGAGGACGCTGTGATCATCTCCCAGCGTCTGGTTCGCGACGACACCCTGTCCTCGATCCACATCGAGGAATACGAGATCGACGCCCGCGAAACCAAGCTCGGCGCTGAGGAAATCACCCGCGACCTGCCGAATGTCGGCGAGGACGCGATCGCGAACCTCGACGAGCGAGGCATCATCCGCATCGGCGCCGAAGTCGAAGCCGGCGACATCCTCGTCGGCAAGGTCACGCCGAAGGGCGAAACCGAGCTGACTCCGGAAGAACGCCTGCTTCGCGCCATCTTCGGCGAGAAGAGCCGCGAAGTGCGTGACACGTCGCTGCGCGTGCCCCACGGCGAAACCGGCACGGTCATCGCGGTCAAGGAAATCACCCGCGAAGACGCCGAAGAAGACGGCGACGAACTGCCGAACGGTGTCAACCAGATGATTCGCGTGTACATCGCGCAGCACCGCAAGATCACGCAGGGCGACAAGCTGTCCGGCCGCCACGGCAACAAGGGCGTCATCTCCCGGATCCTTCCGGAAGAGGATATGCCGTTCATGGCTGACGGCACCCCGATCGACATCATGCTCAACCCGCTGGGCGTGCCGAGCCGAATGAACCTCGGCCAGGTGCTGGAGCTCCACCTCGGGTGGATCGCCCATGCCGGCTGGGATATCAGCATCGACCCGGATGTCGAAGCCGCTTGGAAGAAGTACGTGCCGCAAGGTGCAGAGAAGGGCGCTCCGGGAACTCCGGTCGCGACCCCGGTCTTCGACGGTGTCCGCCCGGACACCCTCAAGGGACTGCTCAAGTGCACGCTGCCGGACAAGGACGGCAACAAGCTCGTGGGCGAGGACGGCAAGGCGCAGCTGTTCGACGGCCGCACCGGCGAGCCGTTCCCGAAGCCGATCTCCGTGGGCTACATGTACATGCTCAAGCTCCACCACCTGGTCGACGACAAGATCCACGCGCGTTCCACCGGCCCGTACTCGATGATCACGCAGCAGCCGTTGGGCGGCAAGGCCCAGTTCGGCGGCCAGCGTTTCGGCGAGATGGAGGTATGGGCGCTCGAAGCTTACGGAGCCGCCTACACGCTGCACGAGATGATGACCACCAAGTCCGACGATGTCGACGGTCGCGTCCGCGCCTATGGAGCCATCGTGAAGGGCGAGAACCTGCCGCCGGCAGGCATCCCGGAGTCCTTCAAGGTGCTGCTCAAGGAAATGCAGTCGCTCGCCCTGAACGTCGAGGTACTGAACGCAGACGGTCAGGCGATCGACATGCGTGAGGAAGACGACGACCCGGCTTCCAACTCGAACGATCTCGGCTTCAACATCGGTGCCCGCCCGGACGCCTCCGCCAAGGAGGACCAGGCCGCACAAGAGCCCGAGTACAAGTGACGACACAGCCGTCAGCTCCCGGCTCGAAGGCGGGCCGGGAGCAGGCGGCTCCCGCAAACGTGATGGAAACAATTTCAAAGACAGGAATCAAGAGTGCTGGACGTCAACGCATTTGACAAGCTTCGCATTGGCATGGCCACCGCCGACGACATCCGCGGCTGGAGCTATGGCGAGGTCAAGAAGCCTGAAACCATCAACTACCGTACCCTGAAGCCCGAGAAGGACGGTCTGTTCGGCGAGCAGATCTTCGGCCCGACCCGCGACTGGGAGTGCGCGTGCGGCAAGTACAAGCGCGTGCGCTTCAAGGGCATCGTGTGCGAACGCTGCGGCGTGGAAGTCACCCGCTCCCGCGTGCGCCGCGAACGCATGGGACACATCGAACTGGCAGCCCCGGTCACCCACATCTGGTATTTCAAGGGTGTTCCGAGCCGTCTGGGCTACCTGCTGGACATTGCTCCGAAGGACCTGGAGAAGGTCATCTACTTCGCCGCCTACATGGTGACCGAGGTGAATGAGGAGCAGCGCCATCAGGATCTGCCGGACCTGCAGGAAGAGTTCGACAACGAAATCGCCAACCTTGAGCGTCGTCGCAACAGCGAAATCGAAGCGCGCGCCAAGAAGGTGGAAGAGGATCTGCACGCTCTCGAAGAGGCCGGCGAAGCCAAGGGCAGCGCCCGCGCCAAGCTGCGTAGCGGCGCCGAACGCGATATGGCGTCGATCCGCCAGCGCTTCGACGACCAGATCCAGCGTCTGACCGCCGTGTTCGACCGGTTCAAGACCCTGAAGCCCGGCGATATGGAAGGCGACGTCGACCTGTGGCGCGAAATGAAGGATCGCTATGGTGATTACTTCGACGGCTGCATGGGCGCCGAAGCCATCAAGAAGCGCCTGCAGGACTTCGATCTGAAGGCCGCCGCTGAAGAGCTGCGCGAAGAGATCGACAAGGGCACCGGCCAGCGTAAGGCCCGTGCGCTCAAGCGTCTGAAGGTCGTCAACGCCTTCCTGACCACCGACAACAAGCCGGAGGCAATGGTGCTCGACGTGATCCCGGTCATTCCGCCGGATCTGCGCCCGATGGTCCAGCTGGACGGCGGCCGTTTCGCGACCTCCGATCTCAACGACCTGTACCGCCGAGTGATCAACCGCAACAACCGTCTGAAGCGACTCATCGAGCTGGGCGCTCCGGAGATCATGCTCAACAACGAGAAGCGCATGCTCCAGGAAGCGGTTGACTCCCTGTTCGACAACGGCCGTCGTGGCCGTCCGGTCACCGGCGCTTCGAACCGCCCGCTGAAGTCCTTGGCCGATATGCTCAAGGGCAAGCAGGGTCGTTTCCGTCAGAACCTGCTCGGCAAGCGTGTGGATTACTCCGGCCGTTCCGTGATCGTCGTCGGCCCGAGCCTGCGCATGCATCAGTGCGGTCTGCCGAAGCCGATGGCGCTCGAATTGTTCAAGCCCTTCGTCATCAAGCGTCTGGTGGACCTCAACTACGCGCAGAACATGAAGAGCGCGAAGCATCTGGTCGATCGTGCCGATCCGGCGGTGTGGGGCGTGCTCGAAGAGGTCATCTCCGAGCATCCTGTGCTCCTCAACCGTGCGCCTACGCTGCACCGTCTGGGTATTCAGGCTTTCGAGCCGATCCTCGTCGAAGGCAAGGCCATCCACCTGCCGCCGCTCGCATGCGCCGCATTCAACGCGGACTTCGATGGCGACCAGATGGCAATCCACCTTCCGTTGAGCGCTGAGGCACAGGCTGAAGCCCGCACGCTGATGATGGCATCCGACAACATCCTGAAGCCGGCGGACGGCCACACCGTCACCATGCCGAGCCAGGACATGATCCTCGGTCTGTACTACTTGACGACCGTGGTTGAGGGCGCCAAGGGCCAGGGCCGCGTGTTCGGCTCCCTGGACGAGGTCATCATGGCTCTCGACAAGCATGACATCGACATGCAGGCCAAGGTGCTGATCCGTATGCCGAAGGACTTTGTGCTGCCGGCAGATTGGAAGCCGGGCGAGCTCAAGGTCACCGATCCGGAGCCGGGCAGCCCGGATGTCGTCAAGGAAGAGCGTTTCTCCGACGGCACCTACCTGTTCGCCACCTCCTACGGGCGCATCCTGTTCAACGGAACCCTGCCGGTGGACTACCCGTTCATCAACGAGCAGGTTCCGAAGGGCCGTCTCGCCAAGATCGTCGATGATATCGCCACGCGCTACTCCACCCAGCAGGTCGCCGCTTCCCTTGACGCGCTCAAGGACCTCGGCTTCACCCGCGCACCGTGGTCAGGTGTGACGATGGCGTTCTCCGACATCGTCGAGCCGCCGGATCGCGAACCGATCATCAAGGATTACGAAGGCCAGGCCGCGAAGGTCAACTCCCAGTTCGACCTTGGTCTGTTGACCGACGAAGAACGCCGCCAGGAGCTGATCAACCTGTGGACGGAATGCACCGACAAGGTTGCAGAAGCCATGCGCGACAACTTCCATGATGACAACAATGTGAACATCATGGTCCAGTCCGGTGCACGAGGCAACTGGATGCAGATCCGCCAGATTGCTGGTATGCGAGGCCTCGTGGCTAACCCGAAGGGCGAGATCATCCCGCGTCCTGTCAAGTCCAACTACCGTGAGGGCCTGTCCGTGCTCGAGTACTTCATCTCGCAGCACGGCGCGCGCAAGGGCCTGGCAGATACCGCACTGCGTACCGCAGAATCCGGTTACCTCACCCGTCGTCTGGTCGATGTCGCGCAGGAAGTCATCGTGCGCGAAGAGGATTGCGGCACCAAGCACGGCCTGGTCATGAAGGTCGCCGAGCGCGACGAGAACGGCAACCTCGTCCTCGTCAAGGCGGCTGACGGCGGTCCGTACTCGCGTCTGCTCGCTGAGGACGTCCTCGACCCGAAGACCGGCGAAGTGCTGTACAAGCGTGACGAGGCCATGTCCATGGATGTGCTGCGCGACATGGTCGCCCACGGTGTGGAGGAAGTCAAGGCACGGTCCGTGCTCACCTGCGAATCCAAGCGTGGCGTGTGCGCGAAGTGCTACGGCTGGTCGCTGGCCACCAACACGCTGGTCGATGTCGGCGAGGCTGTGGGTATCGTCGCGGCCCAGTCCATCGGCGAGCCTGGTACCCAGCTGACGCTGCGTTCCTTCCACTCCGGCGGTGTCGCTTCGGCTTCCGATATCACGCAGGGTCTTCCGCGTGTCACCGAGTTGTTCGAAGCCCGTACGCCTAAGGGCGAGGCCCCGATTACGGATTATGCCGGCACCGTCAAGGTGCAGGACACCGATCGCGGCCGCCAGGTCACGCTGTCTCCTGACGACGAGGGCGTTGAGCCGATCGTGTACCCGGTGTCACGTCGTGCGCCGCTGATGGTCAAGGACGGCGACCATGTCGCCGCCGGCACCCAGCTGTGCGAAGGCTCCGTCGATCCGAAGAAGATTCTTCGCATCCTCGGTCCGCGTGCCGCCCAGGTCAACATCGTGGAGGAAGTGCACAACGTGTACCGCTCCCAGGGCGTGGATATCCACGACAAGCACATCGAAGTCATCGTGCACCAGATGCTGCATCGCGTGACCGTGCTTGACGCGGGCGACACCGCGCTGCTGCCCGGTGAGCTTGTCGACCGCCAGAAGTTCCAGGAGATCAACAAGCAGACCGTCAAGAACGGTGGCAAGCCCGCCGCCGGCCGTCCGGAGCTCATGGGTATCACCAAGGCTTCGCTCGCGACCGATTCGTGGCTGTCTGCCGCATCCTTCCAGGAGACCACGCGCGTGCTCACCGAAGCCGCCTTGAATGAGAAGGAAGACGATCTCAAGGGCCTCAAGGAGAACGTGATCATCGGCAAGCTGATCCCGGCCGGTACCGGCTTGGCGCGTTACCGCAACGCGACGGTCGAACCCGACAAGGCGATCCGCGACACGATCTACCCGAACTTCGGACTGGGCGGCGATACCGACGCTCCGCTCGACTTCGGCGATGAGAACGACGATATGGATCTGTCCGGCCTCGAATTCGGCGATATGAAGCTTGGGCAGGATTTCAACCCTGATGATTTCAGCGTTGACGACTTCAATCCTGACGATTTCTTGGATGACCAAGGCGGTCAGGAGAACATCGAAGGCGACGCTGGAGATGCATCCGATGGCACCGATACGTCGGATACCGCTGAGGACGACGGACAGCAGGCCTGACCGGTCTGAGTTCCGCTCCTTGCGCGATTGAGTCGAGCCGGGCGGCTGTGGAAACACAGTCACCCGGCTCGACTGGTATGTACGCCGTACTGCCGCAAGCTGCTACCGCCGGAAGGTGTGGAGTATGCCGGGCATCGCTGTCACCGTTCGCAGCTTGACTCACGAGGGTGTGGGGGACAGGCTGTGCACAATCAATCAACGGCATATGCAATCAAGCCATGACATGCATAGCGAACCGAGGTGTGCGGGGTATGCGGTGCTGCCATGCCGGATACGGCAGGATTGATTCCTGGTTCTCCGTTGCACAGTATCGTGCTTCACACATGGTGGCTCAGACATCGTGGTTCATAACATCGTGTTGCACAACATCTGGCCACAACACTGTGCTTGACAGCGCCATGTTTTCAGTGAGTTTTCCGTACGGGGTCAACACGCACCGCCTCTTGGTGCGCGGACACCGAATACCAAACCGGCCTGACCATACGGCGTACGACACGCCGAACGCCATGCTGGCGCGGCTGTGCGGCCTCGGTATCGGCTTCGGGGCGCTCGCCGCCGGTTGGCTGATCCTGCTTATCGCCGCATGGCGCCGGCGTGGGAAGGAAGGGCCGATACCCGTGTGTCACCGGGCGGGATGACGACACGGAATCTCGACGTGCCATTCGCATATGATGGATTCCACGGGAGGTACATCAATGATGCGAAGCGGCACGATATTCGGCGGCGACAACGGAGTTGAACGGCCTTGCGACGGCTTGGCTCAAGCGTTGCTTGCCGGCACATTGACGAACGGGGCCGGGGAACCTACCCGGACGTTGGTGGTTTTGGGTGCGCCGTGCAGCGGCAAAACACCGTTCGCCTACCATACGTTGCTCGACGGCATCCGCGCGTTCGGGGACACGCGCGCGGTCATGACCGTATCAGGTCGAGTCGCGGCGGATGCGCTGGGCAATAAGGCGATTCGCGAACTCGGAGCTGTTTCCCAAGCCCGACCGGTGACAACCATGTCAGCGCTGGCGTTCAGGGCGATCACCGCCGTACGGTCGGCACAGGGCAAAGCGTTGCCGAGACTGCTCAACGGCGCCGAACAAGACGCGTTGTTGCGTACCGTGGTCGCTGAGCATATCCGCCACGCCCGCAGCGGCGACGAATGCCCCATATGCGCGCTGCTGCGCGAGTACTTCGCCCAAGACGCTTGGTCGGATATGATCTGCGATCCTGTGCCGCAGGAGGGCGTGCGCGCCGCCGCTTCCACGAGCGAGGTATCTGGGCGTCCGGCGTCGGAATCCACATCGCTTGCGATGTTCACCAAAGGCATCAGCGACGCGTTCATCATTCAGCTGCGCGATATCATCTCGCGCATCAACGAACTCGGGCTGCGCACGCAGGATGAACAGCCGTTGATCGGGCGTCTGCATTCGATCGCCGGTGCGACCGGCACTTCAGGCGCGGGGATGAGCCCGCAGGCACGACGGCTTGATGTGCAGTGGCGACTGGCTTTCGCACTGCGGCAGGAATATGCTGCGGCGATTGAACGCAATTATCAGGGCCAGTACCGGCTCGACCCGTCCATGCTGCTGGTCGAAGGCGCGTTGGCGGTGCCTGTGCTGGATAAGACGAGCTTTCCCGAGCTTATTGTGGTTGACGACGCGCAGGATCTGACGCTTGCCGGTCTCGCATTCCTCGAGCAGGCGGTTACGGCAGGTACGCGGTTGCTGGTGGTGGATGACCCGGATGAATCCGTGCAGGCATTCCGCGGATCGCACCCGGAATATGCCTTGAGGCGTCTGCTGGCTTCAGACGGCGCATTCCACGCTGCCGTGGGCGCGCTGGACAAGCCTGCGCAGGACGGATATCGCAACTTGGTCGTCTCGCGGGTCAGCCTTGACATCGCTTCAGATGAACAGTTCGATCTGTCGATTCCGGAGCGTCCATGGAAAACGGCGGTGATACCTGGAAGCTATCCGATCGCATCCATCAACGAGCAAGGGGTGGACGGAAACACGATTGACCGCACGCGTGACGGCAGCGTAAGTACCCGGCTCTATGCTTCACCGAACGAGGAGCTCGAAACGGTGGTCGCCGCCATCAAAGCCGATCATCTCAACCATGGGCGTGCGTGGAACGATATGGCGGTCATCGCGCATGACAACGCGACCGTGCGGGCATTCGGCGAGCGGTTGCGGCGTGACGGTGTGCCGGTGCGGTATTCGTCGGTGACCAAACCGTTGAAGGACGAGCCTTTTGTCCAAGGGCTGTTCGCGTTGATCGAACTTGCCCAAGTGCGTCTGCGCGGGGCCGATGCCGTCCATGATGCGCGATTCGTGGGGGTGCCCGACTCGGAAGCCACCGGCCCCGGACAGGACGATATCGCCAGGCTTGCCGCGTTCATTCGCTCACGTGTACGCATGGTAATGGGCTCACCGTTGATCACCGCACGGCGGGGGAGGGAACAATCTCCGGCACGTATCGAACCGGTGGAATCGGCTATGCAATCGCTGGTTTCGTTGTCCACAGTCATTCGTCAGCAGACTGATGCTCATGCCGGGGATGCTGCTGCTGACGGCCAGCATCACGATGCTGCCCTGCTCGTATTGCAACAGCGGTGGAAGAGCCTGCAATCGGCGCTGCTTCAAGCGCAGGACACCCCCGCCGGAGACCATGCGCAACAACCGGATGGCGACTTTGACGGCGAATCCGGAGTACACGTCGACCAATCCGGTGCTGACGAGGCGGCATCCCCGCTCACGCTGGATGCGATGTACCTGCTGCTCGCATGCTCGCATCCGCTGGACATGACCGGGCAGATGCATGGGGACGTCACGGATACGGATGCCGATGTCATGCTGGACATGCTTGGTGCGGTCTCCCGTCATGACGCGGATATCCGCGCATTCGCGACGATGTGGCGCAATGTCGGGGCGATTGCCTCGCATATCGCCAAGCTCGCCGACACGAGCCCGGTGTACGTGCTGGACGCAGCATGGAACGAATGCCGCGTCGCCACCACCTGGCAGACCGCGGCGCTGATCAACTCGCAGGAAGGCCGTGCCGCCAATGACCGGCTGGATACGGCAATGCGTCTGTTCGACTACGCGTCTGGTTCCGGGGCGGGGGATATCACCGCGTTCTTCCGCATCGTGCGTTCGATGCGTATTGAGGCGGATTCGCTGGCGAAAGTCGCGCCCATCGACCAGGCGATTACCCTGACCACGCCAGCCGGTTCCGGCGGACGGCATTGGCCGCTGGTGTGGATTGTCGCCGTGCAACAGGATGTGTGGCCGAATCTTGTGCCGCGCAACACGATGTTCGGGGGCGAGGATCTCGCCGACCTTGTACTGCACGGCACCATCCCGTCAATCAATCGTGGGTCTCACCGCGACGATCGGCTCACCACCGTGCTGCATAGTGAGCAGCGCAGCCTGCTGGTCGCCCTGACGCGCGCGAGCGAACGCGTGACACTGTCCGCCGTCGCATCGGATGATCTCATCCCATCCGATGTTCTCGCGCGCTATCTGCCGGAACGCTTTGACACCGATCAGCCTGCCGGTACGGCTGATGCTGAGCAATTCGCATCACCCGAAACCGGCGAGGAACATCACATCGCGCCGGATATCGCCGGTCTGTGCACGGACGTGCGAGGACTGGTCGCGGCGGCACGCATCACGCTCGCGCGCAACCGCGGTGACAGCGACCGCGAGAGACATGCCCGCGAAGACGCGTACCATGCGTTGCAACTGCTTGATGACGCCGGCGTCTCCTCCGCCGACCCGCGCAACTGGTCTTTCCTGACCACGGCACCGGTGATGCCGCAACCCGACGGTGAAGCGGCTGCTGCAACCGCAACACAACCAGCCGGCGAACCGCATGAAAACGGCACGCCCTCTCCGGCCAACGAGGTCAGATTGTCTCCATCCTCGGTGGATGGATTGTGGGCGTGCCCGGTGTGCTGGATGATGGACCACCAGTTCGCCGGTCCCCGCCCCGGTGGCGTGCAGGCGAGCATCGGCACCATCGTCCATCAGATCGCCCAGGAAGCCAGCGCAGCCGGGCTTGACCATCCCGACTACCATGCCGACATGTCGGCGGACGATCGCATCGTTGCTATCCGTGATCGGATGGTTGCCCGCTACCGTCAGCTGCGTGTCGATCCGGCGACCGTCAACAATCCCGCCGACCGGTACACGCTGCTGTACAAGGACGCGCAGGTGGCCACGATGCTCGGGAACATCGCTTCGTACTTCGTCAAATCCAACGATAACGACTACCCCCAAGGCAATAAACGCAAGCCGGAGGATAACATCATTGCCGGTGTATTGGATCGTGCGGAATGTGAGAAAGAGTTCGACGCCAGGTTCACCCTTGACGACATCGCCGCGGCATACAACCGGATCCAGTCTGTCCACGTGCCGATGACCGTGAAGGACATCAGCGCCATCATGGGCGCGATGGTCGACGGATGGCCCGAAGGCATGAGTGAGGACTTGGCTATTCGTCTGACCGGGCGCATCGACCGTGAGGAGCACCGGCACACCGACGATGGCGAGCAGATCAGGCTTCTGGACTACAAAACCGGTACAAGGCCTGCCACGAAAGGGGTGTTCAACGACTTGCAGCTGGTGTGCTACCAGCTGGGACTCGCTTTCCCGGTGCAAGGTGACAGGCTCGGGGATGCCAGCCAGCCGCTGATTGCGCAAAGTGTCCTCTTCCACGTTCATGATGCTGAGACCCCCGCTGCAAGTTACGCGCCGGAAAGCCTCTACCAGCCGCCGCTGTTCCGCGACGGGCATATGAACGCCGAACCATTCCATCCGCGCAAGGGGTACCCCCGTCCTGATCGTTTGTACGATTACGCGGACATCAGCCAGCCCGACACCGTATCCGACGAGCTGTGGGAGGATTTCAGCCGTGTGACCGCGAATACCCAGATCATGTGGGCATTGGCGATGATCGCCCGCGTGTTCTACGCGGGGGCTGCGGTGCGCTCCGAACGGATTGTCGCGCATCCGCAGAGCACGCATCTGAACTATTGCACCAATCGTGGCATCTGCCCGGCGTGCGCAGGCCAGATCGATACCGTGTTTGAAACGAGGACAGCATGAGTGGGGCGAAGATGGACACAACCATCCACTTGAGTGAAGAACAGGCGAAAGTCGCCAACGCGTCCGAAGCCGATGACGTGCTCGTCGTCGCGGGTGCGGGCAGTGGAAAAACAACGACGATGACCGAGCGGGTGAATCATCTCATCGCCTCAGGCGTACCGTCGGAGCGCATCCTCGGTTTGACATTCACGAAGAAAGCGGCCGCTGAACTGTCCAGCAGGGTTTCCAGCGGTGCGGCAAACGGCACCAGTATGCTGCTCAAACCCACCGTCATGACCTATGACGCGTTCTTCCAGTCGATTGTCAGACAATATGGCCTGCTCATCGGCTTCGACCAGGACACGCAACCGCTCAGCGATGCCGGGGCATTCCAATTGGCTTCCAACGTGGTTGACGCGCATCTCGACCAACTGTTCGCCGCCGTCGGACAAACCGACGGTGACAACGGCTCCGAATCGGCCGAGGATTCTGCCGACAACGACACTCCCGACGGCACGCAACAAGGAGCGTTCACCACGCTGGTGGGCCGTCTGCTCAACCTGTCGCATGCGATCAGCGGCGCCATGATCGGCGGGGACTGCGATTCGTTTGCCGAGGCGGTGCGTCGCGTCCGGCATTGGGATGACGCGTTCATCGACCGACTGCAGCACATCATCGGCGCCGATACCGCAGAACGCGGAGTGCAGATTCCCGCGGGCGATCCACTGGCGAAAAGCGTTCCGAAACCGCCCAAACAGCTGAAAAAGGACAGTGACGAAACCTACGGCAACAAAGTCAGGGAATACCAGGAGAAATTACGCAACCTGCGTGCCGACTCCGCACTCTTCCACTGCGCACAACTGCGGGATGTGACCAGGCAGCGCAACGTCCTGCTGGACCTGGCCGAAGCCTACGAGCAGGCCAAACGCGAGTCGGGCATGGCGGAATTCAGCGATTTCACCATCGCCGCCTACCAACTGGTCAGACGATTCCCCTCCATCGGACAGCAATACCGCAACCGGTACACGCACGTGCTGCTCGACGAATATCAGGACACATCCACCACACAAGCGGAACTCATCGCCGCCCTCTTCCACCCCGAAGCGCATGCCACGGCACCCGGCGCCACCGCCGACCGGTCCGCGGTGACCGCCGTCGGCGACCCCTACCAGTCGATTTACGCGTGGCGCGGAGCCAGCCCGGGCGCCCTGCGCATCTTCCAACGCGCCTTCGGCCTGGAACAGCCCGGATACCAACCCTTCCCGATGACCATCAGCCGCAGGAACCCGCGCGCTGTGCTCCGCATGGCCAACAACCTCACCATGCGGCTGCGCCGTCCTCATCGCAGGCCAAGCAGTTCACGTATGGCCGAAGTCGATGTCCTTCCCCTGAACCCCGCCCCCGATCGGGATGAACTCGGCACCATCGGCATCCAAGAATACGAGACCCTCGGTCAGGAAATTGATGGGGTCGTGCGATTCGCAAAACTCGCCATCGCGCGTCACGCCAGCGCCGACCCTGCAACTGAAGCCAGCAGACGACCGCATGTCGCCATCCTGTTCCGCAGCAAACAGCGGATGGACAAGTACGCCCAAGCCTTGCGCCGCGCGGGACTGAGCGTGCAAATGGTCGGGTACTCCGCGCTGTTGGAGCGCGCGGATGTGCGCGACATCCTCGCGTTGCTGCACGTGGTGAGCGACCCGACCGACTCGCAATCCTTGATGCGTCTGCTGGCAACCCCACGATTCCATATGGAAGCGAGCGATCTGACCGCATTATCCGCGCTCGCCAACCGGCGTGATACCGATCGGCGGTATCAGGCACTCGTTCAAGCGGGATATGCGACCGGTGAGGAACGCGCGCGTGATCGGGCGGCCATGGTGCGTGAGTATCGTGAACAGCTGCCGCATCTGGTGTACCTGTCCGACGTGGTCGATCAAGCGCAAACAGCAGACGATCTGGCGGGCAGCGGGATGAGCGATACGGCGGTGGACGCCGTATTGCACGCCGGGCGTATCCTGCGTGAAGTGCGCAAGGCGATGGATTTGCCGCTCGACCATGTGGTTCGTGCAGCGGCACGCGCACTCGACTTGGACATCGACACGGTGCTCGCCCAAGCGTTCGCATTCCCGGACGTTCCGGTCAATCCGTCCCTCGCCCACGCCCCGGTCGAATCCATCATCGAACTGGTGGGTACCTACACCCAGGAAATCACCCAAGGCAAACAGGTCACCTTGCGCGGATTCATCACGTGGGTCGATTCGCTGAAGAAGGTGGACGACCCGACCGCGGCAATCGCCACAGAACCGGTTGACGTCATCCTCATGACGATCCATCAGGCCAAAGGCTTGCAGTGGGACGCCGTCGCCGTCGTCGATGTCAACGAGACGACCTTCCCAAGCAATCAAGGCGACTATCTCAGCGTCAAATGCGCAAATGACAGCCAGGACACGTCCGACGGCCCATCGGATACGTCCCCATGGCAGCCACCGGAATACACGGAGCAAGCCAATACGTGGTTGACCAGCGCCGACATGGTGCCTGCCCCCGTGCGCGCCGACGCCGACATTCTGCCACGATTCCCGCACGACGCGACGGTGGGCGGCGACCCGGTCGAAGCGCTCGACGCTTTCGACGACACGCTTACTGTTGCCGATGAAGTGTTCGGCACCGGGCGCGATCTGCCGTTGGACGACATGGACACCATCGACAAGAACAAGCTGTTCCTCACCCAGCGTGAGGAGTATGGTCGTCGTCTGCACGAGGACGAGCGGCGTTTGGCGTATGTCGCCGTCACGCGAGCCAAGCACGACGTGCTGGTCACGGCGGCGAAATACAGCACGACGGACATGATCGCCTCAAGCGGCAAAGTGACCCCGGGCTCGGTGTTCTGGCAGGAAATGTACGATTCCATGAGCCATGATGCGCGCACGGGGGCGCTGGGGGCCGTGCTCGATGTCGTGGCGCTGCCATCGTGGGCGGACGGCCAAGAACTTGAAGCGGACCCGGACACGGACGCCGACGACGGGCAGCCGCATACGCTCGAATCGGTGGGAGAGAATCTGCCCAAGGGCTTCTTCATCGGTGATGATGCGCGCATATTCGAAGACACCGTGGTCGGTCAGGCGTGGCGAACGCCGCAAGAACTGACCCATGCTGATGGACATCTGCCGTGGCCGGGCATGTTGAGCGAGCAGACCCGGCGCAATCTTGACCAGTCTGCACAGCATGCGCTTGACTGGATCTGCGCTGAACGCGGCAAGTCCATGAAGCCGCAAGAACTCGAGGATACCGGTGTGTTGACGCGCAGCACGCGCGCTTTGCTCGACGATATCGACTTGCAACCTCAGGAATACCAGCTGAAGATCGATCAGCGCGACCTGGACAAGCAGGTCGAACAGACCGCGCAACGGCTGATGGCCAACACTCGTCGTTCGGTCACCTCGCTGCAAGCCCAAAGCGGGGAAACCGACCGTCGCAAACTGCAAGAATTCTGGCGCGGCATGATCCGCCCGATTCCGCATGTCGCCTCGCCGACCGCCGAAGCGGGAACGGTGTTCCACGCGTGGGCTGAACGCTTTATCAACGCGTTCAATGATGACGCCATCACAGATGACGTGACAGACATGCCCGCATCTGGCGCGATGGTTTCGCGTGAAGCCATGATTCAGGAGTTGCAGGACAGAGAGCGGCAATACGCTGATGCCAGCCAACCGGTCACCGCTGTCGACAAGCGGCTCGCTGTTTGGGAACGCCGGTTGGTCGCCTCCCGGTGGGCGGAACGTCGACCGCAAGCCGCTGAACGTCAGATCGTCGTTGCTGTGCCGCAGCTGGATCACATCATCGTCCATGGCAAGCTCGACGCGGTTTTCTATGGTGGTCTCGATCCGCACGATGACACGAAGCGGTTCACCATCGTCGACTGGAAAACCGGCAGGAAACCAAGCAAGCAGAGTGATATCGACGAGAAACTCGCCCAACTGGACATGTACCGGCTGCTGCTTTCGCGGGTTGAGAACGTTCCGTTGGACTCCATCGATGCCACCTTGTACTATCTGAGTGAGGCTACAGAGGCTGACCGCGAGTTGCATGCGCGCGGAAAAACAGAACAGGATATCCTTGCCGAGCTGAGCTCCGGAATCCCCGAGGAATCTGACAACGACTGACCTGCGCGAGGGCGCGGGTGGCGGTTCAGGACTGGAAAACGCGTCCGTGAACGGTCATGTCAGCGGGACCGCGACCCTCGAGCAGCATGTGTGGGCGGGCACACGTGCCGGATGTTGATTCGAAACGAAAGTGAGGAGACATCATGGGCGCGACCCGCGACCATATCAACCATGCCAAGGCATCGAACCGGAATCATACCGGAGATGCACGCATCGACCACCGCAACCACACGCCATATCAGCGTTCGCCGCAGGTCATCATCCCGCAGCCGACGACGCGAAGCCAAACCGAGCCTGCCGCACTCGTGAAGCCTGCCGCGCTCGTGAAGCCGGACGCGATTGCCGCGCCAAGCAGCAGCGTCACCTATCGGCCGCTTGCGGCGAACGACCTTCCGGCAGTCATCGACGAATACGACCAGACGTGGGGATTCAAGCCGCTGTCGCAGCGTCGGCCATTGTCGCAGATGGTGTCAAAACGATTCGTCATGCATTATCTCGAAGGCACAACGAGAGCGGAAGTCGCCGAACTCGACGGACAAGTCCTCGGTCTGACCTTCGCCCAAGTCGACGGTGAACAACCGCTCTATCCGCACGCACAGGAGACGCTCGCCGGCATCGATGACCGGTTGCGCGCTGACGACACCGGTTCGATCGCCTTGCGTGAAACCTTGTACTGGCATCGCGCCGAGAACCGTCTCGAGCGCATCAGCCAGATCGGCAAAGTCACCCAAGCGGAATTGCGGTTGTTCCTCGTGTCGCCCAAAGCCCGAGGACACGGCGTGGGCGGAGGCTTGTGGCGTCGTCTGATGGCGTATTTCCAGGACCGTGGCGTCAAACGCTACTTCCTGCATACGGATAACAGCTGCGATGTCGGCTTCTACGACCATCAAGGCCTGGTATGCAATGCGAAACGCATCGCCGCGGATCATCCGGAGGATCATGTCGAGAAGATGTACGGGCGGATGAACGACTTGTACATTTATTCGGGCGAGCCGTCCCGTACCGTACGGCACCGTCGGCGTGCAGGAGCGTCTGTCGCGCAACAGCAATCGAAACGGGGTGAGTAAGTGGCCACGACGCCGTCAAGCGCCGCAGCTGTCGCCGAGCGGGCGGGATCGCCGTACGCCCGGCTGTTCCGCCTGCCCGGTGCGAAGGCCTTCTGCATCTCCGGAGCGGTGGCGCGTCTGCCGATTTCGATGATGAGTCTGGGCATTGTGCTCGCGCTGAATCACCTGTATGACAACTGGACGATCGCCGGAACCATGAGCGCGGTCTATATCCTCGCTGTTTCGGCGGTCACCCCGTTCTACGCGCGCCTGTTCGACCGGCTTGGCCAGCGGCGTGTCGGATTCCCCGTGCTCGCCCTGCAAGTGACCAGCATGCTGGTCTTCGCGTTCGCCGCCATGGCACGCGTCCCGATCGCCGTACTCTTCGTTCTCGCTGTGCTCATGGGCCTGTGCCAATTCTCCATCGGCGCGCTCGTGCGCACGCGCTGGGCATACGCGCTTCGCGGCAACCCGGACGCTTCGCTGCTGAACACCGCATACGCGCTGGAAGCCGCAGTCGACGAAATCGTGTTCATCCTAGGGCCGATTCTCGCGGCCTTCCTTGCGACATCGGTCAGCCCGGTTTCCCAACTGTTCGTGCCGACACTCGCCGCCGGCATCGGGGGAGCGGTGTTCTTCTCGCTGCGCAACACCGCGCCGCCGGTCATCGAAGTGGTGGATGTCACGCCGGCACCCGCCGATGACGCCGATGTGCTGCGCGCCACCAGCCGTGGGACGCAAACCGGTGAGGACGAGGGCACGGCTATTGCATTGGACAGTGGCGGCCTGCGAACCACGCGTCACGGCAATCGCAGCGTGCTCACCTACCCGGGCATCGGGCCGTTGCTGGCGGTGTTCATCGTGTTCAACATCAGCTTCAACGCGTTCGACGTGTCGATGACAGCCGACTACAAGGCGCTCGGCATCGAAAAATTCCTCGGGCTGCAGCTTGCCATGTTCGCGCTCGGCTCGTGCATCGGCGCGATCATCTTCGGCACGCGCAAACTCAAGGGATCGAACTGGTCGCATATGGTGGGGTTCCTCTGCCTGCTGACCTGCGGGTACGTGCTGTTCCGGCTGAGCATGGACCATCTGATACTGCTTGGCGTCCTCGAAATCCTCGCCGGTCTGTGCGTGTCGCCGCTGTTCGCGACCGGCAACCTCATCGTCAAGGACATCGTGCCGGAAAGCTCGCTGACCGAAGGTCTGTCGTGGGTGACGACCGCCGGAACCGTCGGCACGTCGCTCGGATCGACCATCGCAGGCGTGGTCGTTGACCATGCAGGGCCTCACGCCGGGCTCATGATCCCGTGGATCGCCACGGCGTGCGCCGTTCCGATTGCGCTGCTCGGGTGGAGGCTGTCCCGTCGCAACCGTCAAGACGGCAGGAACGGGCAAGGTTGAAGGTCAAGACAGTCGCTGGGCAGTCGCAGGACGGTCGCAACGGTCGAAGCGTCTCTTTACCTTTTTAAGGTGTAGGCATCCGTAAGGGACATAATCACATCCTCGGCGGTCTCGTAGATTTCTGTGGTGTCGGGACCGCCAGGATGGAGCAAGGAGCGAACATGATCAAGGTTTCCATCGTCGGCGCCAAAGGGCGCATGGGTTCCCACGTGGTCGAAGCGGTGAAGGCGGCACAAGACACGAGCCTCGCGCTTACGCTTGACGCCGGTGACGATTTGACGCGCATCACCCCGGAGAACACCGATGTCGTCGTTGAATTCACCGTGCCGTCTGTGTCGTTGGACAACGTGCTCGCGTTGGTCGCCCAAGGCGTCAACGTGGTTGTCGGTACAACCGGTTGGACCGACGAGAAGCTCGATCAGGTTCGTGATGCGCTCGCCAAAGCACCGCGCGAGAACCAGAGTGTGTTCATCGCCCCGAATTTCGCGATTTCTGCGGTGTTGGCGGACTATTTCGCGAAAGTCGCTGCCCCGTATTTTGAATCCGCTGAAGTGATTGAGCTGCATCATCCGAACAAGGTGGACGCGCCTTCCGGCACGGCAATCCACACTGCGCGCGCCATCGCCGAAGCTCGGCAGGACGCTGGTCTCGGCGCTGTTCCGGACAATACGCAGACCGATGGCGGTTCGCGTGGCCAAGTGGTGGACGGCATTCATGTGCATGCTGTGCGTCTGCGCGGGCTTAACGCTCACGAAGAGGTGCTGTTCGGCAATGCCGGTGAGCAGCTGACCATCCGCGCCGACAGTTTCGACCGTATCTCCTTCATGCCCGGCGTTCTGCTCGCCGTGCGCAAGATCGCATCCGGCACCTATCCGGGGCTGACGGTCGGTCTCGACCACTTCCTCAACCTCTAACCTCCCGCTCCATCTCAAACTGGTTACGCTGGGAGGCTCGCAGGCGTAGCCAGTTTGTGCAGTTTCCCAAACTGGTTGCGCTGGGTGGGGTGTAGGCGTGGCCAGTTTGTGTGTTGTCTCAAACTGGTTGCGCTGAGCGGGGTGTAGAGGTAGCCAGTTTGTGCGGTTCCTCAAACTGGTTACGCAGGGAGGCTCGTTGGCGTAGCTGGTTTGTATCGGAAATGTTCTGTCGGCGTTCTGGTAGTTTGGTCGCATAGAAAGCCGGTGTGCAACGGTTATCCACATCATCTGTTGCCCACGTCATCTTTTATCCACATTCATTCTGTCTGCTTTCTACGTTCCTTTCGTTCCGAATATGCTCGGGGCATGAGGAACCATTATCGTGTCATCCAGCTGATGAATGAGGCGCTGGAACAACGTCGTTGTGCGTTTTCGACCATCAGGTCCGAGAATGCGGCTCTTCGTCGTCGTGCTCTTGGCGATGACGCAGAATTGTTGCGCCCTGCACGAGGTCTATATATTCCCGTGTCATATTGGAATGGCCTGACTCCTGAAGAAAGAACCATGCATATCGCGCGGGGGTTCGCAGCGTGGCATCCCAATTGGATTTTCGGTGGCAATGTCGCGGCGGCTGTCCATGGACTGGACGGTTCGTGGAAGATACATGATGGCACTGTGACGATAGTCAGTTCGTTCCAGCAGAGTTACAGTCCGATGGCCAAGGTCAGAAGGACATATATACCTGAAGGAATGATGAAGACACAGGCCGTGGATGGCGTCACTGTGCTTGATAAAATTTCGACAGTTCTGAACTGCGCATCCCAATATGAATTTCCGGTAGCGCTTGCCGTCGCCGATTCGGCGTTGCGACAGGGGCTGGCGTGTGAGAATGTTCTTGAGGCTTGCCGTCGTTGGGATACGATGTATGAGAATGTCGTACCGGTTGTGCGCCATGCCAATGCTGCCAGCGAAAATGGAGGCGAGTCGTATTGTCGGGCGGTGATGATCGAAGAGGGCTTCGTCGTACCTGAGCTGCAGGCTGGATTCGTCGATGCGCTCACTGGTGCCCGATACCGTGTCGATTATCTGTGGCGGCTTTCTGATGGGCAGATCGTCGTCGGGGAGTTTGACGGTACTGAAAAATACGTGAATCCGGTGATGACGGAACACCGAAGTATCCGAGAAGTGGTGCAGCAGGAGAGGATGCGTGAGGCTGCTTTACAAAGGTGCGGTGTCACACATATTGTCCGGTTTTCATATGATGAGGTCGTCGAGCGCGATGCGTTGGTCAAGAAGCTGAAAGAAGCAGGTATTCCGCGCTATTCTGCTCGATGACATTAATTTACTGTTGTAGTTGTCGCACGAGCAGAGCCACGCTGGTGTCGCACGTGCGTATTCTCCCAAACTGGTGACGTTAAGCGGCTTGTAAGCGTAGCTGGTTTGTGTGGTTTCCCAAACTGGTGACGTTGAGAGGCTTGCAGGCGTAGCCAGTTTGTGTGTTGTCTCAAACTGGTTATGCTGGTGGGTCTGTTTGCGTAGATGGTTTGTGTAGTTTCCCAAACTGGTTACACTGGGAGACTTGTAGGCGTGGCTGGTTTGTGTGGTTTCGCAAACTGGTTACGCTGGTGAGTCTGTTTGCGTAGCCAGTTTGTGTGGCTTCACAAACTAGGCACGCAGGAACCTTCCGCAAGGGCTTGGATGCGACGGGGTCTGCGTCCCGCCCCAGAGGTACGGTTACCAAGTATGAGTGATACCACCATGCATCTTCTTGATCCGGCCCCGTTCGGGCGTATTCTGCCCGCAATGGTGACGCCGATGAAAACAGACGGTTCCATCGATTATGAAGCAGCCCAGAAGCTTGCCAAGCAGCTGGTCGCGGATGGCGCCGATGGTCTGGTGGTCAACGGCACAACCGGCGAATCGCCGGTCACCCACATGGAGGAGAAAGTCGAGCTCGTCACCGCGGTCAAGGAAGCGGTCGACGTCCCGATTATCTCCGGTGCCGGCTCGAACGACACCGCGCACACCGTACGCATGGTTGAGCAGACGCAAGAGGCGGGCTGCGACGCTGTGCTCGTGGTGGCGCCGTACTATTCCCGCCCTTCGCAAGAGGGCATCTTCCGTCACTATCAGGCGGTCAACGAATCGGCGGACAAGCCGATCATCATCTATGATGTCCCGGGTCGTACCGGCGTACACATCCAGCTGGAAACGTACCGCCGTATGGCCGAGCTCGATCATGTCAAAGCAGTCAAGGACGCCACGGGCGACATCGCAGGTGCGGTGCGCAAGCGTTTGGAAACCGGCTTGACTTGGTATTCCGGCGATGATGGTTTGTTCCTGCCGTTCCTGTCCGTCGGCGCTGTCGGCATCATTTCGGTGATCGCCCACGCCGCCGCCGGTCCGATGCGTGATCTGGCCAATGCGTTCGATCAAGGTGATATTCACACGGCGCAGAAGATCGCCGTCCAGCTTTCCCCGCTGGTCGAATCGCTCAACGGCACCGGATTCCAGGCGGTTATGGCCAAAGCTGCGCTCAAGGTTCGCGGCGTGCTTGATTGCACGACGATGCGTCTGCCGAATGTCGGCCCGGGCGAACCTGAGTTCGAACGCGCGCGCGAAGGCATGCGCGCCGCCGGCCTCCTGTGACGGGCACTACCTCGCCTGTGCATAGGCATGGGCACTAAGTAACAGAAACCCAACGAGGAAATGGCAAAAGAACAAGAACAGAACAAGAGCAATTCCCGCAGGCGCGGCCAGCATAATACCAGCCGTCGCGCCCGCACGTCGTCGGCTCGCAACACCGGCCGCACGACCACGCGCCGTGGATCGCGTCCCCAGGAGTTCGCCACGGCCCCCCAGCAGGATGACGTGCTGATCGCTCCGCCGAAGTACCGCAAGGGCTCGATGCGTATCGTGCCGCTTGGAGGTCTCGGCGAAATCGGCCGCAACATGAATGTGGTCGAATATAACGGCCATCTGCTGCTCATTGATTGCGGCGTGCTGTTCCCTGAAGAGGAGCAGCCGGGTGTTGACCTGATTCTCCCTGACTTCCACTACATCAAGGATCGTCTCGACAAGGTCGAAGCGTTGGTGCTCACCCATGGTCACGAAGACCATATCGGCGGCGTGCCGTACCTGCTCAAGCTGCGTCCGGATATTCCGCTGATCGGATCCAAGCTGACGCTGGCTTTTGTGGAAGCCAAGTGCAAGGAACATCGCATCAACCCGACGATGATTGAGGTCAAGGGCCGTGACAAGATCAAGGCTGGCCCGTTCAACCTTGAGTTCGTGACGGTGACCCATTCGATTCCTGACGCGCTCGCCGTGTGCGTGCGCACGCCTGCCGGCTCGCTGATTGACACGGGCGACATTAAGCTTGACCAGCTGCCGCTTGACCATAAGATCACTGATTTGGTCGAATTCGGCAAGCTCGGCGAGCGGGGCATCGATCTGCTGATGATGGATTCCACGAATGCGGAAGTCCCCGGATTCGTGCGCCCGGAGACCACGATCGGCCCGGTGCTTGATCGTGTGTTCGCTGAGGCGACCCGCAAGATCATCGTTGCCAGCTTCTCCAGCCATGTGCATCGTGTGCAGCAGGTTGTTGACGCCGCCCACAAGTATGGCCGCAAGGTTGTGTTCGTCGGCCGTTCGATGGTGCGCAACATGTCGATCGCAGCCGATTTGGGGTATTTGCATATTCCTGAAGGTACGGTTGTCGATCTCAAGAAGGCCAAGGACATCCAGGACGACAAGATCGTCTACATGTGCACGGGTTCCCAGGGCGAGCCGATGGCGGCGCTCGGACGCATCGCCGACGGCAATCACCGTGATATCACCGTCAACGAGTTCGATACGGTCATTCTTGCCAGCTCCCTGATTCCGGGCAACGAGAACGGCGTGTACCGCGTGATCAACAAGCTTGTCCAGCTGGGCGCCCGCGTTGTGAACAAGGATAACGCGGCGGTTCACGTGTCCGGCCATGCGAACGAAGGCGAGTTGTTGTACCTGTACAACATCATCAAGCCGAAGTGCGCGATGCCGATTCACGGTGAGAACCGGCATCTGGTCGCCAATGGTTTGATCGCGGTTAAGACGGGTGTGGCGCCTGATAATGTCGTGCTCGCTGAAGACGGCGATGTCGTTGATTTGTACCATGGCAAGGCGGCGGTTGTCGGTTCCGTGCCGTGCGGCTATGTGTATGTCGACGGTGATTCGGTCGGTGAACTGACCGATGAGGATCTTGAGAAGCGTCGTATCCTCGGCACCGAGGGCTTCGTTTCCAGCTTCGTGGTGGTCAATACCGATACGGCGGATGTGCTGTCCGGCCCGAAGATTTATCTCAACGCCGTGGCGGAGGATGAAAGCGAATTCGAGAAGGTCCGTCACCAGATTGTCGAGCAGTTGCAGGACGCGATGATGCAGGGCACTCGTGACACGTATAAGCTCCAGCAGATTATGCGTCGCACGTTGGGCAGCTGGGTCGCCCGTCAGCTGCACCGCAAGCCGGTTATTGTGCCGGTGGTCGCCGATATCGCCCAGCGCGATGACAGCGATCCGCTGCGCTGAGCCGTCCATCTTCTGAACCGTCAGGTGTTCAGGCGCCGCACCCGTGTAATCCGCGGGTGCGGCGCCTTCGTATATGGGGTGTGCGGCACGATGGCCCGGTGCGGCGCGGTGTAGCGCGGTGCGACGCTGTGCTGTGCGGCGCTGTGTGGTGCGGCGCTGTGTGGTGCGGATATGCAGTGGGCTGGGGGAGCGAGCTTGGCGCGATCATAACGTTTGGCGGCGATTATCATTGGATGTCCGCCTTTCCGCGACTTTGTATTTCCGGGCAGTGTGCTTTGCACACGTGCGCCTGATCGTCCGCGCGTCTCAGCATCCTTGCGTCTCCGCGTCGTTACATCCTTGTCTGTTGTCCGCGCGTCTCAACGTCCTCGTGCCATGACTTCCCATGACTTCTCATGACATCCGCGTCCGTTCTCTTCCGCCCCTTGTGCCAGCCGGTCGGCCCATCATGCCCGCAGGTCAGCCCACCCAGTCACCCAGTCACCCGGTCAGCCCACCCAGTCACCCGGTCAGCCGGTCAGCCACCCTGCCGGCCGCGCCAACGTCTATAGCATCTGCCGACGACCATAGACGCCTGAAATGCCCTGAGCATGTCGAATAGTGAAATTTGCCCGTACCGTGGCGTAGAATGATGTCGTTAACGATAACCAGTGTGGCAAACAGCACTGAAGAATGAACAATTGCGGCGCGGCGTGGTACATACATGCCGCGCCGCGATGTTTTGCACCATTACGGCATCGGTACCGGCACACCCAGCACACCGCCGGCACCATACGGCAACCCCCATGCCCGTCAGAGCCGTAGCGCGGAACGCCGCAAATCCGCAGAGGAAAGGAGCGACATGCCTGGTTCGAACCTCACACGAGAAGAAGCACAGGAACGCAAAGCCATCGTCACAGCGCCCATCCATTACGCGATCGACCTTGATCTGACCCAAGGAGCGGAAAACTTCGGCTCCACCACGACTGTCACGTTCGGAGCCGATCCGGGCGACAGCACCTTCCTTGACCTCATCGCCGATGAAGTCACCGCCATCACGCTCAACGGCAAGAGCCTTGACCCGGCATCCGTCTACCGGGACAGCAGAATCCAACTGACAGGACTGCTGGAGCACAACGAAGTCACCGTCGAAGCACGTTGCCGCTATTCACACACCGGCGAGGGGCTGCACCGCAGCGTCGATCCTTCCGACGGCAACGTCTACCTGTATACGCAATTCGAGGTTCCGGACGCCCGACGTGTCTACGCGGTTTTCGACCAGCCCGACCTTAAGGCGATTTTCGACTTCCGTGTACTTGCTCCGGAAAGCTGGATCGTCACATCGAATATGCCGGTGATGTCCACGGAAAACGTGGACCGGATCACCGCAGCGGGCACGCTTGGGGATCATCCTGCGGAGCATTCGCGCACGTGGGTGTTCGAACCGACTCCGGTGATGAGCTCCTATCTGACCGCGATTTGCGCCGGCCCGTATGCGCAGTGGCACACCGAATACGCGAACGAGGACGGACGCACCGTGCCGATGGCGCTGTACTGCCGCCAGGCGCTCAAGGATGCGCTCGACAAGGATGCCGATTACCTGTTCGACATCACCAAGAAGGGTTTCGCCTTCTATGCCAAGACGTGGGGCGTGCCGTATCCGTACGCGAAGTACGACCAGATTTTCGTACCGGAATACAATGCCGGCGCCATGGAGAACATCGGCATGGTCACCATCCGCGACCAGTACGTGTTCGAATCCAAGGTGACTGACGCATACGCCGAGCGTCGCGTCGTCACCGTGCTGCACGAGCTCGCCCACATGTGGTTCGGCGACTATGTGACCATGAAATGGTGGAATGACTTGTGGCTCAACGAATCCTTCGCCGAATTCATGTCCACGCTCGCCACCGCCGAAGCGACCGAATGGCATGACGCCTGGGCGACCTTCAGCTCCGGCGAGAAAAGCTGGGGCCAGGCGCAAGACCAATTGCCGACCACCCATCCAATCGTCGCCCCGATCAACGATCTCAACGACACGTACGTGAACTTCGACGGCATCACCTATGCGAAGGGCGCCTCCGTCCTCAAGCAGCTTGTCGCCTATGTCGGCCGCGACAAGTTCTTCGAAGGCATCAACCACTATCTCAACAAGCACGCGTACGGCAACGCGACCCTCGCCGACCTGCTGGCCGAATTGGAACAGACCTCCGGGCGCGACCTCAAGGCATGGAGCAAGCAATGGCTCGAAGCCGCGGGCATCAACACCATCAGCGCGCATGTCGACGAGAACACCGACGGCACCATCGCCGCACTTACGCTCAATCAAAGCGCATCCGCCGAGCATCCCGTGCTGCGGCCGCACCGCCTCGCTGTCGGTTTCTACAACGAGAACGCCGACGGGCAGATCGTGCGCACCGACCGGTTCGAACTCGACGTGACCGGCGACCACACCGTCGTCGAGGAGGCTGCCGGCAAACAGCGCCCCGCGTTCATTCTGGTCAACGACGATGACCTGACCTACACCAAGCTGCGGTTCGACGCGCAATCCCTCGAATTCGCGGCGAAGAACCTGTACCGTTTCGCCGATCCGCTCGCACGGTCCGTGGTGTGGCTGTCCCTGTGGGATATGACCCGCGACGGCGAATTCCCCGCCGAACGTTTCATCGCCGCGAGCCTTGACGCATTGGCGACCGAACACGAGTCCACCACGTTCAGGTATGCGCTCGCCCAGGTCTCCACTGCCGCCCACCATTATGTCGCTCCCGCTCGCAGCGCCGAGGTGGCGGAAAACACCGCCGAACGGCTTTGGAAGCTTGCCGGCCAAGCGAAGGCGGGTTCCGACGAGCAGTTCCAGCTGGTGGGTGCCTACCTCACGTATGGTGTGGAAGGCGATGAACGCTTCCGCTCCAACGCCCAAGGCCTGCTGGACGGTAGCGTCAAGCTCGAAGGGCTGGACATCGACAACAACATGCGCTGGACGATCCTCAAGGCGCTCGCCGCCGTGAACGCCGTCACCAACGCGGATATCGATGAGGAGCTCGCCAAGCGCGATACGACCGAGAACCGTGAATTCGCTTATGGTGCGCGCGCCAGCCGTGCGACGACGAAGGCGAAGGCTTGGGCGTGGGATCAGGCGTTGCACAACGGTGATTTGACCAATATGCAGCTGGAGGCTGTTGCCGCCGGCTTTGCGTCCACCCCGCGCGAGGATTTGGCCGAACCGTATGCGGCCGAGTACTTCAACCAAGTGGATTGGGTGTGGAAGAACAAAACATTCCACATGGCTGAAGCGCTGCTCGAAGGCTTGTACCCTTCGTATGCGAATCCCGCGGAGCTGGTCCGCCTGGGCGACCAGTGGCTCGACGAGCATGAGGATGCGCCGCGCGCTTTGCGCCGCATCATCATCGAGAACGTCGAGTCTTCCCGTCGTGTGCTCAAGGTGCGCGCGTACAACGAGGCGCTGTGACCTTCTGACACAGACACCCTGAGGGCCGGCCGGCTGCCGTTTTGGTGTCAGCCGGCCCGCAGACGTTTAATTCGATACATATAGCATATATGCTATAGTGCTGATATGGACACCATTGACGCATTGAAGGCCCGCCGTCTTCAAGCGGGGTTGAGCCAGCAAGCGGTGGCGTCACGGATGGGCACCACGCAATCGGCATTATCGCGCGCGGAACACGGCGGCAATCCGACTCAGGATTTCCTGCAACGGTATGACGATGCCCTGTCCTGCCTCACGGCGAAGTCAGGTATCGCACTCAATTCTGGTATTTCGGAGAAATCCGGTCTCACGGAGAAATCCAGCAGTAGCGTAGATATCGCGACGGTGAAGCTGATCGCTGGTGCTATCGCAAAGAAATACGGTCTTGCGCAAGTGTATCTTTACGGTTCATTCGCTCGCGGCGAGGCGGATGACGATTCCGATATCGACTTGCTGTATGTCTCGCGGGAAGCAAGCCGATTCGGCATGGACGACCTTGCGCGATTGAAGGGTGAACTGGAACGGTCGTTTGGTAGGGAAGTCTCGCTGACCTCGCTTGTCTCGCTGCGTCGGCACGCGCAGCGCAGTCGTGCAAGCAGGCGATTCTACGAGCATATTCAGCGCGATATGGTTCGGGTGGTGTGATGCAACGACGACATACCGACCAGAGATTCAGGGATGATACGAATCTCATCCGTCTCGCGGAGCATCTGGCCCGCGCAAGCCGTGATGCCAGCGCGGTTTCTTCGGCTCAGGAGCTGGAAACGGATTACATGAGGTTCAATTCGGTTGCCATGGATATGGTTCAGGCGCAGGAGGCTGCGCGGAAGCTATCCGACGAGTTTCTCGAAGAAGTCCCGCAGCTGCCGTGGCACGAACTGCGGGGATTGCGCAATGCCATCGTCCACGAATACGACGAAATCGATCCTGACGCTCTGTATGTATCCGCCACGGTGGATGTTCCACGGCTGCTTGCCCAATTGCAACCGTATCTTGATGCCATCGAGGATTGAGCACGGGGTCGGCGTGGATTCCCGCAGACATGCGAGTGGCGGGCCATCCAACCGTTGCGATGGAATGACCCGCCACTTACGTTATGAACAATCACCACGGGCGAATCCGTCGAATCCGCATGGTAATCACCGGTACCGCTTACTTCGCGAGCGCCGCCTTGAGGGATTCCTCGAAGATCTCCAGACCGCGCTTGGTTTGCTCATCGGTCATGACGAGCGGAGCCAGGAAGCGGATGACATTGCTGTCAGTACCTGCGGACTCCATGAGCAGGCCGCGCTGCAAGGCTTCTTGGATGAGGTTGGCGACCAGCTCGGTTGCCGGTTCCTTGGTCTCGCGGTCTTTGACGAATTCCACGCCGATCATCGCGCCGAGGCCACGGATATCTCCGATGACGTCGTACTTCTCGGCGAGCGCCTTGAAACCTGCGGTCACCTGCTCGCCGATGTGACGGGCCTTCGCGGGGAAGTCCTCTTCCTTGTAGATCTTCATGGCGGCGATGCCGGAAGCGCAGGACAGCGGGTTGCCGCAGAAGGTGCCGCCGATGGTGCCGGCAGGAGCGGCGTCCATGACTTCGTCGCGGCCGGTGATTGCGGAGATCGGCATGCCGCCGGCGAGCGACTTCGCGGTGGTCACGATATCCGGCGCGGCACCGGCTTCAGCCCAGTATTCGGAGGCGAAGTACTTGCCCGTACGGCAGTTGCCGCACTGGACTTCATCGGCGATGAGCAGGATGCCGTTCTCGTCGCAGATCTTGCGCACGGCCTTGACCCATTCGATCGGGGCGGGGATGAAGCCGCCTTCGCCTTGCAGCGGCTCGACGAGCAGGCAGGCGACTTCATTGGCCGGAATGCCTTGGTCGAACACCTTCTTCAGGCCGTCGACATAGTACGCGATGGCCTCCGCTTCGGAGTAGCCCTTCGGCGCACGGTACAGGTAGGGGTATGGAGCGCGGGCGATTTCCGCCGGGAACGGGCCCATGCCACGGGAGTAGGCCTTCTTCGCGGTGAGGGCCATGGTCAGGTTGGTGCGGCCGTGGAATGCGCCGGAGAAGCAGATCACGCCCTGACGACCGGTGTAGGATTTGGCGATCTTGATGGCGTTCTCATCGCATTCAGCGCCGGAATTGGCGAAATAGGTCTTCTTGTGTTCGCCGCGACACGGAATCGTCTCATTGAGGCCTTCCGCCAGCTCTACATAGCCTTCATGCCCGATGACATTGAAAATCGTGTGGAAGTATTTGGTGGCCTGATCCTGCACAGCTTTGACGAGCTCCGGGCGGGAATAGCCGATGTTCAGCACGCCGACGCCGCCGACCCAGTCAAGGAACTTGTTGCCGTCGATGTCTTCGAACATGGCGCCTTCGCCGCGCTTGATGCAGATCGGATAGGTCGAAGAGCACAGTCCGGCGGGGACGTTCTCGTCGCGCTTCTTGAGGAACTCCTGGGTCTTGGGGCCCGGAACGCTTTCAGTGACAATCTGGGGCATATCTTCAGCCAATGTCATCGCGGTATCTCCTTGACTATGTTTTTCGCAATAACGGTGGCGGAACGCTGTGGATTTCGTCGCCGTTTTTCCTGACATGGAAATGTTTAACACCCGCGTATTGCTCTGCTTTTGACATTTTGAAACGGGGTCGTTTCTTTGCCGAAACAGGAGTGTTTTCCTTGTAACATTCGCGTCGTACGAATCGCAGGCGGCTGTTGCGGGGGATGTGCCTGATGTTGTGAAATCCGCTTGATTTCGTGGTTTTGCAGTGCTGTGATACTGCCTTCGCAGGCAGCGGCAATGGGCGTGTGGATGCCGATCCGCGTGGGGATCGGACCAGGTGCGAGCCGACGAGGCTGTCCGCATATTGGACATTTCAGCGAGATGACGGTAATGGCAGTTCGAACCCGTAACAGCTGCGCTCGAAGCCATACTGTTCATAGAACCGGTGCGCGGCAGACCGCGGCAGACCGGAGTCAAGCGTCATCGCCCGGCATCCGCGCCGCCTCGCCAGCTCGACCGCATGGTCGAGCATCATCGTGCCATAGCCTTTGCCCCGTTCGCGCTCATCCACAATCAGACTGGACACATAACATGTCAGCCCGCACATCCAGAAGGTCTCGAAATAATCGCCATGGCACATGCCCACATAACGTCCCTCGTCGTCAAGCAGGAAAAACGCGAAACTCGCGTCATCGGCAAGCACCCGCTCATACACGTCGCGCGTAGGCCCATCCTCATACGTGTTGTAATCCCACAACGCGCGGATGAAACGCAACGCTTCAGGGAAGTCATCGGATTCGGCATCCTTCAACATCATCGGTAGTCCTTCGTCTTGAACCGTTCACCATACGACAAGACGGCGGCCGCCGTACCATGGACGCGTTCGCATCCACATACGACAGCCGTCGCCTGCCTCCACCGTTTACAACGCTTTGCGATAGAGCTCGGAGATATCCTCCGCGCCGATTTCGGTACGCGTGTTGGCGATATTAGCCGGGGAAACCTTCATGGCGTTCTCCGTAAGCCACGGGATGTCCGATTCGCTGATGCCCAATTCGCTGAGCGTCACGTCGAGTCCGATCTTGCGTTCGAAACCGCGGATTTTCTCGGCGCAATCCTCGGCGGTATACCCGCCCATCAATCGTGCCAGCCTGCCGAACTTGAATCGGTCGCCCTGCCACGTGGCATCCACCACGGTCGGGGCGAGCGCCGCAAGTCCCTTGCCATGCGTCACATTCTTCAAACCGGAAACCGGGTGTTCCATGGCGTGCGTCAGCGTGATGCCAGCCGTGCCGATCACAAGACCACCGATGGTGGCTGCCTGGGACATGCGTTCCCAATCCTTGAGCGTGCCTGTTCCGGCGACGAGCCGCGGCAGGCTGTCAAGAATAAGCGGCAGCGCGTAGAGTGCGAGCGCATCGGTGAACGGTTGAGCGTTCTTGGCGGTATATGCCTCGAAGCAGTGGCAGAAGGCGTCGAAACCAACGGCGGCAAGCTGCTGCTTGGGCATGGTCATCATAGCCTCGGGGTCCACGATCGAGCGTTTAGCCATGATTGCCGGGCACCGCAGCGACTTCTTGTCGCCGTTCTCCGGATTCGTCAACACGGCGAACCCGTTGGCTTCGGAACCGGAACCGCAGGTGGTGGGGATGAGCACGAGCGGCAGCGCCACATCGCTGGACTTGCGCCCGTAGATGTAATCGTTGATATCGCCGTCGTTCTTCGCCATGAACGCGATGCCCTTGGCGCAATCCATCACCGAGCCGCCGCCCAGGCCGACAATCATGTCGTAACCGCCGTCCTTCGCGATGCGTGCGCCCTCTTCGACTGTTGTCGTCAGCGGGTTCGCCGATGCCTTGTCGAACAAGCCGGTGGTGATTCCCGCAGCCGTGAGCGAATTGTTGACTTTGTCGTACACGCCGGTTTTCTTGGCGCTGGTATGGCCGGTGACGACCAGCGCCTTGGAGCCGAGCGGCTTGGCGAGTTCGCCGGTCTGTGCCAGCGTGCCCGCGCCGAAGGTGAGATTCACCGGTGCGTAGTAGCTGAACGTGCGTGCCGTAGGCTGGTCGGCGGTTGTGGCGGCGGCCGTGACCGCGGATACTGCGGCGGTGACCTCCGCTTGACCGATTGTGGCGACTTTGGCCGGTGCGGTGGTTGCGGTGGTTTCGGCGGCTTCGCCGGCGGCGATGGAGGCTGCGGCGGAACGCTCGCGGGCGTAATCCTTGTCGAGTTCGTCGTTGGCGACTTCAACCAAGGTGCCGAATTTCTTGCCATAGCGTGCCTTGCACACGAAGTAGAAGACCACGCCGAGCAGCGCCCAGCCGCCGACGAACGCCCATTCGGTGGGGACGAGGGCCGCCGCGCTGCCGGGGATGCAGTACATGATGACCATGAACGCCGACATGGCGATGGCCATGAAGCCTACGAACTTGTAATGCTTGACCTTGTACGGGCGCGGCATGTCCGGTGCCTTCTTACGCAGGATCACGAAGGAGATCGCGACCATGCAGTAGGCGACGCAGCATGCGAGGTTGCCGGCGTCCACGATCCATACGAGCATTTTGCGTCCGAGCAGTGGCGCCAGGCAGCTGAGCAGGCCGATCAAGCCGATGGCCACCCATGGGGTCTTGTACTTGGAATGCAGCTTGCCGAATACAGGCGGAATCATGTAGGACACGGCCATGGAGTACATGGCGCGGCTTCCGCCGATCATGAAGGAGTTCCATGAGGTCACCACGCCGCACAAGCCGCCGACGATCAGCACTTTGGCCATGATGTCGGTGCGGAAGGCGCGTGCCATGGCGTCAGCGGTGACTAGGCCGCTGCCGGAGCTTTCCGATTGCGCGATGGCCTCGGGGCTGAGCACATATCCGACGGCGAAGATGATGAGCACATAGAACGCGACGGCGAGAAGAATCGACAGCAGCAGCATTTTCGCGATTTTCTTGAGCGGCACGTTGATTTCCTCCGCCGCCTGCGGAATCACGTCGAAACCGATGAAGTAGAACGGGGTCATCATCGCGACACGCAGAATATTGCCGAACACGCTCGCGGTGTTGCCGCCGACAAACGCCTGCCCTTCAAGGTTGGATGGGTTGCCGCTGATCACGGAACCGGCGATCAGCAGAATACCCGCACCGCCGATCACGCAGGTGAGAACGGTCTGTACGATGGCTGCGGTTTTCGCGCCGCGGACGTTGATATAGGTGATGAACACGGCCATGATGATGGCCACGGCGAGCCAGGACGCGTAGATGTCGAATCCTGCGACCGTGTACAGATACCCTTGCAGGAAGCTTGGGAACAGATAGGTGATGATCGTCGGCATGGCGCACGCTTCGAAGCATACGACGCTGACATAGCCGAGGATGATGGCCCATGTGCATACAAAGGATCCGGTCGGCCCCATGGCGCGGTAGCTGAAGACGTGCTCGCCGCCGCAGTCTGGCATGGCAGGTGTCAGTTCGGCGTAGGTCAGGCCGATGAAGAAGATCATCACGCCGCCCAGCACGAAGCCGAGCATGGCGCCGATGACGCCGCCGCGGTCGATCCAGTCGCCGCTGGAGACGACCCACGCCCAACCGATCATGGCGCCGAAGGCGATGACGAGGATATCCCAGACGTTGAAAACCTTATCGAATTCCGATGATTTCTTGTCAGTCATTTGGTTCACTTCCTCTCGTCACTCGCCCAGCATTTCGACGAGCGTCAGCAGGTATTTCGCGGTTTTGTCCCATCCGAGCAGGCTGGTGTCGAGCAGCAGGTCGCGCTGGCTGCGGTCGCCGCGGTGGGTGCCGGTGATGTACTTGTGCCGCGAATGGTTGAGTTCATCGTTGTATTCGACGATTTCCTTGGCTTTTTTGGCGTCCACGTGGTCTTGTTCCATGATGGATTCGATGCGCACGTCCTTCGGTGCGTACAGGAACACGTCGAGCACATCGTCGCGGTCGCGTAGCAGGTAGTTGGCGGAACGGCCGATGATGACGCATGATGATTTTTCGGCGAGGTCGTTGATGACCTCGGATTGGGTGAAGATGACGCGGTTGCTCAGATTCGCGTAGCGCGGGCCGAGGGATGTTTCGAAGGCATACTGGACGTTCGTTTTCTGATCGGCCTGCTCGACGAGACCACGGCTGACACCCAGTTGGTTGACGACCTTGTCGACCAGGTCGCGGTCGTAGTATTCGATGCCTAGTGCGTCGGCGAGCATTTTGCCGATTTGCGGGCCGCCGGCGCCGTATTCGCAGCCGATGGTGATGATGAAGTGGTCCGGGTTGAATTTCATCGTGCCATCTCCTTGATGCCCTTGATATCTGTGGCGTGCTTGAGGCCATAGATATCGGAAGTCTTGGCTGTATAGCCGAGGTGTGGGTCACAGGCACGGCAATCGTCCCGCGCCATGGTCCAGGTGTCTGCGAATCTCATGCGATCCTCTTTCGTGATGCAATCGCGCGTCGGGATGCGTTTCGGCGGCTGTCTGACGTGGGCGGCGCGATGGGTCGCATGCGTCTTGCCGATGCCGTCAGTCAGGCCGATGTCATCTCCTTGGTCGGGTGCGCGCGTGGGATGTGCTCAGATCTCGTGTGCCCGCGACAATCTTGTGGATCGGTGGAGGACCTGTGAAACCTGTTCTTTTGTTATAAAAGTGGAAGGTTTCGTGTGTTTCCCGTCATTCATGCGCCGATTACGCGTGCGGAACACGGATGTAACAATCGGTGTGAGCATGAGCCGGATGTGTTGTCTTGACACGTGTTGTAGGGGTGCGGGGTACGCGCCGGGAGGTGTGGAACGTGTGCAGGGGACGTTCCACATGCTGGACATGGACGGTTGATTTGTGAACATTCCGGGTGGTAACGGCGCGGTGTATTTGTCCAAGGAGACCAGTCGCTGTCATGGACATTTCCCCGTTGCGCTCAGGGCTTGTTCGCCATTGCTTTGGTCATGGTCAAGAAGCAAGAAGCGCATGGTCTCATCGCCCCGGGCATCTCAAGTTACGTTGTGAGCGCCGGCGATGGCTGGTATGCCTCCCATCGTGCCCCCATCGTGCCCCTAAACATCCGGACTGTTTGCACCCCCGCCAGGCAAGCAGTGTTGGCCGGCACAGCACGTTTCGCATCGGGACAGATCCGCTGTGCGGGGACGCGGGCGGACGCAACCGCTTCGCAACGATGGCTCGGATTGCGAGGGAACCGTGCGAAACCGCGCTGACCGCGGAATTGGGAGCACTGGTAGGTACGATGGAAAGCAGCATATTCATGTCAAAGAAGCGAGGACTACTACCATGCCGAAAATGTTCGGAACCGATGGTGTGCGCGGGCTGGCGAACAAGGATCTCACCGCCCGGTTGGCGTTGGACCTGGGCGACGCCGCCGTTCGTGTACTCGGTCAGGCCGATGCACCGAGAAGCGAGGACGACCATGACGTGCATTCCGAGGGGCGGCGCCGCGCGTTGGTGGGGCGCGACACCCGTGTTTCCGGCGACTTTCTGTCGTCTGCGTTGTCGGCGGGTATGAGCGCCGGCGGCTTCGACGTCATCGATGTCGGCATCATTCCGACCCCGGGCATCGCGTTCCTCACCTCCGTGCTCAACGTTGAGATGGGCGCGGTGATATCCGCATCCCACAACCCGATGCCTGACAACGGCATCAAATTCTTCGCCCGCGGCGGTTTCAAACTGCCTGACAGCAAGGAAGACGAGATCGAAGCGGTACTCGGCAAGGATTGGGACCGCCCGACCGGAGCCGGCGTGGGGCGTGTCAGCCACGACACGGTGACCGCCACGAACCTGTACATTGACCATCTGGTCTCCACCATCGCCCCGGTCGTCGGACCGGAGAAAACCCAGCCGAAGCCGCTCGCCGGTCTGCGTCTGGTCGCTGATTGCGCCAACGGCGCCACATCCGTCGTCGCCCCGGAGGCATTGCGTCGCGCCGGCGCCGAAGTCATCGTGATCAACGCGTCCCCGGACGGCTACAATATCAACGATCACGCGGGGTCCACCCATCCTGAGCAGCTGCAGGCCATGGTCAAGGCCACCGGCAGCGCGATGGGCGTGGCCTTCGACGGTGACGCGGACCGTTGCCTCGCCGTGGACGAGGACGGCACCATGGTCAACGGTGATCAGATCATGGGCATCCTCGCGCGCGCCAAGAAGCGTGAAGGCAAACTCAACCACGATACGCTCGTGGTGACGGTGATGAGCAATCTCGGTTTGAAACTCGCCCTCAAGGACATGGGCATCAAAACCGTCCAGACCAACGTCGGCGACCGGTATGTGCTCGAAGAGATGCTGCGCGGCGACTATTCGCTGGGCGGCGAGCAGTCCGGCCACGTGATCAACCGCGAGTTCGCCACAACCGGCGACGGCACGCTGACGGCACTGACCCTGTGCAATGAAGTCGTCAAGACCGGCAAGAGCCTCAAACAGCTTGCCGCCGACTTCCCGCAGCTGCCGCAGCAGCTGGTCAACGTCAAATGCGCCAACAAGCAGGCGGTCACAACGAATGCCGCCGTGCAGAAGGCAGTGGAACAGGAAACCGCATTGCTCGGGGAGACCGGCCGAGTGCTGCTGCGGCCGAGCGGCACCGAACCGCTGGTGCGCGTGATGGCTGAAGCCGCCACCCAGCAGCAGGCGGACGAGGTGTGCGACCGTTTGGCGAAGGTCGTCGCAGAGGAGCTGGCATGACCATGTTCACACGAGGTTCGAGTATTGATTTGGGGCTGAACCGTGCCGTCGAGAGCCTGCTCAGGTCCGGCGACAGTGAAGGCATTCTCCCGATCGTCCAAGTGGGTGAACCGGTGCTGCGTCAGCCGACGCGACGGTACAACGGGCAACTGAGCAAGAACACCCTCACCAAGCTCATCCAGGCGATGCGCACCACCATGCTCGAAGCGCCGGGTGTTGGCCTTGCCGCCCCGCAAATCGGGCTTGGCATTGCGCTTGCTGTAGTCGAGGATCATATTCGCGATGACCAGGATGATCCGCGTGAGATTTCCGAATTCCCGTTCCATGCGATCATCAATCCGTCTTATCAGCCGATCGGCACGGAAACGCGCAGCTTCTACGAGGGTTGCCTGAGCTTTGACGGCTATCAGGCGGTGCGCAAGCGTTGGCGCAATATCACCGCCCGCTGGCAGGATGTGGACGGCACGTGGCATGAGGAGCAGTTGCACGGCTGGCCAGCTCGCATTTTCCAGCATGAGACCGATCATCTCAGCGGCGAGCTGTATATCGACCGGGCGCAGATCCGGTCGCTGGCCACTGAAGAGAACGTTGAGGACTACTGGTGCGATGACCCGGTTCCGATCGCCGCGGCGAGGGAACTCGGATTCAAGCTCAGCTGAGTGAGGCAGCAGGCTCCTTGGCATACGCGACTGAGCTGTTGTCGCATCGCCTGACGCCTGCCCGGTGACGCTGCGCTGCACCGCCCGTCCGGCGGCCACCCCTCTACAAACTGGTTACGCTGACGACGGTCTTAGCGTAGCCGGTTTGTGTATGGGCGGTCGCTCTTCTGCAAACTGGTTACGCTGGCGGCGGTTTCAGCGTAGCGAGTTTGTATAAGGGCGGCCAGTCTTCTGCAAACTGGTTACGCTGACGATGGCCTCTGCGTAGCCAGTTTGTGTATGGGCGGTCGCTCTTCTGCAAACTGGTTACGTTGACGGCGGTTTCAGCGTAGCGAGTTTGTGGAAGGGCGGCGGCCAGTCTTCTGCAAACTGGTTACGCTGACGACGGTCTGAGCGTAGCGAGTTTGTGGAAGGGCGGTCGCTCTTCTGCAAACTGGTTACGCTGGCGGTGGTCTTTGCGTAGCCGGTTTGTGAGAGGGCGGTCGCTCTTCTGCAAACTGGTTACGCTGACGACGGTTTGAGCGTAGCTAGTTTGTGGAAGAGTGGCCGCCGACGCAGGCTCACTGTTCGTGCGCGAGCTCGTATTGCGCCAGATCAAGGATGGTGTGCCATTCGTCCGGCGCCAACTGGGGTGGAATCAACGCCATCTGCTGATACGGGTCGTCGGCGAGCACACGACCGGCGAAATCCCGCAGCTGACGCCATTGCCCGCGCCTGATGAGCTGAGCCGCATACGCGTCGGCCATCGGCTCGATGTCACTGTGCTCGCTGAGCATGCGGTCAGCCTGGTCGTCTTCGCCGCACATACGCAACACGTCGTGCTGCAGCAGAAGCATCGACATATCAAACTGTTCGCGGATACCGCTTGCGGATACATCAACCAGATTCCCCTCGGAATCCATCATGAGATTGCCCGCCGGATCATCCCGGTCGTTGGAACGAATATCACGTTCGACCGATGCCATGGTCGCCTGCGCCCGATCGATGGCATCGTAGACGAACACCCGCGTGTCATCCCATTGGGCGAACGGCAGCGAACACGCGATGAGTTGGACCATTTGCACCGGGTTGAACCGAAAATCCTCCTGACAGGCGGCTGAAACGATTTCGGAGAGCGCTTGCCCTCCGGTGACCGGATCGGCATGCTGGGCCACACTGTCGAAGTAGATGCGCGTCTCGTCAATCAGGCGTTTGAGATAGGACAGCCCTTCGCCTTCCCGATCGGCGATGCTGCCGAGGAATGAGGATGTCGTGGTCAGCGCGGTGGCGAGATTACCGGCGGCGTCGCGCCATCTGGTGCTCATCAGCGCGTTCCCGACCACTGCTTCGACCCCGGACAAGGCTCCGGTGCTGTAGTAGAACGTCGGCATGTCCGCGCGATTGATGCCGTCGCTGCCGTCCGCCTGCGGGGTGGGGCTGAGCGAATCCATCGCCCGAAGATACCAGCGGATCGGCGCATCGATGGTTTGCTTCGCCTCTTCAGGAGGCGCAACGGGGATGTTTTCGCGCTCGACGTCATCGCTCTGCGCGTCATCGTGGATGGAGCGATCCCACAGGAAGGTCGGTCCCTGCAAACCGGAATGGTTCAGCAAGTCGTTGGCGAAGTCTCGCAATGCTTCGAAATGTTGGGGTGGTGTCGTGGGTTCGGGTTCGGTCATGCCGGTCCTTCTCATGTCGGTTGGTTCAAGCATAGCCGACTGGTGAGTATTGCGCGATGGTTTGTCTGCCTGTCGCCCGCGGCGCGCGTTCGCACAGTAGAGTGGTGAGGGCATATGATCCAGGAAACGGAGATGTGATGGCCCGAACCCCCAACTCGTCCGCGCCCGCAGCCAGGCCGAAACGCAGACGCCTGTTGTCTGGCCTGCTTGCGGCATTGCTGATGATTGTCGCCGTGCTGGGAACGGTGGCGCGGGCGTTGCCTGCCGATTTGCAAGCTTTGCCGTACGTCCCGGTCGTCGTTTCGCTCGCCCCGTGGTTTGCACTGATTGCTGCGCTGGCGTTGCTGCTCGCGTTGTTCTCGAATCGTTGGATCGTGGCGTTGGTCGCTTTGGCGTGCGTCGCCGCTCAAGTATGGTGGCAGTCGCCGTTCTTCCGCCCCCAACAGGCGTTGTCCCAGGCGGCGGTGAGTGCGGTCGGGCAGGCTCATGCCGTGACTGGCGACCATTATGCGCGGGTGATGACGCTGAACGTGTTCAAGGGGCAGGCCGATCCCCAGGCGGTGGTTGATTTGGTGCGTGACGAGCGTGTCGAAGTGCTGGCCTTGCAAGAGACGACGGACGCTTTTGTCAAACAGTTGGAAGCGGATGGGATCGGCGATTATCTGCCGTACTCGCAAGTCTCATCATCTGACGGCGTGTATGGCAACGGGCTGTGGTCTGCTGTGGCTCTTGACCGCCCGGTTGATGATGAGGTCAATTCCAGCGCCTCGTTTATGCCTGCGGGGACGGTCGATATGGGCGGTACGCCCGTGCGGTTCATTTCCGTGCACACCACGTCTCCTCAGCCGGGGTATTGGTCCCAATGGAACAGGGCGTTGAACGAGCTGTCGCTCATGCAGCAGAAGACGGGTACCGCGTATGTGATGATGGGTGATTTCAACGCCACGTACGACCATGCGGTTTTTCGTGATGTGTTGGGTTCGCGATTCTCTGATGCAGCGCGGCAGGCAGGGCATGGGCTGGTGTTTACATGGCCGGCGAACCGTACCGGCGTGCCGACATTCGCCGGTATTGACCATATTGTGATTGACCGCGGTATGGTCGCTGGGCAGGTGCAGTCAAAGCACGTCAACGGTTCCGACCACGCTGCGCTGCTTGCTACGTTGCAAGTATCCTGACCGGATCCGATGCTCCTGCGGTGTGATGCCGGCAGCGCACCGCGTGCACCAGGAGACGCGGACATGGTACTCGCGTTTTCGAGTGTCGTGGCGGCGCTGGATGCCGGCCGCACGCCGTGACATGGGGAATGAAACGCCGGTGCAGCAGGCTCGTGTTGCCTTGCCACACCGGCGTTGTTGACGGATTATTCCAGGTTGGATTGGGTTCCTGCGGTCTGGGCGGTTTGCGCTTGCTGCGCTTGGGCGGCGTCCAGCTTGGCACGCACCTGATCGAGCAGGCTCTGGGCGCGCTTGGCCAACGCCTCGCCAAGCTCCCACTGCCGCATGGACTGGTCGAGATCCAGCCCGCCCGCTTCGAGCGCCTGCACCGCCTGGATCAGCTGGTCGCGCGCCTGCTCATATGACATGGACGCGATGCGCTCGCGTTCCTCTTGCGTCAGGCTTGATGCGGCGTGCTGTGCGGTGCTCTGTTCGTCTGTCGTTTCCTGTGCCATGTGTTCCTCCCTGATGTGGTGCGGTGTTGTCTCGGAATGGCGTGGGCTTGTTGCTTCCTTGCGGATAAGGCGCATGCTGGATTCCGTCCCAACGTTCCTGATGCCGATGGTAGCCGGGGCAGTGGATGTCTCGGGATTCGAGGCGGCGATGCGCTGTGGGCGACATATGCGGGCGACGGGCATCATCGGGCGGCGGGCATCATCAGGCGACAGACATCAGACGACAGACATCGGGCGATGATCGGAACATGCCGGAATCACGCTGGTTTCGAGGTGGCTTCCAGCCGTCGTTATGATGGAGTCGCAGTAGTCTGGAGCCGATTTCACAAGGAGCATCCGATGAGCCTGTTCTATACCCCCGATCGCGCCAAAGTCGGCGATGTCATCCCGTTTTTCGATCAGCGCACCGCAAGGTTTCGCAATTTCTATCTGAAGAATTGGAACCCTGACGTGCCGCGTGACCAGGTGCAGTTCGGCTGGCACCTGATGTCTGACACCCATGCAGACAGCATCGAGGATACGCCGGTCGGCATTCTCGGCGGTACGGGGTCGGTCGTCGATGTTGACGGTGTGTACCATCTGTTCTATTGCGTGTTCGAGAACGACCCGCAGCGCCAATGGATTCGTCATGCCGTCAGTGATGATCTGATGCATTGGAACGACGTCGGCGAGCCTTTCGGGCCGGATGTGTCTTTCTATGAGCCGACTGATTGGCGCGATCCCTTTGTGTTCTTCAATGAGGATGAAGGGCGTTGGTGGATGCTGGTTGCCGCGCGTCGGGCCGGCGGCAGCGACCGGAACGGGTGCGTGGGATTGTGCGTGTCCGATGATCTGATGCATTGGCGGTGTGAACGGCCGCTGTATGCGCCGGATGTGCATATGTCCGCTTATGAATGCCCGGATATGTTCCGGATGGGCGAGTGGTGGTATCTGGTGTTTTCCAATTACACCGACGGATTCGCCACCTATTACCGGATGGCGCGTTCGCCGCGCGGGCCGTGGCTCCGCCCGGTGATCGACACGTTCGATTCACGAGCGTTCTATGCGGCGAAAACCGGCTTCGACGGTACGAATCGTTTCATATTCGGCTGGAACCCCACTCGTGGCGAGAATGGCTGGGATTTCGACCCGAGCGCGGAGTATGGGGCGGATTACCGGACCTGGAATTGGGGCGGTTCGATGGTGGTCCATCAACTGGTCCAGCATGCGGACGGCACCTTGGGCGTCGCGCCTGCGGGGGATTTGCCGGCGGTGTTGCATCGTGCCGATCATGAGGCGATCGCCGTCGAGCCGGTGCCGGTACAAGGCGATTGGCATCGCGATAACGGCGGGAATGGCGGGTGGACCGGTTCCGGCGACGGGTTCGCCGCCGCCCTTGGAGCGGGAATGCCGGATGCCGGATATGTTGCCGCGACCCTGTCATACGATGGGCAGCCAGCGAGATTCGGTCTCATGTTGCATACGGACGAACGATTGTCTGACGGCTATTACCTGTCTTTCGACCCCCTGCACAGCCGGATTGAATGGCGCAGCGGGCTCAGGATGCATGAGCGCGGCGGCCAGCTGTTCCCCTACGCGGTGGAAATGGAGCGGACATTCCTGATGGAACCAGGCAAACGCTACCGTGTCGAGCTGTTTGTCGACGGTTCGACGGCGGTGATGTACGTGAACCGCGACGCCGCGTTCAGCATGCGACTCTACGACCGGCGTCCCGGCAAGTTCGGCTGGTTCGTGGAGCACGGCACGGTGCACGTGTCTGACGTGTCGGTGTTGGGACTGTAAGGCGGAACCGCAACGCCAACACGCGGACGGCTCCTCGACGTCCGGATCTGATGCCGGAGCCGCCCATGGCGGATGAACAACGGCATCGGGCACGCGAAACGGTTGGGAAGATCGCTTCGCGCGCCCGATGCCGGTCGGGGAGAGGTCAGTCGGTGTCGGGCGCGTTGTCCGCCGGGCCGATAGCATTGGCCAGCAACGCGCCCTCGCGGAGGGTGATGGTCAACTGGTCGCCCTGCCGCACGTCGACCGGATCGTCAAGAACGCGGCCGTTCGCGGTCTGCACCACGGCATACCCGCGGTTGAGCGTGGCCTGCGGGCTGAGTGCGGTGAGGCTGGCATGCAGTTTCTCCACGGTCATACTCGCGTCGTCAACGATGCGGATCAGGCCTTGCCGCATTCGCAGCACGGCGTCATCAACAGTGCGCTGGTATGGGTCGAGCATCGTGTGCGGATGCGTCAGACTTGGCCGGTTCGCATAGCCTTCGATCAGCCGCTGTTCGTTGCTGACCATGGATTCCATCCGCAGGTTCATGCGCTGCCAGGCGTTGGTCACCAGTTGCCATTGTTCGTGCACGTCGGGTACGACCTTTTTCGCAGCGTCGGTCGGTGTCGAGGCACGCAGGTCGGCTGCCAGATCGATCAGCGTCCAATCGTCTTCGTGCCCGACGGCGGAAACGATGGGCTTGCGGCAAGCCGCCGTGGCGCGGACCACGGCTTCGTCGGAGAAACCGATCAGGTCTTCGAAGCTGCCGCCGCCGCGGGCGACGATGATGACGTCCACGCGCGGATCGTCGTCGAGCTTGCGGATGGCTTGGACGACTTCCGGCGGGCATTGGGCGCCTTGGACATGAACGTGTTCGATCACGAAGTCCACGGCCGGCCAGCGCAGGTTCACATTCGTGATGACATCGCCTTCGGCACGTGCCTGCGGGGCGCAGATCAGGCCAATGCACTTGGGAAACTCCGGCAGCGGGATTTTGTTCTCGGCGTCGAACAGGCCCTCGCCTTTGAGCTTCTTGCGCAATTCGTCAATCTGCGCTTTGAGGTCGCCGGCTCCCACGCGTCGGATATCGTCGGCGACAAAGCTCAGACGCGTCTGTTTGGGCCACACGTTCGGCTTGCCGTGGATGACGACGCGTTCGCCTTGCCTGAATTCCCGTGCCATGGCGACGAAACGGCTGTACCCCATGACGGACATGGAGATGTCCTGCTCGTTGTCGCGCAGCGTAATGAATCCGGAAGTGCTGCGGCGCATATTGATTTCGACGATCTGGCCTTCGACCCAGGAAGCGGGCCAGCGTTCGACCGCATCATGGTACTTCTGGCTCAGTACGCTGACCGGCCAGGGGTTTTCTGCGGTGGTGTCGCGCGCCAAGCGCGGCAGCTGGTCCAACGGTTTTGGCGCGCCTGCGGGAGATTGACGCTGCAGAGCGAGCTCATTGCCGTTGCCGTGGGGCGCCATGCCGTAGCCGTATGCGGTGTTCTGATTCTCATACCCGTACCCTTGCATGCTTGCCCTTCCTTCCGCGGGGTGTGGCTGGCTCGTCCTGCGCGTGTCTGTGGCGTGCCGTTGCCTTGTCTGCCTGGCAGGATCGGCCTTGCCCTGCGTGTCAATGGCTTCTACTGTCGCGCATCGAAAGGACAATGCATCTGCGCGCGCGCCCGCGTATACCACTGTTTTTCGCAGGATGGTGGCGTGTCGGAATCGACACGCTGAGGCGGCGGCGTAATCTTCATCACATTTTCCGATTATCGGCGGAATGATGCGGATTGCTACTATATCTGGTGTGACACGCGTCAGAGATGCACTACATCTCGTGGTACAGTCGATGTGGCAAATGCAGAACAAGAAAGGCCGGGAGGTGCCCGGCCGAGGGAAAGGACGGAACCCAATGGACATGCAGGTTCTTGATGCTCCGCGGACCGCCACCCCGGACAGCGATACGGCAGACACCGTCGCGGAAGGGACGTCGGATATGAGCAAGGTGCTCGTCGAGAAGCGTGACGGACGAATCGTCGAATTCGACCCGATCAACATCATCAGCGCCGTCAAGTCCGCCTTCAAGGATCTTGACAAGGAGATCGGACCGGAAGAGGAGCAGCTCATCCGCGACCTCGCCAACCAGGTCGAAGGCGAAATCAAGGAACGCTACAACGGTCCCGCCAAGATCGAGGACATCCAGAACCTTGTCGAACACGGCCTCATCGAAGATCACCTGTATGAGGTCGCCCGCAACTATACGAACTACCGCCTCAACAAGGACATCGAGCGCGCCAAGGCCACCGATATCAATGAAGCGGTCAGCCGCCTGGTCAACCGTGACGAATCCCTCGTGCGTGAGAACGCGAACAAGGACTCCAATGTCTACGCCACGCAGCGCGATTTGCTCGCCGGCGCCGTCTCCAAGGCATCCGCGTTCTCCATGCTGCCTGACGCCGTGTCGAACGCCCATATGAAGGGCGACATCCATTTCCACGACGCCGATTATTCGCCATTCACCGCGATGACCAACTGCTCGTTGCCAGATTTCGGCGATATGCTCGCCCACGGCTTCGAACTCGGCAACGCGATGATGGACTCCCCGAAGTCCATCGGCACCGCCGCCACGCAGATCACGCAGATCATCAAGGATATCGCCGGCGCCCAGTACGGCGGCCAGACCGTCAACCGCGCCGATGAGATGCTGGAGCCGTACGCGAAGCTCGACTATGAGAAGCATCTGAAGATGGCCCACGCCATGTTCCCCGACGACATGCCGATCGAGGCCGCACAGACCGTCGTGCGTGGCCTCAAGGAACAGGAACCGTCCGGGCTGCATTTCGAGAACCGCGCGCCGCTGCCCGACGACGTGCCGTTCGACACGGATGCCGACCCGATCCAGCAGATCCGTGAGGTCTACGCGAAGCTCATGACCCGCAAGGCGATCTACGACGCCATGCAGACCATGGAATACCAGATCAACTCCAACCGCGTGTCCAACGGTCAGACCCCGTTCGTCACCGTCGGTTTCGGCCTGGGCACCTCCTGGTTCGCCCGCGAGATCCAGCGTTCCATTCTGCTCAACCGCATCCGCGGCTTGGGCAAGGATCGCCACACCGCGATCTTCCCGAAGCTCGTGTTCACCATCAAACATGGCATCAACGCCGACCCGGGCGACCCGAACTACGACATGAAGCAGCTGGCGCTCGAGTGCTCCACTAAGCGCATGTACCCGGATGTCGTGTTCTACGACAACATCGTCAAGATCACCGGCTCCTTCAAAGCCCCGATGGGCTGCCGTTCCTTCCTGCAAGGCTGGATCGACCCCAAAACCGGCAAGGACGTCGAAGACGGCCGCATGAACCTCGGTGTCGTTACCGTCAACGTGCCGCGTATCGCCCTCGAATCCCACGGCGACAAGGATCGCTTCTGGAAACTGTTCGACGAGCGCATGGAAGTCGCCCACCAGGCGTTGCAGTTCCGCATCATGCGCTGCAAGCAGGCCACCCCGGTCAACGCGCCGACCCTGTTCCGCTATGGCGCATTCGGACGTCTCGGCGCCAACGACAACGTCGATCAGCTGTTCCGCAATGAACGCGCCACGGTGTCCCTCGGGTACATCGGTCTGTATGAGGCGACCGCGGTGTTCTACGGCAAGGATTGGATGCGCGACCACAGCTGGGATCCGGAAGGCAAGGAGTTCGCGCTGTCCATCGTCAAGCGCATGAACCAGCTGTGCAAGCAGTGGTGCAAGGCCGAAGGCTACCATTACTCCGTGTACTCCACGCCGGCGGAAAGCCTCACTGACCGCTTCAACCGCATGGACCGTGAGAAGTTCGGTCGCGTTGAAGGCGTGACCGACCACGATTTCTACACCAACTCCTTCCACTATCCGGTGTGGCTGTCCCCGACGCCGATGGAGAAGCTCGACTACGAGAAGGACTTCCCCTACTACGCGTCCGGCGGGTTCATCAACTACTGCGAATTCCCGTGCCTGCAGGACAATCCGAAGGCGCTCGAAGCCGTGTGGGATTACGCCTACAAGATCGGCATCGGCTACCTGGGTACCAACACACCGATCGACCACTGCTTCGTGTGCGGCTTCCAAGGCGACTTCGAACCGACCGAAGAAGGCTTCAAATGCCCTGAATGCGGCAACTCCGATCCGGACAAGTGCAATGTCACCAAGCGCACCTGCGGATACCTGGGCAACCCCGTCCAGCGCCCGATGGTGCACGGCCGTCACGAGGAGATCGCCCACCGCGTCAAGCATATGAGCGGCGAAACCGGGCATGTGACGCTCAAGGACGGTTCCGAACGCGAATGGTTCGAGGAGACCAAGTAACCAGACAGGTCGAGTGACCTGAGCCACTGCGTCGCCTGACGGCATCCCGCCGGAAGACGCGCACAGACATCAACCGATGACGGCCGTGATGCATCCGCACGCGGCCGTCATCGCCGTGTGGGGAGGCCATGACGGCATGCCCGGAAAGCACCAAGGAGCGCAGAAGACTGATGACAGCAACGACATTGCATGATTTCGCGGCGGGGGAGGTCGATCGCGGCCCGTTCATCCCGACCAACCGGTCGAACAACCCGAAGGCAGGGCAGTGGACGAACCGGATGAGCCACAACATGATCGCCGACTACAAACGGTTCCTCATGACCGACGGCGAAGGCATCCGCTGCTCGTTGTACGTGTCCGGATGCCCGTTCCATTGCGTGGAATGCTACAACAAATCCATTTGGGATTTCCAAGCCGGCCATGAATACAACGACGCGCTCGAAGCGCAAATCATGGACGACCTGTCCCAATCCTATGTGCAAGGCATCACCTTCCTCGGCGGCGAGCCCCTGCTCAATACGGGCGTGCTCCTGCCGCTCGCGCGAAAAATCCGCGAACGCTTCGGCCATACGAAAGACATCTGGTGCTGGACCGGCTACACGTGGGAAGAACTCATGCGCCCCGGCGAAACCCAGGACAAGCTCGACCTGCTCCACGAGATCGACATCCTCGTCGACGGCCGATATATCAAGGATCTGCACGATTCGCTGCTGCAATTCCGCGGGTCGAGCAACCAGCGGATCATCGACGTGCCCAAGTCCTTCGCCGCCGGAAAACCGGTGATCTGGAGCAAATTGCACGACCAGGAGCGCTTCATCCCCGAAATCTACGGCAAGGACCGTGCCGCCGGTGAAGGCAACGACAGCATCTCCTCCGAACACTGAAAACCGGATACTGAAAACCGGCTACTGAAAACCGGACGCCTTGCCCGGCATGGCCGCTGAGGGTAACTGACATGATGAAACGAATCGGATACATGCTGTACGCGATGTCACTGAGCGTCGTCGTTCTTGCGATAGCCGCACTGTTCCTGCTCGTGGAAAACACGATGGTCACCCTGATCTGGGATGTATGGGCCACCCGCATACCGGTACGGTGGGCGTTCTCGCTGCCGGTCGCGGCAGCGGGCACCGCGCTGCTGGTGTGCGGGAAGCGACGCTGGGGTGATATTCCGCACACCACGCGTGAGGTCATCGGAGCGCTCAAACGCGGCGAACCGATCGACTACCACACCGCGTGGCGCGATCTGCTCATCGCCCTGATCATCCTCGCCGCAGGCGCCGGGGTCGGCCCGGAAGCCTCGCTTATGGGCGCGGTTATCGCGTATTCCGTTTGGCAATGCGACAAGCTGCGGTATCTGCGTGCGCATGAGCAGGACATTCTCGCCGCTCCGATTGGCAGACGATTGCTGATGCTGTACCATCCGACGCGATGGATCCAAGCCGCGCATGACACTGCCGATGCACCGCGAGTCATCCGTGTTTGCGCAGCCAACAGCATCATCGTCATCGTGATGTTCATCGGTATGACGACCATGCCCAGATTCTCCGATGCTGGTATGGACACACTCGCATTCTGGCGGAGCACATGGGTGGTGCTGCCGCTCGCGGCGTACGCGCTCGTCGTCGCAGGGGTGTGCGCACTGGTCAGGGAAGGCATCCGGGTGGTGTCACGGCGCCTCGACTTCCCGATGACCGCACGGCTGTTGGCCGGGGGAGCGCTGGTCGCGCTCGTCGTCACCGTGATGCCGGTCCTGTCCACCTCGGGCCAGCATCAGATCCACACGATCGGCACCCTGTCCGCCACACTCGGTGCCGGCGCGTTGTTCGCGCTCGCCGCCTGCAAACTCCTGTTCGCCCAGTGGTGCATCGAATGCCGGTGGACGGGCGGTGACATCTTCCCGATCATGTTCGCCGCACTGCTGCACGGCTGTGCGGTCGCCAAACTGGTGCCGTGCTGGCAGCCGGTGGTCGTGGTCATGACGGTCGCCTTCTGCACCGCCATCGTCTTGATCGGCAACGCCCCACTCGCAGGCGTCCTGATGGCCTTGTTCTTCCCCGTCAAACTCTTGCCATTGGAACTGGCGGTCACCGTCATGGCTTGGGGAGCGATGCAAGCGGCGAACGCCGTTCGCACCGCGGCACAATCCAAGGCGACGAAACGCCGGGTGGCCGGTGCGCGGCGATGACAGACCGGGCGTCGATAGCTTCAATCCGCCGCGACAGGCGACGGGGCTTTCGCCACACGCGTATCGTTTCGCTGGAGGCGAGTTGTGCTGACGTGCGTATGCGTTAGCATTCACTAGAGGATATTCGGCCGGATCCACCCGCGCGACCGTTGCGTCACGCCGTCACGGCCGACAAAGAATGAGGTATAGATGACCAAGCAGGGAGAACATGCCATGACCGACAAGAGCGTGCGCAAGCCGTTGCGCGTCGGTCTCGACATCGGATCGACCACAGTCAAAGCGGTGGTGCTCGACCAAAGCGACACGCTTGACGGTGTGCTGTTCTCCGACTACCGCCGGCATCACGCGAATGTGCGAGCCACCGTCGCCGGTCTGCTCGAAGACATCCGGACGAGACTTGACGAGCTCGGTCGGGGCGACGAACCGATTCGCTTGGCGATCACCGGTTCTGGCGGCCTGACGCTTGCCGACAACATGCATGTGCCGTTCATCCAGGAGGTCATCGCCGAAACCCGTGCGATCGACCAGGAGATCCCGCAGGCCGATGTCATCATCGAGCTCGGCGGCGAGGACGCGAAAATCACCTATCTCAAGCCGACTCCGGAGCAGCGGATGAACGGTTCGTGCGCAGGCGGCACCGGCGCGTTCATCGACCAGATGGCGACCCTGCTGGACACGGACGCGGCTGGTCTCAACGAGATGGCCAAGCACTACCAGACCTTGTACCCGATCGCTTCACGCTGTGGCGTGTTCGCGAAATCCGATTTGCAGCCGCTGATCAACGACGGCGCGGCGAAACCCGATTTGGCCGCCTCGATTTTCACCGCGGTCGCCACGCAGACCATCGCCGGTCTCGCTTCCGGCAGACCGATCCACGGCAATGTCGTCTTCCTCGGCGGACCGCTGTTCTTCATGTCCGAGCTGCGCGAAGCCTTCCACCGCGCCCTCGACGGCAAAGTCGACCAGTTCATCACCCCGTCCGACGCCCACCTGTATGTCGCGTTCGGCGCCGCGCTCATCGCCGGTGACGACAATGACGATGAGGATACCGGCACCGCCACCATCGCCGAACCGCGAACCTGCGCGCAGATCCTCGACGATCTCGAACGGCTGAAGAACCTGCCGAGCAATACGAAGACCATGCCGCCGCTGTTCCCCACCGAGGCGGATCGTGAGGCGTTCAACGCCCGCCACCATCGTGAACACGTGCATGTGGGGACCCTGGAAGGTGCCAAAGGGCCGCACTTCCTCGGTATCGACGCCGGCTCGACCACCATCAAGGCGACTCTGGTCAACGACGACCGTGAAATCGTATGGTCATCCTACGCCACCAACGAAGGCAGCCCGTTGACCGCGGCCGTCAATATCGTCAAACGCATCCAAGCGCAACTGCCTGCGGATGCGTGGATCGCGCGCTCCTGCGCGACCGGATACGGCGAAGGCCTGATCTCCACCGGCCTGCACCTGGATGAAGGCGTCGTCGAAACGATGGCGCATTATCGCGGGGCGGAAATGGTCAGCCCCGGCGTCACCGCAGTCATCGACATCGGCGGCCAAGACATGAAATACCTTGCCATCAACGACGGGGTCATCGATTCGATCGCCGTCAATGAGGCGTGCTCTTCCGGCTGCGGTTCCTTCCTGCAGACCTTCGCCCAGTCCATGGGGCTGAGCATCGAGGAATTCACGCAAAAAGCCCTGAATTCCACGCATCCGGTGGATTTGGGCTCGCGTTGCACGGTATTCATGAACTCCTCCGTCAAGCAGGCGCAGAAAGAAGGCGCCTCCATCGAGGACATCGCCGCCGGCCTGTGCTATTCGGTCGTGCGCAACGCGTTGTATAAGGTCATCAAACTGCGTGACGCCGACGCGCTCGGCGACACGGTCGTCGTCCAGGGCGGCACCTTCCTCAACGACGCCGTGTTGCGCGCCTTCGAACTGCTTACCAAGCGCGAAGTCACCCGACCGAACATCGCCGGCCTGATGGGCGCGTACGGCGCCGCCCTGACCGCCCGCATGCACTATGTCGACGCGGCCGATGACGATCCTTCCGCCGCGCACACCCGTTCCAGCATCCTCACCGGCGACGCCCTCGACAACCTGTCGATGACCACGTCCCGCGACGTGTGCAAACTGTGCCAGAACCACTGCAAGCTCACCATCACGACCTTCCAGGACGGTTCGCGCTATGTGACCGGCAACCGGTGCGAACGCGGCGGCGATGCGAAAAAGCAGCGCTCCGACCGCCCCAACCTGTACGACTACAAGTACAAGCGTTGCTTCGCCTACCGGCGTCTGACCGACAAGAAGGCGACCCGCGGAGAAATCGGCATCCCGCGCGTGCTCAACATGTACGAGAACTACCCGTTCTGGTTCACCCTGCTGACCAATCTCGGCTTCAAGGTCATCATCTCCGGGCGTTCCAACCACGAGCTGTTTGAAACCGGCATCGAATCCATCGCCTCTGAGAACATCTGCTACCCGGCCAAACTCGTGCACGGTCATATCAAATGGCTGCTCAACAAGGGTGTCAAGACGATCTTCTACCCGTGCGTGAGCTACGAGGAGAACCTCGTACCCAACACCGACAACCACTACAACTGCCCGGTCGTGGCGAACTACCCGGTCGTCATCGGCGCGAATATGCCCGAACTGCGCGAACCCGGCATCCGCTACATGCGCCCCTACTTCAACTTGGCCAACCATGAGCTCATGGCCAAGCGCATCGTCGAAGAATTCGCGTGGGCGAACGTGACGATGGAGGAGGCGCAGCAAGCGGTCAAGGCGGCGTACGCAGAAGACAAGCTGTTCAAGCATGATGTCCAGCAGGAGGGCCTGCGTGCGCTCGCCTACATGAAAGAGCACAACTGCCACGGCATCGTGCTTGCCGGACGTCCCTACCACATCGACCCGGAAGTCAACCATGGCATTCCCGAAACCATCTGCTCGCTTGGCATGGTCGTTCTGTCCGAGGATTCCATCTGCGAACTGCAGCCGGGTGAAGACCTGCATCTGAGCGAATACCTGAGCGCCGGCGAGAAGGACCCGCGCGCGAAGGACGCCGCAGGATTCCGTGAGGTCGGCGACCGCAAAGTCACCCGCATGCCCCTGCGCGTGCAGAACCAGTGGGCGTACCATGCCCGCCTGTACTCGGCGGCACGCTTCGTATCCTCCTACCCGGGGCTTGAACTCGTGCAGCTCAACTCCTTCGGATGCGGGCTTGACGCCATCACCACCGACCAGGTCAGCGAAATCCTCGCCGACAAAGCCGACGTGTACACCGTGCTCAAAATCGACGAAGTCAGCAATCTCGGCGCCGCGAAGATCCGTCTGCGCTCGCTCAAAGCCGCCGTCGAGGAGCGTGAACGGAACGCCAAACGCCACAGTGACGACCACGATGCCGGATTCCGCCACACCGGCGGCCCCGCGCCAACTCCGGGACGCCAGGCGATGCTCGACGCCGTGATGGCGGGCAACCCCAAGCTCACCGAAGCGGTCAAGCAGGCGTCACGCCGCGCGGCAGCTCCGGCGGCATCCCAGCAGGATGCCACGAAGACCGGCGCGACAAGCATGAAACGCCCCGCATCCGCACGCAATGAAGCCACCATGACCCGCTACGCGCACAAGGTCCGCTTCGAGAAATCCATGCGTGACTACACTATCGTCTGCCCGCAGATGAGCCCGGTGCACTTCTCGCTGGTCGAATCCGTCATCCGCTCCGGAGGATACAAGTTCGACGTGCTCAAACACGCCAGCAACGAGGATGTCGAAACCGGCCTCAAATACGTCAACAACGATGCCTGCTATCCTGCGATCATGGTTGTCGGCCAGCTGGTGGACGCCATCATCCAAGGCAAATACGATCCGGACCATGTGGCGCTCGCCATTTCCCAGACCGGCGGCATGTGCCGAGCCACGAACTATTACGGCTTGATCCGCAAGGCGTTGATCGACGCCGGATACCCGCAGATTCCGGTTATCGCGCTGAGTTTCCAAGGGTTGGAAAGCAATCCTGGATTCAAAGCCACGCCGGCGATGCTGGAACGTGCCGGCAAGGCGCTCGTCTACGGTGATCTGCTGATGAAATGCCTGTACCGCGTCCGCCCGTACGAGGCGGAGCCGGGCAGCGCGAACGCCCTGTACGAGCAGTGGGACACCATTCTGAGCGAAACCATCGAGCACCATGGGTATTCCAAGACCGCCAAGCGTGTGTACGGCAAGGGGTACTGGCTGTACCCGCAGCTGTTGAAGAAGATCGTGCGCACCTTCGACGAGCTGCCGCTCAAGGATATCCCGCGCAAGCCGCGTGTCGGCGTTGTCGGCGAGATTCTTGTCAAGTATCATCCGGATGCCAACAACCATGTCGTCGACCAGATTGAGGCGCAAGGCTGCGAAGCCGTGGTGCCGGGCATCGTCGAGTTCATGACCCAGCACCCCTACACCGACAAGTGGAATGAGGACCATCTGGGCACCGGCGGCAGCCAGACCATGGACGCGATCATGCGCTGGGCGCTCAACCGCGGGCTCAACCCGGTGCGTCGCGCCATCGCCACCGCGCACGGCAAGTTCAGCCAGGACGAACGCATGGAGCAGCTGGTGAAAACCGCTGATGAAGTCACGTCCGTCGGCGTGCAGGCCGGCGAAGGCTGGCTGCTGACCGCCGAGATCATCGAGCTGATCGAGTCTGGGTGCCCGAACATCGTGTGCGCGCAGCCCTTTGCGTGCCTGCCGAACCACGTGACCGGGCGAGGCATGTTCGGCAAGATCCGCCGCCTGTATCCGCAGGCCAACATCGTGTCGATCGATTACGATCCGGGCGCCTCGGAGGCGAACCAGCTCAACCGTTTGAAGCTGATGATCGCCGCCGCCAAGAAGAATCACAAGGCGCATCTCGATGAGCCGATGCACGGCCGGGCAAGCGGGCGTGCCGGCGAGAGCGGGACGACCGCGCCGTCGCCGGACGCGCCGGCGCCGCTGTCTACGGCAGATTGAATGATTCTGGCGTCGGCCGATAGGTGCCGGCGCCAGGCATACGCGGTACGCCCGGCGCGTGGGGGAGTGCGCTCCACATCGCTGCTCCGCATCGTTACCTCGCGCCTCGCCTCGCCGCGGCACGCGGTTCCCGCCAGCATTGCCACGTCGCGGATTGTCTGTGGTCGCTGTCCTCGGCACGGTTCGCTGTCCGCTCGTTCCGTCGGCGGCAATGACTGAACGAACTGAACGCGTGACTTGCCGCAAGCGGAATCGAATCAAGCGGCATCACATCAGGCGGCATCAGACCAGGCGAAGAACTACAAGGCGCTATCAGTTTTTCGTAGAGCTGAGGGCGCGGCAATCCGCGCGTGGCGGTCCCATATCGTTTACGATGGCAGCATGAGCACACCACGCATCAGCTACGCGCATATGAATGCCACCGTCAATCCCAAGCATGTCGACAGCCTGGTTCGTTTCTTCGAAAGCGGCGCCAAACCGGAACGGCAGGATGGGTACGGTGTGGAAATCGAGCATCTGCCCGTTCGCAACGGCACCGACCAGGCGGTCAACTATTACGAGCCGAACGGGATCGAGGTCCTGCTCAATCGCTTGCGCCCCTATTACGATGCCGACAAAGAGTATTGGGAGAACGGCCATCTGGTAGGTCTCGCCCGTAAAGGAATCTCCATCTCCCTGGAACCGGGCGCCCAAGTCGAATGCTCGATTGGTGTGCTGCACAGCCCGCAGGAACTGGCCGTCGAATACGGTCGCTTCCGCAAGGAAATCAATCCGATTCTCGACGCGCTGGACTTCCGCCTAATCAACTACGGCTACCAGCCGAACACCAGCTATGCCGACATTCCGGTCAACCCCAAGAGCCGGTACGAGGCGATGACCGATTATCTGGGGCGTGTCGGACAGTATGGCCTGTGCATGATGCGCGGTTCGGCGTCCACACAGGTGAGCATCGACTATCAAAATGAGCAGGACGCCATCCGCAAGCTGCGCGTGGGGACGGCGATCGGCCCGATTCTCGCGTGGTTCTTCCGCAACACTCCGTATTTCGAGGGCACCGAGAACCCGTTCCCGCTGCTGCGCCAGCGTATGTGGGATTTCCTTGACTGCCAGCGCACGAACCTGATCCCCGGGTTGTACGATGACCGGTTCGGCTGGGAGGATTATGCGGTGGACGTGTTGAGCACCCCGATGATGTTCGCCGACCTGACGCACACCCCCGAGGCTGAAGGGCTGCCTGACGCCCAGAAGCATCGCGCCGCGTTCCGCGACAACGCCGAAGAGATCTACCCGGATCGCGAGCTCAACGCGTATGAGGTCAATCATGTGCTGTCCACGCATTTCAACGATGTTCGCCTGAAGAATTTCATCGAATTGCGGCATTGGGATTCCCTGCCGATCGAACGCGCCCAACGGCTGACGGAAATCATCGGTTCCCTGTTCTACGACGACGGGAACCTCGGCCGTCTGACATCGTATTTCGATGGTCTGAGCGATCTTGACGTGCTGGAAGCGAAGGCGAACGTGCAGGCGCATGGCAGTGAGGCGACGCCGTATGGGCAGCCGCTTGACTTCTGGCAGGAGTTCCTCGGATTGGAGGGGCTGCTTGCCGACGTACCGGGGGACCCCGCCCACCCTGACGTGTTCCAGGCCTGAAAGCGGCGCTCGGGTTTTCCGTTCGCGCCGATACACTCGGGCGTATGGAAACTCAGCGAAGCAAGCGGATCCGCAAACCACCCCAGGAACGTCGATGCGAGGTGCTGAACGCTGCGGTCGAGCTCATCAGCGAACGTGGGTTCAACGGCATGTCCGTACAGGATGTCGCTGACCGGGTCGGCATTTCCAAGCAGGGCGTGCTGCGGTATGTCGGCAGCAAGGACAATATGCTGGCGATGGTGTATCACGAATACTACAATGCGATCGGCAGTCCCGAGGAGTTCCGCGTCTCCGGACTGCCGGGCAGCGGACCGGGCGCGATGCTGTTCCCTGCGTATCTGCGATTCCTGGTGCAGTGCAATGCGCAGCGGCGTATGCTGGTGCAGCTGTTTTCCATGCTTCAGGTCGAATCATTCAATCCACGGCATCCGCTGCATGAGGAGTTCGCCCGTCGGCCGGAAGCGATATGGCAGTATTACAGCGGATTCACATGGGATATTCCGCAGTGGGTGGGGCAGTGGGAAGATATGCGCCCGCTGGTCCGCCGCGCGATGGAGATCATGGACGGCGTGCAGTTGCGTTGGCTGCGCGAACCGGCGATTGACTTGTGTGAGGAATGGGCGGCGATGGAGGATGTGCTGTTTCCGCTGCCGCTGTGGGAGGGGTACCGCTGAACCGTCGTGGGTTCGGCGGTACCGAACTCCGTATATGGTTGGTGTGCAAACGCGCGATTGTTGTCGCTCGTTGTCGCTATATGGCCGTTGTCACCTAGAGGGATGCCATCTATGCGACGGTGAACGTGGCGCGTTTGAGGTCCGTGCGGCGGCTCGAATGGCCGATCAGCACCTCGAACTCGCCGGGCTCTACGAATCTGTGGGCGTCCTGGTCGACGATGGTGCAGTCGGCCACCGGAATGTCGAAGGCCACGGTCGTGGTTTCGCCCGGTTTGAGGTGCACGCGCCGGAACGCTTTGAGTTCGCGGTCGGTCCAGCTGTATGAGGTGACGATGTCGCCGATATACAGCTGAACAACTTCGGTGCCTGCCCGGTCGCCGGTATTGGTCAGCGTGATTTCGGCGTGTACGGTGTCATCCACGGTGAACGTTCCGCAGGCCGGGGTGTTGGTGATGGCTGGCTCGCCGTAGTCGAAGGTGGTGTAGCTCAGTCCTTCACCGAACGCGAATGCCGGGTCCTGTGTGAGATCGGCGTAGCGGTTGCCGTGTTGGCCGCGAATCTGGTTGTAATACACCGGCAGCTGCCCGGCGTGACGCGGGAAGGTGATGGGAAGCCTGCCGCTGGGATCGGTGAGGCCGAGGATGATTTCGGCGATCGCCTGCCCGCCTTTCATTCCCGGGTTGGGCGCCCACAGGAACGCGCTGACGCCGTCTGCTGTGGATTCGTCCACGATCACGCCGTTGCCGCCGATCACGCATGCGGGCATGACTTGCGGTTTGGAGCTCATCAGCACGACGACCAGCGGTGTGCCGGTCTCGCGTGCCACATTGCTGAGCGCTTCGAGCATGGCGTTCTGGCCGCCGAGCAGTTCCAAGGTTGCGGTCGAGCAGGTTTCCCCGACCAGTTGCACGACGTCGCCGACGACGGCGACGATGAGATCGCTCTGGCGGGCGTTGTCCACGGCCTCGTCGAGCAGGTGCTGGTCGACGGGGGCGCTGACGGCGAGTTTCGGGCGCGGCTGGCCGTCGGGGAAGTATGCACCTTCCGGGTCATCGACCAGGTCGATGATGTTCGCACCGCGGGAATAGGTGATGTCGCAGCCTTGCGGGGCGAGTTGTTTGAATCCGTCGAGGATTGTGGTGATCATGCCGCGCGGCTGGCCGTCGGGCATCCAGGTGACTTGGCCGGAGTTGCCCGCCCAGTCGCCCAGCTGGTTCTGGGCGTCGTCGGCAAGCGGGCCGATGACGGCGATGCGTTTGCCGGCGGCGGCGAACGGCAGCGCCCCGTTGTTGTTCAGCAGCACTGTGGATTCGCGGGCGATGCGCAGATTGAGGTTCTGGTGGGCGTCGCAGCCGACGACTTCCTTGATGCGCCGCTCATCGGGCAATCGGGGGTCTTCGAACAGGCCGAGACGGAACTTGAGCGCGAGGATGCGGCTCACTGCGGCGTCGATCAGTGACTCGTCCAGCAAACCGGCGTGCACGGCTTCGATGGCGCCGTCGTAGAACTGCGGCGTGGTCATGATCAGGTCGTTGCCGGCTTTGACCGCGTCTGCGGCGGCATGCACATAATCGGCTTTGACTTTCTGCTCCCACACCGCGCGACCGACGTTGTCCCAGTCGGTGATCAGCGTGCCTTGGTAGTTCCAATCCCCGCGCAGCTTTTCGGAGAGCAGCCAGTGGTTGAACGTGACCGGTACGCCGTCGATGGATTCGTAGCCGAGCATGAAGGTGCCGCAGCCTTCTTTGGCGACCCGTTCGAACGGCGGCAGGAACCATGATTCGAGTTTGCGATGGGACAGGTCGGCTTCGGAAGCGTCACGGCCGCCTTGGGTTTCGCTGTAGCCGGCGAAATGCTTGGCGCATGCGAGGATGGCGTTGCGGGCGAGCGGCTCGCCGGCTTTGGCTCCGCCTTGGTAGCCCTTGATGATGGCGGAGGCCATGTCGCCGATCAGGGTCGGGTCTTCTCCGAAGGTTTCGTCCACACGGCCCCATCGGGTGTCTCGGGCGATGCACAGCACAGGGGAGAAGGTCCAGTGCACGCCGGTGGCGGAGACCTCTTCGGCGGTCGCGCGGCCGACTGCCTGCACTGCTGCGGGGTCCCAGCTGGCCGCCATGCCCAGTTGCGAGGGGAAGATGGTGGCTCCCGGCCAGAAGGAGTATCCGTGGATGCAATCGTCGCCGATGAGCAGCGGGATGCCGAGACGCGTTCTGGTGCTTACGGTTTCGACGGCACGCGGCAGGTCCGCAGGGCTGGTGTGCAGAATCGAGCCGACATGTTTGGCAACGATCAGATCGTCGAGGTCGCCGTTGCGGGCGTCGAGTTGCATCATCTGGCCGACCTTCTCTTCGAGGGTCATGCGTCCGAGCAGGTCGGCGATACGTTGCGGTGTCGGCAGTTCTGGGTTTCGGTAGGGAAGGTCGTCGGTCATGACGGTTCGCTTTCTTCATCGAGGCGGATTTAGTTACCAACTGGTAGTTTAGTGGTTCGGTCATGATGTGACAAGCGGCGCGGGCGTGTTCGCGGGTCTTCTGGCCGTCGGGAATCACGGGGGATTCGAAGACTGTGCCGTGTTTCCTTGGGATTGCTGCAAACGGACCGGTCCCGCCAGCGTGTCAAAGGGCGGGCGGAGGTGTCGTCGCCAGGCGGCGATGAGCCCTTGCGGGTGAGTTGGTGCTGTAATATGCCGCAGGGCAGGGTTGGTGGCGGTAACCGTGCGAACGGTACCAAGAGGTGCCATGTGCGAGTCGTTCGGCTGTGGGGAAGCCGCATGCCGACGATAAACCGGTTCGACACGCCGAATGTTGCATATGCAACTGTTGTATGGAGCACCTATTACCATCAACATTCGGAACGTCCGTGTCAATACATCACGGCAACCGCAAGCGTCCTGCATCACATCCATCATTCGGGCAGCCTCACAGGGGGAGGGAAGAACATGGCATACGACATCAATCAGCCTGACGTCGCGCCCGCCGTCTGTCGCGATGACGGCAAGCCCGGGCCCGGCTGCAGCCCGGCACCCGATCGGATCACCCTGGGAGTGGAAATCCAGCGGCTCGGCAGAGCGGTCCGCCGGTATCTCGGGTTGACGATGCCTGCTAGCGCGCGCGAAGCGACAGACGGCAACGCCAGCATCATCATGTTCCTTGACCGCCATCGCGGCGATGAGATATTCCAGCACGATATCGAAACCCGCTTTTGCATCACCCGGTCCACTGCCTCACGCGTGCTGACCCGCATGGAACACAAAGGGCTGATCATCCGCAAACCGGTCGCCCGCGACGCCAGGCTCAAACGCATCGTGCTCACCCAAAAAGCCGACCGGATTGTCGCCGATCTCGCCGCCAACGGAAACCGCGCAGAAACCTCCCTCACCGTAGGTTTTACGCCCGACGAGCTCGCCCGGTTGCGCGACTATCTCGCACGGATGCATCACAATATGGACACTGCGCTCGACACCGCCGCCCGGTCTCAAGCCACGCGGGCGCCAGCGCGGTCCACGGACCATCCGGAACCGTCACCGGCAGTCAGCCAACTTGCCGCAAGCATCATCCACTATGACCGCAACACCATCAAGGAAGGAAAGGAACGCAACCAGTGACCACACGACAACTCACCGTCACACGTGACGCCGCTGACGTGCCGGCGAAACCCACGCACGTCATCCGAACGCTGCTGCACAGCCTGCGCGAATACAAGAAGGAAAGCATCCTCACCCCGATTACCGTCGCCGTCGAAGCGATTATGGAAATCATCATCCCCACCGTCATGGCGAACCTCATCGACCAAGGCATCACCGGAGGCTCCATGCCGAAAGTTTGGAAGTTCGGTCTGATCCTCTTCCTGTGCGCACTCGTCTCCTTCGCCGCCGGCACGCTCGCCGGCCGTTTCGCCGCCGTCGCCTCCGCAGGCTTTGCGAAGAACCTCCGCCACGACGTGTTCGCCAAAGTGCAGGGCTTCAGCTTCACGAACATCGACCGGTTCTCCACCGGCTCGATCATCACACGCAGCACAACCGACGTGACCAACCTGCAGAACTCCTACCAGATGATCATCCGCGTCGGCATGCGCGCCCCGGTCATGATGATCGCCGCATGGATCTGCTCGTTCCGCATCAGCAAACAGATTTCGCTCGTATTCCTCATACTCGTCCCGATTCTGGGCGTTGCGCTGGTTGCGCTGGCCGCTTTTGTGCACCCTGTATTCGAACGCGTCTTCCACACATACGACAAACTCAACAATGATGTGGATGAGAATCTGCAAGGCATCCGCGTGGTCAAATCATATAACCGCGAAGACCATGAAATCGCGAAATTCGGCCGCATTTCCCGTGCCATCTATCGCGATTTCGTCAAGGCGGAACGTGTGATGAGCTTCAACGCCCCGTTGATGGACGCGTGCATCTACATCGCGCTGCTCGCCGTGTCCTGGATGGGCGCGCAGCAAATCGTCGCCTCCGGCAACAACGCGGCGAACGGCTTGACAACCGGCGACCTGACCGCGCTCGTAACCTATGCGCTGCAGATTCTGATGGCGCTCATGATGATTTCCATGGTCTTCGTGATGTTCATCATCTCGCAGGCGTCAGCCGAACGCATCTGCCAGGTGCTGCAGGAACGCAGCACGGTCACCGACCCCGAGCATCCCATCACCCAGGTGCCGGACGGCTCCATCGAGTTCGACCACGTCACCTTCCGCTATTCGCATCGGTCGGAGAAACCGGTGCTCGACGACATCAACCTCACGATCCCCTCAGGCGCCGTGGTCGGTATCATCGGCGGCACAGGCTCGTCGAAATCTAGCCTGGTGCAGCTGATCCCACGCTTGTACGACGTCACCGGCGGATCGTTCAAGGTCGGCGGCCATGATGTGCGCGAATACGACCTGCAGACGCTGCGCGACCAGGTCGCGATGGTACTGCAGAAAAACGTGCTGTTCAGCGGCACGATCGCTGAGAACCTGCGATGGGGCAACCCCGATGCCACCGACGAGCAGATCCGCCACGCCGCGCAAATCGCCCAGGCGGACAGCTTCGTCCAGGAATTCCCTGACAAGTACGACACCATGATCGAGCAGGGCGGCACGAATGTATCCGGCGGCCAACGCCAGCGCCTGTGCATCGCCCGTGCACTGCTGAAACACCCGAAAATCCTGATTCTGGATGATTCCACCAGCGCGGTCGACACCAAAACCGACCAGCTGATCCGCGAGGGACTGCGGTCCGAAGCGCCTGAAGTCACGAAAATCATCATCGCCCAGCGGCTGAGCTCCGTGCAGGACGCCGACATCATCCTGGTCATGGCGGGCGGCCGCATCATGGACAAAGGCACGCATGGGCAATTGTTGAAGACCAGTGACGAGTACCGCGCGATTTACGAACTGCAGACGAAGAACCATGGTGAGGAGCAGTCGGCGGATGCGTCGGCGGATGCGTCGGTGGACGCACCGACCGCAATCGCCAATGATCTGACCGCAGGCGACACCGCCGCTCAGCAGAAAGGAGAGGCACGATGAGCGCAGAACAGACCGCAACATCCACGAATGCTGACGTCCGCCCCATCCCGACGGACGTTCACGCCGACGAGCCGGCATCCGCCAACGATGCTATGGCATCCCGGAAGCGTGCGAAAGTCCCACGCGGCACCGTCAAACGGCTGTGGGGCTACATCGCGCAATACCCGGTGCGCCTGACCATCGTCATCCTGTCCATCATCGCGTCCGCGGCCGCGCAGGCGCTGTCCATCGCGTTCCTGCAGCGGCTTGTCGACACGTACATCATCCCGCTGGTCGCCGCATCGCACCCCGATTGGGGGCCGCTCATCCGCGCGCTCACCCTGCTCGCCATCATGTATGCGGTCGGCACCTTCTGCGCGTGGCTGTGGGGCTGGCTGATCATCGACATCGAGCAAGGCACGCTCAAGAAAATCCGCGATGATATGTTCGCCCACCAGCAGCGCCTGCCGATCCGCTACTTCGACACCCACGAACATGGCGACGTGATGAGCCGATACACCAACGACACCGACACCCTGCGGCAGGCGATTTCGCAGTCCTTCCCGCAGATGTTCGCCTCGCTGCTGTCCGCGCTCGCATCCCTGATCGCGATGATGTGGCTGTCCGTGCCGTTCGCGCTGTTCACCCTCGTATTCGCGATCGTCCTCTTCGTGCTCGTCAACAAGCTCGTCGCTCGTTCAGGCGCCCAGTTCGTGCGCCAGCAGCGTGTGCTCGGCGATGTGAACGGCTTCGTCGAGGAATCGGTCAACGGGCAGAAAGTCATCAAGGTGTTCAACCATGAGGATGCCACGCAACGCGAATTCGACCGCCGCAACGAGGAACTGTTCGACGCAGCCGCCCAAGCCAACACCTACGGCAACATCACCATGCCGATTGTCAACAATTCCGGGTATCTGCTCTATGTCGCCACGGCTGTTCTCGGCGCGTGGGCGGGACTGTCCGGCCTGCCGAACTTCGGGTTCAGCGGCGTCGGCACGATGACCCTCGGCACGGTGATCGCCATGCTCACCCTGTCACGCGGATTCATCAACCCGCTCGGTCAGGTCTCCATGCAGTTCACGATGGTCATGATGGCGCTCGCTGGCGCCTCGCGTATCTTCGCGCTGATGGACGAGCCGGTGGAGGCTGACGGCGGTACGGTCACGCTGGTCAACGTCGAGCTGGGCGAAGATGGACGCACGATGACGGAAACCGACAAGGATACGCAGCATTGGGCGTGGAAGCGGACGGCGGATGATGACGGTACACGCTCGCTTGCCGCGGCCGCCAAACTGCGTGGCCAGGCCCGTGAGGTCGCCGCCAAAGCGAAGCAGAGCGCAATCACGTCGCCGGACGGCCGGTACACGCTGCTGCGTGGTGATGTGCGCTTCACCGACGTGACCTTCGGATACAACCCGTCCAAGCCGGTGTTGCATGACATCACATGGTTCGCCAAGCCCGGCCAGAAGATCGCGCTGGTTGGTGCGACGGGTGCGGGCAAGACCACGGTCACGAACCTCATCAACCGCTTCTATGATATTCAGGAAGGCCAGATTCTGTATGACGGCATCGACGTGCGTAACATCCGCAAGCCGGATCTGCGGCGTTCGCTGGGTATCGTGTTGCAGGATGTGAATCTGTTCACCGGTACGGTGATGGACAACATTCGCTATGGGCGGTTGGACGCCACGGATGAGGAGTGCATCGAGGCGGCGAAGCTCACCAATGCGGACGGCTTCATCCGCATGCTGCCGAACGGCTACCAGACTGTGCTCTCCGGTGACGGGTCGGGCCTGTCGCAGGGGCAGCGTCAGTTGATTTCGATTGCACGCGCTGCTGTGGCCGATCCGCCGGCTATGATCCTGGACGAGGCGACCAGCTCGATTGATACCCGCACCGAAGAGGTCGTGCAGGCTGGTATGGACGCCTTGATGAAGGGCCGCACGGTTTTCGTGATCGCGCACCGGTTGTCCACCGTCCGCAATGCGGACGTGATTATGGTACTCGACCACGGCCGGATCATCGAACGCGGCAACCACGATGAGCTCATTGCCCAGCGTGGCGAGTACTACCAGCTGTACACCGGAGCGCTCGAGCTCGAGTAGTGTGCGACCCGGGCGGTGGCGTACCGCCCCGCGCTCTCCAACCCTCTGCTGACGCTGACCCCCCTGCCAGCGTCAGCAGAGGGTTTCGTGTTATACAAACTGGTTACGCTGGTCGGCTCGTGGGCGTAGCTGGTTTGTGAAAGGGCGGACGCGATGGGGTATGGGGTCAGGGGATGGGGTTGTTGTTGTGCAAACTGGTTACGCTGGGTGGCTTGTGGGCGTAGCTGGTTTGTGATGGGGCCGACGTGATGGGGGATGGGGACGGCGGTTGGTGTTGTTGTGCAAACTGGTTACGCTGGGTGGCTTGTGGGCGTAGCTGGTTTGTGATGGGGCAGGCGCGATGG
>NZ_WBSO01000013.1 GCF_009299485.1 Bifidobacterium apri
ATTTATTTTTTTTGTTAACATACCTACCACTACAAAAACACCCCACTAAAGGATGCTAAAAGTGGATGCTAACAACAAGCAACCAACATAGACCTACAACCACCTAGCAAATAGAAAACCCATAAGGACTTTAACCGCATGCCGTCCTTCGGTTCGTCGTCCAACGCGGTGATCGCAGAGACCCATATCCGCGATCTGACGAAGAACGCCAATTCCGGCGTGTCCGAAGCCAATCGCGGCAAGTACCTGGGCGTTGTGGAGGAAGGCACCACCAACTCGCAAGGCAAGGCGACTGGTCTTGACTACCTCAAGCAGTTGGGCATCACCCACGTGCAGATCCAGCCGATGTTCGACTACGCGAGCGTGGACGAGACCAAGGCATTGGATGATTCCAACTACAACTGGGGGTATGACCCGGAGAACTACAACGTGCCGGAAGGCTCGTATTCCTCGAACGCGAGCGATCCGTCCACGCGTATCGTCGAAGCCAAGGAGATGGTCAACGGACTGCATAAGAACGGTCTGCGCGTCATCATGGACGTGGTGTACAACCATGTCGCCGACGCTTCCACGAACCCGTTCAATCTCACGGTTCCGGGATATTACTTCCGGTACAATGCGGACGGTTCCATGGTCAACAACTCCGGTTGCGGCAACGATACTGCCTCCGAGCGTGCGATGATGCGCAAATACATCGTCGACTCGGTCACGTATTGGGCGAAGAACTACAATGTCGACGGCTTCCGCTTCGATCTCATGGGTCTCGAGGATCTCGAAACCATGAAGGAAGTGCGTGCCGCCCTCGACAAGATCGATCCGGGTATCATCATCGTCGGCGAAGGCTGGGATATGAACACCACGATGGACAAGTCCAAGATGTCCATCCAGCCGAATGCCTATGAGCTGGACAACACCGGCTCCAACGGCACGAAGACTGGCTCGACTGTCTCGTTCTTCAACGATTCCATCCGTGATGGGCTCAAGGGCTCCGTGTTCTCCGACACCGACACCGGTTTCGTCTCCGGCAAGAAGGATCAGGAGAACTTGATTCTGCACAACATGCTCGGCTGCCCGTATGATACGAACGAGGGCGCCACCACCTGCTGGAACGGCAATGCGCAGGATCATTACCAGACCGCCTCCCAGGTGGTCCAGTATGCGGAGATTCACGACAACATGACCTTGTACGACAAGCTCGTCAAGTCGGTTCCTGGCGACGATGAAGCGACGCGCACCAAGCGCGCCGAACTCGCCGACGCCACGGTGTTCCTGTCGCAGGGCATCTCCGAGATTCAGCTCGGCCAGGAGTTCCAGCGCACCAAGAACGGTGACGGCAACAGCTACAAGTCCGGTGATTCGGTCAACGCCATCGATTGGGATCGGCTCAACGATGCCAACTATGGCGCCAATGCCGAGTACGTCAAGGGTCTGATCGCCCTGCGCAAGAAGGTCGCGGCGTTCCGCATGTCCGACTACGACCAGATTGCGAACAACACCAAGGTCTTGCAAGCCAAGGATGGGGTAGTCGCATATCAGGTCAAGGATGATGACGGCACGTACGTGGTCATCCTCAACGCCAATGATGCCGATTCCACGGTTTCCGGCTTGACTGCTGGCGACTACAAACTGTTGGTCTCGGACGGCACGGTTACGGCCGATGCATCCAAGGCCAAGACCGCCGCGATCACCGATGCCGGCTACACTGCTCCGGCGCTGTCAGCCACCGTGCTCGCCTTCGTGCCGTCGCAGAAAGACGACAACGGCAACACCGCTGCGAAGCCCCAGGACGGCAAGTCCGCGGCGCAAGCCGCGAACCAGCCGGCGGATCTCGCCAAGACTGGCGCTTCCGTTGCCGGAGCGATCCTCGTGTGCCTCGCACTGGCCTTGGCTGGTGCAATGTCGCTGGCAGGGGAGCGCAGAGCCAAGCACGGCGCATACCGTGACTAGCCCGGTCTACGGCGCATAGTCTGACCTCGTATCAGACGCGTCCCGCCAACGGGTGACGAACGTAAGACAACGTTCGTCACCCGTTGTCGTTTTCATCGACGCTTTTGCGCTCCCGCAAGGTGTTATCGTCCACCGCCGACTGCGAACGTTTGCAGGACCGAGCCGCCCGTCATACAATGCTGTCAGCCCATCCAACGGAGGAATCATGAAACAACGCATCAGAACCATCCTGATCGCAGTGCTGTGCATCGTCGTCAGCGCCGCGCTGACTGTAGCGACATTCCGCACACCGACCGGCATCACCGCCGATTTTGACCCGGCAAGCTACCGCAGTGACGTCATCGTTACCGCGTTCCAGGAAAACTGGACGTCAATCGCCAAGGAATGCACCAAGACATTCGGCCCGGAAGGCGTCGCGTATGTCCAAGTCTCCCCGCCGCAGGAATCCATCAAGGGAACGCAATGGTGGACGTCATATCAGCCCGTCAGTTACAAGTTGGACTCCAAGGAAGGCACTGAACAGGAATTCAAATCCATGATCGCCACATGCAAGGCGGCAGGAGTGGGCATCATCGCCGATGCCGTCATCAACCACACCACCGGTGTCGGGCAGGGCAGCGGCACTGGCACAGGTGGCAGCGCATACGATGCGAAGGGCGATTTCCCTGCTATCGGATACACTGCCAAGGATTTCCATTCCTGCGACTCGGATGTCATCAATTACACGGATCAAGAGAATGTCCAGGATTGCCGTGTCACCGGATTGCAAGACCTCGACACGTCCTCAGCCCATGTACGAGACACACTCGCCTCGTATTTCGCCAAACTCATCAACTATGGGGTTGCAGGTTTCCGCGTCGATGCCGTCAAACACATCTCCAACACGGATGTCCTCGCCATCAAGAAGCTCGTAGCACAGAAAACCGGACGCTCCCTGAACGATATCTGGTGGATGCAAGAGGTCATCGGCAATGTGAACGAGGCGGCGTCGATCCAGCCGAAGAACTACACGCGTTCCGGGCAGGTGTCGGAATTCCAGTACGCGTACCAGCTCAAGACTTTCTTCTCCAATTCGCTTGTCGGGGGAACCAAGTCGATCAAGGACATCACCAGCAATCTCGTGCCAAGCGACCAGGCGGCGATATTCGTCACCAATTGGGATACGGAACGCAACGGCATGACGTTGACATACCGTGACGAAAATTCGTATCTGCTGGCTAATGCGTTCATGCTCGCGTACCCGTACAGCACGCCGAATATCTTCTCCGGCTATGAATACGAGAACAGTGATGACGGCGCTCCAGGCGCCACCTCGACCTCCGTTCCCGATACGACCTGCGGCACGGGATCGGATTGGACCTGCACGCAACGGTGGACGGCGATCCGGGGCATGATCGGCTGGCATAACGTCGCCGGGTCCTCACGCATGGTGGATTGGCATGACGACGGCGATAACGTCATCGGTTTCGGCCGCGGCAACCGGGCATACATCGTCATCAACAATGGGGAAAACGATGCCGCCGTGTCGTACGCCACCTCGATGCCGGCAGGTGAGTATTGCAACGTCTATGCCAGCGGCGACTGTTCATCGACGGTGCGTATCGGCATCGATGGCAAGCTCAATGCGACTGTGCCGGCGGGATCGGCCATAGCGATCCATGTAGCCGCCACGCCGTCCACCTGGCACGGCGGTTCCGCCCGCGACGCATCCGACCCGGATTGGTACGGGAACTGATGTGTGTGCGCAACCCATATTGCTCTGTGATCAACGGCGGCAATCGGGGAGGAGCCGATCCCGTTACGCAACAACCGGCCACCTGTCCTGTCGTGCACAACGAAACACGCCGGGTCATGACGAGATGATAGATTGGAGTTCCATGGTAAGAAGACAACATGGCAATGCATCGGAACACGTCACCAAGCATATTTTTGTCACCGGAGGCGTGGTGTCCTCCCTCGGCAAAGGACTGACAGCTTCGTCCTTGGGCCGCCTGCTGCGCAGCCGCGGAATCCGCGTTCTTCAGCAGAAACTCGATCCCTATATCAATGTCGACCCGGGCACAATGAACCCCTTCCAGCACGGTGAGGTCTACGTCACCGAGGATGGCGCCGAAACCGATCTCGACATCGGCCATTATGAGCGCTTCCTTGATGTCTTCCTCAGCCAGAAGGCAAATGTCACCACCGGTCAGATTTACCAGTCCGTGCTGCGCAAGGAGCGTGCCGGCGAGTATCTCGGCCAGTGCGTGCAGGTGATCCCGCATATCACCAATGAAATCAAGAGCCGTATGCGCGCCCAGGCGGCGGACGATGTCGATGTGATTATCACGGAAATCGGCGGCACCGTCGGCGATATCGAATCGCAGCCGTTCCTTGAGGCCGCTCGTCAGGTACGCCGTGAACTCGGCCCGGAGAACTGCATGTTCGTGCACGTTTCGCTGGTTCCGTATATTTCCGCCGCGCACGAGCTGAAAACCAAGCCGACCCAGCATTCCGTGATGATGCTGCGCCAGCTGGGCATCACGCCCGATGCGCTGGTCCTGCGTTCCGATCGTCCGCTGAACCAGTCCATCAAGGACAAGATTTCACTGATGTGCGACGTCGATTCTGAAGGCGTGGTCAATTGTGTGGATGCCCCGAGCATCTACGATGTCCCGAAGATCCTGTTCGACGAAGGACTGGACGCTTACGTCGTGCGTGAACTCGGTCTGCCGTTCCACGATGTCGATTGGGCTGAGTGGGAGGATCTGCTCGAGCGCGTCCACCACCCCAAGCATGAGGTGAATGTCGCCATCGTCGGCAAGTACATCGATCTGCCGGACGCTTACCTGTCCGTCACCGAAGCCATCAAGGCAGGCGGATTCGCCAATTACGCCAAGGTGAACGTCAAATGGGTCGCGGCTGATTTGTGCGAAACCTGGGAAGGCGCGAAGGCTGCGCTCAACAATGTCGATGGCATCGTCATTCCTGGCGGTTTCGGCATCCGCGGCATCGAAGGCAAGATCGGCGCATTGAAGTTCGCTCGTGAGACGGGCTTGCCGGCGCTCGGCCTGTGCCTCGGTCTGCAGTCCATGGTCATCGAGTACGCCCGTGACGTGCTCGGCCTTGAGGATGCGAATTCCACCGAGTTCGAGCCGGATTGCAAGAATCCGGTCATCGCCACGATGGAAGAGCAGAAGGATATCGTCGCCGGCCACGGCGATATGGGCCACACCATGCGTTTGGGCTCTTATCCGGCGAATCTCGAGGAGGATTCCTTGGTCGCCCAGCTGTATGGCAGCACCCATGTGACCGAGCGTCATCGTCACCGTTACGAGGTGAACGTCAATTACAAGCAGCAGCTGCGTGACGGCGGCATGCGGATTTCTGGCGAAAGCCCTGACGGCGAGCTTACCGAGTTCGTGGAGCTTCCGCAGGATGTTCACCCGTTCTATGTGGGCACGCAAGCGCATCCTGAGTTCAAGTCCCGTCCGACGCGCCCGCATCCGCTGTTCGCCGGTTTGGTGAAGGCGGCCCTGGATCATCAGGCGGCCGATCAGGACTGACAGTCATGAATCGCTGTCGGCTTGACTGACTGCGGCACTTGCCGAATGCGCCTGCACATGCGAACTGTGCAGGCGCATTCGTTTCGACACGCCCATCGCAGGAATCATGTGATTTCGCATGAGGCGTAGTTCGGACAATCCCTAGTGTTTTCCGGTCAGGTCTGTTAGGTTAGCGATGGAACTACGAATGAATGGAGGCAGCGTACGGTGGCGAGCGAACACACACCAAACGCCGCGGCGGATGTGGAGATGAGCCAGTATGTGGCTGACCGTTCCCGCGTCAACGAGGAAAAAATCAAACAGGACGACGAAATCATCAGCCAGTTCGGAGATTACAACTACGGCTGGCATGATTCCGACGCCGCCGGTGAGGCAGCGAAGAAAGGCATCGACGAGAATGTCGTCAGGGCAATCTCCGCGGACAAGCATGAGCCACAGTGGATGCTGGACATGCGTCTGCGCGGGTATCGCGCTTTCGTTGAAAAGCCGATGCCATCATGGGGCGTCGATCTGAGCGGTTTCAACGCCGATGATTTCAAGTATTATGTCAAGCCGCTCAAAGAGCAGGCGAAGCGTTGGGAAGATCTTCCCGATGATATCCGCAACACTTACGACAAGCTGGGCATTCCTGAGGCGGAGAAGAAGCGTCTTGTCTCCGGCGTCGCCGCTCAATACGAATCCGAAGTCATCTACAACTCAATCCGTGATGATCTGAAGAAACAGGGCGTTATTTTCGTTGACACCGATACCGCGGTCCGGGAATACCCCGATCTGGTCCGCAAGTATTTCGGCAAGGTCGTGTCACCGGAAGACAACAAGTTCGGCGCACTGAACACCGCGGCATGGTCCGGCGGCTCATTTGTCTATGTGCCCAAGGGCGTCCACGTGGACATCCCGTTGCAAGCGTATTTCCGCATCAACACACCGAATATGGGCCAGTTCGAGCGCACGCTCATCATCGCGGACGAAGGCTCCTACGTGCATTACGTCGAAGGGTGCACCGCCCCGATCTATTCCACGGATTCGCTGCACGCCGCAATCGTCGAAATCGTCGTCGAGAAGCATGCGCGCGTGCGGTACACAACCGTGCAGAACTGGTCGAACAACGTGTACAACCTCGTCACGCAACGCGCCTATGTGCGTGAAGGCGGCACGATGGAATGGGTCGATGGCAATATCGGATCCAAAGCCACGATGAAATACCCGGCCTGCATCCTCGCCGAACCGTATGCCAAGGCATCCACCATGTCCCTCGGCTTCGCCGGCAAGGGCCAATATCAGGATACCGGCGCGAAGATGATCCATCTCGCACCGCACACCAGCTCCACGATTGTGGCGAAATCGATTTCCCGAGGCGGCGGGCGCTCAGCCTACCGCGGTCTGGTCAAAATCGTTGACGGTGCCGAAGGTTCGAGCTCATCGGTCGTATGCGACGCCCTGCTGGTTGACGATTTCTCGCGTTCCGACACGTATCCGCATGTCGACGTGCGCGAGGATGACGTCTCCATGGCACATGAAGCGACTGTTTCCAAGGTTTCCGAAGATCAGCTGTTCTATCTGATGAGCCGTGGTCTCGAAGAGAAGGAAGCCATGGGCATGATCGTCCGCGGCTTCGTAGAGCCAATCAGCCGAGAGCTGCCTATGGAGTATGCACTTGAGCTCAACAGGCTCGTCGAATTGCAGATGGAAGGATCGGTAGGCTGATCCATGGCAGAACAAGAGCAGAACACCATGCAGAACGTGCAGAACGTACAATCCCAGACGCAACCGACAGACACGGAGATCAACATCCCGAAGGCCGACCCGCATGACCCGTATGCCTTCCCCGCGGCAATGCCGTCAAGCGCGGATCGCGAGCCGCGGTCCTTCGACGTGGACGCATTCAGCCAGCCGACCCGCAAACAAGAGGATTGGCGGTATACGCCGATTGAACGCATCGAAGAGTTCTTCGACGTGTTCGAACCGAGTGGTAAAACGCGCATCGAAGTGACCGATACCGATGGCCAGCCCGTCGACGGCGATCATGTCGACGTGTCGCAGGTCGCGCTGGGGGAGAAGCCCTCGGGTACCGTGCTCATGCCGAATGACCGCGTGTCAGCGGTCGAATGGGCGAGCGGCAACACAGCGACCGTCGTGCGGCTGCGCGGCGAAATCGACAAGCCGGTGTTTGTGCGCGTCCATGGTGGAGGCGACGACCTTGACGCAGTGCATCTGGTCATCGTCGCCGAGGATCGCGCGCATGGCGATGTCATCGTCGAACATGACGGCCGTGCCCGTATCGCCGAAGGCGTGGAAATCTCGACAGGCGCGGATTCGCATATCTCCACGACCTTCGTGCAGGAATGGGACAAAGGGTCCAAACATGTCGGCAATCATCGCATCCGCGTCGGCGCAGGCGCGTCGCTGCGGCATTCCGTGGTGACGCTTGGCGGTGACGTCGTGCGCATCCGTATGGACCAGGATTTCGGCGGCTCCCAAGGCGACTTGAACATGCTGGGCATCTACTTCGCCGATCCCGGTGAACATATCGAGCATCGGACGATGGTCGTGCACAATTACCCCGAATGCAAGTCCCGTGTCGTGTACAAGGGCGCGCTGAGCGGTAAGGGAGCGCACTCCACATGGGTGGGCAACGCGCTGATCGAGCCGACCGCACCGGGCACCGATTCCTACGAACTCAACAGGAATCTCGTACTCACGCCCGGCGCCATCGCTGATTCCGAGCCGAATCTGGAAATCGAGAACGGCAATATCGTCGGTGCGGGTCACGCCAGTTCGGTCGGCCGATTCGATGATGAGGAACTGTTCTATCTCGAATCCCGTGGTATCAGCGAAACTGAAGCACGCAAACTGGTCGTCCAAGGATTCTTCGCCGAACTTGTCGAAGAAATCGGCGTACCCGTTATTGCGCAGCACCTGATGAATGTGATCGACCGTCGCCTGGCACGAGGCGAGAACGCGGCCATGCAAGCCGTATTGGAGGAAAAGTAACATGCAGCACACTCTCGAAATCAAGGACCTCTACGCCTCTGTGGAAACCAAGGAGGGACGCAAGCAGATCCTCAAGGGGGTCAATCTGACCGTCCATTCGGGGGAGACCCATGCGATTATGGGTCCCAACGGCTCTGGCAAATCCACACTCGCCTACACGCTCGCGGGACACCCGAAGTACGAGGTCGATTCCGGTCAAGCGCTGCTTGACGGCGTGGACATTCTCAAGCAGACGCCGGATGAGCGCGCAAAGGAAGGCCTGTTCCTCGCCATGCAGTATCCGGTCGAAGTGCCGGGCGTGTCCATGACCAACTTCCTGCGTACCGCGAAAACTGAAGTCGACGGCAAAGCGCCGTCAATCCGCACATGGACCAAGGAACTCAACGAGGCGATGAAGCGGCTGCGCATGGATCCGAAATTCGCGATGCGTTCCGTCAATGAGGGATTCTCCGGCGGTGAGAAGAAGCGCGCGGAAGTACTGCAACTCGAACTGCTCAAGCCGAAGTTCGCCATCCTTGACGAAACCGATTCCGGCTTGGATGTCGACGCCTTGCGCATTGTGTCCGAAGGCGTGAACCGCGCCAAGGAGAACACTGATCTGGGCATTCTCATGGTCACCCACTACACGCGCATCCTCAAGTACATCAAGCCGGATATCGTCCATGTCTTCGCCGATGGCCATTTCGTGAAGACCGGCGGTCCCGAGCTTGCGGACGAGCTCGAGGAAAACGGCTACGACGAATACCTGCCGGAAGGCAGCACGGAATCGGCGCTGGCCTGAGCTGCGGAAGGCAAGGTTCGAAATGACTGATGTTGATTTTGCCGCCATCCGCCGGCAATTCCCGATTCTGGATCAGAGCATTCACGGTCACCCGCTGGTGTACCTTGATTCCGCTGCGACATCGCAGAAGCCACAGTGCGTGATCGATGCCGAAAGCGAGTTCTACCGTACCATCAACGCAGGCGTGCATCGCGGAGCCCATGAGTTGGCGGCACGCAGCACGATGGCCTTCGAAGAGGCGCGCGCCAAGGTTGCGCGTCTGGTCGGCGCCAACAGCGAGGAAGGCGAAGAGGAGATTGTCGTCACAGCCGGCGCGACCGCCGGGTTGAACTTGCTGGCGACCGCATTCGGCAACGCGAGTGTAGGACGTGGCGGCAAGCCCGCACAGCGTTTCGCGTTGAAACCGGGCGATGAAATCGTGGTTTCCAAGGCGGAACACCATTCTGTACTTCTGCCGTTCCAGGAGCTTGCGTACCGTACCGGAGCCACCCTCAAATGGTTCGATCTGGCCGAGGACGGACGCATCCGTTCCGATACCGCTGACGAGGTCATCACCGAACGCACGAAAGTCGTCGCGATCACCCATGTGGGCAACACGACGGGTGCCATCACCGATATCGCGCCGATCGTCCGCCGCGCCCATGAGGTCGGAGCGGTGTTCATCCTCGACGCATGCCAGTCTGTGCCGCATCTGAAGGTTGATTTTCATGCGATGGATGTCGATTTCGCCGCGTGGAGCGCCCACAAGATGTATGGTCCTACCGGCGTGGGCTTCCTGTACGGCAAGCGTGAGCTGCTCGAAGCGTTGCCGCCGGCCAATTTCGGCGGATCCATGGTTGAATTGGCATGGATGGACAAGCCGGCTGAATACATGGCTCCGCCCGCACGTTTCGAAGCGGGGACCCAGCCTGTCGCCCAAGTCGTCGCCGCCGGCGTCGCCGCGGACTGGATGCGCGAGATCGGCATGGAGAACATCGAGGCCCATGAGAAGACCATCGCCGCCGAACTGCTCAAACTCGGCGATATCGACGGCGTGCGTATCCTGGGACCACGCGAGAACGTCGACCGTATCGGTACCGTGGCGTTTGACGTGCAGGGCGTCCACCCGCATGATGTCGGCCAGTTCATTGACTCACTTGGTATCGCTATTCGCGTAGGGCATCATTGCGCGCAACCGGTGCACCGTCATTTCGGGTTGTACGCTTCCAACCGCGCGTCCACCGGTGTGTACAACAGCATCGAAGACGCACAGGCGTTGGTAGAAGCGGTCTCCAAGGTCCGGTCGTTCTTCAAGGTCTGACAGTCATACGCCCAGAGCGCATACGCGAAGTGCGCGCGCTCTGGGCGTATCCGAATCAGTTATGGAGATATCGCGCTTGCGGGGGTATGATATGCCCCCGCAAGCATATGAGCGAGAGTAGGGAACAGGTATGAGCGACGATTTTGGCATGAGCGGCGACGACTTGGAACAGATGTATCAGGAAGTCATTCTTGAAGCCGCGCGCGATCCACACGGAAAGGCGCATTTCGCACCGGATTTAGCCAAAGAAGGCGACACCGCAGTGGAGTCTTCGCTCGATCAGGGTGAAGCGAGCGTTCATCAACATCACGAATACTGCGAAACTGGGCAATCCCACCAGTTCAATCCCACCTGCGGAGACGAGGCGACCATCCGTGTCGAAGTGTCCAAAGAGGAGCCGCATCGCATCGAACAGCTCGAGTGGGATGGCCATGGCTGTTCGATTTCCCAGGCGAGCCTGTCGGTCATGACCGATCTTGTCGAAGGCAAAACCGTCGATGAGGCTATGAGCCTGGGAGCAACCTTCCATAAGTTGATGGAATCGCGCGGCAAAGGGCTTGCCGATGACGCCGAGAACGAACGGCTTGACGATGCTGTGGTGTTCCAAGGTGTTTCGAAGTATCCTATGCGTATCAAATGTGCGTTGCTCGGCTGGGAAGGCATGAAAGATGCCGTCGCCAAGGCCTTGGCCTCGCAAGAGAAGACATCCGCCGGCGAAGCCGACTGAGCCGATAAGGAGCATGATGACAGATCAGGGCAATCTGGTCCCCGAACCGGAATCCACGATTTTTGACACGGTATCCCAAACTTTGGGCAATGACAACGCCGCACGTAAGGTCATGGCCAACCCACAGTTGCTGGGCGCACTCAGCAAGCCTGCCGAAGACACGTCCGCCGACCCGGCCCAATCCGGAGAGGCCTCCCAGGACGATCGGTGCGCGTGCGGCAAGCACAGCAAGCAGGAATGCCAACATGACGGTGACGAAAACAACGATGACGACATCCCGCTGGTCGCCGTGGACGATATCGGCCGTGCGACGGCACAAGACGTCAAAGAGGCGTTGCATCAAGTGATCGACCCAGAACTGGGTATCGATGTCATCGACCTTGGTCTGGTGTACGGCATCGAAATCGACAATCTGGGGCGCGCGATCATCACGATGACCCTCACCACGCCGGCATGCCCGCTGACGGAACTCATTGAGGACGAATGCGCAAGCACTCTTGCCGGTCTCGTCGAGGAATTCCGCATCGATTGGACATGGCAACCCCGTTGGACTGTCGACAAGATCACGCCCGAAGGTCGCGAACAGCTCGCCGCCATCGGGTTCAATCTGGATGCGATGCCGCAATACTGAACAATCCATCGTAGTGAGACGGGCGCATCGCATTCCGCGCGTGTGCGCCATCGCTTGCGCCTGGGTACCGTGCTCCTTACGTCCTGACGTACGTAAGGAGCACGGTTGTTATTGGCGTTTTACCCGTGTCACATAGAATGCGACGGCACTGGACGCCGCGACATTGAGGCTGTCGACACCGTGACTCATCGGGATTTTCACTGTCAGATCCGCGTGTGAGATGGTGCGATGGGACAATCCGTCGCCTTCTGTGCCGAAAATGAGGGCGAGTTTGTCGATATGATCAGCGGATGATGGGCTGTTGTCAAGTCGTCGCACCAGCTCGTCAAGACTGATGGAGTCGTCATCCAACGCCATGGCCGCCGTGGTGAACCCCAGGTCGTGCAGTTGCGCGAGGCCTTGGATAGGCCAGAAATGCGTATCATCGCCGCCGATACGCGTCCAAGGCACTTGGAACACCGTGCCCATGGATACCCGGGCGGCTCGGCGGTACAACGGGTCACCGCATGATGGCGTCACCAGCACGGCGTCCACGTCAAGCGCGGCGGCCGAACGCATCAGCGCCCCGACATTCGTATGATCGACGATATTCTCCATCACGGCGATACGACGGGCTCCACGGCACACCTCTTCGACGCCCGGCAGGGGCCAACGCTTCATCGCGGACAGCGCGCCACGATGCAAACGGTATCCGGTCAGCCGTTTGAGCTGCTCTGGGCTGGCTACATAGACGGGAATGTCGGTTCCCCAATGCGCATCGATGTATTCGAATTCATCGTGCATCCCGGCGATCCAAGGCTCTTCCACCAGCAAGGAGATCGGTTCACGGCCAGCGGCGAGCGCCCGGTCGATGACTTTGGGTGATTCCGCGATGAACAGCCCTTTCGCAGGCTCAAGCCGATTCCTCAGCTGGAGCTCGGTGAGATTGGTGTAGGCGGCGACACGCTCGTCGTCGATGCTTTCCAGATGGATCAACCGCATGGAAACAGGATCTCCCTTGTCATTGTCGATTGTGTTGCTGTGCCGGGTTGGCGCGGCTTGTCATGTGTTCTCTTGCATCATAGTAGGCAGGTGGGCGTTTCCAGCGAGGTCAGGCGTATCGTCCCATGGCGCGGGACAGCAGTGACAAGGCGACCGGACCTGCGGTGGATGCACGGAGGATATTGTGTCCGAGCAGCGTGCACATGGCTCCGGCGTCGGCGAATGCTTGTGCCTCTTGGTCGCTGATGCCGCCTTCCGGCCCTACCACCACGTTGACCGTGCGTGATCTGCCGTCTTCGAGGCATCGCTGTTCCATATGTGCGACAGCATGTTCAATCTGTTCCCAGTTGGCGTTCGCGTCCTGGTGCAGGATGATGACGATATCACCGAACACCATGGCGCGCCGGCAGATGGCGATGAGTTGTTTGCTCGAGATGCAATCGTCGAGCTGTGGCCGCCATGCCCGCCGTGACTGTTCCGTCGCCGCGTCGAGGGTCTGCGACCATTTGCGATCGCTTCTGCCTTGTTTCCACTTGGCGATTGACCGATCTGCCTGCCAGGGGATGACCGAATCGACACCGATCTGTGTGGCCATATCGATCGCCTGCTCGTCGTGACCGGTTTTGGCGAGCGCTTGGATGAGCGCAAGACGAGTGACTGGTGGTTCCTCTTTGCTGAATGTGTTGACTTGAGCCTGTCCTTGTTCGGCATCGACCAGCGTGGTGTGGATGCGCAGGCCTTGGCCGTCGGAGAGTTGCAGCGTGTCGCCATCATGCAGGCGCATGGCTTGAATGGCGTGCCGTCTGATGGACTTGGGCAGGGTGATGTTCCATCCTTCGCGCAACGAGTCGGTGTTCACCGGGGCGTCGTCGGATTCAGGATGCAGCAGAAACAACGGATCGGTCATGTCTGTAAGGCTATCACTGGGTCAGGTTCCGGCATGACGCATGGCGATGATGATGCCGGCGTCATGCTTGATTGCCCGGACGGATCGTTGATCCGATGAAAACGACACGCCCAAGAGCGATATGATTTGCTTCAGCTTGCCGTCGTGCTATAGTTTCTTTCTGTTGCTTCAAGGCACATGTCCGGGTGGCGGAATGGTAGACGCGCTAGCTTGAGGTGCTAGTGCCTATTTTAAACGGGCGTGCGGGTTCAAGTCCCGCTCCGGACACAAGTAAGGCTCCCAATCGGGAGCCTTTTTGTTATGCACACCGATTCCAGGGGTTATAGGCCAAAATGTGTGTCCGGTGGTGGGTCAGTCGGGGGTGCCGTGGTATTCGGTTGGGGTGGGGTTGTAGGCCAAATGTGTGTCCGACAGCGAAGTGAATCCGGCATCACGCACCATACCCAACCTTCTACCGACGCTCAGAGGCACCTCACCGTCGGCAGAAACAGAACCACAACCTTCTGCCGACGCTCGCACACCACTCAGCGTCGGCAGAAGCCCGACCCTCCACCGACACTCACAAGCCACAGCTTGGCCACAGTGACCAAGACGCTTTCGCCACAGGATCAGGACTTTCTCGATTACGTGTTCTACAAGGTTTCGTGATCGTTCCCTTATCCGAACCGCTCAATATGATGAGTCGTGGACGTACGAACGGTATGCCCACGACCCATTCGGTAAGGAGTGTGTATGAGCCAGTCCGATGATTGCCTGTTCTGCAAGATCGTTGCGGGGGAGATTCCGAGCACCAAGGTGTACGAGGATGACACGGTGTACGCGTTCAAGGACATCGCGCCGAAGGCGAAGGTCCACGTCCTGATCGTGCCGCGCAAGCATTACGCCAATGCCGCTGAACTTGCCGCAGCAGACCCGGGCACACTTGCTCATATCGTTGAAGTCGCCCAGCATATCGCCGACGATGCCTTCCACGGCGCGTTTCGGCTGGTGTTCAATACCGGCGAGGATGCTGGCCAGACGGTCTTCCACGTGCATGCCCATGTCCTGACCGGCCAGAAGTTCGAGGAGTAGGTTTCGGCAAGTGGCTACCACTACCCGCGTTGTTACGGTTCCGCCCGAGCTTGATCCCGTCGCCGTGTTCGGCCCGATTGATGAGGTCATCCGCGTAGTCGAGCAGGCGTTTCCTGAATTGACGATCATCGTTCGCGGCAATCGGGTCGCGATCGTATCCAGATCAAAGCAGACCGAGGCTCAGGCCGCGCAAGCTGAGGAGGTCATGCATACGCTGATTGACGAGGCGTATACCGCGCCCATGGACGCCGATACGGTCCGCCGGCTGTTGGATCGCCGTGCATTACGCAATGGCCCGCGCGCCCAGCGTTTGGACGATATCCGCAAGTTCGGTGCCTCGGCCGCGGTTCCACGGAACGCCGTGGTCGATTCGGCGAACAGAATCGACCACGATCGACGCCGCGCTCATGTACCGGGTGTCATCACGTTCGCCGCCGGTGTGCCGGTCCGTCCGAAAACCCCCGGGCAGATCGCATACGTGAACACGATTGAATCCAATACCATCACCTTCGCCATAGGCCCGGCTGGTACCGGCAAGACGTATCTGGCGGTCGCGAAAGCTGTCCGCGCTTTCCAGGATGGGGAGGTGCGCAGGATCATTCTCACCCGTCCTGCTGTGGAAGCGGGGGAGAACCTCGGTTTCCTGCCGGGCACTCTCAGCGAGAAGGTCGATCCGTATCTCAGGCCGCTGTACGACGCGTTGTCCGACATGCTGGGGGGTGAACAGCTGCACCGGCTTATGGATGACGGCACCATTGAGGTCGCTCCGCTCGCGTACATGCGAGGCCGCACGCTCAACGACGCGTTTGTCATTCTTGATGAAGCGCAGAACACCACCGAGCAGCAGATGAAGATGTTCCTCACCCGTCTGGGGTTCAACACCAAGATGGTCATCACGGGGGATATCACCCAAGTCGATTTGACCGTGCCGCGTTCTGGACTCGCGACGATCGAAGATATCCTGCGTGGAATCAAGGGCATCGCCTTCGCTCATCTGGCTTCACAGGATGTGGTGCGTCACGCGCTGGTCGGGAAGATCGTCCAGGCCTATGATCGTCATGCCGCCATCGCCGGCGACCATGGCCGGCGGGAGCGTGGAAAGAACGAGCGGGCACGCCTCAACGCGCGTTGGACAGTCGAACCCGACAACTCCGACCATGCCGGCCATGCTGATGGCAGCACCGGCAAGACCAAGACCGCTGACAACGATTCCGATCATGAGGAGCATAACAACGGATGAGCGTTGATGTAACCAATGAAACCGTATGGAACATCGACCCGGAGGTCTTCTCCCAGCTCGGCGTGTGGGTGATGAGCCAGATGCGTGTGAGCATTCAATCGGATCTGACCATTTTATTCGTCGATCCCGATCCTATCGCGCAGCTGCATGAACGCTGGATGAACCTTCAGGGGCCGACTGACGTGATGAGCTTCCCGATGGACGAATTGCGTCCTGGCGATGGATCGACCGAAATGGAGGGTGTGCTTGGCGATATCGTCATCTGCCCGTGGGTTGCCAGGCAGCAGGCTCTCGCCGCAGGCCACAGCACCATGCAGGAGATGATGCTGCTCACCATCCATGGCATCCTGCATCTGCTCGGCTACGACCATGTCACGCCTGAGCAGGAACGTCAGATGTTCGGCTTGCAGCGTCAGTTGCTTCTCACTTATATGGCGGTCCGGCAGGTGGATATCCCGCCGGCTGTGTTGCCTACAGGGGCACGAGACATGCTTGCGTTGTACGATGCCAGTCATGCCCAGTCTGGAAGCAAGGGCGGAGCAGGCGATGACCATCGTCAATAACTGTATTTCTGTATTGCATTACAGTTTAGCAGTCGGCTCTGCGCCGGCTATTGACACGACGGAGGGGGAATGGAATGCCTGATACGACCACGATGGTGCTGATTGCGTTGCTCGCTGTGGTCGCAGCACTGCTGGTATGGCTGTCACTATCCATGGCAGCCGCGGAAGGTGCGGTATCACGCGTAACCAGGGCAAGCCTGAACAACCGGATCCTGGAAATCCAGACCGACCAGGAACTCACGCAGTTCTCACGCATGAAGAAAATCGACAAGATCCACAAGGTCCAGCATCTGATTGCGGACCGCTTCGCGACTTCAGGCTCATGCGCGTTCTTCCGCATCGTGTGCAACGTGTTTGACGGCGTACTGGTCGCCAGCATCGTGTCCCTATGCGGCGGTGTACTCTGGATCCAACTGGTGAGCGGCATCATAGCGGGCGTGCTCATCGGAGTGGTTTCCATTCTCGTCCGTCCACGCTCCGCCGGCGCAGTCAAACCCGTGGATATCATGCTCAGGCATGTACGCGTCGTCCGTTTCGCCGTCGCGCTGACCCCATTCGCCAAGGTCGGCGGAGACAAAGTCGGCAAACGGCATCATCGTGAACAGTCCGAGCTGTCCGATGACGAGGAGCTTGAGAAGTTGCAGCTCGAGCAAGGCCGCGCCACCATCGACCGGCTGGTCGAAGCCAACGATTTCGACCCCGAAGTTTCCGAGATGCTGCGCAATGTGCTGACCTTATCCGAAACCTTGACCCGCGAAATCATGGTGCCACGAACCGACATGATCTGCATCGAGCGCGGGCATAACCTCCAGGACTTCTTACAGCTGTGCTCACGATCCGGGTTCTCGCGGGTCCCGGTCATCGGCGATGACGTCGACGATCTGGTCGGCATGGCCTATCTCAAGGACGCGGTACGCGCTACGGCCTTCAATCCTGACGCCATGACCCGTGATGTGGAAAGCATCATCCGCAACCCCATGCTCGTCCCTGAATCCAAGCCGGTCGATGATCTATTCCATGAAATGCAACGGACCCGCCAGCATGTGGCGATTGTGGTGGACGAATACGGCGGCATCGCGGGCATGGTCACCATCGAAGACACCATCGAGCAGATCGTCGGTGAGCTGGAGGACGAACATGACCGCACGCAGCACAGCGAACCCGAGCAAATCGGCGAGCATACCTGGCGCATGCCGGCAAGAACCCCCATCGCCGATCTTGAGGACATCTTCGAAGTCGGCATTGACGAGGACGATGTCGATACCGTATACGGCTTGCTGACCAAACTGTTGGGGCGCGTTCCCATCGTCGGCGCATCGGCAGTCACCCGCGGGTTGCGTCTGACTGCCGTGGATTCTGCCGGCAGACGCAAAAAAGTGTCGACGATCGTCGTCGAACCCGCACACGTCGAGCCCGGCGAGGACACTGGTGACAAACAGCAATCAGGCGGACCGCACGTCAATGACCGACACGACACGACAACACCAGACGGCCATCCATCCGCGGGCGGACATGAAGACACCGCCACGGACCGCCACGAACAAGGAGCAGCATGAGCGAAAGCGACACCACCACTGGACACGAATCCGCCGAGCAAAAACCCGCGAAAGGGCATCAGGCCTATCGATCGGGTTTCGTCGCGGTCGTAGGTCGGCCGAATGTGGGCAAATCAACGTTGATGAACGCCCTGGTCGGCACACAGATCGCCATCGCGTCCTCACGGCCGGAAACGACGCGTAAAGCGATTCGCGGTATCGTGACCACCGACAACGCTCAACTCGTGCTGGTCGACACGCCCGGCATCCACCGCCCGCGCACCCTGCTCGGCCAGCGGTTGAACGATGTCGTCGAGGAATCACTCGCCGACGTCGATGAAGTCGCGTTCCTGCTGCCTGCCGACCAGGAAATCGGCCCGGGCGACAAGCGCATTCTCAGCAGACTGCGCTCCCAATTCACGAAAAAACGTGAAGACGGTACGCTCGAGTGGAAGATCCCGCTGATCGCCATCGTGACGAAAATCGATGAGCTCAACCGTCAGGAACTCATGGAGAAGCTGATCCAAGTCAACGCCTTCGCCGATTTCACCGATATCGTCCCCGTCAGCGCCCTGGAGCATGACAATGTCTCGGAAGTGCGCGATGTCCTGATCGAGCACATGCCCGAAGGCCCACAAATGTACCCGGCGGAACAGCTGACCGAGGAGAAGCCGGAATCCACCATCGCCGAACTGGTGCGGTGGGCGTTCCTCGAAGAGCTTGATGACGAGCTTCCCCATTCGCTTGCGGTTGTTGTCGACGGCATCGAATACCCCAACGCCGATGACCCCGACAGTGACGGCAAAGCGCACGTCATGGTTTCGATTTATGTCGAGCGTGACTCGCAGAAGCCCATCATCATCGGCCACAAGGCTGAGCATCTGGTCAGAGTGCGCAAGAAGCTGCGGACACCGGTCAATCGGATTGTCGGCCAGAAGGCGAGGCTTGATATGCATGTCAAGGTCGCCAAAGACTGGCAATCCGACCCCAAGAAGCTCGAACGGCTCGGCTTCTGATTCAGGTCGTCACCGCGTCTGAGCAGGTGATGACTTGCCTGCGTCAAACCGCGGTGAGGGCATAGCCCATCGATGACCAGCCTGTAAGGACATCCGGAAACCTATTGAATACGCCGGTGGCCCGGCCCCGCACAGATACGGGACCGGGCCACCGGCGTTTGCGACATTCGCGCTTCGGCGAATTACTGCTGCTTACGCTTGGTATACATCTGCGTGTTCAGCAAGGTCGAGTACCGCTTGATGACCTTCGGGCGGATCACCTTCATCGAAGCGGTGAGCAAGCCGTTCTCCTGGGTGAATTCCTCAGGCAAGATGATGAACTTGCGCACAGACTCTGCCCGGGAGACGCCTTCATTGGCCAAATCGACATACTTCTGGACTTCTGCGCGCACCACGGCATTGTTCGCAGCTTCCTGCATGGACATATCTTCGTTGAGTCCCTTGGACTTGAGCCAGGGACGCAAGGAATCCTCATCGAGGGTGATCAGCGCCGAGATGAACGGGCGCTTGTCGCCGAGCACCAAGGCCTGTGAGACGAATTCGCAGCGCTGGATGGTCTCTTCGATCGGACCGGGGGAGACGTTCTTGCCGCCTGCAGTGATGATCAGATCCTTCTTACGGCCGACGATATACAGGAATCCATTGTCGTCGAGATGACCCAAATCGCCGGTCGCATACCAACCGTCCTGCGTGAAGGAGGTCTCGGTCGCCTCCTCGTTCTTGTGGTAGGCGTGGAACACGGATGCGCCCTTGACCTGGATCTCGTTGTCTTGGGCAAGACGAACAGAGAAGCCGGGGAACGGGATGCCCACGGATCCCTCATGGAACGGCACGCCCAGCGGGTTGAATGCGCAAGGCGCGGTGGTTTCGGTCAGGCCATAGCCTTCATACACCGGGATGCCGGCGCCGCGGAAGAACGCCAGCAGATCCGGATCCAGCGGGGCGCCGCCGGTGACAATCCACTTGGCACGGCCGCCGAGCACTTCCCGCAGCGACTTGTACACCAGTGGATCATACGCTGCACGCTCCATGCGGGTGAGCGTCGAGGCCTTGCCTTGGTCGCTCACTTCCTTCATATACCGTTGCGCGGTGACCACCGAGGCCGCGAACATCACGCCCTTGGCGCCGTGGCCGGCCTTCTGGGAGGCGGCGTTGTAGATTTTCTCGAGGACACGCGGCACCACGATCATCACCGATGGACGGGAGACCTGCAAATCCCCGATCATGGTCTTGATGCCTTCGGCGATGTAGATGCGCAACTCGCTGGCCACGCAGATGTAATTGATCGCGCGGGCGAAGGAATGCGCTTGCGGAAGGAACAGCAGGATGCTGTTCTTCTCGTCGTGCAACAGGTCGGGCATGTAATCCGGCAGGTTGAGCGCGGTCGCGCAATAGTCCTCATGCGTCATTTCCACGCCTTTGGGCGCTGCCGTCGATCCGGATGTGTACACGATCGAGCACAGGTCGGTCTTCTTCACCGAATCGATACGTGCGTCAAGCTCCTCGTCGCTGACCGCATCCGCATAGGCTTGCAGCTCATAGAGGCCGCCGGTTTCAAAGCAGAAAATCTGTTCGAGCGTGGGGCATTCCTCCAGAGCGCCGTCAGCCTTGTCACGCATGTCGGTGGTCTGCACGACCAGGAAGCGTGCGTCGGAATTATCGACGATATTGCGGATCTGCTCCGCGGAATCGGTGTCATAGATGGTGGCCAACACACCGCCGCACGCCATGACCGCCGCGTCGAAGACATCCCATTCGTAGGAGGTGCGGCACATGAAGGCGACACCGTCACCCTTCTTCAGGCCGTAATGCATCAGCCCTTTGGCCGTCACACGGACTTCATGAAGGAACTCATTCGCCGTCTTGGTCGTCCATTCGCCGTTGACCTTGAAGGTATACAGCGGCTTGTCGCCCATACGCTTGGCACGGTCGGCATAAATGTCATAGATGCTCCAACCGTCGTCGAGCGGGGGATTGCCGGCGGTGGTGGATGTCAGGCAACCCGTCTTCTGGTCGATGAACGTGGTCGTGGGGTATCCTGGCCCCCATTCGGCGCTATTGGGCAGATTGACCGGCATATCCGCAACTTCGATGTCCTGCGGATCGACATAGTCAGGATCACCCGGCTGATCGTCGCTGACCGGATGGGTGAAATCCCCGCCAAGGCGCAGCGCCTTCCGGGTGACTCTCATGGTCTGGTCCTTGATGGAATTCAGTAGGGACACGTCTCACTCCTTGGCCTTCACTACAGCTATCAACCTTGTCATGATAGTCGAAAATAACGTCATCGTCACCTTACGGTTGCGTAGCTGCCGGCAGCGTCGGACCGACTGGCGGAACAGCCTACGTCTCGAACCGTGATATACGGTACACTGTGCCCGTACCCACGTACGCAAATAGTAATGAAGCTAGAAAGGGCTGCTATGGCTGAACTACCAGAAGCCGGCGTGCAGTTCGGTGTCTTCAATGAGACGACCGAGCATGAACGGCGTGTGGCACTGACACCTGACATTGTCGCAAGGTTGCGCAAGAAAGGCGTCGGATGCCTGATCGAACATGACGCGGGACAGGCCGCGCAATATACCGATGCCGATTACGAGCGCGCCGGCGCCCAAGTATGCGACCGGGAGACGCTGCTCAAGACATGCGACGCATTCGGGTTCGTATCGCGCCCGGATGCTTCATTGGTATCGGCGATGCGCCCGGGGCAGTGGGTGATCGGCATCCTCGGCTCGTTCACCGATGATGCGTATATTTCCTCTCTGGCTCAGGCGGGGCTGACCGCCATCGCCATCGAGCGTCTGCCCAGGCAGCTCAGCGCAGCGCAATCCATGGACGAGATGACTTCGCAGAATTCCGTCATGGGCTATAAGGCGGCACTCGTCGCTGCGAACGCCTATCAGTCCTTCCTGCCGATGATGACGACCGCAGCGGGCACGATCCGCCCCGCGAAGGTCCTCGTGCTGGGCGCCGGCATCGCCGGACTCCAGGCGATCGGCACCGCACGGCGTCTGGGCGCGGTCGTCACGGCGTATGATGTCCGTCCCGCATCCAAAGGCGAAGTCGAATCCCTGGGCGCGAAATTCCTTGATCTCGGGCTTGATTTCTCCGCCGGCCAAGGCGAAGGCGGTTACGCGCGCCAGCTTACGAAGGAGGAGCAGGCAGCACAGCAGGCGGCGGTCGACCAGAAAGCCGCCCAGTTCGATATCGTGATCACCACGGCGAAGGTCCCCGGTCGCAAACCGCCGGTGCTGCTCACCGCGGCAGGCGTCAATGCTCTGCATCGGGGCGCGGTCGTCGTCGATTGCGCGGCCAGCGATCTCGGCGGCAATGTCGAGGGGTCCACGGTCGGCACCCAGACCACCGAAGGCGGTGTCACCATCATCGGCGCACCGTTCCTTGCTTCGGAAGTGTCGAACACCGCATCGAACCTGTTGTCACGCAACGTGGCGGATGTGCTGTCCCATTTCGTGCGCGACGGCCATTTGAAGACGGTTGCCGGGGACGAGCTGGACGACGCCCTCGTAGTCGCCGGGCGCGACGCATCCGAAACCCAAACATCCGAACAGAAAGGGGAGTGACCTCATGAATCCGCTCGTTGTATCCATTACGTTGTTCGTGTTGGCGCTGCTGATCGGCGTCGAAGTCATCGGCAAAGTGCCGGCGACGCTGCACACGCCGCTGATGTCCGGCGCGAATTCGATTCACGGCATTGTGATTGTCGGCGTCGTGATCGTCGCCGCGCAAGCGAATTCGCCGCTCGCGTATGTGTTCGTATTCCTCGCCGCTGTACTGGGCACGATGAATGTCGTCGGCGGATATGTGGTCACCGACCGCATGCTCGAGATGTTCAAGAGTTCCAAACCCGCGAAGTCTGCGGATACCGCTGATACTCACGAGGAGGCCGGCAAGTGAACGCCATTGATACCGTAGCCTGGTTCGTTTATCTGCTGTCGGCCGTGATGTTCGTCATCGGCCTGCATTTCATGAATTCGCCGAAAACCGCCCGCCGCGGCAATCAGATCTCCGCGGTCGGCATGGTGATCGCCGTGATCATGGCGTTCGTGCACCTGGTCGCCACCGGATTCCGGTCGAATATCGCGATCATCCTGTTGCTGCTGGGTATCGCGATCGGCGCAGTGGCCGGTGTCGTCAGCGCGAAAAAGGTGAAGATGACCGATATGCCGCAACTGGTGTCGATTTTCAACACCGTCGGTGGCGGAGCGGCGGCGCTCGTCGCGCTGAACGATATCCTCACTCCCGCCAAGGCACCGGGACTGGTGGTGTTGATCACCGCCGGGCTCGGCGTGGTCATCGGCTCGGTCACCTTCACCGGCTCGCTGGTCGCGGCAGGCAAGCTGCAAGGCGTGAAGTTCCTGCGCAAGCTGACATTGCCCGGCAAGGGAATGCTCAACGTGCTGTTCATCGTGTTGACCATTGCGTCCTTCGTGATGCTGTGCGTGCAGCCGGGGCAACGTCTGCTGTGGGCTGTGCTCACCACGGTGTTCGCGTTGGTGTACGGTCTGGTCTTCGTCATTCCGATCGGCGGAGCCGACATGCCGGTGGTCATCTCCGTGCTCAACGCATGCACGGGTACCGCAGTGGCGATGAGCGGCTTGGCCATTGACAATGTCGCGCTGATTGTCGCCGGCGCCCTTGTCGGCGCTGCCGGCGTGACGTTGTCGATCCTGATGGCCCAGGCGATGAACAGGCCGTTGCACAGCGTGCTCGCCGGCGGATTCGGCGGCGCTGCGAACGCCTCAGCCGCCACGGATGGTCCGGAAGGCACCATGAAGGAGACCACGGCGGACGATGTTGCGGTTCAACTCGTGTACGCGCAGAAGGTCATTTTCGTCCCCGGCTTCGGTCTCGCCCAGGCGCAAGCCCAGCGTGAGCTCGCCGACCTGGGCGAACTGCTCAAGGAGCACGGCGTGGAGGTGTCCTACGCGATTCACCCGGTCGCCGGCCGTATGCCAGGGCATATGAATGTGCTGCTGGCTGAGGCGAACGTCCCTTATGACGAACTGGTGGACCTTGATGACATCAATCCGCAGTTCCCTTCCGCAAATGTGGCTCTGGTCGTCGGAGCGAACGACGTGACCAATCCTGCGGCTCGACGGCCCGGCACCCCGGTGTCCGGCATGCCGATCCTCGATGTCGATCAAGCCCAACATGTCGTGGTCATGAAGCGCGGTCGAGGCCGTGGCTATGCCGGCATTGAGAACGAGCTGTATTTCGAGGACAACACGCAGATGCTCTTCGGTGATGCGAAGGCCGGACTGCAAGCGGTGATCGCAGCGGTCAAGGAGTTGTTGGCATGATGCGCCAGCGCGCATGATGACCGACCTTGGATTGCCGCAAACGGGTCTGTATCGCCTTTCAACGGGCGGATTCAGACCCGTTTCTGTTGTCTGTTTTCCCGGATACGTCCGAAAATGCGACCATGATGTGGACATGAGCGGCGGGCGGATGCCACCGGTTGCTAGCATCACATAACGAGGCGCAAGGCCGTCAACACGATGGAACAAGACCGTCGCCATGTATACGCGGCGCGCGTGTATGCGGTTCGACAGCGTGACGGCAACAGAACGACGATGCTGGCCAAAAGCCGGTTCGTGTGTGTGATATGGCGGTGTCGGCAAGCCCGTTCAAACGGCGGACATGCGGCACCGCCTTTCCTTTGCCCGCATCATTGCCGACAGCAATCGACCGAATCCGTGCGCACCAACGCGGCAGAACGGGGTTATAGGCCAAAATGTGTGTCTGCTGGTGGGGTGTGTGGGAGTCTTGATTGTTGCTCTGGTCGTGTGCGCGTCCTGTATGCCGTGGCATGCGAAGCTGAACGGATATCGGCGGGAAACGGCAGTGGAGGCCCCGTGTTTTGCGGTTCGTGCATGCCCGGGCATACGCAAACCGGCAGTATGGCCCCGGACAGTGCGGGAAGCCTTCCGTCAGGCGCGCGACGTATGTCATGGCATGCGCGACCCGGCACATTCGAATCGCCTGTACGCCTTGCACCGCAAGGGGTCCGCGCCGGTTCCGGACACACATTCTGGCCGGGTTCGAAAGTGGCGGCATGAGGATTCGAAACCGCGACACGCCCGGCAGGACAACCCCTCACACCCGATTTCCGGACACACATTTTGGCCAATAACCCGCAGAACGCATGTGAACAAGCAAGCGGACGGGGAAAACACGGGGAGGCAGCGAGGCGATTCCTGCGGTTACGCCAGACTCAATCCCTCATCAACCGTGGACTGCACCATTCGCCAGTACGTATCGGGGTCTTTCACCGACGACAACGTGTGTCCGGCTCCGGCCACGCTGAGCATCCGGCAATGCCGCCCATGGTACGCGCTGACGATTCTGTCCATGAACTCATGCGGCACCAGTTGATCCGCAGTCCCATGCACGCACAGCATCGGCACCCGAATACGCCCTGCCGCACGTACACAATCCCCATCAGCCAGCCAAAATCCCGCATGCATACGGCAAATCATGCTCATGACGCCGAGCATGGGCAACCCGACAACCCGCGGCAACCGCATCATCGACCTCGCCACAAAACGCATCTCGGAACTGATGCTCGAGTACCCGCTGTCCTCGATCACGGCCTTAACTTGCGCCGGAAGATCCGGCTCCGCCGCGGCGAGCATCACAGCCGCGGCACCCATGGAATTGCCATGCAAGATGATTTGCGCATCTCGGTCGGCTCGGACCACAAGATCGATCCAGCGCATCACATCGCGGCGATCGAGATACCCCATGCCGACATATCTGCCTTGGCTGCGCTCATGTGCACGCAGGGCGGGCAGGAGCACGGTGCATCCCATGCGCGCATACCGCAACGCGTATCTCGCCATCTCCTGCGGTTCACCGCAAAAACCGTGGCAGCATATCGCATATGCATGCGGCTTCGGGGCGACACTGTCGGGATCCAACACCCAGGCGTGCAAACGCAGCCCGTCCTCACTGTACGTGGTCAATGACTGCCGCGTCGCCTGGAACCACCGTACTGCGTCACGCTGTTCATCGTTGTTCTGCAGCTCGAGCTGCTCGCCGATCGCTTCAACCGCACGATCGTTGTGCTTGATGAACATGGGGGAGCGCACATCGCAAGCGGCTCGGAACACCGTCTCCCCGAGAGCGAACAGACCGGCGCCGACAACGGATGCCGTGGTCGCCGCGCCGATGCCGATATGCTCAATCGTTGACTTGTTGGTCGCGGACATATTGACTCCGATCCTTGCCTATGTACTATGTTTATTCTACGCAAATCACGGCAATGGCGCGTAAGGCTGTACGGGCGCCCAGGGTCTCGTGTCCACGGATCGATTTCCTCGTCCATGAACTCGTGTATAGTAGAAGAGTTGCTTTGGCGACTTGTTCGCCACGCTTTGGCGAGGGAGGTGCACGCCTCCGTTATCGACTCGGCTGATGGCACGGCACCTTCTGGTGTTCGGGAATCGGCGCGTCGGCGCGCCGAAACAACACTGGATCGGGAACAATCCCGCTCTTGGAACCCCAACATGAAGGAGAGCCATATGGCAACCAACACCATCACCCTCGAAGGCGAAGTCCGCGACCAGTTCGGCAAGGGCGTCGCCCGCCGTCTGCGCGTAGCCAACAAGATCCCGGCGACCATCTACGCCGGCGGCAACCAGCCTGTGTTCGTCACCCTTCCGATGAAGGAGACCACGCTGGCACTGCGCCACACCAACGCGCTGTTCACCATCAACTTCGGCGGCGACTCCAAGATCGCAGTCGTCAAGGACGTTCAGCGCAACCCTGTCAAGCGTATCGTCGAGCACGTTGACTTCTACGAGGTCAAGGCCGGCGAGAAGATCGACGTCGAGGTCCCGGTCTTCGTCGAAGGCACCCCGAAGGGCGCTGCTGTCGCATTCGTCGACATCCAGGAGCTCAAGGTGCGCGCCGACGTGTCCAACCTGCCTGAGCGTATCGTCATTAACGTTGACGGCATGACCGACGGCACCAAGGTCTTCGCCAAGGACGTTGAGCTGCCGGAAGGCGCTGAGCTCGACATCGACGATCCGGAAGAGTCCGTGGTCACCGTTGAGGTGCCTGAGGACGCCACCGAGTCCACCGCCGAGACCGCTGACGCGACTGCCGCCCCGGCTGCTGACGCCGCTGCTGCTCCGGCCGCTGACGCCGCTGCGGACAACAAGTGATCCGCCGCCGGGCGCTATAGCGGATACGCAAAGCCCCGGCAGTATGGAATAGACAGGGACCCCGCCACTGTGCGGGGTCCCGCCATAATCGGCTCTTTCATAATGTGAACCTCTTCACACATTCGTCCCAGACCTGTGCGAGAGTACTCCTTAGAGCCGGTGCCACAAGTACCAGCGCAACATACGCAATACCGTGATAACGGTTGATTCAAGAAGAAGTTATTATGACTGAACAATCACATCATGATCCCGCGCAACTCAACAAGCTCGCCGACGAATTCACCGTCCTGCCCAACGATCACCCGGCTTCGGACGCCAAGCGTCAGGAGCTGATCGACAAGCCGGCTTTCGGTCAGATTTTCTCTGACAACATGGCCCATATGACGTGGACAGACGGCGAAGGCTGGTCCGATCGCCGTATCGAGCCGTATGGTCCGCTGAAGATGGATCCGGGCGCTTCGGTGCTGCACTACGCTCAGGAATGCTTCGAAGGTTTGAAGGCGTATCATCACGCCGACGGTTCGATTTGGCTGTTCCGCCCGGATGCGAACGCCGAGCGTTTCCAGAACTCCGCCAAGCGTCTGTATCTGCCGGAGCTGCCGATTGATGATTTCCTCGGCTCCGTCGCAGCGCTGGTTCGTCGCGATGCCAACTGGGTGCCGACCCGCCGCGAGTACACCCTGTACATGCGTCCGTTCATGTTCGCTTCCGAGCCGTTCCTCGGCGTGCGTGCCCCGAAGGAAGTCGATTATTGCGTGATCGCCTCCCCGTCCGGTCCTTACTTCCCGGGTGGTGTGAAGCCGGTCAGCATCTGGATCGAAGACAAGTGGTTCCGCGTCGGTCCTGGCGGCACGGGCTTCGCCAAGTGCGGCGGCAACTACGCCGCTTCGCTGCTCGGTGAGTACACGGGCATCAAGAACGGCTGCGAGCAGGTGTGCTTCGTGGATGCTGCGACGAAGACCTACCTTGAGGAGCTCGGTGGCATGAACATGTTCATCGTGCACAAGGACGGTCACCTGGAGACCCCGTCGCTCACGGGCAACATTCTGCCTGGCGTGACCCGTCGTTCGATCATCCAGCTCGCGCAGGATGACGGCCACGATGTGGTCGAAGGCATGATCAAGTTCGATCAGCTGGTCGAAGACATTAAGTCCGGCGAGGTCACCGAAGTGTTCGCTTGCGGCACCGCCGCCATCATCACTCCGATTGGGCGCTTCAAGTCCAACGACATCGACGTGACCGTCGCCGACGGCGGTTCCGGCGAGCTGACCATGAAGCTGCGCAACCAGCTGCTCGGTATTCAGCTTGGCGAGATCGAAGATCCGCACAACTGGATGTGGAAGGTCTGCTGAGACCAAGCACATCGGCTGAAACCCATACCGTTTCGGTCTTTCTGTAACAGGGCGATTCCTTTCGGGGAGTCGCCCTGTTACGGTATAGAGAAAGAAGTCCGCGAGCGTATCAGCCCGCGAACCGTCCCGTGTCCCGCCGCTGCGACCACACCATGCAACCTGGAGGCATGATCATGACTGTCACCGTCACACTCGAAAGCAATGGCTTCTTCCTCGGTATCGAATATGTGGCTGTGTTCTGTTGCGGTCTGCTGGGCGGGCTTGCCGCGGTGCGCAAACATTACGATTTGTTCGCCATCGTGCTGACGACATGGCTGACGGCGTTGGGCGGGGGACTGGTGCGCGACGTTGTGCTTGGGGCGCTTCCTCCTGTCGGCATTTCGGACAGGAACATGGTGTTCACCACGCTCGCCGCGGGGTTGCTCGTCGCTGTGATTCATCCTGAAGTCGATAAGTTGAAATGGCCGATGCTCGTTCTTGACGCGCTTGCCCTTGGATTGTTCGCCGTGAACGGTACGCAGAAGGCTCTGATGTACGGCACGAGCGGGATGACTGCCGTGTTTCTCGGCATGTTCACGGCCTTGGCCGGAGGCCTTATTCGTGACACGCTGCTCAACGAAGTGCCGATGGTCGTCCGCGACCGCCACTGGTATGCCTTCCCCTCATTGGTCGGGTGCCTGTTGACGGTCCTGTCGTATCGTCTTGAAATGCATGCGGTCATCACCTACGCGCAGGAGATCGCCTTCGATGTGGCCATTGTGGTCCTTGTCGTGCTGATGCGCACACTGTCAGTGAAATTCGATATCAAACTTCCGGGAGCTGTGCCGCGGGAGCATGCGGTCACCCTTCCGGAAGCGATGCACCGTTCGTATCACCATCACGAGGAGCATACGCAGGCCGGTACGTCTCAGGATGATGAACAGAAGCAGTAAAACAAAACGTTGAGGGGCGCCCCGCGAACAGTGCGGAGCGCCCCTCATACTGAGAATCCCAAACGTGGGATTCTGTCAGGCGTTCAAAAGGTTCAAGCGCCTAGAAGGTCACAGTGCGTTGATGGCACGAGCGAGACCGGACTTGCGGTTCGCAGCCTGGTTCTTGTGGATCACGCCTGCACCGGCGGCCTTGTCAAGCTTCTGGGCTGCGAGCTTGTACGCTTCCTCAGCCTGTGCCTTGTCGCCAGCGGCGATGGCTTCGCGGGTACGACGGACGACGGTCTTCAGGCCGGACTTCACCGACACGTTGCGCTTGTGCGCCTTCTCGTTGGTCAGGACGCGCTTCTTCTGCGACTTGATGTTTGCCAATGTAACTCCAAACGACGGTTGCTATAAGGACATACAGGCGTTTATGATACCACGGGACCGGGATAACGCGCCGACAATGACGCGCAGCAGTGCGACGCGGCGAATGTATTTGCCGCGTGGAACCGTTAGACTAGAACAATTGGAATTGCGATGCACCCGCCACACAGCACACGGGCGGCATCAACCCACCAACCGACAAGCATCCGGCGCCTGACGTACGGGAGAAGGAGAACGCTCAGTGATTGAACCGCACAACAAACCCGGCTTTACCGATCAGTCGCTGATCCGCAACTTCTGCATCATCGCCCATATCGACCACGGCAAATCCACCGTCGCCGACAGGATCCTCCAGCTGTCCGGCATCGTCCCGCAGCGGGAAATGCACGACCGTTTCCTTGACCGCATGGATATCGAGCAGGAGCGCGGCATCACCATCAAATCCCAGGCGGTACGCGTGCCGTGGACCGTCGACGGTACGGAATACACCCTCGGCATGATCGACACACCAGGCCATGTGGACTTCACCTATGAGGTATCCCGCGCGCTGGCGGCATGCGAGGGCGCAGTGCTGCTCGTGGACGCCACGCAAGGCATCGAGGCGCAGACCCTGTCCAACCTGTACATGGCGATCGACCACGACCTGACCATCATCCCTGTACTCAACAAAATCGACTTGCCCAGCGCGGAGCCTGACAAGCACGCCGAAGAAATCGCCGGTCTCATCGGGTGCAAGCCGCAGGATGTGCTTCGGGTCTCCGGCAAAACCGGTGAAGGAGTCGCCGATCTGCTCGACACCATCGTCATGGATGTCCCCGCCCCTCACGGGGATCCCAAAGCGCCGGCGAGAGCGCTGATCTTCGATTCGGTGTATGACTCCTACCGCGGCATCGTCACGTATATCCGTATGGTTGACGGCGAACTGAAATCCCGCGAGAAACTGCACATGATGGGCATCGGCATGACTCACGACCCCATCGAGATCGGCGTGATCAGCCCTGATATGACCCCCACGAAAGCGTTGGGCGCCGGGGAGGTCGGCTATGTGATCACCGGGGCGAAGGATGTCAGCCAGTCGAAAGTGGGCGACACCATCACATCCGCCATCAAACCGGCGAGCGAACCACTGCCCGGATACCGCGACCCCAAACCTATGGTGTATGCCGGCCTGTTCCCGATTGACAACGCGCAATTCCCGGAATTGCGTGACGCGCTCGACAAACTCAAGCTCAACGACGCTGCGCTGATTTACGAACCCGAGACCTCAGTCGCCTTGGGATTCGGCTTCCGTTGCGGTTTCCTCGGCCTGCTGCATATGGAAATCGTCTGCGAGCGCCTCGAACGTGAATTCGGGCTTGATCTCATCTCAACCGCCCCGAGCGTGCCGTATGAGGTCACCGCCGAAGACGGCACAGTGCATCACGTCACGAATCCGAGCGAATTCCCCGAAGGCAAAATCAAGAAAATCGTCGAGCCCATGGTCGCCGCGGATATCATCACGCCGAAGGAATTCATCGGTTCGGTGATGGATTTGTGCCAGGAGCATCGCGGGGAGATGGGCGATATGGAATATCTGAGCCCTGAGCGTGTTGAGATGCATTACCGTATTCCACTGGCCGAAATCGTGTTCGATTTCTTCGACCAGCTCAAGAGCCGCACCAAGGGCTATGCTTCGCTCGATTACCATGAGGACGGCGAACAGGCGGCTGATTTGGTCAAGGTCGATATCCTGATCCAAGGCGAGAAAGTTGACGCGTTCAGCGCCATCGTGCACCGGGACAAGGCGTATTCCTACGGCGTCATGATGACCAAGAAGCTGCGCGAGCTCATCCCTCGCCAGCAGTTCGAGATTCCGATTCAGGCGGCTATCGGCTCTAGGATTATTGCACGCGAGAATATCCGCGCCCTGCGTAAGGATGTGCTCGCCAAATGCTATGGCGGCGATATCACGCGTAAACGCAAGCTGCTTGAGAAGCAGAAGGCCGGCAAGAAGCGCATGAAGATGCTCGGCCATGTCGAGGTGCCGCAGGAGGCGTTCATCGCGGCGCTTTCGACAGGCGAAGCTGGAACGGACCGGGACACGAAGGACAAGATTCGCGCCGCTCAGAAAGCGGATAACTGAGTAGACGGCAGGCCCGCAGACACGGCGGGCCTGGGGGAGCGCCGTCTGATTCGCCGTATGAGACGAATCGATCGACGGCATGATGTGGATTGTGGTATGGCATGACGTTCGAGGTGTACATCCACGTGCCTTTTTGTATGAGGCGCTGCGGGTACTGCGATTTCAACACCTATACGGCTCGTGATTTAGGCGAAGGGGCGTCTCGAGGCAATTACGCGCGGATGGCGGTTCGCGAGATGGAGCTGGTGCGTGCGTGGCAGGCAGCGCATGACATCCGTGAGCAGAAGGCGGCTACGGTGTTTTTCGGCGGCGGCACGCCCACGATTCTTCCCGCCGCTGACTTGGTCGCCATGCTCGACGCGGTGCGTCGCATCTGGGGGATTGAGCCTGACGCGGAAATCACGACTGAGGCGAATCCGGACACTGTCGACGCCAACTATATCAAACGGCTTGCCGACGGTGGGTTCACGAGGATTTCGTTCGGCATGCAGTCCGCCGTGCCCCATGTGCTCGCTACCCTTGACCGACGGCATACCCCAGCGAATGTGGAGGCTGGCTTGCGGGCGGCCGATGCGTGCGGGCTGCGTTCCAGTGTGGATCTGATTTATGGGGCGCCGGGGGAGAGCTTGGAGGATTGGCGCACATCCGTGCGCACGGCGATAGATCTTGGTGTGCATCATGTTTCCGCATATGCGCTGACCATCGCCCCACACACCAAGATGGGCCGGATGATCGCCGCCGGCGATCTTCCCCAACCCAGTGATGATGATGAGGCGGCGAAATACGAAATCGCCGATGAGGCTTTCGCCGACGCCGGGTTGCACTGGTATGAGATCAGCAATTGGGCGCGGCCTGGCTACGAGTCGCGTCACAACTTGGGGTATTGGCGTAACGTCGATTGGGCTGGTATAGGGCCAGGCGCACATTCGCATTACCGGTTGGACAGGGAAGCTGCCGGGGTGGCGAGCTGCAGCCTGGAAAGCGGGGCTGGCGACAATCCCAAGTCAAAGGATCTTGGTGCAGATGATGCGGTTGCGCGTCATGATGACGCCGGATTCCGCAAGACCGCGGCGGCCGCCCCCGGCACCTCAAGCATATCGGTGGCAACCGGTACCGTCGGCTTGCGCGCTTGGGACATTGCCCATCCACGCGCTTGGGCGCATGCGATCAACGCCGGCACCGTGCCATGGGGTGGCTGCGAAGGCATCACGGCCCAGGAAGACCGCGAGGAGACGCTCATGCTGGGGTTGCGCTTGCGAGAAGGCTTCGACACGTCGCGTTTCGCGGGCATCATTCCCGATGAAGGGTGGGTCTCTTTGCAATCCGAAGGGCTGGTCACATTGGTGCCCGGTTCGCGTGCCGGTCAAGGGTGCATCGCCGTGCCCACGCTACGCGGCCGGTTGTTGAACGACCTCATCATAGAACATCTGTTCGATTACCTGTGACGCGCCGATAGAAGGCGCAACTGCCGTATACCGCCCGGTGACACGGAAATCGAGACGCCATTCAGGCTTCGCCGGTGGCATGCTCAGAGAGCCCGTCCGGGGCATACCTCGCTGAACACGCAGCCTTCGCACACCGGCTGCTTGCGGCAATGGTTCTTGCCATGTTCGAGCAGCAGCCAGTGGTACCACCCGTAGACCCGGTAATCGGCGGGCAGGCCGGATTCGAAGAAGCGGCGGATTTGCCGGTCGTCGCTGAACCCGTACCCCATGCGGTCAAGGAAGCGGCGCGTGTAGGCGTCGATGACGAACGACGGCTTGTGCAACGCGAACACGAGCATCGCGTCCGCGGTTTCCGCGCCGATGCCCTTCAAACCCAGCAGTTCGCGCCGCAGCCGATGCTGGTCTGCTGTTCGTGCCTGTTCGATGTCGAAGCCATACCTGCGGTACCATTCGGTGACCGCTCGGATCGTCGCCGCCTTCGCCTTCATGAAACCGCACGGGCGAATCGTCTCCTGCAGCTGTTCGACAGGCATCGCCAGCACTTTTGCGGGCTCGGGTTCACCCCATGCGGCGAACACCTTCTCCACCTGCGTCCACGCCGTGTTCTGTACGAGGACGGCGCTGACCATGATTTCGTACGGCGTGCCCGGCCACCATCGCGGCTTGCCGTAGCCTTCGACCAGTCTGTCGTAGACCTGCTGCGCTGTTAAGCGTTCCATGATCAATCCCGTCTCATCGCGTTATCACGAGCGCCGCCCGCAGTGATGCATTAGGCCCCCGCTGTGTTCACGGTGTTCAGCATATCGCTGAGCGTATCACTGAATCATTCCGGACGGTCACGGTGCCATGCAAGGATGGAACCGGCAATCATGGAGGTAACTGTGAACAAACACCGGATGCCATCATCGTCAGATAACCACAAGTCGCTCCCCGCACATCCCACGAGCGCCCAAGCGCGGGCCCACACCCCATCCCGAAAGCCCGCCGCCATCGAAGTGCGCGGGGCACGCGTCCACAACCTGCGCAACATCAACGTAGACGTGCCGCTCGGCACAATCGTGGGCATCGCCGGCGTCTCCGGATCAGGCAAATCATCGCTCGCGCTCGGCGTGCTGTACGCGGAAGGTTCACGCCGCTACCTCGAATCCCTTTCCACCTACACGCGCCGGCGTATGACGCAGGCAGAACGGGCGGACGTGGACGACGTGCGCTACGTGCCCGCCGCGCTCGCATTGCACCAGCGCCCCGGCGTGCCCGGCATCCGCAGCACCTTCGGCACGATGAGCGAACTGCTCAACAGCCTGCGTCTCATGTTTTCGCGCCTGGCAAGCCACCGGTGCCCCAACGGGCATTACGTCGAGCCCACCCTTGCCGTCGCCGCCATGCAGCCGATCACCTGCCCCGAATGCGGGGCGCAGGTCGAGGCGCCCGGGGCAGAGGACCTCGCCTTCAACAGTCGCGGCGCCTGCCCGACCTGCCAAGGCACCGGCATCGCGCACATCGTCGATGAATCCACCCTCGTGCCCGACCAGTCGAAGACCATCGACGAAGGCGCCGTCGTCGTATGGGGCAGCCTCATCTGGTCGCTCATGACGGACGTGTGCCGTGAGATGGGCGTGCGCACCGACGTGCCGTTCCGCGATCTAACCGACCGTGAGAAAGACATCGTCTACCACGGGCCCATGGTCAAGAAGCACATCCATTACGTCAGCAAAAACGCCCAGCAGGACGGTGAGCTTGACTTCACCTACTACAGCGCCGTCAACACCGTCAAGAACGCGCTTTCCAAAATCAAGGACGAGCGTGGCATGAAGCGCGTCGCCAAATACCTGAAGGACGGCACATGCCCCGATTGTCAGGGCACGCGTCTGAGCGAGGCGGCGCGGGCGCCGAGACTACGGGGCATCGGGCTGGCGGATGCCACGGCGATGACGCTGAGCGATGCCATCGAGTGGGTCAAGGGCGTGCCGGATTCGCTGCCCGCCAAGATGCGCCCGATGGCAAAGAACATCGGCGATTCGTTCCTCGACACGGCGCGCCGCTTGATGGACCTGGGTCTGGGCTACCTGTCGCTCGACCGCGCCGGTTCCACGTTGTCGACCGGCGAACGCCAGCGCGTGCAGCTGGCCCGTGCTGTGCGCAACCGCACGACGGGGGTGCTGTACGTGCTGGACGAGCCGTCCATCGGCTTGCATCCCTACAATCTGCAGGGATTGGTGGGTGTGATGGACGATCTGGTTGCCGACGGCAATTCCGTAGCGCTGGTGGACCATGACACGCAGGTGCTTGGCCATGCTGATTGGATTGTCGAGATGGGGCCGGGCGCCGGTGCGGACGGCGGCAGGGTGATCGCGCAGGGCACGGTGCGAGACCTGGCGGGAGATGCCCGGTCGGTGATCGGCCCGTTCCTCGCGCGGCAGGTTGAGTCCGGGTCGGAGGGGCGTGCGACGGCTGACGGAAGTGCGGCTGCTGCTGCGGAACGCGTGCGCCCCGTGGTGCCCGAGGACATGGTGTTCGATCTGGGCACGATAGCCATGCGCACCCGCGCCATTCACACCGTGCATCCGTTGGACGTGCGCATACCCAAGGGCAGGCTCACCGTCGTGACCGGCGTGTCCGGGTCCGGCAAGACGACGATGGTACTCGAAAGTCTGGTGCCGGCACTCCAAGCGATCGCGGATGCAGCGGATCCGGACGATGTGATGTTGCCCGCGCATGTGCAGAGCGTCTCGGCGCCGGGAATCCGGCATGCCAAGCTCATCGATGCCACGCCGATCGGCATCAACGTGCGTTCCACCGTCGCCACCTACGCAGGCATCCACGACGAGCTGCGCAAGGCGTTCGCGCGTACGGATGACGCGAAACGGTTGGGATTCAAGGCAGGGGACTTCTCATACAACACCGGAAGGCTGCGGTGCCCCACATGTGACGGCACTGGCCAGATTTCGCTCGATGTGCAGTTCCTGCCCGATGTGCAGGTGGATTGCCCCGATTGCCATGGGTCGCGCTACGGCAAGCAGGCCGATGCGATACGACGCCCGTTCGGCGGCGCAGCCAAGGACGACGCGGTTGAATACAGCCTGCCGCAACTCATGCGCATGAGCGTGGACGAGGCGCTCGAAGCCTTCGATTCCAACCGCGGGCTCAAGCTGCTGCGCCAGCGCCTGCAGACGCTGCACGACCTAGGTCTGGGCTATCTCACAATCGGCGAGCAGACGCCCGGACTCTCCGGCGGCGAGGCGCAGCGCCTCAAGCTCGCCAGCGAGATGGGACGCGCCCAGAATGATTCGCTGTTCGTGTTCGACGAGCCGACGATCGGTCTGCATCCCAAGGATGTGCTCACGCTGCTGGACGTGTTTCAGACGCTCATCGACCACGGTGCCACCGTCATCGTCATCGAACATGACCTCGACGTGATGCACAACGCCGACTGGATCATCGACATGGGTCCGCTCGGAGGTGTGCAAGGCGGGCGTATCGTGGCCCAAGGCACGCCCGACGACATCCGCCGCGACCCCGACAGCCTCACCGGCAGGTTCCTGTGAGGCAGGGCACAGCTGGCAAGGCAAAACTGGCGGCTGGTGGCGGGCGATGCCGGCGAGGCGGGTGAAGACGGCGGCCAGTCAGTCAGCGCTTGATCAGATATTTGGCTTCTGCAAAGGACTCGCGCACCATGTTGTTCAGGAGCATGTCGCGCGGGGAGCCCGCCGCGATGCCGTGCACATCCGTGTACCCCTGGTCATGGGCGATGTGCAGGGAGCGGAATACATGGAAGTCGTTGGTGACGATGCCAATGGATGGCTCGGATACGTCGCTTCTGGCGCTGCCTGTGTTGCTGGCGCTGTCGATGATCGTGCGGCTGTTGCGCAGGTTCTCCACAGTCGTGGTGGAATCGGGCTCCTCAATGATGCGCGACGCATCGATACCGGCGTCATGCTCAAGATAATCCGCCATTCCCCGCGCCTCCGCATACGGTTCATTGGGACCCTGCCCGCCCGAGACGATGCATGTCGTGCCAGGGTTTGCACGCAAGTATTCGGCGGCCCTGTCAAGGCGATAGCGCAGCACGAGGCTGGGGGAGCCTTGGTGGACCTGAGCACCCAGCACGATGATGTAATCAAGGTTCCGATCGCCTTCGTCACGCATATGAGAAGCAATGGCGGCTTGCGACACGCCAAAACCGCACAGTGCAACGCATAGCACAATGCCGATGGGAATGCGCACCGCATTAGGCAGCGCACGCCACCAATGGAACCAGATCACCGCAGCCCACACGCCAAGGGCGAGCGCAAAAGCCACCCAGAACAGCCAGAATGACGTGCCGGTGTGCGTGTTGTAGACCGTACGGGCGTACCACAGGCTGGCGAGCGCGCCGATGCTCACAATCGCCGTCGCCACCTGGCGCAGAGGGAAGTGAATGTGCGAAGCGGCTGGGTTGGTGGCGGTCGCGGCGGTGTCATTGGCGGATTCGGTGGTTGTGGGTTTGGCATCGGTTGAGGCGCCGGTTGCGGTGGCGGTGCTGGTGGTGTCGGTGTCAGCTTCGGTAGCGCCACCTGTTGAATGAGGATCGTGTCGGTTGTCTTGCGGGTCCCCGGACTGGAGTTCATTCATCATGGATCGTCCTTCAGCGGTTGTCTGCGGCGGATTGCCCTTGGGCAGTCTTGCGTGCCGCGGGTCGCGTTCAATACGTAGTGTCAGCGGTGATGCAGCTCATGCCACCATGTGTATCGATTGTTGGCGAGCTTTCCCTGTTCCTCGCTTTCCATCGTATTTCATACCTTTTCGCTATCTCTTGTCATCTCCTTTCCCGTATCTCCTCTCTTTCTCCCCGCTTTCCCCCTTTCCGCCTTCTTCTCTCACTCTCGGTGTGTCGCGCTTTGACTTCAAGTGCACTTGAAGTCCTACGGTGAAGTTATCGAAAGCAAACAGGGCTGGATGCCAACCCCGGGGAGATGCGCCGCATGGAACGCTGTGCTGCGGATTGCAAGACGATATACAAGGAGACCACATCATGACGGATTCAGCATTGATCCAGAAGCCAATCTCAACAACGGGGTGACGACCAAACTCGCCGCGGAATACCTCGCACGCGGTGTCCAAACAAGCCCACAGGCGCATTTGTAGCAACCCAATGCAAACACAACTCAATCCACACAGGCCGAAGGGTAAGCATTCGGCCCTATTACCAAGGGGATGACAATGATCAAGCAAACGGCAGGACACGATCAGTTGGGCGATTTCTCGCCGAAGTTCGCCCATTACAACGACGATGTGCTCTTCGGCGAAGTGTGGAACGACCCCACGCTCTCGCCTAAGACGCGCAGCATCATCACAATCAGCACCCTCATCGGCAAAGGCATCACTGATTCCTCGCTCACATACCATCTTCAGACCGCCCGCACTAACGGCGTGACCCGCGACGAAATAGCATCGATTCTTACGCATATCGCTTTCTACGCAGGCTGGCCGAACGCATGGGCGGCATTCTCGATGGCAAAGGAAGTGTATGCCTCCGATGTCACGCGTGACGAGGCAGAGCAGGACGAGCACGGCGGTTTCTTCGGCATGGGCGAACCGAACGACGGCTACGCGCAATACTTCACCGGACGTTCCTACCTCAAGCAGGTGAGCGCACCTGACGATCCGCTGACCATCCACAACGTGACATTCGAACCTGGATGCCGCAACAACTGGCACATTCACCATGCCACGCGTGGCGGCGGGCAGATCCTCATCTGCGTCGATGGTGAAGGGTGGTGCCAGTTGGAAGGCCAACCGGCGAAGCGCATGCTACCAGGCGACGTTGTGGAGGTGCCGGCCGGAGTGAAGCATTGGCATGGCGCAGCGAAGAACAGCTGGTTCTCCCATCTGGCGTTCATACTGCCCGGCGAAGGCATGAGCAACGAATGGCTTGAGCCCGTCACCGACGCCGAATACGACGCACTCGTGGCATGACGGGCGGTTCTATCGACAGTCTGCGACCGGGATTGAACGGTTCAGACCAACAACACAAACGAGTCACATGACTCAGGTGATTCAAGAATCGAGGAACAAATGAAGACTTTGGTGGTGTATTTCACTGAAAGCGGTTGCACACGCCGTGTGGCACAGACCATTGCAGAGGCGACTGGAGCCACGCTGTATGAACTCAAGGCGGCGCAACCATACACATCGGCGGACCTTGATTGGCGCAATCCGGAAAGCCGCGTCAACCGTGAGGCGAACGATCCCGCTGCACGCCAGTCGGTGAAGCTTGCGGATACGTCCGTGCCGGACTGGGATGCTTACGATGTAGTGTTCATAGGGGCCCCGGTATGGTGGGGCGTCGCTGCATGGCCGATCGACGATTTCCTCACATCCAACGATTTCACCGGCAAGAAGCTGGCGGCGTTCGTCACCTCGTCAAGCTCCTCGTTCGGCAATGAATCCGATGTCAAGGACATGGCCAAAGGCGCCCAATGGCTGGGTGGCAAACGCCTCCCATCCTCTGCATCCGATTCCGCCATCCGTTCCTGGCTCGAGTCCCTGGCGCTGTAGCGAGGCGATTCACGCACCCGCAATGATTCCACACTGCTAACCTCCCTCTTCGGCGATCGATACGCTCTCCGTCGAAGTGGGAGGTTTGTGGTTTGGGAAACGTGTGTGTTCTCTTCCCATCGCGCTCGCGGTTGCCGATGGAACCTTGAGATTGCAGCTGTTGACTTACAACCAAGCGGTGCAATGCATCCTCAGCCAACGGGCATCCCTTGGTAGGGAGCGGCGCTTACCATAGGAAGACAGCATAAAAAAGAAGGAAGAAGGGACGCAGCATGGCATCGAAGAACACGAACCGGCACGATAACCGCGACGACGATGTCGATAACGATTCCGACGATGATACCAGGCACGGCAGGTCACAGCGGCATACGGGGCGGCGAGTCGCGGCCGTGATCGTCGCCGGCGCCTTCCTCGTCGCCGCGGTGGCCTCGGGCGGAATCCCGGAGCTCGAGCAGATCGCGCAATCGTGGGTGTCCTCGTCTCCGTCGGATTCGTCCGCCACCGCTGCGGCGACTTCCGACGCTCCGGCCGATGCCGGCAGCTCCGCAACCGCCTCCGACATCTCGTTCTGCACGGTCGGTGGCCTCGACCAGCATTACGACAAGCATGGCCGCGAGATGGGCTACGCCTCGCCCGAGGACTACGAGCAGGCCGCCGCGCAAGTGGTCGAGGCGCCCGACACGATGCACAAGCCCGAGTCGGAGGACGACGACACCGTGTACTACCAGCAGTCGGGCAATAACTTCGTGGTCGTGTCGGATCGCGGCTGCATCCGCACGTATTTCCGCCCCGACGACGGCATCGCCTACTACAACCGCCAGTAGTCGTCGCGCACCGACCGCGATTACTACTTCAAGGATCGCCGGTTCGACGTCACCGATTACTAATACTGACTGATCTGGCGCATCGGGGATTCACGCCTCGGATATGTGGCTGCATCACAAGGATTCCGTGCCGATCTGAATGTGGGGCTTGACTTTTTGAGGTCGCCGGTATATGGACAAACAACGATATTTGACCTGTCTGCGCTGTAACCTGTGAGGGCAGTGTATTGGGTCGCAGGCATTGTCCTGCCTAAAGAGAGGTGGTTTCGGTGACGTTCAAAGCTCCGCTAGATTTGACGGTTCATCGCCCGGAAGGCATGTATGACCCTTCCCAAGAACATGATGCCTGCGGTGTCGGCATGGTCACCACGTTGAACAAGCGTCCCGAACGCAAGATCGTCGATGACGCCATCGAGGTGTTGGTGAACCTCAATCATCGCGGTGCGGTCGGTGCTGAGGAGAACACCGGTGACGGCGCCGGCATCCTCATGGCCATGCCTGACGAGTTCATGCGCGCGACCGCCGGTGTGGAACTGCCCGAGGCCGGTCATTATGCCGCGGGTATCGCGTTCCTGGATCGCGATATTGCGACATCCGGCCAACAGGAGCAAGCCATTGCCAAGATCGTCAACGAAGAAGGCCTCGAAGTGCTTGCGTGGCGCGTCGTCCCGACGAACCCAGACGGTCTCGGATTGCAGGCTTTGGCATCGATGCCTTCGTTCAAGACGCTGGTGGTCGCCGACCCTGAGAACAAACTTTCAGGGATCGACCTCGACCGCAAGACCTTCCGCATCTGCAAACGCGTCGAACATGAGGTCGGCATCTATTTCGCGTCCTTGTCCGCCCGCACCATCACCTACAAGGGCATGCTCACCACCATGCAGCTGACGGGATTCTTCCCCGATCTGCTGGATGAGCGGATGAAGACGACCATCGCCATCGTGCATTCGCGCTTCTCCACGAACACGTTCCCGAGCTGGCCTCTTGCCCAGCCGTTCCGCCTGATCGCGCACAACGGCGAGATCAACACCATCCAAGGCAACCGCAATTGGCTGTCGGCCCGTGAAGGTCGTCTCAGCTCCGAACTGCTCGGCGAGTTCAAGCCGCTGCTGCCGATCGCCACACCAGGATATTCGGATTCAGGCACTTTCGACGAGTGCCTGGAACTGTTGCATCTCGCCGGGCGCAGCCTTCCGCACGCGCTGCTTATGATGCTGCCGCCTGCGTGGGAGAACGATGACACGCTCGACCCGGAAGTCAAAGCGTTCTACGAGTACAACAACACGCTGATTGAGCCTTGGGACGGTCCTGCGGACATCGTGTTCACGGACGGTACGCTTGTGGGCGCCCAGCTTGACCGTAACGGCTTCCGCCCCGGTCGCTGGCAGCTGACGGACAACGGCTATCTGGTGCTCGCGTCTGAAGCGGGAGTCCTGCCAGAAATCAGTCAGGACCATATCGTGGCCAAGGGTCGTCTCGAGCCTGGAAAGATGTTCCTTGTCGACACCAAGGCAGGACGTATCGTCCCTGACGATGAAATCAAGCATGACCTCGCTTCGCAGCATCCGTATCGCAAGTGGATCGAAGGCAACTCCGTCGAGATGAGCCAGTTGCCGGTCCGCGAGCATGTCAGCCATTTCGGCCAGTCCGTTCAGCGTAGGCAGCGCGCCTTCGGGTATACCGAAGAGGATCTCAAACTGCTGCTCGCCCCGATGGCGAACACCGGCAAAGAACCGCTCGGATCCATGGGTTCGGACACTCCGCCTGCGGTCCTGTCCAAGCGCAGCCGCATGCTGTTTGACTACTTCACGCAGAAATTCGCACAGGTCACCAATCCTCCGCTGGATTGGGAGCGTGAACGCATCGTCACCAGCCTTGAATCGGCGATCGGCCCGGAAGCGAATCTTCTGCAAGACACGGAACTGCATGCCAAGAAGATCCTCATCCCGCTGCCGGTCATCGACTCCGATCAGATGGCCCAGCTGAAGCGTCTGGACAAAGCCAAGATCCTTGGCGGGTTCTACAAGCCCTTCGTCGTCCGCGGCCTGTACCAAGTCGCAGGCGGCGGCAAGGCTCTGAAGGAACGCTTGGATGAGATCTTCCAGGAAGTCGATGACGCGATCGCCCAAGGCAAGAACTTCATTGTGCTGTCCGACCGCGAATCCGACCATACCTGGGGCCCGATCCCGTCCCTGCTGCTGACGAGCGCCGTGCAGCATCATCTGCTGCGCAAGCACACACGTACTCAGGTCTCGCTCGCCGTCGAAGCCGGTGACGTGCGTGAAATCCATCATGTCGCGTTGCTCATCGCGTACGGTGCCGCATGCGTGAACCCGTACCTCGCGTTCGAATCGGTCGAGGAGCTGGCACGTACAGGCTATCTGAAGGTCGATGCCCATACAGCGGTGAAGAACCTCATGCATGCGCTGTCCACCGGCGTGCTCAAGATCATGAGCAAGATGGGCGTCTCCACCATCATGAGCTACCGTGGCGCGCAGCTGTTCGAAGCCGTTGGTCTCAACCAAGAGGTCATCGACGAGTACTTCACCGGCACCACATCGCGTGTCGGGGGCGCAGGGCTTGACGAAATCGCCGAAGAAGTGGCGATCAGGCACCGCGTGGCCTACCCGAACCAGTGGACGAGCCGTCCGCACCGCAATCTGCGCACCGGCGGCGACTACAAGTGGCGTCGCACAGGCGAAGACCACCTCAACGACCCTGAAGCGATCTTCCTGCTGCAGCAGGCCACCCAACGCGGCGACTACAACCTGTTCAAGAAGTATTCGGCGCATATCAACGACACCTCGAATCGGCTGATGACGCTGCGCGGACTCATGAAGTTCAAGCAGACCCGCAAGCCGATCGACATCTCCGAAGTGGAACCGGCAAGCGAAATCGTCAAGCGGTTCTCTACGGGCGCCATGAGCTACGGATCCATTTCGCAGGAAGCACATGAGACGCTCGCCATCGCGATGAACACCATCGGCGCGAGGTCGAACTCCGGTGAGGGCGGCGAATCAGACGACCGCATCAACGATCCTCTTCGCTACAGCCGTATCAAGCAGATCGCCTCCGCGCGATTCGGTGTGACCAGCGATTACCTCGTCCATGCCACCGACCTGCAGATCAAGCTCGCGCAAGGCGCGAAGCCGGGTGAGGGAGGCCATCTGCCGGGCGCCAAGGTTCCGCCGTGGATCGCGAAGGTCCGTCATGCGACGCCAGGCGTCGAACTGATTTCGCCGCCACCGCACCATGACATCTATTCCATCGAGGATCTCAAGCAGCTGATCAACGATGCGAAGATGGCCAATCCGAAGGCGCGCGTCCATGTCAAGCTCGTCTCTGAATTCGGTGTCGGCACCATTGCAGCGGGTGTGGCCAAGTGCCATGCCGACGTGGTGCTGATTTCCGGCAGTGACGGCGGCACCGGCGCGGCTCCGCTCAACGCCATCAAGCACGCTGGCACGCCGTGGGAGATCGGTCTTGCTGAAACGCAACAGACACTCGTGCTTAACGGTTTGCGCTCCCGTATCGTCGTCCAATGCGACGGCGAGCTCAAGACCGGCCGTGACGTGGTGATCGCGGCGCTGCTCGGCGCTGAGGAATTCGGATTCGCAACCGCCGCCCTGATCACCGAAGGCTGCGTGATGATGCGCGCATGCCAGAAGAACACGTGCCCGCAAGGCATTGCAACGCAGGATCCTGAATTGCGTGCCCGGTTCCGCGGCAAGCCGGAGTATGTGATCAACTTCTTCATGTACATCGCTCAGGAAGTGCGTGAGATCCTCGCGCAGCTCGGCTTCCGGACGCTTGAAGAGGCGGTCGGCCATGTCGAGTGCCTCGACCAGAACGATGCGGTCGCGCGGTGGAAGTCCGACGGCATCGATCTGAGCAATGTGCTGATGCAACCCGGTCCCGTTCCGGGAACGATCCTGCATCAGACCATCGAGCAGAACCACGAGCTGGACAAGGCACTGGACAACAAGCTCATCGAGCTTGCCCAGCCGGCGCTTGAGCACAAGGAACCTGTCCGCATCGAGATGCCGATCCGCAACGTGAACCGCACGCTGGGCACCATGGTCGGGTACGAGATCACTCGCCGTTATGGAGCTGAGGGATTGCCTGACGACACGATCGACATGACCTTCCACGGTTCAGGTGGCCAGTCCATCGGCGCGTTCATTCCGCGTGGCGAAACCATCCGCGTCTACGGTGAGGTCAACGATTACGCAGGCAAGGGCCTGTCTGGCGGCCGCATGATCATCCGCCCGGAGCATGACATCACCTTCGATCCGCATACCAACGTGATCGCAGGAAACGTGACCGGTTTCGGCGCGACCTCCGGTGAGATGTTCGTGGCCGGACGCGCAGGTGAACGTTTCGCCGTGCGCAACGGCGGAGCGACCTTCGTGGTTGAAGGCGTTGGCGACCATGGCTGCGAGTACATGACCGGCGGTGTCGTCGTGGTGCTCGGCTCCACGGGACGCAACTTCGGCGCCGGCTTCTCCGGCGGCAACGCGTACGTCTTGGATCTCGACATGCAGCAGATCAACCCGGATGCGCGCAAGAGCGGCGCATTGCTGTTCGAGCCGCTGGAGGGTGCCGACGAGGAGCTGGTCCACAGCCTTGTCAAGCGTCATGCCGAAGAAACCGGCTCGGCGTTCGCGCAAGCCCTGCTGGATGATTGGGAGCACACCCGCACCCGCATCACGCATGTGACGCCCAAGCACTTCGTCGCCATGACCAAGGCGATGGAACAAGCCAAGAAGAACCACGTTGACTTCAATGCACCAGGCGCGTGGGAGCACGTGTACGAGCAGGTCATGGAAGGAGCACACTGATATGGGAGATCCACGAGGATTCCTGAAGGTCCGCACCCGTCGCGAGCTTGCCGAGCGTCCGGTCGAGGAACGTATCAAGGATTGGCTTGACGTTCATGCGGAGAGCGGTCTGCAGCCTTGGACCACACAACAGGCGGCACGTTGCATGGATTGCGGCACCCCGTTCTGCATGAGCGGATGCCCGCTGGGCAACCTCATCCCCGAATTCAACGATCTGGTTCGTCAGGAGAAGTGGGAGGACGCTTACAATCGCCTCTCCATGACCAACAACTTCCCTGAAGTCACCGGCAGAATCTGCCCGGCGCTGTGCGAACAGGCATGCGTGCTGGGTATCCATCAGCCTCCGACCATGATCAAGAACGATGAGGAAACCATCATCGATCAGGCGTGGGAACTGGACTATGTCAAGCCTATGCCTCCGGAGCGTCTGACCGACATGACCGTCGCCGTCGTCGGCTCCGGCCCTTCGGGACTGGCATGCGCCCAGCAGCTGACCCGTGCAGGACATACGGTTGTCGTCTATGAGCGTGACGACGCGATCGGCGGGCTCATGCGCTATGGCATCCCGAATTTCAAGCTGGACAAGCATCTGCTGGATCGTCGTGTCAAGCAGATGGAAGCCGAAGGCACCCGATTCCGCACCAACACCGAAATCGGCAAGGACATCAGCTGGGATGAGCTGCGCGACCGGTATGATGCCGTCGTGGTGGCCATCGGCTCGACCGTCCCACGAGATATGAAACTGCCGGGCCGCGAACTTGACGGCATTCATTTCGCCATGGAATTCCTGCCTGATGCGACCCGACGTGTCTACGGCGTGGATCCGGTGCATGACATCACCGCCAAGGACAAGCATGTCGTCGTCATCGGCGGCGGCGACACCGGCTCCGATTGCTTGGGAACCGCGATTCGTCAAGGCGCCAAGGACGTCACCGTCCTGCAGATCATGCCGAAGGAACCGTCTTCCAGGCCGGATAATGCCCCGTGGCCGACGTTTGCGCGCACCTATCAGAAGACCTCTTCGATGGAGGAGGGCGGCACATACCTGTACAACGTGGATTCCGTCGAATTCGAAGATGCCGACGCCGACAAGGTGACGGTGGAACACTCCGCTACCGCATCCGCGTTCCTCGCCGATGATCACGGCCATGTGACTGGTTTGAAGATCGTGGATGTCGCACCCGGCGAGAACGGGCCGTTCACCCGCCAACCCGGCACCGAGCGTGTCATTCCGGCGGATCTGGTGTTGATTTCCGTCGGATTCCTGCATCCGGACACCTCTTCGATCATGGAGCAGATGCCCGTCGAGCTGGACAAGCGCGGAAATGTCGCACGCAACAACGATTTCGCGACCTCTCAGGACGGCGTCTTCGTGTGCGGCGACGCCGGTCGTGGGCAGAGTCTTGTCGTCTGGGCGATTTCGGAAGGCCGCAGCTGCGCCGCTGCTGTCGACCGGTATCTCACCGGTTCGACCGAATTGCCGGCGCCGATTGTGCCGACCCAACGGCCGATGATGTTGCCCCGCTGATCGCATGCACTGATGGCGGCTGGAACCGGGAGCAATGCACCCCGGTTCCAGCCGCCATTCATGTTCAGGTTCTTCTTCAGCGGCACTGTGCTGGAGATGATATCCTTGCGGGACGAGTACACTAGTGACCGATAACCTAACAACGCGAAGGGAGCGAAATGCCGAACCGAGCAGAGCGTCGCGCAGCAGCGAAGCGCAGCAAGCAGAACAAAGGAGTGCCACAGCAGGTCGACGAGACACAGGGCGGCAACCGCAGAGGCATCGTCGATGAGTATGCTCTGCAAGAACGTTCTCGCCGTCTCGAGGAGCATGAGCAGGAAGGCGAGTGGAAGCCGTCGTCCAACGTGCAGAAGGAACGGCATGAAGACGAGGACATCACCCTCAACAATCCGAAGGTGAGCCATACCCCGCATTCGGTCCGCCAGGTGTTCCGCATCATCACGTGGACGCTGATTCTGCTGTGCGCGGTTTCATTCCTGGTGATCATGTGGATTCCATCCGTGCCGATGTGGCTGATCATCACCATCGCTTCGGTGTTCGCCGTCGCCGTGATCAGCTTGTTCTTCGTCGCGGGCAACTCGAAAGACAACCCGAATCTCGATGCGAACGGATGCGCGATCTGATTGACCGTATCCGTGGTGATTGCCCGGATTGATTGAGTCTTCCCATGCCGGCATGTCCGTATATGCGGACATGCCGGCATGGTCGTTTCCCCTCTTTTGACCACATGTGCGCAAGCTGCTTGCTTGGGTCTTGGCTGCCATGACACGATGCAGGTACATTGGTCCGCACCGGTTCATCGACAAGACGACAATAATCCAATCGAGGGGGAGTGTTATGTCCACAGCAAGGCTTGTCAGGGGTATCTGTATCGCCGTCATATCTGTCGGCCTTCTTGCAGCGTCGTCTTGGCATTCAGGCACTTCACGACCTGTGGTCCTGCAGGCATCGTCACAGCACCGGTACGCCATCGCCGGCGCTGCAGCATCATGCCGGAACGCAACAACAGCGAGCAGCTTGACATTATCAACCCATGACCTACAATCATCACCTTCGCATTCGCAAAGCATCATGACACCAGATATCATGGCGTCTGCAGCAACCGGGTCGATGCGCAGCACAATCCCCATACGAAACAGCGATGGCTCAGATATCAATCCGCCCACATCAGCGGGCGTTTGCCGCACCAGGATGGTCATGCCGGTCGCCGACGCTCCTATCACCAACGCGTTCGACCGCCCAGCCACACGTTGGTCTTCCGGCCATAGGGGAGTGGACATCGCTTCCAGCCTGGGCACGCCGCTGATCGCCCCTGATGATGGTGTCATCGCGTTCAGTGGTACGGTCGCCGGCAAGTCAGTGGTCAGCATCGCGCATGACGACGGGCTGACATCCACATTCGAACCCGCGACCAGCGAGATGGAAGTCGGCGAACACGTCGGCAGATCACGGCGATTCGGCTTCATCGCGGAAGGATTGTCCGATCATTGTCTTGACATCTGTGTCCATTGGGGTGTTATGGATGCATCCGGTGAATACCTTGATCCTTCATTGTTGGTGCTTCCCAGATCGGTAGCGCTCAAACCTGTTTGACATGAGCTTGCCGCCCGACACATCGCATGCTGCCGTTCTGTCGCTGTATTCGCACATATCAAGCCAATGATTGTCGTCATCAGGCGGGCATCAGCGCAGACGCAACCGCAACGAATCCGCTGCAAGCCGCGATTGTCTTAGTCATCGCCTGCGCTGCGCACGCGGTATGGCGGATGGGTCACAAGCCCGCCTCGGCCAAGGTGACATACCCCGTATCGATCAGTTCGCTTTTGAGATTCGACGCACTGACCGCGATAAGCGCTTGCGTGAGTGTGGGCACTGATTTGCCGTTGATGGTGGTCTTGTTCACGGATTTCAGTGTGGTGACTGACCCACCGGATGCCAGTCGCTTGCTCACCCTCGCAATGCCGGACGCCAGCGTCGCACGGTCTTCGAGAGCGGTCATCCACAACTTGCCGTTCACAATCTCGGGGAGCATATCAGTGTACGCTCCGTATCCGGTGACGATCGGCCATTGCAAGGTGTCATCGTCAGCCGGCACGTACGGCTGGGAACCTGCCGGGGCTGGAACTGCTGATTTGGTCAGATCCTTATGACCGGCGAGATTGCCGACAATACCCATAATCGATATCGAGGGGTTGATTTCCGCCGAAGACCCTTCGTACCCCAACGCATCAAGCTCTTGGACGATTACCGAGGCGATGTAGTCGTTCATCGCGATGATACCGTCGATATGAACGGGTTGCGTGTCTTCATCGGGTTGCAATCTGGAATCAAGCTCTTGCGTGATGTCATTGTCGTCGGACGCCGTAAAAGCCACGGAACTCCAGCTTGTCGCCGACGTGGAGGCGTTGAGCGTGTCTGATGCGCTGACCACCGCCCCTGACTTGAAATACGGCCCGAGCACATCCCAGATCCCTTTGAACGCCTCTTTGGCGAAGGCCATGGAGACGGACTGGTCCTCATCTTTGGCGGAACCGACAGGCAGGAAGACTTCAATGGTTTTGGGATTCGATGGTGATGCGGAGTCCAGTTGCAATTTGCTGACCAGTTGCTTCGCCTGGATTTGCCCGATCTTGCGCGCCGTGGACATTTGGACGAACACATCCGGTGAGAATCCACTGATGTCATTGGCTAATACAATGACATGCATGCCTGATTTGCGCGCAAGCGTCAACGCGCTGGCCAGCCGCTGGTCCGCCTCGGTGTCCGCGTTGCTTGAGGCGTCCGCGTCCAAGGGTGTGGTGACGTAGTCGCCATACTGCGTTGTGGTGCTGTCCGTTGACGCGCACGGCGCGACAATCAGGGTGGTGGTTGTGTCCGCCGAGGTGGCCGTTGAAGCGGTATCGGCTGCCCGGGACACGACATAGTCTTGGATGTCTTGGCTTTGCTTGTCGAGATTACTGTCGGTATGTGTGCTGATTTGTTTGGCGGCGAATCCCGTTTCGACAAGCTCGTCCTTGATCTGTGGCACGAGTTTCGCCCACTTGTTGAGCGGAGTGTGCTGCGAGATGGTGATGCCGTCGGACGGGGTGAAGATCGCCACCGATCCCAGACGTGCGGTGGCGGTATCAGTCGGCTGCGGTGTGTTGTTCGCGCCGCATGCGCCCATGGATAACAGGCCGATGCATGCGACTGACGCGACCAAAGCCTTCAACGTGCCGATGCGATGGAATCCCATATCAACCTTTCCGTCCATACGTACTGACGCATGTTATACATTACCGGATACAGCAAAGCCCGGGAGCGTAGCGTTCCCGGGCAATACCTCCACGAATGGCTTTCGCTATTCGGCGAGCGCCTTGGACAGCTCCTCATCGAGGGCGTCCATGAAACCTTGGGTGTCGAGCCATGGCTGATCGGGACCGACCAGCATCGCCAGATCCTTGGTCATGCGGCCGGATTCCACGGTCTTGATGATCACCTTTTCGAGCGTTTCGGCGAAATGCGCCACTTCCGGCGTGTTGTCCAGCTTGGCACGGTGCTTGAGGCCACCGGTCCACGCGAAGATGGACGCAATCGGGTTGGTTGAGGTCTTCTCTCCCTTGAGCCAACGACGGTAATGCCGGGTGACGGTACCGTGTGCGGCCTCGGCTTCAACGGTCTGGCCGTCAGGGGTCATCAGCACGGAGGTCATCAGGCCGAGTGAACCGAAACCTTGGGCGACGCTGTCCGACTGGACGTCGCCGTCGTAGTTCTTGCACGCCCAGATGTATCCGCCATGCCACTTGAGGGAGCTTGCCACCATGTCATCGATCAGTCGATGCTCGTAGGTCAATCCTTCCGCCGCATACTGGTCTTTGAATTCTGTTTCGAACACTTCGGCGAAGATGTCCTTGAATTCGCCGTCATACGCTTTGAGGATCGTGTTCTTGGTGGACAGGTAGACCGGCAGGTGGCGCTGAAGGCCGTACCGGAAGCATGCGCGCGCGAATCCGCGGATGGATTCCGCCACGTTGTACTGCACTTGGGCGACTCCGGCACCCGGATAGTCGAACACCACATGCTCGATGGGTTCGCTGCCGTCGTCAGGTGTGAAGGTGACGGTCAGCCGACCGGGACGATCGACTTTGAAATCGGTCGCCTTGTACTGGTCGCCGAACGCGTGGCGGGCGACGACGATCGGCTTCGTCCATCCGGGGACGAGACGCGGGATGTTCGAGATGACGATCGGTTCGCGGAAGATGGTGCCGCCGAGAATATTGCGGATGGTGCCGTTCGGGGACTTCCACATTTTCTTGAGGTCGAATTCCTTGACCCTGGCCTCGTCCGGGGTGATGGTGGCGCATTTGACGCCCACGTGTTCCCTCTTGATGGCGTTGGCGGCATCGATGGTCACCTGGTCATCGGTGGCATCCCTGTTCTTGATGCCCAGATCGTAGTATTCCAAGTCGATGTCGAGATAGGGGAGGATCAGCCGATCCTTGATATCCTTCCAAATCACGCGGGTCATTTCGTCTCCGTCGAGTTCGACGACCTTGCCTTCGACCTTTATCTTGGCCATGAATTGCCCTCCTCACGGGGTTGTGAAGGTTATGCGATATCTTATTCATACCGCAAACCCGTTACGAATGCGTCAGCACGTCCACGATGTTGGACGTTTTCGGTTGGTGGAATGCCGGCGGCGTTCGTCACGAGTTCGCATTAGCCTTGAAACCATGTCTCAGGAAATTGAAATCGGTCTGGGCAAGAAGGCCCGGCTCGCATACTCTCTGGATGATGTCGCCATCGTCCCGTCCCGTCGTACGCGCGATCCGCAGGACGTCAGCACGGCATGGCAGATTGACGCCTACGAGTTCGACATCCCGGTCATCGCAGCTCCTATGGATTCGGTGACGAGCCCGGAAACTGCGATTGAGATGGGTCGTCTCGGTGGTCTTGGCGTTCTCGACCTCGAAGGTTTGTGGACGCGGTATGACGATCCGCAGCCGTTGCTCGACGAAATCGCCACGCTGCCGGAAGAGCAGGCGACTCGGCGTATGCAGGAGATCTATGCCGAGCCCATCAAGCCTGAGCTGATCACGCAACGGCTTCATGAGATCCGCGAGGCGGGTGTGACCGTCGCCGGCGCGTTGAGCCCGCAACGTACGCAGGAGCTGTATTCCACGGTTATCGACGCCGGTGTGGATCTGTTCGTCATCCGCGGCACCGCCGTGTCCGCGGAGCATGTTTCCACCGATCATGAGCCGCTGAACCTCAAGAAGTTCATTTATGATCTCGATGTTCCGGTCATTGTGGGCGGTGCGACGAATTATACGGCGGCGCTGCATCTCATGCGCACCGGTGCCGCGGGTGTGCTCGTCGGTTTCGGCGGCGGGGCTGTGTCGGGTACGCTCAACACCATTGGCCTGCAGGCGCCGATGGCCACGGCCATCGCCGATATCGCCGAGGCGAGACGCGACTACATGGACGAATCCGGTGGCCGGTATGTCCAGCTGATCGCCGATGGCGGCATGGGATCGTCAGGCAACTTCATCAAGGCGTTCGCACTCGGCGCCGACGCGGTGATGCTCGGCTCGCCGCTCGCACGCGCCACGCAGGCTCCCGGTCACGGTATGCATTGGGGTGCCGAAGCGCGGCATCAGACACTGCCCAGAGGCAAGCGGACCAATGTCGGCACGGTCGCTCCGCTCAAGGAGATTCTGTACGGACCCAGCCATCAAGCCGACGGCACGACCAATTTCATCGGCGCGTTGCGCCGTGCCATGGCGTCCACCGGTTATGTCGACGTGAAGAATTTCCAGCGTTGCTCGGTGGTGGTCACGTCCTCCGGCCGCTGACCGCGACAAGTTATCCACTTATCCACATCATCCCGCCATGCGATTGACATGGCGGGATTTTTTTGTTCCCCTAGAACTTGTCATGCAACATATGCCGACGGCAACGAAGCCCGGAAGGGGGATCAGCACATGAACGACACCACCGAACTGTGGACATACCGGTATGAACGCAATCTGCCCAGAATGGAGGGACATATCGCCGTAGGTTCATTCGGCATGACCGTTCCCGTCCGCATCGTCGGGTTCTTCCCCGAGGCGCCGGACACGTACAGCGTCAAATTCTGTCAGGAATACGCGTTCCTCGTCTACAACATGGCCTGCATGCTCGCCGATACCTATCGCGGGCGCGGCGTGACGCCGTTGCTGCGCAAACACCTGACGCCGGAATGCGTCGAGCGCTTGGAATTCATGTGGCAACTGGTGGGATGTTATGACATCCTCAATCTGAAGGATGAGAAGAACGCCATGATCAGGCAGGTGCCGCCGATGCCGAAATGGATTCACTTCGCTCTGGTCAGCAGTGAACTCATGGAGTGCACCATCAATGTGGACATCGGCACGGCGGTGTTCCATTCCATGCTCGTTTTCCGTCGAAAAGCAAGCCGATGGATTTGCTATCTTGCCGATATCGGCTGACATATCAGCGAACATACAGTGTACAGGCAAGCCATAGGACTATAGTTAAACACATGCTGAAAGAATTTTCTGTTGATCCGATCTACGTGACCACGGATGAGGACACCGTTTACTCACTGCTGTCCAAACGCGCCCAGCGTGATCCGGACGGTGCCATCGCCGAATGGCAAAGCGAACCCGATCGCGTCTGGCACACCGTCAGTGCCCGCGAGATGGACGAGCGCGTCCGCGCGGTCGCCCGCGGCCTGTTGGGCATCGGCGTCAAGCACGGCAGCATGGTGGTCATCTATTCCGCCACTTGCTACGATTGGGCGATTGTCGACTTCGCATGCGCCGCGATCGGCGCGGTCACCGTACCGATTTACGAGACCGATTCCGCCAAGCAGGCTGCGAGCATCGTGCAAGACGTCAAGCCGGTTATCGCATTCGCCGGCGACGAGGCCCACGCCCATACGCTCGACGCCATTCGACGCGACAGCCCCGATTTGACCTATGTGTTCAATTTCCAGTCCGATGGGATCAACGCCGTGGTTGATTTCGGCGAGTCGGTCACGGATGATGATCTTGCGGCTGCCATCGCCAAAGTCAAGGCGGATGACGTGTCGACCATCGTGTATACGTCCGGTTCTACGGGCAAGCCAAAGGGCGCCATGCTCACCAGCCGCAATTTCACCCATATCGTGTACAACGGCTACGAAGTCCTCGACGAGATGCTCTACCAGCCCAGCCGTCTGTTGCTGTTCCTGCCGCTCGCTCACTGCTTCGCCCGCTATATCCAGTACACGGCGATCGGTGCGCAAGGCGTGGTCGGGTATATCCCCACCGCCAAGCATTTGCTCGCCGATCTGCGCAGTTTCAAACCGACCTATCTGCTCGGCGTGCCGCGCGTCTTCGAAAAGGTCTACAACGCCGCTTCCCAGAAAGCCGGAGCCGGTTTCCAAGGCCGGGTATTCGCCAAGGCGTTCAAGCATTTCGCGCAGTGGTCCAAGGACGAGAACGGCGAGCGCATCCATCATTCGCTGGGGGAGCAGATCCGCCATCGGTTCTACATGGCGACTGTCGGCAAGTCGATCCGCTCCGCGCTCGGACCGAATCTGCGGTACCTCGCATGCGGTGGAGCGCCTATCAACGCCGATCTTGCGCATTTCTTCAACGGCATGGACGACATCACGTTCATCCAGGGGTATGGCATGACGGAAACGGCGGCGCCCTGTGTGGTCAATTTCGAAGACGCGAACGAGGTGGGTTCCGTCGGCCGGCCTGGTCCGGGCATCGCCATCAGGACGCTTGATGACGGCGAAGTCGAAATCAAGGGTCCGAACGTGTTCAAGGGCTATTTCAAGCAGCCTGAGCTGACCGCCGAAGTCCTCGAACCGGACGGCTGGCTGCACAGCGGTGATATCGGAACCATCGACGACCGCGGTTTCCTGTTCATCACCGGCCGCAAGAAGGACATCATCATCACCGCCGGCGGAAAGAACATCAGTCCTGCACCGCTGGAGGACACCATCAACACCTGCCCGATTGTCTCGCATGCCGTGGTGATCGGCGACGGACGGCCGTTCGTCGCGGCGCTGATCGCGCTCGATGAGGACATGACACGTGACTGGCTGAACAACCAGGGCATGGACGCCGCCATGTCTATGGACCAGATCGCCGACAACGATGCGGTCAGGGCTTTTGTTCAGCAGTACATCGATCAGGCGAACAGTTCCGTCTCCCGGGCGGAATCGGTGCGCAAGTTCGCGATTCTTCCCGATGATTTCAGCCAGGATGCGGGCACACTCACCCCAAGTATGAAAGTCGTGCGCAAGAAGGTGCTCGATCATTACGACGACATCATCGAGCATGTCATCTACACGCCGAAGGGCCCGTCGGCTCCGATTCCCGCGACAGTGAAGCTGTTCGATAAGACCGCGGAAACGGTGTCTCAGGTTTCCGAAACCGTCAGCCCGAAGGTCAAGCAGGCCATTGACCAAGCCAAGTTGAATATGTCCGAATTGCGTGCCAAGCGGCAGAGTGAAGCTGACGACACACCAGAGGACAACACCAAGACAGAGGAGAAGTGACAATTGGCAATCCGTGAGATTCGAGTGATTCCCGACCCCATCCTGCGCACCCCGTGCGATGAAATCACCACCATCACGCCGGCGATTCGACGGCTGGTCCAGGATCTGCTCGACACCGTCGACGATCCGGGCCGCGCCGGGCTTTCGGCAAACCAGATCGGGGTAGGTCTGCGCGCCTTCTCATACAATATCGAGGGCAAGGTCGGATATGTGCTCAACCCGGTGATCGAAGACAAGCAGGGCGAACAATACGGGGATGAGGGGTGTCTGTCCGTGCCCGGTCTGTGGTACAAGACGCGGCGCGCGGATTACGCCCGTGTCCGCGGCATCGATCTCGATGGCAACACCGTGGTGCTTGAAGGCAAAGGCATCATGGGAAGAATGCTGCAGCACGAGACCGATCACCTCGACGGTCATATCTATCTGGACAGGCTGGAGAAAAGCGAACGCAGAGCCGCTATGAGGCAGTTGCGCGGAGAACGCTGAGCTGATATCTCTCTGTTGTTGGCACGGACCGGGAAATCCCCGGTCCGTGCTATTATTTTGCCCCGTGCGCCACACAGCTTCTTCGCCAGTCGCGCGGCGGAGGTGCATCAATTCCCTAACCGGCGCATAATTCGCGTCATGTCCGCGACGCCCCGTGTCGGTCGGCCTGGTATCAGGTTGCACGCGGTGGCACATGGCCAGGCAATAACCGACAATGAAAGGTAGCAGTACCATGGCTCAGATTACTATGAGCGACATGCTGAAGGCCGGTCTCCATTTCGGCCATCAGACCCGCCGTTGGAACCCGAAGATGAAGCAGTACATCCTCATGGAGCGCAACGGCATCCATATCATCAATCTGTTCAAGTCCCTTGATCTGATTGACACCGCCTACGACTTCATCAAGGAAACCGTCGCCCACAACGGCACGGTGCTTTTCGTGGGCACCAAGAAGCAGGCGCAGGAAGCCATCAAGAACCAGGCGACCCGCGTCGGTATGCCGTATGTCTCCGAGCGCTGGCTCGGCGGCATGCTCACCAACTTCCAGACCGTGTCCAAGCGCGTCGCCCGTCTCAAGGAACTCGAAGAGATGGACTTCACCGATGTGCGCGGCTCCGGCCTGACCAAGAAGGAACTGCTGCTGCTTGAGCGCGAAAAGGACAAGCTGGAGAAGCAGCTCGGCGGCATCCGCAACATGAACCGCACCCCTTCGGTGCTGTTCGTCGTGGACATCAACAAGGAAGCGCTGGCCGTCTCCGAAGCTCACAAGCTGGGCATTCCGGTGGTTGCCATCGTGGACACCAACACCGACCCCGATCTGGTCGACTACCCGATTCCGGCGAACGATGACGCCATCCGCGGCATCGAACTGCTCACCAGCCTGATGGCTGACGCCGTCGCTGACGGCCTGCTCGAGCGTTCCGGCAAGGCGGCCAAGGCAGACGACAAGTCCGAGCAGCCGATGGCTGCTTGGGAGAAGGAGCTCCTGACCAAGGACGCCCCGGCTGCCCCGGCCGAAGAAGCCAAGAGCGAAGAGCCCGAGGCCTGATTCGCGGCATTTGTTATCCTAGGCGGCGGGAGACCAACCATCTCCCGCCGCTGGGTATCACTTCAAAATCAAGAGGAGACAACACATGGCAGCTATCACTGCAGCTCTGATCAAGCAGGTGCGTGAAGAAACCGGCGCCGGCATGATGGATGTGAAGAAGGCTCTTACCGAAGCCGAAGGCGATGTCGCCCGCGCCAAGGAAATCATCCGTGCCAAGGGCATCGCGGCCGCGGGTAAGCGTGAAGGCCGCAAGGCCCAGGAAGGCACCATCGCTTCCAAGGTCGTCAAGACCGCGGACGGTGAGGTCGGCTACGCCGTTGAGATTAATTCCGAAACCGATTTCGTGGCGAAGACCCCGAAGTTCGTCGAGTTCGCCGAGTCTGTGCTCGAAGCGGCTATCGCCGCCGACGCGAACACGGTGGACGACGTGCTTGCTGCGAAGACAGCGGATGGCGATGTCAAGCTGGACATCGAGCAGGCAGCCGCGCTGTTCGGCGAGCATGTCAAGGTCGGTCAGTTCGCCAAGATCGCCGGCCCGCATGTCGAGATCTACGCGCACCGCAAGTCCGCCGAGATGCCGCCGTCCATCGTGGCCCTGATCGCCACGGACGAGGCAGGCGAGAAGGTCGCTCACGAGGCTGCGCTGCAGATTTCCGCAATGAGCCCTCGTTGGCTCACCCGTGAGGACGTCGATCCGACCGTGCTCGAGTCCGAGCGCCGTATTGCGACCGAGAAGACCTCAGACGAACTCGCAGCCAAGGGCAAGCCGCAGGCCGTCATCGACAAGATCGCCCCGAAGATCGTCGAAGGCCGTCTCAACGCCTTCTACAAGGAAGCTGTGCTGCTGGACCAGGATTACGTCAAGGATCCTTCCAAGACCGTCGGCAAGCTCTTCGACGAAGCAGGCGCTAAGGCTATCGCGTTCGCCCGCATCGAAGTCGGCAAGGGTGATGAAGAGGCCTGAGTCCTCTCAACCATCCGTCCCGAGCATCATCTGATGCCCGGATGCTGAATCGAACCCGCCGTGTACCACAGCCATGTGGCACGCACGGCGGGTTTTCCATATCACATCTGATATCTGTCCGCCAAAGCTTGCCATACACATGTCTGTCGTTCATCGACGCTAGAGTGGATAGGCGGCAATGATAAGACGGCACAGAAAGGCCCAAATATGACTGGCACGGATAAGCCACGCAGGGTGTTGCTCAAGCTTTCAGGCGAAGCGTTCGGCGGGGGAGCGGTCGGCATCGACACCAAGGTGGTGCGTCGTATCGCCCAGGAAATCGTTCCCGCAGTGCGTCAGGGCGTGCAGGTGGCCATCGTCACCGGCGGCGGCAATTTCTTCCGTGGCGCCGAACTTCAGCAAGCCGGCATCGACCGCAGCCGTGGCGACTACATGGGTATGCTTGGCACGGTGATGAACTGCCTCGCGCTTCAGGATTTCCTTGAGCAGGAAGGCCAGGCCACTCGCGTGCAGACGGCGATCACCATGGGGCAAGTGGCAGAGCCATACATTCCGCTCAAAGCCATCAGGCATCTGGAAAAAGGCCGCGTGGTGATTTTCGGCGCAGGCGCGGGTATGCCGTACTTCTCCACCGACACGGTGTCCATCCAGCGGTCCTTGGAAATCCATTGCGACGAGGTGCTGATGGGCAAGAACGGCGTGGACGGCGTATACACCGCCGATCCGCGTAAGGTCGAGAATGCCAAGCGTTTCGCGACACTCAGCTACAATCGCGCCCTCGTCGACAACCTCGCGGTGATGGACGCTTCCGCACTGTCCATGGCACGCGACAACCGCAAGCCGATTCGCGTGTTCGGGCTCGAAGAACCGGGGAACGTGACCAAAGCCCTGCTCGGCGAGCAACTCGGCACGCTCGTGTCGACCGCACAATCGACACTCGTCGATTGAACATGTATCGTCATGTGCCGATTCGACGTCATATGACGATACAATGAAGAACAACCAGTCGTTCAACCAGGAACCCGCCAAAGGAGATAGCATGGCCACAGTCATCGAACAAGCCAAGGAACAGATGGGCAAGTCCGTCGAAGCCACCAAAGAGAACTTCACCGGTATCCGTACCGGCCGCGCGAACCCGGCGCTGCTCAACGGCCTGACCGTCGAGTATTACGGGGTACCAACGCCTATCAAGGCCGTCGCCACCATCGGTGTTCCGGAGCCTCGCACCTTGGCGGTCACCCCTTACGATGCTTCCCAAGCCAACGCCGTCGAGAAAGCGATCCGCGATTCCGATCTCGGTGTGAGCCCGCGCCGTGAAGGCAGCGTGATTTACGCCACCATGCCCGAGCTGACCGAGGAGCGCCGCAAGGAGTATGTGAAGATTGCCAAGGCCAAGGCCGAAGACGGCAAGGTCGCGGTGCGCAACATCCGTCGTAAGGCCAAGGAAACCATCGACAAGTCCGTCAAAGACGGCGACATGGGCGAGGACGACGGCGACCGCCAGCTCAAAGAGCTCGACAAAATCACCAAGCAGTTCACGGACGAACTTGACTCTCTGCTTGAAACCAAGCAGAAGGAGATCATGGAGGTCTGAGGACCTATGAAATGGCGGGCCTCGATCATACCGTGCATGCGTATGTCGAGGCCCGTTTTCCGATGGTAGGCCGATAAGGGACGATGATGGACAAGCATTTAGAGCATGACGGCAACGCTGACGAAACGATAGAGGAAATCAACAAGAAAACGGGGCGCAATATGCCCCAGGCGATCGCCACGGCCGTCGTGCTGATCGCCATCATCATCGCATGCCTGGCGATCAGCATGGATGTGTTCATGGTGCTGCTCGTCGTGTTCATGATGCTCGCCCTGTGGGAGTTGCGGGTCGATTTCGCCATCGCCGGCATGCATATCCCCGTGGTGATGCTCTGGATCTGTTCAACCATCACGCTGCTGGCGGCCTACTATTCGCCTTGGCATGTTTCAGCGATGGCGGTGTGCATTATGCTGTCCATTGTGCTCGTCGCCCTGAGCGCGACCGCGAATTTCAGCTTCGGCGATCGCCTGAGCATGGAAGTCGAGCGGAAACTTGCGCAGACGAACGCAGGCGCGCGGCTTGAATCCTCATTCAACCACGCTTCGGCAACCGGTCAGCACAGCCGTCTGACCAGTGTGGCGGTCTCCATATTCGCCGTGCTCTACATCCCGCTAATCGCCTCGTTCATCGCGCTGTCGCTGACGTTCCATGGGCATGCCTTCGCGCATGCCATCATGATCGTGTTCCTGCCCGCGTTGAGCGATACCGGCGGTCTGTTCGCCGGAGCCTGGTTCGGCAAGCACAAGCTTTCCCCACGCATTTCGCCGAAGAAATCCGTGGAAGGGCTGCTCGGCTCCATTCTGTTCGCCATGGCAGGCGCCTTCGCCATCTTCGCATGCACATACCCGTCCCTGTGGGCTTCTCGCTGGTGGGTGCCGATTGTCATGGGCATTCTTATGGGTATCGTGGGCACGTTCGGGGACCTGTGCGCATCGATGCTCAAACGTGATATCGGCATCAAGGATATGGGGCATCTGCTCAAGGGCCATGGCGGGGTGATGGATCGCGTCGATTCCATCCTGCTCACCGCCCCGTTCATGATGGCACTGCTCTACGTTACGGGTTTGTGATCCGCCCGCCGCAGCATCAGCCATGTCGGCCAGCACCGGCCATGATCACCACCGCATAACGGTATCCAGACAGACCGTCAAACAAGCAGACAGGAGCATGAATTGACCACGCACGATGACGGCAACCTCACCACACAGCAGGCCCCGGAAACCGGCATCACGCCCGGAGGCACCACCGGCGCTTTCAAAGATGTGCTCGCCAAGGACCATGCCCGCCGTGGCAAGCCGCCAATCCACCTCGTAGACATGAACGCCGCTGAGCGTGAGCAAGCGGCGAAGGCAATCGGCATGCCCAAATTCCGCGTCAAGCAACTCGCAAACCACTATTTCGCACATTACGATACCGATGTTGCAAGCTTCACGGATTTTCCATCGAAACTCAGCGCGACCGCACAAGAGGCGTTCTTCCCTGAACTCATCCACGAGGTCACCCATCAGAGCGCCGATGACGGCACAACCATCAAAACCCTCTGGCGTCTGTTCGACGGAGCCATGATTGAATCCGTGCTGATGCGGTATCCCAGCAGAACCACCCTGTGCATCTCCAGCCAGGTCGGCTGCGGCATGGGTTGCCCCTTCTGCGCCACAGGTCAGCTCGGTCTGACGCGCAACATGTCAACCGGCGAGATCCTTGAGCAGGTTCGCATCGCCGCGAAAACGGCTCGCGACGGTGGAATCGCCGGCGGGCCGTGCAGACTGAGCAATGTCGTGTTCATGGGTATGGGCGAGCCCATGGGCAATTACCGTTCCGTCATCAGCGCGGTACGACAGATCAGCGCGATGCCGCCGGAAGGTTTCGGCATCTCGGCGCGCAATATCACCGTCTCCACGGTCGGCGTCGTACCAGGCATCCGCAAACTCGCCCAAGAGGGGCTGCCCGTGCGCCTCGCAGTATCTCTGCACGCCCCCAGCGATGCGCTGCGCGACGAACTCGTGCCCATGAATCGCAGATTCAACACCACCCAGGTGCTTGATGCTGCCCACGACTACTACCTGGCGACCAAACGCCGGGTCAGCATCGAGTATGCGCTGATGCGCGGCATCAACGATCAGGCGGAACATGCACGGCTGCTCGCGAAGCGGCTCAACCACTATGGTGATGATTGGGCGCATGTCAATCCCATTCCGTTGAACCCGATCGAGGGGTCGAAGTGGACCGCGTCGAAACCGGAAGATGAGCGTCAGTTCCTTGATATCCTGCACCGTGCAGGTATCACCGCCACGTTGCGCGATACTCGAGGACAGGATATCGACGGGGCATGCGGGCAACTTTCGGCGAAATACCGCAAGACCGCTTGACAAGCAAGCAAAATCCGGTTCCACGCCCACTAGGTGAGACGGACCGCGGATTTGCTCTAGGGCAACAGCTATGGTGTGACGTGTAGGCAAGCTTCACCCTCACACAAGGAGTCGCACATGGCATTAGCGGTTCGCGTTATTCCGTGCCTCGACGTCGACGCAGGTCGTGTGGTCAAGGGTGTACATTTCGAGAACCTCCGCGATGCCGGCGATCCTGTCGAGCTTGCGGCGGAGTATTATCGCCAAGGCGCAGATGAGCTTACCTTCCTTGATGTCACCGCTTCCACGGGGCATCGCCGCACCATGTTTGATGTCGTCAACAGGACGGCACAACAATTGTTCATTCCGCTCACCGTCGGTGGGGGAGTCCGCTCCGTTGACGATGTCGACCAGTTGCTGCGGTGCGGTGCAGACAAAGTCAGCGTGAACACCGCCGCCATCAACAATCCGACGTTGATCAGCGATATTTCCCAGCGTTTTGGCTGCCAGGTCTTGGTGCTTTCAGTCGATGCTCGTCGTGAACGCGGCGAGCAGCATACCCAGTCAGGCTTCGAAGTGACGACCATGGGCGGTCGGCATTCAACCGGTATCGACGCGCTCTGGTGGGCCCGCCGGGCCCAGGAACTTGGAGCAGGCGAAGTACTGCTGAACTCGATGGATGCTGATGGAACCGAAAACGGATTCGATCTTGAGATGATCCGTGCAATGCGTTCGCAAGTCACCATACCGATCATCGCCAGCGGCGGTGCGGGCAAGGCGGAGGATTTCCCTCCGGCGATCGCGGCAGGTGCCGACGCCGTCCTCGCAGCGTCAGTCTTCCATTATGGGAAGATGACCATCGGCGAGGTCAAGGCCGAGCTGCGCAAAGCCGGCTATACGGTTCGCTGACCCACTTCGGCATCACGGCATTCATCGTGGACATGCGGGCACATCAAAGTCATGGCCGCGCACCCTGCAGCCAGATATGGCCCCGATCATGTCCTCATGGTTCGCAGACCCCGCTTTCCGCACCGGCGGACGGGTCATCCCCACGCCGATGCTTGGCACTCAGGACATCCCAACAACAAGCAGACAAACAGGGAGCGACAACCCATGGCATCGAATGGCAATAATCCACAGCCGCAATACGATAACAGCACCGTACTCGACCCAAGGATCGCCTCAAGGCTCAAACGTGACGACAAAGGACTCGTCGCTGCGGTCATCCAACAGTACGACACCCATGATGTGCTGATGGTCGGCTATATGAACGATGAAGCCCTCCGGCGCACACTTACCACCGGGCGAGTGACCTTCTGGTCAAGATCGCGACAGGAATACTGGCGCAAGGGAGACACGTCGGGTCATGTCCAGTATGTCAAGGGATTGAGCCTCGACTGTGACGGCGATGCAATCCTCGTCGAGGTCGATCAGGTCGGAGCGGCATGCCATACCGGCAAGCGGTCATGCTTCGAGGAGGGCGGTCCGTTGCCGGTGGTGGTCGGATATCGCACAAAGGAACAGGAGCAGCAATGAGCACGTGCAGTGTGAGCAACCTCAGATGGGGCGAAACCTGGCCGGACCGTCGTCAATTCCACGAACTGGCTGATCAAGGGTACCGAGTCATCCCCATCGTACGCAGACTGCTCGCCGATTCGCTGACGCCTGTGGGATTCTACGAGCGGCTTGCGGAAGGCAAAAGCGGTACGTTTATCCTCGAATCCGCAGAATACGGCGGATCTTGGAGCCGTTACAGCTTCATCGGCGTACATTCCATGGCACAGCTGCGTTCCGACCATGGCAAAGCCAACTGGCTCGGCACTGTTCCCAAAGGCATCCCCACGAGCGGCGATGTCGCTGACGTCGCTCACGCCACCCTGCGAGCGCTCAAAGCGCCCAATGTCGAAGGATTGCCGAATCTGACCAGCGGACTGGTCGGCACGGTCGGGTGGGATGCCATCAGGCACTGGGAACCCACACTCAGCGCGAATGCACCCGATGAAACCGGGCAGCCGGAAACGGTTCTGGCTCTCGCCACCGATATCGCCGTCGTCGACCATGTCAACGGATCGGTATGGCTGATCGCAAACGCCGTGAATATGGATGATTCCCCCGCGAGAGCCGATCTTGCATACGATCGCGCTGTCGAACGTCTTGACACCATGGAACGCAAGGCAGCCACCCCGGCGGAGGGCGAATCCCGTGTCAATATCCTCGACCCGAGCGTTCCCAAGCCACAGCTGAGGTTCCGCACCCCTAAAGAGCAGTATGAGCGTGCGGTCGAACGGGCCAAGCAGCACATCATCGACGGGGATGTGTTCCAAGTCGTGATTTCGCAACGTCTTGACATTGATTCACCCGCCGATCCGATCGATGTCTACCGTGTATTGCGCACACTCAATCCAAGCCCGTACATGTATTTCTTCGCTTTGACGGACGCACAGGGCAGGGACTTCAATGTCATCGGCTCCAGTCCGGAAACGCTCATCAAAGTGGACAACGGCCATGCGATGACCTTCCCGATCGCCGGGTCTCGTCCACGCGGGGCCACCCCGGAGGAAGACGCGCGTCTGGAACAGGAGCTGCTGGCTGATCCGAAGGAACGCAGCGAGCACATCATGCTGGTCGATCTGTCACGCAACGATTTGAGCCGCGTATGCGTCCCGGACAGTGTGGAAGTCGTCTCCCTGATGGATATCAAACGCTTCAGCCACATCATGCATATCTGCTCGACGGTCACCGGTACCGTCAGCCCGGATAAAACCGTATTCGACGTGTTCACCTCGGCATTCCCGGCAGGCACACTCTCAGGAGCGCCAAAGCCCAAAGCCATCGATATCATCGACCAGCTGGAACCCGCAGACCGCGGCATTTACGGTGGAACCGCGGGATATTTCGATTTCAGCGGCAACATGGATATGGCGATTACCATCCGTACGGCGTTCATCCGCGACCATCAGGCCTCGGTGCAGGCGGGAGCCGGCATCGTACTGGATTCCGTACCCGCCAATGAATGGCAGGAGACGCGCAACAAAGCCGAGGCGAGTGTCGAGGCGATCCAGATCGCCGCACAATTGCGCTCCCTTCAACCCGAGGATCCACACCATGCGGAGGCATGACCGCCGGTTCGCAGCCGGCCGCACCCATACGCCGGCATTCGAGAATCCGTATGAAACTGCACGACAATACCGGTAGTTTTGTCGGTACAACTTTTGGAGGAACAATGTCAGTACTTGACGAGCTCGTGGCGGGAGCCACGGAAGACATGCATATACGAGCGCAACAGACACCGCTCGACGAGCTGAAGCGAATCGCAGCGGCACAGACGCCGGCGCTCGATGCGACGCAGTGGCTCAAACGCGCGAACGCGATCCCGGTGATTGCGGAAATCAAACGCGCTTCGCCGTCGAAGGGCCATCTTGCTGATATCCCCGATCCTGCAGCGCTCGCACGCGAATACGAAGCCGGGGGAGCCAGCGCCATCTCCGTCCTGACCGAGGGGCGTCGTTTCCTTGGCAGTCTTGATGATCTCGACCGTGTTCGTTCAGCGGTGCATATTCCGGTCTTGCGTAAGGATTTCATCACCGATGCCTACCAGATTTGGGAGGCCAGGGCGCATGGAGCCGATCTGGTGCTGCTGATTGTCGCGGCGCTTGATGACGATCGTCTCGCCCAGTTGCTCGCTCTGACCCATGAGCTGGGGATGACGGCGCTGGTCGAAACCCATACGCGTGAGGAAATCGACCGTGCGCGTCAAGCAGGGGCGAAGGTCATCGGCATCAATGCCCGCAATCTCAAGAATCTTCAGGTGGATGTCAGCAAGTACACGGAACTTGCCGGCAATTTGCCTGACAGCGTGATCAAAGTCGCGGAATCCGGCGTGTTCGGCAGTGTCGAACTTGAGGATTACGCGCGGGCCGGCGCCGATGCGGTGCTGGTCGGTGAAGGTGTCGCAACCGCTGACGACCATACCGCGGCGGTGCGTAGGCTGATACAGACAGGAGAACGCGTGAAAGCCTCAGAATCCACACCATTGTCACAGCATCAGGGCCCGTACTTCGGTAAGTACGGCGGCCGATTCGTTCCGGAGGCGTTGATCGGAGCGTTGGACGAGCTTGAGCGCGTCTACAACGAAGCGAAAGCGGATCCGTCGTTCCAAGCAGAGCTCAAACGGCTCAACGAACAGTATGTCGGCCGCCCCTCCAAACTCACCGAGGCGCCGCGTTTCGCAGAGCGGCTGAACGACAAAACCGGTTTGAACGCCCGCGTTTTCCTGAAGCGTGAGGATCTCAACCACACCGGAGCCCATAAGATCAACAACGCGCTGGGACAGGCCCTTCTGGTCAAGCGTATGGGCAAGACGCGCGTGATCGCCGAGACCGGCGCCGGCCAGCATGGTGTCGCGACCGCCACGGTCTGCGCATTGCTCGGCCTCAAATGCCGCATCTACATGGGGCAGATCGATGCCCGGCGTCAGGCGTTGAACGTCGCCCGTATGCGGCTGCTGGGCGCTGAAGTCGTCGAAGTGACGCAAGGCTCGCGTATTCTCAAGGACGCGATCAACGAGGCGCTGCGCGATTGGGTGACCAACGTGGAGACGACCCATTACCTGCTCGGTACGGTCTGCGGTCCGCACCCGTTCCCGAGCATCGTGCGTGACTTCCAGAAGATCATCGGCGAAGAAGCCAAGGAGCAGCTCAAGGATATCTACGGCATCGATCATCCTGATGCGATTTGCGCCTGCGTCGGCGGCGGTTCCAACGCCATCGGCATCATGAACGCCTTCCTCGACGATTCCCGTGTCAATCTGTACGGTTTCGAAGCCGGCGGGCATGGCATCGAATCAGGCGAGCATGCTGTGCGTCTGACCCCGGGTGCCGCCGAACTCGGTCTGTTCCAAGGCGCTGAATCCTATCTGCTTGAAGATTCTGAAGGCCAGACGAAGAACACGTATTCGATTTCTGCGGGACTTGATTATGCGTCCGTCGGCCCTGAGCACGCGTGGCTCAAGGATATCGGCCGTGTGCAGTACTCGTATGCGACCGATGATGAGGCGATGAGCGCCTTCAAGGACCTGTGCGAGACCGAAGGCATCATCCCTGCCATCGAAAGCTCCCACGCCGTGGCAGGCGCGTACAAGGCGGCTGCCGATCTCAAAGCGAAGGGATATACCGATCCGGTGATTGTGATCAATATCTCCGGACGCGGAGACAAGGACGTGGCCACCGCAGGCAAATGGTTCGGCTATCTGACCGACGAACAAAGCAAAGCGCTGGAAGCAAACGGCGCACACGGCACAAGCGTAGATGGAGAGTGACAATGACCAACCCCGTAGCAACCCCTTCAGGACAGCCTCTTGGCATCAGCCACAAGCCCAGCAAGACGCGTGCGCTGTTCGATGCCTTCAAGCAGCGCAATGAGCCCGCATTCATCGGGTACCTGCCGTATGGTTTTCCGGATCCTGAATACTCACTCAAGGCATTCGACACGATGGTGCGCCATGGCGTCAACGCTGTGGAAATCGGTTTGCCGTATTCCGACCCGGTGATGGATGGTCCGGTCATCCAGGCGGCGTCGAAGATCGCCATCGACAACGGTGAACGCATTGCCGATGTATTCAAAGCGGTGGAGACGGTGGCGAATGCGGGTGGCGTTCCGCTGATTATGAGCTATTGGAATCTCATTTTCCATTACGGCGTCGAACGGTTCGCAACCGATTTCGAGAATGCCGGCGGCGCCGGTATCATCACGCCTGATTTGATTCCCGACGAGGCAGGCGAGTGGATTGAGGCGTCTGATCGTCACGGTCTGGACCGCATCTTCCTGGTGTCTCCTGACACCTCTGATGAGCGGTTGCGCATCGTCGCGGCGAATGCACGCGGCTTCGTATATGCCGCTTCAAGGATGGGCGTCACCGGCGAACGTGAGACCATGTCCGCGTCCCCTGAGCGTCTGGTCGCCCGTACACGCGAGGCCGGTGCGCAGAATGTCTGCGTTGGCATCGGTGTGTCCACCCCTGAGCAGGGTGCGAACGTCGGAAGGTACGCGGATGGTGTGATCGTCGGCTCGGCACTGGTGCATACCCTGCTTGACGATTCCGCACGTAAGCCGAAGCCGCAGGATGAAGGTCTTGCCGCTCTGGCCGCCAAGACCGAAGAACTCGCGGAAGGCATCCACGGCGCAAGACGCTGAGGCGTTCCGGCTCGCCGTCCAGGCCAGTACAAGGCCCTGTCATCAGCATATGGTGGCAGGGCCTTGCCATATTCGCGCCGTCGCGGATGGAGATCGCCGTCCACGTCGACCACTGTATTGCTGTTTTATACTACTGCATAACAGTAAGTTTGTTCTGATGAACAGATGCGCCGGCCGCCCAGATCCAGCCGAAGCATCCGACGCTTCGCCGCGTTATCGCCATCGTCTACTACCATCAAGGAATCATGACACTGGCTTATATCCCGTCCCCGTCGATATCCCAATTCACCATCGGCCCGGTCACCATCCACTGCTATGCGCTGTGCATTCTCGCAGGCATCGTATGCGCGGTATGGATCACCACAAACCGGTGGCGACACGCCGGCGGCACCTTCGACCAAATACTCGACATCACCCTGTGCGCCGTGCCGGCAGGCATCATCGGCGCTCGTGTCTATCACATCATCACCACGCCCGAACGGTTCTTCGGCCCGCATGGCGATTGGGTCGAGATGTTCCGCATCTGGAACGGAGGACTGGGTATCTGGGGAGGCGTCGCCTTCGGCGCCCTGGCAGCCTGGGCATGGTGCCGCCACAAGCACTACCCGATGGCGTTGCTCGCCGATTGTGTAGCCCCCGGTCTTCTGGTCGCGCAAGCGATCGGGCGTCTTGGCAACTGGTTCAATCAGGAGCTGTATGGCGCTCCGACCACACTGCCGTGGGGGTTGAAGCTCAATACATCCGGCACGGCGATCGGCAGCACGGAGCAATGCTACGACGGCTCGACCTGCCCGACAGGCACACTGTTCCACCCGACCTTCCTCTACGAGATGATCTGGAATCTTATCGGAGCCGCGCTCATCGTGTGGATCGGCCATAAGGCGTATACGACCCTGAAATGCGGATCGCTCTTCGCCATGTACGTCATGTGGTACACCGCCGGGCGCACATGGATCGAATCGTTGCGCATCGATTTCGCCCATGAGTTCCTCGGCGTGAGAATCAACGTGTGGGTTTCGATGGTGGTATTCGTCCTCGGTGCCATCGCGTTCGTCATCCTGCAACGGCGTGGAAAAGACAACGCACTGCTTGCGGAACGCCTGAGAACCCAGACCGAGCTCGAAGCCAGCGCGATCCGAGCATGAGCAATCGGGGATGGCATGCCGCGTCCACCTTCCGGTTCCCGGTTCGTCATCGTCAGCCGTATTCCATAGAATGGGTACTATGAGTATTCAAATCGCACCAAGCATCCTGTCCGCCGATTTTTGCAATCTCGAGCGTGACCTCAAAGCGATCAGCAATGCCGATCTCGTCCACGTCGATGTGATGGATCACCATTTTGTGCCGAATCTCACGCTCGGCGAACCGATCGTCAAGCGTATCTGCGAGGTCACGGACCTTCCGGTCGATGTGCATCTGATGATCGAGGACCCGGATCGCTGGGCTCCGGAGTATGCGAAACTCGGCGCGGCGTCCGTCAGCTTCCATATGGGAGCCACTCATGCACCGGTGCGTCTTGCCCGCCAGCTGCGGGACATGGGCTGCAAGGCCTGCTTCGCCGTTCGCCCCGCCGAGCCGGTCGAGCCGATTTTCGATATTCTCGACGAATTCGACATGGTGCTGATCATGACCGTCGAACCTGGCTTCGGCGGGCAGAAGTTCCTCGACAACCAGATGGGCAAGGTGCGCCGTCTGCGCGATGAGATCACCCGCCGCGGTCTGGACACCCATATACAGGTCGACGGGGGAGTCAGCCCCAAGACCGCGCACATCGTCGCCGATGCCGGTGCCGACGTGCTGGTCGCAGGCTCCGCCGTATACGGCGCAGAGGATCCCGCCGCCGCAATCGAGGCGATCCGAGACAAGGCCCAGGCGGCATACCGGGCGTAACCGGTCATATTTGCGTGGCATAACAGACAATACAGGGAGACAAACAAGTGAAGACCTTCGAATCACTGTTCAAGGAGCTCAGCGAGAAAGCCCAGACCCGTCCTGCAGGGTCGCTCACCGTCGGAGAGCTTGACAAGGGCGCACATTTCATCGGCAAGAAAATCGTCGAAGAAGCCGGCGAAACATGGATTGCGGCGGAATATGAGGGCGCAGAGCGCACCGCTGAGGAAATGAGCCAGCTGATCTACCATCTGCAGGTCATGATGATCGACCGTGGCATCACGCTGGAAGATATCTACAAGAACCTGTGAGTGTCCTGTCTGAGGGAAGCTCAGCGTATAGGGAGGAAAACCATGTTAAGGATTGCCGTGCCGAACAAAGGCATGCTGTCGGAACCGGCTTGGAACATGCTCGCGGAGGCGGGGTATCGTCTGCGCAGCAACTCACGGCAGCTGGTTGTCGAAGATCCTGATAACGACATCGAACTGTTCTATCTTCGCCCGTTGGACATCGCCGTGTATGTCGGCCGCGGAACCATTGACGTCGGCATCACCGGTCGCGACCTGCTGCTGAATTCAGGCACCGAAGCCGTGGAACATATGCCGCTCGGATTCGGCGCTTCCACCTTCAGGTTCGCAGCCCCTGCGGATTCGGCCATCAACCGTCTCGAAGACATCGACGGCAAGCGTGTCGCCAGCTCCTATGACAAATTGGTGGATGATTATCTCAAAGCACGTGGAATCCACGCCGATATCATCCATCTTGACGGCGCCGTCGAATCCTCCGTGCAACTGGGCGTCGCCGACCTGATCGCCGATGTCGTATCCACGGGAACGACCCTGCGCAATGCCGGTCTGAGGGTATTCGCAGACCCGATCCTGCAGTCGGAAGCCATTCTCATCCGCTCCCCACGCGTTGCGGACGACGACGAGCGCCTGACCATCCTGGGCCGTCGCCTCCAAGGCGTGTTGACCGCCCAACGGTACGTGCTCATGGACTATGACATCCCGGTTTCGAAGGTCGCTGCCGCCGTCGAGGTCACGCCTGGCTTCGAAAGCCCGACCATCTCGCCGCTGCATGACAAGCAGTGGTCTGCGGTGCGTGTGATGGTGCCGCGCGAGAAGGTCAACCAGTTGATGGATCGGCTCTATGAGGTCGGTGCTCGCGGTATCATCGTCACCGCGCTCCAGGCGTCACGTATCTGAATTCCCCGGTGTATATGACTGGTACGCACACGCATTCCACTACGTCGAGAGAACAGTACAGCCCCGAGGCACGTGACGTGATTTTCACCGTGCCCAATGGCATCAGCGTCCTAAGGATCATATCGATTCCGGTGATCGCCGTCTTGGTTTCCAAGCACGAGATGGTCGTCGCGCTGATTGTCATCGCCTTGTCGGCTATGTCTGACGGTCTTGACGGGGTGATCGCGAGGAAGTTCAACCAAGTGAGCAAGCTTGGACAGATTCTCGACCCCATCGCCGACCGACTGCTGATTTTCTGCAGCATCCTCGCACTCGGCATCGCGCACGTCATTCCATGGTGGGTGCTGATCGTGGTCGGCTTACGCGATCTGCTCATGGGCGTTCTCATCGTCATGCTGGCCCAACACGGATATGGACCGCTGCCGGTTCATTTCGTGGGCAAAACCGGCACGGCGCTGCTGATGACGGCGATTGTGTTGCTGATTTTCGCCGATATCTGGCGCAATCCAGCGACACTGACACTGCATCTGATCGCCCTGGCGATATGCATCTGGGGTATCGCATTGTACTGGCTCGCGGGCGTTATTTACGCGCATCAGGGTCTGGAACTGATTCGTAACGACAACGGACAGTGACCACCATGGCAGATGCACTGCACGAAGCGTCCAAGGCGCCGGACTCCATTCCTGTACCGAAGGAGACGGCGCCTGTGCGCACGCGTGCGGTATTTTCCGCATCTGCGTCTTCATTAGGCGCTCACCACGCGGCGTCTGCACCAGATATGCCCATCACACCGAGACGTCGGCGCCCCCAGCTGGAGGATGATTCGCTTCGTCTGATCGACGATTTGACGAACCGCCCGATGGATCCGATGTTCATTGATTCACGACTGGACAAACGCCCGAAATCGGCATTGCACATCTGGCTGACACGCGTCATCGTATTCATCATCTGCATCGCCGTAGGTTTCTCCGGCAGTATCATCGTGCAGATTCTGCATACCGATCCCCGAAAGGAGATACGTAGCAGTCTGGCCAAAGAGCTCACGCAGCAGACCAAACACCTCAACACGCTGAACAGCGATGTCTCATCGTTGCGTGTGAAGGTCGAAAACCAGTCCAAGAAACTGGCCAACACCACCAAAGACAGCACACTGACATACGACGAGATGGCGAACGGCACCATTCCGGTGACCGGCCCGGGCATTACATTGACCATCGCGAATCCTATCGCAGCAAACAGCGATACCAACTCCGGATCGTTGCCGCGTGAGAGCAGTTCGAATATCCGTGTCGTCACCGACGCCGATTTGCAGGTATTCATCCAAATCCTGTGGCAGGCGGGCGCGGAAGCCATCGCGATCAACGGCTATCGTCTGGGCGTGCAGACATCGGTGCGCACCGCAGGGCAAACGATTCTCGTGGGTGTCAATCAGGTACAGAATCCCTATAAAATCCAAGCAATAGGGGATAGGAACGCATTGGCGGCCGCTGTGGGGGAGAGCAGTCAGCAATCCTTGTATGCGACGTTGAAAGCGGCGGGAATCTACCCGCAAATCAGTACATCAAAGTCGATTACACTGGAAGCGGCGAACTCAAGTGATATCAGCTACGCGGAAAGGGCGGACTAATGGCTGCAGTATTGGGGCTGATCATTGGCGTGGTCATCGGTATCTTCGTGAAACCCGATATACCGGTGGTATTGCAGCCGTATCTGCCGATTATGGTCGTTGCGGCGCTTGATGCGTTGCTCGGCGCCGCTCGGGCGTATTTCGAGCGCACCTTCTCCGATAAGGTGTTTGTGATTTCGTTCATTTCCAACGTGCTGACGGCCACGCTGCTCGTCTTGTTGGGCAACCAGCTCGGTGTCGGTTCTCAGCTCCAGACCGCTGTCATCGTCGTCCTCGGTATCCGGATCTTCTCCAACGTGTCCGCGATACGCCGGTTCGTTTTCAAGGCATAACCGATATGAGTCATAAGAAGGAGCCGCAGGATCTGCTCAGCCGCGTCCATCGTCAGCGTGTCGCGGACAGCGCGAACGACCATACCGAGACGGGATCGTTCCCCGTCGTGCGGAAGAAACCAAAGCGTTCGCTACAAGCGAACGCGGCACGGACCCGGTTCATGACCAGTCTGCTCGTCCTGCTGTTGTGCGCGCTGCTCGGATTCAGCTACGCCATCCAGTTGAACAACACCACATCGATGTACGAGACGATGAGCGAGGACGAACTCACCAGACTCATCACCGAGACCAGTTCCCAAGTCCAGAATCTCGAACAGCGCAAAAGCGAACTGACCGCCCAGCTCACCGCACTGCAACAAGCAGCGGATAAGCAGGCAGAAGCGGAACGCATCGCCAAGCAGAACGAAGAGACCAGCGGCCTGCTCTCAGGTCGCTTGGCGGCACAGGGCAAAGGCGTGGTCATCACCATCAGCAAGGGGTCAAAAGAACGCATCGACGCCGCGACCATGTTCGAACTGATCGAAGAGCTTCGTAACGCAGGCGCGGAAGTCATGGCAATAAACTCCGTGAGAATCGTGACATCGACCTATTTCGCCGACACGAAAACAGGATTGATATGCGACGGCACGACATTGACCACTCCATACACCGTCAAGGCCATCGGCGACCCGCAGAACCTGCAGAATGCCGTGAATATCGCCGGGGGAGTCGGCTCCAGACTCAGTGTGAAATACGGTGCGAAAGTCAAAGTCACCTCATCAGACAAGGTCGAAATCAACGAGATTCGCAACGTTCCCCAATATCAATACGCAAAGACTGTAGAATAGCAAGTATGACTGATCCGATTCCAAGCGCAGGCGAAACGACCATCATTGGCATGCCTGCCATCACGATACCCATTACCACGACCGGCGACCGTCCTCTGACCCAGGAGGATCTTGATACCATCACCAAATTGTCGCCCGGAACAGCGCTGCTGATCTCCACTCGAGGCGCTGTATCAGGCTCGCGGTATCTGCTTGACGAGGACGAAGTGACGGTCGGTCGCGACCCGCATGCTGACATCCTGCTCGACGATTCCACCGTCTCGAGGCATCATGCCGTATTCCGCAGGACGCAGGGTTCATTCGAAGTCATCGATGCAGGAAGCCTCAACGGTACGTATGTCAATCGTCAACGTGTCGATCACGCAGTGTTGCACAACGGCGACGAAATCATGATCGGAAAATTCAGGCTTGTGTTCTTCGGGAACACCGGGCAAGCCTGAGACAGGGGGCGTGATCGGCGAAGATTCCTCGATCACGCCTTGTTGTACCCTGTGGTTGGGCTCATGCCGACGCACAGATTCAAGAAAGGCACAGGTGACATGGCCGTCCATCGTGGTACTCGTGCGTCGAACGCTACGATGTCATCTGATGACATCATGATCGTCCAGGGGGAGCTGTTTTCATTTCCTGACGACGACCAGCCGACACGCGGGTATCGGGGGACTGTCGCATCGAAAGTCGCCGGCATCACCTACCGTCAACTGGATTATTGGGCGAGGAAACAAATCGTCGAGCCGTCCATCAAAGCTTCGCATGGATCCGGTTCGCGGCGTCTGTACTCATTCAAGGATGTGCTGATCCTCGCCGTATCGAAACGGCTGCTGGATGCAGGCGTGAACCTGCAGAACGTGACCATTGCGATTGGATATCTCATGCAGAGAAGCACGACGCAATTGGAGCATACGACGATTCTCAGCGACGGCGAGCACGTCCGCGAATGCAGGGACGGGGACAGGATCGGCGATGTGCTGGGCAACGGGACGGCGGTATTCGGCATTTCGGTGACTGCACTGTGGCATGGGATCGAGCAGCGTCTCGAATATGAGCCCCATGTCGATGTGTTCCCCGATGGCACCGTCACCGCTTCGCACATGCCGAGCGGAGGTCCGTTTGAAGAGCTTGCGCAGGCCCGTATGCGCAAGAAACTGGAACTCAGGCATGAAGAACGTAGTGCGTACAACGACATGGGGGACTATGATCCGTTCCTTGTGCATGTATGATCTGCTCGGTTCATGGCACGGCACGCTATTGTTGTTGTTTGATCACCGTTCCGTCGTCGTTCCGTCGTCGTTCCGATATGAGTTGCTGTAAGGAGTCCTGTTCTGATGTCTTTTCTTCCGCTGATGCTCTGGCTGCTCGCCTTGGTGTGCTGCGTCACTGTGATTGTCATGGTGTTGACCATGGATTCGCGGGAATCTCACGCCCACACACAGGATCCGTCGGGCCATTCGATGGATGCTGCGCATGCCGCAGCACTCGACAGCAGGGCATTACACGACACGGCGCCAACAGGTGATGATACCAGTGATACCGACGATACCGGTGATGCCGTTCAGCCGGCCGCTCGTCCGGTCAGCAAGTCCATCATTGCGCTGCATTTTGTCTCGCTGATGCTCGCCATGGCTCCATACGTGGTGGAGGCCGAAGCAGCTGACGGCATCGACAAGACCATGCTGTCCTGGTATGACAGCGTCGAAGGAATCTCCGGGGCGATCCTGATTGTGCTCATCGCCTTGGAGCTGTGGTTCATGTATCGGCAGGCATCGCGCGCGGCGAAATCCGAAGCCACCCGGGTGAAACCGGCAGCTGACAAGAAACCGGATCATATCGAGCAAGCAGGACAGACCGGCACAGCCCAAGAGAACGAGGACACCCGCCGTGCTGTCATGACGGCAAAGGACGATAGCGACCTGGCATAGCAAGACCACGGTAGAGGGGGACTGGGATAGCGCTGGTCAAGCCACCCGGTAATCGCCACACTCGGCTCATAACCGCATGGTCATCCACCAGCCAGGCATGAACAACAGGAGACATATTGCACTGATCGCGTATGCCGATATCATCAACGCGCGTGCGACATCAGGGAAACAACCGCGGTTCCTGAATCGTCTGAACGACCCGCCTACGAAGCAATACAACACCCACAGTTCACCGAACGAGCGGAACAAGGGCAGACTCACGCCAGGGCGTTGCGGTAGCAGGGATGCCACGGTTCCATATGCGGTCCATACGCCAAGCAGGAAGAGCAGGACACTGAAGAAGATCCACCTGCCTCCGTCGTGCATCCGATAATGGATCACGGGTACGGCAATGGCATACACCAGATAACCGGCATCCAATGCCAACGCCATGATTGCCAGCGGAGACCAAACCATATCAACCTCTCAACGCGTCATCCAACATCGTTGTGCTGTGCCGAACCGACCCATGCGGCGAGCATCATCATGGCATATGAGACACATGGTCTGGCGTTGGCACCTGCATTCATGATACGGCGAAGACCGTCATGGTTGGAATTGCATCTGTGTTGCACGGGCTCCGCATAGTTGCATGTGGTGTTGTGAGGTTGTGTTGCGGCGCTGCCTCGGACTGTACGGCGAGCCATACGATTGCGGTTTGGGGAGAGGCGTCATTGTTATTCTGACATAACGTACATTATCGGACAACTGACAGCAGTCGTCTGTTGCACTGAGAACAACGGTTCACGCACCGAATATCCTGATATCCTGTTCCATTCATGCAAATACCGTATTCGCCCGGATGCATAGCTGTCGGCATCCGGGCGAATGTGTGTTCTGTTCGAAATGTTTCCGATCGTGAGATTTCGATCGCGAATTCAACTATTTGCCGGGTTTGAAATAATCTTCTACGGCATCGCGCAGTTCATCGACGTGATCGATGATCCGATACGAACCGTGTTGGGCAAGTTCGCCCGGTTCTGCGTATCCCCATCCGCAACCGAGGCAATCCAGCCCGCAGGCTTTGGCACCCTCGACATCCGTCCAACGGTCGCCGACCATCAGTGCACGATCACCTTGTACAACGTTGAATCCCATATTGTCAAACGCATACCGGATGACCTGGTCCTTGTCGAGCCTGGAATTGTCTTTGCTCGCGCCATACACCGCATCGACCATCTTATCGAGACCGAAATGCTCACAGATCGGCTTGGCCTGATATTCCGGTTTGCACGTCGTGACCGCCAAGACGTACCCATCGGCTCTCAACGCTTGCAATTGTTCAGGAATACCCGGATACACGGTGTTGTACAACTTCCCCGGCACCTTGTTCCCGGGCTGATTCGGATCGTCAAACACCGCCTTGTTGTTGTAGTAATCACGGTAAATCTCAACGGCCTTGGCCAACTGGTCATCCGGGATATGGTTACGCTGCATCGACTCGATGATCGCCGGCCCGATGAACCGGTGAAGTTCAGCCTCGTCGGGAACGGGACGGCCAAGCGCCTCGAACGCCTTGATCACGCATGCGATGATGCCCGGATCAGATTTAGTTAACGTACCATCAAGGTCAAGCAGCACAATGCGCCGCGGCGAATGCAATACGGTCATACGGTCCTCTCTCCGAATGCTCCGAAGCTGACAAAGGAAAACGTTTTCACAACGCCTCTCCCCACTTGGTATTATGCCTTGTATGCCTGACCTTGGCGTGTCAGCGCCAATCTGTGCCGAATACGCGAAGTGCCGTGCCACGGTAGATCTCCATGGCACGGCACTTCAGCACAGACTGTTGACCGTAGACGTCTGACAGGCAAGTCTACAGCAGGCAAGCCGACAGCTTTACTCGTAGTCCGGGATCCACCCGTCACGATGCATCTGCAAGCGTTTCTCCAGCAGTTCCTTAAGTTCGTCTTCGGTACGACGTTCCATCAGCATGTCCCAATGGGTGCGCGTCGGCTTATTGATTTCGTCCGCTTCAGCGTCCGAATCACCCTCACGATGGGCGATCTGACCGCAACGGCATTCCCATTCCTTCGGAATCTCCGCACCTTCGGCGAACGGAACAATCGTACGATGGCCGTTCGGGCACACATACGCGACGTCAGTACGGGCTGCAAAATCCACGTTGTCGTCTGATTCCAGTGATTTGGCTCCGATACTCATACCGCGCAGACTGCGTTCCGCCATGTCGATCCATTCCTCCTAGGTGTTTATCAACTATCCAAATTACCTAACAGCCCGGACTCACCGTATATTCCCCGAACGCGGTGCCTTGCGTGGTCTCAATCATGCAAGGCACCGAGCCGAAAACCGCGGTTCCTGGACTCAGTCCACGCCCGAGTACGCCACCACTCCCCTGTTGATCATCAACTGGGCGGCATGCGCCCGCGTGGACAATGGGCCCTCGTATTCGGGAACACCGGGAAGCGCGGACGCTATCTGCTGCAACATATCGGCAAGCCGTTTCATGTTACGCACAAAATCGCCTCCGGTAAGATCCACATCGTGAAGGATGACAGCCAAGGGCTCGCCTTCCGCCCACGCATACACGACATCGACGATCCCGAAATCGACATCCGGCAATCGCTCAAGACCATAATCCTCACGCAACGCATTGATACGCATGCTCATCGCCCGCAATTGCGAGCACACGTGAGCGACAGGGCCAGTGGACCCACCAGGATACCGACGAGGCTCTCCACCCTCGGTCCTGCGCGACTCATACACAAGCCCCGACAACGCGGCGGCAAGCTGCTGCGGCGTCAAGGTGTCAAGCAGCCCGGTGCGAATCGCCTGAGCGAGGACGAGATCTTGTTCGCTATACAACTGGCGCAACAAACGCCCGCCGGCGGTCAAATCAATGTCGGTTCCTTGATCTGACTGATGCCGTTCGAGATACCCGAGTTCGACGAGAATGTCACAGATGCGGTCGAACTGTCTGGCAACCGATCCCGTCCGTGAGTCATATCGCCGCTGTACACGGTCGAGTTCACGACGTTCCCTCATCCACCGGTGCCCCCATCTGAGATGCTCCTGCAGATCAGGGCATGCGGCGCACGGGTGATGCTGTTGTTCCCATTTTACTTCGGCGATTTGCCTGTCCAAATCACGGAACGCATGACTCCGCGCTTCTTGGGAGATGAACGAGCGATGCTTGAGTTCGCGTCTTCCGTTTTTCTGCAGATCGCTGAGCTTCATACGCAGCAGCATAAATTGGGTGAAATCTCCCCGATCGCAGTACGCCGCCTGTTCATACCCTTCCAAGGCATGTTCGAGCGTGTGTATTTGGGATTCGAGCTGCCATGCCGACTCATTCGCCTCCCATTGCGCGAATGACTGGTCGAGCGTCTTGCGCGCCGTCTCATAGCTGCTGGAGTACAGGAGATTCACAGCCATGTTGAAGGTCGGTTTGAAGCTTGAATGCAGCGGGTATACGCGCTTGCTGGACAAGGCGGCAGCGGTCGCCGGGATGAACCCCCTATGATCGACAATCACCGCATGGCCGATCGTATCGATGCCACGACGACCAGCACGCCCAGTAAGTTGTGTGAACTCGCCGGGCGTCAACATCACATGTCCTGTGCCGTCATACTTCTCGAGTTTTTCGACGATGACGCTTCGTGCCGGCATATTGATACCAAGCGCGAGGGTCTCCGTGGCGAACACCACTTTGACGAGCCCCTCTTCGAACAATCGTTCGACTATCTGTCTGAACAAGGCGATCATGCCCGCATGATGTGAGGCGAACCCCTCCTCCAGCGCGAAGCGGAAGCGCGAGAATCGCAATGCCTTGAGATCATCCCGACTCATCTGACCTTCGACCATTTCATCGACGATTTCACGGATGCGCATCGCCTCATCATCGGTCGTAAGTTCAAGGCCGGCGTTGATGCACTGTTCGACTGCCTGGTCACAGCCGTTGCGCGAAAAAATGAAATAAATCCCCGGAAGCATACCGAGATAATTCAACTCGTCAATCACCGCGGCACGCCGTGGAGTGAACCGTTCGACGTCATACGGCGAACGTCCGGCGCCTGCGCCAGTATGCCGGCCGTGATGCCTGCCCCGCGAAGGACGCTTTCGCGCCGCTTGATGATCCAGCTGATCGATGCGTCTAGACAGCTGCGGATTCAGCCGAGTGGTGGCTTCTCCGTCGCCGTCACGCCGATACAGATCAATCAGTTCGGGTTCCGTGTGCTCGTTGGCTTGCACCATCACATGCTGTTCAAGAGGCACCGGCCGATGCTCGGAGACGACAAGCTGAGTGGAGCCGCGCACGGAGGAAATCCATGCAGAGAAATCCTCGACATTCGACACCGTTGCGGACAATCCGACGATGCGAACCGATTTCGGCAGGTGGATGATGACTTCCTCCCACACCGGTCCACGGAAACGGTCAGCAAGATAATGGACCTCGTCAAGAATCACGTATTGCAGCGCAAGCACGGTGTTCGAATGCTCATACAGCATATTCCGCAACACCTCGGTGGTCATCACCACAATATCCGCCTCTGCGTTGATGGACGTATCCCCTGTCAGCAGCCCAACACGATCCGGCCCGTATATCGCAGACAAGTCATGATACTTCTGGTTGCTCAACGCTTTGATCGGCGTGGTATAGAACGCCTTCACATGATGCTCGTGCGCCAAATACATGGCGAAATCGGCAACAACCGTCTTGCCCGCCCCGGTAGGCGCAGCAACGAGAACGTTGTCCCCCGATTCCAAAGCTTCACATGCTTGAATCTGGAAAGAATCAAGATCGAACGGCAAGGACGACGCAAACCGGGCGACGGCAGATTTCCTGTACTGCTGCCCCTGCCTGAACCGTTGGTAACGCGCCGATGGGGAATCCTCCATACCCCTGCCGCTGCGACCGGTATCTGATTCACGTCCACGCGCAGCGTGATGCGAATGTCGAGACATGCCTTCTCTCCCCCATGTCAACACTAATCAAATGATGCGCTATTCGTTGAACGCACTCCAACGGCGCCAAATGGCCTCATGCCGTACCCGCTTGCGTGCTTCACGCTTCATCACCTGAGCGTGCGCAGCACTGTACCGGTCGATGGAATGTTGGAGCGGAACCGTGAACGACGCCTGTTCTGGTTGCGATTCATCAGCAGATTCGTCCACCTCGGCAAACCGTCTGCCCACGGCATCCCCAAGCGAGGAAATCATATGCAACGCAGCCAAACCGCGCCGTACCGCATACCACACGCCCACACCCGTCGACACCAGCAATGCCAAGACAAGCACAACCCAAACAACCCACCATTGCATGGAAACCTCCTGTCAACCGGATACGGACAGCTTCCCAGCCTATCAGTCAGCGTCGTCTTCGCGTTTGTCCACGCTCAATTCACGCTCCGCACGGGCCTTAATCATCGAACGCAAGGTCTCCGGAGCGACCGCGGTGATATGACGCGCATGAGCGATGCAGAACGCAACGAACCAGGAGTCGGAAGAGACAATCAACCTGACCTTCTGACCGCTGCCACAAGGCTCTACCGTAGCCCCCGGAAGCCGCTTGGTGAACGGCAAATCAGGCTGATCGGTGATAAACACGGTCTGGGTGCCGTTATCAAAGCTCCACTTGCGCAATTCACTCACCGGCACATCCGGGATGTCGAGCTTTTTGGTCGGTTTGACGAGTTCGGCATGCTCAATGCGAGCCAAACGCAGTACCTGCCACACTCTTGGCAGACCGTTCGCCTTGTTGATCGTGACATCCTTCTGGACGAACTTCGATTCATCGTGAGGAGCGGCGGAAGCGACGTCCGTCCACACAGCGACGTAATACACGCCCTCATCCACGAAAATCTTCGCAGGTGCCACAAGCTTACGGCGGGTCCTGCCCGCACCGTCCGTGTATTCCATGTCAAGCAGGGAATCCGTGGAAATCGCACGCTTCACTACAGTGAATGCACGCGGCTCAAGCTCATATCCCGTCAGGCTCAGCCATGGAGTCTGCCCCGGCTTGACATGCTGACGCAACCGCGAGTACAGCGACTGCGCCTGATCACGCTGCTGATCGGGAAGCAGAGACGAATGGGCCAGATAACTCACCGATGCCGTCAGCATGCTCAGATACTGCTGCGAAATGCCGGCAAGACGCTCCAAGCCAAGGGAATTCGTTGCAGACACAATCCCCTCGCTGTCCAATAGCGGCCAATCGATATCAAAGAACTGGCTTCCTGCCATCTCACCGTCATCGGACACCGTGGTCAGCGTATTGATGTCCTTATGGATGATATTGACGTATTTGTTCAATTCATCATCAGACTTGGGTTTGCCGATGAAACGCTCCGCCAATTCCGCCAGCGAGAACTCCTCGCCAAGATGCGCCGAAAGGAAGAGCATAAGCCTCAACCTGCGATCGACCTCACTGCCCGTCTGGAACGACGGACCGATCTTCTTCTGACGAGCCTTGATGCTTTCCGGGTCGCCCGGCTCATGCACCTGCCGGCTGATCGAAGGGGCGTTGACTTCCAAGCTCTCGGAATTCTGAGCGGAATCGGCAAGTTCGAACTTCGTAGCCGCGGTCAATCTGCGGTTGAACGCATCGACAGCCTCTTGCGGACTGACGATATATGCGCCGGGATGCTCAAGCACGTACATGGCCAAATCATCAGAATCCGTATAGGCGACGTTGATACGCTCGCCATCGACATCCACAGTCGCGGCGAAGCGTCGGGAATCGATGACCTTCACCAAGGATTCAGGCAAAGTCTGGGTTCCCAGCCCCGGAGCGATGGAATCCAAGCCGAGACCAGGAACCGGTGTCTGAGGGACACGCGGCGCGGTACGCGATGTGTGCTGGACCGGCTGATCGGATGCGCTGGATGAAATAGACATGGAACGCGCAAGGTAATTCGCCGCGGCAAGTACAGGAAGATCATCCGCCTCAAAATGCAACCGGACACGCGGTTCGTCTCCGAGTTGCAAGCGATATGAAGCGAAATCCTGACCTTCGGATTTTGACGAATACTCAGGCTGCCGCGATTCGATGGCGATGCCCATGGCGGCGAGTTTGGCGCGGTCACGCTGGAACTGTTTGGCGAAAGCCGCTTTCGCCGCCTGATCAGCCAGTTCTCCATACGAGTCCGCATACGCCTTCACGCGTTGCGCGATCTGGCGCGAAGTGAGCCATTGGGGGAAGGCTGATGACAATACGGCTAACACATCAAGCTCGTGCTTGCCCCATTTGTCGGAAAAACGCCGTCTCCCGTTGCTACCCTCTGCCATTAGTCCTCACGTATCGTTACAGTTTTCGAGTATCTGTGCTGGAAAGCACCTTTCCTCTATATTAGAGGTTTTTTGTGTTCCTGTGGGTCATTTCTCGAAAAAAGAGATAATTCTTGCCTGCGGTATAATCATCCGAGCCATTCGTCAGGCTCAATGCCCTGCGGGCCTACGAATTCGCCGTTCGGCACATAACTGGGCCGACCTTGGTCGGGCAGCACCGCGTCGCCGAAGAACGACACATTCTGTCCGAAGGTCCAATCCCCTTGGATGCGAACCGAGTTCGCGGCCGCCAAAGAAGGCACACCATACGGGAAACGCTCGTTGAAGTCATCGATATTCTTGTAGTACCGCGGATCAAGTTCCACATTGGGGAAGATATAGTTGCCGTCTTCCATTTCGAACTGGTCCGTAAGGTGGAACCTATCCGACCGCATAATGAACAGATCGTCGGTGGTTTTCACTGGAAGGAAGCGCATACGGTCCACTTGAACGCAAATCGCGTCATCAAACAGGGAAATCGCCGCGCCCATCGCCGTCTCCAGCTGTACCACAGGCGTGCTTGCAGGATCGGTGGGGTCAACCGTCTTCTTGTTGATGATAACCGGCAGCGGCAACACCCCATCGTGGCTCGCGAGCAGGTCGCGCAGCGCATCAATGCGGATCCAGATGCTGTTCGTATTGAAGTACGGATGCCTGCTGATATCCTGCGCATGAATACGGTCGTCAGGATGAACTTGGCTCATCTCGCGCAACATCAGCCGGCCTGTCTCACGGCTGCGCACCAGATGACCGCCTTTGCGATCCGCCTCGGTTCGCACCGCGACCTCGGCCATGAACGGAGCACCGGTATTTTCGAAATATTGCGCCAGCGTACGCGACGGACGGGCACCGAGATTATCCGAATTCGAAATGAACAGATATCTCATGCCCTTATCCCACAACGTATCAAGCAATCCTGACTCCCATAGCGTGGAGAACAGATCGCCATGCCCGGGAGGGCACCACTCCAGCTCAGGACGTTGGGGATACCGGACTGGCTCGCCGGTGGCAATATCGATTTTGGGCTCCTGATGCTGCATGATTTCGACGGGGATGTCATCCTGGTGGAACCGTGGATTCGACTCAAGGACACGCAAGGTATCCGCCGACGTGCGGAAAGAATTCATGAAGGTCAGCGGCAATGACACACCCAGCCGCTCTCGTGCGGTCAGCACCTGACCGATGATGATATCCAGGAAGCGCATCTGCCGTGCCTTGTGCCGGCGTACAGGAAGCAGCGATTTGGCGCAGGACAGACCCATCGATGTCCCCAAGCCGCCGTTGAGCTTGATGAAGGCCGTTTTGCCGAACGCCTGCACGGCTTTCCCGTGGTCGATGGTCTGGTAGATATCATGGAAGCTGGGGACATCGAGCAACGGCTCGACATCGTGTTCACGGATCCATGTCGTTTCGGTGCCTTGCGCCCATACATCGTACAGATGACCGAACTGTGCGATGGACATCTCGCTCATGCCATGGTCCCGCATCACTTGCGCGCAATGCTCAGCATGTTCGTTTGCCGTCATGTCATAACCCTTTCTTCCATGACTGCTCATAAGTGTAGTCCCCATATCAACGGCGTCCGCGCATTGCCACCCGGATACAGGTGAAGGATTCGTGGATGAATCTGTTTCACGCATATATGCGCGTGCTGCAGACGAAACGCCGATCGTCAACTGCGCGATTATATCGTCATGTCATCGCTTTGGTCAAAAAAGCAATCCGCATGCCTCTTTCCAAAGCGATGACGATGGAATCGCCACTGACCAGACCGGCTGAACAGCTGCCCTGACGACATGCGACGCAGCCGGTCGTCAGGATACCGACAGACAACCTGTCCGGCATACAGCGCACGACAGTGCGGGCGGCACCGCTCTGTACGAAGCCTAGCATCCGGCACCTATCCGGCAGACAATCCCGTTTTCTAGTTTGGAGTGCAACACTGCCTCGTGTTGTGGGTTGTGGTTGATTGTACGGGGTACCCGGGGACGGGTGCGCCCTGGGCGGCGAGTCGTTCCATCTGCTCGTCCCACGCCTCCGCCG
>NZ_WBSO01000014.1 GCF_009299485.1 Bifidobacterium apri
CCAGGGGAGACGCCCGGCTCCATTCCGAACCCGGAAGCTAAGACCTGGCACGGCGATGGTACTGCATCCGGAAGGATGTGGGAGAGTAGCACGCCGCCGCACCAACACCTACGAGGGGGAGGGACGCACACACGCCCCTCCCCCTCCTTCTTATTTCCAAAACACACACAACCGGCGCGCACACCACACAAGCACGTATATGCGGGGGCGATCGCGCACTGCACCCATTACCTTACAGGGGGCAGGCGGGACTCGCGTATCCGGATACTATGGATACCTGGACGCGAGAACGAGTCCCGCGGGCGCAATCGATCAGGACAGGGAAAGCGGGGGACGCGTTTTGCCCCGCCGCACATTACACAGACCAGACGCCCAGACCGCATGCCGCCACGCAACGGCTAGCCACGACACAATGTCATGCCAACGGCGACGCCACCTACGTATTACAGACATAAACCAACCTGTCGTCCTTAACAGGATGACCGTGCGAATGGCGTGACGTCTTGCTCAACCGGCTGTTACACTTCAGACTCTTACCCTGACATCGCTCTATGCTGATACAGTTCGTGAGGAGACATACATCGTATACGCTTTTATCAGGTCACCAGCGGTGATTGATGGTGAGATGAAGAAACCTCAGAAGAGCTGTGGAACGTCTGAATATCAGCTTCCAACAGTAGTATGATGTCCCGTATATAAGTATTTGAGAATGATATGCGACTGCCACTGGGGGAATGCATGCACTTCGATGATGACAACGACAGCGAAGAGTATCATGAGAGTTTCCCACCGCATATGAGCATGGGCGGATCCCAACGTCGTCATGGGGGATATCATGCCAGACATGACAGGTCAACGTCAACATTTCTGCCTTGGTCCAATGGCTCTGTCCTTGATCACATATGCACGGTGATTCTTGCGATTTGCCTGGTACTTGGTGGGCTGGTCAAAGCCGGCGTCATCAAGCCGTCATCGGCTGCATCCCGCGATACATCCATCACCTATGCGCAAGGTATGCCATCGTCGCGGCCTTCCTCCAGCAGTTCTTCGCCAACCCAACAAGACGCCACTGACTCAGCATCATCGGATTCATCTGATTCGACGGGGCTCATCGGCTACCGATATGATTCATCCGACCAATACCATCAATATGTCAACGAAATCAAAGCCATGCATGACAAGTACCATGCCATGCCTGCAGCGCAGATCAACGAATACGTCAAAGCGCTCTCAGACGCGCAATCAGCAATTGATACATGGCTCAGGACTTTAGACCATATGCTGGAAGCAACATCCTACGGTGATGCGCGGCGCTCCATGAACCGCGACGCTGCGACGACCTACTACAATGCGAAGCTCACGGACCTGCATCAGCTCGAATATGATTTCAAAATCAACCGGGCGTACCGTATATCAATCGAGACGAATACCACGGCGACAGGTTCCTATTTCGAAATTGTCTTCAGTCAAGACGAAAGCCATCACGCGCCATCGCCGCAACAATTAGACACCATTGAACAGCAGATCGCGGCATTCCAAGGGCAGCCAGGACAGGACGGCACCTATATGCAGTCGGGGGAGCAGATGCTCTCGATTGCCGGGTTGCACGCCGACTACGATTTCCAGAGCATCGGAAACTACTGTCCTTCCATGACTACTGATCAGTATACGTTTGCAGCGTATTGCGAGAAGAAAACCGATACCGTATTCGTCAACACCGGCCATGAAGCGTATCCGTATGTCGTCCGTTCCCCACAGTATCTTGATGAACTTCGCCATGAAATCGCCCATTATCTCGTGTATTCACGTTGCGACACGGTTGTCCCGCCGCTTCACGTCGAGATCGAAGGCATGACGAATTCTTACGCGGTGATGTATCTGGGCGCAAACCGTGACACATTGAACAGCACCGGCGCAAGCTTCCCGGCATACGCGATGAATGAACAGACCGACCAGGCGGCGGCGTCAGCACACGCAGGAACGTGTGTGGTCGACTGACGGTATCGGCGAAGTGCCAACTGCGGAAGTCACAACGCAGCGAACGGTAAGTGGACAACGAGCAGACAGTGAGCAGACGGCAAGCGGACAATAAGCGGACGGTGAGCGGACTGCGGATGCCTCTACGCTGCCACTGATTCCGTGCATTTCACAATCCTGTACAGTTCACTGTGGCGCGCACTCCGCGATCCTGCACAACTCGCAAACCTGCAAACCTGCATGCCCTGAATCCTGTGCAGTCCGGCACATGCCTCCAAGATCCGCGCAGTCGAACCGCAGTCGCCGCACAATGCTGTCCTCATCCATCGCGGACGAGTACGATAAAAGTACGCGCCGTTGCAAGGGAGGCATGCCGATGGATGGCGATCAATCGAAGCAACAAACCACAGGCCGTAACAAGGACACTCGGGACAAATACGGTTTGAATCTTCGTGAGTGGACGAGACAGCATGAAGAAGGCATCGCCGCGCGCCTCGACCAAGGCGAGGATCCCCGTCGGCTGCTGGATTGGCATGAACGCAAGCTCGCTTGGTTGCAGCATGAACGGCTCATCCATCTGGGGGTCATGATGATTACCATCGCCGTGTTCCTGGTCGCGCTCGCCTTCATGGTGCTTGTTCCCTCAACAATCCCCGTGTCCACCATCATCTACCTGGCCATGCTGGGACTGCTCATCGGGTATATCCGATATTACTTCTTCTTGGAGAATACCGTCCAGCATTGGTATCGCATTGCAGATGACTTGCATGAGCGGGTGGAGACGCTCGACCGGTCTGGAACCGTACCTGCACACGAAACACTTGACGAAGCGTGATCACAATGAACGACCATCCGTCTGTGGACGCATGGCGGCCGGTGGAATCTGGCGGGCATACCGACAAAGATGACGCTCGGCGATCCACCCAATGGATTGCCGAAACGCTGGAGCGGCTGTCCCATTCATCGTTTCGATCGTCATTCACATTAAGCCCGCATGATGCTGCATATGCGAGGCGCAAAGGACGCGAACTCATTGACCGGCATGCGCACGAGATGCTCGCCCAGCGGGTCGGTGCCGCCCAGCCTGCGAAAGACGGGAAACAGACACCCTGGCGTGGCCATCCGGTGTTCACCGCTCAACACGCCACCGCATGTTGTTGCCGCGGATGCATTGAGAAATGGCACCATATTCCGCGGGGAAGAGCGCTGAGCGTGCAAGAGGTCGACCGTCTCGCCCGATTGGTTATGGCATGGATCGACCGCGATCTTGCTGCACACCCGGCGGTGATGGGGGATAGCAGCGGATGGGCGGCACCGTTCCAGCATCAGCGAGATGGCGACACAGAACAAGGCGAACGAACAGCACAACCGCGGCGGCCCCATGGCGCGGCAGGCGGTTCGGCGGAGAGCCGCCGGCACCCGGGTAATCATCATGACAGCAATGCATCAGGCTTCGTCCAAGGTGAGTTGCTGTAACAGTCAGACAGATGTCAGCACGGCAGCTGGAACGTGCGGCGAAATGCGGCGAGCCGACAGCGGAAAGCGCGATATCTCGCAGCCTCGTCGTGAGTGACAACGCGACCAAGAACGTCACAGCAACACGGCGGCCAACACCAATGCCACCAGATAGACGACGCAAGCAGCGCAAAAGACGCCATCGCGGAAATGCAGACGCATGTCATGCCAATGCGTCCGGCGGATACCCTCCTCATAGGAACGTGCATCCAAAGCGAGACTGAGATTATCGGCATGACGGAGCGAAGCGGCGAACACCGGCATGATGATTGCACACATCGCACGGCATCGCTGCGCCGGGGAACCGCTTTCGATACTGCCGCCGCGAGCCGCTTGAGCGTGCGCGACGGCCATGATCTCTACCCGCAATGTCGGCAAGAACCTCAATGCCAGACTCAGAACCAACGCAATCTCCTGGACATGGATACCGCATCGTTTGAGCGGGGACAGGAGGGATTCGAACGCATCGGTCATCGCCGTGGGCGTTGTCGTCTCCACATATACCGCGCCGAGAATGATCACCAGAGCGAAGCGGCAAGCGTAGATGATCGCCGTGTGCACGCCGTCATCAGTGATCGGCACGGGACCGATATGAGCGAGAGGGGTTCCGGTGCGGACGAAGAAGATGTTCAGTGCTCCCGCGAACACAAACAGGAACAGGAACATGTGGATGCGCGCAAGCAAGAGCGACGGTCGTATGCGCGCCGCGGCGACAATACCGGCGGTCAGGACAGCGCCGACAGCCAACTGATACGGTGAGCTGATCGCAAACGCCGAGAACATCAGCACCAGGAACGCAACCGCTTTCACCCGGGCATCAAGCAGGGCGATGACAGAACGTCCCGATCCGGTTCCAACGTGAGGATCTGCGGCGCCATCGGCTGCTTGTGATGGCTCGGAGGCTGCCTGTTGCGTCGAAGATATGCCAGAAGCCATTGATATGCCGTCCGTTTCGACATTCCGCGTGCCGCGCGAGCGTCGGGCGTCGACATGCTGTCCGGCATGCTTCGGCGGTTCGAGCACCACCACGCGGTCGGCAACTGCACGGGCTTCATCGATATTGTGGGTGACCAGCAGCACTGTAACCCCGCGGCGATGCAAATCGACAAGCATATCTCGGATTCTTGCGCTCGCCGTCTCGTCCAGGCTCGCCGTCGGCTCATCCAACAGCAGTACATCCGGATGACAGGCGATGACCCCCGCGATGGCGACAAGCCGCTGCTGTCCCCCGGAAAGACCGAATGGGGAACGGTCACGCAGCTCGCTGATATGCAACAATTCCAGCGCTTCATCGACACGTTGTACGACGTCTTGCTCGGAAAGCCCCAAATTGCGTGGACCGTATGCGACATCCTCAGCGACCGTGTGCGCGAACAATTGCTGTTCGGGATGTTGCATGACCAAGCCGAGACGATGCCTCAACTCGATCCGTTGCTTGCGGGATAACGGTTTCACCGCTGAACCAGGCAAGCGGCCGATCCAGCTGTCAATATGAGTGTGCCGGTCTGCTCGTAGGCCTGCACTTCCCGTTCCATGAGGAGTCTCGACGCTGGCGGTGTACCGGCGGTCCGTTGCTACGGGGATGCCGGCGACGGTGATATTGCCGCTGTCAGGGCGAGCTAAGGCGGACAGCAGCTTGACGATTGAGGTTTTCCCGGCTCCATTGGCGCCCATCAGCGCTACGGTCTCGCCGGAACGTACGGAGAAAGTCAACTGTTCCACGCTGGGGAATGCTGCGCCTTGAGGAGTGAACGACACATGGTCGACATCGATCGCGAGCGCCGGGCCGCGCGCGGTTGAGGCTTCCTCAGCGTCCGGTGAATCGGCGGTACCAGGTACACCGTTGGTAGCAGGTGCAGCCGCGGTGACAGACACTCCGCTTGAGGCAGGTGACGGATCAGACGGCGCATACTCATCACTCGACCCGGCGCGCAGCCAGGTCACCGGCATGCCACTGGCTTGCAGCAGATGACGGAAATCATCCTGCGATGGACGGTCGTATGCATCGGTATCGGCATCCGCCGGTTCCGCCGTCGGCGTCGAATCGGAAACGACCCGTCCTGCACTCATCGTGATGATGCGCTGCCCGCGATACGCTTCATCCGCATGATGCGTGATATGCACGATGGTGGTCCCTTGCCGGTGAAGCGCGTCAAGAATGGTGAGGACCCCCATACGCGCATCCTGATCAAGCATGGCGGTCGGCTCGTCGAGCACCACCATACGCGGATTCATCGCGATAATCCCCGCGATGGCGATACGCTGCTGCTGCCCGCCGCTCATGGTCGTCGGATCGTCCGCAAGATGCCCCGTCATGTCTACCGCATCGAGCGCATACGCGACTTGCTCACTGATGCGCGTACGGCTCATGCCAAGATTTTCCGGGCCGAATGCCACATCATCACCGGTGACCGTCGTGACGATTTGATCCTCCGGATTTTGGAATACCGCACCGATGTCATGCCTGGCACGTCGATACTGGTCGGCGTGCGCCCCCGCTTCGTCGAACACCATGTGTCCGTCCAACGTAATGGCACCAGAATCCGGGGCGGAAAGCCCGGCAATCAGTCGGCCGAGCGTTGATTTCCCTGAACCGTTCGCCCCTACAATGCACACGTATTCACCATTGCGGATGTCGAGGCTCACTCCATCGAGCGCCCAATCCTGCGCCCCCGCATACCGGTACCGTACCTCACGCAGACTGGCTGCCAGACCGCGCATGTCGTCGTATGCGTCGTCCGATGCTGATGTGGGGGAGAGGATCCGTGGAATAGCCATGGTGCGGTGCGGCATCCGTATCTTTCGTAGTGGTTGATTGCCGATAATACTGATATTGTCATCCCGTGTGCGGGAACCATATGGGCATCTGGCCGTCCCGACGTCGATGAAACGTCGGGACGGACGGTGATCACTCAGCGCGCCGACCGGTTGAGCAGGTCGGACACCGGCTTGTAAATCAAGAAGGTGACCACGCAGTTGATCGCGTACTTTGCCAGATTGAACGGCAGGAGCGCCGGCACGATAAGCGCCGCGACCTGGGAGACAGTCATATGCGCGTACATTGGGGTGATGATCAGATTGCCGACAATCGCGAGAACCAGCGCAACGAGCGCACCGACGACCAGACCGAGCACGGCTCCGGAACGGGTGTGCATACGCCGGTAGATCAACGCCGCCGGAACGGACAAGCCGACGGCGACCAGCCAGGCCATCAGCGTACCCCACGGGCTGATGAACAGGTGCGGCACGAATCCGAGGATGCTGACGATCAGCGCCGCCGCAGGGCCGTAAGCGAAGCCCGCGACCAGCGCGACAATGCCCGACGGGTCGTATTTCAGCCACGGGACGCCCGGAATCAACGGGAATTCAACGAAGCTCAACGCCATGGACAGGGCAACGAAACACGCGTACATCGCGATGCGACGGGTTGACCAGCGTCCGGAATCGCCGACACCGGTCGAATGCGCGTCTTTCGGCGATACGGTGGCATCGCCGGTACCGGTATTCGTTGCGTTTCCTGAAGATTGCCCATCCTTGATGATGGTGCGTGCAGGAATGGAGGTATGCGAAAAGATGCTCATCTGAGCTCCGTTTCTTCCATCCGGACTATAACCGTTGGCCCCGGATTCCCACCGGATCAGCCGCTTGCGCGGGTCGCGGGCTTCGACATGAGACAACCGCCGCGGAATGCGGACGGTTCGTCGTTACCGCCAGTAAGGAATTTCACCTTCCCTGAAACTTACAGCACCCATCAATACCGCATGGTTGGAACAAATGCAAGTCAGAACCCGATATTCGATATTCGGCATTCGGCGAGGGCAAGTGCAAGAATAGTGATCATGACACAATCACAGCACGCCAAAAAAGCCGCCATCGACAAGCTGGCCATTGTCATCGTCACCTACAAACGGCAGAAGCTGCTCGCCACACTGTTCGATTCGCTGAAGGCGCTGACCGTCGCGCCATGGCGCATTGTCATCGTGGACAACGAACATAGCGAGACCACCGAATCGATGGTCGAGGAATTCAGGTCCGCGGTTACGGCGCAATGGGGGCAGACCATCGCCGACGCGTCAGGCAATACAAACCGTGTCGTGTACTTCCCGCAGGAGGGCAACATCGGCGGTTCCGGCGGTTTCAGCAACGGTGTACGCAAAGCGTATGAGCTCGGCGCCGAATGGTTCTGGGTGATGGATGACGATGTGGCGGTGCTGCCGGACGCCATCGAGAAACTCGCTCCCTGGACCCTGCACCATGATGTCATCCAGGGCAGCCGCAACGATTATGACGGCGGCCCGTTCTACTGGCAGTACCATTTCATCGTGCCGCTGGGAATCCCCGACCCGATCGCTCCGGCGGCGTTCGGCCCGCGCGGTTACCGTCTGATGAACACCATGTGTTTCGAAGGCGGGTTGTTCCGTCGCAACATCGTCGAACGCATCGGTTTCCCGGACGGGCGCTTCTTCATTTACTGGGACGACACAATGTACGGCTATCTGGCGAGCAAGGTCACCAATCCTATCGAAGTCAAGGATGTCATCATCCGTCGCACGCGTGATATCGACAACTGGAATATCGCGGGTCTGCGCCAGTTGAATTCCACGTCTGACATGAACCGTTACCACATCATGCGCAATCGTGGGTATATGGCCCGGTATTTCATGGTGTACGGGGATTATCGTCCGGCGTTGTTCGCGCTCGGCACTGCCGCCACGGCCATCAAGGAGGTCATCCGGCTGGTCGCGGTGGATAAGGGGCATCTGCGTTCCGGCCTGTCTGCGATTGCGCGCGGCTGGTGGGATTCTCGCAAGCTGCTGCACGATCCTGACTGGCGGCCGATGCCCGCGTTGAAGTGACGTTTGCAAATTGGTTGGCCGCGTGTCGCACGAGGACTTGGGAACAATGGTGAAAGCGTTTGCAGGTTTTCGGCGTGCCGCGGCCACATTCGGCCATAGGGCGCGGTACAATCACCGTACCGGTTCATACACCCCATCACCTCATAGGAAGGTCAAAGATGATTGAGACAGCACAGGCTTTCGGCGTTGACATCGGCGGCTCCGGCATCAAGGCGGCTCCCGTCAATCTGGAGAAGGGTGAGTTCGCAGAACCGCGTCTGAAGATTCTGACCCCGGAGAAGTCCACTCCGCAAGCTGTTGCGGATATTGTGCGCCAGCAGCTCGAGCATTTTGAGGTTCCTGAGGATGCCCCGGTCGGCATTGCGTTCCCGGCGCCGATCAAGCCCGGCAAGCCGCTTGATTTCATGGCGAACCTCGACCAGTCGTGGATCGGCGTGGACGTCACCGAGGAGTTCTCCAAGGCGTGCGGTCGTCCGGTCGTTGTCGTCAACGATGCGGATGCGGCGGGTATCGCCGAGCAGCAGTTCGGCGCCGCCAAGGGCCAGGACGGTTTGGTGATTGCGACCACGCTCGGCACGGGCATCGGCACCGCGCTCATCTATGACGGCGTGCTCATCCCGAACACTGAGCTGGGGCACATCGAATTGCAAAACGGCAAGGGCGACGCGGAGAAGTACGCCGCCTCTTCGGTGCGCGACCAACTCGATATGAGCTACAAGAAGTGGGCGAAGCGCCTGACCAAGTACTACGGCCTCATGGAGAAGTACTTCAACCCTGATCTGTTCGTCGTCGGTGGCGGCGTCAGCCGTGTGAGCGACAAGTTCCTGCCGTATATCGACATCAAGACGCCGATCGTCCCGGCGAAGCTGCGTAACGAGGCCGGCATCATCGGTGCCGCCTACTATGCGAGCACGAAGACCGCCAAGTAGCGGATCGGAAGGCAACTGACCACATCCGGAAGCGAATTGCCGGATGCTGGACATGCGGTGTGGCCCGTCCCGGTGGTTCGGGGCGGGCCACACCGCATTTTGCGTTTATCTCGGATCCCGATAGGGGAAGGGCAGGCCGATCTTCTCTTGCTGCGTTGTTGTGGCTGTGATGCACCTGATATGTCGGCAAGCCGGTGAAACGGGGGTATGTGACGGCAGTGCCGTTCGGTGGTATGCGGTGGCATGCGCAACGCGGCAGAAGGGAAAAAGAGAAGCGTCTGAACCAAAGTCAGACGTCGTTCCGCCGCCACGGCTAGGATGGGGGCGTGCGTTTTTCATCACGAGTAGACATCAGCGCCCCGAATGCCATCGCCCGGGCGGAGCAAACCGCCAAAGAGGACGGTATTGCGCTTGACAAGCTGAACGATTCGAATCCGACCAAATTCGAGCTCGCTCCGCGATCCCTGCCGACCGAATACGCGGCACAACCCCGCGGGCAATACGAAGCCCGACAGCAGCTTGCCGATTTCCTGGCGGAACGCCGCGGCAGGGAATCCACACGCCCCGACGCCCAGCCGGTCGATCCGGACCGCTTGTATCTGCTCAGCTCAACCTCTCAGGCGTATTCATGGCTGATGAAGCTCTTGTGCGATGCAGACGACGTGGTACTTGCCCCCAAACCCGGATACCCGCTGATCGAATCCATCGCGGCGCTGGAATGCGTGCACGTCATCACTTACCAACAGCGCTTTGACGGGTCGTGGATCATCGACACGGCGCAACTCGAATCCTTGCTCAACGGTCCGCAAGGCGGGAAGATCCGTGCATTAGTGCTCATCAATCCGAACAATCCGACCGGTTCATACGTCAAACCAGAAGAACGCAAGACGATTGTGCGCCTGTGCGCAGAGCATGGGGTGGCCATCATCGCCGACGAAGTGTTCTATGATTTTCCGGTCGAACCCTTCCCCGGCAACGCGCGTCTGGCGGGGGAGCCGGGCGTGTTGACCTTCGCGCTGGACGGGCTGTCAAAAACGCTTGCCGCGCCGCACGCGAAAGTCGGCTGGATCGAAGTGTCCGGTCCCGGCCATGATGTTGAGGAGGCATTGAAGCGACTGGATGTGATCGCTGACGACTACCTGCCGATGAGCGATATCATCGCCGGGCGCCTGCCTGAGTTTCTCGCCGAAGCCGCACAGCAGACCGCTCGGGTCCGCGACCGTGTCACCGCGAACGCCGCGATGTTGCGTCGCATGCTCGCGGATGACCCCCACGGGTTGGTGTCGATGCTGCGCATGGAAGGCGGCTGGAACGCGTTGGTGCGCATCCCCTCGGTGCTTGATGAGAACGAAGTCGTCTTGCGGATGATCCGCGATCATCGGCTGACCGGTCAGCCCGGTTACTTCTTCGATATGACTTCCAACGGGTATCTTGCGGTGTCGCTGTTGCCACAACCGGATCGTTTCGCGCACAACATCGCCGCGATGCTGGACACGGTGGCGGCCATGCTCAACGAATAACCGAATGTGCCAGTCGTATCCCGCGCTGCCAGGGCATGCGACAACATCAGCAGCACACCCACGTACACCGCGATTCAGGCGGCACATGCTGCATCGAACGAGCAGGCGCCTATACGCGTTCCCGCATGCTGCGGATCATATCGGCATAGGCCGCGACCGCGTCTCGGGCAGACCCATCGAACACGATACTGCCATCTCTGAGCAGCAGTGTCCGGTCGATCGCATACTCCGGGCGGGTGATCATATCCGTATCATGCGTGGCGGACACGACTTGACGGTCAAGCGCGAACAAGGCGCGCGCCACATGGGCGGTACCGATTTCGTCAAGCCCTTTCGTCGGCTCGTCAGCCACCAGAACCGACGGGTCGAGACATAGGGCCGCCGCGATGGCTAGCAGGTGACGATGCTCGCTGTCGAGCGCGTCCGCCGGCCGGTCACGCCATGCGGACAGATCAAGCTGTGCCAGCAGTGTGCCGATACGCGCCTGACGCTCGCTGTCAGCCACGTGCCTGGCTTGCATATGGGTGTCAAGTGCTTTCGTAATGCTGGCGCTGCGATAAAAACTGTTCGGGATTTCCTCCCGTCGCACGCAGCCGACAAGCCGATTGATGCTTTTGCGATCCTTGCGGGAGCCCGGTTGCAGGGTCTTGTCGCCGGCGGTGATGGTGACGGAGCCGGATGTGGGGGATAGCGACCCGTCCAACAGCTTCAGCAGCGTGGTTTTCCCCGATCCGTTCAAACCGATGACCGCGGTGCGTCGCGTGTCGAGCGTGAGGGTCGTGTCCCGCAACCCTGTGTGGCCGTCCTCGTACGTGTACGCGGCGTGTGCCAGCGTGAAGGTCACATGGTCCGGGCGAGGGCTGTCAACCCTGCGCGAGAACAATCCTGAGAACATACCCATAGCAGTCATTCTAGCAGTGCGAACCAAGCTTGGATTCGCACGAACATGTCCGGCGCAGAACGTTGCAACGAGTCGTCCCTGCCCGTGACGAAGCACGAGGCGAGAAGGAAGAGGATGCTTGCCAGCAGGAGCAGCATGATGATCAGGCGTCGGCAGTCCAGTGCGAAAGCCCGCCAGCCTCCAGTCGCGCGCACGACAGACGACGCGCTGGGGCAGACGGAATCATGCGCTTTTTCGCCGCCAGTGCCGTCGCTGCGGGCGGTGTCATCGGTCGGATGGAGAAACTCGCCAAGCACCCATAACAGTCCGGGCAGGCTGGCGAGCGTGATCAGCCATCCGAAATCGCAGATATACCGCCATCCCAAGCCGCCCTTGAACGCGTCCACCAGCATAATCGCCATACCGAGCATCAACATGCAAGACAAGAGAGCGCCGAATCGTTCACGACGATGCCGGCGCAACACAGGTATCAGGAACGCCAGCAACGCCATCGGACACATGGCGAACAACCCGGCCACCATCGGTTCCGCAAAGCCCCACTGCGGCAGAGGCGCCGGATTGATCGCCACGAACGGGAAGGTCGATTGCATCCGCGGCGGCAGCAGCAGATAATACCCGATGATCCATGGGATATTGGCGAAGGGTTCGCTGTACGACGTCATGTCGTTGACCGTGATCTGATACGAATTCCCGAAATCGAACAATGAGTCGAAACGCAGCAGGTTGTAAGTGAACACCGGTATCACGACCGCCATCGCGGGCAATATCACCGCCGCGGGGCCGGCCCATAGCGAGCGGGTCACCTTGCCCGTCCTCACCAATCGTGCCATCTGCCTGATCTGCCGCCAGAAGAGGGGGAAGATCAGCAATGCGGTCAACGCGAAGGTCGGACGGCACCCAGCGTTCGCCGCGATGCAAGCGGCACCCCAAGCCAGACGAGGCAACGACAATCCCGGCGCATCGCCCGCATGCCACAAGCGCCGGGAACCTTCCGGACGTTCCGCACCCGTCCACAACCATAATCCAAGCGAGGTGAACATCAGCGAGGCGGCGATCGGGACGGAATAGAAGTTCGTGCGAAGCCACAGATAACCGACATTCGACCCCAGCAGCAGCGTCACCAAGGCCATGCTCATGCCGGCGACCGAACAGTCGGGGGCCACACGTCGCAGCATCCTGATGGTCAGCAACGAGCCGAACAACACGAATCCGAACAGGAAGAGCACCACCGCGCTCGCCGACGGCAGCATCGCCGGTATACCCGGAACCACATGGGACAACGCCTGATACGGAACGAACAAGACAATCGCCGGAATCACGCCGAAATACGAATACCAGTGCCCGTGGTAGAACGCATAATCCCAATAGATCGGGCATGTCCCCGCATCCAGCAGCCGCTCCCGCAAGGCCGGATCATACGGATTCGCGCTGTTCGCGAACGCCGACGACACCGGCAGATCAAGCCACACCCTGCCATGAAGCAGCGCATCGGCGATATGGCCATACTGGTCGAAATCGTAGGTGTACCCGTTCATGGCTTGGAACACCAGCGGTTTGCCAAGCGTGGCGATCACCGCCGCGCCGGTCAGGGACGCCACGCCGACGACCGCCATCAGTGTGAAGAACGCCAACCGTTGGGCAACACTGCCCGGATCGGCGCGAATACGCCACAACCGTGAGCGGGGACGCCAGCACGCAATCAGGATGGCGATGACGGCCATCACCGTCACACGCAGCCAATCAATCTGGAATGCGACACGTACATTGGGGCGAACCGCGAAAATCGGGACTTGTGTGCCGGTCGGGGCTTGGATCCACAGTTTCACCATGTGCTGAGCATCGGTGTGCAAATACAGTGAACGCGGCTGGGACACGTCGATCAGCGTGGACGACCCGGCCCGGCCGTCCGAATCGAGGCGGACGTGCACCGCGGACACGAGATGCGAACGCGTAGCGCCGGTAACTTGCGACAAGTCAATGCGCACATACTGCGAGCTGCCATCCACAGGTACAGACAGAAACGCCTTTGTCTGATCGGTCACTTCCAACGTGCCGGAAGCCTCGCGCGTCAAGCCGGACCCCATCGTGTTCAGCGTGGCGGGTGAATCGGTGCTCGCCGCCACACTCGTCCAATACGGCAGGTTGAACACGACGCATTCGAGCACGACGATGACGAGCACGGACAACAAGGCGAACCGCACTGCCGAGTGGCATCGGCTGCGGCGGGCAAGACGTTCGTGGAGAGACAACACGGTTTTATTCTAAGAGCAAGACCACCCCGCCATGTCTGCGCGGATTGGGACAATCACCGTATGACACGATTCAGGAAGCACACGGACGCACGCGGCAGGCAGCTGAAACCATCGATGTTCGCCAAGCTGAAAGAATCGATCCGCCATTCAGCGTCGGGGCGTTCGAATGGCAACGGACATGCCACGTCCACGCATGCCAACCCCTTCGGCCAGGCGCTGGCGAACCCGGATGATGTCGTCAATGAACTGAGCCGTCGCGCCATCAAACTCACGCCGATCATCAAACGCCGGACGTATGACGGCCTGACAGGCGTGCCTGACGGCTTGCGGCTCGGCTGGGCGCAACTGCCGCAGACGCACGGACGGGCGTTCTCTCTGGGGATGTTCGTCGGGGATGATCGTTTCGCCCAGATCGCGCTCGCCGATGACCGCGGCCGCGTGTTCTCCGGAACGAACCCGAATATGGACATCCAAGGCGCTGAAATCCGGTTCATGTTCAGCAAAGACGGGGCATCACGGTTACCCGACGACACCCGTTTGGGAACAGGGACGTCAGCGGGGGCGTCCGCGGCGAAGCGCGCTGGCGATCTTCTGCGTGCAGTGGTCGGCGGCAATCAGGACGACGAATCCGCAATCGATGTGCTGCAAGGCAGCATCGTCGGACGAGGACAAGACGGCAGAATGATGTGGCTCGCCTCGTGGATCAAACGCAACAACCGCTACACGCTTGAACAATTGCGCACACAGCTCGATGCCAGCATGCGGTGCGACCTGGAGTACCGCGACGCCATCGCGATCGCCTTCTTCACCGCGTATCTGCTGCCCCAGATGAGCGGCCTGCTCATCGGTTTCGGATCGGGCAATATTTTCCGCAGACTCAACCGTGAAGCCCCGATGGGCGCTATCCGACGCAGTGTCCGCGACACGCTGGAAGCGCGGGCGCATGGCATGCGCGCTTCCGGACTCGAAGACTACTTCTCCGACATCATGCGGGAAGCAGGTGCGCTGCAACCGGTCGCTGGGCTGGAAGCCGTGCATGGTGCCGAGCCGTTGCACTTGTTTACTTCGAGCTTCTCGGGAAGCTATTTCTTCAGCTGGGATTCTTCGCTCGAATTTTCCCCTGCGCTCGCATCTTTGGCGATTGAAGGCGGACTCAACCGGTTCGCCGCCGTCAGCGCGGTGTTGGAACGCAACGCGAGAGTAGGCCAGCAGCCGATCGAAGACACGGTCACTCGTGCCCAGGCGGCACAGCTCGATATGGCGTTGCTGCGCGATCCTGCGCTGATCGCCCTGCGCAGTGATGACAGCACGCCACTCGATCCGTTGCATGATGACGGCATCGCCCCGCTGCGCACGATGATGCGGATCGCGCGGGAGGCCGCCGAGCAGACCGCTCATGATTTTCCTGATCCGACAGGTCGTGCCGCAACAGGCACCAAGGATGCTGCGGGGTCCGAGTGGGTATATCGGCAGACCTTGTCGCTGCTGCTGCGCAGCATGCGCCTGCCCTTCCGATTCGATGTCGATTTCCGCACGAACCTGCATGACGGCAACGTGGCGATCACCTTCACCACGGCGGGAACCGCGATGATGCCGAAGAGCCGGTACAGCGAACGCCGGCACGACTGGGTGAAACTCGAGGAGCATGAGCGTGCCGCGATGAGTGCGGCATACAATCTGCGCGTCGGCCTGATGATGGCGAGTATGGCGTTCGCAGTGGATACGCGGGTCAAACAGGTGTCCGTGACCATCGATTCCATCGGTCTTGAAGAAGCCGTTGCCGAGCAGGACAGCGCCATCGCCAAGCTCATGGGTGAGGCGCTGAAAGCGTTCGAGCGCATGCGCACCCAGGAGCCAGGAGCGGTGATGGGCGGTAAATCAGCTCCGAAGGACGGCGATGTACATGGCGACCCGTCACTGGCGCCACCCCAGCGTGGGGATGCATCGCGTGAGGCTGCCGACCGACGCGCGGGGGAGGGGCATATCCCTGCCGATGGCGCCCAGGCATCGGCAGGATTCGAGCGAGATGCCGGCGAGAGCGGGTCGGAAGATGCCTCGAAATCCGCGGAAGACCAAGCATTCGAAGATCTTATGCATGGCGCCGACATCGACGAAGCGGTGTTCAGTGTTCCGCAGGACAATGCCGATTATGACGGTTCCGGAGCTGAATCCTTCACCATCTCCGATTCGGATTCGACGCCGGGCGCCTCCAACGGGGGCGATCACCCCGACGGCCACGGAGCCGATCCGTTGGAGGCGTTGCGCAGCAATCCGACGGTACGGCATATGGTCGCCGTCACATTCAGCCGCGATGCGTTGCTGAGCTACGTGCACGATCATGGGCTCAATGACCCTGTGACCACCTACCGGATGTTCGATGCGGTCATGTCGGTCGATGCCCAAGGTGCGCTCGAACCGGTGGACACCGATCTTGACTTGCGTGACGCCAAGTTCAGCCCGCTCGCTTCGCAGCAGGAACCGGAGTTTTCGGAAGCCCAGTTCGGCCCGCACACCAGCCGGGTTCTCGGATGCGCGGATGCGACCGGACTGTCCATTCAGCGTGTCGATCTGCTGCAACGCGCTGTGACCGACTTCCATCATCTCGCCTCGGATGACAGCATGCCGTCGGTTGCCAAAGCGCAGCATGCGATGCGGATCGTCGACCATATCGGAGACCCGGAATTGTCCCAGTTGGCTCCGCAGGTTGGAGCCGCGTTGATCGACGGCAGGGATACGCCTGATTTCGATTTCACCCTCGCCAAACGATTGGATGCCGAACGTGTCAAGGCGCGTGACCTGCTGTTCTCCGGACAGCCCGAACAGGCGATTGAAGTCCAGGAAGCCGCGGTCGCCCGGGTTGACGCCCTGTTCGCGAAATCCCAAGGAGTGCCCCGGTATTTCAACTCCTATGCGGAGCGCGTAGTGTACAACCGGCTGTTCGCCACAGCGGGGGAGCGCACGGTTCTGATTCCTGACGGCTTGTTCTATGCGCATATGGAGCTTGCGGACATTCTCGCACAAGTCAAAGGAGCCAAGGCGTCCCTGCGGCATCTCAACGCGATGGTCTCCTATGCGCCTGCCTACCCGCTGTCGCATATGCGTTTGGCGGTGCAGCTCGCCAGGGATGAAGACTGGGATTCTGCGCGAGCCGCATGCCTGAACGCGTTGCGTGTCGCCCTCGACCGTGCGGATGCGGCTTTCGCATACTACCGGTTCGCGTACGCCGAATGGATGCGGGATCGATTCGACACCGCCGCCGCGGCATATCTCATGGCCGCCCATATCGCCCCCGGCCAGCTGTCCACGCTGCCGGCCGAACTCGATGAGCTGATGGAGCGGGCGCGTTCGCAGTGCATCCCCGTGCCGCATGATGTGGTTGATGCGGCGACGGTGTTGACTGAGCATGATCTGCCGGTGTGGCCGCACACCGAAGTCGAGCCGATTGTGCGGCAGGCCGCGCGGGTGTGCGTCGACAACGGCATGTTCGTTCCCGCCCGTACGCTGTCCATCGCCGCCGCACGGCTCAATGACGGTCAAAGCGACGGGATTGACATGGTCCAGGCGCAGTTCCTCAGGTCGCTTGACGCGTGAATCGGTGAGCTGACCGCCGGTGGCGAGTCGGCGGGCACACTGGCGGCGAGTTGCGACCGGTGACCGTACCGCCGGTTCGTGCCGTGCCTGCCGACGCCGGCGCACTGGACAGCGCACCCACTGTGGGCGGTTTCTACTATTATCGGGTAAGGAAGCGGGCATTCCTGCCCACGGGTAGACGATGAATGGCGATGAATGGCGGATTTGGTATGACTGCACATAATGCGCGCAAGGCTGTCGAAGCTGAAGGGGAACAACTGGCTTGGGATTTTGATGCCCCGGATCAGCAATCGTCGGACCCGCAAGCGGTGAGCGCGCCGGATGTCCCGCCGGTGGTCGCGGATGAGGGCGCGCGCCGATATGCGCCCGGCAGCGTGCAGTGGATTGCCGCCCTGCGCGCGGATGATGAGGATGCGCTGCGGCTCGACCGGCTTGATGTCAGCGCCATGGACGCCGACGCGGCTGCACGGTTGTGGGCGAAGGTGGCCGCATGGGTGGAAAGCGACCAAGTCGCCTACTATATCGATGACTCGCCGGTTTCCTCGGATGCCGCCTATGACGCGCGCATGCGGTGTCTGCAACGGTTGGAAGCCGCGTTTCCTTCGCTGGATTCCCCGCAGTCGCCCACACACCGTGTCGGCGGCGCGTTCTCGAACGATTTCGCATCGGTACGCCACCCCTCGCGGATGATGAGCCTCGATGATGTGTTTTCCATCGAGGAGTTGCGCGACTGGTACAACGGCGTGCGGGAGGATCTCGAATGGCCGGATGGCAAGCCGTTGCCGATGACCTGTGAAGTCAAAATCGATGGGCTGGCGCTCAATCTGCTCTACCGCAACGGTGTGCTCGAACAAGGCCTGACCCGTGGAGACGGGGTCGTCGGCGAAGATATCACGATGAACGTGCGCACCATTTCAACGATTCCGCAAAATCTTGCCGGTCCTGCTTCGGATATCCCGGAATTCGTGGAGATCCGCGGCGAAGTGTTCATGCGGTGGGATGATTTCCACGCGCTCAATGAGCGCAATGAGGATGAAGGCCATGCCCCCTTCGCGAATCCACGCAATGCCGCAGCCGGGTCGCTCAGGCAGAAGGATCCTCGGATCACCGCGACCAGACGATTGAGCTTCTACGCGCACGGTCTGGGTTCATTGCGTTGGGGCGAGGGCAGCGCACATCAAGGCCATGACCAGGTGGACGACCAATCGCAGGCATACGAACTGTACAAAAAGTGGGGGATTCCGGTCTCCCCGCATAATCGCGAGGTCACGGATTTCAGCCAGATTCTCGACATGATCGACTATTACGGCGAGCATCGCGGCGATATCGAGCATGCGCTCGACGGCATCGTCGTCAAGGTTGACGATCTTGCGCTGCAACGCCGGCTGGGCGCCACTTCGCGTGCGCCGCGCTGGGCGATCGCATACAAGTATCCGCCCGAGGAAGTCAACACCGAGCTGCTCAACATCATTGTGCAGGTCGGGCGGACGGGGCGTGTCACGCCGGTCGCCGTGCTCAAGCCTGTCTATGTCGCCGGTTCAACGGTGGCACGCACCACGCTGCATAATCCGTTCGAGGTCAAGCGCAAGGGCATTCTCATCGGCGATACCGTGGTGGTGCGCAAGGCTGGCGATGTGATCCCGGAGCTTGTTGGACCGGTGCTGGAACGGCGTAAGGGCAGGGAAGACCAGTTGCGTGAGTTCGTGATGCCCACGCGCTGCCCGTCCTGCGGTGCGACGCTCGCTCCGGCGAAGGAGGGTGACAAGGATATTCGTTGCCCGAATGTCGAATCCTGCCCAGCTCAGCTGACCGAACGCATCATCAACTTGGGGTCGCGCAAGGCGTTCGATATCGAGCATTTGGGCGATCAGAGCGCCATCGCGCTGACGAACCCGGAGGAGAACCGTCCGGATTCGGTGGCTTCCTATGACCCGTATCGGACTGAAATCGAAGTGGAACCCGGGCAAGAGCCGGACCCCTATGAGCCGGTGGAAGGCTTGCAGTTGCCGCCCGTGCAGACGCCGGTATTGTCCAGTGAAGCGGGGCTGTTCGGTCTTGACGCCGAGATGCTGCGTAACATTCGGGTGTGGCGAGAGGCACCGATTATCGAAGTGCGCGAACAAGTCGATGCGAATGGGAAGAAACGGAAGATCCGTCGGCGCATCGGCGGATCGGGCTTGTGGCATCAGGTACCGGCGTTCTGGACGACACCGACCGATGCGAAACGTGCGGTGAGCGACAAGGCCGTCAAGCAAGCCAACCGGCGTGGGGACGACCTGGAATCGTACCCGGGCTACGCTGTGCCGCGTGATGCGCATGTCGTGGATTGCCATACCAAGACTCTGCATGACGGCACGGTTGCACGCCAGCCGGTATATGTGCGGCCGATGGAGAACACGTATAAGCTGCTGGACGAAATCAACAAGGCCAAGCAGGCGGATTTGTGGCGTGTGCTGGTCGCATTGTCCATCAGACGGCTTGGTCCGCCGACCGCCCGCATGATCGCCGACCATTTCGGGTCGCTTGAGGCGATTGAGCATGCCAGTGTTGATGATCTGACTGAAATCGGCGGTATTGGTGAGGAAATCGCCAGTTCAGTGGTGGACTGGTTCGCCAAATCCCGTGAGCCGGAGGACTGGCGGGGCAAGGTTCTTGCAGCGTGGAAGGCCGCCGGTGTCGGGCAGGTTGAGCGTGAGAACACCGAGCCGCAGACCTTGGCTGGCATGACGGTTGTTGTAACTGGATCCTTGGAGGATTTCAGCAGGGAATCCGCCAAGGAGGCGATTGTGTCGCACGGTGGCAAGGCCGCGGGGTCGGTCAGCAAGAAAACCACGTATGTGGTGGTCGGGGAGAACCCGGGGTCGAAGGCGACGAAAGCCGAGGAACTTGGCCTGCCGATACTCGATGAAACCCAGTTCCGCCGGTTGTTGGATACCGGCGAACCGGGAGAACCGGCCGCTCGTGCTGGCGCTGGTGCAGCTGATACGACCCAACCCGAACTCGCTGACTGACCTCTCCGAACCTTCTACCGACGCTGAGACCGCCGTCAGCGTCGGTAGAAGCAGCAGTTGCACAAACTGGTTACGCTGGGAGGGCTGTTTGCGTAGACGGTTTGGGAAGGGGCGGCGTTGGGGATTGGGGTGGCGTTGCTTATCCGGGTTGCTTACCCGCCTTGTTTGGTGCTGTTTACTTGGTACTGGACATCAGGGATTGGGCGAGCTTGGTGAACTGGGCCGCAAGAGGCGTGTCAGCCAGCTCGCCGGACGGTGTGAGCACCGCAGGGCGCCCGGAATCATCGATTTCGCGGATTTGCGGCTCCAACGGGAGCTCGGCAAGCAACGGCACATCATAACCGAGCGCGTGAGTCAACTGTTCGCTGACGCGCCGCCCGCCGCCATGCCCGAAGATTTCCAGCCGTTCCCCATTATGCTCGAAATAGCTCATATTCTCGACCACGCCACGCACGGTCATCGGCACCTGCAAGGCGACCAAACCGGAACGCACCGCGATTTCGGAAGCGCTCGGCTGCGGGGTGGTCACCACCACGAGTTCCGCGTTCGGCAAGGTCTGCGCGACCGATATCGCCATATCTCCGGTGCCGGGAGCCATATCAAGCAACAGGACGTCCGGGCTTCCCCACCACACGTCCGACAGGAACTGTTCCAATGACCGTTGCAATCGCGGCCCGCGCCACAGAATCGCGCGTTCAGAGCCCGCGAACATGCCGATTGACATGAGTTTGACGCCCCACGAGACCACCGGCATGAGCATCCCGTTCAGATTGGTAGGCTGCGTGTGCACGCCAAACAGCCGTGGAAGCGAGAACCCATAGATGTCCGCGTCGATGGCGGCGGTGTCGTAGCCGAGCGCTGCGAATGTGGCGGCGAGATTCGCGGTGACCGAGGATTTGCCGACTCCGCCCTTGCCGGAAGCAATCGCGAAGATCCGTGTGTGCACGCCAGGCTTGGTGAACGGGTTCTGCCGGCGTTCGGCCTTGAGCTGGGCGACGAGATTGGCGAGCTTGTCTTGGCTCATGGCCGTCACTTCGATGTGCGGGATGAGCGTCGCATCCGGGTAGGATGCTACGGCGCCATTGATTTGATTGGTGATGGTTTTTGACAGCGGGCACCCGGCCACGGTCAGTTCCACGTGCACGGTCACGTCGAAGGTGAGGGGAAGTGTGCTGTGTGGTGTGGCTTCGATGGCGGCGATCATGCCGAGATCGGTGATGGAACGGCCTAATTCCGGGTCGATGACTTTGCTTAACCGGTGGTAGATGGCGATTTCAATGGCGTTTGGCTGATCGTTCGCCGCCGGCATGGTCGTGGTGTTCGCGTTGCGAACAGTGTCGCCGGCGTTCGGCTGGGTGCTGCCGGCTCCTGTCGTGGTTGCCGCTTGCTGGGAAGTCGGGGTGTGTGCCATGGTTCCTCCTGATTGTCCTTGAACACCGTAGCGCGCTTCCGTCCGCCACGCTAGTGGCCAAGTGCGTATTTCAGACGGCAGGACTCGCGCATCGGTTTGAAACAATCGGGGACGGCAATCGGGGACAATGATTCCAGGCGGACCATATGCGTACGAAAAACGGGAAGCAAGCCCAAACTTGCCTCCCGTTTTTTCGGTTACTGATCAGTGTGAATCAGATGTTGAAGTACAGCTCGTACTCGAGCGGCGTCGGCTGCAGGCGAGCCTGGTCGATTTCACCGCGCTTGAGATCAACCCAAGTCTCCAGCAGATCGTCGGTGAACACATCGCCGGCGGTCAGGAAGTCGTGATCTTCCTCGAGGGCGTCGAGCGCCTCGCCGAGGGAGCCCGGCACCTGCTTGATGCCCTCATGCTCTTCCGGCGGCAGCTCGTAGAGGTCCTTGTCAACCGGAGCCGGAGGCTCGATGTGGTTGAGCACACCGTCAAGGCCTGCCATCAGCTGTGCGGAGAAGGCGAGGAACGGGTTGGAGGACGGATCCGGAGCGCGGAACTCGATGCGCTTGGCAGCCGGGCTCGTGCCAGCCAGCGGAATACGGATGGCGGCGGAGCGGTTACGAGCGGAGTACACCAGGTTGACCGGAGCCTCGAAGCCCGGAACCAGACGGTGGTAGGAGTTCAGCGACGGGTTGGTGAAGGCGAGCACGGAGGAAGCGTGCTTGATCAGGCCGCCAACGTACCAACGAGCGATATCGGAAAGCCCGCCGTAGCCCTTCTCGTCGTAGAACAGCGGCTTGCCGTCCTTCCACAGGGACTGGTGGCAGTGCATGCCGGTGCCGTTGTCGCCTGCGATCGGCTTCGGCATGAAGGTCACGGCCTTGCCGGCGAGGGCAGCGGTCTCGTGAACGACGTACTTGTACTTCATCAGGTCGTCGCCCGCGTGCTGCAGGGTGTTGAAGCGGTAGTTGATCTCCTGCTGGCCGGCGCCCGCAACCTCATGGTGCGAACGCTCGAGAATCAGGCCGACCTTCTGCAGGTTGGCGACCATGTCGTCGCGCAGATCCTGATAGTGATCGTTCGGCGGAACCGGGAAGTAGCCGCGCTTGACGCGGTTCTTGAAACCGATGTTCGGGGTGCCGTCATCTTCGGTGTCCACGCCGGAGTTCCACGGAGCCTCGATGGAGTCGACCTCGTAGAAGGAGCGGCGCATGCTGTTCTCGTAACGCACCTTGTCGAAGATGAAGAATTCGGCTTCAGGTGCGAAGGATGCGGTGTCGGCGATGCCGGTGGACTTGAGGTAGGCTTCGGCCTTGCCTGCGACCTGGCGCGGATCGCGGGAGTAAGGCTCATCGGTGATCGGGTCGACGATGGAGAAGGCCACGTCGAGCGTCTTGTGCTTGCGGAACGGGTCAATGAACGCGGTGGAGACATCCGGCACCAGCTTCATATCGGACTCGTTGATGGCCTGGAAGCCTTGGACGGAGGAACCATCGAACGGCATTCCGTCGGTGAAAGCATCCTTGAGGAACTCGCTGGCGGGAACCGTGAAGTGCTGCTGAATACCGATGAGATCGGTGAAGCGAACGGAGACGTACTCAACGCCCTCTTGGTTAATCAGGGCCTCGACGTCTGCTTTGGTTTCGAGTGCAGTCAAGGGACCGCTCCTTTCATGTGAACTTACAGGCTCCAAGTCTAGGTTCGTCGGTTTCGGCCACTCGCCGTTTGCGTTACGAACATGTTTCGTACTTCGGTAACATTTGGGTGAAATCGTTGGAAAATCAAGGTTCTGTATTTTTAAATCCGTAAGGATTTCGTGCATTTGGCGTTCGAAACATGGACATGTGGGCGTATCTGGGCGTCTTGGGCGGAGGATGTGCACATGCCGTTGGCGCCGTCTCGGCGGCGTGCGAAACGACGAATGCCCGGCCGGAGACAAGTCCGACCGGGCATTCGTGTGGTGTTGTTGTGTGATGTCGCTGTGCGGTTAGTGTTGCCGCGACCAGCGATATAGGTCAGCGACCGCGCAGCGCTCGACGATTGACATGCTGAGCGCGCGTCGGGTCGATGCCCTTCGGGATGCCGTAGCCCTGTTTGAGCTGCAGAGTGCGCAGACGCTCGTTGAGCGTGTTGAGCTCGGTTTTGGTCAGGTAGAAGCGGGTGCGCGGGTGGAGTTTCTTCGCGATCCACAGCTTGTGGTGGGTCGGTTCGTAGCTCTTGCACTTGAGCACGGCACGACGCACGTCCTTCAAGCGCACCTGATGTTCGCCGGTACCCACGCAGATGCGGTAGACCGGGATCGACGAGCCGGCGGTGACGCCCTTGATCTTGCGCTCTTCTCGGTCCATCGCGCGGCTGACGCGCTGCTCGTCGCCCTCTCCGAGCAAGTAGATGCCGGAATTGCTGGTGCCGCGCCAAATCATGTCCTTCGTTTTCGGATCGACCCACACCGGTTCCTGCGGGAAGGAGTAGCCGGCCTTGCTGATATTGCCCAGCACGCCGATGGCGGCGCCCGGCTGGCCTTCGAGCTTCGCGTAGCCGACTCGGTCGGCGCGGTTGGTGAGCACCATGGTGAAGAACAGGGCTCCCAACATGACCGCGGTGATCATGAGCAGGATCCAGGCGATGACCGACCAGTGGAATACGATGCCGAGCACAATCGCGACGACAATTGGCACGATGAAGGCGCCCGCGGCCAGCCAAGGCAGCTTCTTATCCTCTTTGTAGGTGAACTTGAACAGCGCGATGATATTCTTCACCATGTTCTGGCGCTTGCCGCCATTGCTCTTTTCAGCCTTGTCTGCCATTTGCGATCCTTATCTTCTGGGAAACGGACACACTGGGCACCACTCTATCAAACGGTATGGAAGCGCCGGAGGCTGCCCGCGGGTAGCGAAATCGCTGTCTGCGGGCAGCCTTCCGCGGTCGGTTCTGGCTCGCGGCGGTGTCATGCGGCTCAACGCGTATGCAACGGCCGCCCGTCCGCCTTGAGCATCGCCTCGCCGAGCGTCTCGCTGAAGGTCGGATGCGGGTGGATGAGCCGCGCCGCCTGGCTCAGCGGCACATGGTTGCCGACCAGCTGCTCGGCTTCGGCTATCAAGTCGCTGGCCACAGGCGACATCATGTGCACGCCGAGGATTACCTCGGTATCCGGGTCACTCGCCCGCATGCCGCTGACCACGGACATCGAACCCGCGGAGCCGCTCATCAGCATGCGCGCGTTCGACAGCATCGGGTACAGGGTTTCCTTGACTTCCTGCACATCGTCGCGCTTCTGCGCCTCGTCAAGCGTCATGCCGACGGACGCGACCTCTGGCGTGGAGAATACGATCTGCGGCACGGCGTCATCGTCAACCGGCGGGGGATTGAGCCCGGCGATCGATTCCGCGATGACGATGCCCTGCTCGTACGCGCGGTAGGCGAGTGCCGGCCCGACCGTAATATCACCCACCGCCCACACCCCGGGCACATTGGTGCGTCCGTATGCGTCGGTGACGACGAAACCGCCGTCGGTCAGGGTGATTCCGTTCGAAGCGAACCATGGGCTTGACGTGTTCGGGGTGCGGCCGATTGCGGCGAGCACTACTTCGCCGTATGCGGTGTGGTCCGTCGCGTCATCGCCGCGCGTGTAGTGGACGGTTGCGCCGAGATTGACGCCCGTATCGACATGGCTGACTGAGGTGTGGTCGATGATGGTGATGCCATGCCGTTTCAGCTCGCGCGTCAATGCCATGGAAGTCCTGCGGTCCCATGCCGACAGCAGCCGGTCCTTGCGGATCAGCATGGTTACGTCAGTGCCGGCGGCATGCCACATCGAAGCGAATTCGATGGCGATGGCCCCGGCGCCGATAATCACCGCGCTGGACGGGAACTGGTTGCGCGCTAACGCCTGCGTGGAGTCGATGAGCGCCCCGCCGAACGGCTGACTGGGCAGCGGCTTGGGTTCCGAGCCGGTGGCCAGGACCACATGTTCCGCGTTGAAGACCAAGGTCTGGCCGGCGTCCTCGGGGATTTCCGCATTGCGGAACCGTTGTACCTGCTGTGTTCCGGCACTGGGGGTGACACTGACTGTGGAATGGTCGGTCAGTTCTGCCTGCCCGCGGATGACTGTGACCTTGCGGTGGGCGAGCAAACCGGCCAGCCCCTTGGTCATCGTGTCGACGATGTGCAGCCGATAATCGCGTAGCGCGCCGTAATCCACGCCGCTGAGTGTGGCATCGATCCCCAGCTGCTGGGCGCGTCCGATTGTGTCGATGGTGCGTGTGGCAGTCAGCAGCGCCTTGGACGGGATGCACCCGCGGTTCAGGCACGTGCCGCCGAGCGTGGCATCCCGTTCAACCAGCACAACGGATTTGCCTAGTTGCGCGGCTCGCAGTGCGGTGGCGTATCCGCCCGGCCCGGCCCCGATGATGACGATGTCGGCATGTTCACTCATATGGCCTCCTCGCGCATGGCCCGTCGCGCTGCCGTGTGCGCCGGGCTTCGGTTCAGGTTGCAATGTCTTCCAGTCTAAGGTGACGCTTCTACCTGCCACCCGTATCCGCCCGTGGCGAAGCTTGCGGTTGGCGGACAACATGCCGCCACATACAACAACCCCGCTGCGGTGGTATGCCGCAACGGGGTGTCAGACAAAACCGGAAAAGCGACCGAACGAAACTCAGTCCGGCCAGTTGCCGCGCTTCGGGGAGGTGGGCTTGGGCAGACGCCAGCGGCGGATCTGGATTGACCGGCTCCACGCGTACATGCACGAGCGCGAACCGCGGGCCACCGCACGGTCGCCGAACTTGGCGACCAGCTTCTTCTTGAGCTTATGCCACATCACCACGATGTCGATGATTACCGCGAACAGGTACGCGTACATGAGAATCGTCAGCACGATCACTGCTTGCGGGCTGCGGGAGCTGAACACCATCATGACGACCATCATCACGACAATCACCGGAATGAAGAACTCGCCCAGATTGTAGCGGGCATCCACATAATCGCGGATATACACGCGCCACGGCAGCTGCTCCGACTTCGGCATATGACGGACGTCGCCGTTCTGCATTGCCTCGTATTCCGCGTCCTCTTTCGCACGAATCCGCTGCTTGGCGGCCTTCGCGCTCGCCTTGCGGTCCTTGGGGACGAGCGGGCGAAGATTGCGCGCCTGCGCCTCCTTGCGTTTGGGGGTCGGACGGCCCTTGCCTTCAGTGATTTTCGCGCCTGATTCCTTCGACGCGGCCGGTTCATCCTGCTCGGCCGGCTGCTCGTCGGTGGTCTTCTTGAACGGGTTCCATGTCATGCTTGCAGGTTACGGTGACCACTAGACGCTCGCAGCCCGGCAATCCGCCCGGAATCGCCGAAAACCAGCCCGATGGGAACGGCCGAACGCCACGGTATCACGGTAATACGGTATGCGGATGGTGCGCGGCGGCGACACATCACCCATCGCACACACGATGACCAGAGATATAAGGAGAACCCATGACCGCGTTGAATGAACAGACCGTCCGCGCGCGCGTAGAAGCCGACTGGACCAGGATCGTCGACCTGCTCAAAGAGAAGATCGCACTCAAAGCCGTGTCCGCACAAGGCATCACCGGCGAACATATGAAGCGTTCGGCTGAATTCGTCGCCGGCGAAATGCGTAAGGTCGGTATCGACGCGCATGTCGAACAGTCCACCAACCCGGACGGCACCCCGGGCGCATGGGAGGTCATCGGCTCGCATATCGTCGACCCGGAAGCGCCCACCGTGCTCCTGTACGCGCACCACGATGTGCAGCCCGCCCCGAATCCCGCGGACTGGAACATCGACGACCCCTTCACCGCCACCCAGGTGGGCGACCGTTTGTACGGGCGCGGCACCTGCGACGACGGCGGCGGCATCGCCATCCACTCTGGCGCGCTCAACGCGCTCGGCGATGACCTGCACGTCAATATCAAAGTGTTCTTCGAAGGCGAAGAGGAAATGGGCTCGCGCAGCTTCATCCCGTTCATCGAAGCGCACCGCGACGAATTCGACTCCGACGTCATCATCGTCGCGGACTCCGGCAACTGGACCCCGGACATCCCCAGCCTGACCACCAGCCTGCGCGGCAACACCACGCTCGACGTGAGCGTGAAAGTCCTCGACCATCCCGTCCACTCCGGGCAGTACGGCGGGCCGATTCTCGACGCGAACACGCTCGCAGCCATGCTCATCGCGTCCATGTACAACGCGGACGGCGAACTCAACATCCCCGGACTGCTCTCCCAAGAGCCGATCGGCGGCCTGCAGCAGGATCTCGACCCCGACAAGGTGCGTTCCGACACGTCCCTCGTGCCCGGCTACCGGTTCGCCGGCACCGGTTCGCTTGCCTCCCGCCTGTGGACCAAGTCGAGTGCCACGGTCATCGGATTCGACGCGCACCCGGTTGACGGATCGTTCAATGTCATCGCCAACGAGACGCGATTCCGCCTGTCCGTGCGCACCGCCCCCGGTCAACGACCTGAAGAGGCGCAGCAGGCGGTCGCCGATTTCCTCACCGAGCACGCGCCATTCGGTGCGAGTGTGACCGTAACCCCGCTGGACAACGGCATGGGGTGGGCCATGGACCCTGACGCCGAAGCGACCGAGGATGCGCTCGCCGCCATGCGTGAGGCGTTCGGCGTGGAGCCGATCAACAAGGGTGAGGGCGGTTCCATTCCGTTCATCCCTGAATTGCAGTGCATCTTTCCGAAGGCGCAAGTGCTGGTGACCGGGCCTGAAGACCCGCAATCCAATGCGCACAGCCCTAACGAGTCGGTCAGCCTGTCCGGGTTGAAGAAGAACGTGGTCGCAGAGGCGCTGCTGCTCGCCAAACTCGGGCAGTGATGCGGCGGCGGATGTCGCGGTCGAAGTGATCGATCGCGTGTCGTTTTGTCTGGTGAGGCGGTGGTGCCGGTGCTGGCGTGGGTGCCGGTGTCGGAGCCGCCGCCTGTTGTGTGGTTGCGGGTGGTTGCGTATGTCTGAGCATGCGCAAGTTGTAGTGATGTCTGCCGGTGGCCGCTGACTGTGGAGTATCTGTCGCGCAGTGTATGTCCTGACACGCGTGATGGTGCAGGTCGACCGGTGAGGGTCGTTGTCTGTGGGGTATCTGTTGTGTTGCGTATGCCTTGGCATGCGCGATTTGTCGGTCTGCGTGTGCTATGACACGTGCCGTGACCGATATGTTGTGTTGCGTATGTCATGACGTACGCGACGGATTCCTTGGATGAAGATGTAATTTCGACAGAAGTCATGGTGTCGGATTGTGTATGCGCGATATGCGGGTTCGGGTGGTACGCCGCACTGGTCATGGGCGAAATGTCGCGTTGTGTATGTCCGGACACGCACAATCTGCAGGACCTGTCATCGTTTGGTATCGGCACAGGTCGATACATCGCGTTTCGTATGTCGGGGCATACGCAATGATAAGTCCTGGCGATGAAACGATACTGACTCCTACTGATGTGCAAGATTGTGTATGTCCAGGCATGCGCGATTGGCAATGCGGCTGATGGCTGCGGAATGGCATGGTGCTGTGGTCGCTGGGTGTGTGCGGTTTTGCTCACACAACAGGCATCTTGGTAGTCCGAATGAGCCAGACTGCGGTCGAGTCATTCATCATGTGAGAATTCACTCACATTGTGGACGCTTGGGCGGCGGATATGGGTCGTGAAAAGGTTTGCGGATGTCGATTTGTGAGAATCGGCTCGTACAGTGGGGTGCCGGCAGAGTGTGGGGTGGCACAAGAGGTGTTGGAACCGGTGATTGTGTGAGTGTCGGCTCACACCATGGCTACCGGTGGGGGCCATGGTGCTGATTCTGGGTCGGGAACCGGTCTCTGTGTGAGGATTGGCTCACACAGAGACCGTCCGGATGGCTTCTGGTTGTGTTTTCTGCTTGGCGCACGTCGGTTTGTGAGGATTGGCTCACACAACGGAGGTCTGAGCGGGCCGGAATCGGGAATCGGGCTACTTCGGGTGTCGGTTTGTGAGGATTCGCTCACAAAGTGGGCGGTTGGGTGGCCGATAAGGGCTGGTTGAAAGGCTGTGGGTGTCGTCGTGTGAGGATTTGCTCACACAATGCCGCCCACAGCCTGCCGCCCGCAGCCTGTCAGCTTGCGGCGGGCACTTCGTCGACGGTCAGCGTTGCGGGCAGGTTGTCGCCGGAGTCGCTGTTCACCCGGTTGAAGGTCTCCCCGCTGATATCCTGTTCGGTTGCCGTGCCAGTCTGCGCCTTCGCCTTCGCAGTGGCGGAGGCGAGGTAGATCCCGGCGTCCGCTCCTGTCACGTAGTATTGCGAGGCGAGGTCGCCGGATAGTCCGCTGTGCACGAGGAACAGCAGGTAGGTCGATCCGGTTTTCATCATCGCCCCCGCGGTCTGGTTCTTGGTTGAACCGGTCTGGCGGACAACGACGGTCTCATCGCCGGCATCGCCTTTCTTCGTCGTGATGACCTTCACCGTGGAGAGGGTGAAGTCCGTCTCATCGTCGATGTCCTGGACGACTCTCTGGTCGGCGACAGTACCGACGATCACCAGATCGGAATCATCCGTGATCGCTTTGACGGAGTCGTACATCTTGACTCTCGAAATTTCGCCTTTGCTTGTCGTTGCATTTCCGCTCGTCTGAGCAGTTGTTCCTGAACCGCAGGCTCCGACGCCAAGAGCAATCGAGAGAGCAGTCACCATTGCCAGAATCGGCTTTACGAGTCGTGTATGCTTCTTCATTTCAGCACGCTTTCCATAGTTTTGTTGGTAATCAATATAGATTGTTGATGCCATTTTTTTCATCGCTTGTAAGGGTCCTCACACCTCCTCTCAAATACGCGTCCGAGGCGGATTGATACATGACATGATTGATTCCACTGACATGGCCAAGTCCCCAGACATGGCATAGTTCATGTAGCCAGACGACTTTGAGTCGGTCGAAAGGCATTCCTGTGGATAGGTATCGCGTGTTTAATTTTGAACTTGCACTTCGAGTACTTCCGAGAACGACGTTCCATTGTGACTGACCTTCCCAACCTGTTGCCCCATAGTCAGCGGCATAGGCTTTCCAAGATGGTGATGTGCTGTCAGTCCACGAAAAATTGACGTCTGTCTGCTGATTGATCTCGAAGACCGCATTTCCCATCGCGGTCTCGAATGTCCCCGATATCGCAGAAGCGGAAATCTTCTGAGTCGGACTACCCCACTTTGAGCCGCTTGTCGTTGAGGCTGCTGCTGAAATAGTCGAGAGATACACGGCCATGCAGACTGCAATACTGACACATACTGCATGTTTGATATTATGGACAAACGAATGGCGTTTCATGTTTTTCCTTATCTATACACGAATTATCGCTCCAATGAAAAATGACGAAATTTGAAATTGAAATGGCTGTGAATATATAATACTACTTACATCATTACCCCTTTCTATCCCCTAACAACCCTGTCGTTCTAAAGCATAGCATATGGGCATACTCTTCGTGCGTGAGTTCGGTGTCAAATGCAGGTTTGCAGTAAACCCCCGCAAAGACGTCGTAATCGTAGGAATTCACTGCTACGAATAGCAGCCATCGCCGTATCGTGATCAATTGATAATTGAGGTTGAGATGTATATTTGTGCCAAGACAATGAGAGTTGCTTTAATTTGTGGATTGCGGCATCACAACAAAGAGGATTTACCTTATGGTGGGTAAGTCCCTATGCATGAAGAATCCAATGATGGAGAACATGGCAAAAAGAAGTGTAAAGTAGTTGGGATTTTGCTGCGGCAATCGCTGCAGGATAGATATAAGGTCAATGAGATAATCACGGGGATTAACACGCCGTGTGACGTGTCTGCCATTGGCGGTAACTCTGCGTATTATGATTATGTCGAATTTTATCTGAAATACATATATCAGAGTTGACTCAATAGAGCTGGATTGGGGGATATAAACCATGCAATGGACAAGAACAATATTGAGTTCTCTGCTGATTTTTGCAGTGGCAAGCGGGATAATGTCGCTGTCATCATGCTCCCGGCCCGATTCGCAGAATCCTGGTTCTTCGGCGTCGAACACGGCGTCGGCGCCGAAGACGGGTTCAAAACTGGCATCGTCACTGAAAGCGTATGCCCAGTCCATGCTTGATGGCGACAAGCAATTGTCCCAGATGGGTGAGGAACAGAAGGCAATCATCGAGCGTGCCGCCAAGGGCGACGGCACAGTGTCGCGCACGGATTATGAACAGGCGTGGGCGAACTATCGCAAATGCATAGTGGATCGGGGCTGGACCGATCCGACACTCAAACATCTTGACGGGTTGTACGCGGCCCCGCCCATCGATGTGGAAGGGTTGAGCGACGCGCAGCAGCACAAGCTGGACGAAGACCTGCAATACTGCTCCATCACCTACGTGACCGATCTTGACCAGCTGTATCGCACCCAGGTTGCCAATCCGGGGTTGTCAAGCGCGAACTATCAGCTGATTGTGGCGTGCCTGAAGAAGAATGGCGTTGTCGGCAAGGATTACACGTCGGACAAGCTCCAGGACGATCTCGGTGACAAACTGGATTTGTCGGATTCCGCCGTCCAGACCTGCCTAGTGAAATACGGATACTCTGCGAATGACGCGCGAGATGAAAGCGCCTACTGGAAACCGCTGGGTTAGGCTATACTGAAAGCAATATGTTCCTTTGCTGGTTAGTCAGTGGGGGCTTGGCATAACGACTCCGATGGCGGAGCACATAGGAAGGGGAATGCCATGAAGCCCAAGATGATGCATGTTGTCGCGGTTGGTCTTGCGATGGCGATGGTGCTGTCTGGCTGTTCGATGCGCATTTCTGCACAGAAGCAGGAAACTACCTCGTCTCCTTCAGCGTCGGCGTCACAGACGAGCGGGAAGATAGCGTCGTCCTTGCAAGAATATGCCCAATTCTTGCTGGATACGGATGCAAAACACCCGTCGATGGCCGACGAGCAGAAAGAAGCCATCGAGCGTGCCGTCAAGAATAACGGTAAGCTTACACGCGCTGACTATGAGCAGGCGTGGAGCACATATCGCACGTGCATCACTTCACGGGGATGGACGTCCCCGCCCGTGATACAGCATGGGGACTTGTACGGTGAACCACAGGTCAACACGAAAGGGATGAGTAAGGAGCAGTCAGACAGATTGTTCGAGGACATTCAGGATTGTGCATTCAAATACAAGACCAATGTAGACTCGCTGTACCGTACGCAAGTTGGTAATCCTGGTTTGTCTTCCGATACGGATCAGCTGATTGTTGACTGCCTCATCAAGAATGGTGTAGTTCCCGTGTCGTTCACTAAGGAACAATACAAGAAGGAAATGGGAGATGACTGGTCCCCAGGAGAGAAATACGTGGGACCGACATCATTTTCCATAAGCGATGAGCGCGTCCAATCCTGCTTCTTCGCCCAAGGCTTCTATTTCAACGACGATGCGGGAACGTCGGAACCGGTATGGAAACCGATATCTTGAACAAGCCAGAATAGTTGATATCAGTATTCGATGATGAAATCTGCAATAGTCCAAAGAAGGTGATGGGTTATGAGAGACAAGCGCCATGAAATAACCGGTATTCTTGCCGTTGTGACGTGTTGCGTCATGCTGCTGTCATCGTGTTCTCATCCCGGTTCCCCTCATACCTCTGTTTCATCTGAGTCTCCATCGGCATCACAGACCGGGGCACGTCTTGCCTCATCGTTGAAAGCATACGCACAGTCGATTCTTGATGCTGATAAACAATCGCAGAAGATGGATGACGAGCAAAGGAACGTAGTTGAGAAGGCTGCGAAAGGGGACGGCACTGTCTCTCGTGCTGATTATGAACAGGCATGGGCGAACTATAAACAGTGCATCGTAAGCCGAGGGTGGACCAGCCCCAATTTGCGGGAAGCAGACGGACTATATGCAGAGCCTCCGATTAATGCGGAAAACATGACGGAGGCGCAGATGACAAAATTATCCCAGGATACTGATTATTGCGCAAGGACATACGTGGTAGACGTCGATCAGCTGTACCGGACCCAGGTTGCCAATCCGACATTGTCAACGGCGAATGTTCAGTTGATAGTGAAGTGTCTTGTGGCAAACGGCGTCGTAAGCAGTGACTATACGGCAGAAGAATTCCAAAAAGATAGCAGCGGTCTGGATTTCTCAGATAGCAAGGTGCAATCTTGCCTGATTAAATATGGATACCACGCCGTCGATGGCACCAAAGAAAAAGACAGCCTATGGAAGCCGATGGGCTGATGGACGCGACGGTGCCTCGTTCCTGCATTGTTATGAGAAATATATGCCGCTGATGAGGCAAGGAGCTGCTGCTGGAGAGAAAGACGGACATACACGGGCTGATATTTGATAGGGGTTTGTCGTAAATAAGTGATTTTCGAGCATGCTTCAACGCGATAATGAATAATAATTATATATTAACGAAAGATAACAATATCTAGTTGCATTCATGAACTGCTGGAGATTATTACTGGGATATAAATAAGCGAGCTGAGAATTTTCTTGATGGTCTTACTTGGTAAATTAATAATATATTTCCGAAATGCTGAGGAATATTAGAGAAGTATCATGTTGTTTGGTTTCAATATGTAGATGATTTACATTCTTAATGGGAGATGATGATATTTTGCCTAGATTAAATTGAGAAAAATGATGATGTGAATATATATGTAAGAACACAATGGGTTTGCTCGGTTTGGGTTATGGCACATCAGTGTGGCTGCAATTGTGAGCATGCTGTTGTTTGGTAATAGGGTGTAGCCTGTGAAAGTGATATGGATACGAAGTTCTAGTTGTGGCATATTTTGTGAAAATGAAGATAATGGAGAACGGAGATGATAAAATGCTGATTGAGAGCTCTAAGGTGAGTTCTCAATCATAAAATAGATTGTTCACAAGGACGGTGACAACATGAAAAGAATAACGAGGGCTTTGCTCTCTTCCGCCGCAGCATTGGGGATTTGTGCCTGTGCTACAGTGTCGGCGAATGCATATATTCAGTATCCGGTTAGTAGTGGTAGCACGAATATTGGATACTATCAGGCAAGTTGGAATGTAACGCCCACCCGTTCTGAAGTAACGGGATATTCGGTATCTAAACAACATTATTGTAAAGCTGTTCAGGATAAAAAAATAATCCGCTATCAAACAGCAAGTACATATACATCATGCCATGTGGTAGCGAACGGTACGCAGGCAGCGCATGATGATTGGGTTGAGTATTCATATTTTTAATACCGCTTATTAGTTTGTTTTCGGCGCCATGAAAATGAGAGTGGCGCCGAAAACAATGTTCATTGAAAAGGATAGGGAATGGTATTGAAGTTGGTAAAATGCATTCGTGCATTTGTTGCGGTGTTGTGCCTCTCATCATGCCTGACTGCATGTTCGAGTCCGGATGCGTTGAAAACCGCCAATTCAGCAAATCAAGGCACTGCTGCGGAACCTTCTGCTTCTCAATCCAGTGCTGATACGGATTTTGGTGCGGATGGGTCTCATATGGCGTCTTCGTTGAAGGCGCTGGCGGAACAGATGCTGAGTGACGATGATGCTGTGAAGGCGAATGCCAACAGTAGGGATACCGCCATGAGCTCGCAGCAGAGGGCAATCATTGCGCATGCGGCAAAGAATAATGGGAAAATGTCCCGCTCGGAATACGAACAAGCATGGATGAATTTTCGTTCCTGTATCATGAATAGAGGTTGGACGGATCCGAAGCCTCCCGCATATGGGGGCTTTTACTCTGTTCCCTCGATGAATATTGAAGGGCTCAATGATGAACAAGCCAAAAAACTCGATAAAGACTGGCTGTACTGTTCGAGTTATGAGCTGGTTAATGCGGATACACTGTATCGTACCCAGGAAAGCAATCCGGAACTGTCTACGGATTTCCATCAGCTCGTTGTCAACTGCCTGATCACTAAGAAAGTCGTTCCTACGTCGTATTCGAAAGATCAATTTTCGAAAGATTTCTCCAACGAGCCCCTGCCGCAATATTTTTCCACTGCAGAGGCCCAGGAATGCTTCACCCTATATCAGATAGGCATAGCCAATGTGTCGGAGAAGGAATCGTACTGGAAACCGTTGGGATAGGTCGCGCACCATCCACACCGATTGCCGGTATGCGATAGTCCGTTAGCAACAAGAGAAGGGGAACATCGATGTTTCGTCATGAGCGTGGTGTCAAAGGCAAAGTCGACAACAAACGCCATCGGCATGTCAATATCGCGGCGTGGGTCATCATGTCCATCGTGGTGGCCGCGGCGATCACCGTGGGGGTGTGCGCGATGTTCATGCCCGACCGTCCACCCGCACTACTGGGCGCATCCGGAGAAGTGACGCAAGCCAAAGTGTCGACGCAGCAGTACAACGGCGCGCAAACAGTCACACTGATCCCCGACATCGCCAGCGACAGAACCATTCTGGGCAACAGCACCGGCACCGTGACAGCGGATTACTCAGGCAACGGGCTGTCTTCCGGTCATGCCTGCATGCGCGTCAACGACCGTGCCGTCATCGCCCTGAACACAGCCCTGCCGTTGTACCGCGACCTGCACGTGGAAGACCGAGGGCAGGACGTGCGTGCGCTGAACAATGAACTGTCCCGGCTCGGCTACCAATCCGACGCCGACAGCGACCGGTACTCATGGAATACCCAGCAAGGGTGGAAACGCCTCATGGCGGACAACGGTTCGGACAGTGACGGTGCGCTCCTGCTGAGCGACATCCTATGGATCCCCGAGCAGAGCGTCACCGTCAGCAACTGGCAGGGAACCACAGGCGCAAGCGTCACCCAAGGGTCGCAGATCGGCGACATTCCAGGGGCTTTGGTCAAACTCAACATCAAGAACACGAACCCCTCGGACCAGGACCGGGTGATTACCGTATTCGGCCAATCGACCACGCTGCCCGCAGGCCAGACCGCCATCGACAACGCCGACTATCTCAAACAGGTTTCGGCGACGGAAGAATACAAAACCCAGACCAAGGACACACTCGCGGCGGGCATCAGCGGCACGCTCTCCCTGGCGCAATCCATTGAAGCGCTTCGCGTTCCCGCGGGCGCCGTATTCGGCCTGAACGGAAGCAAAGGGTGCATCATGACCACGGACGGGACGAAACATGCCGTCACCGTTGTCGGCTCTTCGCTTGGAGTCAGTCTCGTGCAGCTCAATGACGGCGGCAGCACGGCATCCATCACCTCGGTGGAAATCGGGTCGAAGATCGCGGGCGCAACATGCTCCTGAAAGCAATAGACCTGGCACATCGTTTCCCCGGAACGGATATTCTGTTCGAGCATCTCGATTTCGAAATCAGTCCGGGGCAGACTGTCGCGCTGTGCGGGCCTTCCGGATGCGGTAAATCCACCTTGCTGTCGATTCTCGCGGGATGGGTGAAACCATGGGCGGGGCAAGTCGAACGCGACGACATCCACCGCATCGGGTGGGTATTCCAAAACCCCTACGGCGTTCCGGAACGGACCGCGCTCGACCACGTGGTCTTCCCGCTGCTTTGCCACGGCATGAGCAGACGTGAAGCGATTCCTGAAGCGTTGCAAGCCATGGGGCTGTTCGATCTGGAATATGCGGCGGACCGGAGGTTTTCCGAACTCTCCGGCGGCGAAGCGCAACGGTTGATGCTCGCCAGAGCCGTATGCTCGCACCCTGATGTGTTGCTCGTCGACGAGCCGACCGCGCAGCTGGACACGCGAACGGCGGCATCCGTGAGCGAAGTGTTGGGCAATCTCGCGGGGCAAGGCATGATCGTGGTCGTGGCGACGCATGACCCGCGTGCCAGGGACGCGTGCGACCGGATCATTGATTTGGCTGATTACGCGCCGGTCGGTGCTGAAAACGCGGATGGGGACGCGGGTGAGAGCGCTGCTGCACGTGTGGACGGGCGTGCTGCTGGGAGCGCAGACGGAAGCATTGCAGGAAGTGTTGCCGGAAGCGATGCTGGAAGTGCTGCCGGAAGCGAGGGGGTTAGATCATGAATCTCCGGTCAATCTGTTCCGAAGCCGTGCGGAACATCAGCGCGGGGACCACGCGGGCAGCATGGTTTTTCCTCGTCATGCTCATCACCGGTGCGCTTCTTGGCGGGTACGAAGCCATGTCCATCGTGCAGCTCGAACAGGAAGCGATCACGCGCATCAGTTCGGACGCCGATACGAAAGCCCTCATCGGCGCAAGCGTCGACGGCCAAGCGTGCGACGGGCTCGAAATGGTCCACAACGGGCCAAGTCTTGCAGGAGCGGCCCGTGCTGCCGAAAGTATCACCGCGTCCTCGACGCCCGGCATGGAACTGCCCGCGTACGAAGTGACCCCGGGATTCATCAAACTGCTTGCATCCGGGCAGAAAACAGCGAACGCGGCATCGTCGTCTGCGTCTTCTGCGGCCTCGTCTGCGCAACAGGGGGCGACATCAACGCAACAGGAAGTGAACGAGACCGCTGACACCTCGGGAATATGGATTTCAACCGACGTTTCGCATGATTTCGGACTGGTCAAAGGCAGCGTCATGCAAACCAACCGTGGCGATATGACCATCGCCGGCGTATTCTCCTGGCCCAACGACGGCCGTGACACCAGATTCGCCTATGCGGCGATGATCCCGGTTTCGGCATCCTCCGGCGAATTCACCGAATGCTGGGCGAAGCAGTGGCCGGTCAGCGAACAAACCAACGACCTGCTGTATTCGACGGCGATCGTTTCGGGAACGGGCGGAAACACGACGGTCGCGCAGGTCAACAAATCCTTCGACTCTCGGTATAATGCGTACTCCAGCTATAAGAACCGCATGACGGTATGGTTGCCGTACGTCTCGCTGGCGGTCGGGGTGATTGCCGGGGTGATTTCCGTGCGGCGGAGACGACTGGAATACGCGGGTGCCTTGCACGTAGGGCAAACCAAAGGTGCCCAACTGCTCGAAATGACTCTGGAAACGCTGATTTGGGCTGGACTGGCGACTATAGCGTGCCTGGCGCTGCTGTGCGCGTACTGCTGGCGTATGTCCGCCGACGGCTGGATGAACATCTTCATCGCCGCCTGCCGAATCCCTGCCACCGGGTTCGCGGGGGCGATGGCCGCGACGTTCCTCGCCGGGCTCAGCGTGCGGGAGTCCCAGCTGCTGCGGTTCTTCAAGAGCCGGTAGGGGTGCGGGTTGGGTGCGGCTTGGGTGCGCGGTGGGTAGCGCGCGCTAGATAGGCGACTATCTCCGGATTTCTGTACGGTCGGGGGAGCAGGAACGCCGAGATAGCGCGGCTTGTGTGGGAAGTTGTGTGAGATGGGCTTGGGGTTGGCGGTTCCTGCGTGGCGTTGCTCGCGGGTTGTCGGAGATGGCTGTGTATCTGCGGGTTGCCGGCGTCGGACGGGTACAGGCTGCCCGAGATGGCGCGACTAATGCGGATTTCTGCCCGGGTTGGAACCGGAATCGCCCACTCCTGCACGACATGGGTTACGGGACATCCGAGATGCGGGCATATCGTGGAACCGCCGTGCCGGTACGGGGACGATGTGGGGACCGTGCAAAATCATGGGGTGCCCCTACACTGAACAACCGACACGGGGGCTTGGCTACAGCCAGGCTGAGATGGGGGTTTCCTCCGACCGAATGAACGTGAACCGGGCAATGCCGGCGCACGGACGTCGTTCTTCCCGTGCCTGAGAACAACCGTTCAAGAAAGGCACAAACATGGCACAATCTGCGAATACTGCAGCATCATCCACAGTGAATCTCAAGTGGCGCGTCGTCGACATCGCCGTCGCATCGGTGATCGGCGTGGCCAGCGCGCTGATTTATTGGCTGGTCGCCCTGCTGACCGCCGCACCTTGGACCGCGCTGGACGCGGTTGTCCCCGGTCTGCCCGGCCTGTTCAACGGATTGTGGCTGTTCGCAGGCCCCTTGGCCGCTATCATCGTGCGCAAGCCGGGCGCCGCAGTGTATGCGGAGGTCGTCGCCGGCATTCTTGAAGCGTTGATGGGCAACATGTGGGGCGGTCTCGCCACATTCCTCATCGCCTTGGTGCAAGGCGTGTGCGCGGAGCTTGCGTTCGCGATTGTGCGCTACCGCAAGTGGACCCTGCCGGTTGTCACCCTGTCCGGCGCGCTGTCCGGGGTCGGATGCTGGGCGTACAGCTTTATCGAGAATCTTCAGGGCATCAATCTTGCCGGGTCCTACGGCATCGTCTACCTGATCACCACTGTGGTGTCTGGCCTGTTGATCGCCGGCATCCTCATGTGGTACCTGTACCGTGCGATCGCGCGGACGGGTGCGCTCGACAAGTTCGCGTCAGGGCGTGAGGTGCGCGGTATCAGCGCCTGAGAGACAACACCGTCTGAAATTACCGTCTGACAGCACCATCTGAAAGCGTCAACTTTTGAATCCCTGGGGCTTGCGGCGGAGCGCCGATACGGCTTCGCAAGTCAGCGGCATAAGACCCGCCACCAGTATGGGCGGGCGGTTTCGGGATCATTGCAGCGATATACCACCCCGTGCCGGGCATCATCGAAATCCGGCATCGCATAGGAAGACATGAATATGAGCAACAACTCTTCGAACGCATCCAATACATCCAACGCATCCGTCGCCACAGCGACATCTACTGGCAATGCGGCCCCCGCGCCGCAACCCGAGGCGACCCCGGTCGCAGCGGGGCGCCTCAGCCTGAGGTGGCGTGTTGTCGATATCGCCGTCGCGTCGGTGATCGGCGTGGCCAGCGCGCTGATTTTCTGGCTGGTGTCCCTGATTTATTCGCTGGGCGTCGGCGACCTGATTGGCCTGGTCATGCCCGGATTCCAAGGCATCTACAACGGTTTGTGGCTGTTCGCCGGCCCCTTGGCGGCGGTCATCGTGCGCAAGCCCGGCGCCGCCACGTACGCGGAACTGCTTGGCGGGGTCATCGAAAGCCTGATGGGCAACCAGTGGACGGGCATGGACACGTTCAGCACATCGCTGATGCAGGGCGCGTTCGCTGAACTTGCGTTCCTCATAGTGCTGTACCGCGTGTGGAACGTGCCGATCACCATGCTGTCCGGCGCGTTCGCCGGGGTCGCCGTGTGGCTGCATGACATTTTCATGCGCGGCCAGGCGTTCACCGGCCAGTACATCACCATCTATCTAGTCACGTCCGTGATTTCCGGCATCGTGTTCGCCGGCATCGTGGTGTGGTACCTGTATCGGGCGATTGCGCGGACCGGTGCGCTGGACAAGTTCGCATCCGGACGTGAAGTGAGGGCCACCGCCTGAACCACGGCGGGGCTACGGTTCACGCCGGCAGAAGCACTTCGGCAGGCAACTGTTCAGGTGTGAAGCGATACAGAACAGCAGCAACAGCGGCACAGCGGTACGACAGCGCAACAGGCACGGCGGCGGAACCGAGGCCGGCGGACGGCAGTTCGCGATACAGTAGCGAACGGCGGCAGAACAACGGTTCCACGCCAGCGCATTCGAAGACGGCAGGACACAGGACGCGATGAAGTCAAGCGAACACGACAACAGCAGCACGATGACGGCAGTGTCGACACAACCGGCACGCCTCGAATTCCATGATTGGGGTTACCGGCATGCTTCACGCCGCCACTTCGCCGTCCGCGGCCTCAACCTGAGCATCGAACCCGGACAGCGCGTACTGCTGCTTGGGGCTTCCGGCATCGGCAAATCCACCATTCTCGAAGGCGCGGCCGGATTGCTCGGCGGCGATATCGAAAGCGTGAACACCGCCGCTAACGGCACCACCAGCACCATCGACGCGGACGGCGGACTGATTGAGGGGAGTGTCACCGTCGACGGCACGCCCGTCAGCCAGGCTAGGGGACGCGTCGGCCTTGTTTTGCAAGACCCGGATGCGCAGGCGATTTTCGAACGGCTCGGTGACAATGTCGCGTTCGGCCCGGAAAACCTCAACGTGCCGCGCGAAGCGATATGGCAGCGCGTCCGCGACAGCCTTGACGCGGTCGGCATGCACGGCATTCAGCTTGATCGCTCGACCATGCACTTGAGCGGCGGGCAAATGCAGCGCCTCGCCCTTGCGGGAGCACTCGCCATGCAGCCGGGCGTCCTGCTGCTGGACGAGCCCACCGCCAACCTCGACCCGGATGGTGTGGACCAGATCGTCGGCGCGGTGCGCAATGTGCTCGACAACACGCATGCGACTATGATGCTCGTGGAACACCGTGCAGAACCCTGGATCGATATGATCGATCGTGTCATCGTTCTCGGATTGCAAGACAGCCAGCCTGCGAGCAAGACCGGGGAAACCGGAGGAGCGGGGGACACAGCGGAATCCGGCGAACAGGGCGAACCAAGCAACGGCACTGTCATCACCCAGCAGGGCGACGAAGCCGAAGTGGGCCGCCACGGCGACCAGCGTACGGTGATTATCGCCGACGGCACTCCGGACGAGATTTTCTCCGACCGCAGCATCGATTTCGCCGGTCTCGGCATCTGGCTGCCCAAACGCTACCAGCGCCCCGAAGACGTGATCACCCGCATCCACACCGACAGCGAACCCGATTACGATCCGGCGACTGGTACCGGCGAGCCGATTCTGACCACCAGCGGTTTGGGCATCGGGCACAGTGAAGACGCCATCGCACGCGACATCAACCTCGCATTCAAACCCGGGCAGATCACCGCGCTCGTCGGAGCGAACGGCGCCGGAAAATCCACGCTCTCCCTGACCCTCGCCGGACTGCTCAAACCGCTCGAAGGCTCCGTGGACGCCAGCCGCGAACTCGCCGGGAACGCGCACGGCACCCAGCCGATCAACTGGAAATCAACCGAACTTGCCTCCCGCATCTCCTACGTTTTCCAAAACCCCGAACACCAGTTCGCCCGGGGCAGCGTCATCGACGAAGTCATGCTCGGGTCGCTGCGCACCGGCATCGCACCCGACGAAGCCCGCCGCCGCGCGCACGACCTGCTTGAACGCTTCAACCTCAGCCGGTACGAGAACGTCAACCCGTACACGCTGTCCGGAGGCGAAAAACGCCGGCTCACCGTGGCCGCAGCGCTCGCCGCCGCCCCACGCGTGCTGATTCTTGACGAACCGACGTTCGGGCAGGACCGCCGTACTTGGATGCAGATTGTCCACCTCATCCACGGGCTGCGCGGCGACGGCGTCAGCATCATCGTCGTCACCCACGACCATGAGCTTGTCACCGCGCTCGGCGCACGCGTCATCGAACTCATTCCGCAAGGCGGGCAAGGCCAATGGGACGACGAGCAGACCATCCGCGTCAGCCCGGTCAACGAACGTCATGAACAGCCGCGTGCCTCCAGCAGGTCAAGTGTCATCGCATCCATCAACCCCGCCTACCGGCTGTTCGGCGCCCTGCTTGCCTCGCTGCCGCTTATTTTCAGTCTCGACTGGGTGTCCGCATGCACCGCGCTTGTCATCGAATTCCTTGCGCTCGCCTGCCTCGGGCTCAAGCCGTTGCGGGTCGTCAAATCCACGTGGCCGGTATTCATCGGGGCGCCAGGTTCGGCGCTCGCCGTACTGCTGTACGGCAAACAGGGGGGAGCTGTCTGGTGGCATTGGGGCATGATCACCGTCAGTGAACGGTCGGCGTGGCTTGCTTTGGCTACCGGCTTGCGCATTCTGGCGGTGGGTATTCCCGCGATTATTCTGGTGTTGGGCATTGATGCGACTGATTTGGCGGACGCGTTCAGCCAGATTCTGCATTTGCCGGACCGATTCGTCTATGGCGGGCTCGCCGGTATGCGCCTGTTTTCCGTGCTGCGCGACGATTGGGCGGCGCTCACTGCGTCACGCCGTTCGCGCGGACTCGGTGATGATAATGCGTTCAAGGCGTTCTTCCCGCAGGCGTTCGCGTTGCTGGTGCTGTCCATCAGGCGTTCGACCACGCTGGCGACCGCGATGGAGGCGCGTGGATTCGGCGGCGACGGGCCTCGCAGCCATGCACGCGTCAGCATGAGCGGGACGCGCGACCGGGTGTTCCTTGTATGCTGCTTCGCGGTGCCGATGATCGCGCTCGCGGTGTCGGTGTGGTTCGGCGCGTTCAGCTTCTTTGGCGGCAAGTGAGCGTAGTCGCGGCGGGAGCATCCGGTTTTCACTGTTGATGTTGTTCACATGTTGAGACGCAGAAAAAACGTCAAACGTTTGACGAATGGTTTCTGATGGTTTTCTGCGTGTCGTTACGGATTTTGCGTGCGTGACGGGGGTATGGTCGTGCTGACGGGGAGTCGGTTTCCGTCGGGTCGGGAGGAGTGTGCCATGGTGAGGGTCGAGGGGCCGTTCACGTTGTTGTCTCCGCGGGAGATGGATGGTCTGCGCGCGTTGGGTGTGGATCTGGAGCATTGCCGGTATTGGGTTGTCGGTGATGGCGGCGAGGCGCTGCTCGCGGATACCTCCGGTGGCGAGTGGTTGCCAGGCATTTGGGGTCGGGATTTCTATCCCGTCTATGCGTTTGTGTGGCGTGGCGTATTGTTGCTGGCCAATATCGATTGGAAGGGGGGCGATGATGGTTCGGATGAGTATGACGTGTATGCGTTGTCGCGTCCGGATGGTCTGCCGGCTGACTGGTATAAGGCGGATTTCGGTGATGTGGGCCTGTTGGGCGAGACGGTGGAGCCTGACATGGAGATGCTGCAAGTCTTGGCGGCGATGCTGCGAATTCATTATCGTGGCTGGCTGTCGTATGGTGGCGTGTGGCCGGATGGCGTGACCTGGTATGAGGCGGACCGGCATGGCCTGAAGGTTCGCGGGGGGAACCTGGTTGGCCCGTGGGATGTGCCGTTGACCAGGTATCGTGCGCGTGTCCCGTCCGAGGGGGAGTACGCGTATGCGGAAAGCCTGGCGCATGAGGGTTTCACCGAGCGGGTACGCCCGGGCTGGAAGGTGACGATCGATGACGCGGGCCGGTCCGTGCTGTGGAGTGTGCCGGTGGCGCATAATCCACATGGCGGCGGCAGCGGGACCAAGGGCGGGTTCATTTATGACGGCGTGAAGTATGGGTGGTCGCAGGTCCGTGAGGATTTCGCCCGTCCGGTCGGCGAGCGTCGGGTGAACGCCAGGCGTGTGTTCTTCGGGCAGGGGAATGGGCCGTTTATCCCGGATGCGGCGTTCCTGCGGGCGTATTGGGATGCGGGTTACGCGTGCACGGCGCCGTTGAGGTTGACATACCGGGGGATGTCTGTCGACTTGCCCGAGATTCTTCCCGGGGACAGTCCCGCGTAAGGCGCGGTTGCGATGCGGCCGGGCGTGGTGGCCGTCGTCCGGATTCTCATTGGTGATACGGGTTGTATTGGTTTGATTTTTTGATTGGAGTGGTGGAAATGGAGTTTCATGATCTGGCGTGGTGGGAGGAGCAGCTCGGGCTTGATAAGGCTGGGCGTGCGCAACTCGAGGAGGATTTGCAGACCGCAAAAAAGAAATTCCCCAAACCGGATGAAATGCACACGGAAAAGCAGATCAAGGATGAGTACGCGAAGTTGCTGAAGGAGAAAAGCAAGGCGTGGAAAAAGATTTTCGACACGTTGGGTGTCAATGATTCGTTGGATGGTCTGGCGCGGATGGAGTCGTTCATCGGCGGCGTGTTCTCATCCGAGTTGGACCCGGAATTGGAGGGGTGCCTGTATGCGGGTGGCATGTCCGTGGGTGACCGTGCCGGGCTCATGTGGCAGGTGATGGACTCGTACGGGGGTCATGGGTATATCTCGTCGACCGAGGCGGGAAGGTTGATGAATGATGAGGGGTTCCAGCAGTCGTTGGCCGACCGGTTCCCTTCGCTGATCAGGGACAGGCTGGGCGGCGACCCGAGCGAGACGGATGCCGCCGGCGAACGTCGTAGCGGCTGGTCGCGTGCGAGTAGCCTGTTCGATTCGGACACGGGTGTCCTCGGCAGGGGTGAAGACGGTGACGTGCCCGGGCTTAATGATTACTTCTCCGAGCGGTATGTGAGTTCGCTGCGGGGCCCGGATGTGGAGACCTTCTTCATGGGTGACCCGGTGAATGACAATGGGTCGGTGAAAGTGTCGATGCGCACCGAGCTTGACGCGCTGTTGAAGAACGACCGCGTGAAGACGGTCAACGGGGTGAACAAGGAACTCATCGCTGCAGTGTACGAGCATATCCCCAAGTCCGCCGGCGCGTCCGAGGTCGCCAGGAAGATGGCCAACTTCATGAACGTGACGGCCATGAACCGGGCCGGCTGCCAATACGTCAAATGGCAACCGAAACGCAATGATGCCGGTGGCCCGGCCGATGAGGGCGAATGGAAGTTCACGACTGCTGCGGACCCTGATGCCCACCGGTTCATGGATGTCTATGCTTCCGGCGAGTCCGCGGCCCGTCACGGTGATGTCCTTGCCCCTGATTTCGCGGAGGCTTACGCCATGCTGGATGAGCCGGGTATCGGTGCCGTGGACCGTGCGGGTGTCCGGGAGATGATCGACCAGAGCGCGTTGCAGTGGCGCGCCACCATACTCGCCGACCACGGGCAGATCGTCAAACTCAACGGCGGCAAACCACTCGAACGATCCTGCGCAATGATCGACAATGCCGGGGAGATTGTTTCCACCAAGCTCAATATCGGCGAGCATGGGGTGACTGAAGTTATCTCGGGAAAGGAAGTCTCGCTCAAAGACCAGAAGGCGTGTATCCTCGACGACGGACGTGTGAAATACGTCGACAAGAATAGCGCCGCCGTAAGCCATACGCGTTTCAGCATCAGCATGGAAGACATGTCGAATCTTCCTGGGGAAGGCGAAATCAAAAAACGATGCAAAGACTTCGATTCCATGTCCTCGTCTGACAAACTGCTTGCGCGCATAGGGGTTGATTCTCTGGACAAACGTGGTATCAGCGTCAACAAGGACTCCCTGTCTGCGAAGGATCTCACGAAATTCGCCGAAAACGGCATCGCTGATGGAACGAAGCTTGGAAGCGAAGATCTGGTGTGTAATTTCGACAAATCTGGCGCGTTAACCTCAGTCGCGCGCAAGGGCGAGGCGGTCGAGAAGGGTACCGCGTTGTCGATCAATCTGTCGGAAGTACGAGGATTCGATGATGCGAAATCCTATACGTCCCAGCTGAAGGATTATGACAAGCTCACAAATCTGAACAAGCTCCGAGCGCGACGAGGTGTCTTGGCACTGAAAACGAGAGGACTCTCCGTCGCACCGGGCACTGATGCGATCGACCTCGCCATGGTGGGCGAGACATGCGAATCCAGGAACGCGGGCAAGACCTATCACGGGGTATTTGACGCCGAAGGCAGATTCCGCGGTATGAATATGCCGGAGTCGTCTGAAAAAGGCCTGTTCAAAGCGGATATCGCCGATGCGTTGGGTGCCAATGACAAATGGATTAATGATAATATCCCGGAAGGCAAGAAACTTACCGGTATCTCTCGCCTGCGTGTCAGCAACGCCATCGGCACGATACAACGAGCAGGTTACGAAGTGCAGGTGCGCGACGCGGGCAAGCTTGAGGAAATCGGCAAGGCGCTGGAAAACCCTGATGATACGAAGCACCTGGTTTTCGATGACCAAGAGAGGCTCGTAGACATCGACTCGGGCAAAGAGCTGGACAAGGGGATGAAACGGTACAGTACCGCAGATGTCGTTCACGCTTCAGGCGTGAGCGATGCGGAACTGAAAGAATCGTTCGGCGAGCGTGGAGCGATCGCGTTCGGAGCAGAACCTGGCGGTATGACCACGGCACAGGCAAAACGGTGGTGTGTCAAGAAAAACAACTTCATGCGCGCCATCGATGTGAACAACCTTCCCGAAAAGGAAATCAAGGAATTCTGTGAATCGTATGATTCGAATCGTGTCCAGTGGGGCTTCGGGAAGCAGCTTCCCCCTTCGTCGAAAATCTTGGAAACGGGCGGTCTAAGAAGCGCCGATAGATTTGTTATTTCATTGGGGAAGCACATCGGCGATTCCAAGATAATGCAAGGCCTTAACAGCCTAAGCGAAAGCATTGGCGGTACCAAGTGTTGGCGACGTATCAGCGCTGTTGCTGGAAAACCTATTGGCAAGCTGTTCGGTGCAGCTGGAATAATACTCATGACCATTGATGCGGTGAATACCTACAATGATATCCGCGACAAGTGGAATAAGGGCGATCGCAAGGGGGCAGTGTCAGCCGGCCTTGATTATAGTCTTTCATGGGCCGGTGGGGCTATCGGTATGAAATACGGTGCGGAGCTTGGATGCGCAATCGGAGGGCCCGCTGGTTGTGTCATCGGCATGCTTGTCGGCGGAGCCATCGGTGTCGGAGCCGCGTACCTGTCACAGAAAATCTCGCCGGCCATAGTTGATTTTCTGTTCCCGAACTGGAACGATGCCAAGAACGCAAAGTACGATCCGCTGGTCATCGATCTGGACGGTAAAGGTTTCGACATCACCGACCGCAAGAACGGCACGCATTTCGATCTCAACGCTGACGGTTATGCCGAGAAAACCGATTGGACTCGCACGGACGGCTGGCTCGCTCTCGATCTGAACGGCAACGGGAAAATCGATGACGGTTCCGAACTCTTCGGCGATCATACCAAGCTGGCCGATGGATCCCTCGCGGCAGACGGTTTTGCGGCATTGTCACGTTACGATGCCAACGGCGATGGGCTCATCGATGCGCGAGACGAGATTTTCTCACAGCTGCGGATATGGTGCGATGCCGATGGAGACGGGCAATCCGGCAATGGGGAACTGGTCAGTCTCGCCGACGCGGGAGTTTCCAGCATCAGTCTGAAAACGGAGAAACCCTCGGAATCCGGTGCGGGTGAAGCGGAAATTAGCGGTACGGCGCAAGTCGTATTCGCTGACGGCACCTCGAAGACCATTGGCGAATTGTGGGCGAAAGCCAATATGTACGATACCGTTGAAATGGATGACGGTACTGCGGGCTCAACGACGAGGTTGTTGAACTATACCACCAACAACCACGGCACGCTTCCGTCACTTGCACGCGCGGTCGCAGGCGAGCACGGAGACATCATTCTGGCCGATCTCCAGGCATTCACCTCGGAGACCGACATACTGAAACGTTTCAGTATCGTTGATGACATGCTGTGCACGATGGCCGGCGCGCGAGACATTCAACAAGACGCGTTCGGCACGTACATCGACGCCCGGCACCTCATGGTCGACGAGGCGTTCATGGGAGAGAAGTTCCAAGGGCAATGGGGACGCAACCCTAACCCCACCGCAGGACCACAGCTTGAGAATCTATATAAGAATATCCGCGATTCGTACTGCTTCTCGCTTATGTCACAAATTCCAGGCAATGAGATGTTCTCAGGCGCAATCATCAATCGCGATGAAAACGGAAAAGCCAGTGTTGACCTTGGAGCATTGGAGTTTCTGGTTATCGCAGCGTCGCTGAAAGGGGAGCTCAAGGAAAGCACTGTCAAAGATGTTGCGGCATATGTCGCATACCTTTCCACGGCGATTGCCCATGATGCCAGCGTATTCGTGGGATTCCACGGGATGGTCGCATCTCAGCTTCCGGGCATGTCCAAAGCTGTGGAAGACGGAGTTGCATCTTCGGCAATCTGCGGTAGTGACATCGCAGACACGCTTACAGGTGATGGAGTCCATCAATTGATGTTCGGCAGGGACGGAAACGATACCATGAACGCCGGTTCAATTGATGGGGCGTTATTCGGTGGCGCCGGTGATGACCGGCTGACGGGTTCGTGGGCGTCGGACACGCTGGTGGGCGGCCTGGGCGACGACCGGTTGGACGGCGGTTCGGGCGCGGACGTGTATGTGTTCGGCCTGGGTGACGGTCATGACGTGGTCGAGAACTACGACTCGGGGTGGGAGCATGATGTGATCAGGTTCTCGCAGGGCGTGCTGCCGTCGATGGTGTCGTTGTCGCGTTCGGGCGATGACGTGGTGTTCCGGGTGGGCGAGTCGGACTCGTTGACGTTGCGGGGCGCGTACCGGGATTCGTGGCGGTACGTGGGCCGGGTGGAGTTCGCGGACGGGACCGTGTGGACCCCGGAGTCGATGCGGGACATGATCGTGACGCGTGTGGACGGCACGGACGGGGACGACGAGCTGGCCGGGTATTCCGGCGGGTTCAACTTCAACGGCGTGGAGACGCTTTCCGGTGGCGCCGGTGATGACCGGCTGACGGGTTCGTGGGCGTCGGACACGCTGGTGGGCGGCCTGGGCGACGACCGGTTGGACGGCGGTTCGGGCGCGGACGTGTATGTGTTCGGCCTGGGTGACGGT
>NZ_WBSO01000015.1 GCF_009299485.1 Bifidobacterium apri
ACGAGCTGGCCGGGTATTCCGGCGGGTTCAACTTCAACGGCGTGGAGACGCTTTCCGGTGGCGCCGGTGATGACCGGCTGACGGGTTCGTGGGCGTCGGACACGCTGGTGGGCGGCCTGGGCGACGATGCGCTCGCCGGTAACAGTGGCGATGACACTCTCATCGGTGGTGAAGGCAACGATACGTTGGAAGGAGGCTACGGCAACGATTCCTACATTTTCAATGCGGGATTCGGAGCCGACAAGATCTCTGATTCCGAAGGCAGCAACTCAATCACCTTCCACGATTACCAAGTGCGTGATTTGTCTGCACAGCGTGATGGTGACAACCTTAACCTTGCCTTCACGAAAACCGGTGATTCTGTCACGGTCAATGATTATTACCGTGGTTCGTCCTACAGCAACTTCTCCTATTCGTTCGATGACGGTACGAAACTGTCCAATGATGATGTCGCAAGCATTATGAACGGTACGTACGCCTATGCTGATGTTCAGCAGCAGACTGATCAGCTTGCCCAGCAGCTTGCTGCCCCGGCCGCCGATACCACCGCTTCGGACACTTCTTCAACTGCAGTGTCTGAAAGCACGGTCGCTCAGGATGCCACCAGCCAATTGTGGGTGGACAAGCAATGACAGATCAGCGCGAACAACAGTTGAAAGTAACAGAGAATACCGGACAGGTCAGCCAGTCTGTCCAAGATGATGGAACTGAACCCAAGGCTGAGCAACCAGGACAATCGGCACATGAATCAATCCAAGATTCAGCGATTTCGTGTTTGCTGATAATTGCCGGGCTCCTGCATGCCCGAGTGTCGCCAGGGCAGGTTGAGCAGCTTACACGGTTCTCTGCGCATCCTCTTGATATGGCGGGGCTTGTGCATCTTGCACGGAAAGTGGGTTTACGGGCAAAGCCACGAAAAATCGACCATAAGCATGCGAGTTCAATCACCTCTCCGGTGATTGCCCAATGCAATGACGGTTCGTTCTTTGTACTGGCGCGTGTTGAGCAATCGCCTCAGGGTCAGACACATGCTCTGGTGCTGTTTCCTCAGGAACGATCTGCTCGCCGGGTGACTATAGATGAGCTGTGGTCGTTCTTCACCGGCTCGATTGTTGTGCTGAGCGATAAGAGCATGATGAGTGGCGATGTGAGTTTCGGGTTCCGATGGTTCCTGCAATCGGTGCTGAAATTCAAGAAGGATTTCGTGTGCGTGTTTCTCGCCGCATTCGTCATCCAGTTGATTGGCATCTTGACACCGCTGATGACACAGGTTGTGGTGGACAAGGTACTGGTGCATCGTGAGGTGTCCGTGTTGGTGATGCTCAGCATCGCCATGCTGATAGGGTATGTTTTCGAGCTGGTTCTTGGTATTGCGAAAAACTATGTATTCTCGCATACGACGAATCGTATCGATGTCACCATCAACTGGCGGTTGTTCCGTCATCTGTTCGCGCTGCCGTTGCGCTATTTTGAATCACGTAAGGTCGGCGAGACCGTTGCCCGGATGCGTGAGGCTGAGAATATCCGGTCGTTCCTGACGGGTACGCCGTTGTCATCGCTCCTTGATGTGGTGTTCATCGTGGTGTATATCGTCGTGCTGTTCTTCTACAGCGTTCCTTTGACGTTTGTGGTCATCGCTTCGATTCCCGTGTTTGCGGTGTTGTCCGCTGCGGTGACCCCGATGTTCCGTCGGCGACTTGATGAGAAATTCTATGCTGGTTCTGAAGCTCAGTCGTTTCTTGTGGAGAGCATCGGGGGAGTGCAAACGGTGAAATCGTTTGCACTCGAGCCGAGGCTGGAGCGCAAGTGGGGTAAACTGCAATCCCGGTATGCCACAGCGGGATATCGGACTTCCATTGTTGCAGGGAATGCGAATGCCATCGGAAAATTCATCCAGGAAGCCTTTGACTTGCTGGTGTTGTTCCTTGGCGCTCAAGCAGTGATGAACGGGACATTCTCGGTTGGTGAGCTGGTGGCATTCCGAATGCTTGCGGGACGTGTTAGTGGCCCGGTGCTGCGTTTCGTTCAGCTCTGGCAGGACTTCCAACAGGCTTCAATGTCAGTGAGCCGTATCGGTGATATTTTCGGGACCCCGCCTGAGCCTGGAGTCGGAGCTGATCGAATACAACTGCCGAAGGTACATGGGAATGTGCGATTCGATCATGTGTCGTTCAGATACCGACCGGATACCCCGTGCGCGGTGGAGGATATGAGCTTCTCGATTCCCGCGGGGATGACTATAGGTGTCTGTGGCAGGAGCGGTTCTGGGAAAAGTACCATCACCAAGCTCATACAACGACTCTACGTGCCCCAGGCCGGCAAGATTTCCATAGATGGCATGGATATCTCCTTGGCGGACCCCTCGTGGCTGCGGGGGAATATCGGTGTTGTACTTCAGGAGAATTTCATGTTCTCCGGTACTGTCGCTGAGAATATCGCTATTCGTTGTCCTGGCGCAGGTACGGACCGTATTGTCGCGGCAGCGAAATTGGCTGGTGCGCATGAATTCATCCTTGGACTTCAGGACGGTTATGACACCATAATCGGCGAAAAGGGTGTTGGATTGTCAGGCGGACAGAAACAGCGGATTGCCATAGCGCGCGCGATTATCGATGATCCGCGTATTCTGATTTTCGACGAGGCGACTTCGGCGCTTGATTATGAGTCGGAGAGTATTATCCAGCATAATCTGAAAGCGATTTGCAAGGGCAGAACGGTTATCATCGTTGCGCATCGACTCTCGACAATCGAACAGGCGGACAGAATCATGGTCGTCGATCGCGGGCGTGTGAAGGAGTATGACACTCCGCAGCGTCTGCTTGCATCCCATGGCTTGTATTGGAGGCTCCACGAACTTCAGCGTAAGGGGGAGGTGTGCTGATGTTCCGTAAGCATCGAAAGAAGATACAAGAACAGACCGGTGTACGTGCGGAGGATGCATATCTTGCTCGCCATGCGGATGGTGCCGATGGCCTCTATTATGATTTTCTGCCCGAAATGATTGAAATCATTGAAAAACCATCTCACCCTGCGGGAAAGGTGATTATCTGGACGGTTGCCGCATGTATCGTAGCCGTCATCGTGGCGTGTTCGGCGGTTCGAACTGATGTCGTGGTAACGGCACAAGGTGATATCGAGCCTGAACAGGGTATTTCGGTTGTGTCAACCAGCCAAGGAGGGGCGATTGACAGTATCGATGTAAGAGACGGGGATACTGTTCGTTCAGGGCAAACGTTGATGACCTTGGATGATGACGACGCCATGGGGCAGGCGGTGATTGCCGCTCGGCAGATTCTGGTCATGGTGGCGCAAAACAATCAGTATCAGAAGGTTCTGGATGGACAAGATACCGATGTGACCGCGGATTCGACGGATAATCAGATCTCCGGTTTCCTGTCCGCAACGGCATCTCAGCAGGCGGACAACATTGTGCTGACTGCGGACACATCCAAGCAAAAGCAGCTAGGACGCAATGTGTCGGATGTCGCGAAGGACATTTTCGTACAGCATGCGTTGAAAGACCCGGTATTGTTCGACCAGTTGCGTAGCGCGGCTCGTACCGTTGATGCTTCCCGAGCGTTGCTCAACGTCGATGCCGATCAAGAGCGAGCTATTATTCTGCAGGCAATGGAACAAAACGCTTCGCAATGCGCACAGTATCAGGCAACGTTGAGACAACAGGTGCTTGCGATCTCCAGGAGTACAATCGTCGCACCTGCCTCAGGTGTGGTGAGCGGCCTAGGGGAGCCGGCAGTCGGGACTTTGGTGTCATCTGGGACCGCGTTACTCAAAATCATTCCGAAAGATGCTGGTATGGTGGTCGACTGTGCTATTCCTGCCTCAGAATTACGAGAGATTCATGTCGGCTCGGTCACTGAGATAAAGGTGAGTGCATATCCATATTCTGACTATGGCGTGATTACTGGAAAAATAACGTATCTGGCACCGGATTCGACAGTGGCCGATACGTCATCGGCAGCTTCAAGGAATTCAAACTCTGGCAGCTCTGAACGTGGAATATCTTCTGCGCAGGAGAAGACATACCGGGCGCGTATAGCATTGTCGAAGTATCCAAAATCCTTGCCATTGCGTGCCGGAATGCCTGTTGAAGTCGAAGTGAAAACCGGTACGCGCACCATCATCGGGTACTTTTTGGATTCGCTGAAGAAGGGAGCGCACGACACGTTCACTCAACGGTAAATCATGCAAACGTTAACACGCACAGTATGGGCGGAATCGGTGCGGGATTCCGCAGTCATCAGAATACAATGGGTGCTGGCATGCCTCTGGCATTACGTCTGACACCTGATGTGGGGTAGCCCGCACGGCCCCAAGCACAACCCAAATCGTCAAAGAGAAAGCAGAGATGATGAATGAACCAACGAACGGCTGGCCGGCGTATTCAAAGCCGATGCCCAAGCCGACCTTGCAGGACAGGATCTATTTCGCGCGGGTGCGTAAGGAGAAGCAGCGCGACCTGTTGCATGGTCTGGCCGTGGCGGAGGGGCCGTTCTACGCGCGTCTTGAGCGGATGTGCTCGATCAACGGTGTTGTTCAGGCCAGTGAGATGGCGGATCCTGTGGCACTCATTGCCGCGTATGCCGCGCAGTATGCGGCAGTGTACTCGGGTGTACCTTCGGGTTTGCGTCTTGACACGGTGATGGGTTCCGATGGCAGCCGGTGGGTGATGGGGCCGGCGTTGGATCAGTATCTGCTCAATATGCAGGATTACAGCGTGGCGGGTCTCGTGCGGTTCGGGTACCGGAACGTCTACCCGGATGGTGCTGATCTTGACATTCAGGGCATTGCCGACACTGTTGTCGGTTCGATGGTCGGCAATGGGTCACATCAGATTCTTGGCGGAAGCTGGAGAACCACGGTTGCACATGGCAATCAGCTGTGGGATATGTGGGAGCCGTCTATTCGCATGGTGTGCAGCAATCCGAAAGAAGCGGTGATCCTATTCTCATGCCTGATGGTTGATTTCCTTCGTCATATCCAGACGAACGGCGATGGTACCGCTACCGATGTCCGTGAGAATTATCGTACGATGCTCACGCAGACGATACTCATGTCCACTGTTGACTTCGGGCTGCTTGGCAAGACGACTGGGGCGACCACCGAATAGTCACGGGCTTTCGGGTCTCCTCACATGGCCCGTGTGTGGGTGTGTTTCGTTACGTTCCTGCGCTTCTGCGTTCCTGCGTTCCTGCGTTCCTGCGTATCGGCACCGGTGCCATGCCAATCCCTGCTTCTGCCGACACTGACACGCTCCTCAGTGTCGGCAGAAGCAGAAGAACTGCTCCTACCGCTTACATCAGCTTTTCGTCGTAGATGGCCCGGCTGCCGCCGATGTACTTCGGACGGTAACGCGCGCAGATGATGTGCGCCTTGCCGATCATGTCCATGGAGATGCGCAGCGGAACAACCACCGGGTGGATATGCATGCCGATGAGCGTGCCGCCGATATCGATGCCGGCTTTCGCTTTGGCTTGGATATCCTCGACCAGAACCGGATGGTCGAACGATTGGTAGGCGATGGTGCCGAACGCGCCACCCGCATGATTGGGCTGGGGGATTGCGTTGACCTGATCGAAGCCGTAATGTTCAAGGCATTCCTGCTCGATGACCAGCGCGCGGTTCAAATGCTCGCAGCATTGTGCGGCGAGGAAGATTCCCGCCGGTTTCAGTACTGACTGGGCGCCTTCGAACAGGTACGGCGCCACATCCATGGACGTATGGGTGCCGATCTGCTCGCCGAGCACCTCGCTGGACGAGCATCCGATGACGAAAATATCGCCGGCGGACAGATGCGCCGCCTCGAGGACCTCACGCACTGCCTGCGCGGTCTGCTGCCTGATCTGTTCGAAATCCTGTTTCTGCATACCGCCGATTGTACTAGCGCTATGTCACGCGGAATCCGCTCGGTTCATCACACGGCACGATGCCAAACCATATGCCATCACCCATGCCGTTTTCAGCGTTTTTCAGGATATTCGGCAGTGCCGTCCAAGAGATATCCGATGGGAATCCGAGCAGTGAGAAAGCGTTTTAGCATAATCAGGCGCTTGACTGGAACCATGCCGTCACAAGACGGATATAAACGTCGTAAAGGAAGAACGTATGTTCGTACTGAACAACGCATGGAACAATGTTGTACGCAATAAGGGACGTAATATCCTGATCATCATCGTCGTGGCGATCATCGCATCCGCCGCGACCATCGGTCTGGCGATTCGGCAGGCGGCGCAGACTGCTCGGGACACCGGCTTGAGCAACACCACCGTCACCGCGCAGATCAGCGTGGACAGGGCAAAGCTCATGAGTGAGTCGCAGGCTTCGGCAAGCTCGTCGTCTACGTCATCCTCCGGCTCGTCGTCCTCGTCGGACGGCAAACCCGATTTCGAGTCGATGCGCAGCGCGTTGAGCGACAAACAGTTGAGCCTGAGTGAGTATCAGAAGTATGCGAAGGCGTCAAGCGCGGTGAAATCCACGTATTACACGGAAACGACATCGTTGGCGGCGGCCGACTCCTTCCAGCCCGTAGAAAGTTCGGAATCGAGCTCGGACTCGTCGTCAAGTTCGGATTCGTCGTCAAGTTCGGATTCGTCGTCAAGTTCGGACCCGTCGTCCGCAAATACCGGAAATCAGCCTTCCGCCAACGCGCCCGACCAAGGTGACCAAGGTAGCCAGGGCGGCAAAGGCGGCATGGTGCAGCAGTCCGGTGATTTCTCGCTCGTTGGCTTCTCCTCCGACACCGCGGTCGAGAACGCCGCCAACGGCAGTTTCACCATGACATCCGGCGAGGTGTTCGGCTACACCTCATCTTCGGACGGGGACGTGATCATCTCCCAGTCGCTCGCCACCTTCAACAATCTCAAGGTCGGCGACACCATCAGTGTGGCGAACGCGTCGGATTCATCGACGACGTACAAGCTGACCGTGGTCGGCATCTACAAGAACACGTCGGATTCGTCGCAGACCATGGGCAGGCCGGGAAGCTCGACCGCCGCTGACCCGGCGAATGCCATCTACACGTCAGTATCGACGCTCAAGAAACTGGGACTGGACTCCTCGTCGGACTCCGATAGTGCGGCTCAACTGAGTTTCACCTACGTTTTCGCCAATAAGGATGCATACGAAACCTTCGTCTCCGACGTGAAGAAGGCGGGGCTGTCCAGCGATTACACAGTCCAGTCCGCCGACGTTGAGGAATACGAGCAGAGCCTTGTACCGTTGGATAACCTGGCGAAGTTCGCGTTGACCCTGCTGATCATCGTGCTTGCAGTCGGCGCGATCGTGCTGGTCGCACTCAATCTGTTCAACATCCGAGAACGCAAATATGAAATCGGTGTGCTCACGGCAATCGGCGTGAATAAGGCGAAAGTCGCCATGCAGTTCGTGGTCGAGGTGTTCGTCGTCACCATGATCGGCTTGGCAATCGGTGTCGCCGGCGGTGCGGTCGCTTCGGTGCCGGTGTCCAATCAGCTGCTTGCCAGCCAGGTTGCCTCGCAGCAAAGCCAGCAAGCCAGCCAGCAGCAACAGTTTGGTCGTGGCATGCAGGCTCCGGGTTCGTCGGGATCTTCTGGGTCTTCTGATTCGTCCAGTTCGTCCGGCTCGTCCGGCTCGTCGTCGAATAACGCTGACACATCGACCACCGGTCAGGCACCGGCACAGCCGACCGGCGGCAAGATGATGACTCGCGCAGTGAACTACGTGTCCACCGTCAATGCCTCCGTGAACCTCAAAATCGTCGGACAACTGATATTGATCGGTCTCGCATTGACCATACTGGCTTCACTCGCGGCGGTGATTGTCGTCATGCGATACGAGCCGTTGCAAATCCTCGCCGACAGGTCCTGACCGAAAGCGAACCGATCGCAAGCCAATCGAATCGTAAACCAATCGAACGGCAACCAATCGAACGGCGCCAATCGAACCGTAATCGAATGAACCGTGCCCTTGCATCCCGAGGTTCCGATGTCGGGACGGAAGAGCACCGAATGGAGCAACCATGAACAATGAACCACAGGCCGCAGTAGCCGATGACGTCGCCCGCATGCCGGCGACACAGGAATCAACAGGCGTGCAGACCGTGACGGGCCAAGCCCATACGCCGATCCTCGAACTCCGCGATGTCAGCTACGCGTACACGAAAGGCGGCAAGCGTGTGCTGCAGCATATCTCCCGCAGCTTCCTGCCGGGACGCGTCTACGCAATCACCGGACCGTCCGGCTCAGGCAAGACCACGCTGTTGTCGCTGATTTCCGGGCTGACCGTCCCCACCGAAGGACAGGTTCTGTACCAGGGCAAGGATTTGTCCAAGGAGGATCGATACCGGTATCGCAGCCATGATATCGGCGTGATCTTCCAAAGTTTCAACCTGTTGCCGCAACTGACCGTCGCCGAGAACATCATGCTTTCGCTTGGCGCGTCCGGCAAGCGCTTCGATGAGCCGAAACGTCAGATTGCGCGGCGCATGTTGACGCAAGTGCATTTGCCTGAGGATTACGCCAACGAGCGGATTCTGCATTTGAGCGGCGGCGAACAGCAGCGGGTCGCGATCGCGCGGGCGCTGAGCTACGACCCGCAAATCGTCGTGGCGGATGAGCCGACCGGCAATCTCGACATGGGTACGCAGGAGGACATCATGGATATCTTTTGTGCTTTGGCCCATGATGATGGCAGATGCGTGATCATCGTCACCCACAGCCCACAGGTCGCGCAAGCTTCCGACGAGGTGTTCGAACTGGCGCCATTGCGGCGGACGACTCGCCAACGCCCGTCTGCTGTGCGTTCGGCGTCTGCGGGTTCAGGGGTGCGTTCGGCAAGACAGCGCCCAGCCGCCCAGTAACCCATTGTCCCTATATACAAACTGGTTACGCCTACGCCCTGTCTCTCGCTCGGGCGGAACACAGGCCTTCCCTTATGCAAACTGGTTACGCATAGGTCTTGCCCAGCGTAGCCAGTTTGTATGGAGGGTGCGTCTGATGCTGCATTGCTGTCCCGCTGGTTGCGCCGGCAGTAGACCCTTGCCTTCCCCTTTTACAAACTGGTTACGCCTAGGTCGCGCTCAGCGTAGCCAGTTTGTATGGAGGGAGGCGCACGGCGTGTGAGCGGATTCTCGCACGCCACGTCAGGTAGCCGCCGCCACGTCAGGTAGCCGCCGCACCCCGGTAGCCGCCGCCGCGTACAGTTGGCAGTATGCCGATGAACAATGAGATATTGAGCAATCCCCACGCCGATCGCGTGCGCAAGATCGCCGGTTTGGAGTCCAAGTCGCAACGCGAACGTTCCGGACGGTTCCTCATCGAAGGACCGCAATCCGTGCGCGAAGCGATTCGCTGGCGTCCCGACGTCATCACCGACCTGTACGTGCAGATGAGCGGAGACGATCCGCAGCCGGCGAACCAGACCATCGCCGAGATCTACCGTGAAGCGCTCGATAATCCGCGTGCAGGCCAGCAGGGCGGGCTGTACATCCACGGTGCCACAGCCCAAGTGATGCACCAGATCAGCAGCGATTGCCAAGGCATCGCCGCAGTCGGTCTCACCCAGCGCATGCACGACGACCCCGATGACATCGACTGGTCCGATCATCCGATGGTCGCCGCATTCTGGCAGGTGCGCGATCCCGGCAATGCCGGTACCGTGATTCGTGCGGCGGACGCCGCGGGGTGCGACGCTGTGGTGTTCGTTGATGACAGCGTCGATCGATTCAATCCGAAAGTCGTCCGCGCCACCGCAGGATCGCTGTTCCATGTGCCGGTCCTGACCATGACCACCCAGGATTTCCTTGGTTGGTGCGCTGGCGAGCACAGCACATTGGTCGCCGCCGACGTACATGGCACGCCGGATCGGGCCCCCGAACAGCTGCCGGGTCTGCTCGGCGAACGCGGCCACATGCTGGAACACGAACTGCAGGACTCCAGCCGTCCGCTTACCGTGCTGTTCGGCAATGAGGCGCGCGGTCTTCCGGCGGGACTGGTCGAGCAAGCGGACCGTGTCGTTGCCATTCCGATTTACGGCAAGGCCGAATCGTTGAATCTGGCGACCAGTGCGGCGGTCATGCTCATGAGTCTGGCTATGTCGAGTCATATTGGGAAAATGTGAAGACGGTACAACGGCTTGAGCAAGAGCGACGTTTCACTGAAATAAGAAAGGGTACTCGTGGCACAGAGCGCGGTATTCGATGCACAGGCGGTGACCGCAGCGGTCAACGAAGGCATCGGGAAGATCGAAAAAGCCTCCAGCTCGGAGGAATTGAAAGCCATTAAAACCCAGTATGCGGGTGCGGAATCGGCAATGACGCAAGCGAGCAAGGCCATTGGCTCGCTCCCCGCCGACCAGAAGAAGGAAGCCGGCAAGCTGATGGGCAAGCTGCGCGCCGATTTCGGGCGTGCATTCGGCGCCAAGCAGCAGCAGATCAAGGCTGAAGAAGAGCAACGTGCCCTCGCAGCCGAAACGGTCGACATGACGTTGCCGGTTCGGCGTAAGCCCTTGGGCGCACGTCATCCGCTGCCCAGGCTTATGGAAGATGTCGAGGATTTCTTCATTTCCATGGGGTGGCAGATTTCTGCAGGACCTGAAGTGGAAACCGAATGGTATGACTTTGACGCATTGAATTTCGGCCCGGACCATCCTGCTCGCCAAATGCAGGACACCTTCTATGTCAAAGGCAATCAGGCCAAGGATGCTGCGGGCTTCGTCGGCTCCAACATGGTGTTGCGTACGCAGACTTCCTCCGACCAGGTGCGCGCGCTGCTTACCCGCGGGGTTCCGCTGTATATCGCGTCCCCGGGCCGTGTGTTCCGCACGGACGAGCTCGACGCCACCCACACCCCGGTGTTCCACCAGTGCGAGGCGCTTGCGGTGGACAAGCATCTGACCATGGCCGATCTCAAGGGCGTGCTGGACAAGCTTGCCGTCGCCATGTTCGGCCCCGAGGCCAAGACCCGTCTGCGTCCGAGCTACTTCCCGTTCACTGAGCCGAGCGCCGAGCTTGACCTGTGGTTCCCTGACAAGAAGGGCGGCGCCGGCTGGCTCGAATGGGGCGGCTGCGGCATGGTCAACCCGAACGTGCTCAAGTCCGCGGGGCTTGACCCGGAGGTCTACACCGGCTTCGCGTTCGGCGTCGGCATGGAGCGTACGCTTCTGCTGCGCCACGACATCAACGACATGCACGACCTCGTCGAAGGTGACGTGCGCTTCAGCGAACAGTTTGTGATGGGGGAGTGATTGACCCATGCCTATGGTTGATATTGACTGGCTCAAGGAACACGTCGAGGTTCCCCAGGGCCTGACCTACGAACAGCTTGCCAAGGACCTTGTCAAGGTCGGTCTCGAAGAGGAACAGATTCATGCTTCCCAGGTGACCGGTCCGATTGTGGTCGGCTATGTGGTGGATGCCACGCCGGAACCGCAGAAGAACGGCAAGACCATCAACTGGTGCCATGTGGATGTCGGCGACAAATACAATGCCGTTGACGAGAACGGCAACAAGGTGCCGCGCGGCATCGTGTGCGGAGCGCCGAATATGGCCGCCGGCGAGAAGGTTGTCGTCACGCTGCCGGGAGCTGTGCTGCCCGGTGATTTCCGTATAGAACCGCGCAAGACCTACGGGCATATGTCCGACGGCATGTGCGCTTCCGAACGCGAACTCGGACTCGGCGACAACCATGACGGCATCATCCTGCTGCGCAACTACGGCTTCACGCCTGACGAGTATGAGGCGCTCAAGCCCGGCGACGACGCGATGCACCTGCTGCATCTTGACCAGCCGATCCTCGAGATCAACATCACCCCGGATCGCGGGTACACGCTTTCCTACCGCGGTGTGGCGCGCGAATACCATCATTCCACCGGTGCGAAGTTCACCGATCCGGTGATTGAGCTCAACGAGAAGGCGCCGGATCTGACCGCTGTGGCGGCTGGCACCCCGTCCGACATCGAAGTGTCCATCGAAGATGACAACCCGATTCACGGTGTCCCCGGTTGCGACCGCTATTATGCTCGTGCGGTGCGCAATTTCGACCCGTCCTCGCATACGCCGAACTGGATGCGTCGCCGTCTGATACGTTCGGGCATGCGGTCCATTTCGCTCGCTGTGGACGTCACCAACTACGTGATGCTTGACTTGGGCCAGCCGATGCACGCCTACGATTTGGACAAGATCGAAGGCCCGATCGTTGTGCGCCGCGCCAAGGCGGGCGAGAAGCTCACCACGCTCGACGGCAAGGACCATGACCTGAGCCCGGAGGACCTGCTGATTACGGATTCGCCGAACGGCCAGCACGGTTCACGCATCCTCGGCATCGCCGGCGTGATGGGCGGCCTGTATGGCGAAGTGACCGCCGAAACGAAGAACGTGCTGCTGGAATCCGCGCATTTCGACCAGGTCACCATCGCGCGTTCTGCCCGTCGCCACAAGATTCCTTCCGAGGCGTCGAAGCGTTTCGAACGCGGCGTGGACTTCGCATTGCAGCCGGCAGCCGCGCAGATGGCAGCCGAACTGATGACCAAGTACGGCAACGGTGAGCCGTCTGAGCATCCTACCGACGTGAACAACACGCCTGCGCGTCGTCGTCCTATCCACTTCAAGGCCGACGAGGTTCGTCGCGTCGCAGGCCTTGATACTCCGGTCAACAAGATCAGCGATATCCTCACCGATATCGGCTGCATGGTCGCCGGCGGCGGCAATGGCGAATTCTCCGTCACCCCGCCGACGTGGCGTCCTGATTTGAACGAGCCGTGCGATTTGGTCGAGGAAGTCGCCCGTCTGGTCGGCTACGACCAAATTCCGACCACCGTGCCGCCGGCCCCCGTATCCGGTGCTGTCGGCCTGACCCCTGACCAGCGTCATCGCCGTGAGGTGGCCAACGAGCTCGCCGAATACGGTATGGTCGAGACGCTGAGCTACCCGTTCGTCGGCGACGCCGACTACAAGGCGTTCTCCTATGACGCCGACGCGGTCAAGCCCGTCAGCGTGGAAATCGCGAACCCGCTCGCCGGAGACCGTCCGTTCCTGCGCCGCGAAGTCCTGCCGACCCTGGCTCACACCGTGCAGCGCAATCTGCGTCGCGGCATTGAGGACGTCAGCCTGTATGAAATCGGGCATGTGTACCTGTGGGATCCGAACGCCCCCGCCATCCCGGCGCTCCCCGGCGGCGTCAAGCCGACCGACGAACAACTCAAGGCGTTGGACGCAGGTCTGCCGGACCAGCCGCTTCACGTGGCTGGCATCCTTGCCGGCAAGGCTGAGGAAACCGGCTGGCTGGGCGTGCATCGTGACGTCGATTGGTCTGACGCGGTTGAGGCTGTGCAGCGGATCAGCGACCGTCTGGGCGCGCATCTGACGTTGTCGCAGCCGGCGGCCGCCGATGTTCCTGCGCAATGGCATCCGGGCCGCGCCGCCAAGGTGATGGCCGGTGAAACCGAGGTTGGCATGGTCGGCGAGCTGCATCCGCACGTCAACGATGCGCTCGAATTCCCGGCGCATACCGCCGCTTTCGAGCTCAATCTGACCGCGCTGTTCGGCACACTTGATGGCAAGCCCGTGCAAGCCAAGCCGATTTCAACCTTCCCGCCGGTCAAGCAGGACCTTGCGTTCACCGTCCCTGATACGGTGAGCGCCGCTCAGCTTGAAGCTGCGATCCGCAAGGCGGCAGGCAACCAGCTTGAATCCATTGAACTGTTCGACGTGTTCACCGGCGATCAGCTCGGTGAAGGCAAGAAGTCGCTCGCGTTCTCGGTGGTCTTCCGTTCTACGGACAAGACGTTCGACTCGCAGGACAGCGTCACGGTTCGTAAGGCCGTCACCGACGCCGCCGCTGAGCTTGGCGCGCAATTGCGTGCATAATCGGCGGTTACGCTGACAAGGGTGCTATCGTGGTGTGCGCAAGCGGCGCACACCCGGAAGCCCGTTGACTTCTGCCGGCTCCCGGTTTGGGTGCCGGCAGTCGTGTATATGGCTGACAGGCTGTTCAGCCGGCAGATGGCTTGCCGGACAACGGCAACCGCGGTGCACGGCATCGCGAGACAACGAGGAGGAACCATGAGCGAAGCCGATCGTCCCGGACAGACGGCCCCCCAAACGCAGCAGACAACGGGCGGATATGCCGAATCTGCGCGGACAGGCCAGTCCGGGGCACCTGAATACGGCGCCATGCGCAGTCAGTTCCCCGCCGATTACAATCCGTACCCGTTCGGTCGCGACGATGACAGCAATCGCAACAAGCGTCAGGCTGCCGATGCTTCGCCTTCAGAGCAGCAGGTCGGCAATCCCCAAACGGCTATGCCGTGGGCGGACGGACCGCAGCAGGGGCAATGGCCGGGCAATACCCAACCGCAATACCCGTCGAACCAATACCAGCAGCCCGGGCAGAATCCAAACCAGCCATATGGCCAGTATCCGTATGGGCCGCAAGGCGCGTGGCCGCAACAAGTCGGGAACGGAACGCCGCTGCCCGGTCAGCCTGGTTATCAGCCGCGGTATTTCAACGGCATTGATGTCAATGATCCGTCTTCCAATCCGCTGTATGGACGCTGGGACAGTTCCGCGATCGTCTCGTTCGTCTTCGCGCTGATGGGGTTGCCTATTCTTCCCGCGATTCTTGGAGCCGTGTCGATTTGGCGTGACAAGACGTTCCATATGAAAGGCCGGGGTTTCGCCATCGCAGCGGTTGTTATCGATGTGCTGATCACGGTGGCGTGGGTGTGGATGCTGGTCAATGGCGTCACTTCTGCCGATGTGTATCAGATGATCGGTAACCAGCTGTATGGCGGGGGCGCGGGCAGCGGAACGGATTCGCTGAGCGCCTGATCTGGCAGGCGGGGGTTCTGCGTCTGGTTGTCGGTTGATGCGACACACCCCATGCATAGTTATGCATACTTCTGTATAGGTATGCTATACTGGCTGTATCGAATATGCAGCCATCATGCATGGGAAGTGATGTGATATGGCAAAATACACCGTCGCGGTGGCGGGAGCCACCGGATATGCAGGCGGGGAGGCGTTACGCATTCTGGCGTCGCACCCCGATTTCGAGGTGACCTGCGTCGCAGGCCATTCTTCGGTGGGCGACCGACTGGGAAAACACATGCCGCATATCCCGCAACTCGCGGATTTGACGGTGCAGGACACCACTCCTGAAGTGCTCAATGGGCACGATGTCATCGTGCTTGCCTTGCCGCACGGCGCATCCGGGGCTCTGGCCGCCAAACTCGACCCGCAGTCCATCGTCGTGGATTTGGGCGCGGACCACCGTCTCGAGGAACGCGACGCGTGGGACGCCTTCTACGGCGGCGACTTCTATGATCATTGGACATACGGGATGCCTGAACTCATCACCGGCAAAACCGCCGACGGCGCGTATACCCGTCAGCGTGCGGCATTGCCCGGCGTCAAACGCATCGCAGGGCCTGGGTGCAATGTCACGGCGACCACCTTCGCATTGCAGCCGGGCATCGCTGAAGGGCTCGTCGAACGCACCGGTATCGTCGCAGACCTTGCCGTCGGCTATTCGGGCGCGGGCAAGAATCTCAAGCGGACGAACCTGCTTGCCGCCGAGGCGTTCGGCTCCGCGTTGCCCTATGGAGTGGGCGGCACGCATCGGCACATCCCCGAAATTCTGCAGAACTTCGCTCATGCCGCCGGTTTGCAAGCGGCACAGGCATCACAGTTCTCGATGGCATTCACCCCGGTGCTTGTTCCGATGGCCCGCGGTATTCTCGCCACGGTCAGCGCGCCGATGACCGAAGCCGCCCGGGACTTGAGCGACGACCAGCTGCATGCGGTCTGGGAACAGGCATACGCCGGTCAGGACTTCATCACCGTACTGCCGCAGGGCGTCCTGCCGGCCACGGGCAACGTTGTCGGCTCGAACGCCGCGCATGTCCAGGTCGTCGCCGACCGGCACGCAGGCAGGATCATCGCCTTCGCCGCAATTGACAACCTCAACAGGGGGACCGCCGGCCAGGCGGTCGAATCGCTGAACATCGCCTTGGGGCTTCCCGAGGATCAAGGTCTGACCAAGATTGGAGTGGCACCATGAGTGTAACGTTCGCACAAGGATTCTCGGCCTCCGGAGTCGCCGCAGGCATCTCCGCGAAAGCCGGCAAGCTCGACCTCGCCTTCGTAGTCAATAACGGCCCGATCGACGCGGCTGCAGGCGTATTCACCTCCAACCGGTTCTGCGCGGCGCCTGTGCAATGGTCACGAAAAGCGGTGGCGGACGGTCATCTCAAGGCCGTAGTGCTCAATTCCGGTGGGGCGAACGCCTGCACCGGACAGCCCGGTTTCGAACAATCCCAAGCCACCGCCCATGAGGCGGCAGGATTGCTCGGCGTCGAAGACAGCAAGGTCGCAGTATGCTCAACCGGTTTGATCGGAGAACTGCTGCCGCTCGACCACGTGCTTGCCGGCGTTCGCAACGCCTTCGCCGGTCTTGATTCGGGGGAACAGGCAGGCTCCGATGCCGCGCACGCCATCATGACTACCGACACCAAACCGAAAACCGTCGCGCTTGAAGGCACAGGATACCGCATCGGCGGCATGGTCAAAGGGTCAGGCATGATCGCCCCGCAGCTGGCGACCATGCTGTGCGTCATCACCACCGACGCCGTCGTCACGCCAGGCGCCATGCAAGCGGCATTGTCCGCAGGCACATCGACGACCTTCAACCGCATCGACACCGACGGGTGCATGTCCACCAACGACACTGTGCTGTTGCTCGCATCGGGCGCTTCGGGGGTCGAGCCGGATCCGGACGAGTTCAACGACCTCGTTCGCCAAGCCTGCGCATCCCTCGCCCGCCAGATCGTGGGCGACGGTGAAGGCGCCAGCCACGACATTCGTATCAGCGTTCACGGGGCGACCAGTGAGGACGCGGCCCTCGCTTGCGGCCGCGCCATCGCAGCCTCCAACCTGTTCAAATGCGCGGTCAGCGGCAACGACCCCAACTGGGGGCGTATCCTCAGCTCGCTCGGCACGGTTCCTCCGGATGTCGCCCCCTTCGACCCGACGCATGTAGACGTCGACGTCAACGGCGTGCGCATCTGCAAGGGCGGCGGCACCGGGCGCGACCGTTCCGAAGTCGACATGACGCCACGAGAAGTCGGCGTGGACGTATACCTCAACGCTGGAGACGCCGAAGCAACCGTGTGGACCGACGATCTCACCCACGAATACGTGCACATCAACGCCGATTACGAAAGCTGATCCGCAAAGGTCGCTGCGCGGAGTATACCGGGTATGGCATATCAGGCGCGTCGCATCAGACGAATGGAAATACAGAAAGAACGGCATGAGTGAATTGAAAGGTCCGGGATACCACCTGGACGTGCACACCGACCTGCGGGCGGACCAGAAAGCCGAAGTGCTCATCGAAGCGCTTCCATGGCTCGAGGAATTCGCAGGGCAACGAATCGTGATCAAATACGGCGGCAATGCCATGGTTGACGAACATCTCAAGCAGTGCTTCGCCGAAGACATGGTGTTCCTGCGCCAAGTGGGCATGCACCCCGTCGTCGTCCACGGCGGTGGACCGCAGATTTCCAAGATGCTCAAAGCGTTGGGCATCAAATCCGAGTTCAAAGGCGGTCTGCGCGTCACCTCGCCTGAAGCGATGGATGTCGTGCGTATGGTGCTCACCGGAAAGGTCTCGCGTGAACTCGTCGGCTACATCAACTCGCACGGTCCGATGGCAGTCGGCCTGTCAGGCGAGGACGGTGGCTTGTTCTCCGCGATGAAACGCAAGCCGATCATCGACGGCAAACCCACCGATATCGGGCTTGTCGGCGATGTGGTCAGCGTCGACGCCTCTGCGGTCGAGGATTTGATTTCCGCTGGCCGTATACCTGTGGTCTCCTCCGTCGCGCCAGACGAGGAAGACGCCACCCAGGTGCTCAACGTGAACGCTGACTCCGCGGCTGCGGCGCTGGCTTCTGCGCTTGGCGCCCGCAAGCTCGTGATCCTCACCGACGTGGACGGTTTGTACGCCGACTGGCCGGACCGCAATTCCCTGATCGGACGTATCGGCGTTGAAAATCTGCGCGATATGCTGCCGGACTTGGAAAGCGGCATGCGGCCCAAGATGGAGGCGTGCGTGCGTGCCATCGACGGGGGAGTGCCCCAAGCGCATATCATCGACGGGCGCAAACCACATTCAATCCTGAACGAAATATTCACCACTGCAGGCGTCGGCACCATGGTCGTGCCCGAAGACGGTGTGGAAATGAGGAGTTCCTATGACGACTGACGGACAGCTCGAACAGCTCGGAGCCAAAGACAAAGCGTGGCTCGGCAAATACTCGCAAGTGCACATGAACGTATTCGGCACCCCGCTGCGCGTCATGGACCACGGTGAAGGCACCCGTCTGTGGGACATCGACGGCAACGAATACCTCGATTTCCTGGCAGGCATCGCGGTCAACTCGCTGGGCTACGCGCACCCCGCATGGGTCAAAGCCGTCAGCGAGCAGGCGGCCAAAGTCGCCCACACCAGCAACTACTTCGCCACCGAACCGCAGATTGAACTTGCGGCGAAACTGGTGGAACTCGCCGGAGCCCCTGAAGGATCCCACGTCTATTTCGGCAACTCGGGAGCCGAAGGCAACGAGGCGGCCATCAAGCTCGCCAAGCTGTACGGCCGCACACTTCCTGGCGCATTGCCGGAAGAAGGCGGCAAACCCGCCCGCATCATCTCCATGGTCCACGGCTTCCACGGGCGTACCCTGGGCGCATTGAGCGCCACATGGAAGCCCGTCATCCGCAAGCCCTTCGAACCGCTCGTGCCGGCTGTGGAATTCGTTGAGCCCGGAGATGTCGCAGCCCTCGCCGCGGCATTCGACGCCACCGCAGACACGGCGGACGGCAAGGGGCCGGTCGCCGCGGTGATGATGGAACTCATCCAGGGAGAAGCCGGCGTCATGCCGGTCGGAGCCGAGTATGTGCGCCAGGCACGTCAGCTGTGCGACGAGCATCACGCGCTGCTCATCATCGACGAAGTGCAGACCGGCATCGGGCGTACCGGCAGCTGGTTCGCTTTCCAGCAAGAGGAGCTGTCCGGAGGCGTGACCCCGGACATCATCACCTTCGCCAAAGGCGTGGCGGGAGGCTTCCCGATGGGCGGCATGATCGCTTTCGGACAGCAGTTGTCCGACCTGTTCACCCCAGGGTCACACGGATCGACCTTCGCCGGCAATCCGCTCGGCGCCGCAGCCGCTCTCGCCACGTTGGGCGTCATCGAACATGATGACCTGCTCGCCAACGCCCGGGCGCGCGGCAAGCAGCTTCGCGAAGGCATCATGGCTACAGGTAACCTGCTGTTCACATCCACGCGTGGCGCCGGTCTGCTTGACGCAGTTGAACTGGCGCACCCATGTGCGCACGCGGCGATGGCCTGGATGCTCGAACATGGGCTGATCGTCAACGCCGTCGCGCCAGACGCCTTGCGTATCGCCCCGCCGCTGATCGTCAGCGAGGGGGATGTCGACGAAGCCATTTCGATTATGGCGGGCGTGCCAGCGGATCTCGCCGACGACTGACGGCACGCCGTGCCCGCAGTGACGGTCATGGCAGGCACGGCGACCGATGATTCGGCCGTACCGGACAAGGGGACGGCCGCGGGGTCTCACCATAGTTGAGGCCCCAAGAGCATTACGAGAACATAGAGATTGGAGAACACCGTATGGATGGTCAGTTGCGCCACATGCTTCGCGATGATGACGTCAATCATGACGAGCAGAAGCAAATCATCGCGCTTGGATTGAAATTCCGCGAGAACCGCTTCTACAAGCGGCCGTTTGAAGGCCCGCAGGGTGTCGCCGTGCTGTTCGACAAGCCCAGCACCCGCACCCGTTCGAGCTTCTCGATCGGCGTGGCGGAACTCGGCGGATATCCGCTGGTCATCGACAAGTCCGGCTCCCAGTTGGGCCGAGGCGAGCCGGTCGCCGACACCGCGCGCGTGCTCACTCGCATGGCCTACGGCATCGTCTGGCGCACATTCGGTCAAGAACGTGTTGAAGAGATGGCCAAATCCGCGACCGTCCCCGTCGTCAACGCGCTGACCGACCAGTTCCACCCCTGCCAGGTGCTCGCCGACTTCATGACCATCGCCCAGTTCCGCGGTGGGGTCGATGCGCTCGCCGGGCAGACCATCGCGTACTTGGGGGACGCCGCCAACAATATGGCCAACTCCTACCTGCTCGCCGGAGCGACCGCGGGCATGAACGTCCGTATTGCCGGGCCTTACGGCTATCTGCCCCAGCAGAGCATCGTCGATGACGCCAAGCGCATCGCCGCCGAAAATGGCGGATCCATCCTCGTGACCACCGATCCGCGTGAGGCGGTCGAAGGCGCCGACTGCGTGTTCACGGACACTTGGGTGTCCATGGGCGAAGAGGACGAGTATGAGAAGCGTTCCAAGCCGTTCTGGGATTACCAGGTCAACGACGAACTGATGAAGCTCGCCAAGCCGGACGCGCTCTTCCAACACTGCCTGCCTGCGTACCGTGGCAAGGAAGTCACCGCATCGGTGATCGATGGACCGCAGTCCGTGGTGTGGGACGAAGCGGAGAACCGCCTGCACGCCCAGAAGGCCTTGCTGACATGGCTGACCGGTCAGTTGCGCGGCGACGAAAGCCTGCTCGCCTAAGCTGCGTGGACGTTATGGAAGACAAGAAGACGCCGTTGCAACGGCCAACGACACGGGCAGCTCGTCTCAGTGCGATTGAGGAGATGCTTCTGCATCACGTCATCACCTCTCAATCCCAGCTGTCCGACATGTTGTCGGACGAGGGGATTGAGGTCACCCAGGCGACGCTCAGCCGCGACCTCGAGGAAATCAACGCGACCAAAACACGTCTCGAAAACGGGACGGTCGCCTATGTGCTGGGATATGGTCAGTCGGCGACGCCGAAATCGGCTCAGCAGCAGATGTCGCGTATCCTTTCCGGACTGGTCACGTCCGTGGCGTCGGCGCGCAATCTTGTCGTCGTGCACACGCCCTCGGGAGCGGCGCAGTATGTGGCCAGCGTCATGGATCGTCAGTCGCTTGACGATGTGCTCGGTACCATCGCCGGAGATGACACCGTACTGATCATCTGCAAGGATGACCAGTCTGCCGCTGCACGTGCCGAATGGTTGCTGAGCATCGCTTCCTCCAACAGCCAGCAGAGTGGCGATTGACGCGAACGCTGTGAGTATGCGCCCGGTGAACCGTTGCAAGTGATGGTTCGCCGGGCGTAACTGTTTTGGAGAGGGGCGTAACAGTATTTTGGGGGAGGCTGTTCTGGATGCACGGGGGTAGAGGCCGACACGTGTGTTCAGTGGTGGAGCTGGTCAGGGGATGCCTCGCAGGAGCGGACGTTGGGAGCATCCCGCCCGTTGTGTATGTGGTGGCATGCGTGATTGGCCGGATGGCGCGGGTTGGTGGCGTTGTCGTCTTGTATCCGGCGAGTTGCGTATGTCGGGGCATGCGTGTCTGGGTGGTTTTGCGTGTGGGGGCGGGGGAATGTCGTCTGTTTGGTGTGTTGTGTATGTGGCGGTATGCGTGATTGGCCTGATGGTGCCGGGATGTGGTGGGATGACATGTCGTTCGGCGGGTTGTGTATGTCCGGGCATGCACCATATGGCGCAATCACCCCGACCATATGTCTTGATGCCTTGAGCCGCCATCTGCCTGTGCGGATTCCGGGCCTACATTTCCGGGCTCCCATTCTTGAAGGGCGCGAAAGGCGAACCGGGGCGCGAAATCATAGTGCGTCTGACATCACAACACCTCACGCCCGATTCCGGATACACATGTTGGTCGAGCACTCGAACCCGTTCCTTGGAAGAACTCGCGGATAGGATGCATCGCAGCTATTCACCCGTGAGAGTGGGAGGTTGCCGGCAAGAGCGTGGACGGTTTGCGTATGCAGCTATTCTCCCCGGGGCGGGAAGTCGGCAATCCTCGCACTCGATGATGATTTCCGCTGCGAACGCCGGAAATTCGCGGTTTCTGAATTCGCCGCGGGGTTGCTTACAAGCGCAAGCGGTCGTATCCGCCCCATCAGTGGACACATCCGCCCGATTGGGCGAAGCGCTCGCCATCGCATCGCACGCCCTCGCATTGCGTCGCACGCTTTGGCATCGCATCGCATCGATGTGCAAGCGGTCACATGCCGCAATCAAACCGGTTGCGGCATGTGACCGAAGATCGCGAGAAAAACGACACGCGGAATATCAGTGAATGCATATTTATGCATAGGTCTGTATATAATTACAGTATCAACTCGCAAGAACTCCAATCAGAAAGGGCAGTCATGAGCGACAACAAGCGCATCGTCTTGGCGTATTCCGGAGGCCTCGACACCTCCGTGGCAATCCCGTACCTCAAGGAGCGTACCGGCAAAGACGTCGTTGCCGTGTCCCTTGACGTCGGCCAGGGTGGTGAAAGCCTCGAAACCATCAAGCAGCGCGCGCTCGCCTGCGGCGCGGTCGAAGCCTACGTCGTGGACGCCCGCGAGGAGTTCGCCGACGAATACTGCATGCTCGCCCTCAAGGCCAACGCCATGTACGAAGGCGTGTACCCGCTGGTCTCCGCCATCTCCCGCCCGCTGATCACCAAGCATCTGGTGCGTGCCGCCCATCAGTTCGGCGCGGACACCATTTCGCACGGCTGCACCGGCAAGGGCAATGACCAGGTCCGTTTCGAGGTTTCCATCCAGTCGATCGACCCGACACTCAAAGCCATCAGCCCGATCCGTGACCTGTCCCTGACCCGCGACGTCGAAATCCAATTCGCCAAGGATCACAAGCTGCCGATCACCCAGACGGAAAAGAGCCCGTACTCCATCGACCAGAACGTGTGGGGCCGCGCCATCGAGACCGGCTTCCTTGAAGACCCGTGGAACGCCCCGACCAAGGACTGCTATTCCTACACCGACGACCCCGCATTCCCGCCGGTCGAAGACGAAGTGGTCATCGAGTTCAAGCAGGGCGTCCCGGTCAAGATCGACGGCAAGGACGTCACCCCGTTGCAGGCCATCGAGGAAATGAACCGTCGCGCCGGCGCCCAGGGCATCGGCCGTATCGACCTGATCGAGGATCGTCTGGTCGGCATCAAGTCCCGCGAACTGTACGAAGCCCCGGGCGCTGTCGCGCTGATCACCGCGCACCAGGAACTCGAGAACTGCTGCCTTGAACGCGAACAGCACCGCATCAAGCGCGATATCGACAAGCGCTGGGCGGAACTCGTCTACGATGCCCAGTGGTTCTCCCCGGCGGTCCATTCGCTCAACGCCTTCATCGAAGACACCCAGAAGTACGTATCCGGCGAGATACGCATGACCCTGCACGGCGGACGCGCCGTCGTGACAGGACGTCGCTCCGACAGCTCGCTGTACGATTACAACCTCGCCACCTACGATTCCGGTGACAGCTTCGACCAGCACGCGTCCAACGGCTTCATCGAAATCTACGGCCTGCCGAGCAAGGTCGCCGCCGCGCGTGACGTGAAATTCGGCAACGGCATCGAAGTGCCGGAGAACACCGTCGAATAACCCATGCACCGCACGCGCAACCCGCAGCACAGAGGGTAGCGTGCGGGGAATGCATCATCAAGGAAGGCCATGCCGGCACACCGGTCCATGGCCTTCCCGGCATATCCGGCCGGTTTGACGAATCACCGGTGTAGGGTAGGACACAACAAGCCTGCGGAATGCCGAATCCGGCAACGCCGAGTCCGACCAACCCAGACAACACAGAAAGACGCCAACGTCCATGGAACAAAACAACGAACAGGAACAACCGAACGCACCGGAACATTCAATCGCGCTGTGGGGAGGGCGATTCTCATCCGGTCCCTCGCCTGAGCTGGCGCGGCTGAGCAAATCAACCCAGTTCGACTGGCGGCTCGCCGACGACGACATCGCCGGATCACGGGCGCATGCGCGCGCACTCGGTCGTGCGGGACTGCTCACCAAGGACGAGCTCAATCGTATGGAAGCCGCGCTCGACCAGCTTCAGCGTTCCGTCGATGACGGCACCTTCGCCCCCATCGAAGAGGACGAGGACGAGGCAACCGCGCTTGAACGCGGACTGCTGGACATCGCCGGCGACGAGCTCGGCGGCAAACTGCGCGCAGGCCGGTCACGCAACGATCAGATCGCCGCGCTCATCCGCATGTGGCTGCGCCGGCACGCACGCTTCATCGCCGGGCAGCTGCTCGACGTCGTCCAGGCGCTGATCGGTCAAGCCGAACAGGCGGGAGACACCGTCATGCCCGGCCGCACCCATATGCAGCACGCCCAGCCCGTGCTGCTCGCCCATCAGTTGATGGCTCATGCCTGGCCGCTGCTGCGCGACGTACAACGTCTTGTCGATTGGGATCGCCGGGCGGACGCCAGCCCCTACGGTTCCGGTGCGCTCGCCGGCAACACCTTGGGACTTGATCCGGATGCCGTTGCGCGTGAGCTTGGCTTCAGCCGCGTCACCGAGAACTCGATCGACGGGACAGCAAGCCGTGATGTGGTCGCGGAATTCGCCTTCGTCGCTGCCATGGCCGGTATCGACCTGTCGCGTCTGAGTGAAGAGATCATCATCTGGAACACCCAGGAATTCGCGTTCGTCAAGCTGGACGACGCCTATTCGACCGGCTCGTCCATCATGCCGCAGAAGAAGAACCCGGACATCGCCGAGCTCACCCGCGGCAAGTCCGGCAGACTGATCGGCGATCTGACCGGCTTGTTGGCCACGCTCAAAGGCCTGCCGACCGCGTACGCGCGCGATTTGCAGGAAGACAAGGAAGCGGTGTTCGACCAAGTGGACACCCTCGAGGTCGTACTGCCCGCGTTCGCCGGCATGCTGCGCACCATGGTCTTCGATAAGGAACGCCTTGAACAGGAAGCTCCGCGCGGTTTTGCGCTCGCCACCGACATCGCCGAATGGCTGGTTCGCAACGGAGTGCCGTTCCGCCATGCCCATGAGCTGTCCGGCGCATGCGTCAAACTCGCCGAAGGCCGCGGCCAAGAACTGTGGGATCTGACCGATGACGATTTCATCAGCGTGTTCAGCGACTTCCTGCCCGCTGACAAAGCCCCGCAAGTCCGTGAAGTCCTGTCCACCAAGGGGTCGGTTGCGGCGCGTAACGGTCGTGGCGGTACGTCGCCGGCACGGGTGCGCGAACAGATTCTCGCAGCGAAGAACCAGGTTGTCGAACTGAGGCATTTCGCAGCATCGCGCAGCGACGGCAGCGCTTTCAAAACTCCGGGATCCTTGGCCTGATATGCTCGACCGCATCCAGATTCAGCGCATCGTCGAACGTCAGGGTGAGGAGATCATCCTGCATCGGCATATGCGCATCGAGCGTGATTGCTACCAGCACGGGTCGGTGACGACCTTCGCCCACTCCATCCGGGTCGCCTGCCTGAGTATTTGGCTGGCGGACCGGATGCACCTGTGGAATCGTGTTGATCAGCGTGCGCTCGTGCGCTCCGCTCTGCTGCATGATTACTTCCTGTATGACTGGCATGAGTGGGACAACGGTACGCACCGCCTGCACGGATTGACCCACGGGCAGACCGCACTGCTCAACGCTTCGCGTGATTTCCAGCTTGGAGCCGTCGAGCGTGACAGCATCGCCCGGCACATGTTCCCGCTGACACCGATCCCGCCGAAATATCTTGAGGGCTACATCGTCTCCCTCGCCGACAAGGTCAGTGCTACGCGGGAGACCCTGTCGCCGGCGCGGTTCACCAAGCCGCGCAAGCATTCCCGGCGTCCGCGATTGCAACGCGCATGATCGTGGCGTTCGAACAGCCGTTCCTGTGGTTCGTCGGCTACAGTGTCGTCGGTTGGATTTATGAATCCAGTCTCGTTTCAATCACCAGCCGTCGGTGGGTCAACAGGGGATTCCTCAATGGGCCGCTCTGCCCGATATACGGGGTGGGGGCGGTGCTCGCCGTGCTGCTGCTCAGCGGCATCGCTAACCCTGCGGTTGTGTTCGTTGCGGCGGCAGGCGGCGCCAGCGTACTCGAATACGTGACATCATGGGGTATGGAGCAGCTGTTTCATGCGCGATGGTGGGATTACAGCCGTCGCCGGTTCAATATCCAAGGACGGGTGTGCCTGCTTGGCGCGGTAGTCTTCGGCGCTGCGGGTGTGCTCATCGTCAAAGTCGCCCAGCCTTTGGTCGCGGCGATGACGTCAGTGATTCCGCCTGCCGCATTGCACGCCGTGTGTATCGTCTGCGCGGTGGCACTGGCTGCGGATGTTGTCGTGACCATCCGCGGCATGGCCGGCTTCGAGGAGAATCTCGATAGGCTGAAGGCCGTGATTCAAGAGTACGCTTCGAAGGCGGGTGAGAGCCTGCCTGTCTGGGAAGAGCCGACGATTGCGCGTCGGATGCGCGCTTGGTCGGAATCCTCCCAAGAGGCGTTTACGCGGCTGCGCGATGCGGCGACGAGTGTGCTCAGTGCGCAGCAGCGCCGCATGATCGGCGCATTCCCGCGTCTGACTTCCACCACGTCCAGCGCCTACGATTCACTCATCGAAACCGTTCGACACCTGATCGACCGCGACGGTGGTGATGCGGCCGACGGCGACAATCGGTGAATATGCAAAATCGAACACGATGATGTGTGCGATTTAACGCGAATCTGTCAAAGCATGATGATATCTTAATGAAAAATGAGAGAGCAGTGAGGCAAGGAATTTCCAAGGAAACCAGTCAGGCACACTTTGGAATCCTGTAAGAGAACGGGGAAACCATGGGTGGTTTAGTAACCGCGAGAGACAAGGAAACCGCCGCGTCAGAAGGATTCGTTCCAAGGGCCGCAGCCGTGCGCACAAGACGTGGTGCTGGCGCGGATTGCATGCTCAGTCGGTTCATTCTGGTCTTCGCATTGTTGTGCGGCATGATTCTGCCCTTGGGTGGCTGCAGCGTCGATACCGGGACAACCCCGGAGGACTTCTCGAAGGCGGCCAGGGAACACGGCATGACGGTCAAGGATTTGGGAGACTCTTGCTCGAATGCCGCGGAATTCTTCAACGTTGATTTGTCACGTTTGCGCTCCGGTGAGATCACCTTCGGCTCGTGCAGTTTGGCCACCGTCCCGAATAATGACGAAATCGTCGTGGTCTATCTCGAGGCGCTGGACCCAATCGACGCGAAAAAGTCACTGTCCCGTTACAAAGACGATCTGAAATCCGATGCGACAGGGCTGACGAGTGTGCCCAACGGACTTGAATTCTCCGACCAAGGGTATTGGGGCGGCGTGTATGTAAAGCGGTATTCCATCCTCTTCACCATAGCCAACAACGCGAACAAGGATCTGACAAAGGAGTTCTCCCGGAGCATGGGCTACGGCGTCAAATCGATAGATTCCCATGATTTGGTCAGACCCGGCTGCTACGTGCTCGCCTTCTTCATCGGAGTGATTTCCTACGTGTGGAAGATGTTCCGCCAGAAGAGACAAGCAGCGAAGATGGCGAGACTGGCGTGGCAGCAGCAGGCGACCGCGCCCAGCATGCCGGTGTCGCCGGATCTGTCGCAGGCACAGTTCGGCACGTTCCAGCCGCAATATCCGGTACAGCCACAGTATGCGGGGCAACAGCAGTTCCTACCTCAGCCGCAGGCCGATGAACCGATGCGGGAGCAGCCGCAGAACGGCAATCAGCCGCAGACGTTCGAGCCGTTATCGTTTGAACAGCAGTCGGCTGGGGCGCAATTGTCCGGGGCACAACCTCTCGAACCGCAGTCGTTTGCCCCACAATCGTCACCATCGCAATTCTTTACACCGCAGTCGTTCGCCCCGCAATCGCCGGAGCCCCAAACGTTCGAGCCGCAGACCTTCTTCCCGCAGCCGAGCCCGGACCAGCAATCGTCCGCATTGCAGCTCGACGTCTCGTCCCAGGATGCCGGATCCGCCCCTGATGCCCCGCAGCTGTTCGAGCCGCAGTCGTTCACCGCTCAGCCATCTGGTATCCAGCCGGATGGCGACCAGCCGCGATATCCTGACCAGTCGCAATATCCCGAGTGGCAGTAGGCGTGTCGGCCGGGCTCGGGCCATGCCCGGCTGTCGGCATGAGCTGGCACAATAGATGAGATTGAGTGTGTCTGTGCGGCGGGGTCGCGGTACGTGCCGGTACAGCACACGGCACTGCATGACAACAACAGAGGGAGCATCATGGCCCAGGTAAGGAATTACAGGGACGCCGGCTTCTCCACACCTATGGAGGAGCTGGAGTGGCGCGGACTCATCAACCAGTCCACCGACAAGGAGCAGCTTGCAGCCGCTCTCAACGGGAATCCCATTGCTTACTATTGCGGCTTTGACCCTACGGCGCCGTCGCTCCACATCGGCAACCTCGTGCAGCTCATCGTCATGCGTCACCTTCAGGCGGACGGCCACCAGCCCTACGCGTTGGTCGGCGGCGCCACCGGCCTGATCGGCGATCCGCGCCAAAGCGGTGAGCGAACCCTCAATCCCAAGGAGATCGTCGCCGGGTGGGTCGAGCGTCTGCGTACGCAGATTTCGCGCTTCCTCGACACTGAGGGCGACAATGCCGTGCGTTTCGTCAACAATTACGACTGGACCGCGAACATGTCGGTGATTGACTTCCTGCGCGACGTGGGCAAGAACTTCCGCATGGGCACCATGCTCAGCAAGGAAACCGTCGCCCGCCGTCTCAACTCCGAAGAAGGCATCTCGTTCACCGAATTCAGCTACCAGGTGCTGCAAGGCAACGACTTCCTGCACCTGTATGACGATTACGGCGTGGTATTGGAAACCGGCGGCGCCGACCAGTGGGGCAATCTCACCTCCGGCCTCGACCTGATCCGCAAGGTGAGGGGAGCGTCCGTGAACGTGATGACCAGCCCGATTATCACGGATTCCCAGGGCAAGAAGTTCGGCAAGTCCGAAGGCAACGCCATGTGGCTCGATCCGACCATGCTGAGCCCCTACAAGTTCTACCAGTTCTGGTTCAACCAGCCCGATGACCAGGTCGTGAAGCTGCTCAAGGTGTTCACGTTCCTGCCCAAGAGCGAAATCGAACGTCTCGCCGGCGAAGTCGAATCGAACCCGGGCGCCCGCGAAGCGCAGAAAACGCTTGCATGGGAGGTCACCAGCTTCGTGCACGGTGAGGAAGCCACCCGGCAGGCGATCGACGCGGCCGCCGCATTGTTCGGCCGTGGAGGTGACTTGCGCACCATCGGCAAAGACACCTTGGAAGCCGCCATCGAGGGGCTGAAAGTCGATGACGGTGAAGGCCGTCGCGTGTTCGCCCAGGTTTCGACGGGCGACCGCGTGGCTGAGGCTGGCGTCAAAGCCGGATTGTTCAAATCCGTGTCCGAAGCCCGCAAAACCATCAAATCCGGTGGCGTATACATCAACAACCAGCGTGTGGAAGACCAGGACCAGCTGCTTGCCGAGGACGATTTCCTCGAAGGCGGCTACGCGCTGATCAGACGAGGAAAGAAGGCACTGGGCGCGGTCCGGCGCGCGCAATAACCACGGCTCGGCGTAAGCCAAGGGTGGAACGGGCGATATCAATTACCCGTCATGACACGATTCAACGACAGCAACAACCAGTACAACAACCAATATGAGTGCGGCGGTGTCCTCGAGGCCCTGTCGCACGAGAAACACGGAAAGCAGACGTATGGCAGAAGAACAACACGGCAACGGCAAACGCGGGGACGGTAAAGCATTCGGCTCTCGCCGTCCCGGATCGCGTGGAGGCAAGGGATTCAAGCCTCGCGGCAACGGCAAAGGACGCTCATACGGCCATGGCGGGCACGGCGAGCGCGACGGCGAAGGCTTCCACAAGGGACCGCGTCGCGACGGCTATCGCAAGGACTTCCACCGCGATGGCGATCGCAGGGGCGGTTTCCGCAAGGACGGCGACCATCGCGACGGCGAGCGTCGCAATGACGGCGAGCGTCGCGGCGGATACTCCCGCGACGGCTACCGCAAGGACTTCCATCGTGACGGCGAACACCGTGACGGCGACCATCGTGGTGGCTATCGTAAGGATTTCCATAAGGGCGGCTTCCATAAGGGCGGCTACCACAAAGACGGTTACCGCAAGGATTTCCACCGCGACGACCATCGCGATGACCGACGCGACGAGGCGCCCCGCGAGCAGCGTGATTATCGTGATCGCGACGGACAGCGTCGCGATGATCACGGATATCGTGGCGATCGCAAGGATTACGGCAAGCGTGGCGGCTACGGCAACAAGAACTTCCGCCATGACGACCGCAAGGGCGGATACGACCGTCCGCGCCGCGACGGTGAGGATCGCCGAGAAGGCGGCAATCCGCGGTATCGTCACGATGACCATCGTCGTCCCTTTGACAATCATCGCGGCGGCAACGGGGAACGTCGTTCCTGGCGCAACGACGAGCACCGGAATCAGCGCCATAACGACACTGCCCAGCAGGGCGGTGAAGAGCGCCGTGAATTCAACCGTGAAGAGCGTCAGCAGTGGCGTGAACGCAAGCGCGAAGAGTACATGTCCAAGCCGCGGCGCAACTCCGATGGCACGGTGTCGTACCCGTCCCAGAACCCGTATACGGATCGGCGCCCGGGCGAGCCGAAGATGCCGAAAGGCCTGACGTGGTCGATGCTCTCCACCGACGAGCGTGAACGTCTGCGCGGCCTGTCCAAGGAGCACGCCGAGAACGTCGGGCTGCATATCCTCGCCGCATATGCCCTCGAGCAGGATGATCCGCAAGCCGCCTTGGAGCACGCGCAGTGGGCGGCGCGCCAAGCATCGCGTGTGGACTTCGCCCGTGAAGCCCTCGCTTTCGTGGCGTACCGTCAAGGCAAATACAAGCTGGCATTGCGCGAGTTCCGTACAGCCTATCGTATGAACGGCTATCCTGATTATCTGCCGCTGATCGCCGATTGCGAACGTGGTGTGGGACACCCGAAGAAGGCCATCGAAATCGCGTTGTCCGACGAAGCCCGCAATCTGAACGGCGAGGCGAAGGCTGAGATGTTCCTCGTATACGCCGGCGCTCTTGGCGATTTGGAGCTTTGGGACAAGGCCATTGAAACCGCTCACCAGTTGGGGCGTTCGAAGGGCTTGCCGGGTGCATATCGCATGCGGGCGATTCAAGCGGAGCAGTATTTCCTCGAGCAAGCGGGACGTGACGACGAGGCTGCGAAGCTCGATGATCTGCTTGATCGTCTCGAAGCGCAGTACGCCGAAGAAGACGAAGACGAGCAGTCGGCTGATGATATCGTTATCGATTACGATTTGGAGCACCTGCCTGAGGATCTGCTCGAGGAATTAGGAATCAGCGAGGACGACGCCAAGTACGCTCCAGAAGATTCCGAGCACGACGATGACGAGACCGAACTGCCGGCCGAGGAAACCGAGGACGGCGCACAAGCCGACCAGGAACCCCAGCAGGCGCAGAATGAAGCCGATGCGAACGCCTCGCAGGCGGATGCGCCGGAGGAACAAGACGCGGAACAGCCAGAGGATACCGAGCAGGCTGAGCCCGAGGCTGAGGACGCCGAGCAGCAGGATGAAGAAGCATCCGATGCTGAGGCGTCGGAGACCGCCGATGCGTCCGCGGCAGACGATTCCGCCGCTGATTCCGCTGACAAGTCCGCCGAGCATTCGGACGGCGAACAGGCATGAGCAAGCTGCTTGGCGGCAGCGACAAGCCGCTCGCCGAAGCATACCGGCTCGCGTTGCTCGACCTTGATGGGGTCGTGTACCGGGGCAAGCTTCCTGTGGAGCACGCGGCGGACAGCATCCGCCGCGCGCAGGACGCCGGCATGACCATCGAATACACGACCAATAATTCTTCGCGGTTCCAACGTGTCGTGGCCGATCAGCTGCGCGGTTTCGGTCTTGACGTCGAACCTTGGCAAGTGATCACGTCCTCGGTCGTCGCCTCGCGGATGGTCGCCCGTCATGTTCCTGCGGGCTCGCCCGTGCTGGTGCTCGGAGCGGATCATCTGGCGCAAGAAGTCGCAGCCCTCGGACTGCGCGTTGTCCGCCGCGCCGAAGACCATCCTGCCGCAGTCATCCAAGGATGGTATCCGCAGATGAGCTGGGAGGAGATGGCACAGGTCGCATACGCTGTTGAACAGGGCGCACAATACTTCGTGACGAATCGCGACCTGACCATCCCGCGCGAACTGGGGGTAGCCCCAGGTTGCGGTTCCATGATCCAAGCGGTGATCAACGCCACCGGTGTCGAACCGATCGCATCGGCGGGCAAACCGGAATCCGCGATGTACGACGAAGCCAGATTGCTTGCCGCTCATGACGGCACCACGCCTGTTGAACGGGAACAGTGCCTTGCCATAGGCGATCGGCTTGATACCGACATCGAGGCCGGCAATCGGGGAGGATACGATTCCTTCGCCGTCCTCACCGGTGTCACCGACCCGCAGCAGCTGCTCCATGCTCCGCAGCATTTGCGTCCGACCTATGTCGCGGCTGATTTGCGCGGACTGCTCGAACCCATGCCCCAGCCGGTACGACAAGCCGATGGCTCATGGCGGTGCGTTGACGCCACTGCGAGCGTCAACGACGGTGTGCTGCGCATCGACGGCCCGCACGATATCAATGCGCTGCGTTCCGCCTTGTGCGCCGCGTGGTCCACGATGGATGCCTCACAGCCCGTGGATACGTCAGATGCGAGGTTTGATCTGGCATGAGCGGGAATACCCCATACGTTCCCGGTGACGGTCTTCGGGATGCAGACACCGGGAACGATGCCGTACCGCCGGCGCTCGAAGCCCGGTACCCCCAGCTGCATGGATGGCAGCAGATGGATGATGCACAACGCATCAAGGCACTCAGCGGCGTACTCACCGGATTGCAGCACGCCTTGGACGAAGGGACGGCACGCCGATGAGCGGATTCATCACGCCCATCAGGCTTGATATCGCCATCGTCGATCGTGGCTTGGCTCCGACACGCACCAAATCCAGCAGACTGATCAAAGGCGGGCACGTCACCGTCAACGGCGTGGTACAGACCAAGCCGTCGTTCGGCGTCAACCCCGACGATGTCATCGACGTCGATCGCGGCGATGATTATGTCTCGCGCGGCGCGTACAAGCTTGTCGGAGCATTCGAAGCGTTCAAAGACCATGGGCTGACGGAACCCACAGGTTTGGCATGTCTTGATATCGGCGCTTCGACTGGCGGATTCACCCAAGTGCTGTTGCGGCGCGGCGCCTCCCGCGTCATCGCGCTTGACGTCGGGCATGACCAGCTCGATCCCCGTATCGCCGCCGATCCACGCGTCATCGACATGAGCGGCGTCAACATCCGCGATGTGACCAGTGACGACCTGCCATGGATCCCTGACATGATCGTCTCCGACGTGTCGTTCATATCCTTGACGTATGTGATTCCTGTCATCGCGCGCATTTCGCGCCCCGACACGCCCGTCATCGTCCTAGTCAAGCCGCAGTTTGAAGTGGGGCGCGGCAATCTGGGCAAGAACGGCATCGTCGATGATCCGCAGTTGCGTGAACAAGCGTTGCTTCGCGTCATCGAATGCGCCCAAGACCATGCGATGAGTGTGTGCGGCACTTCGGTTTCGCCGATCGAGGGGACATTCGGCAATGTGGAATATCTGCTCTATCTGCGTACCGGGCAGGCGCGCGCTTGACAATGAAACGGCTGTATTGCGGTCGGTATCATGCGTCCTGCCGCGAGCAGATGCCCGTCATGGCGTTCGAAGAAGCGGATTCGTGAGCCTTCATCGACGGTCAGATGGGCTTCGAGCGGCACGGTTCGTACGTCGCTGGCATCTTTCAGCACGATGCATTTGGCGTTGATCTGGTCGCAATGCAACCTGCGGGCTTCGACTTGGTGTGCCTCAATGCTGCGAATCATACTGTGTGAGTCCCGGCAGGGCAGCGTCCGATGCGCCCACAACCCGTCGCCCAACGTGTCAATAATCGCTGAACCGTTCGCCACCAGGCGCGGAGCGCTCAGCACCCCGATCATATCCAAGGTGCACGCGACCAGCCCTCCCTCAGCCTGCAGCATGCCTGCCACTCTTGCCGTGCCGCAGCACCTGACTTGCCCTGCGCAACGGATATCGCCCACGAAATCGAGTTCTGTGCATGTCGTCTCGCCTTGGACGATGATGGTCCCGTACCCGATGATGGTCGAAACACGCAGATCGCCGTCGCAGATGATTCGCGCGTTCTCGCAGATGAGGGCGCCTCCGTCGATTCGCGGCGCATGTAACCGGCCGAGCACTTTCGCTTGCCGCACGACGAGCGGTTGGCTGCGGTTGTCCGTGTGGATGATTGTCGTGTATGACGGGTCAAGACCCCGTTCCGGGCGTGGTCTGTGCATGGAATGTTCTGCGGGGCGGTTCCCGCTTGCGGACAGTCGTGGGTGTCGCAGGCCTTCCGTGGTCATCTTCGCCCTTCCACTGGGTTGCCCACGCCTTGAAATCCCTCGGCGGCGAGGGCAGTGCCGTGTGACGTGGCCTTCCCCGGCCGAATGTCACATGATGAGCCTCAAGTATAGCGAACCGGAAAGGAAGCCGGCAAATCCGTGGATGTATCCTGCGCGTTGCTGTAAGACGATGCTCGGGTGGAGGTGCCGTATATCCCCGAGTCCAGATCGATGTGCCGTGCTCCGTCGCCACCTGCGGTGGTCGCCCAGCCATGCGCCCATGGGCGCCGCAGGCGTTCAGCCGCGCATGAAATGGTCGATTTGATCCTGCTTGCCCATGATGACCAACTCGTCATTGCGATGCATGACGATATCTTTCGAACCGTATTGGAGTTCCTGACCGGGGGATTGGACAGCCACCACAGTGACCCCGTACCGGGAATGGATCCGCGCGTCGCCGACCGAATACCCGACGACCTGCGCCGGCGTATGGATCTTCACTACGGTATGCGGTCCTTCAAGTTCGATGTAATCGAGATAATCCCCGGACACCAAATGTCCGACGCGCTTGCCTGCGTCCATTTCCGCGTTGATGATATGGCGTGCGCCGATACGTTGCAGGATGCGCGCGTGCTCCTTGGAGACGGATTTCGCCCACAGATCGGTGATCCCTGCATCCAGCAGATTGCCGGTGGCGATGACGGAAGCCTCGACGCTGTCACCGATGGCGACGACCGCCGTGCCGAACGTGCCGGCATCGATCTGCTCGACGGCAAGCACATCCGTCATATCCGCTTGCACTGTCGGAATGGTCGAGGACCAACGGTTGACCAGAACCGGATCCTTGTCCACCGCCAGCACGTCCTGGCCGAGCTCGTCAAGCGTGGAAGCCACCGAACTGCCGAATCGGCCGAGCCCCACCACGAGAACGCTCCGATTCTTATCTGCCATCAATCCATCCCTTTCCGTCACATGCGCCCCACCGACAGCCATTCAGCGAAACCGCGCGGCTTGGCCTGCCGCTCGGTGCTGTCGCTCGACATGCTGCCTGCCAGTATACCCGCACGGGTATTCAGCCCACGATAATCGGCTCCTCAGGGAAATGCACCGCCTGCGCTTCGGACGGCCGGTTGATCGCATACGCGATGGTCATCGGGCCGATACGCCCGATAATCATCGTCATGGCGAGCAACAGCAATGCCGCCGGATCGCTTTGATCAGCGACACCGACTGTGTACCCGCCCAGCCCGAACGCCGAGCAGGTGTCGAACAGCGCATTGCTCAGCGAGCAGCCGGACACCACCATCAATGCCAAAGACACGGTGAACACCAAGGTCAGGCATGTGGTCATGATGCTCACCGCGGTCATCGTGGTGCGCTCGCTGATGCGCTTGCGGAAGGCGGTGACATCGTGCCTGCCGCGGAACGCAGCCCGGCATACGAACAACACCACGGCGAATGTCGTCACGCGGATTCCCCCGGCGGTGGAGGTGCTGCCGCCGCCGATGAACATGACCGCGCTCATGAACACTTTCGTCGGATCGCTGACATCGGGCACCCACGAGGGGTCGAACCCTGAGGTGCGAGGCATGACGGCTGCGGTGAGCGCGTACCGCAGCCGGGTCTGCAAATCGGCGTGCGAGAACAAGGTATGGTTGTTCCATTCGACGCATCTGAACCATAGCAGTGAGACAGCCACCATGCAGAAGGTGGCGATCAAGGTGATTTTCGTGTGCAGAGTCCACCGTTTCGGCGGGGTGTGCTTGCGTGCCGCGCGCATGAGGTTGAGCAGCACGGGGAAGCCGAGTGTGCCGCAGAACGCGCTGAGCAACACCGGCAGGCCGACGGCCCAGCTGTTGACGTGTAGACCGGCGCCGTCGGGCGTGAACCCGGCGTTGTTGTAGGAAATCACCGCGAAGAACAGCGCCTCCCACAAGGCGTGCCTGATATTGCCGTGATTGACGCGGATCAGGCCGGGGAACAGGGCGAGGAAGGTGATGACCTCGATGAGCAGGGTCGTCACGAGCACGGCGTTGAGCACGCCTTTTGTCTCGCTGAGTTTGGTGGCGCCGATTTCCGTGGCGGTGAGCATGCGTTGTGATGCCTTGATGTGTTTGTTGACAGCCAGCGCGATCAGGGAAGCGAAGGTCATGACGCCGAGACCGCCGAACTGGACGGCCAGCAGGATGACCGCCTGCCCGAACAACGACCAGTGGGTGGTGGTGTTGACCACTTGGATGCCGCATGTGGAAGCGGCTGAGACGGCGGTGAAGAACGCGACTACCGGGTCGGTGACGGTGCGGTCGTGCGAGCTGACCGGCAGTTCCAACAGTACGGTCGCCACGGCGATGAGCGCGAAGAAATACAGAATGGTCAGGCGTCCGGGATGCGACCACAATTTCGCCGACAGGTTACGCCGGGGCGGACGGCTGTCCTGGGCCGCCTGACGCTCGAACGCGTCGCCGGAGAACCACCAGCTGTAGCCGCGCGAGGCCTCACGGTTCATGGAAGACTCGTCCAGGACGAGGTTCGACATTTTCTGCGCTCCTTACGCGTGCCGATACATGGGCTCTGCCGCTATTCTAGATGAAGTTCCACTAGGATGGAGCACTAGGACGGGTCCGCCCATCGGCGGCGGCCTGTGTGCGATGGTGAAAGGGCGGCGTATGGCTTTGCAACGGCGGGCGGTTGTCGTGACGCATACCAAGTTGCGCGAGAGCGGCACCGTGGTTTCCGAGGCGGTGGATCGGTTGTGCGGTGCTGGATTCGACGTTTCGATTATCGACAATGTTGAAGCCCCGGGGTTTGCGGAACCGACCGCCCATATCGACGACGACACGGAAATCGTCGTCGTCCTTGGCGGTGACGGGACGATCCTGCGTGCGGCGGAACTGGTGCATTGCACGAAAGTGCCGATTCTGGGCGTGAATCTGGGGCATGTCGGTTTTCTTGCGGAATTTGAAAGCTTCCAGATGAGCGATGCGATCCAGCGTGTCGCAGACCATGACTATTCCATCGACGAACGCATGATCGCACATGTCGACGTGTGGCTGCCGGGGGCGGACACGCCTTTGAGCGATTGGGCGCTCAACGATATCACGCTGGAGCGTTCCGACCGGGGCAAGATGGTGGAGTTGTCCATCCGCGTCGATGACGTGGAGATGAGTTCGTTCGGCTGTGACGGCGTCATCGTCTCCACCCCGACCGGTTCCACCGCGTACGCGTTCTCCGCCGGCGGGCCGATCATCTGGCCGAATGTCGAGGCGTTGCAACTGGTTCCGCTTGCCGCGCACGCCCTGTTCGCCAGGCCCTTGATTATCGGTGCCGGCTCGTCGTTCACCATGACCATTCTTGACAATTCAACGTCGGACGGCTGGATTTGCTGCGATGGTCGGCGGCAGCGGGCTTTGCCCAAAGGCACGCGCGTCGAGGTGCGCGAATCGAAGAGCAGGCTGCGGCTCGCGCGTCTGTCGGGTGTGCCGTTCACGCAACGGCTTGTCACTAAATTCGATCTTCCGGTGGTCGGTTGGCGTGAGCACAGCCGCACTCAGCAGACGCATCATACGACCGGAGGGAACACGGCACGGGAGGGAACCTGCTGATGCTTGAGGAACTCGAGATACGCGACTTGGGACCGATTCACCACGCGCGCCTTGCGCCGTCAAGCGCAATGACCGCCATTACGGGCGAGACCGGTGCCGGTAAATCCATGCTGTTAAGTGCGATTCGCCTGATTTCCGGCGGCCCCGCCCAGTCCAGGCGAGTGGGGCCCGGCGCTCAGGAAGCGTGGGCGCAAGGCGTATTCGCCGTCGCGCAGGACAATCCGGCGGTCATGCAAGCCAAGGATGCGGGCGTTGATGCTGCCGCTGACGAAGGGGAATTGTACTTGTCCCGCACGGTGCCGGTGAACGGCAGGTCGCGGTCGGTGCTGTCCGGACATACCGTGCCGCGCTCCGTACTGCAGAAGGTTTCCGAGCATCTGGTCACCATCCACGGGCAGGCAGATCAGCTGCGCATCGCCTCCGCCGCAAGACAGCGTGAGGTGCTTGACGCCTATGCCGGCGATGCCGAGCTTGTTGATGCTTACGGCAAGGCTTGGAACGCGCTGAAGGCCATGGACGAACGCTTGGATGCGTTGGAACATCAACAGGCGGATGTTCGGCAGCGTGCCGATTATCTGCGCGAGTCCATCGAACGGATCAACCAGGTCGACCCCCAGCCGGGCGAAGACGAGGAACTGAAAGCCAAACGCTCCCGTATCGAAAACGCCGCCTCCATCCAACAGGGGGTTAATGGCGCGATCGCCGCGTTGGATGCATCGCAGCTGGACACGGACGCCGATTCCAGCGGCGCGACCGATCTGGTCAGGCGTGCCGCGCTCAGCCTGCGTTCCATTCGCGTCGACGGTGATGACACGTATGACCAGTTGGCGCAACGGCTTGATTCCATCGAAGCCGATCTGTCGGATGTCGTATTCACTTTGTCGCGGCAGACTGATGATGACGATGATGAGGGCGATCTCGACGCGATCAACACGCGTATCCATGACTTGGGGGAGTTGACGCGGCGTTGGGGGCCGGGACTCGCCGACGTGATCGCATGGCGTGACAAGGCGGCGTTTGAAGTGGAGGATTTGGACGCCAGCCCGGAGAAGCTCGAACAGTTGCGTGCCGACCGTGACCGGTTGGCCCGCAGAGCGCTGGATGCCGCGCGCGAGCTGAGCGCCGCACGACAGAAAGCCGCAGGTGATCTGGGTGAGCGTGTCACCGCTGAACTCGGTGAACTGGCGATGGCCGGGTCCCGTCTTGATGTCCGAGTCGTTCCGCATGAGGTTGATGATGCCGATGTGATGCGGACGCTTGATGCTCATGGCATGGATGACATCATGTTTGCGTTCACTCCGTTCCCGGGCTCCGAACCGCTTCCGATGGGGTCGAGCGCCTCGGGCGGCGAGCTGAGCCGTCTGATGCTCGCGCTTGAGCTGACGATCGCGGAGCGGCGTGGGGAGGCGGCGGATATGACGTTCATTTTCGATGAGGTCGATGCTGGTGTCGGTGGCAAAGCCGCGGCGGAGCTCGGACGACGGCTGGCGAAACTCGCCCGCTCCTCACAGGTCATTGTCGTCACGCATCTGGCGCAGGTGGCTTCATGGGCGCAGGAGCAATACGTGGTGAGCAAAGGCGCCGCGGGGACGCTTCCTGACGAGCCTGGCGGGATCGGGGTCACGACCACGGTGACGCGCGTGGACGGGGAGGACCGTGTGCGGGAGATCGCCCGGATGCTTTCCGGCAGCGAATCGGGAACTTCGCTCGACCATGCGCGGGAATTGCTTTCGGCGAGTGTAGAGTAGCAGTCAACGGTATGTCCCGTCGCAATGCGGCGGCGGGGTCGAAGAAAGGAGTGCGACATGGGTGCCAACAGCGGTAAGGCGGCGATTTTCGATCTCGACGGGACGCTGCTCGATTCCATGGGCGTGTGGGATCAGGTGGATATCGATTTCCTTGGCAGACGCGGCATTGACGTGCCTGACGATTACATGACGACCGTTTCCTCGATGCAGTTCCGGCAGATCGCCGAATACACGATCAAGCGCTTTGATTTGGACGATACGCCTGAAGACCTGATGAACGAGTGGACTGAGATGGCTACGCACGCGTATGCGACCATTGTCGAGGCCAAGCCGCATGCGTTGCAGTATCTTGCGTTTTTGCGGCAGAGCGGCGCCAAACTGGCGGTCGCTACGACGTTGCTGCCGAGTATGCGCGTCGCTGCGATGCGTCACACCGGGCTTGAAGAGTACTTTGATGTCGTGTGCAGTGTCGATGAGGTCGGGGATGCCGGCAAAGAAGAGCCTGACGTGTATCTCAAGGCGGCTCAGTTGCTGGGTGTCGAGCCTCGGGACTGCACGGTGTTCGAGGACATTCTGATTGGAATCCGCTCGGCGAAATCAGCTGGCATGCGCGCGTGGGCGATGCACGACGATTCTTCTGATGCGGATTGGGCGACGATCTGCGATGAAGCCGACGGGATTATGTTTGATTTCAATGACGCTCCGGTGCGTCTGTGAAATCGAACCGGGGATTGGCTGTGTCGGCGTCGTTCATGACGGCATGGCAATCACGGCAGACTGATATACTGATATAAAGAACAACATAACAGTTGGCGGATGCCCTCGCATCGGCTCCGGCGAGGGCATGCCGTCGCTTCGAGGCGGGAGACACGATGAAGTTCGCGGTATCTGATGAATCAGACAAGCCGAAATACGAGCAGTTGAAAACCCAGATCAGATCCGCCGTCTACTCCGGTGAGCTTACCGAAGGCGAACCGTTGCCCTCGTTGCGACGGCTCGCCGCACAATTGGGTGTGTCCGTGCTCACCGTCGCCCGCGCGTATGACGAACTCGCAGACGAGGGAATCGTGCGCAATGAGCAGGGCAGAGGCACCTTCGTCGCGCTCCGCAGCGGTGAAGTGCTTCGACGCCGTCTGCTGACCAAAACCCGCGAAAACCTCGAGGAGGCGTGTGCCGCCGCCCAGCGTGCCAATATATCCATGCAGGAACTGGAGCAAATGCTCGCCGACATCTATGCCGACCTGGAACAGCAGCGTCTCGGCTAGGGCGGCCAGGGTCGTCTTTGGCGCGAATCGCGTAAACGCTGTCGAGGCACGCCAGCCAAATAACACAACAGAAAGGGCGGTGGCAGGTGACACTCAACCTGCTACCGCCCTTGTCGTGAATCCGCGGAACGCGCGCGAACCGTCGCGTCCGAGCCGGTGCCCGGCGTCGGTTACAACCGGTCCGCAGCCTGCTCCACATAGCCGGGCATGCCGTCAATATCAACGACATCCGTGAAACGGACATCCGCATGCTCAAGGCCGCGCAACGCCTTCGGCGCTTCGGTCCCACTGTGCTCGGCAAGCACGTCCATGCAGTCGAAATCGGAGCCGGACGCATCCCAACCCAGCGCCTCGTTGACCACACGCGGGAACTTGTACGGGCTCGCCGTGCTCAACAACACGCGCGGGGTGAGCGGGTCGCGCGGCATCTGCTGCATCACGTAATATCCGCATGCCGTGTGCGGGTCGATCACATAATGGTTCTTCTGCCAGCAGTCCGCGATCATCGCGCGCACCTGGTCCTCATCGGCCCAACCGCAGCCGAACAGCTGCCGGATCTTCGCCAACAACTCTGCCGGCACCTCATAGGCGCCCCACTGGTTCAAATCGTTCATCAGCATCTGGATCAGACGCGTATCCTTGTCTGACATGTAATACAGCATGCGCTCGAGATTCGAGGAAATCAGGATGTCCATCGACGGGCTGATCGTCTGGAAGAACGGACGCTTGCGGTTATACGTGCCGGAGGTCAGGAAGTCAAACAGCACGTTGTTCTTGTCGCTCGCGACAACCAGATGCTTGACCGGCAAGCCCAGCATCTTGGCGTAATAGCCGGCGAGAATGTCGCCGAAGTTGCCGGTCGGCACGCAGAACTCGACTTCGTCGCCCGCGTTGATGACCTGACGCTCCAGCAGCTGCGCGTAAGCGGAGAAATAGTAGACGACCTGCGGCACCAGACGGCCCACGTTGATGGAATTGGCGGATGACAGCACCACATTCGCCTGAGCATCGATGCGTTCGGCGAGCTCGCGATCGCCGAAAATACGCTTGACGGCGCTCTGCGCGTCATCGAAATTGCCGCGCACCGCGCACACATTCACATTCGACCCCGCCTGCGTGGTCATCTGCAACTGCTGGACCTGGCTGACCTTGCCCTCCGGGTAGAACACGGTGATGCCCGTGCCCGGCACGTCGGCAAAACCGGCCAATGCGGCCTTGCCGGTGTCGCCGGACGTGGCCGTGAGAATCATGATCTTCTCGTTCGGATCGCCGGTCGGAGCGGTATGCGCCATGAAACGGGGGAGAATCTGCAGCGCGACGTCCTTGAACGCGGATGTCGGCCCGTTGAACAGCTCAAGAATGTAATCGTCGCCCAACGGCTTGAGCGGTGTGATCGCCGGATCCGTCCACTGCTCGCCGTAAGCGTCGCGCACGCACTGCGCCAGCTCGTCATCAGTGAAATCCGGCAGCAGCGCGCCAAGCACCTCTTGGGCGATCTGCTGGTAGGACTTGCCGGCAAGGGACGCGACGTCGATCTGCGTGTCGCCGAGCGCGTCGGTGACGAACAAGCCGCCGTCGTCGGCGATGCCCTTGCGGATGGCCTGCTTGGAAGTGAGTGAATCGGTGGTGCTGCGAGTGCTATGGAACGTGATCACGAATCATCCTTGCAAAGTAAAGTGGATCTTTTGGTCGGTATTCTACCGGGAACCATGGGCAGAAACCGTTGACGTTCCCCGATATGGACACCGTGCGCAGACACTTGAGCCCGTCCTGTGGGCGAAATCCCCGCGATGCCCGCGGTGTGCGCTACTGTTTTGGCTATGACGAACCAAGAAGACAACGGTCAGACAGGGCGCGTGGACGCGCAGGTCTTCAGCGCCGTATGCATGATGGCGGACGCCGCCGCAGCGGCCCAACGCGCACTCGAACAGGCGAATACGGAGGCGAAGAACGAGCTGCTGCTCGCCATCGCCGACGCCCTTGACGCGCATGCTGACGACATCGCCGCCGCCAACGCGCAGGATATGCAGGAAGCCTTCGAATCCGGCATGGACGAGGGCAAACTCGACCGGCTTCGTTTCGACGTGGATCGCATCGCCGCCAGCGCGCAGGGCGTGCGTCACGTCGCCACGCTGCCTGATCCTGTCGGACAAGTCGTGCGCGGCTACAACCTGCCCAATGGATTGCGTCTCAACCAAGTGCGCGTGCCCATCGGCGTCATCGGCATGATCTACGAGGCGCGTCCGAACGTGACGGTCGATGTCGCGTCGCTGTGCCTCAAATCCGGCAATGCGGCGATGCTGCGCGGTGGGCACGCCGCCGAACGCACCAACGCGGCAACGCTGCGCGTCATCCGCGACACCATCGCCGAACACGGGTTCGACCAAGCACTTGTCGACACGGTTGACGCATACGGACGGCAGGGGGCAACCGCGATGATGGAGGCGCGGGGCCATATCGACGTGCTCATCCCACGCGGCGGGGCGGGACTCATCCAAGCCGTTGTGCGCAACTCCAAGGTCCCGGTCATCGAAACCGGCGCGGGCAACGTCCACATCTATGTGGATCGTTCAGGCGACCTGAACAAGGCCATTCCCATCATCCTCAATGCCAAAACCCAGCGTGTCGGTGTGTGCAACGCCGCCGAAAAGCTGCTCGTCCACCGCGATGTCGCCGAACGGTTCCTTCCCCTTGCCGCTCAGGCGCTCGCCGAAGCGAATGTGGTGCTGCGCGCGGATGAACGTGCGTACGGTATCATCGACGCGGCCGGCATCGACGGCATCGACCTTCAGCAGGCCGATGAGCAGGATTGGGACACCGAATATCTGGCGTTGAAGATGGGGGTCAAAGTCGTCGATTCGCTTGACGAAGCGATCAAGCATATCAACATGCATTCGACCGGACACACCGAATCGATCATCGCCGAGGATTACTCCGCGATCGAACGCTTCACCAGACTCGTGGACTCCGCAGTGGTGATGGTCAACGCTTCGACCAGATTCACTGACGGCGGTGTTTTCGGTTTCGGCGCCGAACTCGGCATCTCCACGCAGAAGATGCATGCGCGCGGTCCGATGGGCTTGCAGGAAATGACCACGACCAAGTGGATCGGCTACGGTACCGGACAGGTGCGGCGGTGAATCCCGGCATATCGGTATGACGGTCTGATGACGGTCTGAGAAGAGGTTGCACAACCTCCAAGGAAGCGAAGGTGACACAAGTGGCAGTGAATGAAGCATTGGCGCGCGATCGCGGCATCGACCTGGACGATCCCAAACTCGCCTTGCGGATTGCGGCGGAACGGCTGAGCACCGTGCGATACGTCTTTCTCGTGCAAATCGAGGACGGCATCGCCACCGCCGCACAGCGCGCGTCGTTGGAATATGCGGATGCAGTGCTGATCGGATGGCCGGAGAACGACGCGCCCGATGTGGTCGATCTGGACGAACAACAACAGGCGCAGGTCGCAGAACATATGCGGATCATGGAAGACTACATCCGCAAGTATGCCGCGATGGAGCGTGACGGTGATATTGACGGGATGACGGATACGCTGATCCGCATCACCGAGCGGGTTGCGGAGATCCGACGGCTGTACCAGCCCGATTTCCTCCTGCCCACCTTCGCGGAGATCCGCAGGGTCGTCCAACAGGAATGGGATGAGGATATGGGCAAAATCGACCCGAAGGAACCCGACCCCACCGCCGAAGAAATCGAAGAACAGACCGAGAGCGCCGACAAGCAACAGCAAGAAATCGCCGAACAGTCCGAACAATCGCAACAATCCGGGCAGCCCGAGCAGCCTGGTCGTTCCGGACGACAGACGCATGCCGGACGCCACGGGGAGAATCCTGGAGGCAAGGCGTGAACGACAGCGCATCCGAGTCGCATATGCCGGCGCCAGGGCAATCCGATGCCGGCCGCCGCATGTCCGACCTGCTTCAACGCCCGCAGATTGACACCCCCGGATCATCCTCGCGGCGATCCGCACGCGGCAACTGGCACAGCCGGCCGCGTATCGGCATCATGGGCGGCACCTTCGATCCCATCCACAACGGGCATTTGGTGGCGGCGTCCGAAGTCGCATGGGTGTATGACCTCGACGAGGTGATTTTCGTGCCGACCGGCCGCCCGGTGTTCAAACTGGACCGGCATGTCACCAATGCCGAGGACCGGTATCTGATGACCGTCATCGCCACCGCGTCAAATCCCAAGTTCACGGTTTCGCGTGTCGATATCGACCGTCCTGGGGTCACCTACACCATTGACACGCTGCGCGACATCCACGCCCAGCATCCGGACGCCGAATTGTTCTTCATCACCGGTGCGGATGCGGTCGCGGAGATCATGCGGTGGAAAGACGCCGACAAGATGTGGGATCTCGCGCAATTCGTAGCCGTCACCCGACCTGGGTATACGAGTCCGTCCTCGCAGCTGCTCAGTGAAGGGCATGTGGACACGCTCGAGATCCCGGCACTGGCAATTTCGTCGACCGATGTGCGGCGGCGGGCGGCTCACGGCGAACCCGTATGGTACTTGGTGCCCGATGGCGTGGTGCAGTATATCGGCAAGCACGGCCTGTACCGCGGCATTGCCATCGGTTCCGACCAAGACACGCAGCGGCGCGTCTGATGCGGTCAATGCGGATGGCTACTATGAAATACGTCCACTTCTGCGAACAACGTTTGGAGACACGGTGAGCGCAATCCTCGAAGGAAAGCCTGATAAAAACCTCATTCTCGTCACTGGAAGGGCGCACCCGAAACTGGCGAAGGATGTTGCCAAGCAACTTGGCATCGATGTGCTGGAAACCACGGCATACGATTTCGCGAACGGCGAGATGTACGTGCGCTACACCGAATCGGTTCGCGGCGCCGACGTGTTCGTCCTGCAGAGCCATTGCAACCCGGTGAACAAGTCCATCATGGAGCAGCTCATCATGATCGACGCGCTGAAGCGCGCATCCGCACGCTCCATCACCGCGGTCTGTCCATTGCTGGGCTATTCGCGCCAAGACAAGAAGCATCGTGGCCGCGAGCCCATTTCCTGCCGCCTCATGTTCGATCTGCTCAAGACTGCCGGCGCCGACCGCATCATGAGCGTCGATTTGCATGCCGCCCAATCCCAAGGCTTCTTCGACGGGCCGGTCGATCATCTGATCGCCATGCCGGTTCTCGTTGATTACATTCGTGACCGGTTCGCCAACCAGCTCGACAATGTCGCCGTCGTCTCCCCGGATGCGGGGCGCATCCGCGTGGCCGAGCAGTGGGCGCAGCGTCTTGGCGGCGGTCCTCTTGCGTTCATTCACAAGACCCGTGACATCACCCGTCCGAACCAGGTTGTCTCCAACCGTGTGGTTGGCGAGGTCGAGGGCAAGGATTGCGTGCTTGTCGACGATCTGATCGACACTGCCGGTACCATCGCCGGCGCCTGCCACGTGCTGCGTGATGCCGGTGCGAAGTCCGTGACCGTCGTGGCGACCCACGGCGTGTTGTCCGGTCCGGCGGTCGAGCGGCTCAAGAACTGCGGCGCTCGCGAGGTCGTGCTCACCGACACCGTGCCGATTCCGGAGGAGAAGCGTTGGGACGGCTTGACGGTTCTGTCCATAGCGCCGTTGCTCGCTAGCGCCATCAAGGCGGTGTTCGAGGATGGTTCGGTCGCCGAACTGTTCGACACCTATCCGGTGCATCACGGGCAGGGCTTCCTGTTCGCTTGATATTCTGCGGTTTGGTCGGCTTGACCGGTTTGGTCGCACAGTGCAACGCGCGGTTAAATTGACGAAACGGCAGAGTATGGCATAATTGAAGCTTGGCGGTCGCAAGCCGCCGATCCCCCATGGTGTAATGGCAGCACACGGGTCTTTGGAACCCTTTGTCTTGGTTCGAGTCCAGGTGGGGGAACCCGAAACGGTTCCGCGCACGAAAACGCGGAACCCACGCCCTTCGGTCCGGAGCAATCCGGGTCCGGTAGCGGCATTACCGACGCACGAGGCCTCGCGGTCTCGTGCGTTTTGCTTTTCTGTGTCGTCTGGTGTCTCTGTGTTTGTTTGCATCTGCCTCGCGCATCCTTGCTGCTGGAGTCTCAACCCATGTCGGTTGTTTGGGGCACCCGTTGTGTGAGTCAATCCTCACATTCTGGGTGGTGGATGTGCTTGTCCGGGGTCTTTGGGTGATTGTGTGGCGGGTTGTGTGAGTGAATCCTCACAAAACCGGTGGTGGACATGCGCGTTTGGGCTGTTTGGGCGGTCGGGCGACGGGTCGTGTGAGTGAATCCTCACATCACGCACTTCGTGGATTCCCGACATCCGTCGCCCTGTCCGCGGCGTGAAGAGGGGGAGCGGCTTCTCCATGCTCAGAGTCTCAGAGCATGGCGGATGATTCCTTCTTTGCTCCCGGGGGCGTGGCAGCCGATTCCTCTCAACACCTTGGTGGCAGTCGGCGGACACCGCACCTCAGGGTGTGACGGTCAGTGGCTTTCGCATGATGAAACCTTTCGGAGCGCATGCCCGGGCATACGCGATTCGCTCCATACCGTCCGGCGCCGCCGGCGGATGAGGTGGTTTGTCGTATTGCGTATGTCGTGGCATGCGGAAACGATCGGATCGTGCATGATATCGCGGCGATGCGCGACTGTGCGTTGCGCTGCGTGTGTGTTGCCATACGTAAGTCGCCGGATGCGACGGGGTTTTACTGTTCGCGCTGGCGATTCGTTCCATCGCGTATGCCATGACATGCACAAACCGCCAGAATCGTCCACTGGCCGCATGGTCTCATCGTCATGGTTCGACCTCGAGCCATACCGTTGCATCGCGTAGGTCGGGGCATACACAACGCAACGACATGCCACAGCAGCATTTGCACATCCTTGTGCCGTCCCGATTCCTGCGGGTGGCAAGACCACGCTCACGTGGGCTTTCGGCGACTCGACCGGAAAGGATCCCACCAAAAATTTTGCGAACAAAAAATCCCTGGCAGGCAAGTGGATGAAGCTGTATTATCAGGCGCACTTGTTGAACGGCGCGCCCTTCAACACCGCAATCGGCAACGCCTATGATGTGACCTACCAGTACAGCCCGTACACGGCGCAAGGCGGGGAGAAAACCCCGACCGAGCATCCGTACGTGTACACCTACAACCTTAAGTTGAGAAAGATCGATGGGGCTGACGCCGATAAGTACCTGGCTGGTGCACAATTCCAGATGTATACCGACCAGGCTTGCACGCACAACGTGAAGTTCACGCAGGTTGACGGTACGTACGAGCACGATCCGAACGGAACGGTGACGGCGCTGACGACGGATTCGGACGGCAAGATCAATATCGCCGGCATCGCGGGTTCCGCTGACGGGACGCACTATTATCTCAAGGAGATCAAGGCGCCTGCGGGCTACCGTTTGAACAGCGTCGTCATCGATGTTGCCGTGAAAGTGCCTGACTTCAAGGACCAGGCCGAGAACGCCAGGACGGATGGCGCGGTGCAGAACCTCACCTACAACGTGTACGCGCAGGGCGGATATTCGTCTGTGGACGGCAGCCTGCTGGTCATCAAGAACTTCCGCGGGTATCTGCCATCCACCGGTGCCAGGGGCATTGTCCTGACATCAATCGCCGGTCTGCTGTTGATCGGTGTGGGCATGCTCATGATGCGCCGCAAGCAGTGAGCGTCTGCGCATCCTAGTCAACGGGACGAGGGTGGAAGGTGGATACTCGAGCGAAGGCAGCGGATGTCGGCAGATAGTCGAGGGAGAGGTAAGATGCCAGAGGACTCGTACTCTCATACGCATATCCACCACAGCGAGACGGGTCGTCAGCTAGTATACGCTACACGTCAACACATAGCCCGACCACTCATCATCAATAAAAACGAA
>NZ_WBSO01000016.1 GCF_009299485.1 Bifidobacterium apri
CAACCACGCAAACCAACCCCACACCACACACCCCCAAAACCCCACAAAACCAACCAAACACCGGCGTGTCGAAAACACACCCAACAACCACACCAGAACACCAACACAACCCAAATACAAACCACAAACACCAAAAACACACGTCACATCCAATCCACACCACACACCCAACAATCAACCGACACCCGCCAACCACCATCCAACCCACCACCCAAACCCGCGGTTCCACAAGCCACCACCCACCACAACATGCCACCAAACACAAACAAACAGACGGCAGGGTCCCAATCCACAGCATTGCACTCTGGATCGGGACCCTGCCGTCTGCGATACATACGCAGGAAGCGATTACTTCCTTATGACAATCGCATTGATATCAATCACGCCTAATCGGCATCTTCGAACGTGATATCAGGTTTACCGTTATCGATGGTTACACTCCCTGACAAGCCAAATGAATAATCATCTGTCTCAGGTGTCCAGGTGTTCTCATCGAACCAATCCTGCTCCTCATAGCTCAGGGTAGCTTTGCCATCTCCGTAACCGGTGCTGAACTCGATTCCGCTGTCAGTGATGCTGATGTCTTTCACTGTGATGGTAGGCAGCTTGGTGACAGTCCACGACATGTTGCGTTGGTCGTCGGTATTGTAGAGCTGCTCGTTCAACAAGCAATCTTCAGAAGTGGGGTCAGTGACCTTTCCGCATTCCCCCATCTTCGTCTTGATAGCATCATTGACCGCAGAAACCAGCTTGTCGGTCGCCGTTACCTTGATTTGCGCTACTGCGGTGGATGTCGAGGAACCGCCCATCACGTATGTGGTCACCGAGGAAGCGGTGATGTAATCACTCTTCGGCAGCGAAACCGTATACGTACCCGGATACACCGCAAACTTGAGGGATCCCGAACTTGAGCTTGAATCCGCGTTCGTCTTGGAAACCTTGACATTGTTTACCAAAACGGTCTTGACCGCACCGGAATCCTCCACAACAATCGAGGACAACAACGGCTTGGATACCACCCACTTCGGGAAGAACAGCATCGTATTGCCGTCTTTATGCAACGACAGCGTATCTTTGGTCGTCGTTCCATGGACAGAATACTCGATCTGAGCCGTCGCCTCAGTGCCGTTGACAGACACCGAATCGACTTTCGGAGACGACAGGGCATTCTTGCCGTTAGCCGAGACGGCAGAAGTCAGCAAAGCCCGCATGTTGGTATCGATGCCAGGATCCACGGTTTTCGATGCCGCATCGTAGTCACCGGAAGACAATTGGCTCAAATACTTGTTGGCAGCGTTCTTGGGATTGAACACCGTCGAAGACAGTGCGCCAATCACCACAGCGAGGACAACAAGAACACCGATTACGATACCGATGATCATCATCGTCTTCTTCGTGTTCGATGACATCGGCTGCGCGGCGGCAGCACCGGGAACGCCAGGTACAGGCGGAGTGGCAGGAGCAGCAGCGGGAGCAGCCATGTGGAACGTCTGCGAATCGTTGCCGGTATTGGCGCTCTGCCCATTGTTCCTTGACTCGACAGGAGCCGCCGGCGAAGGAACGGACGGCGAACCATTGCCCGGAACGTCAGTTGCAGGAACAGCCGGAACAGATGAATGCTGGTTCATCGCACGGTTGTAGTCCAAGACTTCCTGCGGCGTCGGTTTCACTGTGCCGCCGACGATAAACTTCCATAACCCGGGAACAGAGACAATGATGGACGGACCGAAAGTGAGAGCAACAACCTCAACGAGGAAGAACCAGAACGCCACGATCAGGCAAGACCATAATGCCGGCATAACGAACGACGACTCGCTTCCACTGGACAGCGCAGCATACGAGTACACCAGCCAGAACAGTCCTGCAGTCAGTGGTGCTTTCCATGAATGTTGCCACCCGGCATAAGCGGGGTCATACATGTTGCGGGCGGCTTCCCGAAGGCCGAGATACAGGACGGCGATGACGACCACGAGCACATACAGCCAGAGCCACCCCGATCCGCTCATCGATGAGAGGTTACCGGAACCGCCAAGAAGACCATAGCTTGTTCCATCAGCCTCGCCGTATTCGGCAACCGCGCCTAGAGAACCGAGACTGAATAATTGCCCAGCAATCAGAGGAAGCGCTGCCGGGAAGAGAAGAATTGATGCCGCTTCATTTGCATGGATTGCGACAATGACATACAGCACCAATGCGATAGCGAGCGAGACAATGCTGAACAGCAGCAATGTCTCGGCGAATGTCCGAACGAAGCCACGGGCACGCTGGAACCACAAATGCATAGCGGAAAATACATTCGAGGCGTCAGGCGTGATTTGCGCGAGAGCATAACCAATGAGAGCCCCACCCGCTGCAAACAGGAACGCCATGAAGAAGGTGCGGACGGTTGTTCCGCTTACGGTGACTCTGGAAACCTGGAAGCGGCCAATCAACGCGAGCAGTTCATACACAATACCGGCGGCGACGCCGACGACTGCAGCAGTTGCGATGCCCATCCACCTGAAGTGGATTGTGTTTTTCCTGCCGAACAGATATACACCAAAAGCGACACCCAGCAAGAGGGCGAATCCAGAGAATCCCGCACCCTGCCAGGCGAATGCCTCCGATGAGAACGAGAACAATCCGTCACCCTGATAGGAAATGGAGAATCCGCCGGCGACACCTTGGATCATGAAGAAGAGGATGGATTGCAAGATATTCATGTCTTGGGAGCCACCGAGCAGACTTGAGGATAACATCGATCCGAAGGGACCAGAATCATCCGAAATCTGGCTCAACGCCGAAGAAGATACTGCGAGCGCAAGTATCGCGGTGACGATCGATACTACGAACGCTGAAGCGACACCAATGCCGAGACCGGCTCCACCGCTGCGTGCGAGACCTTCCATATCGATCGGTTGCACAGGCTTTTGCACTTGTTTCGGCGGCATCTGCGGAGGGACAGCCGGCTGAGCACCAGCTTGAGCGAACTGCGGCTGTGGCATTGCCGGAATCGCAGGACCGGGTACAGGAACTTGTTGCGTCGGATTCGAAGCGACAGGCGCTGACGGCCCTGCTGTGGGCTGGAACGCTGCCGGTGTTGCCGGCGCACCCTGGTTCTGTGCTGTGTTTGGCATAGCCGCTGACCGTGCAGATGCAGGCGTTGGCGCTTGTGGGATTTCTGGCGCGGGAACCGGTTGATTCGACGCGGCGGTACTCGATCCGGGCAGTGGAACTGTTTGTGACGCGATGTTCCTCTGTGATGGCGCCAGCTGTGTACCGCACTGATTGCAGAATTTTGCGTCGTCAGCGACATTGCTGCCACATTGAGGACAATACATGGGGGCATCCTTTCTTCTCTCTAGCTTTCCGCCGAATCATCACGATGAAAAGCGTGCATGCCTTCACTTATCATCATACCGGTGACAACCGGAAATCCGCTAATTGAACCTCCATACGTCTTGCTACTGCAATACCGTCCAAGTACTTGCGGAAATATCACGGATATGTGCTTGTGCCGTGCTCGATGAGCTGATGTTTTCGCTCATGACGGCGATGACATAGTCGCCTTGACCCGGCTGGGATCCGGCGATGCTGCTGCCGTCATTGGACGCGAACACCATTGCCGAATCGTTCTCGACTCCCGGGCTTTCTCCGGTCTTGTTCGCGACACTGATATTCGACGGCAGGCCTGCGGGGATTTTACTGCGCCGTTGCTGGTTGAGCATCAGGTTGATCATCCGCTGGCTATATTCAGCGGAAACCAATTGGCCTCGACAAGCAGCGGCGAGGAGGCGACCTTGGTCATCCACCGATGTCTGTTTGCCGGTGGTGCCCGTCAAATCCCCCATCCGTTGATTCAGATGCGATTGGGAAAACCCGTATTGCTTCGCAATGGAATTCACAACATCATATCCGGCTTCGGTATTTCCGCCGCCAAGTTGATCGACCAGGGTATTCGTCGCTTCGTTCGAGCTGATCGTGATCATTTGTGTCAGGAGGTTGTCAACGGAGGCGCTATCTTGGAATGCCCCGTCATGTATGCGCTGGAATACGGCGAGCATGACCATCAGTTTGATGACACTCGCTGAATACTGCTGGTGACTGTTGATGCTGATAGACGCACCTGTCGGCAGATCTTCGACGTACACCTGCCAGTGGCCGTCATACCCTGAGATTTTCTGTTGCAATTGGGCGGATAATGAGTCCAGCGTCTTCTGCCTGTCAAGCTTGGCTTGCTCCTGCGCATCGGGGGTATTCGTCGAAGTCGGCTGGGATTGCCGCTGCCGCGCAGTCTTGGAAGTCTTGGGAGAGGAAGAAGCCCGGGCTGTCGAATGCGAAGACACGGACTGGGACTGCGCTGTTTGGCGTGACACGCTAGTATGCATGACTGTCGCAGACACCACACCTGCAACGCCGACCAACACAATGCCAACGACGGCAGCGACAACGCCCAGGATTATGCGCCGATTGGATTTTCCTCTGGCGGGTGCTGAATGCCGAGCCACAGGAACTCACTTTCCGGAAACGAACATCTTCTGCCAGACTTGTTTGAGCACATTCGACGTCAAGGATGCCGCCTGCTCTTTGGTCTGGCCTTCAGTGAGCACAACCACAACGACTTTCTTCGAACCGTTGGATACCACCATGAAGTAGTCGTACGCATCACCGACGCCCATACCGCGATGTGCATGCACGGTAGCGCCATCAGGCACGACGACACCGTCCGATGTCACGTTATAGCTCAGGAGACCGTCCTCGCCCTTGGCGATGAGTTGCGTCAGCATTTTCGCGGCATCATCCGAGGACGTCGTATTGTTATAGCCGTTTTCGGAAGCGTTCACATCACCGTAAAGGTGTCCGAAACGCGTTTCGTTATAATCATGAGCGCTGAGCCAGCTGTTAAGCATATCCATGCCGCCGTCGCGGTCGATGAGCTCATTCGCTTTGTCGTTATCCATGGAGGACAACACCGACTGGTATCCGCCGGCGGGACTTCCACCAACCAAATCGTAATATGCGAGCCACGGCGGCAAATACAATCCGGCAGCGTTCATCGAATATGAGGCTTTGCTCGACGAATAGCTTTTCAGGTTGTCGCTGGTCATCACCGATACAGCCGCATTGCTTGATCCACTGTTATACGTGTCCACGATGGCGTCCATCACCTGCTTGTCCAGCACACGGGAAGCGGTGTCGGATGAGGTCGATTCGGTTGACTTCGCGCTTGGGGACTTCGATTTCTTTGCCGGGCTCTTCGTGCTGCTGCTGTTCGAGCTAGCGCTCGGAGCCGAAGCCCCGGATTGAACCTGCGATTCCTTGGTATTACGGGATCGCCAAACCAGCACTCCCGAGACAATCAGCGCAATGACAACGACACAAGCAACAACAGCCACGACAATACGACGGCTCTTGTCCTTCCCACTGGCATTCGGAACAGTGCCTGAACCATTGAAATCAGCGAAGGTCGGCGCTGCAGGAGTCGGCGTTGGAAGTGTGGGTGGCTGAACAGGCTGCGTAGGCGACACTGGCGCCGGAGCAGGCGTAAATCCCGGTACTGGTGCAGACGGCGAAGTCTGAGACGAAGGCACCGGTGCAATCGGAACTGTTGCCGCGTCGGCATTTGATGATGAAGACGACGGCAACGGCGGCAACGATACGGCAGGTGCCGGTGACGCCGTAGTAGCAGCCGCCTGAGCAATACTTGCCGCAGTGGTACCCGTCTGAACAGTGTCTGGGCTGATGGTTTGCTCAGCAACACCGGAATCGGTTGCAAGCGGCTTACCGCATGTGGTGCAGAAGCGCGACGACAGATCGTTGGAAGCACCACACGCCGGGCATACACGGACATCAGGGTCAGCGGTGGGAGGTTCCTGCGAAGATGTCTCGCCTTTCAGGTTTGCTCCACAACTGGTGCAGAATCGTGACGACGGCTCATTGGAAGCACCACACGCCGGACACACACGAACATCAGGCAGAGCGGCCTGCTTCGGGGCGGGCGTATCAGCTTGTGCAGCGGTCGGTTTCGAAGCCGACGCATCAGGTTGCACAGCAGAAGGCTCATTGCCCTGCGCATCATCCTGGCTGAGACTAGCCCCGCAACCAGTACAGAACTTGTCACTGTCTTCGTTCCATCGGCCGCAAATCATGCAGTATTTCATTGCCGTTCCCTCATTCCCTGCCCCCTCGTATCACACAAATCTGTTCACACATATCTGTGCAAGACGAGCTTGATGTCATCAGTGTATACCGGCGTGCCAACACTCAGATGCACCAGTGCACCCACTGATTGACGATGACAAGACCCGGCCCCAGCTTTAGGAATCGAACGGAAAACGCACGGTTATGCAATGCCGATTAATCGTCGTGGTGTCGCTGCCCACCGTTGGCAGCGACAATAATCACCAGCGCGGAAAGGCCAAGCAGTATGCCCGGCGTCATGCCTTTGATAAACGCGCCGAAATTGCCGCCAATCAGGAGACCGATATACCCGAGAACACCGAAGACAATACCGATGACACCGATGATGAGCAGTGCCTTGCGAATATCATTGTTCATGTTCAACACCTTCCGCTGGCACATCGTCAGACTCTCTTTCGGCGAGAATGATGGCTTTAGCGCTACCTGTCACAGAAAACGACACGACACGATAGCCTTGTGCGGCAAGTTCATTCGCGGCGCGCTCGATCGCCGCAGCCATATCGCTGGCTTTCGGATGATACCCAATTTCAACAGTCTTGTACACGAGATGCAGTCCTCCTGCTGGCAGGCTAAGGCATGAAAATTTACCCGTCGCGAACAGGAGATGGCGGCAAGTTGAACGTCGAGGAAACACCACGAGAGAGGGGAAGCTGGCTAACAGTGCGGGCGGAATATCAGTTAAGGTAACAAGCAGGACTGCCTGTCAGCAAGCAGCATACTGTATTACATTACAGCAATACAGCAATGCGGGCTTGTCACTTGCTGCCCCGCTCTCAGGAAGCGTCATCATCATGCTCCTCGAGCGCATTATCCAGCATCATTTGCAGTTGCGGGCGGCGTGGGTACATCATCCGTAACCGCTCTCGCTCCTGTACCGCGCGGTCACGAGCGCCAAAACGTATGCACTGTCTGAAGATGCACTGAATCTTCGCCCGGTTCTTCTCGGTATCCTCATGGAGCAGATCGCCATCGGCGTCCTGTAACGGATGCATCAGCATCGAGACCACTGCCTCGCGCTGAGATAGAGCCGCAACCGGCGCAAGCGTACTGAACAAAGAATCCCAGTCCTCGACACTATCGCTCATGAGAATCGGCTCGCATCCACCGACGGGAGGTTTCCGCCGACGAAGATAATTCCACGCGGCATCACCCAGTTGCTCTTGGACCAGCAGCTGTTCGTACGAGACATTGCGATTGTCGCGCCCGATGAATACCTTGTTGTCGAATTCTTCGAACAGTTCGACAATGTAATCGCGAGTTTGCGGCCATTCATCGCCAGCGAGGTCCTTCGCCATGGCAAGGTAGCGGTGCGCGGGAACGATATCGGACACAATCGCGTACACTGCGATTCTGAGTAAGCCTTCATTGTCGTCGAAATGCTCATACGCAGCCTCCAATACGTCAAACACTCCTCCGGGCAGGCCATGCCTGGCAATCTCACCCGGGCTTGGAGGGACAGTATTTTCTGCGGTATTGCCAACCTTGCCATCACCGGCAATGCCGCCACCGGTACCCTTGCGATAATCATTCTCGCCAGCGCAAAGCATCGAGTCCAGATCCTGCCGAAAACGCGCATGCCCTGGCACGCCTGGATTTCGCTGCAGCCCATCATGTACGCGCTCAGCTGCGTAGCGCAACGCGGTGGTGACATCCTTCATCCCGAAGTAGCGTTCAAGAATATCTCTGACCGTTTCCCACTGGGGGTCGGTAAGCAGATCCTGCTGGAGAAAACGGTACCCGAACCGGTAGCTCATCGTCGCAGCAAGCAACGATTCCATAGTTCCGTGTGGCCGCTCCTCGATGAAATTCTCATCATGGAAGTCATTGTTCTTGCTCATTGCTCTCCTCATTCCCGCCGTCAGAGTCATCGGTATCTTCATCTGTTGTTTCCAGCTCTTGCTCGCTCTCCGTGACGCCGCAGTACGGTAGCAACCGCGTATGCAACCATTCGCGCTGCGGAAACATGCAAACAATCTGAGTAGCCAATTCATGGGCCAGCTCCTCACCGAACACCGTTTCAATCCTGCTGATCCACGCCGCCACATACCGCACCGAGGCATCGTTATTCACTCGGTAGAACTCCGAATCAGGTTGCAGCAGCATCGTGCACACCCGGTCCTTCCACCGTTCCGGATCGGTTTGCGCCACCAGATCAAGCAGATTCAGCAATACCCGGGGATTCGCATTGTGCCGGCAATATATTGCGGCAGCTTGCGGCAAATGCTCTTCCCGTAGCAATCGTTCATATGCCGGATTGTTTCCGCCATAGGAAATCTCCAGCGAATGCCGGGATGCGAAATCAACGATGGCGTCTCGGTCCTCCTGCCAATGCTCCCCCGAGACCCGGCGAAGCCGTTGCACGTACACCGCTTCGGGCAGGGTGCGGGCCATGAGGATGTACCTGCTGTACATGTGCCGCAGTCCCTCGCGATCACCAAGACGCTCATATGCGGCTTCAAGGAAAGTGAACCAACCGTGAGGCAGCTGTGCAACATCTGTGGGGTGGAACAGCGGAACCAACAACCGCATGTTGGCATTCGTCTGATTGCTCCTCTGGGCAGAAGTCGATGACCGTTTGGTGTATGAATCGTTCGCGCGAATCAACGACACCAAGTGCAACTGTGAATCAGGCAATCCCAAAGCTGTTTCCAGCACGCGGCGAACCGCTTTCCAATCCTCCTCGTCCAGCACGTCCACAGCTTTCCAGCCATTCGCGCCCGGAAACTGATCATTCCAATACCAACGAACGGCCTCTGAAGCGTCGTTCGGGAGAGCGGGACCTGCCTGCAGCTCATCTTGCTGGTCCGCAATCGTCAGAAGCACCGCACCGACATGCTTGCAATACGAGTGTTTCTGGCCATAGGGGCAGGTGCACGCGGCAGACATGACCGCTCCACCGTGAATGCGGATATCGACATCATAGAATCCGAGCGAGCCCGCCACCTGTGCATGCCACAAATCGGTGTCATCCGTGGACTGTCTGATATCGGTGACCATGCCGGCATCACGATACCCATACGCACGGTCGAGAATCCGCTGGTCGAAAAGTGACGAAAAATCCTGAAGTTTGCACGTGTGCTGGCCGTTCCCCATCTTCGCCTCCATCAATGACGCTGACGTTGCGCGTTGATGGATATTGTAGCGGGAGGATTGGATGCGGGTGAGGGTTGTGCACTATTGAAATTTTACAAAAAATCTTCGAAGACTGTTTCAGATACACCTATCATTCAATAACCAAGGTGAGCGGATACAGCAATTGAGATGATCACCAGCTAGGCAACCCTTTCAAATGAATCGTCTTAGAATTTGCAACCTACTATCATCTTTCACCCATTCCATCGGATAATGTGTTGGTGTCTTTGGTTGGTGATTGGGTCATGTTCCCGACAATCGGAAGCCAAGCGGACATGGTACGGCAAAGCGGAATACAATTGCGCCTGGGATGTCTATCTGCAGCACCCGAGCACCTGTCTAATCGCTTATCTATGTACTCAGACACGCGATACCTGAAGTAGTGTCATTGGAAATACGCTGGTCTCCCTCAAAGAATCCGGCATTGCGTAGACAAAGAATGACAATCCAATCCGGAGATATTACAGATAGTCGAGGTGCACACCCCCATACAGCAAATAAGCACTATATTTGCATCAACCCAGGTACGAATCGCGGAAAATTGCAACAGTCACCTTCGCAGCCAACATCGCTATACACCACAACAGGGGACATCACCGTGAATTATTCATGAATGAATAAGGGCGCAGCACATTATAAAGCGCTACTCTCAAAATAAATCACGAAAATACGGCTTGAGAATCACCATGCTTCTCGTGGCTGCAGATACGGTCTTGTGAATAGTGGTCAGTAAATCCTCCAGGGCTTGGGTCGAAGGGACTCGCACCAAGAGCATGTAACTTGGCTCGCCGGAAACCGAATAACAGGAAACCACGCCCTCCAGCTGCCTGAGCAGGTCCGGAGTGACCTCCTCTTTCTCATAATCCAGCGGCAACACCGAGATGAACGCACTGACCCCCAAGCCCACCGCATCATAGTTGACCTGATAACGGCAACCGGTCAAGACTCCACGCCGTTCAAGTTTCTGAATTCGGGACTGCACCGATGATGCCGACAACGACGTGAGTTTAGCCAATTCCGCCAAGGTCGTCCGGCCGTCATGGCGCAGCGTCGAGACAATCACCGCATCAGTGACATCAAATCCCGCATGAAGCAGGGCGGATATCCCATCGTTGGGACGCGGGCTTGCCACCGTGTCTCCGTCTTCACTGGATGTCGTGTAATTGTTCGGCATCTCATTGGCATCCTTCTTTGATGACTTTGACAATGCGCCCTCCTCTGTGACGACGGCTTCGATAAAGCCGCAATACTGTCCCATTCTAGCGGTTCATGACAACGCCGTGAACCGGTCTCAAATCAGATTCTTCTCCTGCAGGAACTTGATGGCCACTTCCTTGGCGGTTTTCCCTTCGACATCGACCTGGTAGTTCATATTCATCATGGAATCGTTATCAAGTACCCCATCAAGGCTTGAAATGACAGTCTTCAATTCCGGATGCTTCCGCAGGACGGCATTACGCGTGATGGATATCGCCTGGTACGGAGGGAAGAAATGGATGTCATCCTCAATCAGTTGCAGATTGAGCTTCTTCACCATGGCATCAGTGGAGTAGGCATCGGTCACATCGATCTTGCCCGATGTGAGCGCCTGATAACGCACATTGCCTTCCAACCCGCTGACCGACGCAAAATCAGCTCCCTGCTTTTCCATCTTCGGCAACAGATCAGAACGTTGCGAGAAGGCTGTCGTGCACCCCAGCCGCAATGAACCCGACTGGGCAATGAGCTGCGATAATTTCGTGACGCCCATTCTGCGTGACGTGTCCTTGGTCATTGCAAGCACATAATCGTTCGTCGACCCGAGAGGCTTGGAGACCGTAGCCTGGTGACTCTCCGCCATGCCATCACGTACCTGCCGATAGACCTTGGCGGTATCCGTAGACAGCTTCTTTTTGAGCACATTGGCAGTGATCACCCCGGTATAGTCCGTGAACGTATCGATAGTGCCCGCATCGAAGGCGGCCATGGTGACCAGCGTCCCGTCAAGATTGAATTTCTCGTTGACTTTGAGATTGGTCTTGTGCTGTATCAGTTGGCTGTAGATGTTGCCAAGGATGATTGCCTCGGTGAAATTCTCCGCCCCCACGGTGACCGTGTCGTCTGGATCGTTGCCGATAGCCGAAACGATACTTGAGGCGCACGGGACGATTAGCGATATGGTCACAGCGACCGCCGCGGCGACGTGACGCATTATACGATGAGCGCGACGTTTGCTTGCTGGTGTGGATCCGACACTCGCAGGCAGGATACCTTCCGGAGTGAGCGCCTGTTCGACCATGCCCAGCACGAAATCAAGCGCAAGAGCGAGAAGACACGCGGGAATAGCACCGAGAAGCACAAGATTGACATCGTTTGCATTCAAGCCGAGATTGATCATCCAGCCAAGCCCGCCTGCACCGGCGAACGCGCCGATGGTCACGGTGCCGACAGCGGTGACCGCGGAGATCCTCACGCCGCTCATAATGTAGGGCACGGCGAGAGGCAGTTGCACATTCCGCAGAATCTGGCCTGAAGACATGCCGATGCCTTCCGCTGCCTTCATGATGCTGGGATTGATGCTTCGCACGCCTACATAAGTGTTCTTGATAATCGGCAGTAATGCGTAGATGATGACCATGATGACCGCTGCGGGTTGCCCGATGCCGACAATGGGCACGAGAATCGCGAGCAGACCGAGGCTTGGAATGGACTGGGTGATGTTTGCCAGTCCGATGACAACAGAGGCGAGCTTCTTATGCCGTGTGATAATGATGCCGAGCGGCACTCCAACGACCAACGATAGCAGGACCGCGCTGGAAGTCATTTGCATGTGCTGGACAAACAACTGCCAAAGTTCGGCATGCCGCTGTGTTGCAACCATCCAGAACTGCGCTATGGCATTCATTGTTCCTCCTTGCATCCAAGTGCCGCCCCAAGGGTTCTCTCCAGATCGCGGGCCCGACCTACGAATTCGCGAACGAAATCACTGGCGGGATGGGCGAGCACCCGGGCAGGGGTGTCGTATTGGACGATTGTGCCATGCTGCAATACGCAGATCCTATCGGCGCATTTGACCGCTTCAGCCATATCATGAGTCACAAATACGATAGTTTTCCGGTATGCGCGATGCAGCTTTACAATCTGGTCCTGCAAATCCGTCCTGGTGATAGGGTCCAAGGCGGAAAATGGCTCATCCATGAGGATGATGTCCGGATCGCATGCGAAAGCCCGCGCGACGCCGACACGTTGCTGTTGTCCACCGGACAGCTGGTTCGGGTAGCTGTCTTTGAGCGATCGGCTGAGCTCCACCATGTCGATCATCTGGTCGACACGTTCCTCGATTTCCTTGCGGGGGCGACCTGACAGTTCCATCATGATGCCGATATTTCGGGCAACACTCATATGAGGGAACAGTCCCCCGCCTTGGATGACATAGCCCATTGAGCGGCGTAAAACGGTTCCGTCCATGGTATTGATGGCTTTTCCGTTGATATATATTCCCCCGGAGTCCACGGGCAGAAGCTTGTTGAGCAGTTGCAGGAGGGTGGTTTTGCCTGATCCCGATGGGCCGATGAGGACAACGAACTCGCCTTGTTCTACGGCCAGATCGATACCGTCAAGTACGAGCTTGTCGCCATAGGATTTCGACACGTGGGACAATGCGATCATCGGCGGGGTCGATCGTACCCGTCCTTCGCCTAAAGAACGGTGGTCCCCGGTCTCTTGTGACGTATCGCGAAGGGACTGCGCCCGTTCGGCATCATCATATGTCGCGTCCATCATCGGCCTCCTCGGATTCAAGGTGTGAATATTCAATGTGCAATCATTCAGTGTGCAATCGTTAATTCGCGATGTTCAACGCGAGTTGACGGACACGTCCACGTCATTGACCATGCGGAACACATCATCTCCTTCACCACGCAGGATATGGATAAGGTTCCGGCATGCAATCCGCTGGCATTCGTACAACGCCTTGTCCGAGTAGAAAGCGCTATGAGGCGTGAGAATCACGTTGTCGCGTCCGACAAGAGGAGAAGCCGCGACACCTGCATCAGACTCGTCCTCCAGCACGTCAAGTCCGGCGCCGAAAATCCTGCCCGAATCCAGCGCACGGACAAGCGCCGCCTCGTCGATAAGCTGTCCACGGGATACATTGACGATAACGGGACGTCGTTGCATCATCGAGAAGGCGTTGTCGTCGAGAATATGCTCGTTTTCTGGTGTCAGCAGCATATTCAGCGTGATGATGTCGCTGGTGCGCAACAGCTCTTCCTTGGACACCAGACGCACTCCCGCATCCGCGGCCGCTTGAGGCGGGCAATATGGGTCGTACGCGATAACAGTCAAGCCGAACGCCTGCGCTCGATGTGCGACCGCACGACCGATCTTGCCCAAACCCATGATGCCGAGCGTCGAATCATCAAGGCGAATCATTCCGCTGGTCGAATTCCAGTCATAGCTGTGACGGTATTCAATCTGGCGATCATAATGCTTCAAGCTCCGGGCGACCGCGAGGACGAGCGCAATGGTGTGTGTCGCCACTTCCTGCGTGCAGTATTCCCCGATGACCGCGACCGCGGTGCCGTGTCGTTGAGCCGCATCGGCATCGACATAGTTGTAACCCGTCGCCTCGATGGAGATGCCCTTCAAGTTCGGCGCCGATTCGATGACGTCCTTGGGGAATTCCAGATAGGATGTCAAGACCCCGTCGGCATCCTTGATCGCGTTCTTCAACGCTTCGTTGTCGCCGTGATGTTCGTAAACCTCGACCTGGGTATTCTCACCGAGGGCTTCAGTGAAGAAACGCCGTTCGAGATCAAGATCACGGTTCAATGGCTCTTTATAATCGCAGATTGCTATTTTCATGTTCGAAGACTCCTAATGGGTATGCGTATTGAGTGATGGCATATGCCGTGCCGTCAGCGATGTGAAATATGCGAGACGGGCATGCGTGTGAGGACTTCGGTCGGAGGCTTGCAAGCCCAGGTGGCGCAAGCCCCGACCTGCCATCATGCGGTTTCTACGCGGCTATTTTCGATAGCGCTGTCATCGATGGCGTTGTCACCAATAGCGCTGTTTTCGACGACTCTCGGCGCGTCCTGTCCCGCCGGATGGGCGAATCGACGGAACAGTACCACGCTGAGCACCGCGATGACCGCGCAGAATGCTGCGAGATACAGGAAGATAGCCGTATAACCGTTGTTGCCACGATTATCGATGAGGCTCCCGAAGAACGGCTGGAGAATGACATCCGGAAGATATCCCACGATTGATGCGATGCCTATGGCCGTGCCTGCTACTTTCACCGGGATGTTGATTTCCTGCATCGAGGAGAACATCACGCCATACAGGCACATGCTGAACAGTCCGGGGATGAGCGTCAGGATGGCGACGAGCCAGCCGTTGGCGTGTGGCCCCGCGAGTACGACAGCCAGAATGGAGATGCCGAGGATGACTGATCCAATCACAAACCATCGTAACGTGGAATGGCACAGTTTGTCCGCGATGAAGCCGCCAACAGGAGCAGCGATGAGCATGACGACATAGGAGCGCACAATCTGCAGATACCCAGATGTTGTGGAATCGAAACCAATGACATCGGTAAGGTATGGGGTGAAGAACGACGAGCAGCTGTACTGCGCGTAAATGCAGAAGAACACGATGGAAATCAGCCACACCGCGGGATTCTTGAGTACTGCCCCGAGGTCGGAGAAGTGGAACCGCTCGCTTTCCGGCGTGGCTGCCTGTTCCTTCGCGCTCGGTTCATCAAGCAGGCCCAGCAGGATGATGGCGGCGAGCGCGACAAAGGTGATCATGACGGCAATGGCCCAGAACATCCCTTGCCTTGCATCGGAAAACCCGTCGAACACTTTCAGCGCGACGGCGTTGGTGATCGCCCCGCCGGCGCCGTTGGCGGCATAGTAGACGCCGTACATAAAGCCCTGCTCATCCTCGGTGCCGATCATGCGTACCGCTTTGAGGATCGCTGACCAGAACACGAAGCCGGAGCCGAACGCGTAGAGCAGCCAGACGACAAGCGCGACAACGTAGTTGAACGTGAACATGAAAATCAGCGCCATCAGCGCAGAGCCCAGGAGTGAGAATACGATGGCCTTCTTGGCGGATATCCTGTCTGCGAGCATACCTCCCGGAATATAGAGGAATATGCAAACGAACGCATACATGGACAGCAGGAAGCCTGACTGGGTGTTCGAGATATGCATGACGTCGAGCATGGCGTCATAGAACACGTATTTGATGTATGGCAGGCAATACACCGCTCCAGCGGAGAATCCGAGCGCGATGAGTGTGAGGTATTTACGAACTGTGGTGTTCATGGTGATCCTTCTTTGGCAAGATTCGGATTGAGGTCAGGCCGCTGCCTGGAGCATTTCGCTGTACACGGCCTTGAATTGTCGGAGGAACTCATCATTCTGTTCGGTGGTACCGATGCTGACCCGCAGATGCTTGTCATACCCCCAACCGGCGCACGGGCGGACGATAACGCCTCTCCGCAGCAGACGTTCGGCAAGTTCATTGGCATCGAATGGTGTCGAGAAGAACAGGAAATTCGCCTGGGAATCAATGCAATCGCAACCGATGGCAGTCAACTCTTGATTCAAGCGGGTTCTGTCCGCCTTCATCAGGTCACAGCAACGCTGGCATTCGGGCAGGTCGTGTTCGAGCAGCGCGACGGCACCCGCAAGACCGGTACGATTCGAGTTGAACGGTTCGCTGACTGTGTCATACCAGTTGACGAATTCAGGATCCGCAAGAAGATAACCGATACGGCCACCGGCGAGACCATAGTATTTCGAGAAGGTCCGCACATCAATGACCTGACGACCTTCACGGATGAAGGAGACCACGTCCGGAAGCAGGTTCTGGTCGGCGAATTCAGCATATGCCTCATCGACGACCAGCCAGCAATCCGTCGGCATCTGGTCGATGAACCATGCGAAGTCCTCACGGTTCACCACTGTGCCAGTCGGATTGTTCGGGTTGCACAGCCACACGATTTTGGTACGCGGTGTCAGCGCCTTGGCGAAATCCTGCAGGCTTATACGATAGTGCTCATCGAGCGGCACTTCCACAACCTTTGCGCCCATGATCTTCGAGATCTCAGGATACAGGCGATAAGACTGCTGCGGGATGATGACTTCGTCGCCATCTTCAAGCAGGGTTTTCGCAATGGAATCGAGCACATTGCCGGCACCATGGCCGAGCGACACCCAGCTAGCATCCTCGAGCCCGAAACGGTCGGCAAGCAGCTCCTTGAGCTTGATGTAATTGCGTTCCGGATAGATATTAATCATTGCGACCTCGTCGCGCATCGCCTCGAGAGCGTGCGGGAACGGGCCGTACATGTTCTCGTTCGATCCGAGCTTGACAACACTGTCCAGCCCATACTCGCGCATGACTTCATCCATGCTCTTGCCGGACACATACTTGCTGCACGAGAACGCAGCCTTACGGATACCATTAACCATCTGTTATCTCCTGCTTGGCGCTAGTGGATACACGAGAGAGTAAAAGTTCCGCAGATGTACGACTATCGACACTTGTGCTACGAACATGTAAACTCAGACTTGAAAACTTGATATTTTCACCGTTCCGCAACCGTTTGCCGCCGTATTTTTTTCTGCCGTTGTGTCCATATGCCGGAATTTTCACTTTATTGCGGAATGGGGTTGAGGCACTATGAGTGCAGTAGGCAGCTAACATAAACCGTTCGGATTCTCCGAACGATACGGGTCAACAGTTCCTGACGGACTTCACCATCGTGTCATAGCAACGAAATCCCCCGATTGCGACATCGGTCTATCGTGAACCCTGAAAGGCCTTCCAAATACAACAAACCGCATTTCCGCGCTTTCCGCCACCGTGCGCGACAAAACACCCGTGATGTCAAAGCAGGAGTGCACACATACGTAAGGAGCCTATCATGCGATCAACGCACCGAATCACAACCCGAGTAATCACAGCAATGCTCTGCACCGCCGCACTAGCCGCGACATGCGGACTGGCCGCCTGCGGGTCGAGCCAAACATCGTCATCAGGGGCCAGCACCTCGAAACGAACGGATTTCGTTCTCGGCGGTTTATTCCCCGAGACCGGTTCCTTGAGCTATGTAGCACCGGCGCAGATGGCAGCGTTCAAACTTGCCGCCCAGGACATCAATGCCGCCGGCGGCGTACTCGGGAAGTCCATCACAACGACTATCGCAGACGTCAGTGACGCCGACCACGCCGACCAGAACACCGCCGGCTTACAGTCAGTACTGTCCAAGAACCCCAGTGTTATCGTGGGCAATCCCTCCAGCGGTGTCGTGAAGAACACATATCACGAGGCCGAAGGATCGAAGGTCGTAATGATCTCCAATGGAGCCACAGCGGCATCGCTATCGGGAATCAGCGATTACTTCTATAGAACCGTCCCGCCGGACACCGTCCAGGGCGCCGTGCTTGCCGATACCATCGCCCAAGACGGCGTGCAGAAGCTGGCCATCGCATGTTTCAACGACGAAGCGGGCAACGGCATCCGCGATGTCGTCGTCAAGCACCTGCAATCAGCTGGCGTGGATATTGTCTATGGCGAGAAGGAGTCATTCGATCCCACAGAGAAGAATTTCTCATCATTGGCGTCTTCCATCAAGGCGTCAAATCCTGATGCAGTCCTGGTCATCACCTTTGACCAAACAGTTCCACTGATCAAAAGCCTGTCTTCTGTCGGAGTAAACACCAAGCATCTGTATTTCTTCGACGGCAACATGTCCGATTATTCGAAGACACTCGACGCCGGCATGCTTGAAGGAGACAAAGGTACGGTTCCGGGAGCCATCGCGACCGCTGAATTCCGCAAACGCCTCAAGACCATCGACTCTTCATTGACAACATATACCTTCAGCGCAGAAACCTATGATGCGGTGGTACTCGCCGCGCTTGCCGCGCAGAAGGGCGGAAGTACAGACAGCGGAACAGTCAAGGACAATCTCGCTTCAGTATCCGGCACGGATGGCGGCACCAAGTGCACAAGTTACCGAGCGTGCATCACCGCATTGAAAAACGGAAAGGATATCACTTACTCAGGGCTCGCAGGAATTGGACCATTCAATACGAAACACGACCCAAGTTCGGCAAGCATCGGAGTATTCACCTACGATGCATCCAATCTGCCACAATTCGACCACTCCCAGACCGGCAAGGTAAGTTGAGCTCCAACCAACAACATGACCAACACTCGCGGCAGGGCAGGATGGCATTGCCAACCCGCCCTGTCTTCATGCCATATTGCAGGGACCGCGACTACCCCATCGCCGCTTCGTCTTCGTTCGTTCCTGTATCATCATCAAGCACTTCAGAAGCATATTGCTCAATCGCCGTCGCCACGGTATGAATGGATTGCACCATCTGTTGCGAAGCCCTTGTCACGATGAACATACGTCTTCTGTGAGCCCGTTCAAGAGGAACTGCGGCGATTCCTCCATGCCTGTCAATCGCCAAGGTGGGCAAAGCACATACCATGCCACACGTAGCCACCGCACACTGCATTGCGGAATAGGAAGTAAACAAACCGCCTACTTTGGGGGAAAAGCCCGCTGCCTTGCACAGACTCTCAACATATCCGGGAAGGTATGCCCCGCCACTCTCCATTGCCCAGACTTCCTCGGACAGATCTTCCACATTCACCACGGTACGTCCGGCAAGCCGGTGCTCGCAAGGCATCAGAATCCTCAGATCATCAACACCCAGTTCATGAATCATTCGGTCATACCTACGCAGGTTGCCGCCCAATCCCAAATATGCGACAACAGCGATGTCAATCTGATGCGAGTCCAAAGCGGGAAGGCTCTCGCTGGGCTCCATCTCCTGCACGAGGATACGAAGATTCGGGTAGCCGGATTGCATCACGGCAACAGACGGGAGCACAATACGTTCCAGTGCGCTAGAGAACGCAGCAATACGTACTGTCCCAGCGATTTCCCCGTTCGTCTTGCCGAGCGAATTGCCGATGTATTCCAGCTGCCCCAGAACAGGCCTTATCCTCGCCGCAAGATCATGTCCGGCTGCAGTGAGACGGACTTGCCTACCGGCACGCTCGAACAGCACGGTCCCCGTCTCGTGTTCCAGGGCATTCAATTGCTGCGAAACCGTGGACTTACTAACATTCATGATCTTCGAGACTTGTTGCATGGTACCCAGCACCTCGAATTGCATGAGTAGCTGCAAACGCCAGACATTCAGCATGCATCCTCCTTCCGCCGGCCGAACCGACGATGAATGCATTGTATGGCAAGTCTGTTGCATCAACCCGTACCGTCAATACCTCTTCGTTCGTATTTTCTGAACATTCTGTTCGGCAATATTCCACGTTGGAAACCACACCGACAAGTCATCATTCCGATACTTGAAGAATCACCGGTACAACAGCACAACGAAAGGACACACCATGACCATCGAACCATTCGAACGCTCCACGGACCCGTGGCATGAAGTGGAACAACATGTCGGGCATTATGGAGCCCCCTATTTCGCCCCCGATATCATCGACCGCGCTGAAGGAAGCTATATATACACGGAGGACGGGCGGAAAATCCTCGATTTCACTTCGGGTCAGATGTGTGCAACGCTGGGCCATAACAACCCGGAAGTCGTCCAGACTATCCGTACGACTATCGGCCGACTCGACCACCTGTATAGCGGCATGTTGTCACGACCATCAATCAACCTGTGCACGCATATTGCGCAAACCCTTCCCGAACCATTGAACAAGGTCATTCCCCTGTCTACAGGATCGGAGGTGAATGAGGCAGCGATCCGCATGGCGAAGACGGTAACCGGCAGGTTCGAAGTCGTCTCGTTCAGCCGATCATGGCACGGCTTGACACAGGCCAGCGCCGCAGCGACGTATTCTTCAGCTCGCAAAGTCGGCGTTCCTTGTGCGCCCGGGCAGTTCGCCATACCCACACCGTACGAGTATCGTCCCGATTTCACCGATGCGGAAGGCAAACTCGACTGGCGAAAGGAACTTGACTTCGGCTTCGACATGGTGGACGCCCAATCATCAGGCAGCCTCGCCGCATGCATCGTCGAACCAATACTGTCCGGCGGCGGCATTCTGGTACCTCCAGACGGATATCTGGCCGAGCTCAAGAAGAAATGCCATGAACGCGGCATGCTCTTGATATTCGATGAAGCGCAGACAGGTTTCGGCCGCACAGGAACATGGTATGGCTTCCAACACGATGGCGTTGTTCCGGATATCCTGACCTTGTCCAAGACACTCGGCGGAGGACTACCCCTTGCGGCGCTAGTCACCAGCGATGAAATCGAGGCAACCGCACGTGAACGCGGGTTCACATTCTACACGTCACACGTCAATGACCCCCTTGTCGCCGCAGTAGGGTGCACAGTGATGAATGTCATCGAACGCGATGACCTTCCGTCCAAAGCAGCACAGAAAGGTGACCGTCTGCATGCAGGACTCCAACGGCTTGTCGAAACGCACGACATAGTCGGTGACGCACGAGGCAGAGGGCTCCTGCAAGGCATTGAAATCGTAAAAGACAAGCAAGGCAAGGAACGCTCCGCCGCTCTTGGTGACCTCATCACCCGCAGATGCTATGAACTCGGACTTCATATGAACATTGTCTGCCTGCCCGGCATGGGCGGCGTATTCCGTATCGCACCTCCTTTGACGGTCAGTGACGCCGAACTTGATGATGGATTGACAATTCTCGACCAAGCGATTTCAGATGTCGAAACAGGACGATACCGCGATTGATGCTTAGCAACGCGATGCACCATTCCAGCCAAGAGGTTAAGCATGACGATGGATTCCCTAGAAACCAAGACTGATACAGCAACAAGGTATTGCAGCAAACAGCGTCACAGTCATAGTAGTATCAGCATCATTGTTCTTGCTAGCACCATCGTCATGCTCGTCTTGCCGTGCACGAGAACCCACACAGCGTCACAGACTGCAAGAGAAGAAATCCAAGCCATACGGGATTACGACCCGTCAGTCACGTCCGACGCCCAGGTTGCGTTCACATACTCCGGACTGCACGCGGTATGGCTTCACCGGCTTGCCCACAGACTATGGATACATAACCATAAGTTCTGTGCACAGATAATTTCCCAGCTTGCCAGAATTCTCACCGGCGTTGAAATCCATCCTGGAGCGAGAATCGGGAAAAGACTTATCATCGACCATGGTACCGGCACGGTGATTGGTGAAACCGCCGTAATCGGCGATGATGTAGTCATCTACCAAGGTGTGACATTGGGAAGCGTTGATAATCACGGAATGCTACGGCACCCGCACATTGGCAATCGCGTATTGATCGGGGCAGGTGCCGCGATACTCGGACATGTCCGCGTGGGCGACGATGCCCGTATCGGCGCGCATGCCGTCGTGCTCGATGACGTCCCATGCCACGCGACGGCGGTGGGAGTGCCCGCGCGCATCGTCGGCAAAGGGAATACGGGCCATCGGTGACATTCAGCCGGGAACCGGCACCACTAGGGGTGCAACTGCTGAATACCGTCGTCGTCCATGGTCCCCTCCGATAAGAAAAATGCCACCCTAGTGTGCTTCAGTGAGAGGCATTGGTGGCTTTTAACATAAATAAAGACTAATCGGTCAAACACCATCGCGTCAAAAGAATACACTCCGTACATGTAGTAGTCTCGACACCATTGAACCACTAGATACATGCGTCGTCATCAAGGTCACCCATGGTACAGGCGGCGGCCATGCGCGGCCCAGCCCGTGCGGATCGACTGCATGCCCGGTTGAGGCGCACCATGCCTGGTGACATGACGGGTTCCACAGGAGCCTGTCGAACGAACAGCTCGCGAGCATCAGAACGGTGACCGGGACGGGGGCCGCTGGATCACGGACTGCGCCGACAGATCCACGCAGGGGTGTAAGGGTTGTGCCGACCTGTTCCATGTCATCGAATGAGGCATATAGGAGTCAAAGAACGGAGCCTAAAGCACCACGTTGTTCCTATACGCCGCAATAACTTTAGTTCCTATATGCCGCCACGGAAGGTGCATGAGGGTGATACGGAAACAGCCCCCGGTGACCCGGGGGCTGATGGAGCTCCTGCGGCTGGGCTTGAACCAGCGACCGTCCGATTAACAGTCGGATGCTCTGCCAACTGAGCTACGCAGGAATATCTGCTTTCGCTTTGTCCGTGGGATTAACTCCCGCGCACAATTGATATATATTACACGCAGCGAGCAGATACGCAAATCGAGCGAGCATTCGGCGTGTCGCCCGTGGTTTCAACGAAAATCGCATCCGGTGCATCAATCGCAACGATTCGACATCATGAAATAAACCCGCTTGCGGTGTGACATCCAATCGCACCGTAGGCGGGTTTATCTGCAAATCAATCGGATGAATCCAATGCCTGTCCTTGTGAGGTCCCACTCACACAACGGCCCATCCGACGGCCGTAATCACCCATTTGGCCAATCCATGCACCACCATGTGAGGATTCACTCACATAACAGCGGATATTTCAATCAGAATTAGCCCCATGACCGGTCAAGACACAATCCATGTGAGGATTGGCTCACACAGAGCCCCGCTGCACAAACAGAACAAGCAGAACAAGCAGAACAAGCAGAAGTCAGTCTCCCAAGCCAATTCCCCGAGCCAAGCCCCCACAATTGTGAGAGTTGCGAGAATCCGTTCACACACTAATCGTCGTCAGCGGCATGGCCGAGTCGATCGGGAAATCCGGGTCGGACGGCTTGACTCCAGCCTCGACCAGATTCACACCAAGCATCGCGACCATCGCCCCGTTGTCTGTGCACAGCTTGATCTGCGGGATACGAACCTCCACCCCGCAACGCTCTCCTTCTTCAAGCAGCTTGGCTCGCAACTGGGAGTTCGCCGAAAAACCACCGCCGACGATCAACGTCTTCGACCCATATTGTTCGCAGCCGTGCATCGCCTTGCGGGCCAACACGCTCGCCACGGAATCCGCCAACGACGCACACACGTCATCCACCGGGATGGCTCGTCCTTCGGCCTGCTGCTCCTCGATCCACCGGGCGACAGCGGTTTTCACACCGGAGAAGCTGAAATCGTACGGATGCTCCCGTCCGGCCTTACCCTGCGTCAACCCTTGGGGCACGCGGATGGCATGCGGATTGCCCTGCTGCGCGTGCCGGTCGATATGCGGGCCACCCGGATACGGGAATCCCAACAGGCGGGCGACCTTGTCGAAGCACTCCCCCGCCGCATCATCGAGCGTGGTGCCAACGACATCAATATGCCGCGCGACATCCTCGACATGCAGCAGTGACGTATGCCCGCCGGAAACAATCAGCGCGAGCGTGTCCGGCGGAAATGCGCCGAATTGCAGCTGCGTAACCGCAATATGCCCGATGACATGATTGATACCGTAAATCGGTTTGTGCGCAGCCCACGCAAGCGCTTTGGCCCCGGAAACCCCGACGGCGAGGCATCCGGCGAGGCCTGGACCTGCGGACACGGCAATAGCGTCGACGTCGGAAAGCTCAAGCCCGGCATCCGCGAGCGCCTGTTGGACGCACGGGACGAAGGCTTCGGCATGAGCGCGTGAGGCGATTTCGGGGATGACTCCGCCGTAGCGCGCATGCTCGTTCATGGATGAGGAGACGACGTTGGAAAGCAGAGTGTTGCCCTGAACGATGGCTGCGGCGGTTTCGTCGCAGGTGGATTCAATGCCGAGAATGGTTGGCTGGTTCATGGTTGATTCCTTTGGATGCTGATCATATGCGTTGCGCTGCGTGCCGTTCACGCTTGCTGTTTTTCGTGCTGTTCGTATGTTTCTCAAGGCGTCTCACGGATCATGCCGCATGCCGCCCGTCGCATCATCACTGGAAAGCGCAAATCCGGCGATATGCGGCGTCAAATCGAGCGCCATAGTGTAGGCGTCGACGTTGTCCGGCTGATAGTAGTGTTTGCGCCTGCCGAGCGTGGTGAACCCTTGATGCCGGTACAGCGCCAGTGCGGGTTCATTGTCGACGCGCACTTCGAGCAGGATGCGACGGGCACCTTGTGTTCGCGCGCGGCCGATCAGCCCGCCCATCAGCCGTGTGGCGATGCCCTGGCCTTGGTATGGGCGGGCGACGCCTATGGTCATGATTTCAGCGTCATCACCGTCGTACCAGTAGCCGGCATATCCGCGGATGGGCAGGGTTCCGGGCTGTGCCGCCGTCGAATGGTCGATGTCGGAATCAGAAACGATATCAATTAGATACGTGCGCGCGGGTGCGTCGAGTTCTTGGCGAATCATGGTGCTTGTCCACGATCCGCGCCCGAACAGGTCGCGTTCGAGCCCGGCGAGCGTGGCGATCAGCGGTTCGCGTTCGAGTGTGGTGTAGTCGACAATCATGGCTGTCGGTCCGTATGTCTTGTGTTCCGGTTCAGCTACGTGGTCAACGGATGTCGGCTGCGGTTGCGGCGCCGTGGTTGAGCACGTGTTTGAGCGGATTGGGGATGGACACGTCGGGCCGGCGCAGATACAGGGGTTCTGCGCTTGCCGGGGTCGCTCCCGCGCTGAGCTGGGTCATGGCCAGTTCAGCGAAGGCCCGCAATCCTGGTTCGCCTTGTTCCGGCAGGGATGCATCGAGGACGGTACCCGGGTGTTTAAGCTGATTCCAAGCTTGGCTGTAGCGTTGGGCACCATGTCCGATGACGTCGACGATGATGTCAATCTGTCTGCCGCGCCCGTCGGCCTCTCGCAGCTGTTGGACGACGGCGTTCACCCGTTGCACGATATTGTCCGGGTAGTCGATATCCATGCCGATCAACGTGGCGATACGACCGCGTTCTTCCACGGGTTGCGAGGTGCGCAACGCGTCGAGGTAGGCTTGCGCATCGACGAGCTGGAAGTACAGTTGGCGGCGCCTGGCATCGTTGACGGCAAGAATGAGCCTGTGCGGCCCATCCGGATCGGGGTCGTCATCTTGCGCCTGTTCGCCGGTGATAGATGTGAGGCTGCCGTCTTCCTTGCGCAGGAGGCCGAGTAGCACCTGCGCGTCGAGAATGTTCTGCCCGATCAGCTGGGCACCGGTCGCAAAAGCGAGCGCCTTGGCGGTGACGATTCCCGCCCTGAGCCCGGTAAACGGCCCCGGACCGGTGCCTACGATGATGCGGCTAATGTCCTGCGGCTGGATGTTCGCCTGCTCGCAGGCGCGGCTGATATTGACTTGGAGGCGTTCGACATGGGTTCGCGAGTCGGTTTCGATGATGGGCTCGTGCCCGACGAGCCCCACCGTCGAACCATATGATGTGTCAATGACCAGCGTATGCGTCATGGTGCCTCCTGCGTGTTTGCGGATCCTCAGTTACTTTACTCTTGTCGCGCGGGTGATGCTCGGGCGTTGAAGTTTGCAGCGCCCGGGCAAAAACGTGAACGGCGCTTACCGGAGGTCAGCTATGGCGTCAATCCGTCGCTGCCATGGTTTACCGATGGGAATGAGTTCGACGGTTCTGATGCCGTCGCTGGTCAGTTCCGGCGTGGCGCTTTCTGCTCCCCTGTCAGTGTGCGGGGCGGCTGGCAAGGGCCTGCCGATGTGGATGTCGAGCCGTTCGTCGGCGAGCGCGGCAGCCATTTGCTCGCCCCATTCCATGAGGATCACGGTGTTGTCGCTCGGGTTGTCGAGTTCTTCGTCAAGGCCGATGGATTCGAGCTCGTCAAGCAGCCGGTCCACGCTGTCTTGTCCCGGCGCGTACGCGTTTCCACCCAGCCGGTAGGCGTCGACATGGATGAGTGTTGCCGGCGTACCGTCTGCGAATTGGCCGTGCAGTTCGCGTGCGATGGTGAACGTGGGCGACACGACGGGCTCGTCGGCGTGCAGTCCGGCGCCGATACCTTGGGCGAGTGTGGTTTTCCCGGCTCCCAGCGGCCCGGACAGGAGCAGGACGTCACCGCCGTGCAGCATGCTGCCGATGCGGATGCCGAGCGCGCGCATCGCGTCGGCGGTGGGGACTTCGACGCTCAGCGTCGTGCCGGTCTCGCTGTGGGTTGTGTCGGTGTCGCCCACGTTGGTATGGGTTGTGCCAGCATCGCTGGTGTTTGGATTGATGGTGTGTGTCATGGCGTGTTCTCGATGTCTGGTTGTTCGGTGTGTCCGGTTCTTGTTCAGGCCACTGGCCTGCCTTTGCGGGCGATGAGTTGGATGGCTTGTTCGAGCGCGTATACGGGGTCGCCGCCGTTGGTTTTGCTTTGTTCGTCGGCCCACGCGAGCTGTTGGATGCATGCGGACAGCCCTGCGGAGGTCCAACCGGTCAGCTGGCGCATGGTGTTGCGCATGACCCACGGGTTGGTTTTCGCTTCAGCCACGGAAATGGTGCCCGCTCGCACGGCTGACGCCTTGGCGATGGTGCGCAGTTTCAGGGCGAGCGCGCCGATGAGCGCGATCGGGTCGGTGCCCTGTTGGACAGCCGATCGCATGGCGATGATGGCTTGTGTGGTGTTGCCCGCCATGGCGGTGTCGGCGACGGTGAAGCCGGTGACCTGCGGGTTGGCGGTCAGGTACTGGTTCACACGATCAAGCCCGATGGGGTCATCGTCGAAATCGAAGCACAATTGTTCGCACATGGCGGCGAGCTCGCCAGTACGCTCTCCAAGGACCGCGACAAGTTGCTGCGCGGCCGCAGGCTCAATCCGCCGGTGCCGTTGTTCGAATTGCGAGGTGACGAACTGGACTCTCGCCTTCGGATTTTTCAGGTCGGCTGGCTTATCGACACGCGCTCCGGCGCGAGTGAGCTCGTCGAGCAGCCGTTTGCCTTTGGGGCCGCCTTCATGCTGGGCGATGACAATGCTTGCCTGCCCGGGGTCGGCGACTGCCTGCTTGCAGTAGGCGACCATGCTGTCGCCGAGCTGTTCGTCGGCGTTCTGCATATTGGTGACGGTCACGATGGATACGGGCGACAGCAGCGAGGGACTGACGGCTTCGTCGAAGGCGTAACGGTCTGCCGTTGAGGCATCGAGCTCCACGGTTTCTGCGTCGGGCCGCGCGGCTGAGGCCTGTCGGCGCATATCGCGTACGGCTTCCTCGTTGAGGTAGGAATCCCCGCCACAGACAATGTAAAACGGCGGGAAAGTGTGTTTCGTGGCTGCCATGGTTCCAATCTCGCTGTATCGGTGGACATCTTCGGGTGTGTGAGGTATCGGGATGCGACAAGTCATCGATTGTGCCGGTGCCATTGGTCGTCGATCATACCGCGTGTTTCGGCAAGCCATGCCCCAATCTTCCCGCATGCCCGCCATGGGCGTCCCGCCGGAGTGCAACCCGCACGGCTGTTGCCCGCGATCGGCGGGTGCGGCCGTCGTGCGTGTCCGGGATTCATGAAGGTGCATGTATCCTGCCCGGATTGTTCCCGGCCCGCTCGCGGGCGACCATAGCGGATTGCACGGTCGCCTATGGCATGCGCACCCAAACGGATGATGCCGGGCAGCAACGCGATGACCGCTTGCACGGCAAGTGCCAGTAGCGCCCCCGGGATGCCGGACGGCCATGCCAACGCTGTCCAATCCGGGGCCGCGCACACATGGGCGGTCCACGCCATGATGGCGGTACCGCAACTAGCCAGCCATGCGGCCGCGAACGCCAAAGCCGGCACGAACGGCGCGAGTATCAGCGCAATCAGCCCGGTGATGGTGGCCCAGCTGACAAACGGCGCCACCATGATGTTGGCAAGGACGGACAGCAGCGGGATCTGCGGTTCCATAAGGATTTGTATGGGCAAGGTGAATATCTGCGCGGACAGGGTCGTTGCGACCGCTTGACTTGCTGTGTGCGGCAGTCGGCGATCCAATCGCCGTTGCAACGGCGGGGTGCACAGAGTGATGCCGAGCACCGCCGCACTGGAAAGCGCATACCCGTAGCTTGCGGATTTTCCCGGAGCAAGCGCCAACACCATAATCGTGGTCCATGCGAGCGCACTGGCGGTCTGCGGCGGACGACCGAAAAGCATGCCGATGGCGCTGAACGTTCCCATGATCTGGGCGCGCAGCACGGAATCCGACGGGTACACGAGGATAGCGAGCCCCTGATAGGCTGCGATAACGCCGATCGCGGCAACAGGGCGTGGCAGGCGAATGGCGGCGCCCAGCCATTGGGCCAGTTGGGCGATGAGGATGAAATGCCCACCGGACACGGCCATCAGGTGCATGATGCCACTCGTGCGGAATTCCTGTTCGACCCGTGCCGCATACGTGGCGTCCGGCTGTTCCAAAGATCCCGGGCCGATGTAATCCTGACCAAGCAAACCGCAAGTCAATCCCGGCACGAGAATCCTGCCCTGATCAGATAGTCTCGCGGTCACGGCGGCGAAGCGGTGGCGCATCCGATTGGCAAGAGAGCGGGCAGGTTGCGGCGCGCGCGTAATCCCGGTGTGCGTAAGGTCATCCACCCACAACGGTCGACTGCCGAATGCGGCTGGGCTCACGCTTGCTTGTGTGCGAATCCGCATGCCGTGGTCGAGGCTGATACAGGTGTCGCCGTTGGCGAACAGCCGTGCGCTCGCATGCGAGGGTGTCACGCGCGCAGCTTCTTGCACGCCGATGATGGTGACATCCGCTTGGCAATCAGCCCCGCGTCTCGATGATGCGGTCATCGGCGTGTCGATACGCATATCAAGCGTGGATAGTCGCGACGCTGACGTCTGTTGGGCTACACGCATGGCTGGATCACGTTGTTGCGTCCGCTGGTGGGCGCTTGAGACCAGTATTCCTGCCCCGCTCGCCGTAAGGACCATGACTAGCAGCACGATGCCTGCGCCTGTGGGAACCGTGCCCCGCCATGCGGTGCGGATAATGCAGGCAAGGCTGCGTCGGGCATATATCATCGCTGCGAGCAATGCGAGGCTGGCAGGAAAAACCACAAGAAGAACGGGCATCATGGACGCCGTCCATACCGTGGCGCCCGGGGAGGCGCCGGAAGCGAGGTTGGCACGGTTGCAGACTGCCGAGGCGGCGAGCTCCCCCGCCCACATGGCAATGGCGACGGGCAGCAGTCTCAAATCGTGGCGGCCATCGAGCCGCACTCCGGTTGACGTCCGGCTCATCGGACGACCGCCTGGGCTCGCAGTTTTTCGAGGGTTTTCGCCCCGATGCCGCTGACGTTGAGCAGATCGTCGACGCTGGAGAACCGGCCATGCTCATTCCTGTAGTCGATGATGCGTTGCGCGGTGACCGGACCGACGCCGTTCAAGGTTTGCAGCTGTGCGGCATCCGCAGTGTTGATGTCGATACGCCCGTCATCCGTTGCAGCCGGTGTCGGCGCAGGCGCGTCCGACTGTTGTACGACACCGGATTGTCCGCTCTGCCCGTCTTCCCCTGCCTGCGACTGCCCGCCGGCGACTGTGCCGGCATCTGGTGTCGCGTCGTTCGGGGACGCGAAGGCCGATCCCGTGGTAGGGGCGGCGGGTGCATGGGTGGCGGCATCGTGCCCGTCAAGCCGTGCAAGATTGACGGATTGCCGAATCAGGAGCCCCAAACTGGCGCATAACGCGCCAATGAGTATGAGCATGATGATGGCTGCCTGACCGGGGGTGCAGGTCAGTCGCGGGCGACGCTCCCCCGGTGTGCCTTGGCATGCCGCGACCGCGTCTGTGCTTCTCACGCCGGCGAGCGCGGCGAGGCTGGTATACCCCGTGCCGGTTGCTGGTCCGGCTGATTCGCCGGCAGGGGCCAGGCCTGTCTCAGATGCGGCTACTGAGGCAGTGTTCGTTTCGGTCCCGCCGGCGGACTCGGCCGCCGCCCCTGCTCTACAAGGCGGCGGAGGCGGCGAAAGCAGACTGCCCGGGGACGCGTCATCATACTCGGAAAATACAACACCCATGTCTCCAGCATGCCGGGGACATGGGTGCTTTGCACGCCGTCAAGGCAAATGTGGTCAAAGGATGCTTCCCCGATGCGGGAACACCTTTGGCCGGCGAATCACTCCGCCGGGACGATCGACACGATCTTCGGGGCCTTGACAATCACCTTGCGCGGTTCCTTGCCGCCGAGACGGTCGGCAACCGCTTCGAGCGCGCGCTTTTCGAGCTCTTCGGGCGCGATATCCGGGCTGACCTCCAGCTTGGCGCGAATCTTGCCCTTGATCTGCACGACCGCGGTGACCGTATCCTGACCGACGTAGCGTTCATCAGCCTTCGGCCACGGCTCATGGGCGAGCGACTCGGCGTGCCCCAGACGGTTCCACAGTTCCTCGCAAATATGCGGGGCGATCGGCGAGAGCATGAGAATCAGCGGCTCCACGGCGGCGCGCGGGACGGCCTTCAAACCAGTCAGGTGGTTGTTGAGCACGATGAGCTTGGCGATTGCCGTGTTCGGGCGCATGTTCTCCATTTCCACGGTCACGTCGGCGATCGTGTTGTTCAGGAGCTTCAAGGTCTTCTCGTCCATCGGATCGTCGGAGACCTTGACTTCGCCGGTGTTCTCGTCGACCACGTTACGCCACAGGCGTTGCAGGAAACGCATGCCGCCGATCACGTTGCGCGTGTTCCACGGGCGGGACTCGTCCAGCGGGCCCATGCTCATTTCATACAGGCGGAAGGTGTCGGCACCGTAGTTCTCGTACATGTAGTCCGGGGTGACGATGTTCTTCAGGCTCTTGCCCATCTTGCCGAACTCGCGGTTCGCATGCTGGCCGTGCCAGGTGAAGGTCGGTTCGCCGTCCGGGCCGGCCGGGCCTTGCTCGACCTCGTCGGCCGGCACGTACTGTCCGCGGTCGTCCGTGTAGGCGTAAGCCTGAATCATGCCCTGGTTGAACAGCTTGTGGAACGGTTCCGGCGAGCTGACATATCCCAGATCGTACAGGACCTTGTGCCAGAAGCGCGAATACAGCAGGTGCAGCACCGCATGCTCCACGCCGCCGATGTACAGGTCGACACCGCCGGATTCGCCTGCGGTCTTGTTGTGGTGCGGGCCCATCCAGTAGTTGAACTCGTCGGTCTCCACCATGTGCTCGGCGTCTTTGGGGTCGATGTAGCGCATGTAGTACCAGCAGGACCCCGCCCAGTTCGGCATGGTATTCGTGTCGCGATGATACTGCTTGGGACCGTCGCCCAGGTCGAGGGTGATGTTCACCCAGTCGTCGTTGCGGCTGAGCGGCGCCTCCGGGTTGGATTCGGCGTCCTCAGGGTCGAAGGTCTTCGGGCTGTAGTCCGGCACGTCGGGCAGGTTGATCGGCAGCATGCTGTCGGGCAGCAGATGCGGCACCTCGTCCTCGTCGTAGACGATCGGGAACGGCTCGCCCCAGTAGCGCTGGCGGCTGAACAGCCAGTCGCGCAGACGGTAGCTGACCGTGCCCTTGCCGACGCCGGCGGCTTCCAGCCAACCGATGACCTTGTCGATTGCCTCGTCAACACGCAGACCGTCGAGCGACAGGCTGTCGCCCTTCGCATAAGTGGAGTCGGTCGAAGAGTTGACGACGATGCCATCATGGGAGACGAACGGGGCCTTACCCTCATAGTTGGCGAGGTCGTCGTTTGAGCCGGGCAGCGGCTTGACGGTGTAGATGACCGGCAGACCGAACTTGGCGGCGAAATCGTAATCGCGCTGGTCGCCGCCAGGCACCGCCATAATCGCGCCAGTGCCGTAATCCATGAGCACGTAGTCGGCGGTGAAGATTGGCAGCTGCTTGCCGGTGATCGGGTTGGTCGCGTACAGGCCGGTGAACAGGCCGGTCTTCTCGCCGCCCTCGTCGACACGGTCCTTGGCGGTTTTCGCCTCAGCAGCAAGCCGGTACGCGTGCACAGCCTCCTTCGGAGTCGCGTACCCGCCCTTCCATGCTTCGGGCACATCCTGCGGCCAAGCGGCGGGAACATGCTCAAGCAGTTCGTGTTCCGGGGAGACCACCGCGAAGGTGGTGCCGAACAGGGTATCGGGACGTGTCGTATAGACTTCCATATCCTGTTCGCCGTCTTCCGAGGCGACCGGGAAATGCACGGCAGCACCGTGGGATTCGCCGATCCAGTTGCGCTGCATGAGCTTGACCTTCTCAGGCCAGTCGATGGTGTCGAGATCTTGGATCAGTCGGTGGCCATACGCGGTGATGCGCATCGACCACTGGCGCAGCTCGCGCTGGAAAACCGGATAGTTGCCGCGTTCGGAGCGACCTTCCGCAGTGACTTCCTCGTTCGCCAGAACCGTGCCAAGGCCCGGGCACCAGTTGACCGGGGACTTGGAGATGTAGGCGAGACGGAAATCGTTGAGCACGTCGGCCTGCTGGCGGGCGTTGAGATCACTCCACGCCTTGTCTTCGAAGCCGGGGATTGGCTTGGCACCGGACTTGAACTTCTCGACCAGTTCGCTGATTGGGCGGGCGGAACCCTTGCCGCCGTCGCGGCGGACGAAATCAGGGTCGTACCAAGCATCGTAGATGCGGGAGAAAATCCACTGCGTCCAGCGCATGTAATCAGGGTCGATGGTCGCGAAGCTGCGGCGGTTGTCGAAGCTCAGTCCCATGCGATGCAGCTGGCGGCTCATATTCGCGATATTCTGCTCCGTGGTGACGCGTGGATGCTGGCCGGTCTGGACCGCATACTGCTCGGCCGGCAGACCGAAAGCGTCATAACCCATGGCATGCAGGACGTTCTCGCCCTTCATGCGGTGGTAGCGGCTGACCACGTCGGTGGCCAGATATCCGAGCGGGTGGCCGACGTGCAGGCCCTTGCCGGACGGGTAGGGGAACATGTCCATGGCGAAGTAGGGGGTGCGGCCGTCGGCGTTCTCGCCGTTGCCGTCCGTCAGGTCACCCTTGACATTCGCCGCCCAGAACGTGCCCTGCTCTTCCCAGGTCTTCTGCCACTTTTCCTCGATGGTCTGTGCGAGCTTCGCGTTATAGCGGTACGCTGGCTCGCCTTCGTGTGCTTGCGTGTTGTCGGTCATAAACAAGGATTATTGCCGCACAACGGGACACGACGCGAGTGCCTATCCATTATCCGAACGTATTGTCGGCGGATTGAGCTTCGCGGACGGGTGGTAACCGAGCTGATTGGTCATCTCATCGGCAAAAGAGCGCCAAGTGCCGGAGGTGACCATCTGCTTGAGGATCGCGTCGATTTTCGAGGCGAGTGCGCTCTCCCCCGCCTTGACGCTTACGGCGTGCAAGGACGTGCCGAATCGGCCGGATACAACGTGCAGATACTGCGATCCTTCGTTCGCGGCGAGACCGGCGAGCGCCGCGTCATCACCGCTGACTGCGTCAGCCTCCCCGACGAGCAGCGCGGTGACGCATTGCAGGTAGGTCGCACGCTCCTGGATGCGCGCCTTGGGCTGGAGGCTGCGAATGCCGTCGGAAGCTCCCGACCCGGTGACGGTGCACACGGTATGGCCTGCCAGGTCATCGGTGCCGGTAATCGTGTCGGCGTCGTCGGCGCGGACGAGCAGTCCTTGCGCGGCGCTCAAATACGGGCCGGCGAAGGTTGTGGCGTCGTCGCTGGAGGTGATTCCGATTGGCAGGGGTGCCGCGACGATGTCGACGAAGCGGTCGTTGAGCCGTTTGCTGTAATCGGAGACGGTGACCGACCTGAACATGATCTGCTTTTTCGCATAACCGAGCTCATTGGCCACGTAGGTGGCGACATTCACGTCGAATCCGGAGTAGGAGCCGTCGTGCAAGCGGCTCAATCCCGGCATGTCTGCGGCGACGCCGATGGTGATGGTCGGGCCTTCCGGCAGATTGGCGGACGCGTCTGAGGCGCCTTCGCAGCCTGTCAGAGATGCGGCCGCGAGGGCGCAGCAAAGCACAGTGGCAAGTATTCGTCGTGGTGTGCGCATCTGATCACCTCCGTTGTGCGTATCGCGGCTACGCGTGTCGCAGTGGTATGCGTCGCCGTTGTGAGTGTCGCCGCCATATGCTGCTGCCGTGTGTCACCGGCCTGCGAATCACCGGCGGCGATGGCGAGCGTCTGGTGTCTGACCTTACCTTCTGGTGTCTACCTAGGCGGTATGCCGATCGGCAGGCGCCCGGGCTCAGGCTCACATCACTTGAATAGACGGGAACGGGCGAGGAACCATGCAGTCAGGCCGCCCGCGGCAATGGCGAGGACGATGACGATAAGGAAGCCCCATTTGCTGGCCGTCAGCGGCATACCAAGCATGCCGGTCTGGAAATTCATGCCGTACATGGAGAACACGAGCGTCGGAATGGACAACGCGATGGAGATGATGGTGAAGATGCGCATCACATTGTTCAGGTTGTTGGACACGATCGAAGCGAAGGCGTCGGTCATGTTCGCAAGGACCCCGCTGTAAATGTTCGCCATCTCGATTGCCTGCTTGTTTTCGGTGATGACATCGTCAAGCAGATCCTCGTCCTCCGGGTATTGCTTGATCCGTGAGAGCGTGGTGAGTTTTTCCATCACGATTTCGTTGGATTTCAGGCTCGTGGTGAAGTAGACCAAGGTCTTGCTCAATTCGAGCAGCATGAGGATTTCACGGTTTTGCATCGAGTGGCGCAAACGCAGTTCGAGTTTGTCGGTTTCGCGGTCGATGATGCGCAGGTATCGCAGGTACATCGTGGCGTTGCGGTACAGGATCTGCAGGATGAACCGCGACTTCATATACGTGTTGAAGCCTCGAATGGTGCCTTCCATGAAGGGGTGGAGGACGGGCGTGTCCTGCATGCACACGGTGATGATGAGGTTCTGTGTGACGATAATCGACAACGGGATGGTCTCGTACCAGTCACGGCCGCTGCGTTCCTCGACGGTCGGGATGTCGACGATGATCATCGTGTAATCGTCTTCGGCGTCCACGCGGGAACGTTCCTCGTCATCGAGCGGGGCGCGCAGGTCGGCCAGATCGATGCCGGTTTCCTGGGAGACCGTGGCGAGCTCCACGTCGGTCGGCTCCGAAAGACATAACCATGCGCCGTTTTCCGGTTTCTCGATCTGCTCCACTTGACCGTTGATGGTGCTGAACATTCTCAGCATGCGCTCACCTGCCTTTCATCTATGCTCTCGCCGTACGCGAATCGTGCGCCTGAGCCACCGTCCTTCTGTGGATGTTCCGCGGCCTGACTCCAAACGAGTCGCGGCGACCGCCGAAGAATCCCAAATAAGCATAATCCCTCACGGCTGGGACGAAACCGTCTTCCCGCGGTTTCACCCCATGACGTAACGCGATGTTCAGCGCGCGTTTGTCTGATGGTCAACTTGAGCCGTTTGAGCCGTCGCGATTGGCGGGTATGCGATGCGGAGTACAGGGTTGTCGGCACGCCCCAGTCCATGCTTCTGCCGACGCTGAGACCCACATCCACAATCCGCAGGTTGCGCTTGTTGCCCCGACAATATCAGACCTTGCTACGGAATAAAAAACCCGCATCGCGATTGCGATGCGGGTAAATCGTGGAGCTAGGGGGATTCGAACCCCCGACCCCCTCCATGCCATGGAGATGCGCTACCAGCTGCGCCATAGCCCCGGTCGGTCTTCAGCTATGTTGTCCGTTCTTCGCGAACCTCGTATACATTACAACATCGCAGACCAATATCAAAATCGACCACCCCTCTCGGCGTGTCGCATTCGATTCCTCCCTTCGACACACTGTAGCTGGAATACAGCTCGGATAGCTGCTGTTGGTTGATATATCGCGCTTGGGGAACGTAAGGCCAGCGGCGGCGAGAGAGTCACGAGTCAACACAGTCAAATACAGTCAGCAGCGTCAACAATGCCAGTGAAGCCGGAATCGCAGCACATCAGTCGACTGCCGGCAGCAAGAGACCAACAACCATCGGCGACAAGCCGACAGCGATAATCTACGCACACCACACTCCACGCATCACGCACCAGACACACTGGACATCAGCCAATCGGGAGGAATCCGCCATGATCGCATCCATCATCCAAGCCGTGGCACTATTCGCCGTCACAAACATTGACGACATCATCGTGCTCGCCCTGTTCTTCGCCCGCGGCGCAAAACATCGCGGGACAACACGAACCATCCTGCTTGGCCAGTATCTCGGTTTTCTCGGCATCCTCATCATCGCCGCCGTCGCCTCATACGGCGCAGTCACCCTGCTACCCGCCGAAGCAATCCCCTACTTCGGCCTGATTCCACTGGCGCTCGGCATCAAAGCCGGCTGGGACAGCATCCGCGGCAACGACGACGATGAGACCGGCGAAGGCAAAGGCGTCACCTTGCCGACGGTCGCCGCGGTCACATTCGCCAACGGCGGGGACAATATCGGCGTGTACGTGCCGGTATTCGTATCCAACACGCTCCCTGTGGTCGCCGTATATTGCGTGGTGTTCCTCATCCTGGTCACCGTGCTTGTGCTCCTTGCGCGGTTCATCGCCACCAGACCAGGCATCGGCGAGTGGCTAGAACGCTCGGATCGGTACGTGTTTCCACTCGTGCTTATCGCGCTTGGCGTGGTGATTCTCGTCCGCGGTCACGCATTCGGCATCTAGCCGAGTTGACGCGGCAAACATAACGGGCGGCGCCTCACGCAACCGCCCGTTATGGATTGTTCAGTTTGCCGTTGCCCCGGACCCATCGGTCGAACTTGAGGACGATGAACCAGCCCCTGATGTACCAGCCCCTGAATCCGTTGTCCCGGAGCCCGACGAGTCGGACGAACCGGAATTCGAGCCGGTTGCGCCGTTCGAGCTGGACGACGAGTCCGAGCCCGAGCCTGAATTCGAGTCTGTGCCCGCACTGCTCGACGCGCTCGCAGACGGGGACGCGGTCGCCGATGAAGACGGCGAGGAGCTTGGGGTTGCAGACGCAGAGGCGCTGGAACTCGCCGATGGCGACGCGCTCGCGGTCGCAGACGGCGAGGTGCTCGGGCGGTTGAATTGGCTGTCCTTGTCGTCCTGCATCTGCGATTCGCTCGGTGTCGGCTTCGGCGTCACCCGCGCGGTGCCGACCATATCCCGTACCACGCTATCCGTACCCTGACCACGAGTGATCAGCATGATGACGCCTGCGGTGATGCCGACAGCGACCAGCGCGCTGACCACAGACACGATAATCGCCACACGTTTAGCGTTGCGGGTGCGTCCGTTGCTTGTCGTGCCGGTGAGATGCCGAGCCGCCGCGCTCCCGGTCTGCTCGCCGGAGACGACAACCCGCGCTTTACGTCCGCCCGCGCCGCCATGCGTTTCAAGGTGCGCGTCGTCCGCAAGCCCACCTGCGATGACGCGCGTGGCGTCATCCCCGGGCTGGATTACCGTGGTCGCGTCCGCCGCGCCGGCAGCGGGCATGGCCCGTGTCGCATCAGACGTGCCTTGCCCTTCATGCTGGGCGGGCAGCACGGTGGTCTCGCCGCTGCTGACCTGTCGAGGCTTGGCGGCTTCCCCATCCCCTTCATCTGCATCGTTCGACTGGCTGTCGTCATCGCTGTCCGGATGCTCGTCATCAACACCTTTGACATCCTGGAGTTTTTCCGATGACGCCTTGAGAATGTTCTGATACAGCTGCGATGACACCGCAGATACGATCGAACCTACAGCCACACCGATGACTGAACCGGCAATACCGATCTTGGCTGACAGCAAGAACGAGGTGACCGCGGCGAGTGCACCGGCGACAAGCTGCGGCACAGATATTCCCTTGAAAAAGTTCTTCACATGCTTGACTTTATCGAAAAAGACAGGAATACGCTGGGCAGGTGCTGAAAAATCGCGTCATGCTCACACATGTTCACCATGTGGATGCATGTCACAACCGGGTGATGTATCGGTTAAGCCGTTGCGATGTCGTTCTCCCAGCATTGCACCAGCGGCGCAGAGGTAGCGCTTTGCCGGCGATCGGCAGCCTATTTGTTCGCGCATATGAGCATAATGAGCCGGGTGACTTTCAACGACACCTTGACACTTTCTCAATCGTCCGCCGTGCTCGAAGCGCCGGAAAGCCTTCCGGCAGCTGTGTTCTGGGACATGGACGGAACACTGATCGATTCGGAAATCTACTGGGCTGCAGCCGAACAGCATGTCATCGAACTGCATGGCGGCACGTTCAGCGAAGAAGTACCGTTGCGTGCGCGCGGCCAGTCCACCCCTCGCCTGCTGCAAATCGTGCAGGAGTACATTCCCTCGCCGGTGGATACGGAATTGCTACGATCGGAAATCGTCAACTATGTGATTGAGCGCGAACGTGAGAAGCCATGCTGGGCGACGGGCGCAGTCGAACTGCTTGACCTGCTTTCGCATGCCGGCATCCCGAACGTGATCGTGTCCGCCTCCCCACGCGCGATGGTTGACAATATGGCGCGTCAGGCTCCTGAAGGCGCATTCGTAGGATATGTCTGCGGCGAGGACGGACTGGCGGCGAAGCCGGATCCGGCGCCTTACCTGCGCGCCGCTGAAATCGTGGGCGCCGACCCGTCTGATTGCCTGGTGTTCGAGGATTCTCCTGTCGGCTTGCAATCCGGCGGCGCCAGCGGAGCCACGGTCGTCGCGATCACCGGATTCACGCCTGAAGGCGTGGTCTTTGACGGCCCGCAAGTGACGAATATCAAAGATTATGCGGGACTTGGCCTCGACGATCTGGCCAATTTCATGGAACTCGGCTCACTGGAAAAGTAATCGCCGGGACGCTGCCGCTCCCTGTGATTCGGCTTGGTGCCATCGCATTCTGCCAAGATTGACGCGCAGCGCATTCACGGCACATCGGTCTCGCGAGACAATCGCGACGACTCCCTGCTTCTGCCGACACTCACGACACACTCAGCGTCGGCAGAAGGGTGCATGCGCGGGTTCTTCCCACACCGGTGACGTGCGAGTCCCAGCTCGAATACCGCGCACCGGTTTGTGATACAACCGCATTGCACCCGCGACAGCTACTTGCGTTTCGTCACCACGGACATGATCATGGCAGCGAAAATCAGCGAAAAGCCCACAATCGACGTCCAACCAATCGCCTCGCCCCAGAACAGGGCAGAAAAAGCGACAGCGAACAGGCTTTCCGTACACATGATGATGGCGGCACTCGATGGCGGCACGTGGGCGAGACCGATATTCTGCATGATCTGCGCCATCGTGGTCGCGCCGATCAGCAAATACAGGAAACTCATGATCACGTCAGGCGCAAGCCACGACGCATTCGGCAGCGGTTCAGTAAGCAACGCACCGATCAAAAAGAACACATCGGCGACGGCGAACTGCATGAACGTGACGGCGATCGGGTGGAACCGCTGGGTATAACGCCCCAGGAACGTGAGATTGAACGAGAAAATCACCGCATTCGCGATGGTCATCAGATCGCCTTGGCTGAGCGCAAGTGAGCCTGACCCGGGTTTCAGAGCGACGAATCCCACGCCTGTCAGGCAGATGACCGCGGCGACGAGATTGATCATCTTGGGGCGCTGCTTGGCGACCAGCCATGCCGCAAACGGAGTGAGCACACAGTACGAGGCGGTCAGGAAGGCGCTGCGGCCGGGGTCAATGGTTTTCAAGCCTTCGGTCTGCATCACCATCGTGCCGTAATATGTGACGCCCACAACAAGCGCGGGAACGATGATCTCACGGGTGAGCGCTGGAATGATCACACGATGGAACAGGATGAACATGATCATGCAGGAACCGGTCATGCGCATAGCCATCAGCCATTGGGGCGTGATGGCGTTCATCGCCACTTTCGCGACCAGATAGCTGCCACCCCACAGGGCGGCGCAGCACAACAGCATGATACGGGCGAGATTCGGCGGGAATGTGCGCGACATGCGGCTGCGAAATTCCTGGAAGCGGCTGCGTGCACGCATGCGATGCTCCTCCTTCACCCCGTAGGCTTCGATGCTCAGGACGATATACGCCGACACAGGTGCGGGCAATCGTCGCTTTCGTCGTACTTACGATAGCCATCACCAGGAAAGAACACGCCCGACTGCCATCCGATTTTTCGCAAGATTCACCTCACTGAAATATCATCGCCTCCGCCTTGAGGCACGAATCGTCCATCAGGCCGCAGCCGCCGATCTTCGTGCGATATCCCGTTCCTCCGATGGTTCAACGCCCGCGGCGAAACCGTCGTGAGATACCTCACAATCCCCCGTTTCATGCCGTCAATGACAGGAAAACTGCCGTAAGCTGATATCACCGGTTCGCACAGGCGCCGGCGACCCGGTCGGCAGCCGCGATGCGGCGGCGTGCAAGGCGCCCCCAGACGGTACACACGCAAGACCACGAGCGAAAGGAATATCATGGCTACCATCACCCCGGAAATGAAGGATTTCATCGCGAACCACCTGCCTTGGGTGGCGACCATCAGCAAAGACGGCCAGCTCAACATCGGACCGAAGATGTCCACCTTCGTGCTCGACGATCATCACATCGCCTACCATGAGCGCACCGCACGCCAGCATTACCAGAACCTGCTCGATGGCAGCGAACTGGTCATCGGTGTTGCGGACCTGAAAACCAAAACCGGCTATCGTTTCCGCGGCAAAGTGACCTTGCACAGCGACGATGCGATCTACGAGGAGCAGGTCAAAGTCGCCGAGCGCAACGGCACCAAGAAGCCTGCCGTAGTGCCGGTGCTGGAAGTCACCGAAATCGATGATCTGACCGCAGGCGCGAAGGCCGGCACGGTCATCGAAAAGGACTGAGCCGCGACACTGACCGGCGCAATCCTGGGCGCACGACACGACATCGTAGGCGCTCCGCTGGTGAGCCGATCAGGTTGTCCAACCCGTGTTGACATGGGCGACGGCAAGACGGAAACCCGTCCGCCGTCGCCCTTGTCATATTGTCGTAGCGCGCTCTTGCGCTGTCATGCCCGTTATTGTGCCGTATACCGGCGAATATCAACCGGCAGATGCATCCCGCCGAATGTGCCTGGATGCTTGTCCCACACGCCAGGGACAATCGCCCCACAATCAGGGCATGTACCGTCGGCGGTCAGCCGATATCCAGTGATGTCATACCAGTCGCGCTCGATCAGCCGCGCCCCGCAGGACGGGCAGAACGTAGTGCCGCCATCCCGATCCGACACATTGCCTGTGTACACGTAACGCAAGCCTTCCTGCAACGCGATCCTGCGGGCGTGCAACAGTCGTTCCTTGGGTGTCGGCGGCACGTCCAGCATATGGTAGTCGGGATGGAACGCGCTGAAATGCAACGGCACGTCACGCCCGCAATGCTCACGCAGCCACGCGCATTCCGCGTGCAAGGTCTTGTCGTCATCGTTATGGCCGGGAATAAGCAGGGTCGTCAATTCCACCCACGTATCAGCCGCATTGACCGCATAGTCGATCGTCGCCAACACATCGGTCAGATGCGTACCGGTGTCATGCCAGTAGAAATCCTCGGTGAACCCTTTCAGATCGATATTCGCCGCATCCATATACCGGTAGAATTCAGGTCGCGCGCAAGCAGACATGTATCCTGCCGTGACCGCCACCGTGCCGATACCGTGATCGCGGCAGGCATGCGCGGTGTCGATGGCGTATTCCGCGAACACTACGGAATCGTTGTACGTGAACGCCACGGACGGGGCACCGCACCCTTGGGCGGCACGGACGATATCGTCCGGCTGCGCTTCGACCGCATACGTGTCCCAAATCCGCGATCGCGAAATATCCCAATTCTGGCAGAAACGGCACCCGCTGTTGCATCCGGCGGTACCGAAACTGAGAATTGCCGTGCCCGGATGCCAATGATTCAGCGGCTTCTTCTCCACCGGATCCAGCGCGAATCCGGAGCTTCGCCCGTAGGTATCCAGCACGATAACCCCGTTATGGTTGGAACGCACAAAGCAGAAGCCACGCTGGCCGTCCCGCAACTTGCAGCCGCGCGGACACAAGTCGCATTGGACTCTGCCGTCTTCAAGACGATGCTGCCATCGACCGGTCGCGCGATTACCCGCTACAGGCGCGGAAGCCATATCGCGCCTGCCGTCCGGTTGAGGCGACGGCGACTCATAGGTGTGCGGGAACGGGCTGGTCGGCTGAAATCCACCACGCATCGAAGCCGCGACCTCATCCGGATGCGGCTGGTCGAGCGGCTGCCCGGCATCCGTGGCGCCATGCGACGCCTGCGCCTTGCGTTCATGCATGATGCTTCCTTTCCTCGCCGGTAGCCCTGCCCGATGCATCGGCACCCGTTTCCTTCTCATCGTAGACGCTTACCGTGTATGTCCATGCGGCGAAGCGCGCATCATTCCACGTGGTGTCCGCGCGCAGCCCTGCCTTTGCCAGCAGGTGGCCGACGAAATCATGCGGATGCGGCAGCTGGTCCCATACTTGCGGCAGAAACGTGGCATGATGCCCATGCCCGTCATCGATGACGAGTCCGTCGCGCCGAGGTACGAGCGAAGCTTCCAACTGAGCGCGTGAAGATACCGGCAACGCCCGTTTCGGGGACAGCACGGACACTTCGATGCTGATGCCCGGATACTCCCACGGCGCCACCGGCCTGAACCGCGGGTCGTGGCTTGCGGCGTCCACGGTGTGGCAGGCGATATCCTCACCCAGCGGCCGAGTCGCCTCCAACGAGCCGATGCAACCCCGCAAATCGCCTTGCTCGCGCAAGGTGACGAAACTGGCTCCATCGCGGTTCAGCCAAGGATGCGTCTGGCTTGTCTCTTGAGCGGTCGGCTCATCGGTGTCGATGCCGCAATACCGGGCAAGCGCCGCGCGGGCAAGACCGGGCAGCACGTGTTGTGCTTCCGGAGGCAATTGCGGTCCTGCATCCTCACGTTCGGGCGGTTCTTGCACGCGTACATGACGCGCTGAACCGTCATCTTGGTTCCACACAGCGAAAGACGCATAGCCGACGACTGCCTGGTCGCGATCGGCCATATCCGGCCGACGCATGGGCAGACCGTCACCGCCCGCGAGCGCCAGCGCTCCATCATCGCCTGATGTCGAGCAGCCGAGCGGCCTGATGGCAAGGTTGTGCCGTATGCACACGTCGATCAGCCCGTTGACCGGGTAGGCACCACAGGCGCGGTCGGGTACGATCGGCATGGTCCGGGTGGCGATGCGCCAGATGGTGTCGTCATCAAGGCTGCGGGCGACATGTTCAGGATGGTAGTGTGACAAATCCGAGCTGATGATGATGACAGTCCCGGGATCTTCCCAGAACCGCTCAATCAACGTGCCGAGCTCTTGGGGCGTGGTGTCTCCCGCATTGATGGGAATGATGCTGACGTTCCCGCCAAGCGTGCGCTGGATCCAAGGAAGCTGGACTTCGACGGCGTGCTCCCGCTGGTGCGTGTCATCGTTGACGATGAGGCCGGGCGTACCGGCATCGAGTGCGTCGCATTCGGCTTCCGTGTCGATTGGCATGACGCCGAATGGCGTGCGCCACGCACCTGCGGTGCAACAGGCTGATCCGTGCACCGGAACACGGTGGGTGGGGCCGATGATGAGGACCCGGTGAATCTCGCCGCGCCCCCGGGCGAGCAGGCTATAGGCGACAGCTGCTGTGGTGCCCGAGTAGATGTATCCCGCGTGGGGCACGATAACGGCTTTCGGAGTGCCTTCGGGCAGCCGATTGGGCTGCTGCTGATGGGACAGCGAGGTGCGCGCATAGTCGAGCTGCCGGTCGATCATGTTCCGCAGCGCATCCGGATCCGCCGGGTAGAACGTGCCGGCTACTGCTGGCTGGCGGACGGCTCCCCGCCAAATCGGGTTCACGCACGCCGGTATGCGCGACGTGCGCCGCCCTCTTTCCGCCGCGACTTCGATGCCGGGCATGTGCGCATGTGATGTGGTCATAGCGATCACCCCTCGCCTTCGATGATAATCGAACGGAAGGCAAGAGATGAACACACGGTGAACAACATACATGGCATGCCCCGCAGCATGGTCAGTATCGGCACGTGGCCGGAATCGTCACACAGTCGGCACGCGACATGGCTGGGACCGGCGCACGCCCATTCACAAACTATCTACACACAGCCGCACCCAAGCGTAACCAGTTTGAGTAACTATACAAACTGTCTACGCTCACGGCCTCCGTTGCGTCACCAGTTTGGGTGCGCATACCAACTGGCTACGCTTGGCTGCTTATTAGCGTAGCCAGTTTGTGTAGGAGAGGGACTGCGGCGGCAGGATAATGGGCACCCAGCAATCAGTGCAGCGTCGGGGCTTCCCACTGGTCGGTGTCCGCAATCGCGGGACCATGGTTGTATTCGGTCATTCTCCAACGGACCGTGCCGTCCGGCTGATCGGCACCGGTCAACCGCGCCCAATGGGCGTTGAACATGGATGTCATCGCACCGAAGTCATGATTGCCTGATGCCATGCCCAGCAGGGTTTGCAAGGTCTGGGAAATCCACGCCCCATGGGAGAAAATGAACAGCGTGGTGTCCGGGCCGGCACGATGCGACCAGTCGTCGATCGCTTCGACGCCGCGCTCCCCCACCGCGCCTTTCGGCTCGGCGCCATGCTTGAGCTCTCCACCGGCGAAATGACGCCACGACTGGTAGTCCTCGGTGAAATCCCGCTCAAGCTCCTCAAGACGCAGGCCTTCCCATGCGCCGAAGCTGCGTTCGCGGACGCGGGCGTCCGGATGCACATCCAAACCGAGCGGATCGGCGAACGCATGGGCGGTCTGCACGGCACGACCCAAGTCGGAGCAGACAACGAGCTGCTTGGGAATATCGGGACGGCCTTCAACGTACAACTCACGCAAGGTTTGCGCCGTCTGACGCACTTGCCACGCACCAACCTCGTCAAGCGGAATATCCACCTGGCCTTGCAGACGATGCTGCTCATTGTAGGAGGTCCGTCCGTGCCGCACGATAATGATCGACCTGACATGCGGGCCGGTCGGCTGGACGCGGCGATGCTCAGGACCGTGATATTCGCCGCCCATACGGAGCATACGGTTTGCCATACTCACTGCTCGTCGGCGGCCGCGGCGGCGGCATCCGTGCCCGCGCCTTCAGGAGCGCCGGGCAACTGCAGATCGATGGCCGGGCAATCCTTCCACAAGCTTTCAAGCCGGTAGAAGCGCCGCTCCTCCTCATGCATCACGTGAATCACAAAGTCGCCGAAATCAAGGAGCACCCAACGGCCTTCCTGCAGGCCTTCGCGCGAACGCGGCTGCAGATGACCGCCCTTGGTGTACAGATCCTTCTCGATTTCCTCGGCGACGGCGAGCACCTGGCGTTCATTGGACGCGGTGACGATCATCATCACATCAGTGATGGCAATCGGGCCGGTCACGTCGAAGGCGACGATATCCGTGCCTTTCATGCGGTCCGCTGCGGCTGCGGCGATGCGGACGGCGTCGATGGAACTTTGCAATGCGGTCATATCAGCGCTCCCAAGCGGGCTTCCAGCCCTCGATGATGTGTTGTGTGTTCTCGGAGTATACCATCGCGTCGTCGGGCACGTCGTGGCGGACGACCGATCCCGCTCCGGTGGTGACGTTGTCGCCGATCTCAACCGGCGCGACGAACATGTTGCCGGCGCCCACGTGGACGTTGGAGCCGATCTTGGTACGGTTCTTGTGCACACCGTCGTAGTTGGCGGTGATGGTGCCGCCGCCGATATTGGTGTGTTCGCCGAGCTGGGCGTCGCCGATATAGCTCAAATGCGGCACCTTGGTACCGTCGCCGATATGGGCTTTCTTCATTTCGACGAATGCGCCGGCCTTGGTGCCTTCGCCCAGTTCGTTGCCCGGGCGCATGTACGTCCATGGACCGATATTCGCGCCACGGCCGACATGCGACTCCTGGACGCGGGAACGTTCCACATGAGCCTCGGCGTCGATCGTCGCATCGATGAGCGTGGTGTACGGGCCGACGACCGCGCCTTCGCCGATGGTGGTTTTCCCTTGCAGGAAGCTGCCTGGCAGGATTTCGGCATCGCGTTCGATACGCACGTCATCCTCAATCCAGGTGGTTGACGGATCAAGGATGGTCACGCCCTGACGCATCCAGTATTCGCAAATCCGACGGTTGTGCGCGCCGGCAAGCGCGGCAAGCTGCACGCGGTCGTTGACCCCTTCGACGCTTAGGGGATCCGGAGCCGCCCACGCCCCAACCCGTCCGGTACGGCGGGCGGTTTCCAACGCGTCGGTCAGGTAGAATTCGCCTTGCGCGTTCTTGGAGTCAAGGCCGGCGATGGCAGCGGCCAAGACTTTCGCATCGAATACGTAGACGGACGTGTTGACCTCACGAACCGCCAGTTCGCTGCTGTTGGCGTCCTTCTGTTCGACGATGCGCAGCACGCTGCCGTCGCTGTCACGGATGATGCGACCGTACCCGGTCGGGTCGTCGAGCACAGTAGTCAAGACCGTCGCATCATTGCCGCTGGTGCGATGATAGTCAAGCAATCCAGCAAGGGTGTTGGTATCCAGCAGCGGCATATCGGATGCGGCGATCAGCACGGTCCCCGCGGCTTTGCCTTCTGCAGCGAGCTGATTCATCGCACACTGGACTGCGCGTCCGGTGCCGGGCAGGTCGTCTTGATGGACGATTTCGACCGATTCGTTATAGGAACGCGCAGCTTGGGCGACACGCTCGGCCTGGTAATGGACCACCACGGCGAGGGTTTCAGGATCAAGCCCCGCGACGGACGCCATAACCCGCTCGAGGAAGGTCTTGCCGGCAAGCGTATGCAACACTTTTGGTGTGGCAGAACGCATACGGGTACCTTCACCTGCGGCAAGGATGATTGCGGCTGACAATGTCATACGATGAAATCTCCCATTCTTGGGGTCTGCTCCGCGCCTGGCAGCATGACAATCGTGGCGTGGACGGCAGGCCATACTGTCAGAATTGTAACCGGCGGGTACGGACATGGACCGGGCGTTTTCCGGCGTCCAAACGCACAAACGACGAAGGCGGCAGCCTGGACCATACCAGACCGCCGCACCACCC
>NZ_WBSO01000017.1 GCF_009299485.1 Bifidobacterium apri
GCTAACGTATGCCTTACGGTCATCGTCTGGTCCTTCCCGCCATCAATTTCACTTATCCATCAATGGCGATACTAGGCGGTGACCCCTTTCAACACCCCGCAGGGAACAGGGCCTCATACACCAACCTCTGGGACATAACCGCGAGTTGATTCCTTTCGAATCTCAATGCCTACTCTCAGCTCGATATCTCAGCGAAAGGCCGCAATCAGCGAGATTTTCAGAACAATCTCTGAAAAACTCCGCCGGGAGTGCAAATCCATGATTTGGTTGAGACCCCATGAATCAGTCCGCACGAACGAGGTATCCCCACATCGTTGATATTCCGCGGTTTTCGAGAGCCCACCATCACTGTGGTGACCCGCCAAAATCTAAACATCTCGCGGAAACAGGTCCGGACGCGAGATATCCCGAACAATCTCTCAAGTCTCGCAGCAGAAGGGCGGATCCGAGAGTTTTTCGGACTCCGCCCCGAACATCTCGCCAGATTGGGGCGCCGCGACCGCAGGCGTGCCGGGATGCCTCTGTCCCGTCTGCAACCACAAGATTCAGGCCGGCCGTAACCGCAGGCGTGCCGGGATGCCTTCACCTGGGGTTATAGGCCAAGATGTGTGTCTGCTGGCGGGGCATGTGGGAGCCTGGATCATCGTTCCGGCCTGCGTGCGCATCCTGTATGCCACGGCATGCGAAACTGAACAGATATCGACGGGAAGCGGCGGCTCCGGGCCGTGTCCTGCGGTCTGCGCATGCCCGGGCATACACGGCTCAACGTAGTATTGCCCCCGGATGGGTCGCGGCGCCCCGTCCGCCATGCGGCGTATGCCGAGGCATACGCAAGCCGGCATTACGGCTCCCGGACCGGCCAGGAAGCATTCCAACCGGCGCATGATGTATGCCTTGACATGCGCGACGCGGCACATTCGAACCGCTTCGCACGCCATAAGCCGCAACGGGCCCGTGCTGATCGCGGACACACACTCCGGCCGGGCCCGAAAGTGGCGCATGAGGATTCAAAACCGCGACGCGCCCGGCAGGACAACCCCTCACACCCGATTCCCGACACACATGTTGGCCAATAACCCTTCATCTGCGCAGCCAGTGCGAAAACGCAACCGGCCGGGCGCCCGTTCCGCCCACAATGAGGGCAGACAGGCACCCGGCCGGAATCATGACTCGCGTTCGCGCGACGCGACGCGTCACTTCACTTTCTTGATGCGCATGATCAAGTACGCGGCAATCAGCACAATCACGATGGCCACAATGAACACCGCGCGATACGCTGACGGCGGCGTGGCCGTGACGTGATGCATATTCTTGGACACGCTGATGATCACCGACGTGAACACCGAACCGATCACCGTGGACAGCGTGTTCGCAAGGTTCAGGATGCCCAGATCCTTGCCCGCTTCGTCAGGGTTCGGCAGCACGGAAACGTTCAGCGCCTGATCGATGGCGTTGTACACGCCGTAGCCCAAACCTGCGATTGCAGCAAACAGCAGCATGCCGACGCGACTCGGCATCGCCAGCGGCATCACGATACCGACAGCGAACAGGCAGCTGGCCAGTGCGACCGGCAGCTTGCGACGGCCGATTTTATCGGTAATCGGACCAGCGGTCAGCGCGGCAATCAGCGAGACGATCAAGGTGATCACGCCCATCACGGCGATCAACGCATTCGCGGAATCCTTCGCCTTCGGCTGCCCGGCGAAAATGTAATCCTGCGAAATGTAGAACAGATAGCCGTTGATCATCCAGTAGCCGCCCATCATCAGGGTGCGGCCCACCAGCGCGAAATAGAAGTCAGGCGCGTGACGCGGCGGACGGAAGTTCATCAGCACGGACTTTGCGGTGACCTGCTCACGCTTCTCGTTCACATTGGACTTCTCACGCGGCCAGACAACAACCGTGATGATGCCAATCAACGCAAACACCGCAGCACCGATCAGCCAGCCGAGCGTAACGCCAGCAGCGCCATGGTCGTTCAAACGCGCACCGACCACATTGCCAAGCGTCTGACCGGTGGCGATACCCGCACCGTAGAAGCCGGAAATGGTGCCACGGACCTTGTCCGGCACGCGATCGGACATGGTTGCCACGAACGGGGCGAGCATGACGTTGTACCCCAACTGGGCTATGCACCACAGCACAAGAATCGCCGGGAAGTTGTTCTGAGAGATTGCGATCAAGCCGACAGACAGGCCGGCGATCAGACCGCCGAGCACGATCCACGGGGTGCGCTTGCCGAAACGGCTGCGCGTCATATCGGACAACGTGCCGAAAATCACGTTCGCCAGCAACGCGACGATGGAACCGACCGCGTTGATGGTGCCGAGCATGGATTCCTTGGTGGCAGGATTGATGTTCTGCAACACCTGCGGCAAAATCACCGTGCTCAATGCAACCCACGGGATGGCGCACACCACGGCGCTCAGCGTGAAGCCGACGCCAAGACGCACGATTTCGTTCTTGGACGGCCGATGCCCATCAGCGCTGACCATCGGGTCGCGCATATCGTTGAACGCGGAATTCGGATCGAGCACCGCCGCATCCACAGAATTCGCCATCGCAGCGACCGGCGTACCGCTTTCCGCGCCCATGCGCGTCTCCTGCACACCTACGGACGCCGCGGAATCCTCGCCTTTCGGCTGCGTCGGAAGCGGAACGGCGAGACGGCTCACCGCGATTTTCTGTTCCGGCGTCAACGCCTTGTCCAAGTCAGGACGATCATCGATACCCGGTCGGACATACCCGTTGCCAGGCTTCTTGCCGGCAGCCCCGCCGGTCTCATTGTCGGTCATGTCAAATCCCCTTTGTTATGTGACTGCCGCCGCCAGCCCATCAGGGTCAGCAGCGGCAGTCAAACGTTGTCATGCGACCGCAGGCGGATCCGCCAGCAGGTCGTCAGTTTCATGCTCGCCGGCCGCATCCGACCAGCGCAGCGTGCACACGGAAGTCTGGTTGTCAACGCCCAGACCGCGTTTCGGCTCGAATGTGAGGGTCGCCGAAGTGGTCGCGCCCTTCCAATTGAAGGTCAACACGTCATCTTCGCGGCTGAAGGCGAACTCGCCGTCGAACGCGTCAAGCTGGTTGCGCAAACGGCACAGGGCGTTCAGCGCCTTGACGACCGGACGTTCGAGATTCCGGTCAATCTCCTCCACGGAATAGTAGTGACGGTTGATGTCACGCCCGACATTCGTGCGACGCAGCAGCTCCATGTCATTCGCCCCCGCAAGCGCGCCGACATAGTACACTTGCGGCACGCCGGGCAGGAAGAACTGCACGGCACGGGCGGCAAGGTAATGCTGGTCGTTGCAGCCGAGCGCCGAATAGTACGTGGAGTTGACCTGATACAGGTCGAGGTTGCTGGCGGCGGCACCGGTCGCGGCGCGGGATTCGCCGTGGGTGTTCTCGTGGATGGTTTCGACGAGCTGATCGACTTCCTCGTCAGGCACAAGGCCCTTGAGGCTGCGGTCAAGCTGGTCGGAACCGATGTCGATGACACCGATGCCATCATGCGTGTCGAGCACGGTGACCGCGTTGTTCGGGCGCACGTCAACCCAGTGGGCGATCGGCTCGGTTTTGCCGGTGGTCAGCGCGTGGAGCAGCAGGCCAGGAATCGCGAAATCGTAGACGCGATCAACCTTGTTGGCGATGGCGACCTGCTTCTTGTAGTAGGAATGCACTTCGATCAGCGTTTCCAGACCGCGGGATTCTGCTTCCTTCTTGATGCGGCCGATGAGGTCGAAAGTCTTGGGGGTCATGAAGCAGCTGGTCTTGGCTTGCTTGGCGCCGTAGCCGACCGCGTCGAGGCGGATGTAGCTGACGTGGCTGCGCGACAGCTGGTCGAGAATGGACAGCAGGTAATCCCAACCTTCTTTGGAATCGGTGTCGATATCGACCTGCTGCGGGGTGAAGGTGGTCCACACGAGGCGGGTTTTGCCTCCCCACGTGTAGTGGGTGAACGGCAGGCCCGGACGCGGGCGGTAGATGCCGGCCAGGTCCTCTTCGGTGGCGCCGTCGGGGAAGACGCTCGACATGGTGAGGAACATCCCGTAGTAGGGGCTGTTTTCACCGCGCTTCATGACATCTTGGAATTGCTTGGATTCCCACGACATGTGGTTGACGATGGTGTCGACCATGATGTCGTGCGTTTTGGACAGTTCGGCGATATCGTCCCATGTGCCGAGGCGCGGGTCGACTTTGGTGTGGTCCACCGGGTCGAAGCCGGCGTCGGCACCGTCATAGGGGGTGAAGAACGGCAGGATGTGCACGCCTTCGTACACGCCGTTGAAGCGGGTGCGCAGCACATCGGTCAGGGATGCGATGGTGCCGTCACCAAGCCTGTCGGCGTAGGTGATGAGTTGGACTTTATTCTTCATTGACCCTCCTTTGACGCCAAACACAGAACACTTACAGTGTAACGGATTTTCGGCGGATTTTCGTGGATTTGGCGATTCGAGTCGCCGTCCGCCATCATTGTTCCCGAACGATTCCGAACGCGTATCGAACCGGTTTAATATTGTATGCGCAGGGGTGCCCCCGATATCGTGCGACACGCGGGAATCGGCAAAACTGTGCCGGATACGGGGCTCTCTGGTGTCGCAAGAGCGATGGAGCCGAGGCTCGCGCGTGCGTCCGAGGGAAAGGACGAAGCGTGAGGGCTGTGAGGCGTGCCAGCGCCAAGAATTCAGTGATGGTTCACACTGGGGACATCCTCGAGTTCGAATCGGTAGCGCTGTCGGACATCGGGATACTTCGCGCGGTCGACCTCGCCGGCGAACATCTCGAGCGGACGCACCCACAGCGAGCCGTCATCATACAGTTTGCGATACACCACCACCGGCAGGCCGGATTCAGAATCCGTGGCGAAATCCTCAACGAGGTACCGGTCGCCCTTGAAATGGCGGTAGATGCGGCCGCGGAGGATGCGGCGCGATTGCGCGGTTTCGGTTCGGGTACATGTGTTTTGGCTGTTGGTATCGCTGTCCATGAACCGAATCGTACACGGGCGGGCGGCATACTCCTGCGTCGGTTAATCGAAATTCCTCGACGGTTCAGTGACGCCGAGCGTTGCGCACGATGCATGTTGATACCTGATTCTGCGGGCGGCAATCCGACGACAATGATCATGGCATGAAATCAATGCCGCAGAATATCAACGATTCATTGCACGGCGCATGGTTGCTGTTCCATACCACGCATCTCAACGTTCGATTCCGCAAATGCAGACACATGTTTCTCGAAACAACCAGGACTTTACGCCGAGACGGACAGCAAATGCGTAAAGTCCCGGCTTTTCGCGGGAGATTAGCGCGATTCGGCTGATTCGCGGGAGAACTCCCAACAGCCCGATTTTGCGAGCCGCATGATTCCAACGATGCCCTTGGGAGTTCTTGCGGAACGGGGTCGAACTCGACAATTCTCCCGGGAGATTATCCGCCCAATGACCGATTCAGCGCAATCTCCCGCTTTTGACAGAAGTCAAGGGAAATCAGCAAACCGACAATCGTGAACCCCGGCTCCACCGTCATCACCGCGCCCAACCTTCTGCCGACGCTGAGTGGCTTGTGAGCGTCGGCAGAAGCAGGGAAGACGACCGTGCGCCGCTCGAAACCGCCAACCCAAACCGACGAATTAACACCCCCAATCTGTCTACGCTAAGACACGCCCCAGCGTAAACAGATTGAGGAAGAACACAAACCAGCGATGCTAAGACACAACCCAACGTAAACAGATCGGGAAAGAACACAAAACAGTGACACTAAAACACAACCCAGCGTAAACAGATTGAGGAAGGACACAAACCAGCGATGCTAAGACACGCCCCAGCGTAGACAGATTGAGGAAGGACACAAACCAGCGATGCTAAGACACGCCCCAGCGTAGACAGATTGAGGAAAGACACAAACCAGTGATGCTAAGACACGCCCCAGCGTAAACAGATTGGGAGGGAGAGGTTAGTTGGTGGGGCGGGCGAGCGGGTGCCAAGCATCGAGATGCGGCATCAACACCTTGCATACCACCACGCTCACCGCGACCGCACAACCCGCAGGAACGAACAGATTCACCGGCGCGGCGGCCAGCTCCATCACCAGACACGTCGCCATCAGTGGCGCCTGTTGGGACGCAGACAACAGCGCGCACGCGCCAATCAGCGCATACACCGCCAGCGTATTCGTATGGAAGCACGTCATCCATAGCACGCCAAGTATCGCCCCCATCGACGCGCCCAGAGCAATCCCCGGCTGCAGCACGCCACCCGAAGCGCCCGAACGGATCGTCAGCAACGTCAGAACCGCCTTCATCACGAACCCAATCAGCAATCCCGGAATAACCGACAACTCCACGTCGCTCGAAAAGCTCAGCTGCCCCAAAGCGCGACCGTTGCCCATCATCTGCGGCAACCAAATCGCAGCGATACCGGTCGCCGCGCCCGCCAACGGCATCGTCCACAGCAGCGTCACACCCGTGGATTTATGCGATTCAGCCCATGCGGAACCGCGACGGAACACAGCGCCGCACGCGCCACACACCAGTCCGGCCACCAGCGCGAACGCAATGAGATCAGGCGTGAACAGAGCGCTGACACGCCCCAAATCGTAGAAAGTATGCGTACCTTTGACCAGTGACGCCGTCCACGCGGCCAAAGCAGAACCGCCGAAAGACAACGCCACCGTTTCCAAGCTGATGTCATGCAGCAGGATTTCCGCAGCGAAGAACGTTCCCGCAAGCGGCGCGTTATAAACGCCGGCAAGGCCCGCCGCAGCTGCGATGGCGACCAGTGTGCGCGTATCCCGCTTCCCCAAGCGCGTCAGTCGGGCAAACCGCTGACCGAGCAACGCACCCAACTCACGCGGCGCGACCTCGCGACCGATTGAAGCGCCTGAACCCACGATGAAAATCTGCAGCATCACATGCACCACGGTCTGCCAGGCTGGCATGCGAGAGCCGCCCACCGCCTGTTTGACCGACGGCACGCGAGTTGTGCGCGTGCGCAGCAGCCACCAGATCACCGCCGCGACCGACAATCCGACAAACACGGACACCGCCCGCCGCCACGCGGGTACGGCGAACGGGCCGGGAGCCGAGACACCCTCCACATACCCGAGAAACAAGTGCTCCACGCCGTATAGCATCAGGGTGAGCAGGCCCGCCGCCACGCCGGCGAGCGCAGAGGCCAGCGCGACAGCCGCCGCAAACCGCGCCAAGCGATGCTTCCCGGCGTCAGGGCGTTCCTGTTCCGACTGCCTGCCAGAGGCCGTGTCGGTATCGTCTGCTTGTGTCATCTTGTCTCTTTCGTTTGGCCGGATTACGCCATCAGTCCCGTATGTATCTTCACCGCACGCGCAGACGGATGAGCCAGTTGCTCCGTGTCGCGGCAAGATCTGTGCAGCTGCGGGACGTCTGATTGTCGTGCGGACGCTGCTCGGGACGCCCGCTTTCTCTCGGATCGAACGAATCGAACGAATCGATGCCGGCGGCGACGCTGAAGTGTTGCAAGCGCTCACCAATACACCCCGGACGAGGACAGTCCCGCCGCACCCGTAGGTGTCACCTGCTCCCCCGGCACGCGCCGGATTGGCGTGCCGGAACAGTTCCGCACACCCATAGGCGTTGCGGCGGCAAGGCAGGGAAGCGATTCGGCAGCATTCACGCGACCGGACGCGTAGTGTCGCCGAGACTCAGGGAAACCGGCACGATATCGACCTCCGACGATTGGACAGTCTGGGCAACCTCAGCAGCCCCAGCAGGCACAACCGCCTCAGCAGCTCCAGCACCCGCCGTGGTCTTACCTCTGCCATCGGCACGATTGACAGCATCGACGATATGCGTCGCCAAGCGTTCGGCGAGCGTACTGAAATCCTGCTTGACGACAGTCAGCGACAATCCGGCGCAATCCGCCAAACATGTGCCGTCATAGCCGATAATCTGCAGATCACGCGGCACACGCAGTCCACGCGTGAAAGCCTCCTTCACCGCACACGCGGCGACCACGTCGGAACCGACCACCGCATCAACCGGCACAACCCCGGCAGCGTGAGCGGCACCGCCGTCCGAGCGCGACTCGTCAAGCCGGTCGAACAACGCGTGCACCGTCCGCGCGTACCCTTCCACATCCGCCACGGCCCCGCACTCCACATACTCATGCCTGATACCCGCAGCCTCAAGCTGTTCAGCCAACGTCTGGAAATACCGCACCGTGGGGAATGTGGTCGCGCCGCCGCCCCGATCATCAAACTGGCTGCGCGGGCCGCCAACCATCACCACGCGGTGGGCGCCCGACGCTATCAGCTGCCCGGCGACCAGTCTGCCACCCTGCTCATGGTCGGAACGAACGGTGGCGATGGTATCGCCCAATGTGCGATCGAACGCGACAACAGGCCGTCCGATTGACGTCCAGTAATCCGCAGGATGGTCGGTATGGGCAGCCATGATGATGCCGTCCATCATGTGTCGGCGCAGACGGCTGACATACTCAGCCTCACCGGTATCCGCATCTGCGGTGGAACACAGCAAGGTCTGCAAATCATGTTTCGCAAGACGCCCTTGCAGCGCGGACACTAATGTCGCGAAAAAAGGATGCCGCAGCGTCGGCACGATGACGCCGATCATGCCGGTACGCCCACGGTACAGGTTGCGCGCCAGCTCGTTGGGAATATAGTCGAGTTCCTGCATCGCCTGTTCAACACGGCGGCGCATATCCTGCGAAACGTATCCAGAAGCGTTCACCACCAACGACACGGTGCTCAAAGACACTCCGGCCCTTTTGGCCACGTCGCGCATTCCAACCACGAATTTCTCCTCACGAAGCTTGATTCAAGCGCTCTCTGTCGCAGACGCCATATGCTGGGCGGCAATGCTAGACCTGATGCATCGCGCCTGCTACCGGCATTGTACTATCGGGACGAATCGAGCGTTGACGACGGTTGCGTCACCGTGTCACAGCCACCAGCATCCATCCCAGCGCCGCGCACAGCAGCGGGGCGGCGACCGTCGCCAGCAAATACCACCATGCAAGCCACCAGCGGCGATTGCGCGCGAGCGACACCATTTCGTTGATGGCAGCCGAAAACGTGGACATGCCGCCGAGGAAACCAGCAACGAAAATCAGGCTGGTCGCATGATCGACCGTATGGTAGGCGTACCCCGCAGCCGCCATGCCCGCGCAGAAGGAGGCGAGCACGTTGACCAGCAGGGTCGCCAGGGGGAACGCATGATGCCAGCCACGACGAATCGAGACATCGAACACGTAACGGACCATTGCGCCAAGTCCGCCGCAGACACATACCAGCAGCATCAGTGCACCTCCCCAGTCACCGGATCAGGAACCAGCGGGATTTCCGCGGTGATGGGCGTCGGCTCGAATGAAGCCGGCATATCCGGGTTGCTTCCGTCATGATGCCCGCCGGCCGCCGAGCCATCAGCAGTCGAAGAACCCCCGCCGGCAGTTGTCTGAGCATGACCGCCCGGAGCGCTTCCACCCGTAACCGGTATGGGTTCGGCGCGCCGAGTCCCATACGACGTATTGGAACCGGCTGAAATGCGGCGCAGCGATTGGGCAGCCCGCGACGACGTAAGCACGTGCGCCAGCAGCACACCGGCGATGCAGCATATCGTGCCGCCCACCACGCTCGCGACCATGTAGGAGACAGCCATCCACGGCTCATGGTCAAGAATATCGGCGAGACTTTCGACCGCAACCGTGGACATCGTCGACAAGCCACCGCACAAGCCAAGCCCCAAACCGCGGCTGAGCAATTGGCGGGCGCGCCGGCGGATCCATGAAGCGTGCGCCATCGTTTCCGCGAGCAGTGAGAACAGGAAGCATGCGGCAATATTCGCGATGAACGTGCCTAGCGGAAACTGAGTGGCAGAGGCCGGGAACAGCGCGGACACGCCATACCGGGCGGCCGTGCCGACAAAACCGCCGATGAATACGACCAGATAGACCAGGCCGTCCGCCAGGGGGTTGAACTGGGCGCGAAGCTTCTTGATGGGGGCGAGCGAAATCTGCGGTGGGTTCGGGGATGCCGCCGCGCCCACCGGGGTGTCATGCGGCTCAACCTGTTCGATCATCAAGGTCTCGGGATTCGGTTCATCGCCTGAGGTTGCAGGGACGCTGGGGTCGCCTTTGCCGCCCGGATTGTCGAAGTCGCTGGAATCGTCGCGGCTGTGGGATTCGTTGTAGCCGCTGGAATCGCTGTGGTTCCGGGATTCGCTGCGGTCGCCGGAATCGGCGGAATCATGGACGTTAACCGATTCAGGCGCGGCGGTCAGCACCGCCGGCATCGCAGGAATATCAGGGACTGCCGGCATCGCGGGGACCGTTGCAGGAGCTGCAGCGGCAGAAGCAATCGAAGCGACCGAGAACACAGTAGTGACGGCAGGATCGGCAGGAGGTACGGAACCTGTAGAAGAGACGGAGCCAACAGAATCAACAGAAGATGTGGAAGATACGGAAGATACGGACTCAGACGTGGCAACCGCGCGCTGCGGAACCGCCGCCTCCATGGCGTCTGACAGCGATGACTCGCTGTCTTCGCCATCCTCGCCGAGGACGTCCACGTCCCGACCATTCTGTTGCGTCATGTGTCACTCCGAAATCATGCATATGAGCGGAATCGCCCGCCGCCGTCCTTACTCGCGCCACCGCGAATCGCGGCAATCTCCTATGGTACCGCAAACATCGCACGAACCAGACGAAACGGTCACGAACGGAACGACCATACTCGGCGAGCGCACGTATGCCGACCGGCAGCGCAGCGGCAGGCACAACCGCCGCGGCAACACTACCGTCACTGCAACATAACCGCCACAACACTGCGTCACACCACGCAGCACAACCCGCCACAGCACCGCGGCAGCCACGTACACCGCGTCACACCACGCGCAGCACAACGGACACTACGGCACAGCGCGAAAGTCCGACACGAAACAACGCGACACAACAACGCGCGCAGCACCACGGCACAACGACACAACAGCCACGACAGCACAGCGAAAGCCCGACACGAAAAACCACGGCACAACAACGCAGCCGACGCACAATGAGACGGCCGGCACGCACACAGCGCACCGGCCGTCTCGTCGTCCCCCACACCGGCCTCACCAGCCAGCTGAGCGGCTCCAGCCCGTCACAGACCAGCCCGTCACAGACCAGCCATCAGCCCAATCAGCACCCGCCGCCGAATCAATCGGCATTCTGGCAAATCAGCCAAACGCCCAATCCGTGACCCGCCCAATCCATAGCAAGCCCGGTCATCAGCCGTCAGTCAGTGGACACCTTGCCAGACTGAACGTGATCAAACACCGGCTTGTTGTCCTCACCGAACTTGTACACGCCGATATTCGCCGAGCTCGGATCATGGTTCTCGTTGAACGGCCCGATACCGGTCTGGCCAACATACTCAATGTCCTTGCCATCTTTGAGCAGCGCCACGCATGCCTTGTAGGACTTGCACTTCGTGCCGCCATCCGCACCGGACACCGCAAGCAGGTTCTTCTGGATGGTTTCACCGTCGGCCTTGCCGCCCTTCTGCGCGGCAAGCGCGAACAGGATCACGCCGTCATACGTTTCGGCCGCATAGGTATAATCCTTGACGCTGCTATCCATGGCCTTGACTTTCTTCTGGAAGTCGGCGCTGGCGTGGGCGCCCGGAATCGTGCCAGTCACACCCTTGAGCGTCCCCTTGTCGAAGGTGTCGGAATAGTCGGATGTATTGCCATCAACCAAGTACAGTTTCGTGGTATCAACGCCTTGGCTGATCATTTCCTTGATCAGCGCCTTAGTCTGATCGAACGCGATAATCGCGACGGCATCCGGTTTGGAGGCCTTGATGGTGGACACGAGCGAGGAGAAGTTCGTTTCAGTCGGGTCGAAAGCCTGATCCGCGCCATACACCACATCGACGCCGGCATCCTCAGCGGTCTTGGCGATGGTATCGCGCAACCCGGTGCCGTACTCGTCGTTGAACGCCGCAATCGCAAGCTTCTGCACACCATCCTGGGCAATCACATTGCCGAGCACCGCGCCCTGCACGCTATCAGGGGCGACCGTGCGGAAGAAGTACGGATCCACGCCCGACAGGCTTGCGGACGTCGCGCCCATGGAAATCAGCGGAACCTTGGCGGCGGAAATCTCCTTGTACACGTTCTTGACCACGGAGCTGGACGCCGGGCCGATAATCGCGGACGGCTTCTTGGCCAGCACCGACTGGGTACCGGACGTGTTCTGATCCGCGTGGTCAGCGTCGGAAGTATCGGCGCTCACCGACGTGGCTTTCTTGCCAAGCACGCCGCCCGCATCGTTGATGTTCTTCAACGCGAGCTTGACCGCGCCTTCCTCTTGCGGGGACATGTACGCCAGCGAGCCTGTCTGCGGGAACAGTGCGCCGAGCACGAAGCCGCCGTTTGAGCTGCTGGAAGCCGCCGAGCCGCCCGATGATGATGAGCCGCAGCCGGACAGCACCAAGGTCAGTGCGGCGACAGCGGCTGTGGCACACATGAGGGTGCGTTTCACCGATTTGCGTGGCGACGATGTTGATGATGTTGATGTTGATGATGTTGAATATCGCATGATCAGTTCCTCTCTCTCCCATGCTGATTCGTTGCTGCGAAGCGGGCGATTGGACATTACGATGACGTGGCCAACTGGAAGGCCTTGCAGACCAGCCGCTTCGTTTACCCGTGAATCTAAGCGGGATTTGCAACACGGGCGTATGCCGGATGTTTCCTCGCGGTGACATGCGAAAACAATAGGAAATGTGCGGGGTGGGGCGCGGGACGGAGACGCGCACAGCGGTGGCGCGGGGCGCGAGGAGTTGTCGGCGACGGGCATCGGCATCAGGAATACGGGGAAACGCGGGAGTTCCCGGCGAAAACGCGGGAAGGCGGATAAATGCCCGGGAGATTATCCACGGAAACGGGATCCGGCGATAATGTGCCAAAGAAAACGTTGAAACATCAACACACCCAATATCAGCCCACTGGGAATTCACAAGCCAAACCACGAATCACACGAAAAGTCCCACGACGATGGGCCCGGAATCGGGCGGGCACAAGTAGGCGAAACGGACACACCTGGGAATCGGCCGCACCCCGAGAAACCGATGCGCGACGAAGCAAGGCGAAGTGCGGGGCTGGCACGCACAGCGGCGGCACGGGCGCGAGGAGCCGCCGGCACATCAGGGATACGTGGAACGCGGGAAGTCCGGACGAAAACACGAGAAGGCGGACAAATGCCCGGGAGATTATCCGCGAAAACGGGATTCGACGATAATGCGCCAAGGAAAACGTTGAAACACCAACACACCCGACATCAGCCCGCTGGGAATTCACAAGCCAAACCACGAATCACACGAAAAGTCCCACAATGACGGGCCGCCCCGAACTCGGGCGCGCCTCGGGGAATCGGGCGGGGCGCAACTGGATACAAAGCGGACACCCCGGAATCAGCCGCACAGCACACCGCACCACACTGCACCCAGCCGCACAGCACCACACCGCACCACACCGCACCCAGCCGCACCGCACCCCACCCCGCACCGCGCGCCGCTACCGGCCTTCTTCCTCGACTGTCTCCTCGAGATTGCCCAGATACAGGGAGATGACCTTCGGATCGTTGAGCAGGTCGCGTCCCCGCCCGGAGTAGGCGTTGCGGCCCTGATCGAGCACGTACCCGCGGTCGCAGATCTGCAGGCAGCGGCGGGCGTTCTGCTCGACGATCACCACCGAGACCCCAGCCTTGTTGACTTCCTTCACGCGGATGAAGGTTTCGTCCTGCAGCATCGGCGACAGGCCTGCGGACGGCTCGTCAAGCAGCAGCACGGACGGTTTCATCATCAGCGCACGGCCCATCGCGACCATCTGCCGTTCGCCGCCCGACAACGATCCGGCCAATTGATCCTTGCGCGAGGCGAGTTTCGGGAAGATCGAACTGACGTATTCGAACCGTTCCTTGAACAGTTTCGGCGCTTGGAACGCCCCCATCCGCAGGTTCTCCTCGATGGTCAGCGACGGGAACACGTTCTCCGTCTGCGGCACGAAACCCACGCCACGCGAGACCAGCTTGTCGGCGCGCATATTCGTGATGTCCTCGCCGCGCAGCAGCAGTTTGCCGGACCTGATATGCACCAAGCCGAACAAGGATTTGAGCAGGGTCGACTTTCCGGCGCCGTTCGGGCCGATGATGCCGACAATCTCGCCGTCATGCAGGGTCAGTGACGCCCCGTTGAGGATGTTCACGCCCGGCAGGTAGCCGGCGATCAGGCCCTGCGCGTCCATCAGCGGGTCGCCTTCCGGTTCGCCGACATGCACTTGCGAGCGCGGCAGCGTGCCTTCCGCGGGCGCATCCGTGCCGACAGCGGCGGTGGGTTCTTTGCGTTCGCTTACTGTTACGTCACTCATGCTGTTCCTCCTCAAGCTTCTCAAGCGCCGCGTCATCGCCCAAGTCGATGTTCGCGCGGGCGCCCAGATACGCGTCGATGACCGCTTGGTCGGACATCACGTTCTTCGGTACGCCTTCGGCCACGATTTTTCCTTCGGCCATCACCGTCACCCAATCGGCGATATGACGGACCATGTTCATGTCGTGTTCGACGAACAGGACGGTCGTGCCGGTTTCGCGCAGCGCCATGATGCAGTCGAGCAGCGATTGTTTGAGTGCGGGATTCACACCGGCCATCGGCTCGTCGAGCATCACCAGCTGCGGGTCGCTCATCAGCGCACGCGCCATTTCGAGCAGTTTGCGCTGACCACCGGAAAGCGACCCGGCGAAATCATCCTTCTTCTTCCACAACAGGAAGCGTTTGAGCAGGCGTTCGGCCTTCTCGCGGTTCTTCTCCTCCTGCTTGCGCCAACGGGCGGGGAACAGCGCCGTGAGCATGCCTTCGCCGGGTTGGACGGGGGCGCCCAGCAGCATGTTGTCCATGACGGTTAGCCGGCTCATGACTTTCGTCAGCTGGAAGGTGCGGACCATGCCCATGCGCGCCACCTGTTCGGGGGATTCGGATTTGAGTGGTTTGCCGTCGAATTCCCACGTACCGGTGTTCGGAGTGTTGAAGCCGGTCATGAGGTTGAAGAACGTGGTCTTGCCGGCGCCGTTCGGGCCGATTAACGCGGTGATGCCGTGCCGTTCGATTTCGAAATGCTGCACGTCGACCGCAGTCACGCCGCCGAACTTTCGGGTGATGTTGTCCGCCACCAGGATCGGGTCGGGTTTGGCTACGCCCGGTGCGGCTTTCACGAAGGACAGGTCATGCTGCACACGGTCCGCGTATTGCGTGGATTCGAGTTTCTCGCCTTCGGGCGCGCGGGTCGCCCAACGTGGCAAATCCCGCTCGGGAGTGAGAGAACCGGGGGTCGCGGCGCCCTGGGCGTCGGATTCGGAAGCATACGGCTGCTGTTGGAAGGGTTTGCCGCCGAAATCATCGACAGCGTTGCCTTCAGCCTGATGTGATGTTGACTTACGCATTGAACGCCAACTCCTTTCGGTCGCCGAGAATGCCTTGCGGCCTGAATATCACGATGCACATGAGCGCGATGCCCATAATCACCCAGCCAAGCGCTTCCACCTGGTCGGAGGAGATCACGGTCGTCGGGATTGTGCCACGCATGAACTCCTTGATCAGCGTGAGCGCCACCCACAGCACGCACGAGCCGATCAGCGGGCCGAACACGGTTGCCGCGCCACCCATGAGCAGAATCGTCCACGTGTAGAAGGTGACTTGGCGGCCCAGCGAATCCGGCTGTACAGAACGCGGCAGCACGAAAATGATGCCGGCGAGCGCACCGAACGCGCCACCCAGGAACAACGACTGAATCTTGAAGCGGGTGACTGACTTGCCCAGCGAGCGCACCGCGTTTTCGTCTTCGCGTATGCCTTTGAGCACGCGGCCCCACGGGGAGTTGAACCAGCGCCACGTGAGGAACAGCGCGATGCCGACCAGCACCCAGGCGACAATGCGGATCCACCAGGAGTTCGCCGTGTTGTTGGAATAGGTCCACAACAGGAAGGTTGATTGCCCGTCAGGCAGCGGGGAAAGCGACTCGAATTTCTCCGTGAAATCCTGCGGGGAGATGCCGCCAGAGCCGCCGGTGATTTTGGTCATCGCGGTTGATCGGCCGATAATGCGCACGATTTCCGCCGCGGCGAGCGTAACCATCGACAGGTAGTCAGGCCCGAGTTTGAGGGTCGGAATGCCCAGGAGCAGCGCGAACAGGAACGACAGGAACAATGCCATGCACAGCGAGCCGAGAATGCTCCAGCCCATGGATTGGGTGACTGCGAACCCGTAGGCGCCCAACAGCATGAATCCCGCCTGGCCCATGTTGAACAGGCCGGTCATGCCGAAATGAATGTTCAAGCCGATTGCCGCGAGCGCGTAGGCGGCGGTTGTGGGCGCGATCAGTTCGCCCAATGAGTTCGTGATGATCGTAAGGAAATCCATGATTCAGCCCACCCTCTGTGCTTTGCCGAAGATGCCCTGCGGACGGAACAGCAGGACGATGATGAGGATTGCGAGCGCCGAAGCGTAGCGCATGTCGTTAGGGATGACGAGCGAGCTCATATCCGCTACGACGCCGATGATCAGTGCGCCGACGAGCGCGCCCGGAGCGGTGCCGAGGCCGCCGAGCGTGACGGCGGAGAACATGAGCAGCAGCAGGACCGCGCCCGTATTCCATGCGATGCCGTTGAGGTAGATGCCCATGAGCACCCCGGAGAGTGCTGCGAGCGCGCAGGAGAGAATCCATACGATGCGCACCACGTGTTCCACGTTGATGCCGGATGCCGCTGCGAGCGCCGCGTTGTCGGAAACCGCTCGTGTCGCCCTGCCGAATCTCGTGTGGTAGAGGAAGTAGGTAACAGTGGCGATGACTACGATTGCGATCGCCGCGGAAATCAGGGTCGCCCGGTCAGTGGTGATCGGGCCGATTTGGAAGCCGCGTTCCACTGAGGTGACAATGCCTTTCGTGCTGCCTCCGAAGAAGAATTGGAACAGGTATTGCAGCACCATGGACAGGCCGATGGTGACGATCATCTGCTGCAGCGGGCCGACATGCTTGCGGCGCAGCGGCGCCCAAATGACTTCGTTCTGGATGAGACCGGTCAGCGCGCCGATAAGGATGGCGAAGACGCCGGAGACGATCAGCGGCCAGTGCAGCATCTGCGTGCCGACATACGCCATGAGTCCGCCGAGCGTCACCTGCTCGCCGTGAGAGAAGGAGCTCAGACCGGTGGTGCCGTAGACGAGGTTCATGCCGACGCTCATCAGCGCGAGCATAAGGCCGAAAATCAGGCCGGAGTATAGCTGCTGCCAGAATCGCTGGCCGAAATTGCTGGAACTGGAGCTGCCGGAAGCTGTGGACGATGACGAGGCGCTGGTTGTTGCGGAACTTGACCCTGATTTGCTTGCGCTGAACGATGACGAGCCCGACGCCTTGCCGGATGCCGAGGGGGCTGCCGCATTCGCCTTATCGAAACGGACGACCGCCCGCTGCTTGGAAAAATCGTTTTTGTCGATGCTCACGGTCGCCGTATTCCCGGGCAGACCATGACCGGAAGCCACCGACTTGTCGATGGTGACGGTGTAGGAACCGTCAGCGGTCACCGAAAACGCCCATTTGCCGGACGCGTCGGTGGTTGTGGTCGCCGATTCCTTGCCGGACAGGGTGACGGTCGCACCGGCGATCGGCTGTTTGGAAGCATCCTGCAGAATGCCGTTCACGCAGCCGTTGCTGGCGGTCGGATTGCAGGTGGTGACCGCTTCAGCGGCTTGTGCGGATGACGGGAACGCGAGGAATGCCATCGGAACCAGCATGGCAAGCATGCAAGTCAGTATCAGGAACCGATGGCGCCGCGCAGTTGATAGTAATGCGTCTGCCATGATGTAGTCCTCTCTCGATTACCATCACCATAGATGTTCGAGATTCGACTAGTGGTTGCAGTGACGTTTCACTAGGGTAACTTTGCGATCATTCTTGTTAACGTGCCGACGGCGTTGAGGCCGTTGAGGCCTCTGAGGCCGCTTCCTCGGCGTCGCACAAGCCTCGCAACGCGGTGCGAACAGTCTGCTCCTCTTGACCGCTGAACAGCACAATCAGGTAATCCCCGCCTCGCAGCATGGTGTCGCCGCGCGGCACGATTTCATGTTCACCCCGTCGAAGTCCAATAATCAGGCATCCGGACGGCCAAGCGACATCACGCACCCGATGCCCGTCAGCAGGCGCGCCCATCTCCAGCGGGAAGTCCATGATGCCGGAACCCAGATTGCCGGGCAGTTTCGCAGCCTGGCCTTGCGCGCGCATGTAACGTTCCAGCAGAACGCCGTAAATCGGTTTCGTGCGTAGCATATCGGAAACGAGAAGGGCGATGAACGCGGCCGCGGCGACCGGCAGCATGTGCGTCAGCGTGCCGGACATTTCGACAGTCAGCAGGATGGACGTGATCGGGGTTTTCACCGAAGCGGCCAACGTGCCGGTCATAACGCATACCGCGAATACGGGAATCGCCTGGGCGGAAAGCCCCCACAGGTCATGGCCGAGCGTGCCGAACGCGCCGCCCGCCAGCGCGCCGACCGCGAGAATCGGCATGAAAATGCCGCCGGGCACGCCGGAGCCGAAACTCGTGCTGGTGAACAGGATTTTTACGACCAGCAGGATGCACAGCATGAGCAGGCCGGGATGCCCACGCTCAGCGGTTTGGACGAGATTCGAGCCGCCTCCGAGCACGTCAGGCAGCCACAGGCCGACCGGCAGGGCGATCGCCATGGCGATCATCGGGCGAAGCCAGTCCGGCAGTTTGCCGTACAAGGTTTGCAATCCCAACAGGGAGCGGTTCATCAATGAGCCGACCAGGCCGGCGATGATGCCGAGCGGAATCAGCCACATGTAGTCACCAAGCGGCAACTGCTGGATATCGCCGAAATCAAGGACCGGCGTCAGGCCGAAGCAGTATTTCGACACGAAATCAGCGGTCAGGGAGGCGGCGGTCGCGCCCATGAGGATGGCCGGGGAGAAACTGCGATGGATGCCTTCGAGGGCGAACATCATGCCGGACAGCGGCGCGCTGAATGCCGCGGACAGGCCGGCTGCCGCGCCAGCAGTCACCAGATAGTGCTCCTGCACGTCTTCACGCTTCTCGCCGCGCATACGGTGCGACAGGAATTGCGCGCCGGACGCGCCGATCTGAATGGAGGGGCCTTCGCGCCCGAGCGACAGGCCAAACAGGGCGGCGAGCAGACCGCCGAGGAAACGCACCGGCAGAATCGTCTGCCATTTCATGGTCAGGCCGCTCAACACAACGCCGTCAGTTTGTGGGATGCCGCTGCCGGATGCCATCGGCTCTTTGCGCACCATCCACGCGATGAGCAGGCTGATAAGGATCGCGGCAAGCGCCCAGGGGGCGATCAGCCAAGGTGCCATGCGGATTTGCCCGTACATCCAGCGGGCGAAACGGATGCTCAGTTCAATGCCTTGACGGTAGACGACCACCAGTACGCCGGACAGCAGGCCGATAAGCACTCCGGCGCCCGCCATGCGCCATTTGAGACGGGCGAAGGATGTGAGCAGACGGTCTGCGGTGGCGTGTACGTCGTTCACAGTGCCGCCGCCAGCCACCAGCCGAGCGCCACGCAGAGCAGCGGGACGACGTATTCGAGGACGATGTTGGCTGCCGCGACGGCGCGTTTGCCGTTGCGCAGCAGGGTGACGCTTTCGTTGATGGCGGTTGAGAAGGTGGAGAATCCGCCGAGGAAGCCGGTGGCGAGGAGGAGACGCCACGGGCTGGACGGGTCGCCGTGGTAGACGAAAGCCGCCGCGACAATGCCGGCAAGCAGCGATGCCGCAATGTTGACGACGAGGGTGGATAGCGGGAAGGCGTGGACGGTTGCGGTATGCTTGTCCGCGTTGTTGGGGAGGCGGGACCACGGCTGTTTGACTGCTGTGTCGAGCACGAAGCGGGTGACGGCACCTAGGCCGCCCATCAGGCACAATGCCATGCCGATCAGGAACGATGTCATTGTTGTGCCTCCTGTTCTTCAGGATTGGCGGGAGTGATGGGGGCGTTCGTTTCGGCGAATCCGCTTGGATTGACTGAGCTACTCGGATCGCTCGGATCGCTCATGGAATCGCTCGGAATGGCGGCAGCCGTGGCATATTGCGCGCGGCGATGCCCGGCGGCGAGACGACCGGCGCACCAGACGCCCGCGAACGCGACCAGCAGGCCAAATACCACGCTGGCCAGCAAGTACAGCAATGCCTGCCACGTCTGCCCGCCGAGGATGCCGGTGAACCCTTCCAGCGCGAGGGTGGACATGGTTGACAATCCGCCGCACACACCCATGCCGGCACCACGATTGACCAATTCGCGGTCGCGCGGGCGAATCCAATCGGCCTGCGCCAGATACGCGCTCAATCCCGCGTATACGAAGCATGCCAGCAGGTTCGCGGCGAGCGTGCCGAAGTGGAATCCCGCCGCCTGTTGGGGTATCGCCAACCCCAGCAGATAGCGCACGCAGGTGCCGATCGCACCGCCGACGAACACCACCAGATACAGTTGTGGGTCGGCGAGCGGGGAACGTTGTGCCATGACTGTTTTCTTCCTTCTTCTGGCGCCCTTTTATACGGCCGCTTACGGCCTCCGGAATGCTCTCCAGATGGTCAACATGCCTCTTATGCCGGACCGGAGCCGCGACGCTTCTGCGCCCCGCCTCCGGTCCGGTCGGCATGCCGTGAAACGGAACTCGTCAAAGCCCGTCGAAACTCGTCAGAACTAGTCGATCAGCGAGCGCACCGAGATGATATGGTCGCGCTGCGGACCAGTGCCGATTGCGGAAATCCGGCATCCGGACAGGTCTTCGAGACGCTTGACATAATCCTGGCAGGTCTTGGGCAGATCAGCAAAATCATGCACCTGGGAAATATCCTCGTTCCAGCCGGGCATGGTCTCGTAAATCGGCTTCGCCGCAGTGAAGGCCGCCTGATCGACAGGCATGTCGTCATACCGGGTGTGCGTGCCGTCCGGGTTTTCCACGTCGTAAGCGACGCAAATCGGGATTTCCTTGAGGCCGGTGAGCACGTCAAGCTTGGTGAGCACGATATCAGTCAGGCCGTTGACGCGCACCGCATAGCGGTTGACAACCGCGTCGAACCAACCGCAGCGACGCGGACGGCCGGTGGTGACACCGTACTCGTGGCCTTGTTCGCGCAGCCAATCGCCCTGCTCGTCGAACAGTTCCGTCGGGAACGGGCCTTCGCCCACGCGCGTGATATACGCCTTGGACACGCCGATGACGCGGTTGATCTTGGTCGGTCCGACGCCCGTGCCAGTGCAGGCGCCGCCGGCGGTCGGGTTCGAGGAGGTGACGAACGGGTAGGTGCCGTGGTCCACGTCCAGCATGGTGGCCTGGCCGCCTTCGAACAGGACGGTCTTGCCCGCGTCGAGCGCGTTGTTGAGCACGAGGGACGTGTTCGCCACATACGGCTTGAGGCGTTCGCCGAGCTTGAGCAGCTCGTCGGTGGTGCGGTCCACGTCGACCGGACGGCGGTTGTACAGCTTGATGAGCATCTGGTTCTTCTGGTGCAGGCTCGCCTCGACCTTGTCGTGCAGGTGCTTCTCATTGAACAGGTCGTGCACGCGGATGCCGACGCGGTTGATCTTGTCGGCATATGCCGGGCCGATGCCGCGACCGGTGGTGCCGATCTTGTGCTTGCCCAGGAAACGTTCGGTCACCTTGTCGATGGTGCGATGGTAGGGGGCGATCACGTGTGCGGACTCGCTGACCAGCAGGCGCGAGCAGTCCACGCCACGGGCTTCCAGGCCATCGATCTCTTGGAACAGGACTTCAGGATCGACTACCACGCCGTTGCCGATGACGGGGGTCACGTTCGGGCTGATGATGCCGCTGGGCAGCAGGTGCAGCGCGTAGGATTCGTCGCCGACGACCACGGTATGGCCCGCGTTGTTGCCGCCGTTGAAGCGGGCGACATAGTCGACATGCGAGCCGATGAGATCGGTCGCCTTGCCTTTGCCTTCATCGCCCCACTGAGCGCCGATAAGAATGATTCCGGGCATAATGCACCTCCGCAAAACGCATGATTCCGCCGCCCACAGATTACCGTATCCCCTCTACCGGGCGGTGGTGGAGGGCTGGGTAGGAAGCGGGACAACGGGGCGCAAGTCACCTCCCCCAACCTTCTGCCGACGCTCACAGTGCCGTCAGCGTCGGCAGAAGGTGAGAATACACAAACTGGCTACGCTGAGAGGCGTCCCAGCGTAACCAGTTTGGAAAACACAGCCGCAACTCATGCAAACACCCACGAACACTGCGAACACCAGCAAACGTCCGCAACCGCCCCACCCACACAAACTAGCTACGCTGAGAGACGTTCCAGCGTAACCAGTTTGTAAGCAAGTCAGCGACGGGACTTTCCTATCAAGGAATCAGCCATCAGAACCGCTGTCGAATTGGTCCCTCAGTGCGTGACCAATTGGCGGGCGCCGTCAGCTCGCAACAACATCCACAGACGCCTGCGCCCCCTACCTTCTACCGACGCTTACACCCCGCTCAGCGTCGGCAGAAGGTGAGAATACACAAACTGGCTACGCTGAGAGGGGTCCCAGCGTAACCAGTTTGGAAAACACAACCGCAACCCCCGCGAACACCAGCAACCACCAGCAACCACCCCGCCCACACAAACTAGCTACGCCAAGAAAGGCCTCAGCGTAACCAGTTCAGGAAAACACAAACTGGTTACGCTGAGAGGCGTCCCAGCGTAACCAGTTTGGGAAAACACGGCCGCAACACCTGCGACACCAGCGAACACCTGCAAACACCTGCAAACAACAGCGGCAGCCCTACTTTTTCGCGTCACCACTCTTATCAGCCACCGGGGCGGCGCTGATGCCGGCAAGCTTCAACAACCCGCTGATGGTCACGAACTCGTAGCCTTGCGCCTTCAAATCGTCAATAATGCCAGGCAGCGCTTCAATATCCTGATCACGATTGCCGCCACCATCATGCATCAGCACCACCGCCCCGTTGTACGCGTGGTTGAGCACCGCGTCATGAATCGCCTGCGCGCCCGGACGCCGCCAATCCTCCGTATCGATACTCCACAGCACGTTGTAATCAACCAGGTCGTACACGTCCTTCCACTGATCCACCGTGAACGAACCGTACGGCGAGCGCATCATACGCGTGCTCACGCCCGACGCCTTCTTCATATTGGCGAACCCGGCAGTAATCTCGGCACGCAATGCGGCACGCTTCATCTTCGGCATATACGGGTGCGTATTGCTATGGCTGGCGACCTCATGACCCTCCGCCACCATGCGTTTCTCCAAAGACGCGTACTTCACCGAATACTGGCCCACGTCGAAGAACGTCGCCTTCACGCCCTTCTGCTTGAGAATGTCAAGAATCGGGGCAGTGTACTGATCGCTCGGGCCGTCATCAAACGTCAACGCGATTACCTTATGACCTTGCGGACGCGGCGATACGCCGACAATCTGCGCATCAACCGGTTGAGTAATGACCCGCTTCGTGATGCGCTTCTTGGAAACGTCACCAACCCAAATCTCGCGCTTGCCATCCTTGCCCCGCGTTTTCACCATCTGGATGACACTGCCTTTGATATTGACCGACACCGTGTACGGAATCGGCTCATAGTCGATTCCATGACCCTCGACCACGTCTCCTCCTGATTCCACTGAAATATCAGCGTTGCCGGAAAACCGGGTATTGCCCCAATCCGCAGGGTCGACCAGACTGTCATCAACCTTGAGCTGAACCGGATGCCCGCCATTCGCCTTGAGCATACTGCCATCAACCGCCATCAAACGACCGGGATGAGCGCCAAAATCGTCATGATCATCCAACAGCTGCTTCGCCGTTGTCCCCGCCGAAATCTCCACCTGCTGCCCATTGACGAACACGATGATATGACGCAACCTAGCCTCCCAAGCCCACGCGCCCGTGCATACCGCAACCAGCACAATGACGATCAGCACGGCAATCAGCTTGCCAATCCACGGGTGGCGTTTGCGTTCGCTTGCGCCGGTGGCACTGTCGCCGAACGAGAGTTCTTCAACTTCCTTCATGACTTTCCCGTCCTCATAATCCTGATACGGTATTGTCACACATGCCCGCCCCTTTGTGTAGCGATTACGCAAAAACAACACGCCGCACAACACGACGCGTCCGCGCGGCTCCCCGGGATCCCATGCGCGATAATGGAACCATGACTATTGCAACCCCTGAACGGTATGCCGAGATGCTCGATGCGGCGCGTCGCGGCGGCTATGCTTACCCTGCCATCAACGTGACCAGCACGCAAACGTTGAACGCCGCGCTCCAAGGTCTCGCCGACGCCGAATCCGACGGCATCATCCAGGTTTCCGTCGGCGGATCCGCGTACTTCTCCGGGCAACGAGTCAACGACCGGGTCACCGGTTCGCTCGCATTCGCCGCGTTCGCGCACGAAGTCGCCGCGAAATACCCGAACACGGTCGCCCTGCATACCGACCATTGCGCCAAACAGTATCTGGACGAGTGGGTGCGGCCACTGCTCGCCATCGAAACGGACCAAGTGGCGCACGGCAAAGAGCCGTCATTCCAATCACACATGTGGGACGGTTCGACGGTTCCACTCGCCGAAAACCTCGACATCGCCGAGGAACTGCTCACCAAGTCAGTAGCCGCGCACACCGTGCTTGAGATTGAAATCGGCGCGGTCGGCGGCGAAGAAGACGGGCATCGCGCCGAAATCAACGAAAAACTCTATTCGACGCCTGCGGATGGCGTAACCGTCGCGCAACGACTCGGACTAGGCGAAAACGGGCAGTATATGGCCGCCTTCACCTTCGGCAACGTGCATGGCGCGTACAAGCCGGGCGTAGTCAAGTTGCGGCCGGAACTGCTTGGTGACATTCAGAACGAGGTCGCTGCCGCCGTGATGGACGGGCGCATCACCGGGCACACTCCAGGGCGCGGCTTCGCGGGCGATGTGCCTGAAAACAAGCCGTTCCCGTTGGTGTTCCACGGCGGGTCCGGGTCCAGCGCCGAGGAAATCGCCGAAGCGGTGAGCCACGGTGTTGTCAAAATGAATATTGACACCGACACCCAGTACGCGTTCACGCGGGCGATTGCCGGGCACATGTTCGCGCATTATGACGGCGTGCTCAAGATTGACGGCGAAGTGGGCGACAAGAAATTCTACGACCCGCGCTCATGGGGGCGTGAGGCCGAGGATTCGATGGCGCGGCGCGTGGTTGAGGCGTGCGAACGGCTCGGGTCGGCAGGACGACGGCTCAAGTAGGCGGTTGAGGGCCGGCTGCGCGTCCCATCCCGGCGCGTCCCGGCTCAGTCAAGATGCGTGTTGTTGCGGCTGCGCAGCCGTGACGTCTCAGTGCGGCGTCACGGCGCGGCGTCACAGTTACGTGGCGTTCCGTCCCAGCGAGTCCCGGCGCGTCCCGGCTTCGCGGCGTCCTATCAACCTTCTGCCGACACTGAGATACCCGGCAGCATCGGCAGAAGCAGAACCCCGACCCACCACCGACGCTCACCGCGCACTTTGTGAGGATTCACTCACAAACCGGGCGACACGGCGACCAGCATCAACCCATCCGCCACCTCCAACCACTACTTTGTGAGGATTGACTCACAAACCGGGTAGTACGAACGTCGAAATCAGCAAAACCGACACCTCCACACCCCACCGTGTGAGGATCGACTCACAAACCGGGTAGCACAGCAACCGAAACCAGTCAGCGTGCCACCAGCCCACACACCATCGTGTGAGGATCCGCTCACAAACCATGACTCATAGGGCTTGAATCAGCCAGCGCGCCTGTCACACCAGCACCACTTTGTGAGGATTCGCTCACACAACGGCACCTCGGACACCAACATCAGCCAATTTCCCGCCCGCCACATACCGTTGTGTGAGGATTCACTCACAAACCGGGTCTCAGGACGGCTACCATCAACCCACTGCCGACACTGAGAACCCTCTCAGCGCCGGCAGAAACAGAACAAGGAGCTGCAATGAAAGCAATCGTCACCGGAGCATCAAGCGGATTAGGTCGCGACATGGCGCTGTATCTCGCCGAACTCGGATACGACCTCGCGCTCGTCGCCCGCAATCAAGCGCGCCTGGACACCGTCGCGCAAGAAGCGCAGCGAATCGCCGCCGCGCACGGCAACAAGACCATCACCATCGAAACCGTCACCCTTGATTTGTCGCAACGTCACGCATGCGAGCAACTGTTCGAACAGTACCGCAACGAACGTATCGACCTGCTCGTTAACAACGCCGGATTCGGCCTGTTCGGCGACTTCACCGATACTCCGCTAGATCGCGAACTGGACATGATCAATCTCAACGTGGTCTCCTACCATATCCTCACCAAATTGTTCGTGCGCAAATTCAAGAACGACGGGCATTGCCGCCTGCTCAACGTGTGCAGCGCTGCCGGACTCCTCGTCGGGCCACGCCTCGCCACCTACTACGCGACGAAAAACTACACGCTCAAACTCACGCTCGCCGTGGCGCAAGAACTGCGGCGCGACCACGTGCCCGTCACCGTAAGCGCGTTGTGCCCCGGACCAGTTGAAACCCGATTCAACGCGACCGCGGGCGGGAAGTTCCTCACGCCGGGGGCGTCCAGTCGTGCGGTCGCGCGGTATGCGATTGACAAGACGCTGGCCGGCAAGCTTATCATCGTGCCAACCTGGCAGGTGAAAGCCGGACTGTTCGCCGCGCGATTCCTGCCGTGGAGCGCACAACTGCGAATCATGGACCGGTTCGACGCCGGGCGGTAAGAGCGCCCGAATCAGCGAATCAGGCCACCCAAAGCGTGTCTTTGTGAGGATTCGCTCACACAATGGGCGGTGCGGCACCTGAAATCAACAAGCCTGACGATTCCAAGTACCTCCGTGTGAGGATTCGCTCACACACTGACACCCCGAACCACCCGAATCAGCCCGTTTCCCACTCACCACCGGCCGTTGTGCGAGGATTGGCGCACACAGGCCAGCGCAATGGGCGACAAGCGCTGACAGCCGCCGGCCCCTGTCAAGCAACATCAAACTCGGACTCGCGGCGGCGTGCACACGTCCCCGATCAGCGCGTGCAGGTCGGTACAGTGGGCGTCCGCGTGAATGGTGGCGGCCGGGTCGGCGAGCGCAGCAACGATTGCGGATAATCGTTCGGTTTCTTCACGATCCCGCCCGGACGATAGGACCGCGCCGTCCAAACCCGCGCCATCCGCCGCGAGCGTCGGCAGCATGAGTACGTGTGCGGCTTCGCGGATGAGTCGCGCCTGTACGACGCCGGTTGAGCGTGCGTCGAGTACGGTGTCGTCGTCTGTCGTCCCAGCGATGACGAGCCGGTCATCATCGAAGAGCTTTGATTCGAAGCCGTCCATGCCGACTGCCGTGGCGACGTGAATCGTGTCAACTGCACACGGCAGATCGCCCAGCATTGAACTGTCAGCGAGATACTGTGCGACCGCAGTCCCTTCAATCCCGACTGGCAGTACAGCGAGCATGGTTCCGGACCATTCGGCGGCAGCAGTCATCACACGCACGAGATCATGCTTGCAAGCGCAGGTCAGACAGCAATCATCCATGGGGAATATGGTGGCGTCACCGCCGAGCAGATTGCTGTCGTCCCCGGGCTCGCAGATGGTTCTGGCCAGGGACAGGCCGGTTGGCGAGTCGGGGTCGGGCGTTACGTCGTAGGCGGCGACGCGCACGTTCGAGTGCGAATCCGCCAGGGAGAAGGCAACGGCGTCGAGAGCGAGACGGTCGACTCCGGTTAGCAGAACGAGATTGACGTGTGGGATTTCGGCTTCGGCGTTTCCCCATGATGGCAACGATGGATGGCGTGGCATGGCACGACCTTTCTGCAATCACTTGACGATAATGATTCTCAATATCTATAATGAAGCACATGAGCACATATTGTCAAGTCCTCGGCACCCACGCCGGCAAGGGCAACACCGTATCCCACTCGCACAGAAAAACCCGGCGCCGCTTCGAACCGAACCTGCAGCGCAAACGCTATTTCGTGCCCTCACTCGGGCGACGCGTCACCCTCACGCTGACACCGCGCGGCATGAAAACCATCGACAAGCATGGCATCGATGCGGTCATCGGCAGGCTGATCGCCAACGGCGAGATACGCCCATAACCCGGCGCCGTCACCATCACCACGCGCCGTCACCCTCACGCTGACACCACAACAGCTCATCGAGCGACAACAGCAATACACAAGAAAGGAAGCCATCATGACCAAAACCACTGATATCAGGCCGGTTATCACCCTGCGATCCACCGCAGGCACCGGATCAACCTACACAACGACCAAAAATCGCCGCAATACACCAGACCGCCTCGAACTGCTCAAATTCGACCCCGTCCTACGTAAGCGAGTGATGTTCAGGGAGGTCCGTTGACATGGCCAAACGCAGCCTCATCGCCAAACAACGGCAACGCGAACGCACCGTCGCGGCATACGCCGAACGCCGGGCAGCATACCGACACGATTCAGTCAATCCACATCTGCGCCCAGACGAACGCGACGAAGCGATGCGCCGGCTGCACGCGCTCCCGCGTGATGCCAGCCCCACACGACTGCGCAACCGAGATGCCATCGACGGGCGGCCGCGCGCATTCAACCGGAGATTCGGTCTGTCTCGCATCAACTTGCGCGATAAGGCACATCGCGGAGAGCTGCCTGGTGTCGTGAAATCAAGTTGGTAAAGGTCGCGCCTCCCGCGAACAGCTGATTTCGCGGCTGGTTGCGGGAGGGGTGGCTGACCGGCATGGTTACTGGCCACGCCCCGCCGTATGCCGACGCATGACGACACGCGACAGACCGACATCTCCATCCAAACCGCCAGACAACCAGACAACCAGACAACCAAACAATCAGACAATCAATCAACCAGACAATCGAACAATCATTTTCAACAAGGAAAGCCATGAAACCAGACATCCACCCGACATACGGACCGGTTGTATTCCGCGACCAGACCACAGGCGAGACCTTCCTGACCCGTTCCACACTCGCCGGGCAAGCCGACCGGCTACCGTCCATCACTTGGACCGACGGAGCCACGTACCCGCTGGTCAACGCAGACGTGACCAGTGCATCCCACCCGTTCTATACCGGCAAAACGGTCGTCCTCGATTCCGCGGGGCAAGTGCAGCGATTCCGCAGACGGTACGGTCTCAGCGCCAATCAGTCCGACAAGAAAGGCCAGCAATCATGAAAGTCAAGTCATCCGTGCGCTCCCTTCTACGCAAAGACGGTTCAATCGTCGTGCGCCGACGCGGCCACATCTACATCATCAACAAGAAGAATCCACGATGGAAAGCGAGACAAGGCTAATGGCAACACCAAAATACCGCATGTCACGCTCGCGGACCCGTTCCCGGCGAGCGCATTGGAAAGCTCAACCCGAACAGCTCACCGAGGTGACGATGCCCGACGGGACTGTGATGCGACTGCCGCAACGACTCGCAGCGGCGGCGCGACGCGGGCGACCGCTGTCCTGACCCGCGCGACCCGCACGACGCGCGCGACCGTTGACATGGCGGCAACAAACGGCGGTGAAGGCGCCCGGACGCTCGCACGACTGCGCTCTCACGCGCCATATCAAACCGAGCTGAGCGAGCCGGGCTGAGCGAACGAACCGAAGCCGTTGCGCATGTGGTGGCATGCGCAACGGCCGACATCCCAACCGGGGCGCCCCAAGTCAACGCCATCTTGCGGATACCGCATGCCGAGACATACGCAACATTCCCAATCCCCCGCAGTGTGACCACCACAGCACGGTATCTCATGGGGGAGCGTATGCCGTGACATACAGGACGAGCAAGATAAGTACCTCTACCGCCTTGCCCCGACCTCATCCGCGACGTTGCGTATGTCGCGGCATACGCAACCAACGGAGTCGCCGGCCGAATCCCCACATCTCGAGCCCGACTGCCCCGTTGCGCATGTCGCGACATACGCAACGGTTCGATGGCGTTGTCAACGTCGCATCAGCCGATGCCGCCGTGCGGTGTGAGGATTCACTCACACAGTGGGCAACACGGCAACCGAAACCGAAACCGAGAAAACCGGCACCTCCAACCACCACTTTGTGAGGATTCACTCACAAACCGGGCGACATCCAACGCTGCAACCAGAAAAACCGACACCTTCCACACACCGTTGTGTGAGGATTCTCTCACACAACCGCAGTGTGCGACGGACACCGGCGACGTGAGACGGGCGCACTCCTTCGGATATGTCACTCGAGGCGTGAGCCGTTTGTTATCCAACCGCCCGCTCACCGCGTCACAATCTAGCTACGCTCACAAGCTTCCCAGCGTAACCAGTTTGGAAAGACACACAAACCAGCGCCACCCAGCAACCCGCCATCGTAACCAGTTTGTAGGAAGACACAAACTAGCTACGCCCACAGGCCTCCCAGCGTAACCAGTTTGGAAAGGCAGCAGCCGTGCGGAGACCGCGACGCCCTGGCATCAGGGCCTGTCACCATACAAAAAATCGCGGCACCGAACCGGCACCGCGATCGCGAGAGCGGATGACGGGAGTCGAACCCGCCTCTGAAGCTTGGGAAGCTTCCATTCTACCGATGAACTACATCCGCAGATGCGCAGCACAGCCGCACATACAAATAAGCACTTTACCACAGCGCGCCGATTTACGCACCCCTGTCCGCGCGGAGCCGCACCATTCGTAACTCCGCAGCGCGGAACACCGCAGACCGGCACTCTTCGATCCAAACTCATTCGCCCTGGTGTCGAGCGTATGCGGCTCTGTCCAATAACTTCACAGCCAGCGTCGCCCTACCAGTCCAAGACTTGCGGCGAACCACCATCACTGCTATGCTGTACAGTATTCTGTACAGCATCTCGTACAGCATCCCATGCAGGAATGCCTAGAAAGGACGAAGATGGTCACCGCAGTCGCCTATACGAACTTCCGCAAAGACCTGAAATCCTACATGCGCCGGGTCAACGATGACGCGGACATGCTGCTGGTGACGAACAAGGATGAGCATGACAACGTCGTCGTCATGAGCGCTTCTGATTACGATTCCCTCATGGAAACGCTCCGGGTGTACCAGAATCAGTATCTGCGCAACAAAGTTCAGCGCGGCATGGAGCAGATTCGCGAAGGGGCAGCCGCCCAGCACGACATCACCAAGGATTGACCCATGCTCCGTTGGACGGATGACGCCTGGGAAGATTACCTGTATTGGCAGTCCCAAGACAAGCGCACGCTGAAACGAATCAATGCCCTCATCCGGGACGCGCAACGCTCGCCGTTCGAGGGCATTGGCAAGCCGGAGCCGCTGAAATGGGACTTCCAGGGCGCTTGGAGCAGACGTATCGATTCAGCGAATCGACTGATTTACATGGTCGCGGACGGCGACCTGTGCATCCTGTCCGCGCGGGACCACTACCCGGGACGCTGACGCCGCCGCCGAACCCCTAGGACTAGCGTTGAAACAACGCTCGCTAATACCACGCTCGTTGAAACACACGACATCTGGAGGGATTATGAACAAAGGCCTGTTCATCGCGCAGATTGCGCTCAGCGCACTGCTGATTGTCTTCGGCGTCAGGGATCACGACGTTCTGATTATCATCATCGTGGCGGCCGGTATGATTCTTGACATCGTCGGTTGGTGGTGGCAGTCCCGTACGAAACGGCAGTAGCACGAAACGGCAGTAACGCGGCACGGCTCGTCCGACTGGTCGCCTTCGCATTCGTCTAGTCGGCCGCCTGATAGCTCGCCCAGCAATTTCGACCGGCAGTTTCGCCTGATTGTTCGCCTGCCGGTCGGGTTGTCGTCACTCTGCGTGCATACCCGGGCGGTACAGTTGCTATAGCGATGATGTCCGCGCCTCGCTCGTCCCGTTCCGCCGCATCCGTTGCACACCAACACCAACGCGCCCAATGCCAGCAGAGCCCGGTCTCAGCACATACGCGCCCAACATCCTTGACAGGAGACAGAAGACAGGAGCAGCCAGGACATGACGGATCAAGGCACCGCACGCACCCTGCCATCGTCAGCGCAGACGCAAGCGCGGACGCGGACGCAAGCGGGCGCGGCACCGTCAATGTCAACGGCCCCGGCACCGTCAACGCCAACAGGCACGACACCATCAACGCCAACGGCCCCGGCACCGTCAACGGACGCGGTGTCTACGGATGCTTTGCCCTCGAATACTGCCACGACACTGTCAGCCGCTTCAGACACGACCGCACTTGCAGAAGCACGATCGACGGGAAAACCGGCAGCGCAGTCCACACTGTCAGCGCAGCCTACACATCCCACACAATCAGTGCAACCCACACAACCCGAACAACCCACACCGCATCCAGCACCACAACCAACCGTCACCAATCCGCTGCTCGGCCATGCGATCTCGCACGGCGGCACAATCATCGGCCTGTTCGCCATCGTCCTGTGGGGCTTCATGGCCGGTCTGGTGCGACTCGTCGCGGACGCGTTCGGCGCGACTCTCGGCTCAGCCCTGATTTACACCGTCGGCGGCATTCTGTTGCTACTGACCCGACGCCCGAAACCGCTCTCCCAAGCGCCCCGCCGCTACCTCCTGCTCGGCGGCCTCATGTTCGTCACGTACGAGGCTTCGATTTCCCTGTCCATCGGCCTCGCCGCCACCGCCGAACAATCCGTCGAAGTGAGCTTGGTCAACTATCTGTGGCCGACGCTGCTGGTGCTCTTCACTGCGGCGCTGTCCAAACGGCAAGGCGCGCTCTGGCAGGCGCTGCCCGGCGCGATCATCGCCACGGTCGGTGTCGCGATGGCGGTCGGCGGCAACAGTTTGGACGTGCAGTCGGCGTTGCGCAATATCACGTCGAATCCGCTGCCGTTTGCACTGGCGTTCGCCGGGGCGTTGATCTGGTCGGTATACGCGGCAATCTCGCCGACAATGTCCGGCGGTTACGACGGGACGACCATATTCTTCTGCTGTGTTGCCGTCGCGCTGTGGATCATCCACTTCACTTCCGGTGACGGGCTGCCTGCGCAAGCCCCTGGAATCGGCGGGTATCTGGCGCTGATTGCATGCGCGGTATCGATTGCCGGCGGATACGCGTGCTGGGGGTACGGCATGCTGCACGGCAACATGGAAACGCTGGCGATCGGATCCTATGCGACGCCGGTGTTCTCGACCGCGTCCAGCACCCTGCTGTTGGGTGTCGCGCTCGGGCTGCCGTTCTGGATTGGCGTGGTGCTTGTGGTCACTGGCTCGCTGCTCAACGTGTGGTTCTCGCGACGGGCGCGAGCGCGAGCGAATATGGCGGGCACGGATACGAACGACCGATAATCGGATGAGTCGATGAGCCGGCAATCCACTGACCGGCATCGTGCGAGGATCCACTCACATTCCGGCGCCCATGCCATTCCAGTCAGCCCGATTCCGGTCGGTCACAGGTCATTGTGTGAGGATTGGCTCGCACACTGACGCCCGACAGACAACATCAGCCAGTTCCGTGCCCTCCGACCACCAGTATGTGAGCGAATCCTCACACACCGACCGCAGCTAACCGCAACCACCGCCCGTCGCCAAACTCACACCAGAATGCCGTCGAGGTGGTCGACCTCGTGCTGGATGATCTGTGCAACCCATCCGGCGTAGCTGGTCACATGCCTGTGGAAGGAGTCATCCTGCCAGGCGACGGTGATGTTCTCGTACCGCTTGACCCGCGTCACGCCTTCCAGCGACAGGCACCCCTCCTTCGTGAGGTACATGCCGGAGCGCTTGATAATCACAGGGTTGACCATAATGACGTCTTTTTCACCCATCGTAACGATGATGATGCGCGTCAAACTGCCGATCATGTTGCCGGCCATGCCGACGCAATCGTCATGATGCGCGGCGAGGGTGTCGCGCAGGTCCGTGATCACCGCCGTATCATCCGCCGTCGCGGGCGCTGATTTCCGGGCGAGGAACGTCCTGTCCTTCACGATGTCACGCTGCATGATATCTCCTGTCCAAAGCCTTGTGCCGATTGGCGTTTGCCATCATACCGGCAGCCGCCGATGCGATTCGCGTGCCGACACAATCAACCGCGCCCGACGCACTCGCACCACTCACCGCGCGGGATCGCACAACCGGTACACGCACCACACGAGAACGGGTGTCAGAACGAGCGATGTGCACACGTCGGTCGGGTAGTGCACGCCGTAAATCACGCGGGACAGCGCGACGATGAACGGCACGACGACCAGAATGACCGTCAGCACGGTCCGCAGAACACGCCAGATGAGCGGCGATTGCAGTGATTGCGACGGCTGCACTGCCGTGCCAGCCAGCCCGCGGGAATCATTGATTCGCGCATCGATGACATGCAAGGCGAACAGCGCGAGCGACACAATCACCACCGAGCAGGCTGTGTGCCCGCTGGGGAAGCTCGGGTCGGGCATCAATGCGCCGCGAGCAGTGCTGGGCCGCGGCCTGTCAACAATCGTCTTGATAAGGCCGACGACCGCCATCGGCAACGCAGCCATAGCCAGCCCCCGCAACATCTGCCCGGCGCTGCGCGTTACCGCCCAAATCACGCCAAGCAGCACGACAATCACCGGCACGGCCACCACCGCGGAGAAGCATACGGCGATGGTATGCGCTGCCGGCACGAACGCCGCCCAACGCGCGCCCGCGGCAAGAATCAGCCGCATTTCCGCGACATGGTCCGCCGTATTGGACCGCAATATCAGACCTTCGACGATGGCAAGCGCAACGACCGCAAGCGCGAGCGATACAATGCCGATTGACGTGCGATGCCGCGAAATCGCATGCGTGGCGGACTGTACTGCGGTCTGCCCGGTCGCGACACCGATAGCGGCGTCATCAATTGCAACGTCGCTAATCGCAACGTCGCTGGGAAGTCCTTGGATGTCTTGGGATTCTTGAACTTCCTGTCGCCAAGTTTGTGCCACGGCCGAATCCTTTCATCCACATTCGCTGTCATCGCGTGCGTCTGCCGGTCAAGATGGCCGCGGCACGAACACGAGCCATCCAGCCTACCATCGAAGAAATCGCCGGAACGCGATAATCGGCTCGCCGGCACCAAGCCGTCACAACCGCCCAATTATCAGCGTCGGCAGAAGCTTCTGCCGACGCCCGGCACCCACCTTACCGTCGATAGTCAGCGGCCGTACTGGGAGTAAGCGGGCTGGGCGGTCTGCTGGTAGGGCACCTGCGGGGTCTCGCCCGGCATGGTGACGGCGGCGCCGTGCATTTCGTGGGCCATCTGCATCAGCCGGTTGATGCGGTCGGCGGTCGGCGGATGGGTGGAGAAGAGCTTCTGGAAGCCTGCCTCGCTGAACGGGCTTTCGATCATCATGGCTGCGGTGCTTTGATTTCCAGCGGTCGCGGCCATGGGATGTTCCTTGACGCCGTACGAAATCTTGTACAGCGCGGATGCGAGCGCCTCAGGGTCTCCGGTCAGCTTGCTGCCGTCCTCGTCGGCGTCGTACTCACGTGTCCGAGAAATCGCAAGCTGGATCAGCGACGCCCCGATTGGCGCGAGAATCGCACTCAATATGACCCCCAGGAAGCCCAGCGGCCCGGAATCGCGGTCATCGTCATCGCCACCGCCGAAATACATAAGCGCATAGCCGAGATACGTGATGACCGTCGCCATGGCGGATGCGATAGCCGAGGTGAGGATGTCGTGGTTGTACACATGCATGAGCTCATGGCCGAGCACACCGCGCAGTTCACGTTCATTGAGAATTTGCAGGATGCCTTGTGTGCAGCAGACGGCGGCGTGATGTTCGTTGCGGCCGGTCGCGAACGCGTTGGGGCTCATGGTCGGCGCGATGTAGATACGCGGCATGGGCTTGCCGGCGCGGGCGGACAGCTCGCGCACAATCCGGTACAGTTCAGGCGCTTCCTGCTCGGAGACATGACGCGCGCCCATCGATGCGATGGAGATGCGATCCGAAAACCAGTATGAGATGAATGTGCTGGCCACGCCAATGACGAGATACACCACCAGCGTGTCCTGACTCGCGCCGGTCAGCCACCAAATCAGCATGATGATTGCCCACATCAGCCCAAACAGAAAGACTGTTTTCAAGCCGTTGCAGTGACCATGCACCTTCATGTTGCCGTTCATGGTGTTCACACTAAAAGCCGACACTGAGTTTTTTCTGAATACGCGCTTGATGGACGGCACGATGGCTGTTCCAGATACGCGACGGCGGTGCCGCAACGTGCAAAAAACGTTGCGACACCGCCGTTTCTTGAGGTTATGCCGATGGGGTTCTGTGACGCTACGCCTTCAGCTCAGTGTGCAGCGTATTGGGACCGGCAGCGTTACCCGACGACACAACATAACCGCGTTACCCGATCTGTGTACTCGGTAATGTCACTCGGCGTGAGCGAGCGCACGCATCTGCTCAGGCTCGATGACCTTCTTGTGTTCGCGACCTTCCTTCGCACCCTCGGAACGTTCGAACGCGTCGATACGCTTCCATCCGGCGAAATCAATCGGCTTGACACCGCGTTCGGCAAGCAGTCGGTCGATGGATTCGGGATCGCGGTCCGGGGCGATGCGACCACCCTTGGCGGCCTTCGACAGATCCTCGAGCATGTTGGTGACGATCATCAGGGCGTCAGACTTCGTGGAGCCGATCAGGCCCACCGGACCGCGCTTCGCCCAGCCGGTCGCGTACAGGCGGTCGCGCACGTCGCCGCCATCTGCCTCGGTGGTGATACGGCCGTCGCCGCCCGCGTTCGCCAGGTGCGCGTGACGCTCGTCATACGCAATACCAGGCGCGGTGGCCGGCTGATAGCCGATGGCATGGTACACGGCCTGCACAGGGTAGTCGGTGAACTCGCCGGTGCGGTGCATCACGCCGTCGGCACCGGTTTCCGTGCGTTCCACGCGAATCGCCTTGACCTTGCCGTCCTCGCCGAGCACCTCGGTCGGCGCAGAATTGAAGTGTACGTAGTACTTGCGGTCCGCCGGGTTGCCTTCGAAATCGACGTCACCGTCATCTTCCATGTCTTCGGCCATTTCGCGGATCGCGTACAGCTCCTCGACCATCTGACGGGTCAGCTTGTTCTTGCCGGCTTCCTCGATGGTGTCGTCGTCAAGTTCGAAATCGTCCTCGTTGATAATCAGCTGGACGCCCGGCAGCTTCTCCATCTCGCGCAACTCCTGCACGGAGAACTTCGCCTGCGCGACGCCACGACGGATGAACAGGTGCAGTTCGCGCGCCTTGTTGCCCTTGATACCCTCGTACACGTTGTCGGGGATATCGGTGCGGGCCTTGAGATCGTCGGCGTTGCGCATGAGCTCGCGGGCGACGTCCATGGCCACATTGCCGCCGCCGATGACGGCGACCTGCTGTGCGTCCAGCGGCCACGTGCGGGCGCCGGTGGGGTAGCCGTCGTACCATTCGACGAATTTTGCGGCGCCATACACGCCGTCCAGGTCTGCGCCAGGCAGATTCAGCGGCTTGTCCTTGACCGCGCCGGTCGCGAACAGCACGGCATCATAGCGCTGCAGCAGATCGTCCAGCGTCACGTCCTTGCCAAACTCCACATCACAATACAGGTGGATGTCAGGATTATCGAGGGTTTTCTCCAGCGCGTCTGCAATGAATTTGATGCTCGGATGATCCGGGGCGACACCGTAACGCACCAGGCCGAAAGGCACCGGCAGTTTCTCGAACAAGTCAATACGGGCGTCCGTGCCCACGCCGAGTTTCTCACCTTCCTTGCGCAGCTGGCGCAGGAAGATATCCGACGAGTAGACGCCTGCCGGGCCGGCGCCGATCACTGCAATCCGCAGTCCATTCTTGTCATCATGTTGGTCAACCATGCGTTCCAGCCTAACGCAACCTCGGTAATTGCGGAAGATGTACGAGCGCCGCGCAACCAATCAGTCGCACCGCGCCGAAAGGATGCAAAAAGGAAACCCGACCCCAGCCCACCGCCGTGTATGTCCGATGTCAGAAACGACAGCCACGCCCTTGACCAACCGGGCAGGATCCGATGCCATGCCCTGCGAAATCACACAGTGACCATGCATTAGCGCCTGCGGCAAGATCCGTCATTGCATGAAATTCTTCACCTGCATCACAAACGCTTGCACATTAGATGAGTAGTTCGGGTAGGCGAGTTTCAGCTGGTCGGGGTTCCGCGCATAGACGAGGACCACGTTGTCGAATGGAGCCGACCCATCATCTTTGCCGGCATTCTCAGCGTTCTGATACGCAAGGACGGCAGTATCAAGCGCATCCGAGGCATCTGCGGGAAACGCGCGCATGTTGAGGATCTGTTCAGTCCGGGAGAACTCCAAGAGATACAGTCCGGCCCCTTCAGCACGCACGGCGTCTGCCCACGATACGGGGAAAACCGTGTCATCCGACGCTTCAAGATCGTCCAGCAACGTCTCGAAGTCAGATGAAGAGCGGACTGCTTTGGCAAGCTGCGCCTTGTCCGCGCCTTTGAACTGTATCGGCATCGGCGTCCCCTCTTTCATGGCGAAAATGGCAGACGCAACACGAAGAGAGTCACGTATGCGCCTCTCCTTCTCTTCGGAACAATCCTCCTCGGGTTTCGGGGTTTTGAGGTCGAGATTGTATATTTCTCCTGCTGCTTCCACGGTCGTCGACCAGTAGTGCTGAAGCTTGGTGCGAATCTGTATCTCGACACGGTAAAGAAGAGATCTCTTCCCTTCGCCGACGCGCATTTGAACAACGTCATGATAGCTTCGATATCCGCTGGATTCCGGGCATTCAATGTAGTTTTTGGGCGGCTTTGCTTCCGGAAACAGGTCACGCATCCGTCGGCAGGCTTCTTCGACCTGCCGCATGTCATCAACGATAAGCCGGCAGCCTCCGATATCGTCGATGGCGCCGAGCTCAAAATCGTTGCCGCGGCGAGTTAGTTTGGCAAGGATCGACGACTGGCGTTTCAAACGGTACGTTGCCACACTCCCCGGAATTTCCTTGGAAATCTCGAGAAGCCGCCGGAAACTCTCTTGGGTCGGAACAATGTGCTGCTCTCTCCACTGGAGCATGACCGCTATCGCGTCTTGGTATTCTTGCGATTCCGGCGGGCAGTTGCGCAAAACATGTCCCGCGGCTGTCGCCTTCCTGCGGCTGACGTTCATCGTCACCTCCGATTCCACACATTGCTTTATCCACCTCGGCACGCTATGATGGATGTCCCAAAGATTCCGGATAATGGCAATCGTAACGTACGTAGCGCATCGCAGAAACGCATCGCAGAACAACAACGCAGAGAACAACACAGAGAAAACATCAGAGGGGAGGATGCATGACAACGATAACCGACGTCGCAGCATACATACTCCAGAATAACGGCACGATGAGCACCATGAAGCTCGAGAAACTGTGCTTCTACTCCCAGGCCCAATCACTGTCCAAACGTGGTATTCCGCTTTTTGACGAAGACTTCCAGGCATGGCGCAACGGGCCTGTATCACCGGTATTGTTCAATCTCCACCGTCACTTGTTCCTCATCCATGCCGGGGAGCTTGACCAGTCTCTTCCCAATGGCGCGCCTCGCCTGACTGACGAGGAGAAAACGCTTATCGACGTGGTGTGCGGGCAGCTCGCGGCAAAAACCGGAAACCAGCTCAGCGAACGCACGCACAACGAGGCGCCTTGGCAGGATGCCCGCATTGGACTGTCACCGGCCGAGCCTTGCAATCGGACAATCAGTAAAGATTCCATCGCACGGTTCTACAAGGCGAACCCCGTCGTCCGATAAGGCGAGCTCGTCGCAGTACGGCACGGCGCAGCACCGTGCCGTACTGTGCTGCGCTGCGCCAAAGTACCAGTTACCAGCGCCGGATTACGTCACCTATCTGCCTGCGGTGCAACCAGCCGGTTACACGACGGAACAGATATCAACCCATCAAGCGGAACCCAGCCATGCATCCGCCCGCCATGCGACCGGACAGTCGCACCACGGAAGAGGTGCGGAAAGAGCCAGCACCCCCTCCGAGCCGCCTACTCGCGATCGAGCAGCGCGGTCAGCGCCCACAGGATCGACACCACGTCAATCAGCTCCTGCAAGAACGCGCCGACCACCGCAGGAATCAGATTGAACGCGGCGCACACCATGCCCACAATCGCCAGCGACAAGCCGGCAATCACCGCCTGCAGCATGACGCGCTTGGTCCGCCGTGCAATCGCGATCGCCTTCGGCACGCACGCGATGTCGTCGTTCATGATGACCACTTGCGCGGATTCGGAGGCAGCGGTTGTCGTGCCGTCGGTCATCGCCATGCCGATATCGGCAGCCGCGAGAACCGGGGCGTCGTTCACGCCATCGCCAACCATCATCGACACCGGGCGCGTGGTCGACTCGCCGACCAACTTCTGAATGATGCGATCCCACCACGGCTGCGCATCAACCTTGTCCTGGGCGGCGGAACGGACGGTATTCACCTTGTCTTCCGGCAGCAGCTCGGAATGGACGTCGGTGATACCGACCTCGTCAGCGATGATACGGGCGCTAGGCTCTTTGTCGCCGGTCACCATCGTCAGACGCCCGACACCCAAATCGCGCAGGCGTTGCAATGATTCCTTCGCATTCGGCCGCGGAATATCCTTCATCACGATACGAGCCGCAAGCTTGCCGTTCACCGCCACATACGTGGCCATCTCATCAGGGGCGAGACCGCCGTACCGGCTGTCCGGGAAGAAATCGAGCGGTGTAGCGGATTCAGGCTGCAAGCCAGCGTCCACTTGACCTTGCGTGACATATGCGAAACGCCCGACGCTGACGTCCAGCCCATTAACGGTGCCGGTAATACCCTTGCCGGCATCCTCGTGGATGTTCTTGACGACCGGGTAATCACCACGGCGATGCCCCGGATCGGTCGCTGGTTGCGCGCAGTTGCGGTTGCCCTTGTCGAAACGGTCATGCAAACGGTCGATCGCCGCCGACCCAGCCTTCACAATACCTTTCGCGAGGATGTGCACGGAGTAGGTTTCCACGACTCCGGCGAGCATGAGGATGTGATCCTTGTCGAGGCGGGCGTGGGCGGAGCCTGCTCCTGTTCCAGCGGCATCGGCCCCTGAACCTCCGGCGACCCCGGTAGCAGCGGTATTCGCAGTAGCGCCAGCGGCGTCTCCTGCCGGGCTGCCCACCATGGCGACCGTTCCGGCTTCGGTGACGTGCATCGGGATTCCGGCGCCGGCATCCGGCAGCAAATCAACACGCACGACCTGCGGCTGCTTGACTGTCAGCGTGCCGGTCTTGTCAAAGAAGATATGCGAAACGCGACCAAGATTCTCCAAAATATCCTGGGCTTTAATCAGAATTCCAGCCTTCGCCAAGCGACCGGTACCTGCCATATACGCAACCGGGGCGGCGATAAGCAGCGGGCACGGCGTAGCAAGCACAAGCACCTGCGCGAACCGCGTCGGCACACCGGACACACCCCACGCCACGCATGCGATGATCAGCGAAATCACTGTGAACGGCACGGCAAGGATATCCGCGGTTTTCACGACGGTCGCACGCGAATTCTGCGCGGACGCAACAAGTTCGAGAATGCGCTGGTACTGGGAGTCGTGCGACAACTGGGTGGCGCGCATGGTGAACGCGGTCGAACCGTTGACCGCACCCGACATGACGCGGGCGCCGGCGAAAACCTCACGCGGCACCGGCTCGCCGTTGATATTGCTCAAATCGAGGGTGGCCTGGCCGCTCATCAGCACGCCGTCGACGGGGACGGTCTCGCCGGGGAGTACGGTCAGCACGTCATCCAGTTTGACTTCTTCGACGGGGATCGTGCGGAAGTGCACATTGCCGTCATCGGTCGCCGGAGCTGTTGAAGGATGGGAGTCATCGGCGTTGTCGGCGTTGTCAGCGTTGTCGGCGTTGTCGGCGTTGTCGGCGTTGTCGGCGCTTGTCGCGCCTGCGGTCTTATGGAAGCCGTTCTCGCTATGCTGCGCCCTGCCTGCCGCCGAGCCGACACCCGGCAGTGCGGCGACATGCGCGGTCTGCGGGGCAGCCTTGATCAGCGCAGTCAGGTTGCTTTCCGCCTTGGACTGTGCGTATTCCTCAATCGCCTCGCCGCTCCAAACCATAAGCACGACAGTCCACGCCGCCCAGTACTCGCCCACGGCGACCGTGGACAGAATCGCGATCACCGCGAGAATATCGACACCGACGTGACCGTGGCGCAAATCATCCACCATGCCGATAATCGTGTCTACGACGGTATACGCGACCAACGCGATGATAATGTACTGGCCCAGTGACGGGTCAAGGGAGCCGAGGGAATGGCCCCACGGCCGGAAACCCCACAGCAACGCAATCGGCAACGCGCTGATGATGGTGATTGGAAGAAGCGGTACTCGCTTGCAAAGATCGATGATGCGTCTCATCGTTTCTCCTTACGCTCGTATACGGGGCCGGATGCAAGATGATTGCACCCGGTTCTGCAATCACGCCTTGTTAACCCACCGACTGCGTTGTTGGTGCCAGGACTTGAACCCCGGGACAAGCGCCTCCGATACACGGCGTAAAGATGACATATTCAGTTATGAGATTCAATTATCGCAACGCGCATGTGCGCGACTTCTGCCATGGTATCAGTTTGCGGACGCTACGCGAGTCAGGCACATATGGTGTGTCGCGCCGGACGGCGGTTGCGGATTGTTTGTCGGGAATCCCGCGGGGAACCGCCCGCGGCGAATCACCCGCGGCGAATCGTCGGGCGCGAATCATCCGCGGCAAGCGCAATCGCCAAGGGCAACCCGCCATGAGCCGCAGCCACGTTTCGTTTCGCTTCGACGGAATGCCAGCCACAGGCGACGACTCTCAGCTAATTCGCAGAGAAACACAGGCGTATTCAATGACTTGCCCGGTAGTATGCAAACCGTCAGCGGACATCCGCTGACCGGGCGCAAACCCGATAACTCAATCCCTTCTCTTCTTCTCTCTGACCCGGCGGTTCTCTTCTCCCCGCCGGGTTTCTCTTTCTCTTCGCACAATCAGCTCCGCGATGTGATACACCGCAATCAACCGCGGAACCCCTCCCCCGAACCGGTTACGGCAAAAGGTCAGTCAACACAACCGTTTTGGGATGCGCGCCAGCCATAGCGGCTCAGTACCACCGAGCCCACTGCGCGCAACCAGTTCGGGAAGAGGAATCGCAATCAGCGTCAGCGCCCGTCACTCATCCGCAGGCGCAACCGTAGTGACCATGTACCGCATCAAATCGGAACGGCTGATCACACCGACCACCTGCTTGCCATCCTCGCCACCGGTAACCGGGAGCTTCTTGATGCGATTGCCGGCAAGCATCTCGCACACGCGACGGATCGTGGCATGTTCATTCACCGTGACCACACGATGCGTGCAAATCTCCATCACATTGGTCTGACGCAAACCAGCCACACGATGCGCGAACTTGTCACCCTGCACCCACAGCGCATAGACATACGCCATCGACGCCTTGTCATTCGTATCGCCGATCAGCGTGCGCATAATATCGCCATCCGTCACGAATCCGACAGCATGATGATGCTCATCAAGCACCGGAATGCCCGTCGTGCCGTTTCGCACAATCACCACAAGCGCATCGTAAGCACTGTCGGCGGCGGTGACAGCATACACATCACGCTTCATCGCATCAGCAAGCGACGGCTCACCGGCATGCTCCAAATCCTGTTCGCGCGCTTCGGAAACCTCAACGCCGGCAACCACGGCCGCCTTCGCCTTAGCCTCAACCCGAGCGAGCGCAAGCGCAGCGATAAAGCCCAGCACATCCACCACAAATGCGACACGGCACGCGATATCGAAGCCCGCAGCCGTACCGACCGCAACAGACTCGCCAGACGCCTCATGAGCGGCGGACACCGCAGACAGAATCCCAACAAACACGGACGAACCCACACAACCGGCAATCTGGAAAGTCGTGGACACAATCGTCACGCCATGCGGATACATCCGGCGGTCAAGGCTGGACAGCGCATACGACTGCGCAGGCCCCATCACGCAAGCACAACCGGCAATCGCAGGCGCGTAAAGCAGCACAATCCGCACGCTGGTCGTCGAACCGCCAGTAAACGACAACGCCAGCACGAAGCACGCAATCACCGCCATGCCGACACTCACCAGCCAGCCCACGCCGAAACGGTCAAACACCTTGCCCGCCACCGGCGAGAGCACACACGACACAAGGCACGCCGGCAGCAGTGTGAGCGCCGCCTGCAACGGAGTGAAACCAAGCGCGCTCTCCATGAACAACGGCAGCAGAATATTCATCGAGAAGACCGTCATCAGCGCGGCGATCACCAGCAGCACGCCCAGTACAAACGCGCGGTTGCCGAACGGCTCCAGATTCAGGAACGGCTCAGGAATACGACGCTGGCGCAGCACGAATACGACAAGCGCCGCCACGCCGATAACCAGAGCGACAACAGCGGCAACCAGCTGACCGGAGAACACCGTAGACACGCCGTACAGCAGGCCGATCAGGCCGATGGCCGCGAGCATCACGGAAAGGGCGTCCATATGCGGATGCGTCAGCTGCGCAATGTCACCGACCCACAGGACCGAGCACACCAAGCAAATTACGGACAAGATGGCAAGCGCAAAGAACAGTGTGTGCCACGTGCCGTGCGCCAGCAACGCACCCGCCACAATCGGGCCGAACGCCGGGCCGAGTGTGGTCATCGCGCCGATGATGCCCATGTAAACGCCGATCTTGTTTTTCGGCGCGACAGCAAGCGTCAAGTTCATGCCGACCGGCACGATCATACCGGTGCCAAGCGCCTGCACGACACGCGCCACAACCAGAATCGCGAAATTCGGCGCGATTCCGCCGATAATGCTGCCAGCGACCAGCAGAACCAGAGACAGCGCCATCAAACGTGACGTGCGGACTTTCTTGTACAGGAATCCTGCGACCGGGACCATCACGGCGGCGGCGAGCATGTATGCCGTCGTCACCCATTGCACAATGCCGGCGTTCACCGACATGTCCCGCATAATGGGATTCAATGCCACGTTGAGGAATGTTTCGTTGAATGTGGCAAGGAATGTGGCGAATCCAGCCACGAAAAGAACACGGCCAGGTCTGATGGTCGAAGTCACGTGTTGTCCTTTCTTCTCTCTCAGCGCTTGACGCTGCTCGTTGTTTGCTGCGTTTTGCTTTTTGCTGTTTCTTTGTTGCTTCTTGCTCATCGTTTCGACACAATCGCCGGGTTTGCGCGCATTATCGTCGCGTTTGCCGTATGAGGTTGTTGCCGAAACGGGCGTGAATTCAGACAGTGAAGCCCGGACCGGGAAATCCCGAATCCGTTGATTTTCCTCGACATGCCTGATGAACGAGATGCGTAAGCTGCATCAATGAAAGGCGAAATCTACAAAAATAGCCGCAGTGTCTCGTGACACGCATCGTTTTAACGTAATGGAAAATCTGAAACTTCGTAAGTGAGTGGGCGTGTCGTGGTGCGGGGGCGAGGGTGAGGCGTGAGCGCAGAGCGAGCGTATGAGTGCGGGACACCATCTCGGAACCAACCCCAACCACCCACTTTGTGAGCCAATCTTCACACAACACAGGTTATGTCCCAAAGGTTGGTGTATGAGGCCCTGTTCCCTGCGGGGTGTTGAAAGGGGTCACCGCCTAGTATCGCCATTGATGGATAAGTGAAATTGATGGCGGGAAGGACCAGACGATGACCGTAAGGCATACGTTAGC
>NZ_WBSO01000018.1 GCF_009299485.1 Bifidobacterium apri
GATGCGTCCGTTGTGTTTGACTTTGAATGTGCTTGCCATGCTTTTATTGTAGCATCCATGTTTAGCATCCATTTAATTTTGTGTTTGGTTGCTTATCCCTTGTAATCATTACCTTTATTAAGAACTTGATGGACTTCTCCGCGTCGGACAGCACCACGGAACGCTTGCCGTTGACTACGGCCGCGGTCGCATACGGATCCGGCGAATAGTTCACCGTGCCGTCGGCGAAGGTGAGGCGGTACTGGTAGGCGGTATCCTTCAGGTCGCCGTCGATGGGGACGCTCCACACGCCCTTGTCACCCTTGGTCATCGGCGAGGTATAGGCCTGTTCGGCGTCCGCGCTCGTGTCGGACTTGTAGACGACCAGGTCCACGCCGATGGCGGTCGGAGCCCACACCTTGAAGGTGGTCTTGGTCTTGGTCCAAGTAGCACCGAGATCATCACCGTCGTAGGCGTAGGTCTTGTCGAAGTCATCGGTGCGCACGATGGCACCAGCAACCGCAGTCGCCGAACCGATCTTGTCGCCCTTGTCGTTGCTGATGGTCACGGTGTACGCGCCGTCCACAGCGAGAGCGTCCTTCGTGGTAACGGTTACGGTCGCCTTGTCGGCCTTCACATCCGCGACTTCGACGGTCTTGCCGTTGGCGTCGACCACTGTAGCCGTCACATCGTCGGAAGGCTCGCCGCTGAGTTCGACAGAGATCTTCTTCGCGTCGGCGATTTCCGCGCTGCGAACCGATACGGTCAAGGACGGTTGTGCGGTGTAGACGGTTGGGTCGCCGGCGACCAGCCAGACCTCAGCCTTGCCGGTCTTGGTGGCGGAATCGAACACCAGGGAGTCGGCCGGGATGAAGTGGTCTCCGCCATCAGGTTCCTTGATCCAGGCATCGCCACCGTAGCGGCGTAGCAAGCCGATGCCACTGGCTCCAGATGACGTGTCGGTGGGATACTTGTAGTTTTTCAGCGTCCACGTGCTGATTTCACCCCAGTCATCATGACTGGTGAGGCTCTGCTGCGAATTAACGCTGCCGGCACCTGACCATGTCCACAGGTCCCACTGCGGAGTCTTGTTCGTCGTGTCGCCGGCGTTGAAATACAGGCCGTCGTCTCGGTAGTAGTGCACCGTAATGTTCACGTCATACCCTTTGCAGGAGCTGACGTAGTCGGCCGGGGCAACGGTGAGCGTCTGCTCGAGATCCGAGGCGGTGCCGTCCACCCAGATCTCTGCGGTGCCGTCCGCTGCGACCTTCACATTACGGTCGTTCTGGCCGACCTTGTGCCAATCGTCTTTGCCTTTGACGATGACACCGAAATCGGTGTACGTACCGTCGAAGGTGATATTGGCGACTTCGCCCCAGCAATCGGTGCCGGAGAATTCGATCTGCTGGCCGTCCAGGCTTGCGGAGGTATTGGAATTCGATCCCCACACCCACAGGGCGCGTGCCTCGTCACCCGCAGGCGCCTTGTAATGGACGACCAGACGGGTCTTGCCGTCCTGGCGATATGTTTTCGGCGAACCGACCGTGCTGGCATGATCGGTGACGGTCTGCTGGACGATGCCCTTGGCGGCTTCGTAATTGCCACCGCCGTTCGGATTGTCCCAGCTGTTGCTGCCGTCGTTGAACACGTATTGCACGGCATTGCCGCCGGTTTCGATGGTGTACTTCCAGTAGCCGCTCGTCTTGTCGTAGGTCATCGCCTTGCCGGGAACGTCGGTCCAGGTTTCGCCGACACCGTAGTGGATGTACGGCTGCTTGTATCCGTTGTCGTTCTTGTAGTACACGGTGAGCGTGGTGTCCGTGGGCTTGACGGCCTCGTCCTTGATTTCGACCTTCGGGTCGGACGGGTCGGTGGTCGCCGAGGCTGCCGGATGGCTGGCCTTGGTTGCGCCGCCGTACAGGGCGATTGCCGAACGGGCCGGGATGGTGGTCTTGACCTTGCCGCCGGAGACGGTCACGGTCTGGGAGCAATCCTGGGTGGAGAACACATTGCAGTATTCGCCGTCCGGAAGCGTCGTGTCGTAAGTGACGTCAAGCGCCTTGGTGCCGTTGTTGAGCGCCAGGAAGCCCTTGGTGCCGCGCGAGAAGGCGATGCTGTCGTTGCCGTTGGACTGCCAGTCTTTGACCGGTGAGGTCGCGGTATCGCCGACGTATTTGTGGAAGGCGATCATGCCGCGCGTGGAGGTCCAGCGCTGCTCGCAGTTCCAGTCGCCCGTGTTGGTGGAGCAGGCCTTGTTCATGTCAACATCCGGGACCGTCGTGTCGGTGGCTCCTGGCGCACCGGCATCCCTGTTGTCAAACTTGTATCCCGACATCAGGCGCGGTGTACCGTAGCCGTAGGCGAGCATGAACGCGTTGGCGAGCTGGTACTTGCCGCTGTCCTTGTACGTGATGGTGCCGTTGTCGCGTTCGGTGTCCCAGTTGGTGACGAATACATTCGCATCGTTGCTTGATAGGTCGCCGCTCAGTCGCTTGGCCAAGTCCTTGAGCGAAGTGACGTTGTTGTTGAACGCTTGGCTCATTTCGCTCTTGAATCCGAATTCGGTGACCGTACCGTTCTGTGTATAATGCGGCGGCTGGATGCCGGCGGCTTCGGAAGCATTGCCGATGACCTCCTGGATCCAGTAGATATCGGATGCGTTCTTGCCGATCTTCTGCGCAAGTTTGGCTTTCAGCGCGTGGAGGCTGTCGGTGTTGATGTGTTTGGCGGCGTCGATACGGAAACCGAGCACGCCATAGCTGTACATGCGGGCCATGTAGTCCGCTTCGATATCCTGGACCTTCTCGGATTCAGAATCGAAGTCGAGCATACCCAGCAGACGGCACTGCTGGACTTCCTCCTGATTCTTATAATCCGCAATCTGCTTGGTGCACGTGTGGAAGTCCGCAGCAGTCAAACCGTCAGGATACGTGGATGTCGCGAATCCGGGGAACGAGCCGGCATCGGGTGTGTACTCGCTGCCGTTCGTGCCGGTGAAGGTGCCTTTATTGTCGGGAGAGGCGGTGTTGTTCATGACCACATCGGCGATGATGCCCACGCCCTGCGCCTTGCAGACGGTGATCATGTTCTTGAATTCAGCTTCGGTGCCAAGCTTTGAATCAAGCTTGTAGCTCACCGGCTGGTATGAGGTCGACCAGGAGCTTCCTTTGATGGATTCCTGGGGCGGGGACACTTCGACGTAGCCTACGCCTTCGGGGCCGTAGGTGTCCTTGCATTCCTTGGCGATGGTGTTCCAAGTCTGCTGGAACGCGATCACTTGAACGTCGCTGTTGACCCAGCTTGCCGCCGTGGAGGCGGTGACGTTCGATGCCGACGAGCCCGGACTCGTCGAGTTGCTGTCTCCGGCCTGGGCGGTGACGGGAAGTGTCAACGCTCCTGCGCCGAGGACCATCGCAGTGCACACGGCGACGCCTAGCGTCTTGCATGCCGCTGTTTTGAATCGTTGAATGGCCATATATCCTTCCAATTCTCAACTGTGAGATTGCCCGTACAGGATGAACGCGCTGGACTGCGCGTGCCCTGCCGTGGCTCAGTCGTATGCGCTCCGGTCGTGTGGAACACGATCACCTGTGGAGATCCGTCATCGGATTGCATACGTTTGTGTCAGGTATTTTCATGATATCGATATTGTTTTGCAACACCAATGCAACGGCTCAGTCCCACTGATTCCGCCAGTTTTCACCATCACAATGATAGTGTTTCATCAGCATTCGGTCAGTGTTGCTGAATCGCTTTCCACAAACGTTGTCATCACGGTTGCAGGCAGCGCGCGGGCAGATGGCACAGGAAACAGGCAGCAAAAAGCCCCGACGACTTGGAATCGTCGGGGCTCAAAGACACAGGGCGTTTCAGGATTCTTTGGCGATGATATGGGCGACCGCTTCCAACGCAAGACGGTAACCGAAGAAGCCCATGCCGGTGATCGTCCCCGTGGCCACCGGGGAGATGACGCTGCGTTTGCGGAACTCGTCACGTGACGCAGGATTCGAAATATGCACCTCCATCAAGGGCACGCCCGCATCGCCGACCATGTGAGCCGCATCAGCCAGACCATAACTGTAATGGGTGAACGCCGCCGGGTTCATCACCACCGGAATCGCACCGTCAGCAGCCTCATGCATCCAGTGAATCATCTCAGCTTCGTCATCGGTCTGCCGAACCTCAACGTCCAGCCCGAGCTCACGGCCCCACTGCTGGCAATCCTCGCGTAGCGTCTGCAGATCCTGATGGCCATACACATCAGGCTGGCGCACACCGAGACGTCCCAGATTCGGCCCATTGACCACGAGAACACGTCGTGCCATTGCTGTCCTTTCTTGTTCAGTCACATCCATGGGAATCGTCATCGGCGTTCAGCGCGCAGGGCGAATCCGCTCGAACGCCTCATGCACCGCCTCGATAGGCGGATCGTCCAAATGAATCGGATGCCCGACGCCGTCAAGCACCACGAAACGCAGGGTGTTGCCGCGCGCTTTTTTGTCGCGGTGCATCAGCTCGAGAACACTGTCCCAATCGCCGCCCGCCCAGGAGATCGGCAGGCCGAGCGAACCAAGTAGCCGGCGGTGGTAATCGACGAGATCTTGGTCGATGTACCCAAGAAGATGGGACAATTCGGCGGCGAACACGCACCCCACGGCAACGGCGTTGCCATGCCGCCAGGTGAAATGCTCGATCTGTTCGATGGCATGACCCAGCGTATGACCGTAATTGAGGAATTCGCGCAACCCCGCCTCACGCAGGTCGTTCGAAACGTGATACGCCTTGACTTTCACTGTACGTTCAATGAGTTCGGCGACCACATCTTCAAGCGGTGAGCCGAGGAATGTCGAACCGTCGAACTGACGCAGTTCCTGCGCATGATCCTCCAAAATGCTGAGGATGTCACGATCACGGATGAATCCGGATTTCGCGACCTCGCCAAGGCCCTCGATGAAGATGTCATTGGGCAGGGTCTCCAAAGCGCGCATATCGGCAAGCACACCTGCCGGCGTGTAGAAGGAGCCGACGAGATTCTTGCCTTGCGGTGTGTTGATGCCGGTTTTCCCGCCAGTAGAGGCGTCCACCATCGCCAGAAGCGATGTCGGGCAATTCACATAGCGGATGCCGCGCATCCATGTTGCGGCGACAAATCCCGCGAGATCAGTTGCCGCGCCGCCGCCGAGACCTACCACGGCGTCGGAACGGGTGAATCCCTCGTCACCAAGCCGTTGCCAAATGCCGTTGGCGACTTCGATGGTTTTGCCCGCCTCGGCATCGGGAATCAGCACATCGCTGACTTGGTATCCGGCTTGCCGCAGCAAGGCGCGCACCCGATCCGAATGCCGTTGCACCGGTGACGTATGGATCAGGGCGATTCTCACTGGCTTGTCGCCGAGCACCTCGGCGAGATGATTCGATGTGCCGACACCGATGCGCACATCATACGGAGTGATCGACGTGCCCGTGACATGCACGTCATGTTCCATGACCATATCCATCACCTTTCTTGCCGCATGTTGCGGCGACGATCCACGGGTATGCACGTGCACGTTGGCGACAGCCTTGAACACCGGGTCGCGCTGCTCATACAGGGAGCGCCACCTGGCGTCGGCATCGCCGGCAAGCATCGGCCGATTGCCGCCGCGGCGAGCCCGTTCCATGGCTTCTTGCGGATCGGCTTGCAAATAGACGACCTTGCCTCCACGCTCGATATAGGCTTGCAGATTACGCCTGACCTCTTCGGTCATCGGAGCTCCCCCGCCCAGGGAGACGATACCGCCTGCCGTGTGCAGGAGCTCGGCGATGACTTGTGATTCAAGCTTGCGGAATCGCGGTTCGCCATACTCACTGAAGTATTCGGTGATATGCATGCCTGCACGTTGCTCGATCACTTCGTCGGAATCCGTGAACCGGACTCCCAGCATATGCGCGACTTCGCCGCCCACGCGTGTTTTCCCGGCTCCGGGCATGCCGATCAGCACCGCTACCGGCGGCTCCTGGCATGTCGATTGTCGTTGCTCATTGGAACGACGGTGCTGCCCGCGATGACGATTGCCATGACCGCCATGACGATGCTCAGTCATACCATCCTCACTTCTTATCCGTGTCACTCGTGTCTCTTTGTACGAGTCATCCCGATGTCCGGCGATCAGCGCAGGTGCTCAGGCCATGACGCGAGGTAGTTCTCGGCGTTACGACGCGTTTCGGCGATATTGTCTCCGCCGAACTTCTCGAGCACGAACTGGGCGAGCGTCAGCCGCACCATCGCTTCGGCCACAACAGAGGCGGCGGGCACTGCTGTGTTGTCAGAACGCTGATTGATCGCTTGTGCCGGCTCGCCTGTGAGCACATCAATGGTGCGCAGCGCCTTCGGAATCGACGGGATCGGCTTCATGGCCGCACGGACGCGAATGGGCTCACCGTTGGACATGCCGCCTTCAATGCCGCCGGCGCGATTGCTCAGACGGCTGATTCTGCCGTCATCGTTCACAACGATCTCATCATGGGCAAGCGAGCCGGGACGTTCGGCTTCCTTGAATCCGTCACCGATCTCGACACCTTTGATCGCCTGGATGCCCATCAGGGCGCCTGCCAGCGCGGCGTCAAGCCGACGGTCGGATTCGACGTAGGTGCCCAGACCTGCCGGAACGCCATACGCGATGACTTCGATGACACCACCAAGGGTGTCCGCCGACGCCTTGGCTTCGTCAATGCGTGCCATCATCCGCTGTTCGGCGTCCTTATCCAAGGTCCTGACCGGTGACTGGTCCAATGCCTCCAGGTCATCCGGCACGGGAAGCGGAGCGTCCTCGTCGATACCGACACCGCCGATGGACACGACATGCGCGATGGTGCGGATGGACAACGCTTGTTCGAGGAAGTTCGCGGCGACCTGGCCCAACGCCACACGAGACGCTGTTTCTCGCGCGCTGGAGCGTTCCAGGATGGGGCGGGCGTCAGTGAACCCGTATTTGCGCATGCCGGTCAGATCGGCGTGTCCCGGACGTGGACGACTCAACGGAGCGTTGCGGCCGGTGTCGGGAAGTTCATGGTCAAGCGGGTCGGCGCTCATGACCTCGGTCCATTTCGGCCATTCCGTATTGCCGATTTCGATGGAGATCGGCGATCCAAGCGTGCTGCCGTGACGCACGCCGGTCAGCAACCGCACCTGATCCTGTTCGAATTTCATACGCGCGCCACGCCCGTAGCCGAGACGACGGCGGGCGAGGGCCTCGGAGATATCTTTCGTGCAGACCTGCACGCCGGCAGGCAGCCCCTCCATCATGGCGACGAGCGCCTCACCATGCGACTCCCCTGCGGTCTGCCAACGCAACATGACGTCTCCTTTGCTCTGTGGCCTGCTGTGTGCCTGCAATGTGCTGCATACGCATACAACCATTGTGTTCGCCGCTCGAGCTGTTTCGGCTTTCGCGGCTTCTCGCACATGATATCGTCACCCCGCCCCGCGCGTGTATCAGCGTCTTCTATATGGACACGCGCACAGGGCGACAGATCAATACGCGTTGCTGTTCGTACTCTTGTATTCGTCGCGCAGCTTCCAGAATTCATCTTCGGTGGCGGCGAATTTCGTCTCACCGGTGGTGAGGTTGACCGTGACGAAATACAGCCAATCGCCGTCAGGAGGGTTCATGGCGGCCTTGATCGCGGATTCGCCCGGATTGCTGATCGGCGTGGGCGGCAATCCTGCGTTCACGCGAGTGTTGTACGGGTTCGACGCATCGGCGAGCATGGTGTCGGTGAGCTTGTCCGCCGTCGTGCCCAGCCCATAGGCGACCGTGGAATCCATGCCGAGCGGCATGTTCTGGGCGAGTCGGTTGAGAATGACGCGCACCACTTTGCCGTAGTATTCGTCGGAGTTGACTTCCGATTCGGCGATCGAAGCCATGATGAGCATCTTCTGGCGATCCGCGCCGGTGGGTGCTCCCAGCGAGTCGAGTTTCTCTATACGCTTGTCCACCATCTCTTTGATGATGTCGCTGGCTGATCCGCGGTTCTTCACGTTATACGTGCCCGGCTCGAACCAGCCTTCGAATTTTCCGCCTGCTTCCTCAGGCAGAATGCCGGCACCGCCGCCGTTGATCACCGCGTTGAAATCGTCAACGCTGATACCGGACAGTTGTGCTGCGTTCGCGATGACTTGCGAGACCCGCTCCCCCGCCTTGACTTGCAGGAATCCGGTGGCTTTTGACTGGTCGGAGAGAATCGTGATGACATCCGCGCAGGCCATGTGTTTCTTGAGTTCATAGGTGCCCGGGTACAGGGTGCTGTTGTTCGCGGCGACCGCGCTGGTGAATGCGGCTTGTGATTTGACGACATCCGCTTTGACGAGTTTCTCTCCGATTTCCGCCGGTCCTTCACCGCTTTCCACAGTGAATTCGACCTTGCCGGTACCCGGCCCGGGATAATCGGCGGTCAGTGCCTGTTGGGCGCGTTCGCGGGCGTCTCGCCATGATTTCAGTCGGGTGTATCCGAAGACGAACAGCCCAATCACCATCGCCACGATAACGACGATCGCTACGATACGTATGATACGCCGGTTGCGACGTTGCTCTTGCGATTTGCGCAATTGCCGTCTGGACAACGGTGCCTCATCTTCGGCATCGGTGTTGTCCGCCAAGCCCTGACGGGGTGCCGAATCATCGTCATCGGTATCGGTCCACTGCGTGCGTTCTTCAAAGAACTCACGAAAATCATCTGGCATTGTTGTCGTTCCTCTCCCTATGACCTGACTATCCAGCGTCGTTGTTGGACATGGCACCGGCTTGACGGGCATCTAACGCTGATTGAAGGATCAGCACCGCGGATTGCTGATCGACCATGCTGCGGTGTTCGCGTGTGGAAATCAGCGTGTCGCTCAGCTGCCGGTGGGCGGTCACGGTGGTCAGCCGTTCATCTTGCAATTCGACGATAGGCACATCGTCGAGCTTGATTTGCCCGGTATGTTTGTATTCAAGCAGACGGGACATGAGCTCTCGCATCCAATGCTGCGCCTTGTGTGCGCTTCCGCCCTGCTTGCCGCTCAGGAGCAGGGGGACGCCTACGATAACGCGCCCTACCTGCTCTCGTTCGATGATGTCGATGACATCTTCAATGGCGTCCATGGCATTGCCGTGGACTGTGATGTTGCCTATAGGGTGTGCGAAAGTGAGCTCCGGGTCGGACAGAGCAAGTCCGACCCGGGCTTCACCAAGGTCGACACCGAGCCACACCATGGTGTCGTCAGCCTCTCATCGCCTCATTGGCAAGAGTGCTCAACGCGGCATCGATCTTGCTTGCATCAGCGCCGCCGCCCTGAGCGAAATCAGGCTTGCCGCCGCCACCGCCGCCGAGCATCTTGGAGGCGCCGCGGACGAGGTCACCCGCCTTGATGCCGAGTTTACGCGCGGCCTCATTGGTCGCCACTGCGACCATCGGCTTGTCGTCGCCGCTGACGCCTGCGAGGGCGACGACAACGGGCTTGTCCTCGCCAAGACGTCCACGAATGTCGAGGACGGTCTTGCGCAGAGCGTCGAATGAGCCGAAGTGACCGACATTCTTCGATGCCACTGTAACCGGTGTATTCGAAGCCTGTGCGTCCTTCACCAGCTGTGGAACTGCCGCAGCGAGCTGCGCCTCGTACAAGGAGGACAGACGACGGTCGGATTCTTTGAGTTTGGCGAGCAGCGTGTTGATACGGTCGGCGAGCTCGTCCGGACGTGCATTGAGCTTGTCGGACAGCTGCGAAACCAGCGCATGTTCGCGAGCATTGAATTCGTATGCCCCCTGGCCTACGACGGCGTCCACGCGACGCACGCCGGAACCGATGGAGGCTTCGGACATGATGCTGATCTGGCCGATCTTGCCCACGTGGTCCACATGTGTGCCGCCGCACAGTTCGCGGCTCCAACCGTCCTCGCCGATCGAGACGACACGGACGATGTCGCCGTACTTTTCGCCGAACAGATGCATTGCGCCGAGCGCAATCGCATCGTCGAATTTCATTTCCTTGGTGGTGACGGCAAGATTGTCACGCAGACGGTCGTTGACGCGCGCTTCGACGGCATCCATGACGGTTTTGCTTGGCGCCTTCGACCACTGGAAATCGAAGCGAAGACGGTTCGGCGCATCTTCCGATCCACGCTGGGTGGCTTGCGGCCCCAACTCCTCGCGCAACGCCTTGTGCACCATATGCGTTGCGGTGTGAGAGCGGGCGATGGCGCCACGGCGCTGCATATCGATATTCGCGTTGACTGCGGCACCGACGACAAGCGTACCTTCCGTGAGCCGGCACTGATGAACGATGAGGTCCTTGATGGGCTTCTGTACATCGTCCACTTCAAGGACGGCGCCGTCATCGGAGATGATCTCACCTTGGTCAGCGAGCTGGCCGCCGGCTTCGGCGTAGAACGGCGTGCGGTCGAGAATGACTTCGACGTTGGCCGGTCCGGTCACCGCAGGCACGGAGCCCTTGCCTTCCTGCATAATGCCGAGCACCGTGGAACGACTGGAGAAGTCGGTGTATCCCAGGAAGTCAATCGGTTTGGCGAGCGTCTTCTTGAAATCGTCATACACGCTCAAATCGACGTTGTGGCGCTTCTTCAACGCGTCGGCACGTGCGCGGGACTTCTGCTCGTGCATCAGCTCACGGAACTTCGCCTCATCGACCTTCACGCCCTGCTCTTGAGCCATTTCAAGGGTGAGTTCGATCGGGAACCCATAGGTGTCGTGGAGCTTGAAGGCATCCTCGCCGGAGACTTCACCGTGATTGCGCTTGGCCTGATCGACGGCGACGTCAAGGATCGTGGTGCCGCTTTCCAACGTCCTCAGGAATGCGTCCTCCTCGCCGTACGCAGATTCGGAAACCTCATGGAACGTGTCCTTGAGTTCAGGATAATTCGGTTCCATGGCCGCTTCGGACACCGGGAACAGCGTTGGCAGCACATGATCGCGCAGGCCGAGCATACGCATGGACCGCACGGTGCGGCGCAGCAGACGGCGCAGTACATAACCGCGGCCGACATTGCTCGGTCGCACGCCGTCGGACATGATCATCAACGCCGAACGCACGTGATCGGCCACAACACGGAACCGTACGTCCGCTTGCTCGTCCTCGCCGTAAGTGCGGCCGGAAAGCTTCTCGGCCGCTTCGATCACCGGGAACACCTCATCGGTCTCATAGATGTTCTGCTTGCCCTGCATGAGGTAGGCGAGACGTTCAAGACCGGCGCCGGTATCGATGTTCTTATGCTCGAGCTCGCCCACGATATGAAGGTCGGTCTTGGATTTGACGTTGTCGACCTCGTAGTTTTCGAAGACGAGATCCCAGATCTCAATGAACCGGTTCTCGTCGGCAGCCGGACCGCCGTCACGGCCGTATTCGGGCCCACGGTCCACGTAAATCTCGGAGCACGGGCCGCCGGGGCCGGGGCCGCCGGTAGTCCAGAAGTTGTCCTCCATGCCGAAGACCTGCATATGCTCGGGGTCGAAACCTTCGTTCTTCCAAATCGAACGGGCTTCCTCATCGTCGGTGAACGTGGTCACCCACAGTTTTGCCGGATCGAAGCCATATCCGCCTTGATCCTGCGGGGTGGTCAGCAGTTCCCACGCGTAATGGATGGCTTCCTCTTTGAAATAATCACCGAAGGAGAAGTTGCCCAGCATCTGGAAGAAGGTACCATGGCGCGTGGTTTTACCGACTTCGTCGATATCAAGCGTACGCACGCACTTCTGGTTTGAGGTCACACGCGTGGCAGGAGGTGTCTGTTCGCCGAGCAGGTACGGGATGAACGGCACCATGCCGGCGATGGTGAACAGGGTGGTCGGGTTCGGTGAAATCAACGAAGCCGACGGCATGACCAAATGGCCGTTCTTCTGGAAATAGGTGAGATAACGCTTTGCGATGTCTGCTGTGCGCATAAGCGGGATAACTCCTTGTGTTGTGTGCGGCTCGCGATTGCGGCGTGGGCCGACGTGTTCTGTACCGGGCGTGTCCGGCATGGTTTACTTTGAAATACCTGAATACTGTGCGTTCAGCTCCGCTTCGCGCGCTTTGCGGGTCGTATTGAAATCGTCGATGAGACCGGCGAGCGTGCGCTGCAGGACGTTGTTCTGGTCGGGGCCAAGCAGGAACTGCCTTGCGTTATCCGGGGTGTTGGCTTTGACATAGGCCTGGGCTTTGGCGACCGCCACCACACCGATGACTACACCGACAGCCACCCAGAATGTTCGTTTCATGATGCTCCTTGTCTGCCGTTGTCTGTTACTTCGTGGAAGCTTTCGTCTGCGCTTTGGCATCTGCCGGCTTGGTCACGACGACCTGCTTATGTGCGGACTTCTTAGAGAAGAACTGCTGTGCCGTCGATTTGAGCGCATACACCGTGGATGCGGCCTTGATGACCGGCTTGCCGAGGAACGATCCATACAGGTCGGTCAACGCCGTGATGTTGCCCATCGTGGTCGAAGCGGAATCAGAAATCCGATTGACGTCAGCCAAAGACTTGTTGACCTGCTTGACCGTGGTCACTCCCTCGTCGATGGCGGGAATGGCGTGGTCCCCCGATTCCTTGACGGTGAGGGCGATCTGGTCGAACAGTTTGCCAAGCCGGATCAGCGGGTAGATCAGGAAGCCGACAAGAATCGCGAATGCGATTGCCGCAATCAGCCCGGCGATGTCTCCAACACCCATGCGAACCTCTTTCTGCTCACGCGCGTACAGCGCTACGATACCGGGTCAAGCCTAGTAGGCGGGCGAGACGCGTCTCCTGGCTCTGCATGGTATCGTGTGCGGGGCGTGCAGGTCAATGGGCAGGTCACTGATTGTAGGAAATTACGCTCAGCGCCGTATTGAAGGGGGCTTCGGTATCGAAGTCGAGTTGCGTCACGCTGCCGTTGCCCGGTCGTTCAGACAGGTCATAGCCGTCAGGCGCGAAACGATGCATCAGGCTGAGCAGCGTGTTGCCATGGGAAATCTGCAACACGCTGTCGCCGTCACGCAGCGCGGGATTCGAAGCGATCAGTCTGTAGCCGCCTTCGATCCTGTTCCAGTATTCCTCGTCGGATTCAGCATCATGGAACGGATCGGCTTGTTTGAGGAAGTCACGCGTGGCAGCCAACCCGTACTGTGACACAATCGCCTGATACGTGCCGGTACCATGAGGCGCACCGGCCGCCCACCATGAGGCTGACATGTCCTGGCCTTCAAAATACCCATAATATTGTTCGCGGAAGTGCATATCCGCAACCAGCTTCGGACGCGCGTGGCCATGTTGCTCATTGACTTCGAGGATGGTGCGTGCCGTCTGTTCCGCGCGCGTCGTGTCGGAGCAGTATGCGGCGGCGAATTGGATCCCCGCAAGCTTGTCGGCCGCGCGTCCGGCGTCGGCGAGGCCCTGTTCGGTCAGAGGCGAATTCGACCATCCTTGCAGGCGGTTGTAGCGGTTGAAATACGTCTGGCCATGACGGACCAGATACAGATGTAGCTTCATGGCACCCATGCTATAGCCATATATCTCAGTGCGCTCAGATGGCATCGGCGTGTCGCTTCTCCATACGTCTGCGGTGGTTTGTACAAATATCTAACGCACCACACGCGAAGAAGGGGCCCATGGCAAGTCAAGCCAGCATCAGCGAACACCAACCGAATCAAGGCATTTCGGCACACGGCACCCGCCGATACCCCGGCATAGACGGACTGCGCGCCTTGGCGATCGTCGCCGTCGTGCTGTTCCACACCCGTCCCTCGATGTTGTCCGGGGGCTTCTTGGGTGTCACGGTCTTTTTCGTCATGACCGGCTTCCTGAGCACCAGAAGCATCGAGCATGCAGCGGCTGCGGGCGGCTTCCGCTACGGCTCATATGTGCTGAAACGGTTCAAGCGGCTGTGGCCGATGGTTTTGGCGTCCATCGCGTTGACCATTCCGCTGGTGTACCTGTTTTCGCCGTCGTTGCTGCTCAAAGCCCGGGCCGATGCGCTTCCGGCTGCTACATTCGCCATCAATTGGGTATATATCTTCCGTAAGGTTCCGTATTTCGCGGCTGCCGGATTGCCTTCTCCCCTGACTCCGTTGTGGTTCATGGCGATCATCATGCAATTCGCCGTGCTCTGGCCGGCGATTCTGATGCTGTTGCGCCGGGTATGCCGTTCACGCTGGATGCTCCATGCATCCGTGTTGCTCTTGATAATCCTCTCCTGCGCCGCCATGATCGTGCTGTCCTACCGCGGGGACGATACCGCGCACCTGTATTATGGCCTCGATACCCGTGCCGCCGAACTGCTGATCGGCGCTGAACTGGCATTGTTGCTGGCCGATCATACCTCCCGGGCGGATGCGAAGGACGCCAGCGCGTCCAATGCGCACAAGCCGGCAGAACCGGAAACTGACGGGCGAGATCCAGCCGCTAAACAACCAGGCGTCAACCATGCTTGGGTGAATCGGTTGAACCGGCGGATCAGCGTAGGCAGTATTGCCATCGGCGCGACCGATGTGCTGGCCTTGATCGCCCTCGTCATTCTGGTTGCGGGTGCGGTGATGGTTGACGGCGACACCCTGTGGATGTACCGGGGAGGCTACCAGATCGCCGCCCTGTTGTCGGCATTGCTTGTCTGGGCGTGCACGATTCCTGGTTCGGCCGTTGCCGCGATATTGGGGTGCCGTCCGCTTGTCGTTGCCGGTTCGCGTGCGTTCGCTGTATATATCATTCATTTCCCGCTGCTTGAGATCATGAATCCCGCCACGCGGACCACGAGTATGCCATGGTGGGGCTGGCTGTTGCAATTCGCGATCATTGCGGCTGTGGCAGAACTCATCCATCGCTTCATCGAAGTGCCGGCTCACCGCGATACCGCCGCCGCTCCGGCTGCCGTCAAGCATGATGTGAAGTCTGATGGCACGGGTCAGAAGCAGCCGACCATGGCGGCAGTCCGACCGGCGCTCGCGCGGGCTGGACGGAGTGTGCACACATACTTGATCGATGTCCAGCCCGTCGCAAAGGTCATGGCCGCGGCTGGGTTGGTCATCGTCTTCATCGCGTGCTGTCTGCCATTGGACTGGGACGGCATCGTTGAACAACGCTCGATCGAGTTGCGTCCGGAGATCGCTGAGCAAACGCATCTTGTCGGCAAGAAGTCCGCGGCGGGCGCAGCGGGTCAAGCGTCCGTCCCGTCGGCTTCTCCGAGTGCGCGCGCCTCTTCTCCGTCCTCCAAGTCTTCTGCGGCTGCGGCAAGCCCGTCGCAGAACGCGCAGCCGACTCCGAGCGCGACACCGAAACAGCCGAAAATGAGTGCGCACGCCGAAAAAGTTCCGGCAGGCATGCCTCTGTCGTCATGGACGTATGATGCGGCAAGCGGAGTGTGCAGCGCGGATCCGCTGATCATCGGGGATTCCGTGGCATTGGGAGCCGCTGATATCATCCAACAGATCCTGCCCAATGCCGTGGTCGACGCCCAAGTCAGCCGGCAGATCACCACAGCTCCCGGAATCTACGCGCAGCATGCCGGTGCCGGCCAAGGCGGCAGCGTGGTCGTGATTGCCCTCGGAGACAACGGTCCTATCCGTGACGAAGCAGAATTACAAGACATCGTCGATGCCATGGGCGGCAAGCCGGTGTACTTCCTCACGCTGCGCGTCCCGGTGTCATGGCAGGACCCGAACAACGCGGTTCTGCGCTCCTTTGCTGCAAGCCACCGCAATGTCGGGATCATCGATTGGTACGGTACGAGTGAAGGGCATAGCGAATACTTGTACGACGATGGGACGCATTTGACTCCGCAAGGCCGTCCTGCGTATGCCACAATGCTTCGTCAGGCGTTCTGCGGCCAGTAAGGCACCGCCGAACGGCCATCCGTGCTGTAGACTGACGGCATGAAAAGGTTTCTCATCAACTGGCTGGTTTTGACCATCGCCGCCGGTGTCATGGTGGCGCTGCTGCCGGGCATGCAGGCGAAAGGCGAACCTCCGATTCTCGGCATCGCCGCGTTTTCGCTGTTCATGGCGTTGATCAATGCGTCGATCAAACCGATTGTCCATATGCTCGCGCTGCCGTTTTCGCTGCTGAGTTTTGGTTTCGTCGCATTGCTGATCAACTGGATGTTCATGGAGCTTGCGTCATGGCTTGCGTTCTCGTTCTTCGACGTTGGCGTCGTCATCAACGGGTTCTGGTGGTCGGTGCTCGGTTCACTGATCATGTCGATCGTATCGTCGATCATTTCCGGCGTGTTCGGCAAGTAAACCGTCCGCCATCGCGCGTGTCATGGACTTGACAGGCCTGAGTGACTGGCGCATGGTCATTGAAGCGCGTCCGCTATCGCGCATTCATGGACTCGGTCTGCATACCCCCGACTGACCATGCCGACAACGTTGTCGAACATGCTGTCGCCTCCCCTGCTTCTGCCGACACTGAGTCCCCCGCCAGCGTCGGCACAAGCATTCACCGACACTGAGTCGTCCGTAGGCGTCGGCAGAGAGTCGTGAGTGGGGTGCAGCGTGCGGCGAACCGAGCAGCAGATAGCATAAGACCCCGCCAAAAGAGCGGGGCCTTATGCTGTATGTCCTTGAAAAATGGAATGAATCCAGGTCAGCGAGCGTAGAACTCGACGACGTACTGGATGTTCACCTGCACCGGGATCTCTTCCGGAACAGGCTTGCGGGTCAGGGTCGCCTTCAGGGAAGCGAGGTTGACATCGAGGTACGGCGGAACGGCAGGAAGCACGTCGCGATGAACGCCTTCAGCCGCAGCCTGGAACGGAACCATGGTCTGGCTCTTCGGCTTGACCTGAATGGTCTGGCCCGGCTTGACGCGGTAGGACGGGCGATCGACGATGTTGCCGTCAACCATGATGTGACGGTGCACCACGAACTGACGAGCCTGAGCGGTCGTGCGGGCGAAGCCGGCACGCAGCACCAGGGCGTCGAGACGAGACTCGAGATCGGTGAGCATAGCGGCACCGGTCTGGCCGGCGGTGCGGGTGCCCTTCACGTACACAGCACGAAGCTGCTTCTCGGACACACCGTACTGGGCGCGCAGACGCTGCTTCTCGCGCAGACGCACCGCGTAATCGGATTCGGTGCGACGACGAGTGCGGCCGTGCTCGCCAGGAGCGTACGGACGCTTTTCGAACAGGCGCTGGGCCTTCGGGGTCAGTGCAATGCCGAGGGCGCGCGAAAGACGCACCTGACGGCGGGAACGCTGAGCGTTAGTCATATTGTTCCTTTTCTGTCGTTATCTGAACGGAACGCGAGAGACATTCCCTCGCGCTGAGCCAGCCTCTCCAGTGCTTCATCGTGCCATGCACGAACGGAAGACCGCTTGACACGGCCTGCCGCCGACCCACTGACGGGCTAAGACTCCAGATAGTGCGTGCGGTTGCACACACGAGCTACTACCATACACCACACCTGAGACTGTATGCCCGGCTCCCCTGTAACGGTGTGCCGCGAGCTCAGAGCTTCTCAATCGGAGCGGCACGCAACATCAACCGTTTGACGCCATCTGAACCGAAGTCCACGGTGATCACCGAGTTACGGCCTTTGTCCTGGGTCTCCACCACCGTACCGAGACCGAACTTGTCATGCGTGATCTTATCGCCGACATTGAAATCGGCGATGTCCAAACCGTTGTCCTTCCCGGCCTGCGATGCGCCGGATGCAGCCGCCGGCTTCCGCGTGGTCGCGGAGGTATGCCGGGTGGTGACTTTGCCGGAACGGCCCGAGCCCGAAGAACCATAACCATATGAGCCCCGGGAACCGTATGAGGAGCCCGATCGGGAGCCATAGCCGCGCGACGAAGACGAACCAGAACGCGAACCATAAGACGATCCGCCATACGAGGATCCATACGTCGAGCCACCCGAACGCCGAGATGCCGACGAGGAACGGTACGAGCCGCGGGATCCATATGACCCAGACGAACCGAATGTCGAGCCGCCGAATGTCGTAGAGCCGAAATCGTCGTCGTCCCAACCGCCAAACTCGTCGTCCAGACCGCCGGATTTCCAGCCACCGCCCATGCGTTCCGTACTCGCCTCACGACGTTTCCAGTCGATCAGCCCGTCAGGAATCTCATCGAGGAACTGGCTGGGCATCATGTCGTCGGCACGCCCCCATTGGGACCGCACCGCTGCGCGCGTCACGTACAGACGCTGCTTGGCGCGGGTGATGCCCACGTAGGCGAGCCTCCGCTCCTCCGCCAGTTCACTGGTGTCTTCAAGCGACCGCGAATGCGGGAACGTGCCCTGTTCCATGCCGGTGAGGAACACGACGGGGTATTCAAGCCCCTTCGCGGTGTGCAGTGTCATAAGCGTGACTTTGCCGCTGTCTTCGTTCTCACTGGGCAGCTGGTCGGAATCTGCGACCAGCGCGGTGGTTTCCAGGAAGCTTTCAAGCGTGGCATCAGGCGTGGTCTGCTCAAATTCCGCTGCAACCGATTGCAACTGGGAGAGGTTCTCCACGCGGGAGGCGTCCTGCGGATCCTCGGAACGTTGCAGTTCCTCAAGAAGACCGGACTTGTCGAGCACTTCGGCGACGATATCCGACGGCTTGTTCGCATGGTCCCGGGCGAACGCGGCAAGATGCTGCATGGTGTCGCGGAACGCCCCGAGCGCCTTCGCCGTGCGCGTGGGCAGTCCCTCGATCTGTTCCATATTGGCGATGCCCTGCCAGAACGGCATCGCATGCGCATCAGCGTAGGAAGCGACCAGCGCTTCCGCCCGGGCGCCGAGACCGCGCTTGGGCACATTGAGAATACGCCGCATATTGACGCTGTCCGCCGGGTTGACCATCGCCTGCAGATAGGCGATGGCATCCTTGATTTCCTTACGTTCGTAGAATTTGGTGCCGCCGATCAGCTGATACGGTATGCCCGCGTTGATCAGCGCCTCCTCGAGTGAGCGGGATTGGGCGTTTGCCCGGTACATGATGGAGACGTCGGAGTACTTGTAGCCGTCTTCGGCGACGAGACGGGCGATTTCGGTGGCGATCCACAAGGCTTCCTGCTGCGCGTTGTCCGCCGCGTAGCCTGTAATCGGCGCGCCCTTGCCTGCGGCGGTCCACAGCTTCTTGGGTTTGCGCCCTTCGTTGTGAGAGATGACCGCGTTGGCCGCGTCGAGAATCGTCTGCGTCGAACGGTAGTTCTGCTCGAGCATGATGGTCTTCGCGTCCGGGAAATCCTTCTCGAAATCCTGGATATTGCTGATATCCGCGCCACGGAACGCGTAAATCGACTGGTCGGAATCGCCGACGACCGTCACCCACGCCGGGCCTACTCTGCCAGCGCCAATCGTCGAGGGATCAGGCTGCTCATTGGCGTCGATGCCTGCAAGCTCGCGGATCAGCACGTATTGCGCGTGGTTGGTGTCCTGGTACTCGTCGACGAGAATATAGCGGAACTTATGCCGGTAGTAATCGGCGACATCCGGCTGGGTACGCAGCAGTTCGACGGTACGCATGATCAGGTCGTCGAAATCGACGGCGTTCGCCGCGGCGAGACGATGCTGGTATTCCGCGTAGACCACGGCATACAGCTGTTCCTCATTGCCGTACCGGCCCAGCTGGTAGCCGCGCTGGCCGGGACGGTAATCCGGGGCGAACTGCTTGAGCTGCCCCTGCCACGTTTGCAGATTGTTCTTGTAATCCGAAATCCTGGCGAGCATCGCGCGCGGGGTATAGCGCTTGATGTCGATGTTCAAGTCGGTGGCGATGAGCTTGACCAGCCGCTGGCAGTCCTGGGTGTCGTAGATGGAGAAACCGGAGTTCAATCCGATGGCCTGCCCGTCACGGCGAAGGATACGCACGCATGCCGAATGGAAGGTGGACACCCACATACGCTGGGCGACCGGGCCAATCAGCGTGGTCAGCCGCTCGCGCATTTCGGCTGCAGCCTTGTTGGTGAAGGTGATGGCGAGGATCTGGCTCGGCCAGGCGTTGAACTGGGTGAGAATCCACGCGATGCGACGGGTTAGCACACGCGTCTTGCCGGAACCGGCGCCCGCGCCAATCAGCAGTGCCGGCCCCTGATACTGGACCGCCTGCGCCTGCTGCGGATTGAGCCCGCCAAGCAGCTCCTGCGCGCTACGAGCGAGAACTGGGGAATCATTGTCGAACACTGTCACCCTCCGAATCATGCCATCGCCGACTGTACGGCGCCCATAATTTCTACCACAGCCACAGGTCAGCACGACGCGCGCCTACTGCCGGGCGGATGTGCGGCGCTCGCGGTATGCTCACTCCATTACGCCCATTGCAGCCGTGTACGACATGCACGTCGGCGCGAGCCCGCACAACATGCGGGACGTGCGGCTGACAACCAGGGCTGAGACTCCACAAGAAAACGAGGCAGGTCAATGAAAGAACTCGAAGAACGCATCCGCCGTGATGGCATCGTCAAGCCGGGAAACGTCCTCAAGGTGGACGCGTTTTTGAACCATCAATGTGACGTCAGGCTGTTCGACCATATGGGTGAGGCGTGGGCGCGCTTGTTCGCCGGCAAGCGCATCGACAAGATCGTGACCATCGAAGCGTCTGGTATCGGCATCGCTTGCGTCGCCGCCCGCCATTTCGGCGACGTGCCGGTCGTCTTCGCCAAGAAGGCGCAGTCCATCAATCTTGACGGCGACCAGTACGTCACGAAGGTGTACTCGTTCACCAAGCAGCGCGAGTTCCCGGTCATTGTGTCCAAGCGGTTCCTCAATCCGGGCGAGCATGTGCTGCTTATCGATGATTTCCTCGCCAATGGCAAGGCGATGGAGGGTCTGATCGAACTGTGCCATGAGGCCGGCGTGGTGGTCGAAGGCATCGGCATCGCGATCGAGAAGGGATTCCAGGATGGCGGCGCGAAGCTGCGCAACGCCGGTTACGACCTGCAATCGTTGGCGATCGTGGAATCCATGGATCCCGAAACCGGTGAAATCACATTCCGCGAAGCCTGAGCGGTTCACGCATAACACATCACGACTTCGTGTCAAACATATAAGCAGAGAAGAGACCAGGAAAGACAAGCAGGAGGCATCATGAGCGATTCCGCAGGAACGCAACCGGCGCAAGATGAGACGGCAACAGGCGATAACGCGACGGCAGCGAAGCGCAATGCGACGCAGGGCAATGGCAACACGCCCCAGGAGACTATCGCCGCGCACGGTGAGACGGCATCGGGCGTAACAGTACAGAAGAACACGCAGGAAGGTACAACCTCCGCCGCCCCATCCGACACGGCGAACGCGGCGGGATCGAATCCGCTGACCCAACTGGACGGCAAGATTTCCTTCTGGAAAGGCATCCCGTTCGGCTTGCAGCATGTGATGGCGATGTTCGTGGCCAATCTTGCGCCGATTTTCCTGGTGACCGCCGCCGCGAAGATGAGCCCGGAACAGTCCGCGATGATCATCCAGAACGGCCTGCTGGTCGCCGGCCTCGGCACATGCCTGCAACTGTACCCACTGTGGCGTATCGGCAGCCGTCTGCCCATGGTCACCGGCATCTCCTTCACCTATGTCGCCGCCGCGATCGCCGTGGTCAGCAACCAAGGCTACGGGGCGGTCGTCGGCGCGGTGATGGTCGGCGGTCTGCTTGAACTTGTGCTGGGCTTGACCGCACGCTTCTGGCGCCGTTTCGTCCCGCCGATCGTGTCGGCAATCGTGGTCACCTCGATCGGCTTCTCGCTGCTCAGCGTCGGCGCGACATCCTTCGGCGGCGGTTCAGGAGCCAAGGATTTCGGCAGCTGGCAGAACCTGACCCTCGGCTTGGTTTCCTTGGTCGCATGCCTGGCGTTCCAACTGCTCATGAAAGGCACCGCCAAGCAGCTGTCGGTGCTGTTCGGCCTCGTGGTGGGCTATGTGGTGGCCTTGTTCATGGGCAAGGTCGATTTCTCAGGGTTCCAGAACCTGGCGGTGCTCAGCGCTCCGCACATCATGCCGTTCAAGGTGCAGTTCGACGCGGGCGCGATTATCTCCTTCGCCCTGCTGTACGTGGTGTCCTCGGTCGAAGTGCTCGGCGACACCGCAGCCTTGGCGAAAGTCGGTCTCAACCGTGCGCCCTCTGAGCGTGAAACCGCCGGCGCAATCGCCGGTGACGGCCTGATTTCCAGCATCTCCGGCCTGTTCGGCTGCCTGCCGCTGACATCGTTTGCACAGAATATCGGGCTCGTGGCGATGACCAAAGTCGTCAACCGCAAGGTGATCCTCTCCGGCGGCCTGATTTTGGTGCTCGCCAGCTTCGTCCCCGGCATCGCGGCAGTGTTCAACTCGTTGCCGCAGGCCGTGCTCGGCGGCTGCACCATCATGATGTTCGGCACGATTGTGCTCTCCGGCTTCCAGATGATCGCCGAGGCGGGCTTCACCCAGCGTAATATCGCCATCGCAGCGCTCAGCCTGACCATCGGCATCGGCTTCACGCAGGTGCAAGGTATCTTCGCCCAGTTCCCTGCCTTGTTCCAGTCGATTTTCGCGAGCAACTGCATCGCGCTGTCCTTCGTAGTCGCGGTCATTCTTAACGCGGTACTGCCCAGCGAAGAGCATTTCCTTGCGTCGAACGGCAATACGGAGAAGTGACACAGCGCGGCTTATGTGGCCGATAGCTGAGCGAAGACTCAGATAACGCCCGAATGAGGGCAGGGCGGAAGAAAGGACAGATGCGGATGGAACTGCTGATTACCACCTTGCTGCTGATCGCCGCAGTGCTGGTGAGTGCCGTGCTGGACCAGATCATGACGCGCCTGTCTCTGCCGCTCGTGCAGATGATCATGGGCGTAGTCATTATGCTGGGGGCTCCGACCGCGCTCGACACGCACCTGGATGCCGAACTGTTCCTAGTCCTGTTCATCGCACCTCTGCTGTTCGATGAATCCCGGCATATCGACCGCAGAGCCTTGATGCGCAATCTCGGCGGTATCCTATCGCTGGCCATCGGTCTGGTCATCGCGATCACGCTCGGCGTGGGGTTCGCCTTGCATCTGTTGGAGCCGAGCATTCCGCTGGCCGCCGCCTTTGCTTTGGGTGCGACCCTGGGGCCGACCGATGCGGCAGCAGTCGCTTCGCTCTCCGGGAGCGTGGCGCTGGATGAACGCCAGCGGGCGACACTTTCAGGCGAGGCACTGTTCAACGATGCGTCCGGCGTGGTGTCATTCCAGTTCGCGGTCGCCGCGGCGACAACGGGTGCGTTCTCGCTGTCACAGGCGACCGGCACCTTCGCCATCTCCTTCGCCGGCGGTCTTGTATTGGGTGCCGTCGCCGGTCTGATTGCCGCGCTTATCGGCGACGGTGTACGTGCCATCGGCCTTGACGGTACCCATTTCCATGTGGTCTACGAGCTGGTCATCCCCTTCGCGGTCTTTCTCGGCGCCGAAGCGCTGCATGTCAGCGGCATTCTCGCGGTGGTCGCGGCGGGTCTCGTGTTCACGCTGCTCCCCCACCACCGTTCCACCGCCCGCGCCAAACTCGAACTGGTGTCCTCCAGTATCTGGCAAACGTTGTCATTCATCCTCAACGGCGTGGTGTTCCTCATTCTGGGCATGCAGCTGCCCGCGGCACTGTTGCCGTCGTGGAACGGATCGGTCGCCACCGGGCAGCTGCTGTTGCTCACTGCTGTGGCGACCATCGTCACCTTGGGCATTCGATGGGTCTGGCTCATGGCCATGGACCTGCTGCACAATCGGCATGCCGCGCGCCACGACTGGCGTTGTATGGCCCGGGACGCCACGATTATGACACTGGGCGGCCCGAAAGGCGCAGTCACGTTGTCCATCGCGTTGACCATTCCGGTCACGCTCTCCAACGGTTCAGCGTTCCCGCATCGCGACGACCTGCTGTTCATCGCATCCGGTGTCATCGTGATCACCCTGCTGTTGGCGAACTTCGTCATGCCGCTGCTCGCCCCGCAGACCGAACATCAGGATGATCGCGCACTGTTGGAAGCGAGGCGTGGAATCGCCGAACATGTGGTGGAAGGGCTTACCGGCCGGCTGTCAAGCGAGCATACGAGGGAAGGAGCGTTCGCCACCGCGTTCGTGCTGCGCGGATATCAGGCGCAGGTGTGCGAGCTTGATGACGAGCTTGACCCTGTCACCTCATACGCGGTACGGGTGCTCATTGATGAGATCGGTACGCTGCAGGAACAGTATCTTGACGACATCGCCGCACAGGGCGGATACGATGATGCGACCGTCGACCTGTGCCGTCAGGCGTTGCACCGGGCGACACAGATGATGCACGGGCGCCGCCGCAAGGTCAAGGCGGTCAGAGGTGTCCTGTCCGCCATCGGGCACCGATTCGCCGCTCGCGGCATGCACCATTCGCCTGACCGGCATCTTGGCAGCCAGGCGGACCAGCGGCAGTTCATCGCACTGGTCACCGCGATCCAGCAGCGTACCGACACGTATTTGCGTGATATCGCCGAGTCGCCGGAACCATTGACCGACGACCAGCATGTGCGGGCGAAGGCGGCTCGACGGCTGACGCAACGGAGTACTCCCCTCGCCCATGCCAACCGTGCGCTCGGCCCCGCACCGGACGGCCATACGGCAGATGGCACGGCTATCCGCCCGGGTAAGCCCGCACAACGCATGACCGCCGGATGCCGTGAACTCATCCAGGACGCCCAGGCACAGGCGCACACGCTGGAGTTGGAAGCCATCGCCGCGCTACGCGACAACGGTTCACTCACCCACGACCAGGCATCCCGCTTGCGCCACGACGTGGTCATCATGCAAATGGCCGATTCCGCGGGCGAAGTCGACTGAACGGATTGACGCCGCAAGACTGGCAATACGTAGGATGTATGCAATGATGATTGAATACATACCGTCAATATGCACCTATTATCACATTGTTCCTTAAAGTCTTCAATTTAGAAGGGGACACATTAGACAATATGAATATAATATTCTCATATTCAGCATGAATATACTTTGTTATTAATTTTATATATCATTTTGTTGCCAATAGACTTTATAATTATTCAATTAGCCGTATATATCAGACAGATATATCTATTTTTATTATTGCGAATTCTTTGGCCACCCACATTAACTCCTGTTGAAGATATCTTGATTCACAGCTCGTTCACTGCACATTTACTGAAAGTATTCACAGCTGAAACTCATACACCTTACAATGAAATTGTCATACATACCCGTATGACTCAATATCAAAGTGGAGAATAGAGTAAGGACAATGCAATAAAACGAATGCGCAACATGGCAATCAGCATCCTGTGCTCATGCCTCATTTTGGCCGGTGCAGCCCCTGCGTTTGCCGAAGGCAGCTTTAACACTTCAATGACAGGAGTGCGTCCGGGTTTCAATTCTAGGGTATGGAATAAACGAGTCAATGATCACACATCAACAACTGTTCATCTTGCTCAGTGCTCTAATCCTTATGGATTCACTACGCTAGAGCTGCGAAGAGTCATTTCTATGCTCCCCGATCAGTCAAAAGGGAAAATTACCTTGCGATGCAATAATGGAACAGCAAATTGGGGTGCACAGTCTACTGGAGATTACAAATTCCGCGTAACCTCAACGCCAGATAATGCAAGCATGAGTGTTGGATCAGTTACAGTAACCTATTGATGAGTTTATACTGGAGATTCACCAATATACCTCAATGTTGAAGGCAGGGGGAATATGTCACTGGAGCTTCTCGATGTCGAATTCCGGTATTCGCATCACGGTCCCATGATTCTCAACGGGTTGTCCTTGGAATTTACGGCACCGGCCACTGCTCTGTTAGGACGCAACGGCGCCGGGAAATCCACAATCCTCTCCCTGCTTTCCACTACACAACATCCGAACAGCGGAAGCATACGCCTTGACGGGGCACCAGTCGACCATGCTTCCATCCGTGATTATCGCAAGAAGGTCGCGTGGCTTCCCCAGAACATTCAAGCGATTCCTGGATTTACGACACGAGAAAGCGTCATATACGCGGGATGGCTTGGTGGGCTGAGTACAGCCCAGGCCAATTCAGACGTCGATTCCGTGTTGGAGCAGGTCGGTCTCTCACAACAATCGGCTGAGCGAGCAACCGGACTTTCCGGAGGCCAGTTGCGTCGCCTCGGCATCGCACAAGCATTGATTCGTGACGTATCGTGGCTCCTGCTCGACGAGCCATTCGCCGGACTCGATCCAGTGGAACGTCTTTCTCTGCAACGGCTTCTGCAACGCCTCGCACAGCATGTCCACATGATTGTGTCGACCCACCAAACTGGGGATTTGATGGATTTGTTCGATACCATCGTGGTTATTGATCACGGTGATGCAATTTGGTGGGGAACGCCGGAAGAATTCTTCTCACTGGTTCCCAAAGAAAAGGCACAAGCGCAGGGTACGGATATCGGTACCGCGGCATTCGCGAGTCTGGTGGACCGGAAATGAGCACTACGACAACGTTCCATAACCATACAAACACTGGCGAGCGCCCGCGCGTCAATGTCGTGAAACGTCATGTCCTATGGGGCGGGACTCCGTGGCGTACGAGTGCAGCCATGTATTGTGCACTGCCGGTGCTGGCTGCGGTGGTCGTGTACATTCTGCTGTATCACCCGTTGGCTGACTCATTGCGTAGTGGATATGCCGCGAGTATGGTGCTCAGTGCTAATTCCGCAATCATTGTGGTACTCCCCTGCTGTGGGGCGATATTCGCATGGGATATCGCTTCGTTGAAACGTGGCGGGATACTATCGGTTCCTCATGGTCGTTCGCTGTTGCATGTCGTGGTTTCCCGCGGCATGCCGACGCTGGTTCTTGGCTGCTTTGCGATGGCAGTCGCATGGGGTCTTGTACTTGCGCATTGCAGGTCAATGGTGACCGACCATGATGTCATCGCCATGGCGGGCGCGTTGATAAGGATTCCGGCGGCCATGTCAGTGGCGCTACTGATTGCGCTCGTGTCCCCGTACTGGCTGGCGCCGCCGCTTGCGATGGTTCTGAACTATCTGCCTATCGTGTATGCGCCAGCAGTGGATATCTTCTGGCTTCAACATGTGAATGGATTCTATTACGACGGCTTGCCTTCCGACATGCAGATTGCTCTGCGACCGGTGTTCGCGTCCATGGTCGTGTCCGTTGGCTTGATGATGTGCGCGGTGATTGTCGTACTCGTATGGGGAACTTCCGATCGTGTATCGGCGAAGATTGCAACCGGCAGGTTTGTGTTGTGCGCACTTGGCTGCGTTGGGGTCATGCTCGCCGCATTGCTGGCCGGTAGGGCTTTAGCCTTGCCGTATGGCAGTTTCCCGGGTGAGCCGCGTACAAGCGGGCAGGTGTGCGAACGTATGCCCGGGGATTCCGCATCATCAGGTCATGGTGAGCTGACCGTGTGCTTGTGGCAGGAACATCATGATCTTGCCAAGGCAGTGGCACGTCAGACGGTGGAGGTTCGTGGGCATCTCGATGCCGTTGGGTATTCGACGCCGTCGCGTATCGTTGAGGCGGCACCGGGTTCCTCTGGCTGGGTGATTGGCGTGGATAACGCGATGGACGAGCGGCAGCTGCGGATGGCGATTGTGAATGGTTTGCACAGCACGACGCCGCGCTTGGAAACAGGCCAATGCCAGGTGACTTCTGAATCGTATCTGCGTCACCTCGTAGCACAGCAGTGGCTGTACAGGGTCACAGGTGTAGACGGCAGCACCAACCAGGGCGATATTCCTGGGATTGATGCCGTACAGCATGATTTCGATGCGTTGAGCAACAGCCAGAAGGTCGTTTGGGTGCGCGCCGTCATGACGGAGCAGGCGGATATGTGCAGATAACACGTGCAATGAACAGTGAGGTCGCATTGTTTGCCAGCGCGATTTGGGAGGTTTGCCGATGAGATTGTGGATGCGCGCGCATCATATTGTCGCACAGTATGTCTGCGTTATGGTCGTTATGGTGTTGGCTGCCGTACTGTCGGATTGGTCGGTGTCCTTTCCGGCATTGTTCGGTGGTGATAGCGTCTTCCATCTCTCGATGCTCGCGGTGCTGCCTTTGTCGGTATTCATTGTGTATTCGTGTGCGTCGGCCACGGATATCGAACGCTCTGCATTCCGCCCTTTGCCGCTGGTAACGGCTGTGCATGTGCTCGCGCTGCATGTGGTCATGGCGTTGGCATGCTGTCTGGTCGCTGCGATGTGGACGAGTGAGGGATGGCTATGTTTCCGTTCGCTGCTGGGATTCGTCTCGCTGGGTATGCTGTGCAGCTTGTTCTGTTCGCCGCGCACCAGTGTGACGTGGGACGCAGTCATCTTCTGCTTCCTGTCTTTAGCCGGCAGGGGATCTGCGTCAGGTATGTCACCGAATTGGTGGAATTTCCTTGTGGCGGATCTGGGTACCATACGAGCCATGCTTGTGCCGATTGCGCTGTTCTTCACGTATCTGGCGGTTGCCGCGACCCGCAGATGACTGCGTCCTGTTTCGCGTAACCAGATGTGCGTATCGTCTGTGAGATAATGTGCTGTGACGGGGTACGCCCGGCGGCGAAGGGAAGCCTTATGGGTTTTCTATTTGCTAGGTGGTTGTAGGTCTATGTTGGTTGCTTGTTGTTAGCATCCACTTTTAGCATCCTTTAGTGGGGTGTTTTTGTAGTGGTAGGTATGTTAACAAAAAAAATAAAT
>NZ_WBSO01000019.1 GCF_009299485.1 Bifidobacterium apri
GGCGGAGGCGTGGGACGAGCAGATGGAACGACTCGCCGCCCAGGGCGCACCCGTCCCCGGGTACCCCGTACAATCAACCACAACCCACAACACGAGGCAGTGTTGCACTCCAAACTAGAAAACGGGCGATGACCTGTTGGGAAGGTAATCGCTTATAATCAGGAGTATGAGCGTACTGCCATACCCACCTCCACCAGATTTAGGTTGGTATTATGATGATGCTGCGGTGATGCCGCAGCAAGCTGATAGCAATATTCAGACCTCTGCGAGTGCGATGAATACCGCGAGTGTCACGAATACCGTTGTCGAATCTGAACCGACCAGCCAGGACGATGATGACATCGACTGGGAGGGTACGGTATTATCCGCGGATTTCGCCGCGAAAATGCCTCGGCAGGAGTACGTGCTCTATAACGAGCAGACCAGCCAGCGCGTTATCGTGGATTCGGGCGTGCTATTGGGACGCAAACCTTCGCACGATCTGCCCGAAGGAATCAAAGCGGTGACATTGGAAGACCCGACTCGAACGATTTCCCGTAACCATGCGGCTATCAATATCGATAAGGACGGCATCCTGTGGATTGAGGATTATGGCTCACTCAACGGCACATATGTCATCCGCGATAACACCGAAACCAAAGTGGAACATGCACGCATGAGGCTCGAAGCCCCATGCATCATTCGCATCGGTGACCAGTTCTTCTCCTTCGAAGCATGCTGATTGGCTGGCGTGGCTTGCGGATCCTGCCTTCTCCTGAGCGAATGGCATGATGCCTATGCGCTGAACGGCGTTTGATTTGACGCGACGATTGGGAGAGGCAAGCGGAAAAGGCTGTGGGGCGGGGTTTGCATCCCCGCCCCACAGCGCTATTGGGCTTGGGCTATTGGCGTGAACGGATGGCGGCGTTGATTGCCGAATCGTTCAGCTGACCGAGCCATTCGAGCAACTCCGGATAGATATTCGGATTGCGGGCGAGTGCAGGACGCAGTTCTGGCGCTTCGCCGGCGATACGGGCCATCAGCATCTGGTCGTCTGTATGCATGGCCATATCGGCGGTATAACCGTTCGTCTCGTTGGCGTCGGCGATGGGGGACGCTTGTGCTGGCGTAATGTATTGATTTTCCGTATTGTCAGAGAACTGGCTGTCCGACAACTGGCCATCGGAGACCAGGTTGTCTGGAGCCGGGGTTTGAGCGTCGTACCCGGCATGTTGGTTCGCAACATCGGCATGCTGATCCGGGCCGGTTTCATGCGCTGATACTGCGGTGTTGGCCGGTGCCGCTTCTGCTGCGTTGTATTCGTTCTGCGGCGCAGTCTCCTGATTGGCGCCGGCAGGAGTTGATGGTGCAAACTGCTCTGTCCTTTGGCGTTCGGCTCCCGTCTCCATTCCCTGCTGCTCCATTGGCGTTTGCGCGGTGACGGGCCCGGCTGTCATCTGCTGTTGGACGCCGGTTTGCGGTACCGGCCATCCCATCGCCATAAGCTGCTGGCGTGCACGTTCATCGCCGAATTGGGCGACCCAGCGTTTCAGTCCCGGGTATGCTCTCGGGTTGGCGACGACATTCGCCCCGAACTCTGGATTTTCGTACGCAATTCTCGCAAGGAATACCGGATCGGCGTTCGGATCCTGTACTGCCGCAACGGCGGCGTTGAAATCAACCATGATGTGCTCTCCTTGTTGCTGTGCTGCTGTTATTGTACTGATGACATGTACCTCAGCGTGTGCAGGGTGCCGTCTAAGGTGTCATCGATGTCTTCGTCATCGCAGATTCTGCCAGCGCGCCAGGCAGCGCCGGGCGTGTCGGCGGCGTGGATATCCACCACGACAACGGTGATATTGTCGTTTCCGCCCGCCTGCAGCGCGGCATCGATGAGCTGATCAGCTGCCAATTGGGGATCGGCGTGCGATGCGGCGATCGTGGCAAGCGTGTCGGAGCTGATTTGCGCGTGCAGCCCGTCGGAACAGATGATGAACCTGCCATATGCGGGCGCGGCATACCAGTCGGGACGGATGCCGTCAGGCGCGCCGATGCATTGCGTGATGACATTGCGGGGAATGCGCTGGCTCGCCTCCTCGGGCAGCATGCTCCCCGTGTCGATGGCGGCCTGGCGTTTCGAATGATCCCGGGTGATGCACACCAGTGAGTCTGCCTGCCAGACGCCGTCAGTATCGGCATCCATGTGGTAGGTGCGTGAATCGCCGATATTGACGATGTAGCAGCGAGCTTCGGGACATGTGCCGTTGTTCTCGACACGTGTCGGCAAGATGACACCGGTGACTGTGGTACCGGCGATACCGCCGAGTCTCTCGCCCAATTGCAGGACATCATCCTGAGCCTGTTGCAGCGTGGCGCTGATGTCATTAAGGCCGCGATGGGGCCGTTCGGCCAGTTGCGTCAGCCGCCAGACGGCATCCGCGCTTGCGGTCTCGCCTCCTGTGCCGCCGCCCATGCCGTCGCATACCACATACACGCCGTTGCGTGCGTAGAGGTTGTCCTGATTGGTTTTCCGCCGCCGACCGATATTGGTGTCCAGTCCGACATTGATGCTGAGCAGGCTCATGAGTCCCGTCCTTTCCTTCGTCCACCGGGCGTGTGGAACACGTCCGCAAGCGAGAGTCTGGCGCGCCAGCGGCGCAAGAGCGGCATCGAGTTGAGCATGGTGCCGCGTTCCTTGAGCACATTGCGCCAGTAGCGTTCAACCTGGTCGGTGTTGATGGGCTGCCCTGAGAACGAGACGTAATCAGCTTCCCGCCCCAACGATTCCAACGTGTTGGGTTCAAGTGCCATGTCCTCGGCGATGGCGTGTGCCTGCTCGCTTCTGGTGCCCTGGATATCGAGACCGCTTTGCCGGGCGAGCGCGGTGATGGCCTGCCAGCCGGCTGCGACTCGTTGCGCGGCGCTGCCGTGGTTGTGTGCCCGCAATAGGGCAATGGCTTTGATGGACAACAGCAATGCGACGATGATGAGCAGTATCCATAGCGGACTGCCGAAGATGGCGACAGCCCGGATGATCCGTATCGTACGCTGCCACGCGAGGTTTTCATGTGTATCATCATCGGCCATGTTGCCTCCGATGGATGATTTGTTGGTGGCTTGGTTGTCGTCGCGTAAAGGATCGGTGAGTGGGACGGGAGGCTGACGCACCAGGGTCTTTGGGTTCGGCGGCGTCAGGTTCTGGTTTTCGTCCGGGACTTTGGTTTCTTTTGGTGTCGGATAGAATGCCACCCATCCGTATTTGTCCAGTTTGACTTCGACCCATGCGGTCACGTCGTTGCCGGTGAATGTGGTGATGGTCTTGCCGGCTTGCTTTTTGGTGCGGCTGTCGCTGATATCGCCTTCATCGTTTTTCGGGATGAATCCGAGGACGACCCGGCTCGGCATACCGAGACTGCGTGCCATCAGCGCCATCGCGGACGCGTATTGTTCGCTGTCGCCGACCATGGCGGATCCGGCGAGCAGCTGGTCGACGCGATAGTTGCCATGACCGGCGTTCGAAGGGTAATCGCCGTTCAAACCGTGCGAGAACCAGCCGCTTTCCTTGAGCTTGTCCGCAAGCGCCTGCGCGGCTTCACCGCCGCTGGCCTGCCCGCCTGCGATGGCGGTGGCGAGCTTGTCTACGCTGTCGGGCACGTCTTCGGCTTTGGGCTGGCTGATATTGGCAGCGGGCGCTTTGGCGATGTCCTTGTCGCTGGGAGTGGCTGGAATGACACCGGTTTCCGTGTATGACATGCCGCTGTGGATGCGTTCGGGGAATATGGCGGACATGGTGTCGGTGTTGTAGTAGAACGAGTCGGCGTCTGACGCTGTGGCGAACTTCACGCCGGTCGCCGCTCCTGCCAAGGGCAGCCAGTATTCGCTCAGTCCGTCATCGACGGTGAAAGTGGCAGTGAACCGCTTGCCTTGTGTCGTGTTGCGGATGGTCGTACCGACACGGCGGTAGCTGGAAGAATCCGACGCCATTGCGGTATCGGACAGGTTCCACACGTTGCCGTCGAAGCGGTCCATCACAGCAAGCCGTACTGTCGAACCTGCCGGCAGGTCCGTGACTGTCAGCAGCACGTCATCCTTGTGGTTCTTGATGTACGAACGCATGCCACTCAATGGGCTCGAGTAATTGTAAGGGCTCAGAGGCGGCTCGTAATGGTCTCGCAGAATGGTGCGATCCTGCCCGACAGCCAGGCAGCTGCCAACGGCCAGTGAAGCGGCAAGCACCATGATGATGGCGGTGCTCAGCCAACGCTGTAATTCCAGCAGATGCCAGCGTGCGCTGAACCAAACCACCAGCACGATGGCGGTTATGGTTCCTGCGGCGATGCGTTGGAATCCGCTCTGGGAGCCCAACAATGCACAGACCGTCATATTTGCCGTCACAGGGATGATGGCGAGTATGGTGAACCGATGGTCCGCCGTCACCGCGCAGATACCAGTCAGCAGCGCAGCCCACAGGCAGATGGTCCATACGGCCAGCAGTGACCCGTCACCCGTGCCGGTCGGCGGCTCGACCGCCAGCAGATACTTGAACGAGCCGAGCATGGACTCCCACCCTTGCTTCAAGGTGCGCGCGGTCGGGATGACATGGGCGATGGTGGTGTCGTTCAGCAGCAGCACGGGACCGAGAATCAGTTGGGCGACCGCCACGAACAGCAGCTGCCACCACAGGCGCAACGCGGAAACCAGCCCGGCGAGCGCGATCAGCGTGCCGATGAGGGTTGCCGGGATGGCCGCGGCAGCCCACGCGCCAGCCGACCCGTAGACGTCAATCAGGTTGCTTGCGGCGATCAACGTCAAGGCGGCTGATGCAAGCAGGCTGGCGACCTGTGCGGTGTGAGGACGGTTGGCATGTGAGAGAGGCTGCTGGCGGTTGTCATGCGCGATCCAAATCGCCGAATGCGTGACACCCGCCCATGTGCCGGTTGCGGTTGCGGTTGCGGTCTCGGTCGCGGTTGTGGTTGTGGTTGTGGTGAATGTATCGGTCAGCCCTGTGGCGCCGGTCGATGCTGTATCGCCTGTGTTGGCGGCGGGATTCATGTCGATGCTCATGCCAGTGTCCCCATGATGATTGGCAGATCGGTGAGGTCGCCTACGGTCGCCAAGGTGAATCCGGTGTATCGTTTGATGCCGCGCGGCTGACCGGGCGCGGTTTGCAATACCACGCAGGCCGCGTTGTGCGGGAGCGCCAAGGCCATGCGTTTGATGATGTCGATGTGTTTCGCGCTGCCGACGGTGAAGAAGTAGAAGGTTGCGTCCGGCGCATGGGTGAGTGTGTCCTGTGCGAGATTGGGATTGTCGTCGATATCCGGGTTGATGGCGCTGCAACCGTCAAGAAATTCGGTTGCGTTCCTCGGGGTGGTGTGTTGGTCCCCGGCATGGGCGGTGACCGGTCGGTCCTGTTGCAGGCATTGCACGCCGATTGAGGCGTGGATGGACACGGCGAGTTCGAATTCCTGGGCGTCCTGGTAATCGTTGGGATTGACGCTGATGGTCAGCGCGGTGTCGGTGCGTCGGGTGGCTTCATACTGGCGGATCATAAGCGCCCCTGTTTTCGCGGAACTGAGCCAATGCACGTTTCGAATATCATCTCCGGGCTCGTACTCGCGCAACCCATAAAAATCAAGGTCGTCATCGACGATTTCTCCACTTGGCTGCCCTTCCAGGTCGCGTGGAATGCCGGCGCTGATTGTGCTGAGCATCACGGTTTGCGGGTGGATGAACACGTTGATATGGTCGGCGAGTTTCCGTTCGCGACGGATCAGGCCGAACGGGTCGCCTTTGCGGATGGATAACGGGCCGACGGGCAATACCGCGCGATTGATGGCGGTGAACTGCACGGTTGTCTGTTTTGACTGGCCTGCGGCGAGTATGGGAATGGTGAACCGTTCGTGGTGCTCGCCGATCGGCAGGTCGCCGCGCGCTGAAGCGGTCGGCGTGCGCCCCGGGTTATCGACGCTGACGATGATGTTCACCGTGTCCGATACGGTGACCCGCCGGTCGGATACGTCAATAGTGGCTGCGAATGCGGTATTGCCCAGAGACATCGCGATCGCGCAGACCACCATGGTCGTCAACGCCACGGCCATGGCAAGCAGTTCGTGCCATCCCAACCGGGTGAACGCGACGGCTGAAGCTATGGCGAGGACGATGACCGTCCAGCCGAGCGGGGACACGGTTGAGGTGACCAGCCGCGCGACTGGGCGTCTGATACGGCGTATGGAGCGTCGGATGGCTCGTGCGCGCCGTGTTGTATGCGATTGCCGCATTCCTTGACCTTTCAGGTTGTGGGTGCGTATGCTCTTGCGGGCAGGTTCAGGCATGGAGGCCAACGGTCGGGGCAGGGACATCGTCAAGGATCTGTTCGATCGCCTGTTCCGGCGTCATGCCTGCGAATGCTGATTCGGCGGTGAGCGTGATGCGATGCGCGAGCACGACGACGGCGAGGTTTTTCACGTCATCAGGCACGACATACCCGCGATTATCGGCGGCTGCCCACACGCGGGCGCATCGGGTCAGCGCGAGCGCGCCGCGCATGGAGGAGCCGACTTGTATGCGTTCGTTGTGACGGGTCGCTTCCACGAGCCGCATGATGTATTCGAGGATGGCATCGTCAAGGTGGACGCGCTCGCTGATCTTCCGCATCTGCAGCACGTCGGCACCGGTGAGTACGGGGTGTACGGTGGCGGCGCGATCGGTGACGTTGACCTGTTTGAGGATGCCGACGCTGGCCTCGTGATTTGGGTACCCGATGGTGGTTTTGATGAGGAACCGGTCCATCTGCGCTTCGGGCAGCTTGTAGGTGCCGAGCTGTTCGATGGGGTTCTGGGTGGCGATGACCATGAACGGTTGCGGGACCGGATGGGTGACGCCATCGACGGTGACGTTCTGCTCTTCCATGACTTCAAGCAGCGCTGACTGGGTTTTCGGCGAAGCGCGGTTGATTTCGTCGGCGAGGACGATGGAAGCGAAAATCGGGCCTTCCCGGTATTCGAATTCGCCGCGCTTCTGGTCGTAGTAGGTGACGCCGACCACGTCGGACGGCAGCAGATCCGGTGTGAACTGGATGCGTTTGAAGGACATGTCGATTGAGTTGGCAAGGCCTCGGGCGAGCTGGGTTTTTCCGGTTCCTGGGTTGTCTTCGAGCAGGATGTGGCCGCCGACCACGAGGGCGGTGGCACATTGGCGGATGGGGATTTCCTTGCCGACGACGACTTGGGAGACGTTGTCAACCAGCTTGCTGAAGGTGGTGTGGAATTGGGTGATGTCTTCGGGTGGGGCAGCCATGAAGCCGGGTGCGGCGGCCGCATTGGGCTGCGCTTGCTGGATGGGACGCGCTGGTGCGGGTTGTTCAGGTGCGGGTTGCGCGTTCTGCGGTTGCGGCAGGTGCGGTTGTGGTTGTTGTGGTTGCGGCTGCACCGGGCGTGTCGGCGTCGTCGATCCTGCCGGGCGCGAGGTGGTATGCGTGCTCAGCACGGTGCTTTCCGCGTCTTCGTCCGGCTCGTGGACGGGTATCGCCGACGGCGTGCCGAGCGTTGGAATGGGTGGTTGCTGCGGCATATGCGGCGGGACGGGCATACGCGGGGTATGGCCGATGGAACCCAACTGGGTTTCGTCGCTGGTGTCAGTGCTCATGGGTTGCTCCTTGCTGTTGGGCTGTCATTGCTGCAATGCTGTTGTTCGTCCATGCCGTCAGTCTCGTGCGCGGTTGCGCAATGAGGGCATGTTGGCGGCGTGGGAACAGCGTGAATACGGACAGTGTCGCTGTATCTGTCGTCGGACTCGTGTCTGGACTCGTGTCCGGACTCGTGCTCGGTTCCGGCTCCGGCGCGGGCGGCTGGAATCGGTCCTTGTCCGCCAGACGCCCGCCATTGACCTCATTGTTCAGCGCCGGGTCGTTGCCCGTCACTTTCACCGTCCACGTGTAGTCGGCTCCTGTCGGCAGAAGATCCTTGACATGCAACGAGCTGGTGTCGGGCTTCCACTCGACATCCTGCGATGTTCCTGGGGCGCTGAATGTGATGGCGATCTTGCCGGGTTGGCCATACATATTCACTGAGCCGCCGTAGACGTCGATGGTATTCGTATCGTTCGCGTTCCATCGCAGGGTTGGCGCGTTGATCACCGCCTTCTGTTTATTCACATACCGTTCGGACAGGGTGTCGGTGGCGAAATCGCTTGACGCATCTTTGAACCTCTGCGCGACACTGCCTTCAGTGCACTCCTGCCATGGGGCCAATATGAAGTCGTGCGAACGTTCGGAATCATTGGCCAGGTAAGGGGTGAAGCCGGCCGCTTTCACAGTGAACCCGTCGGCATGGCCGCGCTTGGACCATTCGACCCTGCATGTGTCGCCCTTGCCTATGACTTTGACCGAAGCAGGCACCTCCACCTTGTAATGCGGCGTGAACTCCACTGTGGTGGCATCGCTGCGTGTCTTCTTGTCGCTGACGACAACCGCGTGGACGGTGTATTGCTTGGTGTTCAAATCACGTTCAGGAATACTGAAGGTCTTCGATCCCGAGCATTCCAAGGTCAGGTCGAGATCGCCGGACAGTTCGACCGCCTTGCACCCCGCGTTGCGCGTGTTGCCGATGGATTCCACCGTTACCTTCCCCGTGGTGTCATCATTGGACAGGGTGATGCGCGGAGTGTCGGGTTTGCCCCAGGGTTTCGCGCTGTCGGATTGCTTGGACGGCTGGCTCCAGTTCACCTTGTTGTGTGCCTGGACGGTCGCCTTGTATGAGACGCCGTCGATGATGGCGTTGTCGTCGATGGTGAAAGTGACGCTGGTACCGGTGGTTTCCTGCGCTGCCGGCGCATTGGTGCCGCTCAAGGTGACCCGGTAGTTGTCAATCGAGGAGAAATTGCCGCTCGGCGCTTTCCACGTGACGGTGATGGAATGCTCTCCGCCTTCGATGTTCACATCCGTGGGCGCGTCCGGCAGCTTGTCCGGCGTGCCTTCCACCGCGTTGGATGCCTTGGACCAGCCGACCTCGTTCTTCGCCTGTACTTTGAACGTGTAGGTCTTGCCGTTGCTCAGTCCGTCGATGGTGCATGAGGTCGCCGCCCCGCATGACCGTTCGCCGGAGTGTGGGCCGTTCCACGTGACTTTGTATTCGGTGATCGGGCTGCCGTTCGCCGACCCGGGTGTCCAGCTCAAGTCGATTCTGCCGTCCTGCGGTTTGGTGGAGACGGCGGACAGCAGCGGCGCGTCAGGCTTGTCGCTGACCGCGACGCTGATGGAACCGGTCGTTTCACGTTCCCGGGTTTGGGTGGCATCACGGACGGTCACGACAATGGTGTTGGTGCTGGGGCCGATGTCGGCAGCGGCGTTGATGGAGATGATCCCGCTGGACGGGCAGGTCACGGTGAATTTCGCGCTTTTGTCTGCAGTGCAATCGACGACGGTGAGCGGGGTATCGGGGAACGGGTTGTATGCGTCAGACAGGATATTGACCTGCTGCGAAGAGCCGGCTTTGATGTTCACGGTCTTATTGCCCACGCGCGCCAACGGCCGGTTGGAGGCGGTCACCCGCACCGACACTCCGGCTTTCACCGTTCCTTTTGCATACTCGATATTCACCGGCACGGTCACGGTGGTGCCCGGGGTGGTGGTCTTGCTCGCGGAGACGGTCAGTTTGCCCGCTGCACTCACCTTCGCATCAATCCCGCCGGTATTCGTCCCGCCGGAATACGTGTACTGCTTCTCATCGTCGTACAGTCCGGAGGATGAATGGGTCAACGCGGTCAGATCGATGGTGGTTGCTTGTTCTCCGGCCGTCACATCGACGGTGGGGGAGGAGAAGGTCGGGGCGGGCACGTCACGTCCGATCACCGTGATCGGGAGGGTCAATACCGCGGAATTGACGATTTTCACGGTGTCGTCCTTGCCTCGTTTGCCGTCCACTGCGGTGAAGGTGATGGAAGCCGGTCCTGCATAATCTTTCGGGGCGGTGAATTGCAAGGTCTGGTCGTTGACATATAGGTCGTTGTTCGCGGCTTTGGTGGCGCTCACTGATTCAGCACCATCCACATACGCGGTTTTTCCTGCACCGACACGCACATAATCGGCGATATTGATGGTGATGGTTTCGCGCGCGTTGACTTTCAACGCCGGGGCTTTCGGCCGCAAGCTCGGCGGGAACACACCGTAGGCGGGGACTTGGATGAACGCGGTGGAAGTGATGCCGTAGGTCGTGTTGGTGACGGTATATGGCACTGCGCGCGCTTCATCGGTCAAATCCACGCTGATTGTCGTGGATCCTTTGCCGCCTTTGACATGCGCATGGTCGGCTGCCGACGGATCGACGCCCACGCGCAGTTCGTCGGCGGTGCCGGAAGGATTGGCGATCCACTGCGAGACGTCCACGTCGACGGATTTCTTGTCGATGGTGGCTGCCGCAGGCACACGGTAATCGTATGCGGTCGGAGGGTCGATGGGCGCGTTCGCATCGACTTGCACGGTCAATGTTCCCGTATCGGACAAGCCGGCCTTGTTCTTTACGGTGTATGTCACGTAATACGTGCCGGGCTGTTGCGGTGTGGTGAACGAGAGCATGTTGTCTTCGACGCTGATACCGCTGATGCCCTGCGATTCGACATGCTTGTCCACCGTCAGATCCGTGTTGTCGCCCGAGATGTCATTCTGGGCCACGGGAACGGTGGTTGCGGTGTTCGGACGCAGCGTGATGCTGTCGTCGCGTGCGTACACGCCTGAATCGGTACCGGAGGAGAAGACGCCGACGCGGATTTGCGCGGTGGCTCGCTGGCCGGTCCAGTCTTCCACAGCGTACGAGAACGTGTCGGTTCCCGTGGAATCGGCGTATGCCTCATACACGAGATATGTGGCGCCCACCTCGGTGATGCGTCCAAGTTTCGGCGCTTTGTTGCCCAGTCCGAGCAGTTGTACGTCGTCGCCGTCAGGGTCGATGCCAGTCAGCGTGATCGGGATCTGGACTTTTTGCCCTGCCGCAACCTGCGCGTCAACGTCAGACGGCGTCGGGGCTGCCTTGTTGGCGGCATCCTTCTCATGCACATCGAAGGTGATGGTGGCGGATGCCGTATTGCCGAGGTTGTCTTGTACCGTGTACGTGACGGGGAAGGACCCTGTCTGCCCGGATGCCTGGTAACGCACGGTGTTCCCCGAGACGAACGCCAGCCCCTTGAAAGTGTTCTTGTCGACGTGCAAATCATGTTGCAGGCTTACGGTGGTGCCGTCGGAATACGTAACGTGGTCCAGTACGTCTACGGATACGATGCCTCCGGTACGGACTTGCGCGGTGACGTTGCTCGCTTTCGGCACGGAATTCGAGCTGGTCAATGCCGGTGGTTGCAAGGTGATCACTCCGGTTGACGAGCCGGCGGCGTTGGCCACGGTGTAGGTGATCTGCACCGGTTCCGTCGGCACGCGGCGTGCGGTGATATACACCCGCTTGTTGCTGACGAGACCTGTTTTGATGCCGTTTTGCGAATCGGCGGCGACACTGGTCACCGACAATACGCCGCCGAGAGGATCGACATCATTGGCGAGTGGTTCGACGATTGCCGTGTTGTCCGCGCCGAGCAGGGCGACATCGTTCGCGGCGACCGGCTTGGCGGCATCCCCGGTGACGGCCTGTACTTCCATGCGCAGCAGGCCGGTCGCCGGAATCGATCCTTGGACGACGGTGTACGGCACATAGTAGGTGCCTGGATCGTTCGCGCTGAAGGTGATTGACATATCTGTCGCGTTCATGGTGGCGGACACGCCGGTGGGGGTTTCCACGGCGGTCAACTGCGCGGGTTCGACCGATGTGCCGTGGACGTACTGTTTCAGCGCGATAGTGGTACGGGTGCCCGGCGTGGTCTGCTTGGCCACAGGATCGATGCTGGCGGCGAGGGTGTTTGCCGGTTTCACCGAGAAATACATCATGCCGGTGCCGACTTGCTGGCCGTCGGACACGGTGACTTCGATGCCTGCGCGCCCGGAAGACATGGATCCGGCGTTGAAGACAAGCTGGCCGTCGGCGCGTGTGGAGACGGTCACCTGATCGGTGTTTTGCGGGGTTGCAGACACCAAAGTCAGCGGATCGCCGTCGGGGTCGCGGAAACTGCCCAGCGCGTTGACGGTGGTTGAAGCGCCCTGCTCGACGTCGGTTTCCGGAGGGACATCGACTTGCAGGGGTGCCCGATTCGCCCCGGAGACAAGCTCCAATGACACGTTGGCGCTGGAAGTCTGCCCGCGGCCGTCGGAAATGGTGTAGCTGAAGGTTACCGTGCCGGCTGATGCCGCTGAAGCGTCAAGCTGAAGATACCTGCCGTCATAGATGGGGGAGACGGTGATGTTGGCTCCGTCCGGTGCGCTGACCGAGTCGATGCGCAGCACTGAGCAGTCGGTCTGTTCATCGTTGCGCAGCACATCGAGAATCTGCTGCGATCCCGTCCGGGCCCCGAATGCGTCATCCTGTGCTTTGATCTGCCCGGATTGTGAGGAGCAGCTTTTGCTGAAATGACGCTGGTTGTTCGCGCTGTCGTTGTTCTGCTCCTGCTGTTCGGACTGTTTGGTGTCCACCTTGTTCCACTGGATTTTGATGACTTTCGTAGAATCCTGCGGGTTCCACACGTTGCCGTTGATGACGTCGTTGAGCACCACCAGACCATGATTCGTGCGGAACGCCAGCTGCGAAGTCGCAGTGACCGATTCCAACGATGCGAATTTCGCGTTCTTGCCGTTCGCATCGCACACCATGGCATAATTATTGGCACGTTGCGACCATGCGGCGAAAACACAACCTCCGGTCGACACCGGTTGCGCGGCATCCCCTTTGCCTGAATTTGGCAGCGTTGCGACTTTCTTGCTGCGCAGATTGATGGTGGCGATACCGCGTGGTGTCGAAACCGCCACCCAGTCTTGCTGTTCGCCATCCGTGGATGGGGCTTGCAATATCGCGCGGCCTGTCAGCCCGATATTCGCGCTGCCGGACGGCCAGAACACCTTGCCGGAACTGGCAACTACCGGGGTGTCGCCCACTACGGTGAATGATTCGGCGTTCGACGCCCCGGTGATGCTGGCGACCTTGCTTATCGTGCCTTTCGGGCCGTCAACGCTCAGTACCGTATGGTCGGAGGCACGGTACCCGTACACCGTACCGTCATGGGTCACCGCGATCGCACCGCCTGTGCCAAGGCTCATCTTCGGACTGTCGGCTGCAGGATTCACGGATTTCACATCTGAAGCCGGTCCCACCCACACGTTGCCTGTTTTGGTGTTGAACAGGGCGGCCGTCGAACCGCTGATCACGGTTTTCATGTCCGAAGTAATGGATGTATTGCCGCTCTCAGTGACTGTGGACGCCGCGATATTGCTGGCTTTTGTGTTTTCGGACAGTACGGTGTCCCCATCATGCTGGGCTATGTCGAAGCGTGCGGATGTTGAAGCGACACCGGCATCGGCTTCTTTGTTCTTCACGTTGAAGCGCGCGGCCTTATGGTCTTTGAGCGATGTGACCCAGACTGTGCCATCATCAAGCTGCACATGCGGCTGTGTCACCGAACTGACGATGATCGACCCCGCGACGATGGCCAACAGCAGTACCAGCATCGCCACCGGTGCGATTTGCTGTCTTCTGAAGGACGGCGCCAGACGGCGCATCGCCTTGAATCGTGTGCGATGCGTGGGCGAATGCGCCGGCTGATGTGCTGTGCCGCTTGTGCTCATAATCGGTTCATCCTTTGAAAACATCCCAGAGTTCACGTCTTGCCTGTTACGGTCGGGTGGCGCATGCGATCGCCGGTGTGTCAGACATCTGCCTGTTCTTACGAATCAAACTCACCTGAATGCAGGTCTGTGCGCCATCAGACGCGTCAACCTCGACGCTCGTTGAGTCGGTGACAGTGCCGAGTGTATTCGTAGAACCGTTCGCGTCGCCGACTGGCGACCATGCATACGAATCACCGTCTTGCGGCGACGGGTTCGTCCACGTGAACGTCACCTTGTCTCCGGTGGCGGAATATACGCCGGCCAGATCGCTGACACTGGGCACGCTTGCAGTGGATATCGATGAATCCGGATTGTCTTCGCGGTGCGAATCAGCGCTGCTTGCCGGCGCTGAACCGTGCACCTGTACCCGAGCGGTATCAGAGGCGTCGTCCATATGCGGCACCACCACGACGACGAACACCAACACCACCGCCGCGACCGCGGCAACGACTGCCAGTGTAACCGCCAACGGTCTGACCCATGACGATGGCGTGCGCGTCTGCTCAACCGGCTTGACGACGGTTGCCGGACGCTGTCGCATATCCGACGGGAAATCCGGTTCCCCTTCGATTGTGGTCCGTGTCGCATGCCCGTACACTTCACGCTGCACCCGCTGCATGGCACGGGCGAATTCGAGCGCGGAATAATACCGATCTTCCGGTTTGTAGCTCAGCGCTTTGTGTAATACGCGCTCCACCGGTGTCGGAATTTCGGGGCAGTCAAGCGCAGGTAATGGCGTATCGCTCACAATCGCCTGAAGCAGTTTCGCCCGGTGTTCCCCTCGCGCATCCCCCAACTGGCCGGCATACGCATACTCATATGGCGATTTGCCCGTCACCAGCGCGAACAACGTCGCACCCAGCGAGAAAATATCAGACGCTTCGTTGCCGCCGCCGCTGCATAACAGCACTTCCGGCGCCGCCCACGCGATCGTGAATCCGACCCCAGGTCCCCCGTAAATTGATCCGGCGATACCGAAATCAGCCAGCAGCGGCATATGCTGTGCATTCAACAGAATATTGCCCGGCTTGATATCCCGGTGAACAATGCCGCTGCGATGCGCGGTGAACAAGGCGCTCGCCAACTCGATACCGACGGTCAGCATCTGGTCTGCTGTGAGCCGGTCATGTTCCAGGAACGTCTTGTAATTGCCGCCCGGAGCGTATTCGAACACGGTGTAGCCACGCCCGTCCGCGGTGACTCCGCTGCCGAATACGGACAGAATAAATGGATGCGCCGAAACCTGAGCCATGAGATTCGCTTCGGTCCTGATATCCGCCTCCGCTTGCGGATCAAGCGTTTGTTTGCTGATTTTGATGGCCACCTGTCTGGTGGGGGAGTGCTGCTGATACAGGTATACGTCGGCTTCGGACCCGGCACCCAGCTGCTTGATAGGCGTAAACCCGGGAATCTGGGCTGGTGGGCGCAATCGCATCCCTGTTCCTCCTTGGTCGTTACCGTGATTCTTCTCTTGTTGGCGCAACAATTTCGCGCTGAGGGATTGCGCGTCGGCGCAACGCCAACAACCAGGCGACAGCGCATACACAGCACACTATGATAGTGATGATGCCTGCAAACAGACGAATGCCGGCGTCCGTATCATGGTGCGCATGCAATACCAGCGTGTGTCCGGCGTCCTCGGCATGTTGGCGGACAGGCACGGTGCCGTCGGCGTGTGGTCCACGAATGCCGTCGGACAAGGAGAGGGTCAAGGCGTTGAGCGGATCCATGATGCCCCACCCGATGGTGTTGTCGCGAAGATCAGAGTCTGGGCGATTCGCCGAGACCAGAATGCGCTGCTTCCATTGTGCAGGGGTTTCATCCGGATACTGTTGCGCGATCAGCGCTGCCTCGGCGCTTACGTATGCGGTGGCAAAACTGGTTGAGGAGACATCCGTCGCGAACACGCAATCGACCCCGCCGGGAATGGTCGAAGCGGTCATCATGCCTGGGGCGGCGACATCCACTTGACTGCCGTGTACGGAATCCTCGGTGACCTCAAGATCGGTATTGAGTGCGGTGACGCCAAGCACATCGGGATAGGCCGCCGGGTATCGGGCGCCGTCTTTGGTGCTGGTGGAAGTCAGACGGTTACCGGCGCTGGCGACGATAAGGCTGCCATGTGATTGAGCATACTGGACAGCTTCCCGCATTGGTGCAATATCTTGGGTGTCGCTCAATGAGATATTGATGATTTGTGCATGATGATCGACCGCCGCGATAATGGCCTTGCTGACGGTTTCCATGCTTGGCGCTCCGGTTTGCCGTCCGTCCTGCTCACGAATGCTTTCGAACACGCGGATTGGCAGAATGGTGGCATCGGGGGCCAATCCTTGGATGGATGACCCTGGCACGTTGCCTGCGGCGATAATGCCGGCGACGGCTGTGCCATGACTGTAGATATCCTCCATGCCATTGCTGGTGTCGCCGTCAAGAAAACTGACGCCGGGAACCACTGCCTTACTCAGATGCGGGTTGTTGGCGTCAACGCCAGAATCGATGACGGCGACGGTGACCCCCTTGCCGGTGGCTTGCCTGTGCAGGGTGTCGTAGTCGAACAATGTTGTGGTCCACGGCTGCCGCGTGATGTAGTTTTCAACCCCTGCCTGGCATTGCCCCTGACTGTCCGCCATGGCTGCGTCAACTGCCATTCCGTCCGTTGTCGTCATGGTGTGGGGTGCTGAACCTGCCGCTGTTGTGGTCAGCTGCACACCTTGTGGGAAAACGTCAATCCATGCACGGGGGATGTTGCGCACGTCCTGCGTGGTGTAGCCAAGCCGTTTGAGTATCTCTTCGGTCGCCTGCGGGATGGGGTATGCGGTGCCGGTCGAATCGATGGCGAATACCGTACCTTGATTCGAATTGCCGATCGCAGCGCGGACGAGTGCCCCCGTGCCATCGGTGATGGTTACGGTATCGGTGCGTTTGCCGTTGGCGCGTTTGGTGCGCCCTGCGGTGACGGTCAGTCGCACTTGGGATGCGTCGGCTTTCTTCGACCGGTGCAGCGGGTATGTCGCACATGCTGAGGAAAGATCCTGCTTGAACGAAAGTGTTGTTGTCGGCCAAGTGTCAGGGATCGCCGGCTCGGAGGAATTGGAAAAGTATTGGAAATCAGCGGCGTTGAGCGTCTGTGGTTGCGCAAGCTGTTCGGACTTGCCGATGACGTACAGGTTGTACGTGAGGTCGTTGAGCATGGACAGTGAACCGTCTGGCATCACCACATACATATGGTGTTGGCTGTCACCTTGTTGTGCAACGACACCGCCGACGGTCACGTTGACACCGTGCACACTGATCGGTTTGCCTTCACCTGCCACAGTAATAGGTTCAAGATTGTCGCCACGTTCAAACAGGTTGATCCATTGTGCGCTCGCGCTCATCGATGCCGTCTGGGACATGCCGAACGCTCTCAGATACGCGTCTCGCAATGATGGTTCCGATGGCAATCGATATCGGTGCGACCCTGTGACGAGATAATCGGTGTCATCAACTGTGACGCGTACCGCTTCGCGGGAGGTTCGTGCGGGGGCATTGGTGTTGCTCACTGTCGTGTCTGTGCCTGCGGTTGAAGTGCAGCTGCTGATGGATCCGGTGATGAGGCTTCCCTGTTCCGGCAGCGAATCGGGGGCGCCAAGAATACCGATCGTGGATCCGATAGGAATGTTGTCAAGCTGGTTGTCTGCGACGGTGATTACTTCGAAATCCGACGAGGGGATGAGCAGTCGTGCGCTGACCGCATTGATGACCGGATGCAGCGTTCCGTCCGCGCTGACATAGCGAGCGGCAGAGTCCTTGGCGACAATGAGTTTGTTGTTCTCCCAGTCTGCTGGCAGTGAGGGGCTGACTGTTCCATAGAACATGCTCGCCAGAATCGCGATGATGGTCAGGCCGACCCCGACAAGTACAGGAGTCCGATTGTTTTTGGGCGTGAGTTCTACACCGTCGGGGATTCCGCTGGTGAACGCAGTGACCAAGCGGCGACGGGAATAGCTTTGCGCTTCGGAGAGATCCTTTTTATCAGCCATAAACGGTGTCCTTCATCTGACATGGTCACGTGTCATGCGGTGATTGCCAAATATGCGAGCGGAGACAACGCCATGATGCACAGCGTTTCCGCCATGTCGGCAACGCGTGTGGCAAACAGCGACTTCTTGTCGGTCACGTGGGTGAGCATGATGGTGACGAACGCGCAGCACATCATGACGATAGTCAAAGGGATGGCGAATTGCTGGTGTGCGCGGACACTGACCAGTCCGGTGCAGATGATGCCGATGCCGGCGGTCGCGGTGGTGATCACCATGTCCCGTAGCGCGTAGATTTGACGTGAATCCAGCAGCATGGCGAGGAACGCGACCAGGCAGAGCACTGAACCCAGTACGGTATGCAACGAGCTCAGCAGTGGCACTGCAATAAGCAGTATGGCGGCGACGCTGACCCGCCCGATGAACAGCATGGTGGAGCCTGCGATATACCGTCGTTTGATATCCTGATAGTCGATTGCTTCCGGCAACGCGAAGATTTCGGCATCACTGTGGGGGCTTTGTACGCTCAGACGTGCGAAGGACAGGCACATCCACGGCAGTACGTTCGCTGCCAATGCTGCGAGTGTCGCTGTGATAATCCAGATTGTTGACGTCCAACCGGGCATTGCGGAGCATAAGACAGCAGGAATGATGACGAGCAGCCCTATAGTTATGGGGATGACCCCGTAGGGTCTTGTTCTCGGGGCGGCGAATGTCATCAGGCTTCCGGCGAGCAGCAGCCCGATGCCTGCACCCACCATTGGCATGGCGTATGGCGAGGGGGCGGGAGCGAATGCGGACGCCAGATGGTAGCCTCCGACGGCTGCGAATGCGCTGGCTTCTACGCCGATGACGCTGGCTTGCATCGTCATGCTTTTGCTTTGTATAACCGCGCACAGGGCGATGAGCACCGCGGCGAATCCGAGGCCCAGTGTTCCGGTCCACAATGATGTCGGGAACAGCGCCAGCCATACGATGCTGATGACCAGCATGCCTGTGCTCATCAGTAATGAAGTGAACGTGGTGTGTTCTGCCGTCCAAGGGCGGTAGACCTGTTGGACGCTTGCGCCGACTGCTTCGACTACGTCATCGTAGACGAGGTCGGTATCCGCTGATACCCCAGGTTCCAATGTGAGTGTGCTGTTGTCGGGAACGTGCTGTTCCGCAAAGGTCTGTGATAGTGATAGCGCGTCGCCTTCGGCGGTGAGCAGCCGGAACCCTCCATACACGATTGACGGGTCCAACACTCCAAGCCGGCGTGCGATATCGGGGAGCACGTCCGCGATGATCAGCGCATCGCTGATATGCAATGTGATGGTTCGTGCTTGATAGATGATGGTGATGTGCAATGGTTGTGCGGCATTGGTGCCCGACGCAACGGCCGGCTGTTCTTGTGAACTGTTCGGTAGCGGCGGTGCGCTGGTGGTCATTGATGGTCCTTCTCGCATGAATGAAGCTCCGTTCCAGAACGCCTGATGTTCTGTGGGCACCATTGACGTAAGCACTATAACATGAATGGTCGTATGCTCGGTGTGTCGCGATTTTTTTCGCTTTTGCAAGTGTTTCATTCAGGGGTTGAACTTGCGTGTGAAATTGCGACGTCAAACGTTTGATGCGCATGTTTCATTCAGTGAATGCTCAGTGGATTGCTCTTGTTTATTGCGTTGACGGATAGGATATTATGAACTGTGTGTTCGTCGACTTGACGGCACCACGAGCAACACATTCCCAACGAAGGAACAATATGGCTGAAAAAATCAGAGCCGAAGAAGGCGCAATCGAGAAAGGTGCTGTTGCGGTTGAGAACGCACGGCTGGGCATCGATCACCGCATCAAAGACATCGACGCGAAGATGGCGGAACTGGGGTCGTTCTGGAGCGGCGATGCCGCCACCTCGTTCAACACGTTGATGACGAGCTGGCAGGAGAAAGCCAATAGCCTCAATCGCATTCTTAACGATTTGCGTGACAACCTGCGTGGCACCGCCAAGGATCAGGCTGCCAACGAGGAAGACAACCAGTCCCGTACATCCAAGCTGCAAGCCCTGCTCGGCTGAGACGCATCGATACACAGGCAAGGAGAAACATATCATGGTGAGTTCTTTTTCGGTCCGACCAGAGCAGGTGGATGTTCTATCGAATGACATCGCCAATGATGCCAAAGGCATCGCTCAGGAACTCGACAACCTCGACAGCCAAGTGAAGACCTTGGTGGGGCAGTGGGATGGTGCCGCTCGTGAAGCCTACTACCAGGCTCAGCGTGACTGGAACAGCAAGCTGCAGGAGATGAACCAGATTCTGGGGCAGATTTCCCAGGCGACTTCGCAAATTGCTCAACAGTACGTGGAGTCTGACGCGCGTTCCGCGGGACGGTTCTGACTCAATCGAGTCGGTTTGCCGGAACCCGCCGTATGGCCGTATCGCCTATACGGCGGGTTCCGGCATCATTATTGCATTGGTCGGTGCAGATTGAGGAAATGAGGAAAGATGGGCGACAAGATTGAGCTTACGCCGGAAGTGGTGCGCGAGGAGTGCCGCGTTATGATGTCCGAAGTTGAGAACGTGCAGCGGTTGGGCAAGCGGGCTGGAAGCAGTACCCAGAAGCATAGTTTAGACAGCTTTGGTAAAAATCTTGATGAAAATTTGAAGAAGCAAGCGGAGAAGTTGCAGGAGCTGGGTGATACCGGCCAACAGAGCGCAACAGAATATACGCAGCGTCTTGACACCACAGTGAACGTGTTCGAACAGACGGAGCAGTCACAGTTGGACACATTATCGGCGATTCGCGAGGCATTGGCGGAGACTTCTATCATACAAGCCTAGGTACGGTGCCGCGGGTGGCATCCCTTGATGCCGTGCGGCTGGTTTTCAACAACAGTGTAAGGGGAGTGCTCCATATGTCGATGGTCATGCATGATGATGAGTCCGTAGCGTTGTCTGGCGCGGTTGAGTGCGCGCGGATGGAGCCGTGGGAGCGGCCGGCGCGTGGCCGTGTGCGTGTGTGGTTGTGGCGTGTGGTGTTGGTGGTGGCTGCTGTTGTGGTGGCGTGTGGGTTGTGTGTGCCGGCGCGTGCTGTGGATGGGGTGGATTGGCGTATCGAGGATATGGGGGTGCGTGATGCGTGGGCGTCGGGTGTGACGGGCCGTGGGGTGACGGTCGCGGTGATCGACGACCAGGTGGTGGAGGATCATCCGTCCCTGGCGGGCGTGGATGTGGAGTACCGGTTCGTCATGGTGGGCGGGGGTACGTCGTGCCGTGGTGCGCGGGATTCGTCGTTGTCCATGTCGGTGGATGATCCGACGGTGTCCACTGCGGACGGCCTGTATGTGACGCACGGGACGCATATGGTCGGGCTGATCGCGGGGACTGGCGAGGGCTATGACGGCGGCCTGGGCTTCCAGGGCGTCGCGCCGGGCGCGCATGTGATCGCCTACCCCAACCAGCTCGCGGATGAGGGGTCCCTCGATGCGGGCATGGCCTGTGTCAGCGACGACGACAACGGCGCGAATCCCTTGGAGGTCGGGGCGTTGGAGGATGCGGTGTCGTCGGGGGCGCGTGTGGTGAACATGTCGTTCGGTCTCGACGGCATCGACAACTGGGATTTTGCGGCGGCGGCGTTGCATGCGTTGCGGCATGGCGTGGTGCTGGTGTCCGGGCGGGACAACAGCTCGACCGCGGGCATGTACGACCTGGTGGGTGTGCCGGGGACGAACAATTACTTCCCGGGCGAGG
>NZ_WBSO01000002.1 GCF_009299485.1 Bifidobacterium apri
TTCTCAAACCACCACCACACACCCACCAACCAAACCCCCCGAAGGAAGCCGGCCGGCGAGCGGCAGCAAGAGAACAACATACACCACCACCACCAACCACGCAAACCAACCCCACACCACACACCCCCAAAACCCCACAAAACCAACCAAACACCGGCGTGTCGAAAACACACCCAACAACCACACCAGAACACCAACACAACCCAAATACAAACCACAACACACAACCCAAAACACCAAAAACACGGCAACAACTCGGCGAATCACACACGACCAGCCACCAAGCATCGCAGCCAACAGCACGCGCAAGCCACTACGCTCTCAGGCGCGAAACACGTCACCGCCCTTCAATCTCGGGCAACACACCACCGCAGCCCCGATTGTGCAATCTCCGCAACGCAATCATCCCGACTTGATCCCCCACCGCGAGAAACACGATGCGCACCCCAACGCATGGAAATATCGCAAGCACGGCAATACGCCATCATCTCCGAACACACAGGCCAAGAGAGCTGAGTCTTCCGCGCGGCGTCGGCCCCGGCCAAATCCCCGCGAACACCGGGCGCGCTGAGACTTCCGTCACACCGCGCCCGGGAATCTTCTCCAGTACTGCCCCCGCAATCCGCCCAACGCCAAGGCTTCGCCGCGATGCCAATCAGCGACATCAGCACCCCATCAACACCACTGACGTCGCCGCTACACCACTGCTACCGCCGCAGCAATCAATACAGTTCGGTGAAAATCTTCAGCACCCGGTCATAATCCAGCGGTACAAAGTTGTTGCGCATCAGCCGCTCCTGGGTGGTCATCACCCGCTCGGCGAACTGGGGCAAATCCTCACGGGTCACGCCATACTCATGCAACGCTTTCTTGGGCAGCAGCTTGTTGATCAGCTCCTCGAGCCGGTCGTAGACCACGCCGGTATCGCAGCCGAGAATCTTCGCGAGGAAAGCATTCAACGTGGCGATTTCACCATCGGATTTGATTTCCATATAGTTGCGCAGCACACCCGTGAACATGGCATAGTTCGATTCACCATGAGGCACATGGTATTTGCCGCCCAGCTGATAGCTCAGCGCATGTACCGCAGCGCATCCGGCGGTATCGAAGGCAATGCCCGCGAAATCGGAGGCGATCAGGAAATCGTTCATCAGCTCATTGCGCTTCGCCCGCCGTTCAGCGGATCCTGCCTTACCCGCCTCCGTCACTTGCTGATAGCCACCGACGATCATTTCAATCGCCTTATAGCTGAACATCTTCGTGTACGGGGTGGCATTCGGCGACAACGCCGATTCGACCGAATGCACGAGCGCATCCATCGAACTCGTGGCGAACACATGGTCAGGCAGACCTGTGAGCAGTTCCGGAATCAACACGGCATCATCCGCATACATCTCAGGACCGGCGATACCAGCCTTGCAACCCAGACGCGTGCGATTCACGGCGGCGATCTCCGTGACTTCGCTGCCCGTACCGCAAGTGGTCGGCACGAGCACCAGACGCACCTTGCGATGATGATCAGCCAAATGGTCGATGACGTCGTCGATACCGTCACCGCCTGCCACGGCAACGATTTTCGACATATCCATCACGGCGCCGCCGCCAACGGCGATGATACGCGAATACTCGAATTGGGACGCGTCTGCGATAAGCGCGTCAATCATCTCATCAGTGGGCTCCTGGCTGCCGTACTTGTCGACAGTGAGCACGGCAGCACCGTTGGTCAGTCCCTTGAACAAGCCGTCGCGCATCACGTCCATCGTGATGAGCAGGTCGCCCAGGCCGAGTCCGAAACCCTCGGCGAATGCCGCGACAGTGGGGAACCCGTGAATCACCGGACCAACGGTAAGCTGCTTCATACATGCCTTCTTTCAACGGCCGCCTGCACACGAGCATCAGGCGGATGCGATATGTGGCATTATCGTGCTGGACATTACCGCTGATGTGTCTGGCATGTTTCGTCCACATGTCGGCAGTCAACATTCATCCGCTTGTGTTGAATTCATGTTGAATTCATGGAGCACCGCCGGAACCGGTGATATGGGCAGATCCACGATGCGCGCCGGCAGGCATGTCACATGCGGACCGAGGCATGCGGTATGGTAGGTTCACGCGCATGCGGGCGAACCAGTTGACCCGCAATCAATACGGAGGATGTCATGGCACTGACCAAGAAACAAGTCAAACAACTGAGAGCGATGGCCAACCAGCTCAACCCGCTGCTGTGGATCGGCAAGAACGATGTCACCGACGCCTCAATCAAGCAGGCAGATGAGACGATCGACAAGCATGAACTCATCAAATGCGCGGTCCAGGACGGTTCAGGTCTGACGGCTCGCGAAGCGGCAGATCAGCTCGCCCAACAGCTCGGAGCTGACGTCGTGCAGGTGATCGGCAACCGTTTCGTGCTGTACCGCGAATCACGCCGGGACGACGTGAAGAAAATCGTGCTGGTGCGCGAGTAGGCGTTCCCGCCCTGCATCACGTCAATCAATCATCAATTCAACCAACCTCAATCAATCTGCCGGAGACGTTGCATCCGACGACGTGTGCGGCGTCCCAGGAGCGGATTGCGGTGAGCCCCCATGGTGTTCCTGCGATGCCTCCTGCTTGGATTGCGCAGGAAGCCCGGGTTCCGTTGATGCCGGACGCGGGTCGGTTCCATGGAGCATCGGCTTGATTCGTGCCATGCTTTCCTTCACTTGGCGCTCATAGCCGCGATCGTTGGGATGGTAATATTCACGACCGACCAGTTCATCGGGCATATATTGCTGCGGCGCCACCGCCCCCGGGTAGTCATGGGCATACTTGTAGCCTTCATGATTGCCCCAGCTTTTCATCAGTTTCGTCGGCGCATTGCGCAAATACAGCGGAACTTGACCGATATGCCCGGCATCGATATCCGCGAGCGCCTCGTTGATGGCATTGTAACTGGCATTGGATTTCGGCGCGGTGGCCACGGCGATAGTCGCTTCGGCGAGAATGATCCGGGCTTCCGGCATACCGATCATGGCGACCGCTTGCGCGGCGGCGACCGTGACTTGAAGGATTTGCGGGGCGGCCATGCCGACTTCCTCTGCGGCGGCGATCATAATGCGCCGGGCTATGAATCTCGGATCCTCGCCAGCCCTGAGCATCTGGGCGAGATAGTGGATGGCGGCATCCGGATCAGAACCGCGCATGGATTTGATGAACGCGGAGATGACATCGTAATGGTCGTCACCGTGCTTGTCATAGCGCACAGTCGCCACATCCATGACGCTGCCGACAACATCCGAAGTAATCATGGGAGGCTTGGCCTCGTCGGCATCACCGCGATGGATTGACTTGTCCGAGCGGTTCCGGCCTTTCTCGCCGGTGACTGCGCCAGCAGCCGCCTCAAGGATAGTCAAGGTTTTGCGCCCGTCTCCCCCACCCATACGGATGATCTCATCGCGGGCGTCATCGTCAATGGCGACGGTGCCTTCCAATCCGCGCGGGCTGGCAATCGCCCGGTCGATAAGCGTGCCGAGATCGGCATCGTCCAAGGATTCGAGTTTGACGACAACCGAACGGCTGAGCAACGGTTTGATAATCGAAAAGCTCGGATTTTCCGTGGTCGCGCCAATGAAGGTGACATCGCGGTTCTCAACGCTGGGCAGCAGGGCGTCCTGCTGCGATTTCGAGAACCGGTGGACTTCGTCGATAAACAGCACGGTTTCCTTGTGGGAAGCGACCAGCCGTTCATGGGCGCGTTCAAGGACGGCACGGACATCTTTCACGCCCGAAGTGACCGCCGACAATTCCTCAAACGCACGGCCGGACTGCCTCGCCACGATATAGGCGAGTGTGGTCTTGCCCACGCCGGGAGGGCCGAACAGGATGATCGAACTCGGGGCAGTCAGCGAGCCTTGCGACTGCGGGTCGGCAAGCCGACGCAATGGCGAGCCGGCCCCCAGCACATGCTCCTGCCCCACCACCTCATCGAGGTGTTCAGGGCGCATACGCACGGCAAGCGGACGCAACACGTCATCAGGCGCGGCGGCTGCGGCGAACAAATCATCGGTCATGCTTACACCCTACACCAATTCGAACAAGCGTTCGACTACCGCGATGCGCAACCACCGCCCGGTCAGTCCTCAATCTGGCCGTCGGAGCCGATCGGGCCGACATGGTAGTCGACAAACACCGTTTCACCGGTTTCCTGCGTGGCATCAAGATCAACCGTGCCGCCGATCGCCCAGTCATGGTCGCCATCGGAATCATCGATGATCTGCCTGACCCGCCATGTATGCTCTTTGCGCTCATTCGCATCATCGACGATGAACAGCTCCGGTGATCGTGCAGCTGCATCGATACCGACATACTCATGCTCATCGTAATAGTCTTCGAGTGCGTCCTCCCATTCATGCACGCCGTACCCCCAATCATGGTCGAGGTCACCGAGATCCTCAGGACGGTCGAGATCCATGAGCTGGATGCGGCGGAACATCGCGTTACGGATAAGCACAGTGAGCCCACGACGGTCGGCGACCACAGCGTCACGGCTTGTGGGCGCGGTCGCGTCAAGCGCTGATTCGGCATCCGTTCCGGCATGCTCCCATTCGTCCACGAGACTGGAATCAACAGATCGGACGACAAGCCGCAACCAAGAGATGACGTCACGCAACTGGTCATCAAGCATGTCCTGCGGAACGGTACGAGCGAGCGAACGGTAGGCGTCCGACAGATAGCGCAACAACGTGCCTTCACAGCGCGCGATATTGTAGCGGGCGATATACCCGTTGAAATCGGATGCCGTTTCGACCATGTCGCGCAACACCGATTTCGGGCTCAGCATATAGTCGCCCGCCCATGGCACCGATTGGCGGTATGTGTCGAACGCCTGGTCCAGCAGATCCTCAAGCGGCTTGGGATAGGCGATCTCCTGGAGACGCTCCATGCGTTCGTCATAGTCGATGTCGTCGGCTTTCATCTCCTGCATCGCCTTGTCTCTGGCTTGCCGTTGCTGTGCTTTGAGCACCGGCATCGGATCGTCGAGCGTCGCTTCGACCATCGAGATGACATCAAGCGCATAGGTGGGCGAATCCGGGTCGAGCAAGTCGAGCGCGGCGACAAGGAACGGGGACAACGGCTGATCGAGCGCGAAATCATCGGGCATATCGACATCAAGCACATAATCCGTGGTGTCGTCGTCGCGCGGGACGGCTTCGATGAAATGCTCGTCAAGCATCGTGCGGAAAATGTCATCCGCCAACTGGTGCAGATGCGCTTTCTGCTCATCGGTTTGCGCGGAATCATCGATAAGCTTGTCGACACGGGCGCGGGCGTCACCGCCTTGCGCGACCTCGTTAAGCACCATCGAATGGGTGATCTTCAAATGCGGGACCAACGTCTCCGGAGCCGCTTCGATGAGCTTGTCGAAGGTGTGCTCGTTCCACGTGACAAAACCCTCCGGCGGCTTCTTGCGCTTGACTTTTTTGAGTTTCTTCGGATCGTTGCCTGCCTTGGCCAATTGATGCGCGTTCTCAATCTCGTATTCAGGGGCTTCGGCGACCACCAGCCCTTCCGTGTCAAACCCCATGCGACCGGCACGGCCGGCGATCTGGTGGAATTCGCGGGCACGCAGACGACGGGTTTTGACCCCGTCGAATTTCGTCAGCGCGGTGAGCACCACGGAATGAATCGGCACATTGATGCCGACGCCCAAGGTGTCCGTACCGCAAATCACAGGGAGCAGGCCTTGCTGGGCAAGCTGTTCGACCAATCGACGGTATCGCGGCAACATGCCGGCATGATGCACGCCGACGCCGGTACGCAGCAGACGTTGCAGAATCTTGCCGAACGCCGTGGTGAACTTCGTGCCTTTCATCGCCTCGGCAATGGCCTGACGCTGCTGCTTGGTGGACACGCTGCTGTTGGCGAGCGCCTGCGCGGTGGCCAACGCGGCGTCCTGTGAGAAGTGGACGATGTAAATCGGGGTGTCGCCGTTGCCGACCAGCAGTTCGATGGTCGAAGGCAACGGTTTGTCGGTGTATTTGTAGGTCAGCGGGACCGGGCGCGGCGCGTCGGCGATGATGTCGACATCCGTGTCGGTAGCGTCCTCAAGCCGGTCGGCGATCGCATCGACGTTGCCGAGGGTCGCGCTCATGAGCAGGAACTGCGTGTGGGGCAGCGTGATCAGCGGGACCTGCCATGCCCAGCCGCGCTCGGCGTCACCGTAGTAGTGGAATTCGTCCATCGCCACACAGCCGATGTCAGCCTGGTCACCTTCCCTCAACGCCTGATTCGCAAGGATTTCCGCGGTGCAGCAGATAATCGGCGCGTCGGCGTTGATATGCGTGTCTCCGGTGATCATACCGACATTGTCTCGTCCGAATACCTCGACCAAATCGAAGAACTTCTCAGAGACCAAAGCTTTGATCGGCGCGGTGTAGTACGAACGGCGACCGGTGCATAGCGCGGCGAAATGCATGCCGAGCGCGACCAGCGACTTGCCGGAGCCGGTCGGGGTGTTGAGGATGACATGGTCGCCCGAGAGCAGATCCATGATGGCTTCTTCCTGGTGAGGCCATGGGGTGATGCCCTTGGTGTCCTCGACCCAGCCGAAGAAGCGATCGAATATCGCGTCGGCGTCAAGATTGCGCCGCTCGCCCTCATGCGGGGCCAATACCCCGAGCGATCCGTATCCGTTCGTCCTGTCAGCTTCCAGCTGTTGCTCGTCCTGCGTCATACCCCTGAGTCTAACGCGTGCCGTGCCTTGCGGGCGTGAGTGCAGCGCAAGCTCGGCGCGCAAGAGGGCTATATGCGATGTGATGCTCTGCTTCGTGCGATCGGAGAATCACATCAGAGGCGAATAGCGGATGACGACCCGCGGGACAAGCGGGCATCGCGACGACATGCTACTAGAGAGTCGCACGGCGGGCGGGATACCACAGGAACCGGCAAACGGACAGAAGGCGTCCAGTTGCCATGCCACCAGACAGTCACACGACAGCCAGGTTACTGGGGATGGCAACTGGGATGGCGACCACGGCGACAGATGCCAACACCCCGAGCGGCCGCGCCGGCGTCTACTCCTCGTCCAGCCGACGGCGCATCGCGTCGGCATCGCAGTTCAGCGGAGGCCAGCTCAGTCCCATGTCGCGCAGCGATGTGCGCAGCAGTTCGCTGACCACCGCCCGGGAATACCAGCGGTTGTCCGCAGGGATCAGATACCACGGCGCCTCCGGGGTGCTGGTCTTCTCGAACACTTCCTGCCACGCGTCCATATACTCGTCCCACCGGGCACGCGCGTCCAAGTCACTGACATCGAACTTCCAATGCTTGGTCGGATCGCTCAACCGCGTGAGGAAATGCTCCTTCTGCTTGTCCTTGGTGATCACCAGGAAAATCTTGATGATCGTGCAGCCGCTGTCCACGAGCTCATGTTCGAACTCGTTGACCTGGTCGTACCGCGCCCGCCACACAGCCTCCGGGAACGTGCCGTAGATATGCGGCATGACGATGTCTTCATAATGGGAACGGTCGAACAGCGAAATCCAGCCCGGTTTCGGCAATTCCCGACGCACTCGCCACAGATAATCGTGAGCTTGCTCCTCTGTGGTGGGGGCGCCGAAGCCGTGATAATGAATGCCCATCGGGTCGGTTTGACTGAAGACATGGCGGACGATGCCACCCTTGCCGGAGGCATCCATACCTTGCAACACGATGAGCATGCGCCTTGGGGACCCCTTCGTCCCGTTCGCATACAGCAATTGCTGATACCGTGCGATTTCTCCGGAACTGATGGCGATGAAACGCTCGCCCTGCGCCTTGTTGCCAGGGAATCCCGGGGTCGCGCCGCCATCGACATCGGTCAGTCGATCCCCCGGATGGAATCGCAGCAGCTGCGCCGGCGGCTCGTTCCACACCGAACTGAGCAGTTTGGACGACGCGTCGGCACGTTCGAGGCGATGCTCGATATCATCGTCATGCCGTTTCTCCAGGATTTCCATCCCATGTTCGGCTTTGCGCAGCGCTTTGCCGATCTGCTTGGCTTCGGACTTCTTCTTGTCTTTGCGGTCGTTCCTGTTGGCGCGCTCATCCGCGTGTGGCGTTGTGTCCGTCATCGTATGCCTCCTGATGCATGTGAAAGCAGGCATACCGACGATATGCCGCGCTTATGCGCGAGGTTTGCCGAGCCCTTCGATGACACGCACACCGGGAAGGTATGCGAACAGTGCGCCGTTGACGACCAGTTTCGAAGGACGTATGCCACTTCCTATGAACAGTGTAGGCGTTTCCAGAATGCGCGCGTCGACCAACACGGGCCATGCCGGCGGCAAACCGATCGGCGACATGCCTCCGGATTCCATGCCGGTCGCGGCTGTGGCATCGGCGACCGGAGCGAATGAGACTTTGCTGACTTGCAGGGTGTGTTTGACCAGACCGTTGAGATCCGCCCGGGTGTCGCCATTGACCAGTGCCGCGGCGAACTGCGGGGGCGCTTTGCGCGTCTTATGGGTGTGGACGATGACGACATTGCCCGCTTGTGCAAGATCGAGGCCATGCCTCGGGCAGAAGATATCCGTGTCCGATTCCTCGTCGAGATTCTCACTGACGCCAAGAATCTGGTCGGGATTGATGATGCCTTCCGAAGTGAACCGTGTCAGTGCGTCAACAACAGGCTGGGCGAGCAGCTTGCTGCCGTGCCAGTCGTGGAGTTCCAGATCACCGGTCGTCGTCGTGAAATCAGCCATACGTCCTCGCTTCCGTCTGCACCCTGTTCCGGGCGATTGTGGTTGTGAGCATAGCGCCGGAATATGGCGGGAAACGCCTGTGAGAGCGCTCGACGTATACGAGTTGGTTATGACCGGTGTTCACGACCGGGAAAACCGCGGCACGCCCCTGTGGGCGACGTACGACAATCAAAGGACAGCCGGACAAGCGCAACACGACATTGGTCCGGACGAGGGAATGGTTCTCCGTCGCCCGGACCAATGTCGGTATGTCATCACGCTTGCCAAGCCCTACCGGGCGTCAGCTGAGGTCCTTGTGCCCATCATGATGCTCATCATGGTTCCCGCTGTCATGGCGCTCCCCGTCAGCACGCTTTTTTCGCGTGCCGGGGACGCCGGGAAGCGGGACTTCGAGATGATGGCGCTGTTCGGGCACATCCGGGTGTTTCTCGTCATACCCTTGCATGTACCGGGTTTTCTGCCATTCATGGATGGACGCGTTCGACCCGCGGTGATGCTCATGATAGGTTCGCGGCGCGCCGCCTCGCGGCAGTTCGTCCGATTCCTTCGCAACCGCGATCTGATTGACATTGGACGGGTCCATGATGGCAATCGGGGCAACCGCCTCCGGTTCGGCTGGCGCCGCGGTGTGACGTTGCATTCGCGAAGGCAGCCATTCAGCCAGTCGGGACAACAGCCAGCACAGCACGAAGTAGATGACCGCGGCGACCACGAGCGTCTGCAGGATATTGAAGTACATCGAACCGAGACGACGGGATTCCTGGAGCAAATCCGTGTACATGATGATCGAGCCGAGTGCGGTGTCCTTGAGGACGACGACCAGCTGGGTGACCGCCGCAGGCAGCATCGCGTAAATGGCTTGCGGGACTTCGACTTGCATCAGGGATTGAGTGCGGGTCAGACCGAGGGCGAGCGCCGCCTCATGCTGGCCGTTCGGCAGGTTGCCGACACCGGAGCGCACAAGTTCGGCGACCACGGAGCCGTTATAGAGTACCAGGCCGAGAACGACCGACCAGTACGCCGGATCCTCCATGCCCATGAAGGCGAACAGACGCCAGAAGAAAATCATCATCATGAGCACCGGCACGGCACGGCAGAATTCGACGATCACCGCGGAGACCCAACGCACTGGTGCCGCCGGCAGCAAACGTCCGACGCCGAAGAGAATGCCGAATGCCACGGAACCGATCACCGCGACGAACGCCGCCTTGACGGTCATCCACAAACCCGGCAGATAGAAGTCGGTCCACGCTTCTGCGTCGAGCGCAGGTTTCCACAAATCCCATGCAAGCTGGTTTTCACCCTCGGGCGGGTTGTGCAGCCGCATGAGGATGAGAACGAGGACGATGGCGAAGATGACGATCGCCACCGCGTTGGCGATGCGGATGCGTTGGCGGCCGCGCGGGCCGGGCGCGTCGAACAGTACCGAAGTGTCAGTGTCGTTGTTGGTTGTCGCTTTCGCCATGACGGTCACCTCCGTACCGCAAGCTTGTTGGACAGATACGTGGTCAGCGCGCCGAACGGAATGATCAGGATCACATAGCCGAATGCGAAGGTCAGGAAGATCGGCACGATCAGATCCGCGTGATATTCGATCATTTCGCTCATCATGGTCGATGTTTCGGTCGCCACCGATGCCGCCGCAGCGACGGTGGAGTTCTTGAGCAGCGCGATGAACGTGTTGCCCAGTGGCGCGACCGATCCGCGAATGGCCTGCGGCAGGATGACCTGCGTGGCGGCCTGCCAGAAGTTCAAGCCCAACGCGCGCGCGGCTTCGGCTTGCCCGATCGGCACGGTGTTGATGCCCGAACGCAATGACTCGCATACGAACGCCGCCGTGTACAGGGACAGACCGGTGATGGCGAGCCAGAAGAAGTTCGTTGCGAAAGTCGTGGAGAAGCTGAGCTTGAGCTGGGCATACACGCCAAGCACCATGAACACCATGATGATCGTCAACGGCATGTTCTTGAACAACTCCACATACCCTCTGGCGATTCGACGCAACGATGAAATCGGTGAAATCCGCATGAGCAGCAGCATCACACCGAGAATCGTGGAGAACAACGCCGACCACAAGGTCAGCTCGATGTTCACCAGGAAAGCCCCCGGAATGTCATATTGGCTGAACAATTGTGCGAACGCGTTCATTTCTTCTCCCCTTCCGTTGGCGTCGGCGGGTTGTATTTCGCATTCGGCGTGTACGCGACACCCTTCGTATTGTCGTCGATCGCGCGCTTCCAAGAACCGTCCTGGATCATTTCCGTGATGGCGTTGTTGATTTGCGCCGCGAGTTTCGTATTGCCTTTCTTGATGCCCACGCCATACTTCTCGACCGTGAACGGCTTGCCCACAACCCGCAGCCTTCCGCGAGAAGCCGAAGCCAGACCCGCCAAAATGATGTCGTCGGTGGTGACCGCATCGACGATACCGGACAGCAAGGCGGTCGCGCATTCGGCATACCCGGGCTGCTCCATAAGCTGCACCTTGCTGGCGAACTGCTCCTTGACCGTGACCGCGGACGTCGAGCCGGTCACCGAGCACAACCGCTTGCCGTTGAGATCCTGCGGCCCGTTGATGCTCGTCTCGCCCTTGCGCACCAGTAAGTCCTGCCCGGCGACGAAATACGGGCCGGCGAAGGAGACCACACGCTTGCGGTCATCGGTGATGGAATACGTGGCGAGGATCATGTCGACATCGCCATTCTGCAGCATCGCCTCACGCTGTTTGGACGGGGCTTCCTTCCAGATGATCTGGTCTTCGGAATATCCCAAGCTCTTGGCGATGTATTTGGCGACATCGACATCGAAGCCGACATACGTGCCGGACTTTTTGAAGCCCAAACCAGGCTGGTCGAATTTGATGCCGATGCGGATCTTGCCCGCTTCGTCGTCAGCCCCGCAGGCGCTGACGGACAATACACACGCAAGCGCGCACACCACCGCGCAAGCAGTGCGTATGAGACGACCGGCCGTACTGCTCAATCTCTTGTTCATAACGCTCTTTTCTGATCAAACCCGGGTGCCGATTCGGTCTTCGTCAAAAACTCGGGGCACCGGCGGAAGATGCTGACGGTCAGTGGGTGAGGATCTTCGACAGGAAGTCCTTGGCACGGTCAGTCTTGGGATGTTCGAAGAATTCGTCCGGCATACCTGATTCGAGGATCTTGCCGTCCGCCATGAACACGACGCGGTCCGCCACGTTCCGTGCGAATCCCATCTCGTGGGTCACGCAGATCATCGTCATGCCCTCGTGGGCGAGTTCGGTCATCACATCAAGCACCTCGTTGACCATCTCCGGGTCGAGCGCCGATGTCGGCTCGTCGAAGAGCATGACTTTCGGTTTCATCGCGAGAGCGCGGGCGATGGCCACACGCTGCTGTTGGCCGCCGGACAGCTGCGCCGGCATCTTCTCGGCCTGGGAATCCACGCCGACGCGCGCGAGCAGATCCATGGCCAGATTCTCCGCCTCATCCTTGGGCATATGGCGCACTTTGATCGGCGCGAGCGTCACATTCTCGAGAATCGTTTTATTGGCGAACAGGTTGAAGGATTGGAACACCATGCCAACTTCGGCGCGAAGCGCAGCAAGCTCCTTGCCTTCTTGCGGCAACGGCTTGCCGTCAATGCGGATATCGCCCGAATCGATGGTCTCGAGACGGTTGATGGTGCGGCACATCGTGGATTTGCCCGAGCCTGACGGCCCGACGACGACCAGCACCTCCCCCTTGTTGACGGCGAGATTGATGTCCTTGAGCACGTGCAAATGACCGAAATGCTTCTCGACATGGGTCAGCTCGACCAGCGGATGCGTGTCCTGTCCCTGCGAGACGGCGATCTTCGCTGCTTGTTGTTCTTGTTGTTCAGACATGCATGACAGTCTAACCGGTTCGAGCAGACAATGGCGAACCTATCCCGTCATACGCGCACTCGCACGGAAACCGCGGTATCATGCGGCAATATGCATATGCCCTGCTCCGCAGTACATTGCGAAGCAGGGCATATGTTTCTTGGAGGTTAATTTTTCGTGTTCACGGCACGTGCCGATCACACATCCAAGGTCTGCGGATGTTCACATCAACAGACCCCGTAGGCAATCACCCGGATCCGGCTCAGTCCTCGTCTTCTTCGGGATCATAATCGACACCGGTTTCAGCGCGCTGCTCATCCGAAATCGGAGCCGGAGCGCCGGTCAGCGGGTCGCGGCCGCCACCAGCCTTCGGGAAGGCGATGACATCGCGGATGGAATCAGCGCCGGCGAGCAGGGACACGGTACGATCCCAGCCGAGCGCGATACCCGCGTGAGGCGGAGCGCCATACTTGAACGCCTCGAGCAGGAAGCCGAACTTCTCTTCGGCTTCTTCCTTGCCGATGCCCAGCACGTTGAGCACGCGATCCTGGATATCCACGCGGTGGATACGCACGGAACCGCCGCCCATCTCTTCACCGTTGCACACGATGTCATACGAATCGCTCATCGCATGCTCAGGATCCTTGTCGAAGTTGTCGATCCAATCGGCGCTCGGCATGGTGAACGGATGATGCATCGAGGTCCACTTGGAATGGCCGACAGCCACATCATCGTCATCCGGGTCATCGGTCGGCTTGAACAGCGGGAAGTCGACAACCCAGGTGAAGGCGAACTCGTCAGGGTGCAGCAGACCCGCACGACGGGCGAGTTCGACACGCACCGCGCCCAACAGCAGCTGGGAGGATTCGCGAGCGCCAGCGGCGAAGAACACCGCGTCGCCATCCTCAGCGCCGACAGCCTCCTTGAGACCGTTGCGCTCCTGCTCAGACAGGTTCTTGGCGACCGGGCCCTTCAACTCGCCGTCTTCGGTGAACTGCACATAGGCCAAGCCCTTCGCGCCACGCTGACGAGCCCACTCCTGCCATGCATCGAACTGGCGGCGAGGAGTCGAAGCGCCACCCTTGAACAGGACGGCACCGACATACGGCGCCTGGAACACGCGGAACGGCGTGTCCTTGAAATAGTCGGTCAGCTCGATGAGCTGGTTGCCGAAGCGCAGATCAGGCTTGTCGGAACCGTACTTGTCCATCGCATCCTTCCACGAGATGCGCGGAAGCGGAAGCTTGATGTCATAGCCGCGGGTCTTCCAGATCGCCTGGATGACCTTCTCGGCCATCGCGATGACGTCCTCCTGGTCGACATAGCTCATTTCCATATCGAGCTGGGTGAACTCAGGCTGACGGTCCGCGCGGAAGTCCTCGTCACGGTAGCAGCGCGCCAGCTGGTAGTAGCGCTCAACACCGCCGACCATGAGCAGCTGCTTGAGCAGCTGCGGGCTTTGCGGCAGCGCATACCAGGAGCCCGGCACCAAGCGGGCAGGCACAAGGAAGTCGCGGGCGCCTTCAGGAGTGGACTTGATGAAGGTCGGGGTCTCCACCTCAGTGAAGTCCATGTCCTCAAGCGCGTGCCGCGCGGCCTTCGTCATATCGGAACGCAGCTTCAGGTTGCGCTGCATCTGCGGGCGGCGCAAATCGAGATAGCGGTACTTCAGGCGCACGTCCTCGCCCGGAAGCTTGTTCTCGGACTCGTTCTCGAGCGCGGTGGACACCTGGAACGGCAGGGCGTCGGCCTTGGCGAGCACCTTGAGATCCTCGACGACGACCTCGATCTTGCCAGTGGCCAGATGCGTGTTCTCATTGCCGTCCGGGCGCAGGCGGACCTCGCCAGTGACCTGGATGACGAATTCGCTGCGCAGCGGGCGGGCGATCTCCTCGTCGTAGATGACGATCTGCACAAGACCGGTGTTGTCGCGCAGATCGATGAACGCCACGCCGCCGTGGTCGCGGCGACGGTCGACCCAACCGGCGAGCGTGACCTTTTGCCCGACCAGAGCCTCGGTCACTTCCGTGGCATGATGTGTTCTGTAAGCCGTCTGGCTCATGCTTCCTCTATTCTTGTCAAGTCCTCAGAAATCGGCGGAAAACCGGGTTTTCCAAGCATTTCAGTTTATTTACAGGTTGACAGTTTGCCGGGCATACACAGTATCCGGCTCCCACGACTTGGCATCAGCCGGGCATTGATCGCCGGTGATGATGTTCTTCACCTCGTCGCCCTTGGCCTCGCCGTCTTCACTTGCCGCCGCCGGGAACCACACGTACGGGATGCCCAGCTTGTCGGCGTATTTGATCTGTTTGCCGAGCTTCGCCGCGGTCGGGGCGACATCGGCGGCAATGCCACGAGATCGCAGCTGATTGGCGATGGCATTGGCCGCAGGGCGGTCGTCCTCGTTCCACACGGCAACCATCACCGCAGCCGGGGAGATGCGTGAGGCATGCGCGCCCGCGGTATGCAGCATGTAGGAGACCAAGCGAGACAGGCCGATGGACAGGCCGACGCCCGGGTAACGTTTGCTGCCCTGCGATGCGAGATTGTCGTACCGGCCGCCCGAGCAGATGGATCCCAGCGAATCGGCGCCCTCAAGGAACGTCTCGTAGACGGAACCGGTGTAATAATCCAGGCCGCGGGCGATCTTCAAATCAGCGATCACCGAACCTGGGCGGATGCGAGCCGCCTCGTCGACGATCATCGCAAGTGTGTCCAAGCCCTGACGGGCGAGCGCGTAGGCATCGCTGTCGGTCGCGATGCCGTGCTTGGCGCACAACGCGTCGAATTTCACGGCGAGTTCCTTGCCGTCAGCCGCAGTCAGCTCAGCGAGTTCGAGGCAGGCACGTGCCTGGGTCTCATTCGCGCCACAGCCCTCGACCAGCAGACGGGCCACCTCGTCGGCGCCGATCTTGTCCAGCTTGTCGATTTCCCGCAGCACACCTTCGATATCCGTCAGTCCGAGCCCACGATAGAACCCTTCGGACAGCTTGCGGTTATTCGCGTGGACCGTCGCCTTCGGCAGCCCAAACTCACGCAACTGTTCCAACGCGCTGACCATGACCAACGGCAGCTCGACCTCGTAATGCTCAGGCAGATCGCCATTGCCTACCACGTCGATATCTGCCTGCACGAATTCACGGAACCGCCCCTCCTGGGGACGTTCGCCACGCCAGACCTTCTGGATCTGCCAACGCTTGAACGGGAACGCCAAGGTACCGGAATGTTCGACGACATAACGGCTCAGCGGCACGGTCAAGTCGAAGTGCAGACCGAGACGTTCCTCCACCGGCGTGTCGGATTCGTGACCGACTTCCTGCAGACGCGACAGCAGGTAAATCTCCTTGCTGGTCTCGCCCTTCTTCAGCAGACTCGCGCCTGTTTCAACGGCTCTCGTCTCGATACCGATGAACCCGTTGAGCTCGAAAACCTTACGGAGCGTGTCAATGACACGCTGCTCCACAACACGTTCAGAGGGGAGCCACTCTGGAAATCCTGAAATCGATGCGCCTTTAGCCACGATTCTCTATAATAAGTGAAGTTGCGGAAAACATGCGGCACCGTCTCATGCGACCGCAACCCCTCACTACATGAGCTTAAGGAGCTGGCCATGGCCGACGAAAACGTCACCGAACCAAAGAACACCACCGAGAACGCCGGGCAGACGACGAAGACTGCCTCGCAACCGCTCACCGGCGCCAAGCCGTCAGCGGTCCCCTCTCCTGCCAATATCAAGCATCACGCGCCGTCGCCTGCGGCGTTTGCCAAGAAGAAGCCTGCACATCGCAACGCGGCGCCTGCGGCACACGTGGCATATTCGGATGCGGATGTCAAGCAGGCTGAGTCCTTCGGCCGTGTCGATGACAATGGCACCGTGTACGTCAAAGATGCAGAAGGCGAACGTGAGGTCGGCCAGTTCCCCGACGCTTCCAAAGAAGAGGCGCTCGCCCTGTACGCCCGCCGATTCCTTGATCTCAAGGAGAAGCTCGACGTTTTCGCCAACCGGCTGAAGTCCAACACCATCAAGCCCCACGAGATCGACGAATCAGTCAAGCTGTTGGGCGAAGAAACCAAGGAGCCGGCGGTCGTCGGCGATGTCTCCGCACTGCGAGCACAATTCGAACAACTCCAGAAAGACGGCGAAGCGAAGAAGGAAGAACTCGCGAACCGCCGCAAGGAGGCCGTCGCCAAGGCGGTTCAGGAACGCACTGCGATCGTGGAGAAGGCAGAAGCCCTCGCCGCCGGGCTGGGCGACAACACCAACTGGCATTCAACCGCCGACAAGTTCCGTGCGCTGTTCGACGAATGGCAGGCACACCAGCGCAATTCCGTACGCATTGACCGTGCCGACGCCGACGCGCTGTGGAAGCGTTTCTCCGCTGCACGCACGACGTTCAACCAGCAGCGCCGCAAGTGGGCGCAGGCCCGCGACAACGAACGCGCGCACGCCAAGGCGGAGAAGGAAGCGATTATCGCCGAAGCCAACGAGATCAAGGATTCCACTGAGTGGGCGGAGACTTCTCGCAAGTTCAACGAGCTGATGGATCGTTGGAAGAAAGCCGGGCGCGCGGGACGCAACGATGACGATGCCCTGTGGGCGAAGTTCCGTGAGGCGGCAGATACCTTCTTCAACGCTCGTCAGGCCGATCGCGACCAGATTGACTCCTCCGAGAAAGAGAATCTCGCGAAGAAGGAGGAACTGCTGAAGAAGGCGGAAGCGCTTGTGCCGGTCGCCGACGCGAAAGCCGCGAAGCAGGCGCGTCAGAAGCTCGCGGAAATCCAAGGCGAATGGGATCAGATCGGCTATGTGCCACGCGAAGACGTGCGTCGCATCGAGGATCGTCTCGACGCTGTCGATCGCCAGATCAAAGCGGTGGAGGATGCCGCCTGGAAGAAGAGCGACCCGGAAGCCGACGCCCGCAAGTCCAGCTTCGAGGAGCAGCTCAACGCACGGCTCAAGGAGCTTGACGACCAAATCGCCGCCGAGTCCGACCCCGACAAGAAGGCCAAGCTCGAAGCCGAGAAGGCGACCAGGGAGCAGTGGCTGAACGCCATCAAGTAGTCGGCCGCAGCCGTACATCGATATGAATCGCCGGGGTCTCGCACATAACGAGGCCCCGGCGATTCATTTGCCAGTCGCTTGAGCAGACCTTCACCCGTATCGCCGGTCTCCGAACGCAGTGAGACGCAGGCGATGAAGGGACGCCGATGCAGAACACTGCACCGCCGGGCATGTACACCACCATAATCATGCTCCCCCGCCCCTTCAGATGGCTTGTGTTGCTTGGCTCCTCGGAGTATTCGCAGAACATCGAGGACAGTGCCGTGAATGATCTGGATTGCGGCATCTCACACGCATGTCCCACGTGCCCTGATCAGGGAAAACAGCCCTGCGTCAATCAGAAAAGCCGAAGGGGTGACCCTGCACGATTCGCAGGGCCACCCCTCAACACAGTGGCGGCATAAGCGATGTCAGCCCTTATGACAGCGACGGCATATCCCCGTTGTCTCCGGCATCGCCGGATTGGGCAGGCGCATCCGCTGCAGGCGTTGTGCTGGCGCCGACCAGCGTCGCGTCCTGCTGCCCGGCATCGTCGCCCTCAGTGAATTCCTCACCGGTGAAGGTGAAATCGCCGAGAATGCCTTCACCCTCGCCGTCCACGATCACACGCTGGCCGTCGTGCAACTCGCCCAGCAGGATCTTCTCCGAGATGGCGTCCTCGATGTCACGCTGAATCACACGCCGCAACGGACGTGCGCCCAGCAACGGGTCGAAGCCCTTCTCCGCCAGCAGATCCTTGGCCTTGTCGGTGAGTTCGAGCGACATATGACGGTCGAAGAGCCGATCATTGAGCTGCTTGACATCCAGATCGACGATCTGGCGCACCTGCGGCTCAGTGAGCTGACGGAACACGATGATGTCATCGAGACGGTTGAGGAACTCAGGACGGAACTGTTCCTTGAGTTCGCTGTACACCTGTTCCTTCATGCGGTCATAGCTCGTCTCGGTGTTCGATCCGAGGTTGAAGCCTGTGTTCGCAGCCTTCGCGATATCGCGCGTGCCCAGATTGGTGGTCAGGATGATAATCGTATTCTTGAAGTCCACCTTGCGGCCCTGCCCATCGGTCAGATGACCGTCGTCAAGCACCTGCAACAGCGTGTTGAAGATGTCGGGATGAGCCTTCTCGATTTCGTCGAACAGCACTACGGAGAACGGCTTGCGACGCACCTTCTCGGTGAGCTCGCCACCCTCCTCGTAGCCGACATACCCCGGAGGCGCGCCGAACAGTCTGGATGCCGCGTACTTCTCGGAGAACTCGGACATGTCGACACGAATCAACGCATCCTCGTCGTCAAACAGGAACTCTGCCAGCGTTTTGGCGAGTTCCGTCTTGCCGACGCCGGTAGGACCGGCGAAGATGAAGGAACCCGCCGGACGCTTGGGATCCTTGAGACCGACACGAGTACGACGAATCGACCGGGCGAGGGCGGATACCGCCTCATCTTGGCCGATAATGCGCTTGTGCAGCTCGGATTCCATGTTGAGCAGCTTCTTGGATTCCGCCTGGGTGAGCTTGAAGACCGGGATGCCCGTCGTGCTGGCCACGACCTGCGCGATGACCTCCTCGTTCACTTCCATCTTCACGTTGGATTCGCCTTCACGCCATGAGGATTCCTTCTCCTTGCGCTCGGCTTCCAGCTTCTCTTGGCTGTCGCGCAGTTCCGCCGCCTTCTCGAAGTCCTGCTTCTTGATGGCTTCGTCCTTCTCTGCGGACACTTTGGCGACCTGCGCATCGAGATCCTTGAGCTCGGGCGGCGCGGTCAGACGCTTGATCCGCAGGCGGGCACCCGCCTCATCGATCAGGTCGATCGCCTTGTCCGGAAGATGACGGTCCTGAATGTAGCGCGCGGACAACTCAGCCGCAGCCTGCAACGCACCGTCGGTGATCGTCACATGATGATGGTTCTCATACCGCGAACGCAGACCCTTGAGAATCTCAATGGTTTCTGCGATTGACGGCTCATGGACCTGAATCGGCTGGAAACGGCGTTCCAGCGCCGCGTCCTTCTCGATGTACTTGCGGTATTCCTCGGTCGTCGTCGCGCCGATGGTCTGCAGTTCGCCACGCGCAAGCATCGGTTTGAGCATATCGGAAGCGCCCAAAGCGCCGTCCGCGCTGCCCGCGCCGACAATCGTGTGGATTTCGTCGATGAACAGGACGATGTCACCGCGCGTCTTGATTTCCTTGAGCACTTTCTTGAGGCGTTCCTCAAAATCGCCACGATAGCGCGAACCGGCCACCATGGAGCCCAAATCAAGAGAGTAGACCTGCTTGTCCTTGAGGGTTTCCGGCACATCGCCCGCGACGATCTTCTGCGCGAGCCCCTCGACGACGGCGGTTTTGCCGACGCCCGGCTCGCCGATCAGTACCGGGTTGTTCTTGGTGCGGCGGGACAGGACGACCATGACGCGCTCGATTTCCTCGGAACGGCCGATCACCGGATCCAGCTTGCCCTCGGCGGCTTCAGCCGTCAGATTGCGACCGAACTGGTCGAGAATCGCAGAACCGGTCTGCCCGCGCTTGTCCTGAACGCCGCCGGCATTCGCCAGCTCGCCTTTGTTATCGGTATCCGGGCCGGTTGAATTGCCGCGGATCATATCGATAACCGTGCTGCGCAGCTCACCCAGATCGACATCCATCTTGATGAGCACCTGTGTGCCGACGCCTTCGCCCTCGCGAATCAGGCCGAGCAGGATGTGCTCCGTACCGATGTAGCTGTGCCCCAACTGCAATGCTTCACGCAGACTCAGCTCGAGTACCTGCTTGGCATGCGGGGTGAATGGGATGTGGCCGTTGGGTGACGCATTGCCCTTGCCGATCATCTCCTCAACCTGTTTGCGGGTGTCCTGCAGATTCACGCCCTTGGCGGCGAGCGCCTTTGCGGCGACGCCTTCGCCCTCGCGAATCAGGCCGAGCAGCAGATGTTCGGTGCCGATGTAATTGTGCTGCAGGGAGCGAGCCTCTTCCTGAGCCAACACGATCACGCGCCGTGCACGGTCTGTAAACCGTTCGAACATGCTTGTCCTTCCACTGTTGTTTGTCCACTTCACTTTACAGATTCGCGGTGACGTTTCTTCCCGTATGCGTGGCAATTGCGCTATCAACGCAAACAAGAGGATATGCTTGGCAGTGTAAGCTGCCTCAAGGAGGATGAAATGACGGACAATCTTGGACAGGTCACCGGCCGGCAGGCCGACATCGTCGTCGGCGTGGACGGTTCCGACGAATCGTTCGCCGCGTTGCGCTGGGCCATGAACGAAGCCTCGCTGACCGGCCAGCATGTCAATGCGGTGTTCGGCTGGACCCATTCGTGGGATATGGGTTCACAGCCCGAGACTGAAAGCGCGTGGAAAGATGTACGCGAGCAGATGACCGCCCGGCTGCGTGATTGGGTCGATCAGGCCGGCGCCGACATGGATTTCAATCCTTCGACGCTCAAACTCACCTCGGTCCGCGCCACCGGCACGCATGCACTGCTCGAACTCGGATCGAATGCGCAGCAAATCGTTGTTGGCCGTCGATCGCTCAATCGTGTGGCCCGTTGGTTTCTGGGTTCGCTGTCTGCCTCTCTTGCCGAAGAGGCGAAGGTTCCGGTCACGGTCGTGCGCTTCGCCAGCGATGAGGAGGCGAATGTGCAGGACGCCATTGCCAATTCGCTGACGCCGGGCGATTCGACGGTGCATTACGCACAGCCGCCGGTGGTCGCAGACGCAGGGCGCAAGCCTATCGTGGTGGGGATTGACGGTTCGGTGATTTCCAAGCGCGCCTTGACCTTCGCCGTCGATGAGGCGCGTATCCACCATGCGCCGCTGCATATCCTGTTCTGCTGGCAACTCAAGGATCTGGACACGGTCCCAGGCTATGAGAACGCCGTCGCCCCGATGTCGGTCGATCAGCAACGTGCGCAGCAGCTGCTTGACGACGTCGTCGCCCAAGCTCATATTCCTGATGCGGTGGACGTCCATGCGAACGCGTTCCACATTCCTGCGGCGAAAGGGCTGATCAGCGCTTCGCGATACGCCAGCCATTTGGTGGTCGGGTCGCGCGGGTTAAGCGGGCTCGACGCTCATTTCCTTGGCTCGGTCTCCCGACAGCTGGTCAATTTCGCCGAATGCACGGTGACGGTTGTGCACTGAGCATCTCCACGGTTTCGACTCGCCGCCCCGGCTTTAGCCGGCTGGCAGGTCACGGCGGCGACAGGCGGAACCTGAAACGGGACAATATCAACGATATCAACGATATACAAGAGACCGCCGGTTTGCTCAAGTATGCACTTGAGCAAACCGGCGGTCTCTTTCGGTATCGAGGATCCGTCAGGTCATTCGCCGCTTTGGCCGTCTCCTTCGGCAGTGTCCGCCGCATCCGCGACGACGGCTGGATCCGCTGCATCCGAGGTTTCCGAACCATCCGTGGAGCTGCCGTCAGTCTCAGCAGCCGTATCGTCAGCTTGGCTCGCATCCGTCGTGCCGCCATCTTCATCCGCCGCTGGAGCAGCGGGATCCTCACTGCGGTCGGGATCCTCCGTGTGCGCCGGGCCAGTCTGGCCGGCTGCATTGTCCGTACCACCGTCACCGTCGTCATCGCGGTCGATGGCATCGTCATCGGGGAATCCGGCCTCATTCAGGTCATCCATGGTGATCACCGATTCAACCGGCGGAATCGTTTGAGTCTGGCCGCTGTCCTCGGTTTCCGTCTCATCGTCTTCGACGGTGTTGTCGTCGATATCGGCCTCGCTGGCCTCTTCGAGCAGCTCGATCTGGCCGCGCTCCTCACGCGGGGACTGGGCGATGACGTCGATGTGCACGTCATCGTACGCGGGCTTGGACTGCACCCACAAATGCGACGGTTCCGGTGGATCGATTTCGGAATGTTCCCCGCAACCATGGTCAAGCGAAACCACACGGCCGTCATCCGGGCTCCACTTGTTCGCGCACACGCCGAACATGCGGTCGAAATCGCCTTTCAGCGGCACGAAGAACCCACAAGTCGAGCACAGATTGCCGGCGGCGGTTTTCGTTGACAGCGCTTTGGGACCATGGGGGCCCTCATACCAACGTTTCGCGGTCTGGTCCCGTCCCAATGGGCTGAGCACGTGACGGCGGGACAGCATGAACTCCTCGACTGCGTCGTCAAGATCCTCCGACGAGGTGACCGGCGCCGCATCTTCCGGGGTGTCCGGCGCGCTCTCCATCGACGACTCGTCGCCATCGGCTTGGGTGCGTGCCTGTTCGCCGTCAGCTTGGCCTGCGTCGAGCAGGGCGGCATCCTGTGCAGATGCGGTGTCCCTCGGCTCCGTACGGCGGAACCCGTCTTCCAGCCGGGAATCGTCCGGTTCGGTCCCGATTGAATCGGTCACTGACAAGTCGGTGGGCAGCAGGCGATCCTTCCACGGCACCCAAGCGGGAGGCATCAGAGCCTGATCCGTCGGCACCAGCGATGACTCATTGACCGTCCATTCGTCGATGTCCGTGTCATGATACAGCGTCACCGACCATTCCCAGCCTTCGTACCCCCGCTTCTTGGATTCGAAACGGAAATCCGTGACATGATCGTCCTCTTCGATCGAACGGGTCAACTGCCCGACCTGATCCGGCTCGTCTGCCACAGTCATCGCCACCGACCGGGCAAGCGACTGAGGGTCGATCCGTGGCGCCTCAGACCCGTCCTGCGGATTCTCACCTGTTTGCATGCTCATCATTCCTGTACGTCGAAGTCGTCGGCCAACGCGCGCATCACCGTTGCGAGTTTCTTGCTGTCCGCCGGCGAGGGGTAATGGTGCCGCCGCAGGTCGTTGCCTGCCTTGTCGAGCAGCTGAATCAGATCCTCGACGATGGCGGCCATATCGTCAGGCTTCGGGCGGGTGGCCTTGACCAGTGACGGCCCCGCGGCGATCGGCTTGACGCCCATCGCCTGCGGTCCTTTATGCCCATCGATGACAGAGAACTCGACCTTCGTGCCCTTGCGCAGCGTCGTCGTACCTTGCGGCAGCGCCGCGGCGGGCAGGAACACGTCCTTGCCCTGATCCGTGGCGATGAAGCCGTAACCTTTGTTCGCATCGAACCAACGCACCCGTCCCGTGGGCATAACTACACCTCTCATACTCCATACCAAGGCAAGCGGCGCCTGCCGTCATTGAACCAACATATCAGTCTACCGCATAGCCTTCCGTATCGGCTGTGGGCAATGTCACTTCTTGTCCGACGCAGGCGGCAGGCCTGTGCGACCTTTTGACGACTTGCGATCCTTGCCACGTTCACGCCCCTGCACCCGCTGTTCCAAGGGTTGCACGGGCACGCCGGTCTGCTTGGGATCGATCGGCAGGACAACCGTCAGGGTCAGGCCGCCGCCAGGTGTCGTGGTCGCACTGATCAGGCCGTGGTGCGCTTTGACGACCGATTGCGCGATCGCCATGCCGAGTCCGGTACCGCCCTTCTGCCTTGCCCGAGACGGATCAGCCGTGTAGAACCGCTCGAAAATCTGCAATTGCGAGGCTTCCGGCACACCGGGACCATGATCGGCGAAACGGATGACCGCATAAGGCATCCCCGATTGCAGGCTTTGCCCAACTTCCGCCGCCTCAAGGAAGGAGGTCAGCCCCTTGGCGTTCGACTGCAACCGGGCGAGCTGCTGCGGGTTGATCGACGCCTGCAGTACGCTCAGCGCGACTTCCACGGGTGAGTCAGCAGGCGTGTACCGATGGATGTTGCCGACGATATTGGTGATGACCTGCCGCAAGCGCGAGCCATCTCCGGTGAGCGTAACCGACGGGATATCCCCGGGACTGAACGCGAGCCACGTACCTTGCTGGCCGCCTCCGTGCCGCAGCGTGAGCACGCCTTTGGTGATGCCACGCTGGGGGTCGAGCGCATGCAAGTCGTCACACGCATCATTGAGCTGCGACGTGATCTGCACCTGCTGGGTGACATCGATGCCACGACCTTCATCGAGCCGGGCGAGGGACAGCAGATCTTCCACCAACACGGTCATACGCGCGCTCGAAGCCTCGATATGGCTGATCGACTCGTCCGCGCGTTCCAATGCCCCCGGCATGTCGCGCTGAAGCGTATACAGCTCGGCGTATCCGTGGATCGCGGCGAGCGGAGTGCGAAGCTCATGGCTGGCGTCGGAAACGAACCGTTTCATCTTCTCGGTCGTCTCCTGCTGCTCGTTGAAGCTTTGCTCGATCCGCGCGAGCATGGCGTTCAGCGATGCGGCCAACGAGCCGACTTCAGTGTTCTCCGGGGCGCTCGGGACACGCTGGCTCAAATCTCCGGCAGCGATTTTCGCGGCGGTTTTCTCGATACGCTTGAGCGGCGCGAGCGTACTCTGGATCAGGATGGTCGCAATCACCGCACCGATCAATACGATGGCGATGCTGACCAACGTACAGTATTTCGTCAAGGTGTTCACGGTATCGATCTGGTCACTCAACGACAGACCGATATAAATCACGCCCTTGATCTGGGCGCTGCCGTCCTCGGCTTTCTTGCCCCACGACAAGGCGAGCACCCGCCATGGGGCGTTAGCCGCCTGCAGCGTGGCGCGGCTCACCGAGCTCGTGCTCGTGCGCACGATGGCGGATGTGGTGAACGGCTGGCCGATTTTCACGTCGCCCATCGACCCGTCCGCCGGCAAATCGGGGACGGAGATGACGTTCTCACGCATGACCGGCACCAGCGGCGTGTTGAGGACATGGTAATTCGTGTCACGGATCTGCATGAAGTAGTCGTTCGGCCCGACACTGCCCTGTTCGCTGCTGTCTTTGCTGCGTAGCACATCGATATTGTCGTACACCAGCTGCGCTTGTTCGGCGAGCTGGTTATCGGTTTTCTGCAGCAGATAGTTGCCGACAAGCTCTTTGATCGAGAAGGTGATGCCTGCTGCGCACACAGTCAGCAGCACCATCATGCATGCCAGCAGTTTGGTACTCAGCGGGATCGCGTCAAAACGGTGGATCACCATGCCGCGCAGGGCATCCATGCCGCGCGCGATGGCTGCGATCGGCCGCGGGAGCCTGCCGTATCGGTTCTGGGTTGCGGGCTGCTTGCCGTCTTGGGATGTACCGGAGGCGCCACCAGACGCGTCCGGATGTGCTGAGGTTGCATGCATGTCAGGCGCCTCCCGTGTTGTCGTTGACGCGGAATCCCCGCCTGCGGTAGCGTCGCATTGCGGGGATTCCTTGGATGTGTTTCCTGGATGGAGCGGCATCAGGCGTCTTTCTTCGCCGTCTTCGGCGCACGAATCATGTATCCGATGCCTCGCTTGGTTTCGATCAGCGGGGCGACCTTGTGCTTCTCGCCGTTGTCATCTTCCACGACCACGCCGTCGACCTTCTTGCGCAGGTAGGAGATGTAGGATTCGACGATTGCGGCGTCGCCGCCCCAATCGTACTGCCAGACGTGATCCAAAATCTGGGTTTTGGACAGCACGCGTCCTTCGTTGTCCATGAGGTAGCGCAGCAGCTTGTACTCGGTGGGGCTCAGGTCCACTTGCACCCCGGCGCGAGTCACATCGTGGGAGTCCTCATTGATTTCGAGGTCGCCGACGCGGATGATCGGGTCATCGGCCTCCTGGTGGCTGGTACGGCGCAGAATCGCACGGATGCGCGCCACGACTTCTTCGAGGCTGAACGGCTTGGTGACATAATCGTCGCCGCCCACGGTCAAGCCCATGACCTTGTCCTGCGTGTCGTCGCGCGCGGTGAGGAACAGCACCGGCGAATCGATGCCTTCCTGCCGGATGCGCCGCGTCACGGTGAACCCGTCGATGTCCGGGAGCATGACGTCGAGCACGATCAGGTCTGGCCGTACCTTCTCGATAACCTCAATCGCCTCGGATCCCGAAGCTGCGGTGTTCACCTCGAATCCTGCAAAATGCAACGATGCCACGAGCAGGTCACGGATGGACGGCTCGTCGTCGACAACTACGATGGATGCTTCAATTGGTTTACTCATGCTTCCTAGCATTCCTCTTTTGTCTTCGTGTTTCCTGAGAATGTTCTGTAACTTGCTGAGAGAATCGCTTCAGATATTCGTCGACGGCCGCGGTATGCCGCTCATCGCTTGCTGACGCGCCCGTATCGGCAAGGTCAGAAGCGCTCCCCGAAGAATCGTCATGCTTGCTCTTCTGCTCTTGCCCAAATGTACCATCCGCCTTGTCGGCATGGTCGGCATGTGCATGCTTCGATGCGCCGCCCGTATGCTGTGTCCGCTTGGCCGAGCGGCGAAGCGCCTTACGCGAACGATCCTGCTTGCCGCCCTTGCTATGGGCGCCGCGAGCATTGCGCGCCAGCACAATGATGGCGACGACCAGAGCGACCAACAACACAAGCCCGGCAACGAGAACGACAGTGGATACTGTTGTAGCGCCTTTCGACGTCGAGGTTTCCTTGAGCTTGGCGATCTCGTTCATCATCGCTATCGCCGAGCCCGACCAGTCAGGCGACCCCTTCTTGGTCAAGGGCTCGGAAGCGGCTTGAGACAGCTGGTCGACGGCTTTCTGATCTTTGAGCCACTCATCGGAATTGTTGGACACCGCCACAACGAGGTTGCCGTCAGCGCTGGCGACCGCCAGCAACACGGTGTTCGGCTGCGGACTGGTCGACTGCAACAGGGTGCTCGCCCATGTCGACGGTTTGACTGTCGTCCCGAAACTGTCAAGATACAGCAACCGCACCGAAACGCCGTACTTGTTCTTCGTTTTCGTGATCATGTCAGTGACACTGGTGACATTGTCCCCGAGGAGGTTCTCCGGATCGGTGATATCGGCGCTCAGGGTCGCGCCGGTTGACGTGTCCGATGAAGACGAGGACGATGACGAAGACGATGATGTGGAAGGGCTGGGGCTCGACGCGTCGTCCGCATCGGCGTGTACCGGCAACGCCGCCACTGCGAAGATGCAGAACAACGCGATAAGAACCGCGAGCATGCGCTGCCATAAGATGCCAGACGTCTGCTGCGGCTGCCGCCGTCTTTTGACCACATATGCCGTACGGACGTGAGACATGTTCAAAAACCGCATATTGTCCACTGTAGCGGTCGGCTGCACCAAACGGGGGACGTGCGGTCAGCGGTCCGCGACGCCAACCGGCGACAACACCGTTCAGAAAGGAACACCAATGGCACAGTATCAAGTCGATTCGGAACACATCCAGTCCTCAAGCGCTGCGGTGCGCTCGTCCATCGAACAGATCAGGCAGGCGGTCCAAGGCATGTACGCGAACCTCGAGGGGCTCAACAGCGTATGGAGTGGCTCGGCATCCGCGCAGTTCTCCGGAGTCATCAGACAATGGCGAGCCGCGCAACAGCAGATGGACGCGTCGTTGGAGGCGATTGGGCTGTCACTGACCCAAGCGTCGAATGTCTACGCGGACGCCGAGGCGCAGGCTTCGCGATTGTTCACCATGTCGTGACGGCGTAGGGCGATCGCGGCAGCTTACGTTGCAGCAGTTGGCATTGCATCATCTCGCGGCGCGAAGCCCGATGCCGTCGCCTGCGCGCCTGCCTTGCCGATATGTGGCGGAACGCATGAACGCGGAGTATCGAAGGCATATCAGAAGACATTCGCCCGTGCATTCGCCGATTGTCTGCATACCTTCGACAGTCGCTCCATAACGCCAAGGGGCGCCGACGGTTTCCCGTCGACGCCCCTGAAGCATCCATATGAGTCACATGCGTCGTTTCACGCGAATGTGAGACGAATCAAGGTCGCATGGATCAGTAGCCCATGTCAGCGCCCTGAGCAGGAGCCGCAGTCTTCGGCTCCGGCTTGTTGGCAACCACAGCCTCGGTGGTCAGGAACAGGCCGGCGATGGAAGCCGCGTTCTGCAGTGCGGAGCGGGTGACCTTGACCGGGTCGGTGACACCCGCGGCCATCAGGTCTTCGAAGGTGTTGGTGGCAGCGTTGAAGCCTTGGCCTTCCGGCAGCTCACGCACCTTGTTGAAGACCACGTCACCGGAGACGCCGGAGTTCTCAGCGATCTGCTTGATCGGAGCTTCGACGGCACGGAAGACGATAGCGGCGCCAGTGGCCTCTTCGCCGGTCAGCGAAGCCAGAGCCTCGCTCTTCTCAGCCTTCTTGGCAGCCTGCACGAGCGCCACACCGCCGCCGGGCACCAGGCCCTCTTCGACAGCGGCCTTCGCGTTGCGCACAGCGTCTTCGATGCGATGCTTGCGTTCCTTGGCCTCGACTTCGGTCGCAGCGCCGACCTTGATGACGGCCACGCCACCGGCGAGCTTGGCGAGACGCTCCTGCAGCTTCTCGCGATCATAATCGGAATCGGTGTTGTCGATCTCGGAACGGATCTGGGCGACGCGGGCAGCCACGTCTTCCTTCGAACCGCCGCCGGAGACGATGGTGGTCTCGTCCTTGGAAACGATGACCTTCTGAGCGGTGCCGAACACGTCCATGTCAATGGAATCGAGCTTCAGGCCCAGCTCGTCGGAGACGACCTGGCCACCGGTGAGGATGGCCATATCCTGCAGCATCGCCTTGCGACGATCGCCGAAGCCAGGAGCCTTGACCGCGCACGTGTTGAAGGTGCCACGAATCTTGTTGAGAATCAAGGTCGGCAGCGCTTCGCCGTCGACGTCCTCAGCCACGATCAGCAGCGGACGGCCGCTCTTCATGACCAGGTCAGCCAGGTGAACGATGTCCTGCTGGCTGGACACCTTGCCCGAGGTGAGCAGGATGTACGGGTTCTCCAGCACGGCGGTCTGGTCGTCAGCGTTGGTGACGAAGTACGGGGCGATGTATCCCTTGTCGAAACGCATGCCCTCAGTGAACTCGAGATCCAGGCCGAAGCGGTTGTTGTCCTCGACGGTCACGACGCCATCCTGGCCGACCTTGTCGAGCGCTTCCGCGATCTTCTCGCCGACCTCAGGGTCAGCTGCGGAAATCGTCGCGGTGGCTGCGATCTGGTCCTTGGTCTCCACGTCCTTGGCGGAGGCGACCAGTTCCTTGACGATCTCGTCGGTGGCCTTTTCAATGCCACGGCGCAGGGCGATCGGGTTGGAGCCGGCGACTACGTTCTTCAGGCCCTCGTGGACCAGAGACTGGGCGAGCACGGTAGCGGTCGTGGTGCCATCGCCTGCGACGTCGTCGGTCTTCTTCGCGACTTCCTTGACCAGCTCAGCACCGATGCGCTCATACGGCTCCTCGAGGTCGATCTCCTTGGCGATGGAGACGCCGTCGTTGGTGATGGTCGGAGCGCCATAGGTCTTGTCGAGCACAACATTGCGGCCCTTCGGACCAAGGGTGACCTTGACGGTGTTGGCGAGCTTGTCGAGACCCGCGAGCATTCCCTGGCGAGCTTCCTCGTCGTATGCAATGATCTTTGCCATTGTTCCTCCACATATGGCTACACGGTATGTTCTTCCACCCGAGACTTTGAGTTTGCCCGACCGTCAGCTGCCGGTTATCACTCTCGGCTTCCGAGTGCTAATTGGGAGATTAGCACTCTCAGCCGTCGAGTGCCAACATCGGGTGCGGTATTGCGCTGTTGGCATGAAACGCGTGTCGCGGGCGTCGAACGGGAATAATCCCGGCACGCCAATGCCCAGCCGCTTGGATTCCAGATTGCAGCCGCGTTCATGACAGGAATCATGCGCGATGCGGGGGCTGCAGCCCATCCAACATGTCGGGCATCGTGCCCGGGCAGCGCAACAGCAACAGGATGGCCTATGCCGCGTCGCGCCATCGCATCAAACGCAGCTTTTCGCCCCTCCCCCAATGGCAGGCCAAACCGCCGGATTGCCGCACGACATGCTGATACGCAGACAAAACAACAGGCGCCCGCCTAGGACGCCTGGATGGAAAGCGCGAATGATGGTGACCGGCAGCGCCGATCAGGATGACACGCGCGGACTCAACGACAACAGGATCGCCGGATCACAACTTGGTGACCGTAGTCGCCTGGAAGCCCTTCGGCCCGCGTTCTGCCTCATATTCAACGCGGTCGCCCTCATCCAGCTTTTTGAAGCCTTCCTGCTGAATCACGGAGTAATGCACGAATACGTCATCCCCACCCTCATCCGGGGCAATGAATCCATATCCCTTACCTGCGTTGAAGAATTTCACCGTTCCTTGTGCCATATCAATCATCCCTCACATGGGCCGGTCCGCCGCAACCATTCACGCCGGCAACCGCCCACTTGGTGCCCCATTGTAGCGGGACGATGCTAAGAAACGCCGAAGCTCAGTTCATCAGCACAACGACGACCGGCGCAGACAGATTGGTGACCTGGCTGACATTCGAAATGCCCAGTTTCGCGGCGACATCCTGTGCTGTGGCAAGATCGGACTCATTCTGATACCACACCACCGATGCGCTCGGCAAATTCCCTGAAGGATTGGCCGCCACGACGTTGGTATACCCGGCGCCGCTGAGCACCGCCGCCTGCTTGGCGGCATACCCGTTCTTACGCGTGCCGTTGACCACACGAACTTGGGTGGACAGATTCGCCGACGCCGACGAGGACGCCTGCTGCGTTGCGGATTGGGACGGCGACTGAGACGCAGACGCAGAGTCGGATGCCGACGCGGACGCGGAAGACGTGTCGCTTGCGGACGCCGAAGATGAGGCGCTCGACGACGCGGACGCGCTCGACGAGGCGGACGCACTCGTCGATGACGAGGCGCTGTTCCCGCCGGAGAACAGCTTGGAACCTTCGCCGGACATGGCGGCCCACGTACCGATACCCGCGGCGGCGGCAATGACAACGACAATCAGGAACGGCACAAGACGCGATGCAATCGACCGATTGCCGCGATGCACACCGATCGGCCCCTGCGGGGGGTTATCGAACACGTCCTGCGCGTACGACTCATCAGTGTTCCGGTCTTTGCGTGCCATATGCCGTCCTTCCGAATAAATCCATTATCGAGTGTACATGCTCGACTGGGCAGCACCGGCACAAATACCGTCCGCGATGCCGGATATCCACAGCTTCGTCACGACATACGGCGTCCACAGACGGCGCCCAGACGCCCGAATCCATGAGAACGTCCATCAACGCCATAGAGTAGAAGGCATGGAACATGCTCATGTCAAACCGTTGTCCGAAATCATCGACCCGGGGTGGGCTCAAGCGCTCGCCGACGTGGAGCCGGATATCCACCGGATGGGTGATTTCCTGCGGGCGGAAATCGCTGCGGGTCGACACTACTTGCCCGCAGGCCGCAATGTCCTACGGGCATTCACCATCCCCTTCGACAGCATCAAGGTGCTGATCGTAGGACAGGATCCATATCCGACACCTGGCCACCCGGTCGGCTTGAGCTTCTGCGTCGCGCCCGACGTCCATCCGCTGCCGAAAAGCCTGATCAATATCTACAAGGAACTCAGCGACGATTTGGGCGTCCCCACCCCAATCAACGGCGACCTGACCCCGTGGACGCAGCGCGGTGTCATGCTGCTCAACCGATGCCTGACCGTCCAGACCGGCCGTCCCAACAGCCATCAAGGCAAAGGCTGGGAGCACATCACCGACCAGGCGATCCGCGCGCTCAACGCCCGGACCGACCAGGAGGGCAAGCCGAAGCCCTTGGTCGCGATTCTTTGGGGCCGCAATGCGCAGACACTCAAACCGTTGCTCACGAACGCGGCGATCATTGAATCCCCACACCCCAGCCCATTGTCGGCCTCACGCGGCTTCTTCGGGTCACGCCCGTTCTCACGCGCCAATCAAGCATTGACAGCCATGGGGGCACAACCCGTGGACTGGGCGCTCCCACCGGCGACGTCCCCCGCCTACGGTCAGCTGCAACCGGTATCCGCCAAACCGGTACCGCCGCTCGTCGCCCACACCGACACCGACACCCCGACGACCCCGGCGCCAGCACAACCCACCATGACGCCTCTGCTGTGAGCGAGGCATCCCAATCCGCTACTATGCTGGGATACCGGTCTGCGGCCAGTGCGGCCGCCAACCGACCAGCCACCAATCGTTGGAGCACACCATGGCACTTTTCCCACCACAACCGAACGTCCCGCAACCGATGCCGCCGATGCCGCAACAACCGGCGACCCCGACATCCGCGGGCCTGTCACCCGACGATCTCAACCACGCACGGCAGCTGGCCGACCGCATCCGTGCACGCTTCGCGCAGACCCTCGTCGGCCAAGACAACCTGCGTGAAGAGCTGATCGTCACCATGGTCGCCGGAGGGCACATCCTCATCGAATCCGTTCCCGGTCTGGCCAAAACAACCGCCGCACAGACACTGGCGACATCCGTGTCCGGCAGTTTCAAACGCGTGCAATGCACTCCGGACCTCATGCCCTCCGACTTGGTCGGCACCCAGGTCTTCGACTTCTCCACACAACGGTTCAGCACACAAATCGGCCCGATCCACGCCAACTTCGTGTTGCTCGACGAAATCAACCGTTCCAACGCGAAAACCCAGTCTGCGATGCTCGAAGCGATGGCCGAAGGGGCCACGACCATCGGCGGAGAACGCATCGCCCTGCCGCAACCCTTCATGGTGATCGCCACCGAAAATCCCATCGAAGAAGAAGGCACCTTCAATCTGCCCGAAGCGCAGATGGATCGATTCACCATGAAAGCGGTGATGAGCTACCCGAGCGCGGACGAAGAACAGCGCATGCTCGCCATGCTCACCCGACGCGGTTCAGACACCATCGACACCAAACAGCTTGAAGGTGAAGTCCTCTCGCTGTCCGATGTCGAATTCCTGCGCGCCGCCGCACGCCGGGTCCACGTCTCCGAAGCGATCATGGGCTATGCGGTCGATATCGTGACGACTTCACGAGGAGCCGGCACCCACCCCATCGCCAACCTGTCCGCACGCGTCCGGCTCGGTGCCAGTCCTCGCGCCTCCATCGCGCTCATCCGCGTCGGGCAAGCGGCGGCGCTGCTCGCCGGGCGCGACTATGTCATCCCCGAAGACATCAGGATGTTCGCGCACGAGATCCTGCGCCACCGCATCCTGCTGACCTTCGAAGCGCTCGCCGACGGCGTGACCAGCGACCAAGTGGTCGACTCCGTCGTGGCGACGGTGCCAGTGCCATGACCGGCCGCATGACGGGCGACGACGCCATCCGCAGGAAAATCGAGGCGCTCGCCACCACACTCACCTTGCCCACCGTAAAACGGGCGTTGGGCACCCTCGAAGGCGAACACCCCTCCCATCGACGGTTCGGCAGCGATGACATCATGGATATCCGCCCATACGAGCCCGGGGACGAAGCGCGACGCATCGATTGGCGTACCAGCGCGCGCAACGGCAGACCGATGGTCGTCCACAGGCAACGCCAAGTCACGTCACGGGTATGGATGCTGATGGACACCGGTCGGGAAATGACCGGATCGTGCGAGTCAGGCGAAATGGCCTGGCAGGTCGCGGCAAACGGGTTGCGTATGTTCGCCGCGTTGAGTTTGCGCCGGTCCGACGATATTTCACTGGTATGCGCCGATTCGGCGAGCATCACCAGAGTGCCGTTCCATGGCGGGTTCGCCCAGTTCGAGCACACGCTCGACCGGGCGCTCGAACGCCCGTGGAACCACGCGCGCAATATGGATGCCCTGTTGGACTATGCGCGGCGTATCAGCGATCGTAACGCCTTGATCGTGCTGGCCACGGATGAGCATGCGCTCGGCGAGCCGCAACTTGCCACGATGCGCACCATCGCACGGACCCACCCCATGGTAGTCATCGACGTGGCGACCATCAACCCGTTCGTCGCCCGTCGACGGGCAGTCGCCGACGCCGACACCGGCAGGAGGTTGCCGGCGCTGCTCATCAACGCTGTCAGTGCAAGCGAAGTGGACACCCACCGAAGCTATCTCGCAGCCCAGCTCGAAGCTGAATTGCAGGCAGGCGGTTCGACACTGATGCGCGCGTCATCGAGCGAAGCCATGTTCCGCACCTTCGTACACACAGTGTCCATAAGCCTTGCACGTACCGGTTTCTCGACCCGCCCCGCAACCGTTGTGCATACCCGTGACACCGCAGGCAAGGCAGGAGACCGCGCATGAGCATCACCTTAGCCGCAATCGACGGCATCGTCGCAGGCATCAAGCTCGACGACCTCAAACCCGCCCAGCCATTCGACGGCGCCGGCATGATCGTCACCGTCCTCGTAGTCGCACTCGCCTTGGCATGTCTGCTGACGGTCCTCGCCATCATGCTGTCCAAACCACGCCGGCCCCGGTCACAGCCTGCGCGTCCCCATCGCGGTGTGCATCACGAAACCAGCGGCACCAAGGCATGGCACCGGCGCATCGACGATGTGGTGGATCGGTTCCATGCCGGCGAAATCAGCCGCGATCAGGCTTTCGCGCAGCTCGCCGCATTGGCGCGCGCATACGCGTCCGGCATGTCGGAAGACACTATGGAGACCCAGACCCTGTCTGATCTCAACCGCACGGTACCGACATCCACAGGGCGCGCGAAAGCCGGATTCATGCTGTTGCGCCAGACCATCGCCGCGCTGTATCCGCCGGAATTCGCCGATGAACGGTACAATGACGCCGCCCGCACGACAAGCGTCGAGCAGGGCGCCGAATGGGTATCCACACTGGTTGAAAGGTGGCGCCGATGAGATGGCAATGGCCTTGGGCAGCGCTGATCGCCCTGTGCGGCGCCGGTGCAATCGTGGCGCTCGTATCAATGCTCGCCGCATGGCGCGAACGCCGGGCGGCAGAACGCAACCCCGACCTCAAATCGTACAGTCTCGACGAGGATCTGAACACTGATCACGCCTCCGAGCTGTTCCGCCAGTGGAGGACCTTCAGCCGGATAGCGGCAGGCGCGCTGGTCGTAGCCCTCGCGTTGTCCGTTTCGCTCATCGCGCGCCCCTCGCACATCGACGAAGGGCAGGAACGCTCGGCAAGCCGAGATATCGTCCTGTGTCTCGACGTGTCCGGCTCCACGCTTCCCTACGACCGGCAGATCATCAACACCTATCTCAAACTCGTGTCGAATTTCCAAGGCGAACGTATCGGCATGACCATCTTCAACTCGACATCACGCACGGTGTTTCCGTTGACCGACGACTATGCGCTGGTGACCCGTGAGCTCAAATCGGCTGCATCGATCCTCAAAGACGTGCAGACGCAGGATGACATCGACAAGATGAGCGATGCGGATTATCAGAAGGTCTCCGATTGGCTGGACGGGACCCAGAACAAAACCAACGCGACGTCCTTGATCGGCGACGGGCTGGTCAGCTGCGCCGCGATGCTCCCCGGTTTTGCCTATGGCAATGCTTCGCAATCGACGTCCTCCACGTCGGACACCGCGCGGCGACGTTCGTCGTCCATCGTGCTGGCAACGGACAACGTCGTATCAGGCCAGGAGACCTACACGCTCAAGCAGGCGCTCGATCTGGCCCATACCGCATCGATCAGCGTGGACGCGGTGTATGCGGGAGCCAAGGAAAGCCTGAGCGACAAGACGACCACCGATCTCAAACGCCAGATCGAATCGCACGGCGGAACATTCATGTCCCAGGCTGACGGCTCATCCATCGAGTCGATGGTCAAAACCATCGAACAGCGGCAAAGCGCGCAACACCAGCGTAATGCGCAATCCGCCGTCGATGATGCGCCCGGATGGTGGACGCTCGCCCTTGCGGCGTGCATCCTGGTATGGCTCGTATTCGCTTGGAGGCTGAGACGATGAACGGATGGACACTATCCCCCGCACTCGGCTGGCCCGCCGGTATCGCGGTCGCGGCGGTCATGACGGCATGCGCCGTCGCTGAAGTCGCCATCCATATACGCCACCGTGCGTGCAGCGATGAAACCGTCGCGTCATGCGTACGACGAACGCTGATCTGCCTGTTCACCGCCATCGCGGTGTTGACGCCGAGCACCGTCGCAAGCACCACCAGCAAAGCGGTCAACGCGACCGATATCGTCATCGCCATCGACACGACCAGTTCCATGGCGGTCAAGGATGCGACCTACGGCAGTGCGACGACGATCAGTCGTCTCGATGCTGCGAAACACGCTGTCCATGATCTGACCAAAGCCTATCCTGCAGCCAGTTTCTCCGCGTTGAGCTTCGGGGCGAGCGCCTCGCTGGATGTTCCTTTGACGCCGGACACGCTCGCCATCGACAACTGGGCAGACGCATTGGCAGTGGAATCCTCGGCGGCGTCCTCGGGATCGTCGCTGGACACTCCGCTGGACAAACTGCTGCTCACACTCAAAGATATCCGCCAACGGCACACGGATGACACCATCGTTCTGTTCCTGATCAGTGATGGCGAACAAACCTCGACCACCACCCGCAGAACCTACTCGTCGCTGCGGCGATATCTCGACGATGCGGTCGTGCTGGGTGCCGGCTCGACCACTGGCGGGAAGATTCCCGCGGACGGCTCAGATGACAGCGCCGACGACCAGGAAACCTGGGTAACCGACCCGACTACCGGGCAGCCCGGTATTTCAACGCTCAGTCCTGACACGCTGAGCACCATCGCCGACGAACTCAGCGGCAGCGCCATCATGCTGGATGCATCCCACACCGCAACCAACTCACTGCCCAAAGCGTCCAAGGCATGGCGGACCACCGCCACCGCCAAGACGCGGCAACGCACCACGCCCGTGGTCTGGCCGATCGCCATCGTCATCGCAGTACTGCTGGCATGGGAGTTGGGCGCATGGATAGCAATGTCAAGGAGACTGCTATGAACGGCACACCGTCATCACTGCCGACCCCGCCTGCCATGCGGGCGAAGCGCGCCCCGCTCGCAATCCGCATCATCATGGTCGTGCTCGCTTGCTGCGCGCTGGCCTTGGCGTTGGCGGCAGCCGCCAACCTGCAAGCCCAAAGCGCATACAACCAAGCCACTGCGAGCCTTCAAGCCAATCTGTCAGCGTCGGCGAAGAGCACTGCCGACTGGTCGACGCTCGCGGCCCGGCAGGAACAGACCGACGAGCAGTTCGCCGAGGCGCAGACGTGGAATGCTGTGCTGCTGCCGCAGCTCAAACAGCTGATTGCAGCCAACAGCGCGACATCACGGACACTGACCAAGCGCATCACAGCGGAACTCAAACAGCAGCAGGGGGCGTCGTCTTCCACCGGTTCCAGTGACGGCTCGACGCAACAGCCGTCCGCTTCAGCATCGTCGTCCTCCTCGCAGGACGGATTGAACGACGAGCAGCGCCAACAGGTGCAGGATCTGCTCAAATCCAACCAGTCCGCCTCTCCCTCGCCATCGACGAGCTCCACGGCGGGAACATCGACGCCAACCCCATCGTCCGGCTCGAGCGTCAAACCGTGGTGATTCCGTGGTGATGTTCGCCCGCAGGAACGGCTACGCCGTCGAGGGAATCAACTTTTGACCACATTGACGCGTGCGACGTGCATGCAGACACGTCATACGCTTCGATGGACGTATGACTTCATACCTATCATGCCGTGTATTGCCAACCATGGGCGGCCCGGACACATGCACATGCCGCAGGGCCGCCAACGACGCCATCGACGCGCTGGAAACCGCATATTCGCATACGCGCGGCAGTACTGCGGCACTCGACGACAGCGCGATGACCGCAACGGCCACGCCATGGCACGGCCAAGCCGCAACGCTGATGAGGCAATCCCTTGACTCGCTTATCGCCCGGAATGACGCCGTCAGGCGACGCGCGCAGATCATGCTCACCCAGTGTCGTCAGGACCGGCCATGACCTGGCACGTCACATCCCGCATCGCAGGCGGCCCCGCGTTGAGCGTCGCCGAAACGCAGCAATTCCAAGCGCTCTGCGCGTCCCTTGCTCAAGCTTCGCGGCAGATGACAATTCAGGCACGATACTGGTCCGAGGCCCGCGAACGCATCGTCTCTTACCAACTCCAATCCGGGTTCTATCCGGCGAATCAGCAGGTCAGCCCGTTCAACGCCGGCACCGCGACCGGGCATATCCCCTTGCGGTATCGCGCGTTGTCCGCCTGGTGCGACGAGCAGACCCGCGACTGCCATGCGATCGCCGAGCGGCTGGACACGCTCTGCCGGCTTGTGGCTCGCGCCCATGGTCTGTACACGGATGCCGAACACCGCGTTTCAGCGTATGGTGCGTCAATTCCTACGAATCCGTTGGCGACATCCTCACCGAGCTTGAAACAGTTCGCCGCCTCGATCCTGCAATCCATCGGATGTATCCCCGAAAGCGACGACAAGCAGCAGGCCGCGCTCGAAGCGCTGCACATCACCGCCCCGTATCATGAGGCGATCATGGCTGGGTTCAGCGCCATGGTCCTCGGCGGCATCGCGGCGTCACGGACGAGGCGCGGCATCGGCACCGGTGCAGGCGGCGTTCGGCGGGCCGACGACCTGTTCCAAGGCATGCTCACCAAGCAACGCGTCAACATCGCCGCCGGACAACTCGCCTCAATCACCTCCTCACTGAACGACCGCAGGCAAGGCAACTGCATCGATCTGACCCGACGGCACCCTTCACGCCAGATCGCGCAACCGGTCGACGGCATTACCGACGCCATCGCACAACTGCGATCCGTTGCCGAAAGCCAATATGGCACCGGCGAAGACAACGGCCTGTCATACGCGACCGTCGCCATTCAACGCTACCGGCGAGATGATGGGGGCACGGGCTGGCTGGTCATTGTGCCGGGCACTGACGGTCATGCGGATTCCCCATTCGGCTGGGCGCAGAATATCGAGCTGATGAGCGACGACGCAGACACGCGGCTTGCAGCCGACAGCGCACGCATGGTCATGGACGCCATGCATCGCGCAGGCATCAAACCAGACGACCCCGTCGCTGTCATCGGGCATTCCCAAGGCGGCATCGTGGCGGCGACACTCGCAGCAGACAGCCCGTACAACATCAGGCATATCGTCACCGCCGGCTCCCCCGTGGCGAATCATCCGATTCGAACAGGGGTCTGGGCGACAAGCATCGAAATGGATGATGAACTCGTCGCGGCGCTGGATGGGACGCCCAATCCCGCGAGCGCATCATGGCTGACCATCCATGGATCGGTCGCCCAAGCGCCGCACAATCTCGAGGCCGGCACGGATATCACCACACCAGTGCCGCAGAGCACACAAGCGCGTGAGATGTCCCACCATCTGAAATTCCATCAGGCCGCGTATGCCAACGCGCACGCGCTCGGATCGGAAGCGGTGGACTCGCACAACCGGCATTTTCGTGAGGTCATCGCCGGCACCTTGGAGGAAACCAGCTACTGGCAGGGACGCATGGCACGATGACACCGGCGTCGGCAGGAACATGGCCGCCGCCGGTTCACGGTAGGAAGTATCCTGAGCAGTATGAAGCTTACTGACATCACCCCAGCAATCGCACTGACCCCGCTCGACGGACGCTACCACAAGCAAACCGCCCCTCTGGTGGAATATATGAGCGAACCGGCGCTCAACCGGGAACGCATGCGCGTGGAAGTCGAATGGATGATCCTGCTCGCCAACGGGTTCGCGGGCAACGGCAACCAGCCGATCGTCCCGGGTGTCAAGCCGTTGACCCAAGCGGAGCAGGATTATCTGCGTGCCATCCCCGAACAGTTCGGCGCAGAAGGCATCGCGCGGCATGCGGCGCATGAGGCGATCACACATCATGATGTGAAAGCGGTTGAATACTACATCGATGATGAGCTTGACCACGCGGCTGACGCGCTCGGCGCGGACACCCAACTGACCCATCTGAAAACCCTGGTGCATTTCGCCTGCACCAGCGAGGACATCAACAATCTGTCCATCGCCCGGTGCGTGAAGAACGCAATCGAACAGGTGTGGCTGCCAGACGCGCAGGCGATCGTCGACCTGCTCACCGAGAAAGCGGACCAATATCGCGATATGTCGCTACTCGCCCTGACCCACGGCCAGCCTGCCACGCCGACCACGCTCGGCAAGGAGCTCGCCGTGTTCGTCCACCGGCTCAACCGACAGCTCAAGCATGTGCGCGAACAGGAGTACCTTGGTAAGATCAACGGCGCCACCGGCACATTCGGCGCGCATCTGGCGGCGCTTCCGGACGTCGATTGGATCGCGGTGTCCAAGGAATTCGTCACCAACCGTATGGGATTGACGTGGAACCCGCTGACCACGCAAATCGAAAGCCACGACTGGCAGGCGGAACTGTACGGGACCATCAGCCACACCAACCGCATCCTGCACAATCTCGCCGTCGATGTGTGGATGTACATCTCCCGCGGCGTGTTCGCGCAAGAACCTGTGAAGGGTGCCACCGGTTCGTCCACCATGCCGCACAAGGTCAATCCGATCCGTTTCGAGAACGCCGAAGCCAATCTGGAAATCTCCTGCTCCCTGTTGGACACGCTCTCCGCCACGCTGGTGGAAAGCCGCTGGCAGCGCGATCTGACTGATTCCACCACGCAGCGCAATATCGGCTCCGCGCTCGGCTACTCGGTGCTCGCGCTGACGAATCTGCTCGGAGGTCTCAAGTCCATCCATCCCAATGCCATCGTTATCAGCCGCGAACTGGACGAGAACTGGGAAGTGCTCGGGGAGCCCATCCAAACAGCGATGCGCGCCGGGGAACTCGCCGGCGAACCCGGCATGGATCACCCGTATGAGAAGGTCAAGGAGCTCATGCGCGGGCACAGCATCGGAAAAGCGGATGTCGAACGGTTCATCGACGAGCAGTCCTTCGACCCTGCCACTGCGGCACGGCTCAAGGCACTGACACCGGCCACCTACACCGGGGCGGCTTCGAAGCTGGTCGATTTCGACCGCCAGTAAGTCCATGTCATGTATGGCAATCCCTACTGGGGCTTCGCCATACGTGATCCCGACATGAAGGCGCGTCACGGCCTGAAACGGCTGTGACGCGCCTTCGCCACGTTCATATGCGCAGGTCCAGCGAACCCGCGTATGTCACCATCCTGGAAAGACAAGCCGTGCATCACAACCCAGCATCACCGACAGAGGGCATCGAGTCCAAGGACGCCGACGCGCGCCAGCATCCCGAGCAAGCCTGTCAGCCAGAGCACCAAGAGACACGACAACCTGTCATTCATGACGTCGCGCCCCGCAGAACCCGTGATTTCACCGATCTGACCCACGCGTTCGCCGCGCTGCTTGGCATGGTGGCAGTCCTGCTGATCGCCGCCTATCTCAACGGCATGACCAAAGGCGTGGAAACGGACGCGCGGAACGCCGGGCAGGCGCTCGACTGGCTTATGGACGTCCCCACCACCCTACTGCAGCAACTGACCGCCGTATGCATCGTGCTCAGCGTGCTCATCCAGATTCTGATGAACCGTGAATGGCTCCACTCGGTCGTTTCGATTCTCGCGCTGCTCAGCGGTTACGGTTGTTGCGCAGCACTGAGCGCCGGACTGCACGCGACCGGCAGCATCAACCTCATCTCCGCGCTCGCATCCAACGGAACAGGCGCCTCTCCCCTCTCATTGCTGCCGGACATGTATGCCGGGCTTGGAGCGTTCCTCACCGTCGCCGGGCCGAGACGCATCCATTCCACCGTGCGCTGGGGCTGGAACACGTTGTATATCGTCGCGGCGATCCTAATCATCGTCTCGTGGCATTCCGTGCCCGGCGTGCTCGTCTCATTCGCCTTGGCACGCGTCGTCGGTATGCTCATTCGATTCGCCGCCGGCAGCGAGAACAAAGGTATCTGGGGCAAGCACTTGGCCGAAGCCCTGCACGGGATCGGCATCGACGTCGCAAGCCTGACCCGCCGCATCGATGCGAATAATGAAAACGCGGTCATCCAAACCTGCGTGGATGACGACCTGATCGAGAATTCACGCATCTACGACATGACCGACACCGCTGGCACTGCGTATGTGGTTTCCGTACTTGACGACCAAAAACACAGCGCCGGCTATTTCAGCCAGCTCTGGCAGTGGATCAAGCTCAACGGGGTTGTCGTGCGGCGTGACCGTTCCGCTCAGGACGCGATGCATCATCATCTCGCCATGATCCTCGGCTTGCGCAATACCGGCCTGCAAGTCCCGTCGGTATATGGAGCGGCGGATGCCGCCGAATCCTCCATTCTGGTGTTCAACTCCACCACCCGGCTGACGCCGTGCGATCTGCACCATCTCAGCGACGCCCAGGCACGAGAGCTGCTCGCCTACCTCAAGCACGCCAACACGCGCGGATACACCCACCGGCGCATCACCCCGTCCACCATCGCGATGCTGGATGGCAGCACCCCGGTTATCGCAGGATGGCAGAACGGTGATTGCGCCAGCAACACCGCGAATATGGCTCTTGACAAGGTCCAGCTGCTCGCCCTGTTGTGCGCGTGCATCGGCGTGGAGCGCTCCGTCGCCGCGGCACGTGACGTCTGGGGGGATGCCACCTTGATCGATATCGCCCCATTCGTGCAGAAAGCAGCCGTACCTGCAGCGACCCGCGCACTGGACGGCTGGGACAAGCATCTGCTCGGCGCCTTACGCGACCGGCTGAAAACACTGTTGCCTGAAGACGCCGACGAACAGTTGGAAACCGTCACACTCTCGCGCTTCAGCCTGCGGTCCTTCATCGCATTGACCCTGACCATCGTCGCCATCGCGGTGATTTTCACCCAGCTGCGCCCTGACGCGATGATCCAGGCGATCCGCAACGCGAACCCGTGGTGGGCGTTGTTGTGCATGGTCTTCAGTGTGGTCGCGTGGATAGGCACCGGCGTGACGCTCGCCGCCTTCATGGACCGTGGCAAACGCCATCCCTTCGGTATCTTCTGCTCACAAGCGGCATCCGGCTTCACCGCGGTATCCATGCCTGCCGGTGTCGGACCAGCGTTTGTGAACCTGCAATTCCTGCGTAAAAGCGGCTACAAGAACACCGCGGCGACCGCAATCATGAGCGCCGTCGTCGTCTCCCAGGCGCTCACCACGGTTGTGCTGCTGCTCGGCATCGGCGTTTTCTCAGGCCGCAACACCCTGACCGGCATGGTGCCTACGAACACGTTGATTATCGCCATCGCCACCGTGGCTTTGGTCATCTCCTTGGCAATGATCATTCCGCCGGTGCGCAAGACCATCATCACCACATATCTGCCGATTATCCGCTCGTATGCCCGGCAGCTTATTGAAATGCTCACCAAACCCAAAGAGTTCGGCGTCGCCATCGCAGGCGCGATTATTCTGAACCTCGCCATCGGCATGGGGTTCTGGGCGGCGCTGCTCGCCTTCGGCTACAGGACGAATCCCATCGAGACCATGTTCATCTTCATCCTCGCGAACACCTTGGGTTCGGCGGTGCCTACACCGGGTGGCCTTGGTGCCATCGAAGCGGCCCTCACCTTCGCATTCAGCTCTGTCGGTGTGCCTGCGGCGGTGGCGTTGTCGGCCACACTGCTCTACCGGATTTGCTTCTACTGGCTGCGTATTCCGCTCGGCGCGCTCGCCATGCAGTGGCTGGACCGTCATAATCTGATCTGAATGTGCCGATTTGCCGAAAAGTGACGAAAAACCCTGAAAATAGCCGCGTTTCTCTAGAACCTGCGGTATTATCTACAGTTGACACGGCCTTCGTAATGTGGAAGGCCCCCGACAAGAAGGATGCTTTATGGCATACAACAAGTCTGATCTCGTCTCGAAGATCGCTCAGAAGTCCAACCTGACCAAGGCTCAGGCAGAAGCCGCCGTGAACGCGTTCCAGGATGTGTTCGTTGAGGCAATGAAGTCCGGCGAAGGCCTGAAGCTCACCGGCCTGTTCTCCGCTGAGCGTGTGAAGCGCGCTGCTCGCACCGGCCGCAACCCGCGCACCGGCGAAACCATCAAGATCCCGGCTTCCTACGGCGTGCGCATCTCCGCAGGCTCCCTGCTGAAGAAGGCTGTCGCCGAGTGAGCTGACTTAGGCTTCACCCTGTGATTCAGGACAACGAAAACCCCGACCATCGACGGTCGGGGTTTTCGCATATACGGGGGTATCACACCGTTCAGCACGATGACGGCGATGCCCACCATTCGAATCGCGGACGCTCAGCATCCGGCACCGGCATACGTGAACCGCGAAACGTCGAAAACCGTGAAACGTCCAACATCGAGGCAGTCCAACGCCGCTCGCCGCATCACTGCGTTTGACCGGCAGCGTCCTCGAGTTGCGCGAGCATATCATCGAATGCTTCACTGGGACCGGCGTCGAAAGGATCAAGCATAACCACCTCGCCATGGACCGGCTCCGTAAGCGTCAGGCGAGTCCAATCACAGGAAAAACGCGCGCCATGCCGTTGCGCCTCCCGGATGAACCGCCCGCGCATCGCCGCACGGGTATCAGCCGGCGGCTGTCCGACCGCCCGTTCGACATCCTGCTCAGACGCCAGTACCCGCATCATGCCGCGGCGCACCAAGGCGGGATACACGCTGCCGTTGACGATATCGTGATAATCCATATCGAGCTGCTGCGCACGCCACGCATCAATCCGCTGGCCACGTCCACGCAACGCGGAAAACAGCCGGTATTTCGCCGCCCAATCGAGCTTGTCCGCGAGCGCATCCACATCGTTCGCCCTGAGACGGTCAAGCAGCTCCTGCCAATCGTCCATGACGCGAACCACATCCGTTCTGGGCAGTGAAGCGGCAACAGCATGCGAATCGGCGGCCATGGCTTGCCTGACGATATCCAGATAATGCTGCTGGATATCCAACGCGCTGGCGACACCTTGCGGGTGCCATGCCATTCCCTCGTCGCCACGGTCCTGGGCAAGCTGCACCAGTGCAGTACCTGTGATATCGCGACTGATCGCCCGATTGGCGATACTTGGATCGGCAAGCGCGCACGCTTGGAATCCCGATGCTCTGCCGGCACGCACACTGGATTCGATCGCGCCGAGAACCAGATGCGTCGTCGCCAGCTTCATGAACGTGGCGAACTGAGAACGGTTGGAATCCCCAATGATGACGTGCAGTCTGCGGAACTCCTCAGGGTCGGCGTGCGGTTCATCCCGCGTGTTGACCATGGGACGGGCCCTCGTGGTCGCCGAGGAGACGGCTTCATCAAGATAATCGGCACGTTGCGACAGTTCGAATCCATGATCGGTGATCCGTCCTGCACCGGAAAACAGTTGCCTGGTGATCAGGAACGGAAGCAACTCACGTTCGATGACCGGCAGCGGCACGTATCGGCGCACCAGATAATTCTCATGGCAGCCGAAGGCATGACCTGCAGAATCGACGTTGTTTTTGAACACATGGATGATGGCGTCGTCTCCGACCGTAGACCGAATACGCTGCTGCGCCTGAAGCGCCAGCCGCCGTATCACCGATTCGCCGGCAAGATCCTGCACGAGTGCGTCCAGAGGGTCACGCGTCTCGGCGGTCGCATATTCCGGATGCGCACCTACGTCGAGATACAGCCTCGCGCCGTTGCACAGATACGTGTTCGTCGATCGGGCTTGAGCGACCACCGGCATGAACATCGTCGAAGCGACTTGTCTGGCATCCCCGTGGCGCTCGCCGCCTGTCATGGAGACACCGTATTCGGTTTCGATGCCGAAAATCCGTGCGCCGGTCTCGTATTGCGGTGAACGGGGCACCTTGGCGGCGTCGGAACCCGTGAGCGCATGAGTACCGCTGTCGCGCAGCTGCGGCATCACTGACCGCCTTGCTGTACGAAGCTGCTCACATAATCTTGAGCGTTGGTTTCCAAGGTGGCCGCGATATCGTCAAGCACCTGATCGAGCGCATCAGCTTGGGGTTGCGCCTGTGCGCGTTCCACCGGCTGGTGTTCTTCATCGGCGCGACGTTCCTGTCGCGCTTGGCCTTGGGCTGCGTATTCCTGCGGCATGGCCCGCTCCTTTCGATGCGACCGATTGTTCACAATCCTTACCAGCCTACCGCGTTCGTGGGTCGATTGCCTGCTGCCGGCCGAAACGCAGAAGACAGACCGTACGGCATGCCGACGCTGCGGCTGTCGCAGCACCATGGACAGCACGCCGGCCGGTTAGTGCAGATATGGACGCAATTGGTCGATCAACAGGCCATTGCTGGCGACGACATCGTTCTCCTCACGCCAACGGATATCCTCACCATCCCACCGGGATACTTGGCCTTGTGCCTCGCGTACGACCACGGTACCGGCGGAGACTGCCGGGATGTCCCAAGGATGCAGATGAGGTTCGAAATACGCGTCATACGTCCCGTCGGCGACGCGGCACATATCCAACGACACCGGCCCGACCCGCTTGATGTCCGCGGGCTTGCCGGCGAGTGCGGACACCACGTGCAAGGCACGCTCCGATTCCGACGGCACGTAGGACATGCCGTAGCTGATGACCGAGCCTTCAAGGCTGGCACGTGTGGTGGGGATGATTTTCTGCCGTTTATCGCCGAATGGCGTGCGCCAGATGCGGATCGCGCCCTTGCCGCGCGCGGCAAGATAGGTCAACTCGAGCGCCGGAGCATGGACGATGCCAAGCACCGGGTTCGCGCCCCCGTGTTCATCGATCTCGAACAACGAAATCGTCACCGTCCACTCGGACATGTCACGGACGAAATTGATGGCGCCATCGATACGCCCGACGCACCAATATCGCTCCCCCGGCTGGCAATGTTCAGGACGATCGTGCCAGAAGCCGTTGAACCGGTCAAGATACGTCAACCGGTTTTCGATGAACGGCACCAGTCGTTCGTTCACCGGCAGTACGGGAGGTTCTCCTGGAACATCAGGAATATGCGCCTCGACCATATTGGATGGGTTCGCTTGCGCCTGGAACGCATGCTTGCCTACGTCCTGTGCCACGCGTGCTGCTTCCAGCGCCAGCTGTTGCAGATCCATGTTCCTCCACCTTCACCTGTCGTTCGCCGGATCCTGCCGGCTCGGACGTGACGCGACGCCGTTCAGACCAACCGTTGCCACGCCACGCATCACGAAACTTTCTTGGATATCTTACCTGTCAGCGATGATGTCACGCAGCACGTCCGCCGCCGATTCGCCCTGAGCCAAGCCGCGACGCACGGCGTGTTCGCAACGCTGACGCGTCCACACCAGCGGATCGGACATATCGAATCCGAACAATGAGCCGTCTGATTCACGTACCGTCACATGCGACCATGACGCCGCGACGACCTGCGCCGTGAACTCCCCCACGATATGCGCCCGCAACCATGCGCGCGTCGTATCCGGCGCCTGTGAAGTCGCCTGCGCGACCATGGCGTCGGCATCCGACCCGTCAAGTCGCTCGGTATGGGTCTTGACCGCTTCGAACAGCGAAACGTTCGGATCCAATGCCGCCCAACGCAAGTCAAGCGCGACGATTCTGGGATCCAACCAGGAAATCTCCTGTCCTGAAACGGCAAGGCGGCGGCGCATCCGTTCCAACAGCTGCCATTTGAGCAGCCATTCCAAGCGTGAGCCCTCATCGGCCATCGTCAGGCGCGTCTCATCGTCCGCATGTCTGACCGCGGCGACATCAGCGAGCGCCCGGCGCCACATGCCGACGATTCGGCGCGTCTGCGCGTCAGGCCACACGGGAGTGCCCTGACTGTCGGTGCCATACCGCATCGCGGCGACTTCAAAAACCGCGGTGAGCAGCCGTGTCTGGATCTGCCATGCCGTCAACGTTCCCCCATCGGCAAGTCGCAACGGAGCAGCCAATGTCAGATCATGCGAAACCTCATGCATGGCTGTCACCGGATCGTCCAATGCCACCGATGCAAGCAGCGCGTCCACGTCATAGGAGACTTCCGGCGCCGTCTCCAGCAGCCACAACAGCAGGCTCGTCGTGCCGAGCTTCAACGCCTGCGGCACATCCATGCGGTTGGCGTCCCCGACGATCACATGCAGACGGCGGTACGCATCGGTGCTGTGCGATTCGTCGCGCGTGTTGACGATCGGCCGGTCGAATGTGGTCTGCAAACCGATGCGCATATGGATGTAATCGGCGCGCTGGCTGAGCTGGAAGCCCGCATGTTCGCAACGTTCTCCCAATCCCACGCGGCCCGAGCCCGCATACAGCTGGCGGGTGACCAGATGCGCAGTCATCAGCGCCGCAACCTGGCTGAACGGTACGGAACGCAACATCATGTAATTCTCGTGCGTACCCCAGCTGGCACCCTTGCCATCGACATTATTGCGGTGCAACACCACCGGCTTGCCGGTGTTCCGTGACGCTTCCTGCGCGGCGTGGCCCATGATCACGTCACCGGCATGGTCGTAGCGGACAGCCTCGAATGGATCGGTCGTCTCAGGCGCGGAATACTCGGGGTGTGCGTGGTCGACATACACCCTGCCACCGTTGGGCGCGATGATATTGGTGATGTGCAGCTGAGGCGCGTCCGTGAGCATGTCAGGACGCGCGGCGGCACGCTCCAACCGGTGTCCGCGCGCATCATTGACCGGATCCTCCTGCCGGTAATCCCAGCGGATATCGCCGCGCGTACCGTCGTCGGCGGCGGCGACCACGTCGAAACTCAGTCTGACCGGATTTGCGCGGGCGTCGCCCGGCCGACTGACCGCATATTCGGTTTCCGTTCCCATCACCCTGCGAACGCTCATTCGTCCTCCTTGGCCTGCCTCACGTGGCGCACTATGCGATACGGTTATGCACCGTGCGCGGCGGCTCCCTCAGTATCGGCATCATAACCCGCCGTATAACCCGCCGCAGGCCGGATACGCACCACCCTGCCACCGGCGATGCCATTGATCCGCGACCACTGTGCCGGATCGGCGTCAAGTACCGCATCACGCGTCTCCCGGAATTCGCCGTCCACCGCACCGGCGAGCATCTCAACCGTCAGCGCGACATCCGCCCCGGTTTCGATGGACGCCTTGACCGCCCGGGTCTTGGCGCGATCGACGATGTTCTTGAGCATCGCACCCGATACAACATCACCCAGATACAACGGGGACCACACCCCGGAATCGTCAAGGACATCCGCCACATGCCGATGTTCACCATGAGCGAACAGGTCATGCACCAGCACCCCGACCAAGGCGGCAGTGTCAACACCGGGCTCAAACGGCAGATCATCGGTCAGATAATGCCGCACAATCTGACAAGCCTGTGCTTCGCGAGGCCTGTCGATGCGGATCTTCACATCCAGACGTCCCGGCCTCAAAACCGCCGGATCGATCATATCCACACGATTCGAAGCGCCGATCACCATCACATTGTCCAAACGTTCCACGCCATCGAGCTCAGCGAGGAACTGCGGGACGATCGTCGTCTCCACATCGCTGGAAACCCCCGAACCGCGCGTGCGCAGCAGTGAATCCATCTCATCGATAAACACGATGACAGGGCGCCCGTCCTGGGCACGCTCCCTCGCACGCCGGAATATCAAGCGGATCAGCCGCTCAGACTCACCCACATACTTGTTGAGCAGTTCCGGCCCCTTGACCGACAGGAACACCCCGGAACCGGCGTCCGTCCCCTCGGCAAGCGCATGGGCGACCGCCTTGGCGATCATCGTCTTGCCATTGCCGGGAGGGCCGTACAGCAGGATGCCCTTCGGTGCGCTGAGATGATATCTGCGATACAGTTCCCGATGCTGGAAGGGCAGTTGGACGGCATCCCGGATGCGGCCGATCTGTTCATCAAGACCGCCGATATCGTCGAAGGTGACATCGGGGACCTCCTCCAGCACCAAATCCGCATGCTCCTCAGGCGCAAGCACATCGAGCGCGAACCGGCACGCAGGGTCGACCAACACCCGGTCGCCCGGCTCAACCGCCGTGTCCAGCGACGCGCCCGCCTGACGGATGACCTGTGAGGAGCCGCCGGCATCGGCGACCAGTATTCTGCCATCGGCGAACACCTGCTTGACCTGCCGCACAGCGCCGAGCTGGTCGGCATCCCTGCGCGCGACCAGCACCATGTTCTCGTTGAGCAACACCGTATCGCCAGGTTTGAGACGCGACGCGTTCAACGTCGTAGCAACCGGCACAATCAGGCGGCGGGCACCGGAGAGGACTTCCGCACTTGCATGCTGGACACCGAAATCATCAGTGGTGCAGGATTCAAGAGCGACCATCGTCGCGAAATTCAGCGGCGGCTGAGCGAACTGGCCGAGCTGGGACTTGGCTTTCGTCAGCTCCTGGCTCGCCCGGGTAAGCGCCGCCGCCAACGCATGGTTCTTCGCCATAAGCTGGTCATTGGCTTGGGCGAGCTCATCCAGCGCACGGTCGCGCGCTTTCAACGCGTCGGCTTGGGAATCCTCCGCGTCACGCTCCTGCGGCATCCTCATCTCATCATCGCTCATGGTCGTCTCGCTTTCCTGCGATGGCTCGCGTCACCGCTCCTGCAGGTCGTCCCTCGTCGTCGCCACATGGTCAGGTTCGTCCGTCTCCTGTCCGCGCGCACGACGGCTGGCAACCAGCTTACGCGCCCGAAGCACGATGAACGCGAGCACGATCACGATGACGACCCCGATCACGACATCTTCGAACACATTGAGCACGCCCAGGATCGAGCACCAGTTATCGCCCAGCACATAGCCGGAAGTGACCAAGATCGTGTTCCAGACCGCCGAACCGAGCAGCGTCCAGCCGCTGAATTGCACCAGGCCCATGCGATTGAAACCGGCAGGAATCGAAATCAGCGAACGGACGACGGGAATGACCCTGCCGATCAGCACGGACCATGTGCCGTACCGGTTGAACCAATCACCGGCACGATTGACATCGTCACGGCTCACCCCCGGAATGATGTCGGCGGCGCGATGGATGCGATGCAATCCGACCCATCGCGACACGCCGTACAAGGCCAGCGCGCCGATCAGCGAGCCGGCGGTCGCCCACACAATGGCCGCCGCCAGGGACATCGTGCCGCGTGAGGCGGTGAATCCGGCGAGCGGAAGGATGATTTCGCTGGGAATGGGCGGGAATATGGATTCGAGCGCGATGGCAAGCATCACGCCGATACCGCCAATGGATTCCATCAAATCCACCAGCCATGTGGTGATGGTGCCGATGAGGCCGCCGTCGGATGTATCGCACATGGGGGCAGTGGTCGCAAGAGCATAAACACGCATGACGGCATTGTCCCAGTATTTTCCGACAATCGAAGGCATGATCGATGAACCTTTGCAAGCTCCGAACGAATCCGCCCCCACACTCGCCCGCCCCGGCATCCTGGTGATGGACGTGGATTCCACGCTCATCGATCAAGAAGTGATTGACGAACTGGGGGTCGCCGCAGGTGTCGGCGAGCAGATCGCCGCCGTCACCGCACGCGCGATGGCGGGTGAGCTGGAGTTCTGTCAGGCGCTGCGCGAACGGGTCAAACTCCTTGCTGGCTTGCCGGTGAGTGTGTTCGACGAGGTGTATCACAGGGTCACCTTCACCAATGGCGCGCTCGACTTGATCGATACCTTGCACCAGCATGGCTGGACAGTCGGTGTGGTCAGCGGCGGATTCCACGAGGTGGTGGACCGCTTGGTCGAAGACGCGCATATAGACCACGCGCTGGCGAATCAGCTGGAGGTCGTCGACGGCCGGTTGACCGGCAACGTCCTCGGTGAAATCGTATGCAAAACCACGAAACTCCATGCGTTGCAGGCATGGGCGCGGATGGACGGCATGCCGGTCGATCAGACGGTTGCCGTCGGTGACGGCGCCAATGACATTCCGATGATTCAGGCGGCTCAGCTCGGCATCGCGTTCTGTGCGAAACCGAAAGTGCAGCTTGCCGCCGACGTTGCGATCAACGAGCGGGATCTGCGCCACGTACTCGATCTGCTGTCAGGCGACTGAGCGTTCCGATCTGCTTGTGCCGACGCTGACGGTGTTTCCAGCGCCGGCACAAGCGGATGGCCGGAACGGTTGTCCCCGGTCTAATCGCAGTATGCTTCCTCGCTCAGCCGGGCGCCCCTCGCCCAGTCCGCCGCGCGCATCGCTTTCTTGCCTTGCGCTTTGACTTGGATCAGTTCCAGGGGCTGGCTTTTCGTGCCGATCCACACATGCTTCTTGCTCAATGCGAGTTTGCCCACGGCCAGCGCCCCCGGCAGGTTCGGGTCGCCCATGTCGGCGGGCGCGGCTTCGAGCACGTGCAAGGTTTGGGATTCGTCGCGCGTTCCCTCGGCATACAGCGTGCACCATGCGCCGGGATGCGGTGTGCATGCGCGGATTTGCCGGTCAGCCGCGAATACCGGCACATCGAAGCGGATATGCGCGTCTTCGGTGCGGATCTTGTCAGCGATCTCATACGCGCCCTGAGGCTGCTCCACCGGGCTGATACGCCCTTCCGCCATCGCCTCAAGCGATGCGGCAAGCAGGTGCGAACCATCCTCGGCAAGACGTTCCAGCAGTTCGCCGGCGGTCTCATGCGCGCCGATTTCGACCGTGGACTGGGCGAGCACCGGCCCCTCATCCATACCACGGGTGATACGGAACACCGTCGCCCCGGTAATCGTATCGCCCGCCCAGATCGCGCGCTGCACCGGAGCGGCTCCACGCCATTGCGGCAACAGCGAGAAGTGAAGGTTATACCAGCCCAAAGGCAGCGCATCCAATACCCGCTGTTTGAGGATTTTGCCGTAAGCGACCACCGCCGCGGCCTCAGCGCCGGTGGCGGCAAGCTCGGCGACGAAGCATTCCTCCGACGGATCGGATTCAATCACCGGCAGTCCCAACGCCAATGCGGCCTGTTTGACCGGGCTCGGCGTCAGCTTGCGGCCACGGCCTTGCGGCGCATCCGGGCGGGTCAGCACCGCCACGACCTCAAAATGCTCCGTGTCGGCAGCCAGCAGCTTCAACGAAGGCACCGCCACATCAGGCGTACCCGCGAACAAGACCTTGAGCATAATCCTCGATTCTTTCCATCCACTCGCCATACAGGAACCGGCATGATCGCCGTCCATATTCAACTGCACAGCACCTTACCAGAGACGCCGCATGGCTGTCGGGCCGGCGCGATCGGCAATCAATCCAGCACCGGCGCGATGGGCACGCCCGCAGCGATCAGGCAGGCGCGCAGACGCCTCGGGTCGCTAAATCTGATGCCGCGGATTCCCGCCTGATTCGCCCCGACGATATTCATCGCCTTATCGTCGATGAACACACTGTCGCAAGCCTGAATGCCAAAAGTCTGCAACGCGTATTCATAGATATCGCGTTGCGGTTTGCGCATCTTCACCTGACCGGAGACGACCTTGCCATCGAGCATGCCCAGCAGGTCACACCCCTCTTCGGCGATACGGTAGAGGTCCTGCTGCCAGTTCGACAGTCCCCATACTCCGATTCCGGCGGCATGAAGATCCTCGATCAGCACGCGGGCGCCGGTTACGACACCGGTCAGGGAGTCACGGAAGTTGTCCACGTAATAGCGCATCATCGACGCCCACGGTTCGCCTCTGTGCTCACGGACATACGCGACACCCTCCTCAAGCGAGGCACCCGCGTCCATCAGATCGTTCGCATCGTAGAAGGAAGAGACATCGTTGTCGAGGAATCCGTCGACGAGCCGCTGGCTGTACCGCGGGATCATCACCGCTTCGGGATCCCAATACAGCAATACATTGCCGAAATCGAAGATCACCTGGGTGATCGGAGCTCCGTCGGACGCCGCGGCGGCATCCAGCGCCATCAGCTCGTCATATGCCATCTGCGGTTCTCCAGGCCAGCCTTTCATATCCACCTCGCTCGGTTATCATCGCGCAACACCCGTCGGCGCGATGCTCCCTGTTCCTGACACTCCAAGCATAGCCGGACGGCAAGCGTGCAAGACATGGCGCATGGCGCATGGCGCGTGACATGCTCGTGCTAAGACTGGAGTGATGGCATCAATTCTGCGTCTCATCGCTTGAGACGCCCAACGTATGGAGGAACCATGCTGAATATCGAACAGCTTGACGCCAACGGCAAGTCCGTGCAGGGCACGATGGTGGTCGCCCCCGGCGGCGAAGGCCACCCGAATATGATTCTGGTACAAGGCAGCAAAGGCTACCTGATGTGCGGGTATCTCAATCTTGCCGCCGCCGAGAAATTCGGCGACGCCGCGGTGCTCGTGGGCGGCGCGGATTTCGCCGCAGTGCTCGCCAACCCGATCAAGGGCATGACACAAGCCGCCCGCCAGGCCGGCGTCAAAGACGGTATGACCGGCGCCGAAGCCGCGGCAGTACTCGCCTGAGACGACAGCCTGACCGGGATTGACCGTAACGGGTCCAATCCCGACTCAGATCAGGTCCTTCGGATCGAGTTGGAAGCGCAGCTCGCCGGGTTCGCGTGAAGCGACATGCCGGGCGCTTTCCCGGTGCAGACGCTCAGCGAGTTCGGCGCGTCTCGATGGAGTTACGCGTACCACCGCTTTGACCCGGTCCGCCATGGTTTCAAGCTCACGCGCATCAACCGTCCGCGGCGGTGCGATCGGCACCGGGCCCAGCACCGCCGGCATCGGGCCGAACGCCGTATCCAGCAACGCCCAATCGCCTCCCGCCAACAATCCTGCCCCTTGAAGCATCATCCGGACCGCAGGACGCGACCCCCATACGCACGCCGAAGCGAATGCAGGCGGCAATCCTGTCTGTGCGCGCTCCTCAAGCTCCTTGGCGGCAAGCAACCGCGCATTCCAAGTCATCAACGACTGGGCGACCAGCGGATCCGCCTCCCCGATCAGCATCGCCTGACCGCCATCAGACCGTGGCGCGCACCATTGCACGGCTCGCATCCACGAATCCAGTGCATCGACCCGGGCATCGACCCCGGGAGCGTACAAGCTGGTCCAGGCGTCGAGAATCGCCACCGCCCGGTATGCCCCCACGCCGCCATCGTCGGAACGCACTCGCGGCTCGGCGCCCGGAGTGGACACGACAAGCATCGGTGCATCCGCAATATCCGCAACTACCCCCTGCGGCTGGTGCGGCGAGGACACCACCATAGGGACATTGCGGAACAGGCCGCGCAACTCCTGCACGGTTCCCGCAGCACCTACCCGTACAACACGCATGCGTTCACCGTGGCAATGCGGGCACACCCAATTCACCGCGGCGGCGGCGCACCAACGGCATCTGGGCTGTGACACCCCCGGCACCATTTCCAACGGGCCGGTGCACCGCGCGCACCGCGCCTGCCTGTGGCACGCCGCGCAACTGAGCGTCTGCGCAATGCCATCCTGAGGAATGGACAACAGTACGGGACCAGTTTTCAACGCCCGCGACAACACAACGACCGCGGTGTGCGGGACCCGCGCACCGATCGTGGGGTCGGCGAGCCGTGCAAGCTCCTCACGATTAAGCCACCTGATCCAAGGCGAATGCTCCTTGAGCGCCGCCTGCAACGGCTGAACGGACGTGCTGTACCCGCTGACCGGCGTTTGAGCGACATGCCCGCCATCGGTCTCCCACTGGCTCAACGGGCTTCGTGCATTGCCGAGCGCGACGAACACCCCGTCATGCGACCTGGCCCTCAGACGCAGCACGCCACGGGCATTCGCGTACGGCATCATGCCGTCCGTCTGCTGATAGGCGGTATCGTCGACGATGACGAACATCGCGTTGCCATCGATCGGAGCATACATGGCGGCTCGCGTACCGATGACGCAACGCACCTGCCCGCATGCGACAGCAAGGTAGGAACGATACCGTTCCGCCGGGGACATCGAAGCGCCAAGCACCGCGATATCGCCCATGTACCCGCCCTGTTGCGAAGCGCGCGGGCCGAAAACCCGCAAACCGAACGACCGCAATTGCCGCACGGCATCGTCAACGGCGCGCATGGACGGCATAACCGCCACAACCCCACGGCCCGCGGCGAGCGCACGCAACGTCATCCACGCGAACACCACAGCCCAATGTCCGGGCCCTGGCATGGCGTCGACGACGAAAGCTCCTTTGCCTCCTGCAGACAACGTATCGCCGAGCATACGCAGGTTCTGATAATCAGGCTCGAGGACTTCGCCCAGATCATCCGCATGCTGGGTGCACATCGTCTGCTTCTCTCCCGCATCCCTGTCGAATGAGGCGGCTAGCCGTTGCTCATGTTCGACGCGCGCCACGCGTGGCGGGACGGCGAGTCTGACGATATTGGCGCGGGTGCCGCCGTATGCCTGTGCAATCAGCGTGATGTCGTCCCGCAGCTTCGCGGGCACGAGAATCTCGCCGCCGAGCACTTGCTCGAGATATCGCAGTGAGGAATCCGGCGTCTCGCTGTGTTCCGCCCGTTCCCAGATGATGCCGTTGACACGTCTGCCGCCGAATCGCACGCGCACCAATGTGCCCGGCAACGCTTGCGCGTCTTGGTTGTCTTGTACGAGATAGTCGAAGGTCTGTCCCAAGTGCGTGGCCTGCACGTCCAGTACGACGCGGGCGATCGGCGCATGCGCGGCACGTTGCCGCTTCGCCGTCGTGCGCTTACGTCTGCGCCGCGGCTCAAGCCCGTCGAAGGCGGGCTGTTCAGCGTCTGGGATAGTCATGGTGTTCACCATATCACCTGTGCTGCGGGCGTGCCGCCGGAGAGCGGAAGGACGCCGCATAGGCATACTGAAGGGGCGCGGGATGCGGCTTGTCTTGCCGCCCCACGCCCCTGGAAACGCATGCGATGCGATCGACCGGGCAAACGCCCGATTCAGCATGCCAGATCAGGCCTGATGTACCCACCATGGCCGAAGCGGATAGGTGTCGGTTCCTTCCTCATTCGGTTTGACGCACAAGTACTGGTGAATCTGGATGTTGTTCATCTCGAAGTTGTATGCGCACCCGGCCATGTACAAGCCCCACAGACGCGCCTTCGGCTCGCCGACCAGTTTGACGGCCTCGTTCCAGTGGTCCACGAGATTGCGGTTCCAATGGTGCAAGGTCAGCGCGTAATGCTGGCGCAGGTTCTCCTCATGAATCACTTCGAAGCCGGTATCCTGGATATTCATCTCGATCTCACCCGGGGACGCGAGCTGGCCGTCGGGGAAGATATACCGGTCTATGAACTCCCCCGCCGCATGCCCGGCATGCGAGTTGATGCGGGTGATCTGATGGTTGAGCAGCATGCCGTTGGGCTTGAGCTTGTCAAAAATCTCACGGAAGTAGGACGGATAGTTCTTGACGCCGACATGCTCCATCATGCCCAGAGAGCAGATGCCGTCGAATCCGGCTTCCGGCACGTCGCGATAGTCCATCAAGCGGATTTCAGCGAAGTCTTCAAGCCCCTCGCGTTTGATCCATTCCTTGCCCCAGGCGACCTGTTCGTCCGCGAGGGTCACGCCGATGACGTGGATGCCGCGCCGGGCGGCGACGACCTCCATCGATCCCCAGCCGCAGCCGATGTCAAGCAGCCGGTCGCCTGCTTTCAGACCGAGCTTGTCGAGTACCAGGTTCAGCTTGGCCTCCTGCGCGGCCTCCAACGTGTCGGTCGGCTTGTTGAACACAGCGCATGTGTACGTCATGGTAGGCCCGAGAATAAGCCGGTAGAAGTCGTTTGACTGGTCGTAATGGTAGCTGACGGTGGCCGCATCCCCCGCTTTGCTGTGCGGAAGCAGACCTTCAGCGGCACGACGCAGACGGCTCGGTCCTTCAATGCTCGGCGCCTTCGGATGCCGGATGCCATGCGAAGCCACCGAGGCGAGCGCTTTGGCCACTCCGACCGGATCGGGCTGATGGAAATAGGGCTTGACGTTGACCAAGTCTTTGAAGACCTCGTACGGGTCGCCCGGGATCATTTGCGGCGAGGAAATGTCACCTTGCAGATATGCGCGAGCCAGCCCCAGCTCATTGGGGTGGTCGACCATGTAGTACACCGCCCTTGAATTGTTGACCTTGATGCATATGGGTGCATCCGCCCGTCCGAATACCGACCCGTCGAACGCCTCGACGCGCAACGGCGCATTCGGTTCGACGAAAAGCCCTATCATCTGTGCAACGGTCATACCTGCCATGTGTCCTTCTCCTTCTGAGGATCGCGATGTTCCAACGTGCTTCCCATTCCAATCGCCGGCGAACTTCGTTCCGGCGAACCTATGGAAACGTGCCGGGCAGCATGGTGCGCCCGGCACGTTTCGGTCATGACAGTCGACATCGGCTCTGCGGCCGATACAGCGGCGTCATCATGGTGTCATCGCTCATTTGATGGCAGCCTTCAACTCGTCGACTTTGTCGGTCTGTTCCCATGTGAAGTCCGGATCGTTGCGGCCGAAATGGCCGTAAGCCGCGGTCTTGGAGTAGATCGGGCGCAGCAGGTCGAGCTCATCGATGATCGCCGCAGGCCGCAAATCGAAGACCTTGCGGACGGCCGCCTGGATCTGGTCGCGGGTTACACCGCCGATTTCGGTGCCGAAGGTTTCGACATTGACGCTGACCGGATCGGCGACACCGATCGCGTAGGCGACCTGGACCTCGACTTTGTGTGCGAGACCGGCGGCGACGATGTTCTTTGCCACCCAGCGGGCCGCGTACGCCGCGGAACGGTCGACCTTGCTCGGATCCTTGCCGGAGAACGCGCCGCCGCCGTGGTGGGCAGCACCGCCGTAGGTGTCGACGATGATTTTGCGTCCGGTCAGACCGGCGTCCGCGGCAGGCCCGCCCAGCACGAATGATCCGGTCGGGTTGACCAGGATGCGATAGTCGTCGTGGCGGACGTCGGTGCCCAGCACTTCGGCGAGCACCGGCTCGATCACATGCTCTCGCAACTGGGCGAGCAGCCAATCATGATCGACTTCAGGGTCATGCTGGGTGGATACCAGCACGGTGTCCAGACGAACCGGCTTATCTTCCTGGTCGTATTCGATGGTCACCTGCGTCTTGCCGTCCGGACGCAGATGCGGGACTATGCCGTCCTTGCGCACTTGAGCCAGGCGGAAGGCCAGCCGATGCGCCAGATAAATCGGCAGCGGCATCAGAGCCTCGGTCTCGTCGGTCGCGTAGCCGAACATCACACCTTGGTCGCCGGCACCCTGCGCCTCATAGCGTTCCTCACGGGAGGCCGCGGACTCCTGTTCGCGGTTGAGCCGGGCGACGCCCTGGTTGATCTCCTTGCTCTGCTCGCTGAGTGACACCACCACGCCGCAGGAATCGGCGTCAAGTCCGATATCGGAGCTGGTGTAGCCGATGTTGCGCACCACATCTCGCACGATGCGCTGGATATCGCTGTACCCTTCGCTGGTCACCTCGCCGAAGACGAAGAACTGGCCTTTGGTGGCAGACGTCTCCACGGCGACGTGCGAATGTGGATCCTGCCGCAGCATGTCATCGAGGATTGCGTCCGAAATCTGGTCGCAGATCTTGTCAGGATGTCCTTCGGTGACGGATTCCGCCGAAATCAGGCGACGCTCCATATTCCCCTCACTGTCTTTCCGCCGTTATCCGCCCTACGACGGCGACGGAAAACCGAGGCAGGTATCACAACACAACATGCAACTGGTTAGTAAGAATAATGCCCCCGGCCGAATTTCACCATACCTATATGGCAGGCGAATCCGGCACAGGGGCATATGCAGACGTGTCCAGCGATCAGTTGCCTTCGCTCAAATCATCCTCACCCAGCGTCTCCTCCAGAAGACCGCTGTTGATTTCGCGGAAAGCGATAGACAGCGGCTTCTCCTGGTTCTCGTATTCAACCAGCGGGCCGACATTCTGCAGAAGACCCTCATTGAGCTGCGTGAAATACGAATTGATCTGACGGGCGCGCTTCGCGGCGAAAATCGCCAGCGCGTACTTGGAATCAGCGTGCTGCATCAGGTCGTCGATAGGCGGATCCGCGAGTCCCTGCGGATGCGGCTCAGTGCCAAGTGCCATAGGTGTCAATCTCCCATCATGCGCATGGCCACACCCATTGCGGGCGTGGTACTTCAAAATCATCAGTATAATGTGAGGCCACGATATCCCGATTCCGCCGTATATACGGCGTCCGGCGTCACATCGGCTGTTGCCGTCCAACGAGACAACGTCAGGCATCACGCTACTCTCTTAGCGTAATTTCATTATTCGGCCCTTGACAGCCGCCTGTCCCACCAAAGCACTTGAATGGAACCATGGCAGAAATGAGATCCGCAAAATTGATGAACGGGCGAGTGTTTGCGGGCGCTCGCGCTCTGTACCGCGCCGCTGGCGTTGACGGCAAGGACTTCGGCAAGCCGATCGTGGCCATCGCCAATTCCTTCGATGAATTCGTCCCCGGTCATGTCCACCTGAACAAGGTCGGCCGACTGGTGTCCGAAGCCGTGAAGAAGGCCGGCGGCATCCCCCGCGAGTTCAACACCATCGCCGTCGACGACGGCATCGCCATGGGGCACACCGGCATGCTGTATTCGCTGCCGAGCCGCGACATCATCGCCGACGCCGTCGAATATTCCGTCAACGCGCATTGCGCCGACGCTCTCATCTGCATCTCCAACTGCGACAAGATCACCCCAGGCATGTTGATGGCCGCGCTGCGTCTGAACATTCCGACGATCTTCGTCTCCGGCGGCCCGATGGAAGCCGGCACCACGGTGCTGTCCGACGGCACGGTCAAGGAGCACACCGACCTCATCGATGTGATGTACGCGACGGCGGATGACAACTGCTCCGACGAGGACCTGCTCGCCTATGAGAAGACCGTCTGCCCGACATGCGGTTCCTGCGCCGGCATGTTCACCGCCAACTCCATGAACTGCCTCACCGAGGCGATCGGCCTGGCCCTGCCGGGCAACGGCACCACCCTCGCTTCCCATGTCTACCGCAAGAAGCTGTTCGAACGCGCCGGCGAGATGATCGTCAAGCTCGCCCACCGCTATTACGACGAAGACGATGACTCCGTGCTGCCTCGTTCCATCGCCACCAAGCACGCGTTCGAAAACGCCATGACCATGGATGTGGCCATGGGCGGCTCCACGAACACCGTGCTGCACATCCTCGCCGCCGCTCAGAGCGCGGACGTCGATTTCACGCTTGACGATATCGAGCGTATCTCCCACACCGTGCCGTGCATCTGCAAGGCCGCGCCTTCAGGCGAATGGGAGATTTCCGACGTGCACCGCGCTGGCGGCATCTGCGGTATCCTGGGCGAGCTCGATCGTGCAGGCAAACTGCATCGCGACACCCATTCCGTCGATTACCCGGATCTCGAGTCCAAGCTCAACGACTGGGACATCATGCGCGACACCTGCAAGCCCGAAGCCAAGCAGCTGTTCCACGCGGCCCCCGGTCACATCGTCTCCCCCGAACCGTGGACGCATGAGACCCTGTTCGATACGCTTGACACCGACCGCGTACACGGTGCCATCCACGACATCAACCATCCTGAAATCGCAGAAGGCGGTCTTGCCGTGCTGCGCGGCAACTTGGCCCCTGACGGCTGCGTTGTCAAAACGGCGGGCGTGCCTGAAAGCATCTGGAAGTTCCATGGTCCGGCACTGGTGGTGGAATCCCAGGAAGAAGCCATCAAGGTCATTCTCAACGACACGCTGAAGCCCGGCCAAGCGCTGGTCATCCGCTACGAAGGCCCGAAGGGCGGCCCGGGCATGCAGGAGATGCTGTACCCGACGTCCTTCGTCAAGGGCAAGGGTATCGGCAAGGATGTCGCATTGATCACCGACGGCCGCTACTCCGGCGGTTCCTCCGGCCTCGCCATCGGCCACGTGGCGCCTGAAGCAGCGAACAAGGGACCGATCGCGCTGATCAAGAACGGCGACATGATCGATATCGACATCCCGAACCGTTCCATCAACGTCGAACTGACCGACGAGCAGCTCGCGCAGCGTCGTGCGGAACTCGAGGCGGGCGACGGCTACGTCGCTCATCGCGACCGTCACGTCAGCCAGGCGCTGAAGGCATACGCAGCCTTCGCACGCTCTGCTGATAAGGGCGCAACCCGCGATCCTGACCTGATCAACAAGCTCAGCGGCCTGAAGTGATAACCATCTGAAACGCCTAACGCCTCTTGAGACGCGTGTGGCCCCTGCAGTGATTGCTGCAGGGGCCACACGTTTTCCCGGACGGCAACCGACGCAACGGTAGTACATCGGATCAGGACGTACCCCAAGAACATGCCCGACGATGTCACCGCTTCACTCGCAGCGATGACATTCCCCATTCCCACGCCATGTCGTCATCATATGCAAAAACCGGTGACGCTGATGTCAACGCTCAGCATCACCGGTCACCAAGTGCAAGGAGCACCCCACCGCGCACATTCCACAAGCCTTGCGACGCGGGCGAGGAAGCGTCAATCCGTGTCGATGCCATACTCCTGCGCGATGACCTTCCACAGATCATCCGCCGCCTGCTCAACCGTATTGTTGACGATAGTCACATCGAACTCCGGCTCCGCGGCAAGCTCGACTTTCGCGGTCTCGAGCCGCTTCTTGCGCTGCTCTTCAGTCTCCGTGCCGCGTCCGACCAGACGCCGCACCAGCTCGTCATAACTTGGCGGGGCGATGAAGACATAGACGACCTCAAGCCCCATGGCGGCAGCTTGCTGTTTGACACGGCGAGCGCCTTGCAAATCAATTTCGAGAATGGTGGGGATCTTCGCCGCAAGATGGTCCAACACCGGCTGGAGCGGGGTGCCATAATGCGCCATGCCGTGAACGACCGCTGTTTCAAGAAACTCGCCTGCCTGCTCTTTGCGCAGGAATTCAGCCTCGCTCATGAACCAGTAATTCACGCCATTGACTTCACCGGGACGCGGGTCACGGGTGGTCGCCGATACGGACACCCAGACTTCAGGATGCTTGGCAAGGAGGGCCGTCTCCACCGTTCCTTTGCCGACCGCCGTCGGCCCGGTCAGAACGATAAGACGTCCGCCTGTACTCGATGCCGAGCCGTTGTGACCCGCGATTGTCATCCCTATGCCGCCTTTCTGCTGTGGTATGTCTGTGACGTGTAATGTGTATTCCGATTCCTGCCCGCCGTACAACCGTCACGTTGCGGCGAATCCTCAATCGATACGGTGGATTGTGTTATTCACGCATCGGCATCGACTTCAAGCGTCGCATCCATCAACGCCTGCCGAATATCAAGAGCGATCGATTCCGTCGCCGCACTCAGGCTGGAAATGTCCGGCCCGTTCTTCGCGATGAAGCGCGACACCGTGACGAGGACGTTGCCTTTGGTCCCTTTGAACACCGTGCGCAAGTCATCGGCCTCCGCGCCTTGCCACCCGTATCCAGGCGAAAGGATCGGCCCGGTGAACTGGGAAGGATCGATACCGCTTTCGTCAATCCACTGGCCGATGGTCGCGCCGATGATCAGTCCGACCGATCCCATGCCGGGCATGGTGTCATTGAATTTCTGAGCGGTGCTCGCAATGCCGTAGGCTACGGTTTTGCCCGCATACTCGCCTTTCTGACGAATCGCCGTTTGCAAGCTCGCACCTTCAGGATTCGATGTCAACGATGCGACGAACACCCCTCGCCCATTGTCAAGCGCCTCATCAATCAAGCCGCTCAACGAACGCGCCCCGTAATACGGCAGCAACGTAATCGCATCGGCAAGCAAGGGTGCGCCCGGCTTGAAATAGGCATCCGCGAGGGCGGAAATCGTGGTCGGAAGACCACCGTGCAGGCAGTCGACGATGGTGATGATGCCCATCTGCCGCGCCGCGAATAGCACACGTTCGAGCGCCGCAATGCCCTTGGAACCGTACCGTTCGTACATCGAGCCTTGGAATTTGACCGCAGCGGCGCGACCATTCGCAGCTTGAAGCATGCGCATGGAGAACATTTCCGCGCCGCTGGCGTCAACATTGTAGCCCCAGTCGGTCAACAGCTTACGATGCGGGTCGATGCCTACGCACAACGGGCCGTAATTGTCCATGGATGTGCGCAAGCGCACACCGAACTCCGATCTCGTTGCTTTGCGTTCGCTGGAGGTGGGGCTGCTGGTCATTGGTTGTCACGCTTCTCAATCGCGAACAGCTGACGGGCATGCTCCTGAATGCTCATCACCTGATAGTCGTTCTTCTTGACAGCCTCAATCGCCATGAGGACTGCGGAGAACTCGGTCATCGTGGTGAATTGGGGCAGATCCGCAGCGATTGCCGCAGCGCGAATCGAATAGCCGTCAGCGCGTGAACCACGCGAGTTCGGAGTGTTGAGCACCATGTCGATGGTGCCGTCCTCAATCAGCTCCACAACGTTCTTGCCGACGCTGCCCGGGGCGTGCACCACTTGGGTCTGCGCGTTGCCTTCACCGTCAAGTCTGGTCGACAGCTTGTCGACGATCTTCGATTCGATTCCGTAGCGGCGAAGCACCGATGCGGTGCCCTCGGTCGCCCAGATGCTGAATCCAAGCTCGACCAGCCGGCTGGCGAACAGGGGCAGCTGACGCTTGTCCATATCGTTGACCGAAATGAACACGTTGCCGCCTGTCGGCAGACCGCCTTCATACGCGGCCAGCTGGCTCTTGGCGAAGGCGTGCGGGAAGTCGCGGTCGAAGCCCATGACCTCGCCCGTGGAGCGCATCTCCGGTCCGAGCAGAATATCCACGGTGCGACCCACCGGTGTGCGGAAGCGTTTGAACGGCAGCACAGACTCTTTGACGGCCACTTGCTGACCGGGGTGGATGTCCCCACCGTCGCCCTTGGGCAGCAGCAAGCCGTTGGCGCGCTGCTGGGCGATGGTTTCACCCACCATGATGCGCGCGGCGGCCTTGGCGAGGGATACGCCGGTGGCTTTGGACGCGAACGGTACGGTACGCGAGGCACGCGGATTGGCTTCGATGACGTACAAGGTGTTCGCCATGAACGCGTACTGCACGTTGATCAGGCCGCGTACACCGCAGCCCTTCGCGATGGCATAGGTGCCTTCACGCAGGCGGCGGATCTGGTCGTCGCTCAACGTGCTCGGAGGCAGGGTGCATGCAGCGTCGCCGGAATGCACGCCTGCTTCCTCGATATGCTCCATGATGCCGCCGATGTAGAGTTCTTCGCCGTCAAACAGCGCGTCGACATCGATTTCGATCGCGTCCTGCAGGAACTTGTCGATGAGCAGCGGAGAAGGCAGGCGGCCGGAGACCACCATATCGGCCTTCGCTTCGTTGAGCGCACGGCTGACGTACTTTTCGAGCTGGTCGTCGTCATACACGATTTCCATGCCGCGTCCGCCGAGCACGTAGCTTGGCCGCACCAGCACCGGGTAGCCGATGCTATGGGCGGCGTCACGCGCTTCGTCAAGGCTGAGCGCCGTGCCATACCGCGGAGCGTTCATATGTTCCTTGCGCAGCACCTCGCCGAACAGTTCGCGGTTCTCCGCCAAATCAATCGATTCTGGCGACGTGCCCAGAATCGGAACGCCGGCAGCCTTCAGACGAGCGGCGAGGGACAACGGGGTCTGTCCGCCGAGCTGGACGATGACGCCCTTGATCGGGCCCATCTTCTTCTCGGCTTCGTAGATTTCCAGCACGTCTTCGAATGTCAGCGGCTCGAAATACAGACGATCGGACATGTCGTAGTCGGTGGACACGGTTTCGGGATTGCAGTTGACCATGATCGTGTCATAGTCTTTGCCGAGCTCCTGCACGGCATGCACGCAGGTGTAGTCGAACTCGATGCCCTGTCCGATGCGGTTGGGGCCGGAGCCGAGGATGATCACGGCTTCGCGGTCGCGTGCGCGCAGTTCGGATTCGTCCGCGTAGCAGGAGTAATAGTACGGGGTCGCCGCGTCGAACTCCGCGGCGCAGGTGTCGACCGTCTTGTACACAGGGCGGATGCCGTAGCTCCAACGCAGTTCACGGATGGTGTTCTCACCCTCGTCGCCCAGCCCGCGCAAATGCGCGATCTGCACGTCGGAGAAGCCGGACTGCTTGGCTTTGCGCAGCAGGCGGGGCGAAAGCGTCTCCGCTGCCCTGATCTGCATGGCGGCACGGTTGATCAGCGCGAACTGTTCAAGGAACCATGGATCAATCTTCGTGGCTTCATACAGCTGGTCGATGCTCGCGCCGCCCCACAGTGCCCGCATAATCTGCAGATACCGCTGTTCCGTAGGAATCTTCGCCTCGGCGAGCAGCTGGTCGACCTCCTGCTGGTCTGGCTGGTCGCCGTCCCAATTGAAGCCCATATGACGCTTGTCGATGGAACGCATCGCCTTGCCGAGCGATTCCTGGAAGTTTCCGCCGAGCGCCATCGCTTCACCGACGGATTTCATTGATGTGGTCAGGGTCGGATCGGCTCCCGGGAACTTCTCGAAAGCGAAGCGCGGGACCTTGGTCACCACGTAGTCGATGGTCGGTTCGAACGATGCCGGCGTGGACTTGGTGATATCGTTCTGGATTTCATCGAGCGTGTACCCCAACGCCAGCTTGGTCGCGATTTTCGCGATCGGGAAGCCCGTCGCTTTGGATGCCAAAGCGGAGGAACGCGAAACGCGCGGATTCATTTCGATGACGATGATTCGTCCGGTCTTGGGATGGATGGCGAACTGGATGTTGCACCCGCCGGTGTCCACACCCACGCCGCGGATGATCGCGATGCCGATGTCACGCATCCGCTGGTATTCACGGTCGGTGAGCGTGAAGGACGGCGCCACGGTGATGGAATCGCCGGTGTGCACACCGACCGGGTCAACGTTTTCGATCGGGCAGACGACGACGACATTGTCCTTGCGGTCGCGCATCAGCTCGAGCTCGAATTCCTTCCAGCCTTCGATGCCTTCCTCAAGCAGGACTTCATCTGTCGGTGAATAGTGCAGGCCCGCGCCGGCGATCCGGTGAAGTTCTTCCTCGTTGTGTGCGATGCCCGAGCCGAGGCCGCCCATGGTGAAGCTCGGCCTGACCACGATCGGGTAGCCCAGTTCGGCGACGATGTCGTCGACTTCCTTCATGGAGTGGGCGATGGCTGAGCGTGCAGATTCAGCGCCGCAACTGTCGACGACCTTCTTGAACAGTTCGCGGTCCTCGCCGCGGTCGATCGCTTCGAGGGACGCGCCGATGAGCTCGACGTTGTACTTCTTGAGGATACCCGCTTCGCCGAGCGCCACAGCGGCGTTCAGTGCGGTCTGCCCGCCGAGGGTCGGCAGCAGGGCGTCAGGACGCTCCTTGGCGATGATTTTCTCGAGAATCGGTGTGGCGATAGGCTCGATGTACGTGGCATCTGCCATTTCCGGGTCGGTCATGATGGTTGCCGGGTTAGAGTTGACCAGGATGACCCGGATGCCTTCTTCGCGCAGCACGCGGCACGCCTGGGTGCCTGAATAGTCGAATTCAGCGGCTTGTCCGATGACAATCGGGCCAGAGCCGATGACCATGACGGATTTGATATCGGTGCGCTTAGGCATGGGCGTTTTCCTCCTTGGCGGAACGCATGAGCTCAACAAATCGGTCGAAGAGGTAGGAGGCGTCGTGCGGTCCGGCAGCAGCCTCAGGGTGATATTGCACGGAGAATGCCGGGATGTCTTCGCACTGCAGGCCTTCTACGACATTGTCGTTGAGATCGATATGCGAGACGAAGACTTTGCCGTACTTTCCGTCTTCATACGGAGCATCGACAGGATGCCCAACCGGGGCGTCGACCGCGAATCCGTGGTTATGCGCGGTGATTTCAACCTTGCCCGTGGTCAGGTCCTTGACCGGCTGGTTGACACCACGGTGGCCGAATTTGAGCTTGTATGTGCCGAAGCCGAGCGCTCTGCCCAACAGCTGATTGCCGAAGCAGATGCCGAAGAACGGGTAGCCTGCATCCAGCACCTGACGCAGCAGATTGACTTCAGGCTCGGCCTGCTCAGGATCTCCCGGGCCATTGGAGAAGAATACACCGTCTGGATGGAGCTCTTCAAGCTCTTGGAAGGTGATGGTGGAGGGAACGACATGCACACGGCATCCGCGTTCCGCCATACGGTGCGGGGTCATGCCTTTGATGCCCAGATCCACCGCGGCGACGGTGAACAGCGGGGTTTTGCCTTCGAATGCCCCGCACGGCTCGATGGTGTACGCCTGTTCGGTGCTGACTTCGTTGTACAGGCTCATGCCTTTCATCTGCGGAATGCCGCGCACTTCGTTCATCATCGACTCGATGGTGCGAGGTTTACCGGTTCCGCTGTCGATCAGTGCATCGCCCGAGAAGATACCGGCGCGCATAACGCCTGCGGAGCGCAGGTGACGAACCAGCTTACGGGTATCGATATTGCTGATGCCGACGATGCCATTGTCGGTCAGATCGTCGTCAAGACTGCCTGTGGCGCGCCAATTGCTCACGTTTGGGCTGGGGTCGCGCACCACGTATCCGGCGACCCAGATACGGGAGGATTCCGGATCCTCCTTGTTGATTCCGGTGTTCCCGATATGCGGGAACGTCTGCACCACAATCTGGCGATCGTAGCTCGGGTCGGTCAGCGTCTCTTGATATCCGGTCATGCCGGTCGTGAAGACGATCTCCCCGTGGGTCGTACCGATTGCGCCGTACGGCTCACCGACATACACTTGTCCGTCTTCAAGGACAAGTACTGCATCATCAAGTGAGAAATCCACGGCTTCGGAATCGTACTGGTTCACCAAAACCCCCTTATTCTTTGGGTATTCGTACCAAGGATACCGGCCGGCTGGGACTCTCACGCCGGCCGATACCCGGTGTCAGTTGGTCGTGTGCTGGTCTTGCGGCGAGTCCTGATGCGATTCATCCGATCCGCCGGGTTGTTGCCCTGTATCGGCAGGAACCGAATCGGCTGGTTCGTCATCAGACGTCTGGACAGGCGTGGGCGGCTCGATATCTGGTGAGGCGTCTGACTCGGGAGCCTCGCCGTCATGCTGTGACGAGGATTGCTCATGCTGCTGCTCCAACTGAGCCTGATGAGCAAGATGCTCCTCTTTCACGCCGCATATGGCGCTGAGCAATCCGTGGATGAAGGATGTCGAACCTTCGTCGCTTAATGTCTTGGCGAGGCTGATCGCCTCGTCGATGGCGACCTTGTCCGGCACTTCATCGTTGTACAGGATCTCCCACGTGGCGATACGTAGGACGTTCCTATCGACCACAGCCATACGCTTGACTTTCCAACCTGTGGAATGTTCGTCAAGCAGGTGGTCAATCTCGCCGCGATGTTCGGCGACGCCGCGGACGATGTCGATCGCATAGTCGGGAAGCGGTGTCTGCGTACCGGGGTTGGCGATGCGCTCAGCAAGAAGGGACAGGATATCCTGTCCCTTCTCGTCCGCTTCGTACAACGTGTTCAGAGCCCTCTTACGGGCGGTGGAACGTGCCATGAAGCCTCAAATCCTCGCTCTCAGTTCTCACGGCCGAGGTAGGAACCGTCGCGCGTATCGACCTTGACTTTCTCGCCTTCGTTGATGAACAGCGGAACCTGGATCTCTGCGCCGGTTTCGACGGTTGCGGGCTTGGTGCCGGCATTGGAGCGGTTGCCCTGCAGGCCAGGCTCGGTATGCGTGATGGTCAGGATGACGGATGCCGGCAGTTCGACGCTCAGCGGGGTGCCGTCGTGGAAGCTGACGATGCAGTCGGTGCCTTCAAGCAGATACTTGCTCTGCTCTCCGATGAGTTCCTTCGGGATCATGATCTGATCGTACGTGGTCATATCCATGAACACGTAATTGTCGCCGTCCTCATATGAATACTGGAGGGTGCGGTTGTCTACGGTCTCGAATTCCATCTTCATGCCGGCGTTGAAGGTCTTGTCAACGATCTTGCCCGACAGGACGTTCTTGATGGTGGTGCGCACGAAAGCGGGTCCCTTGCCCGGCTTGACGTGCTGGAACTTAATGACCTGCCACAGCTGGCCGTCGAGATTCAGAACAGAGCCGTTCTTGATGTCATTGGTAGTTTGTGCCACGTGTATTCACCTATTCTTCAGTTACTAGAGGCAAAACAAAAAATGCCTTGCCTATTATGGCACAACGAGTTGACCACTGCATGACGAGGGCGGTTCCATCATGATCATGGTGTGATTGTGCATACAAAAACGCCCCCGAGGCGAACCTCAGGGGCGTTTCCACTCAGCAGTTCTGCTGGTTCGTAAAATCTACGACACGCAGACTACTCGATGACCTTGGTCACACGACCGGAGCCAACGGTGTGGCCGCCTTCGCGGACTGCGAAGGTGAGGCCCTCTTCCATGGCGACCGGCTGGATCAGCTCGACCGTGAAGGTCGCGTGATCGCCAGGCTGGACCATCTCAACGCCTTCCGGCAGAGTGATCACGCCGGTGACGTCGGTGGTGCGGAAGTAGAACTGCGGACGGTAGTTCGAGAAGAACGGCGAATGACGGCCGCCTTCGTCCTTGGTCAGGACGTAGACTTCGCCTTCGAACTTGTGGTGCGGGGTCACGGTGCCCGGAGCAGCCACGACCTGGCCACGCTCGACCTGGTCACGGTTGATGCCGCGGAGCAGCAGACCGGTGTTGTCGCCAGCCTCGGCCTCGTCCATCTGCTTGTGGAAGGTCTCGATGGAGGTGACGGTGGTGGACTGGGTGTCGCGCAGACCGACGATCTCCACGTTGGAGTTCACCGGGAGCTTACCACGCTCAACACGACCGGTCACCACGGTGCCACGGCCGGAGATGGTGAAGACATCTTCGATCGGCATCAGGAACGGCTTGTCGAGATCGTGGACCGGGGTCGGGATGTACTCGTCGACGGCATCCATAAGATCCTTGACGGTCTGGACCCACTTCTCGTGATCCGGAGCGTCGTCGTGCAGGGCGCCGTACGCGGAGGTACGGATGACCGGGCAGTCACGGTCGAAGCCGTTCTCGTCGAGGAGGTCGCGGACCTCTTCTTCGACGAGGTCGATCAGCTCTTCGTCGTCAACCATATCGCACTTGTTCAGAGCGACCAGGATGCGCGGCACGCCGACCTGACGAGCGAGCAGCACGTGCTCGCGAGTCTGAGCCATCGGGCCATCGGTGGCAGCCACAACGAGGATGGCGCCATCCATCTGAGCAGCGCCGGTGATCATGTTCTTCACGAAGTCGGCGTGGCCAGGGCAGTCCACGTGAGCGTAGTGACGCTTCGCGGTCTGGTACTCGATGTGGGCGATGTTGATGGTGATACCACGCTGCTTCTCTTCAGGAGCGGCGTCGATCTGGTCGAAGTCATACTCCGGGTTGAGATCCGGGAACTCCTCGTGCAGCACCTTGGAAATAGCGGCGGTCAGGGTCGTCTTGCCGTGATCGACGTGGCCGATGGTGCCGATGTTAACGTGCGGCTTAGTACGCTCGTACTTTTCCTTTGCCATGTGTGTCCTCCTGGACGTCTCGTAGTTTGCTCGTGCGATCTTCGCACAAGGCACTCGCTACATATTACTGGGTTTCTGGGTTGTGTGCCACATCAGAGCCCGAACCCAGTCAACGCTTGTCTATTCTAGCGCTGACTGGGGACAGGGCAAGTCCGATGCGGCACAGTGTGTCACTCGCCGCGCTGGGCCTTGATGATCTCGTCGGAGACGGCCTTCGGGACCTCTGCGTACGAATCCATCTGCATGGTGAACATGGCGCGACCCTGCGTCTTGGAACGCAGATCGCCGATGTAGCCGAACATCTCGCTCAGCGGAACCTTCGCGTCGATGACCTTCACGCCGGTGGCGTCGGTCATGGACTGGATGGAGCCACGACGGGAGTTCAGGTCGCCCATGACGTCGCCCATGTACTCTTCCGGCGTACGGACTTCGACGGCCATAATCGGCTCGAGGATGACCGGCTTGGCCTTCGGAGCGGCTTCCTTGAAGCACATGGAGCCGGCGATCTTGAACGCCATTTCCGAGGAATCGACATCGTGGGTCTGGCCATCGGTGACGGTCGCCTTGACGCCGACCACCGGGAATCCGGCGAGCACGCCGGACTGCATGGCTTCCTGGACGCCAGCGTCGATTGCCGGGATGAACTCCTTGGTGATGTGGCCGCCGGTGACCTCGTTGACGAACTCGTAGGTCTTGCCGGAAGCCGGATCGATCGGCTCGAAGTTCATGAGCACCTTAGCGAACTGGCCGGAACCACCAGTCTGCTTCTTGTGGGTGTACTCCTGGTTCATGACGGCCTTGCGGATGGTCTCGCGGTACGCGACCTGCGGCTTGCCAACATTCGCCTCAACCTTGAACTCGCGACGCATACGGTCGACGATGATGTCGAGCTGAAGCTCGCCCATGCCGGAAATCAGCGTCTGGCCGGACTCTTCGTCGGTCTTGACGCGGAAGGTCGGATCCTCGTCGGACAGCTTCGCCAGAGCGATGCTCATCTTCTCCTGATCGGCCTTGGTCTTCGGCTCCACGGCGACCTCGATCACCGGGTCGGGGAAGGTCATGGAGGTCAGGGAGATCGGGTTCTTCTCATCGCACAGCGTATCGCCGGTCGTCACATTCTTCAGACCGACGAATGTGTAGATGTTGCCAGCTTCTGCGGCGTCGACCGGGTTCTCCTTGTCGGCGTGCATCTGGAAGATCTTGCCGACGCGTTCCTTCTTGTCCTTGGTGGAGTCGAGGACGGTGTCGCCGGGCTTGACGGAGCCGGAGTAGACACGCACGAACACGAGCTTGCCGTAGAACGGGTGGGTCGAAATCTTGAAGACCAGCGCGGAGAACGGATCGTCCATAGTCGGCTTGCGGTCGATTTCGACGGATTCGTCGCCAGGCTTGAAGCCCCTGATGGCCGGGATGTCCTCAGGGCTCGGCAGGTAGTCGACGACTGCATCGAGCATCGGCTGCACGCCCTTGTCCTTGAACGCGGAACCGCAGGTCACCGGGAAGGCCTCGCGGGCGATGGTGAGCTTGCGAATCGCGGTACGGATCTCATCCTCGGACATTTCGCCGGATTCGAGGTACTTCTCGAGCAGATCCTCATCGGTCTCAGCGCACGCGTCGAGCAGTTCGGCGCGATACTGTTCGGCCTTGTCCTTGAGATCATCCGGAATGTCGACGGTGTCGTAGTGCGCACCGAGATCGTCCTTGACGTCGTTCCAGACGTAAGCCTTCATACGGACCAGGTCGACGACGCCGGCGAAGTCGTTCTCAGCGCCGATCGGCAGCTGAATGACGAGCGGCTTGACGCCCAGCTTGTCCTTGATGGTCTGCACGGAGTAGTAGAAGTCGGCGCCGAGCTTATCCATCTTGTTGATGAAGCAGATACGCGGAACCGAATACTTGTCAGCCTGACGCCACACGGTTTCGGACTGCGGCTCAACGCCTTCCTTGCCGTCGAAGACGGCGATGGCGCCATCGAGCACGCGCAGCGAGCGCTCCACCTCAGCGGTGAAGTCCACGTGGCCAGGGGTGTCGATGATGTTGATCTGGAACTCATCGTTCACGTCGTGGGTCTGGCGATGCCAGAAGCAGGTGGTTGCAGCGGACTGAATGGTGATACCGCGCTCCTGCTCCTGAGCCATGAAGTCCATCGTCGAAGCGCCATCATGCGTCTCACCGATCTTGTAGTTCTTGCCGGTGTAGTACAGGATGCGTTCGGTGGTGGTTGTCTTACCGGCATCGATGTGAGCCATGATGCCGATGTTGCGGACCTTATGCAGGTCGGAAAGCACGTCCAGTGCCATAAGTGTTCCTTAGCTCTTGTTCTCTTCAGTCAATTACCAGCGGTAATGAGCGAACGCCTTGTTGGCCTCCGCCATCTTGTGGGTGTCCTCGCGACGCTTCACTGAAGCACCGAGACCGTTGGACGCGTCGAGAATTTCGTTGGCGAGGCGCTCGGCCATGGTCTTCTCGCGACGAGCGCGGGAGAAGTCGGTCAGCCAGCGCAGCGACAGCGTGTTCGCGCGAGCGGGCTTCACCTCGACCGGGACCTGGTAGGTCGCACCGCCGACACGGCGGGAACGAACCTCGAGGCTCGGACGGATGTTGTCGAGAGCACGCTTGAGCACGGCCACCGGCTCCTGATCAGTCTTCTCCTTGACCATATCAAGAGCGGAATACACGATGTCCTCAGCGATCGACTTCTTGCCGTCGAGCAGGATCTTGTTGATGAGCTGCGCCACAACGGTCGAACCGTAGATCGGATCGGGCAGCACCTGATGCTTCTTAGCGGGTCCTTTACGTGACATATCTCTTACTTCGCCTTCTTTGCTCCGTACAGGGAACGACCCTGCTTGCGGTCCTTGACGCCCTGGGTATCAAGTGCGCCACGCACGATGTGGTAACGCACGCCCGGCAGATCCTTCACACGGCCGCCGCGCACGAGCACGATGGAGTGCTCCTGCAGGTTGTGGCCTTCACCGGGGATGTAAGCGGTGACTTCGATGCCCGAGCTCAGACGCACACGAGCGACCTTACGCAGAGCCGAATTCGGCTTCTTCGGGGTGGTGGTATACACACGGGTGCACACGCCGCGGCGCAGCGGGCTTCCCTTCAGGGCCAAAGTCTTGGACTTCTTCGGCTTGGCCTTACGTCCCTTGCGGACAAGTTGTTCAATCGTAGGCAACTTCAGTTCTCCGATTCATTGATATTTCTGTTCAGGTGAAGCCGCCGCCCTGCAGCCCCATGAATCCGCAATCGGAGACAAGAAACAGCCACAGTCCACCGGCCCGATGGCCCGTCCTCCTCCTGCCGCCACGTTACCGTGCGCAATCTGACAGATTCCGGGATATCCCAACGCCCATACCTGTTACATAAGGCATGCCGCTGGCACACACGAATTCCTACTATATCATCCTCTCTTGCCCGACACGCCTATCCGCACGCCCTCCCTGAGCGCAAGTCCAGGGAATACTCGGTATGCGAGCGCCGACGGGAATATCGAGGAAACGGCACCACCCATATGCCATGACCGCTCCGACATAAGACGGCAGCAGAGTCATGCAGAATCTGACCCCAAGCGGCCACCGCGCACCGCAGAAGCGGGAAACGCCGCGCCTGACTTCCGTACACGCCCATGCCCGCATTCATGTATGCCGCGACATACGTTGCGCGCCGAACGGCAGGCGTCTCGCCCAATCCAAGAGCCGTAACACCACATCATGCATACCCAGACATACGCAACACACCGAACAGCAAACGCCCCACTCAGTCCAACCCCCATTACATTGGTTAGTGGGTCCCGCGCCGCGGAGCCCGATCGCCGAGTGTGGTATGGCCGGATCGCCCTGTCGTCCATGATCCGGGGTGTTGCCGCCGCACGCGGGGCGCCCCCCGACCGCTGATAGGGACACGACCCATCCGAAGGAATGTTTGTGTTCGCTCAGATGTGGACGGTTTCGTCACTATTTCCGGACAGTCGTGGCGTTCATTTTGGACGGTGTGGTCGGTTGCGGAATAGGGCATCGATGCCGTCCGGTTTCCTGATAGATTCCCGGGTGCCGGTAACCGTTTTCGAGGTTCCCGGGAGGAAGGGATTGACGACATCGATGCCTGTGCGACAGCGTATCAGGCAGTTGGAGGGACAGGGCACAGGCTCACGCGCGGATCGCACGCGGGCTGCATGTGTCCCGGACGACGGTGGCGGAGGTACGCCTCGGGGGAGGATTTCTCCCCTCGTCCTGCCGGCAGGGCTGGCCGGACGCCGGTCGATTCGGGGTACGCCGAAATCGTCGAGGGATGGTCGGCCGCCGATCCCGGGCTCCCGCGCAAGCAGCGGCATACCGCCATGCGGGTGTGGCAGCGGTTGCGCGAGCCACGGGTTCGAGGGTTCGCATCCGTCGGCGCGGAGTCGGGTCAAGCGGTGGCGGGAACGGCATCGCGCGGAGTCGGAGGGGTATGCGCGGCTCGCGTGGGCGCCGGGGACCGCGCAGGCTGGTTTCCGGCCAGGCGCGCGCGTCGATCGCGGGCATGGAGCGTGTGGCGCGTTCCATGGTGGTCTCGTACCCGTATCCGGACATGCGGTATGTCGCGACGTTGCCGGGCGGGACGTCGGGGTGTGTGCCACGGGCTGGGCGAGGTGTTCGCGCGTGTCGGGATGGCACCGCGCGTGGCGGTGTCCGGGCAACGCCACGGGCGTGGGGCACCGCAACGCGGACGGCACGGTCACGCAGACCGTGATGTTCCAGCGGTTCTGCGCGCAGTACGGGTTCGAGGCGAGGTTCTGCAACCCGTACTCGGGCAACGAGAAGGGCAGCGTGGAGAACGCGGTCGGGTTCGTGCGCCGTAACTTGATGGTGCCGGTCCCGTCGGCGGAGGGTTACCAAGCGTCGGCGACGCGCGTGGTTCGACGCGTGCGAACGGCTCGCGCAGGCCGACCATTACCGGCTCGGCGTGCCCGTCGCCGGCCTGTTCGAATCGGAGAAGAAGCATATGCTCCCGCTGCCGTCCGCCGCGTTCGACCCGGTCGAGTGGCGTTCGGTGAAGGCAGACCGCACCGGGATCGTGCCGGTCGACTCGAACCGGCACCTCGCCGGCGCGGGAAAAGCGTCACGAAGCATGAAAACAGGAAGCGTCATGCCATTCAGGGTAGCACCGTGCTCTGCGTCGTCGCGCTGTGGACGTATGTGCGTTTGCCCAATGTGCGCACCAGTGTCGCATTGCCGCCCACGACGATCGGCGGCCTGGAGCCCTGGGGCAGATACGACTCACGCTCCTCGGGGTCGCCCATCGCCCACACGATGTCACCAGACTGCGTCCTGAGCTTGGCCAGGTAACCGCATCCACAATACGCATCCTTCGAAAACAATGGAACGATCACAATGTCAAGGACTTGTGCGAATTCGTCCTGATGCAGACGGGGCTTGCCCACGCCACGCATCGTGTTCTGTGCATGGCCGTAGCGCAGAACATACATGATCGAGCTTGCAAGAAACACCATGAGGAAGAATGCCACGAACGGCCATGAACTCGGAATCGTCAGCTTCATCCAGGGGATAAGCTCTTGCGTTTGCGGTATCGGCTGGAATCTGGCCCCGCCGAGCGTCAACATGAATGCGAGAGCGGATACCCCCATGATCGCCCTAAGCGCACGGGCATTATGGGTCGATTCCCGTGCCACCTTCCCGTCATTCGCATCCTGCGGCTGCGACGAGGCGCCGAATGCCCTGTAGCCATCCATTCCGCTCGTCGCATAGCGTTCGCGCCATTCGGCATGACGCCACAGGCTGCCGAAGGAACGCGGGTCCTGATAATCGTCGGCTCCCGACACGTGATGCAGACGACTGCCGCCCGGCACGCCCGGCACGGTACCAGGCATGGACACGTTGAAATCCCGATAGGTAAAAATCCGGCGGATGCGGACGTCGTCGGCGCTGTCTCTGTCCGCATACTCCACCACGACACTGCTGCCAAGCGCAAGGTCACGTGCGGAATACGTCACGTCGCCGGACCACACACGCACCTGCCGGCCGCGCACGTCCGTGAAGGCCACAAGGAAGTAATGAAGCCACTCCCAGTCGTCAGTGCTGCTGTCCACGCCATGGGGAATCTCGCAGCGCAGCGCGTTGGAATCCACGACGATGCCCTTGGCATATCTGAGATTCTCATGGAGAACTCTGCCATACACGCCACCCGATCCCATGTTCAACTGAGCAATGCGCTCGTCCAGCTTGATGGCAGCTGCCAGCTCCTCATCATTCCACTGGCCGCCCCATTCGGAGGAGCCAGGGACCGAAGAAGCAGGAACAGAGGCACCAAGATTGTAATAGCTCTCCATATCACTCATTTCTTCATTGTTGCATGTTTCTCCGATTGACACAACTGACACCCCTCCCCCGCGCACACCCGTCTGACACGCATGATGTCCCATACCCCATAACCCGTGTCGCCCACTCAATCCGATACCCACAAGCGGCGTGCGGAAACCGGTATCCCGCTCCGGCACGCATCGCTCTCCCCCAATCCCCAAACGAGGGTGGCCCCGGCGGAATCAATCAACACCGCCGGGGCCACCCGAATGGAAGGAGGTAATCATCATGTTCAACGCCGCGCCACCTTGCGCGGCAACCTAAACCTTGTGCCATTGACCAACACAACATATCCGGCGCTTCAAGCGCCCGTTACGCCAGCTGGCTTCAGCGGCCCGGCCTACTATTGCCGTACTTCCTGTGCCGCACATGACCATTACTCTTACCTGTATTCAATTATCGCGAAGGCGTTGCACCGGCTTATTGCTCCAGCCAAGTGCTTCATTGGATTCTGCCGACTGCTCGACTGAATCCAACTCCGGCCTTCACTTGGGATTATACCGGATTTCCCCGTCCTGCGCGGAAACGAAACGCCGGCTGACGCCCGGAATGCCGGGCGCGCCACTAACTGCAGCCTCCGATCCCTGCGCACGGCCAACTGCAACATCGCCCTCAACCGCCAAACACTTCCGGACACACATTCTGACCTGCACCCCGTTTCTGCCGACGCTGAGGTGGCTCCGAGCGTCGGCAGAAGGTCGGACATGGTTCGCGAGACCGGATTCACGCCGTTGTCGGCCACACATGTTGGCCGATAGCTCCAACGGCACCGGCACGAAAAAACAAAACCCCGGGCGAACCCGGGGTAATGGGGTGGATAACGCGGCTCGAACGCGCGACCTTCTGAACCACAATCAGATGCTCTACCGGCTGAGCTATATCCACCATGTGGTGTCGAACCGAGGAAACCTCGTTTCGCACAACAGTGAAAGACTATACACGATGTTCGGGACGTATGCTTCCCGGCGCGTCGTTTTTATCCGCAGCCCCAGAAATCCTCGAGAGCATGTGATCCACGCGGCCGGAACCACGTCGCCGCCATCAGCAACCCGCGGCCGATATCGTTTGATTCCCGCGACGGGCGCTTACCATAGCCCCGCCGTGTACCAGCCGTTTACCCGCCGCCCCAGAAACGCTTCATAGACCAGGAACTTCCGGCACTTCGCGTATCGACAAACGCTCCCCCGTCACCGTAAATCCTGACATCCGACATTCGTGTTCACCACCATCGGTGAAACAGCTTGCGGAACCACAGCTATGCCAACACGAAACAACACGAAACAACGCAGCAGACCGCAAAACAGTGGAACGACCGTGGCCAAACAGCACCGCATATGCAATGCCGTCCGACCACGGTCGCGAATGACATCCCAAGCCGGGCAAGAGGAGTGCAGTGGATAAGAGCCCGGCTATGGGGAGGTATCAGCAGACTCACTCAGCGGTCACGTCGTGCGCCATCTCAGCGAAGGCGTTGATGTACGCATCGCACGCAGCATCGTCGTGAGCCACGGACAGCGTCCATTCCTCCTCGCGCCCCGGAGTCATGAACACACCGCGGTTGGCTGCGTACAGCCAGCACAGCTGGTTGAGGTCGGTGCGCTGGCCTTGCTTGAAGGTCACATAATCCACGATCTTGTGCGGGGAGAAGGTGACGCAGCCCTTGGCTCCGAAACCGATGGAGTAGCCCGGGAAATCATACTTCTTGATGACCTCGGTGCAGCCTTCCATCAGTCGGTTGTTGAGATGATCGAACAACTTGTAGGCTTCAGGAGTGAGCACTTTCTCAAGGTTGGCGCGGGCGGCGGCCACGCACAGCGGATTGCCGGAGTACGTGCCGACCTGATAGACTTCGCCGGATTCGACAACGCTCATCACTTCATCCGTGCCGCCGATGGCGCCCATCGGCAGACCACCGGAGATCGCCTTGGCCATGGTGACCATATCCGGGGTCACGCCGAACAGCTTGGTGGCGCCGCCAGGTCCGATGGTCAAGCCCGTCTTGACCTCATCGAAGATCAGCACGATACCGTGGCGCTTGGTGATTTCGCGCACCTTCTCCAGGTAGCCCGGCTCCGGCGGCACGATGGACATGTTCATCAGGCAGGCTTCCATAATGAGGCAGGCGGGAGCCTCGTCATCGGTTTCCATTTCACGGATGCGGGCTTCAAGCGCGTCGGCGTCATTGAACGGGACTGGCACGGTCAGCGGAATCAGGGACTTCGGGATACCGGCGCCGTACGGGATCTTCTTCAAGTGGTTCTTGTCACCGATATTCTCGTAATCACCGACGATGGAGATCATCACCGCGTCATGATGACCATGGTAGGAGCCGAAAATCTTCATGATATGATCGCGGTGCGTGTATGCGCGGGCGATACGGATCGCATCCATGGTGGCTTCGGAACCGGAGTTGGTGAAACGCCACTTCGGCAGGCCGAAACGCTGGGTCAGCTCATCGGCGACGACGAAATCATCCTCGTCAGGGAGCGCGAAATGCGTGCCCTTCGGGAAGCGTTCGGCGATGGCTTTGCCGATCTCAGGGTTGCCGTGGCCTTGCACCATGGCGCCGTAGCCGTTGTGGAAATCGTAGTATTCGTTGCCATCCACATCCCACAGCTTGGAACCGCTGCCGTAATCGACGTAGATCGGCCACGGGTCACGCAGCTGATAGGAGGATGCGACACCATTGCACAGGTGTTTGCGTGCCTCGTTGTACATCTCACGGGACTTGCCGAGTTTGGCGTTGAGTTTCTCACCTTCCTTGGCGGTGAGTTCCTTGATTCTGGCTTCACTGATGCTGGCAGTCATGCTCAATCCTTTCCTGCGGTAGACCGATGATGCGTTTTTCGTCGCGTTCCATCATCTTGACTACGAATTTCGTACATTCTTAGGTAAAACCAGCATTATTTCGTTGTGATTTCTGATTTCGGGACTGTTTTTCCGCTCGTAACAATCAGTCAACATGGATGTTCGCTTTCGATGGGGTGCTCATGGTTGCGGAGGTGATTGCGTTGCCGGCACACCGTGTGAGCCAATCCTCACAAACCCCAACCCCACACCCGGGAAATCCGGCAAATCCGACCACCAGCCACGCACTTTGTGAGCCAATCCTCACAAACCCAGCACCGCACACCCAGAAAATCCGGCAATACCAACAGCCAAACCACCCACTTTGTGAGCCAATCCTCACAAACCCAGCACCACACCCCCGGAAGCCTGGCAAACCCAACCACAAACCACCCACTTTGTGAGCCAATCCTCACAAACCAGTACGCAGAGACTGCCAATCGGCGAATCGCTACACCAACCAACGTGACGCTCGCGCCCCCGACACGATCCCCCGACACGATCCCCCACCACACCACCGACGCGCAGCCTCTGCGCAAACCGATACGCCCCAACACGCAACGACGGGCCGTCGCTCAGACTGGCCTCGGGGATGAGGATGCGGATACGCCCCAACGCGCAACGGCGGGTCATCCGGAGACGTTCCCCAGATGACCCGCCGTCTTACGCCACGTGCACCACGCGCACCACACACACCAGCGTGTCACGCGCAATCACACCCAGGCAAACCGCCCGGCCGCACGCTCACTGCTTGAAATTCTCAAACAGCTGCGTGTAATTGTCGTTGATGGCATTCGAGCAGGCTTGCTCCGTCACCGCATGTTTGAGCTCTTCCGCGCTCGGCACAATCGTGTTGGACGACCGCATCTCGCTCGGCAGCAACGCATTGCCGCCCTTGAGCACAGACCCCGCGCCGGCGGACTCGTCAATCGCCTCCTTGTTTTTCGGATCCAACATGTAGTTGATGAAGGTCTTGGCCTGATCGATATTCTGCGCGCCTGCCGCAATCGCCATATTGTCCACGAACTGGGTGGTGCCGTCGGACGGGTAGATGAACTCGAGATCCTTGTTCGACTGCTGCGCCTGATACGCGTCATAGCTCCAGATCATGCCGACCACCTGTTCGCCGGAAGCCAGGCGATCCGCCACGCCTTCGGAACTGACGACCCCGACCTTCGACCGGTAGGACTGCAACAGGTCGTTCGCATGCTGATAGGCGTGCGCATTCGTGGTGCACTGATCGGAACCGACCGCGCGCAACGCGGCGTTCGTCACTTCGATGGAATCGTTCAGCAGCTGCGATTTGCCGTATTTCGACGACAACGCAAAGAACTCTTTCCAACTGGTGGGAATCGCCGACTTCGGGATTTTCGCGGTATTGACCATGAATCCCGTGTATCCCACCACGTAGGGCGCTGAATACTCAAGTTTGGGATCGTAATACGGGCTGGAGAATTCCTTCGAAATATTCTTGCCGTTGGGCAGTTTGGACACATCGAACTTGACGAGCATATGCTCTTTGATCAGTTGGTAGACCATGTAGTCGCTCGGCATGACGATGTCATAGCCCGATCCGCCGGTCGACTGCAGCTTGGCCTCAAGCGCCTCGTTGCTTTCAAACGTGTCAACGGTAAGCGAGATCCCCGTGTCTTGTTCGAATTTCTTGATCACCTCATCCGGCATGTATCCGGCCCACGTGTAGATATGCAGCTGTCCGCCATGCGCCTCGTGGTACGCACCGTTGGCGATGACATCAGTCGTACGCGCGGAATCCGAGATACCCCCTGAGCAGGCGGCGGTGGCAAGCAGGCTTGCCGCAGCAAGAACCATGCAAGCCGTGCGGCGAAGCATGGCGACGCACCGCGCGCGCCCGCTTCGGACGGATTGGCGTGAGCGTGACGAAACGGAGGCAACAGATGGTGTAAAGGCTGGTGACGTGTTCATCATCGGCTCCTTTCTTCGATATGACGGCACATGCGCCGACGTACGTGCGAGTGTCGGTCAGTCGTCCTTGCGGTTGGTCAGGACCGAGGAGATGACGGTCACGATGACGGCGAGCAGAAGCAGCAGCGTGGCGACAACGTTGATGCTCGGATTCACCCCCTTGCGAATCAGGGAGAAGATGTAAATCGGCAATGTCGTCGTTCCGGCTGAGGTGAGGAAGTTCGAAATCATGAAATCATCCATCGAAATCACGAACGCCATCAGCGCACCGGAGACAATGGCCGGCGCCAACAGCGGCAAAGTGACGCGACGGACTGTGGTGATCGGCGACGCGCCGAGATCCACTGCAGCCTCGAAACACGAAGTGTCAATGGTTTGCAGCCTCGCACGCAACGGCATGACGACAAACGGGATGCAGAAGGTGGTGTGAGCCAGAATCAACGGGAGCATGCCGGGCTTGAGACCGATCATTCGAATGAACCCCATGGTCGCGACGCCAAGCACGACTTCCGGAATGATCAGCGACGCATTGATCAGCCATCCGGCGAGCGCCGAACCCGCCCGCGACATCTGGCCGGCGGCAAGAATGAACAGCACGCCGATGACCGTGGACAGCACCATCGCGATGACGGCGACCTCAAGCGATGTCAGAGTCGCCGAGATGATAGCCGGATCATGGAATACCGTCCCATACCAGGAGAAGGAGAATCCTTTCCACAACAAGGCTTGGCGGCCGCCGTTGAACGAGAAGATCACCACCATCAGCATCGGCAGGTACAGGAACAGGATGACGAGCACGCTGATGAACGCGACCCCCGGGAAGGTTTTCAGCCGGTTGCGTCCGGAACGCCGTGTACTCAGCGCCCGGTCAGGCTGCTTGTCCTCCAGCCATTGCGGCATCTGCGCAGACGCGTGCTCGCCACGTTCGTCGATGTTGCGTTCCACGATGGCGCCGAATTCCGCCGCCGTGCCGTACTCCATATGAAGCACCGGCACTGTTTCGCCATTCTCGGCGACACCTGCGTTCAGCGCGGCATTCGCCTCGGAATCGGGACGCTTGTTGAGCTTGTTGTTGTCACTCATTGCACTCACCTCGTTCTGTCTCATACCGCCATGCCGGCATCCCTGGCCGCTTTGCCGCCGCCGATGCTCGCCGCCACGCCGCATAGCAGCGTAATCAGCAGAATCACCGTGGACAATGCCGCGCCGAACGGCCAGTTGCGCGCTTCAGAAAACTGAGATGCGATCAGATTGCCGACCATGAGGACACGGCCGCCGCCCAAGAGAACGGGTTGTACGTACGATCCGAAGGCCGGGATGAAGCATAGTGCGACTGCCGAGGTGACGCCCGGCTTCGCGGCGCGCAGGATGATCCGTCGCATCACGGTGAGTTTGCGGGCGCCCAGATCGTATGCCGCTTCGACCAGACGAAAATCGAATCCGGACAGCGCCGAATACATCGGCATGATTGCGAACGGCAGGAACGTGAAAATCAAGCCGATCAACGACGCGCCGGACGTATACAGCAACTGTTTGCTGCCCGCGCCAATGAATTTGAGGAACCCGTTGATCGGTCCGTTCTCGTTGAGGATCAGCATCCATGCGTAGGTGCGGACGATGAGATTCGTCCAGAACGGGATGTTGATCAGCAGGACCAGCAGCCGCTGGGTCGAGGGCTTGCGCAGCGACATCCACAAGGCGATGAAGAAGGACAAGACAATGCAGATGAACGTGGTGACGAGCGCCTGCCACAGCGATGTGCCGAACACCTTGAGATACCGCGGATCGAAGGAGGTGCGTCCCAGGAAGTCTGTGGTGAACAGCAGTTTCTTGTAGGCGTTCGTGGAGAACTTGTAGACGACGCCGCCGCCGACGTCCGGCTGGCTCATGAAGGAGAACGCGACAATCACACAAATCGGGCCGAGCGTGAACAGCAGACCGACGATGATGGCGGGAATCGCATACCAGTGCGACAGCATACCCGGCTTGATGCCGCCGGATGCGGAAAACAGCGTGCGACGACGATGCGGACGTGCAACCTCGCCGCGCTGCGCCTCGCCGATGGGAGGCTTCTGACCGTCCAAGGTGGAAGACTGCTCACTCATCGTTCCACCACCCTCATATGGTCGGGGCTGACGGTCACGCTCACGGTGGCGCCGACCGTAAGCAATGCGGCGTCAAACGGCGGGTTGACCCGAATCTGCACAGGCGTGCCGTCGGCGAGGCGGACATGGCAGCGAATGTCAGAACCCATATAGGTGACGGTTTCCACGCTCGCCTGCAAGCCGCCTTCGTCCGCCGCGCCAAGCGTGATGCGTTCAGGCCGGACCGCGGCGCTCACCGCCGCCCCCTTGCCGTACTTGCTCAAGTCTTGCGCCACCGGGAGGATCTTGCCTTCGACCTCGACCGATCCGGCGTCATGCACAGCAGCGTCAAGGAAGTTGATATCGCCGATGAAGTCGGCGACGAAACGGTTAGCGGGCTTGTCGTAGATTTCTTCCGGAGTGCCGACCTGCTCAGGCTTGCCCTTGGAGAACACGGCGATATGGTCGGCCATCGACAATGCTTCTTCTTGGTCGTGCGTGACGAAAATGAACATGATGCCGGTTTCGCGCTGCAGACGCTTCAACTCGACCTGCATCTGGCGGCGCAGCTTGAAATCAAGAGCGGAGAGTGATTCATCGAGCAGCAGGACTTTCGGACTTTTCGCAAGCGACCGGGCAAGCGCGACGCGCTGCTGCTGACCGCCGGACAACTGGCTGGGCAACCGCTTGCCGATGTCGCTGAGATGCACCAAGTCAAGCATCTCCTGCGTCTTGCGTTTGATATAATCTTTCGGCTTCTTTTCCATCTCCAAGCCGAATGCGATATTCTGCTCCACCGTCATATTGGGGAAAAGCGCGTAACTTTGGAATACGGTGTTGACCGGGCGTTCGTACGGCGGCATCTCGTCGATGCGCTGGTCGCCCAGATAGATCTCCCCGGCATCCAGTGTTTCCAGTCCGCCGATGGAGCGCAGCAGCGTTGTTTTGCCGCAGCCGGAGGGACCGAGCAGCACGAAGAACTCGCCGGCTTCGATATTGAGGCTCACGTCGTCGATGGCGTGTACCAGGTTGCCTTCCGCGGATCGGAAGGTCTTGCGGGCACGGTTGATGGTCAGGCCGCTTTCTCTCAGTTCCACGCCCTTGTTGCGGCCGATGCGGACGCCGGTATCATCCGGCCGATGCGATTGGGCCGCAGATGATGACGGGGCCGCATCCTTGACAGGTGATTGAGTCATGGTCATCGCTCCTCCTTGGTCATTCGTCCGGTCGTCCTGCGTCGTAATCCCGCGGGACGCGTCACGTTCATGCGTGACTTGCGAGAACTTCGAGTTCGATAGCATGCATGCCGTGCCTCTGCCGTTTTCGTTGTGATTCATCAAAGGTGCCGATGATTTCAGTTGCGTAAACGCAATATTGCGACTAAAAAAGCGGCGTAACGCGAAATTTTCCCCACGGTCTCGCATCGTGAACAATGACCTGCTGTGATGGTCGCATGAGAGTTCAACATGACATACGCGAGCCGTTTGCCGCGGGAGTATCCGAACCATCGAGCGGTGACGTCGCCGGCGCCGAGCAGCGCAGGACACCGTCGCTGCTTGACGACACCAACAAGGCGATCATCCGCGAGTTGCAGAAGAACGGACGCAAGCCATACGGGGCGATCGGCAAAGTCGTCGGCCTGTCAGAAGCGGCAGTACGCGGCCGTGTCCAGCGACTGGTCGAAGCAGGGATCATCCAGATTGTGGCCGTCACCGACCCGATCCAACTGGGGTATCGCAGGCAAGCCTTGATCGGCGTCAACACAAGCGGAGATTTGGATGCCATCGCCGACCGGCTGCGCGAAACCGACGGCATCGATTACATTGTGGCGGCCGCCGGGCGTTTCGATATGCTGCTGGAAGTCTTCACCGCCGATGACGATGATCTGCTCGACCTGGTGATGCGCATCCGCCGGATTCCGGGCGTCGATCATACTGAAGTGTTCACGTATCTGCGGCTCATCGAGCAGCGCTACGACTACGGCGTACGGTAATCACGCAGCCGGTACACCGCGCGGCGATTGCACACGACGAGCGGGCGGGACGCACAGAAGCACACAAGCGCGTGGGCGCGATCACGGGGACGCTCACGTCCACGCGCAGGAAGCGGAATGTGCCCCGGGCGCACAGCGCAGGAACGACTGCTGGAGGTCGAACCGGCGACACGCGTCGGCGCGCCCCGGGCGCACAGCGCAGGAACCGCGCGATATCGGCCTTTCTCGGGGTTCGCGTATCCATACCCGCGCAGAACATGCCCGAAGACGCCCCAATCGGCACAACTTGACGACGTTGCCCGCATTTCCGCCGATTCATGCGCAGCCTGGGCCTCGGGGACTCGGAGTTATCCACGCATCCGACAGACACCGAGAAGAGCCGCACGCCTCAGCGTCCAGCATATGAGACACACAATCATATCGTGGAATATTGCCGGATATTGCCCGCCGATTCCATTGTGACGAAGCGGTCGGAAACCGATGGGCGGAATACCCCGGAACCGTGGGAACAATGGCGTTTGCCGACGCCGATAGGCATGACAGCGAACCAGACCGCTGATACGCAAACGCGCCAGCACGCAAGCGGCCGGCCGCCAGTGGTACGGCGACCGGCCATCATGCTGATTTATCGAACTGCGTCCGGCTCAGCGCGCGGCTTCCGTAATCAGCTTGTAGTTCGCGAACTCGCGGATGCCGAGCGGGCCCATTTCGCGGCCGAACCCGGAGTTCTTCACGCCGCCGAACGGCAGTTCCGCCGAATCTGCGCCGGATTCGTTGATATAGGTCATGCCGGATTCCAGACGGTCCGCAAACCGCAGCCCCTGCTCACTATCGGTGGTGAACACGTAGGAGCCGAGACCATACGGCGAGTCGTTGGCGACCGCAATGGCCTCATCCTCGCTCGACACGCGGTAGAACTGGGCGACCGGGCCGAAGAATTCCGTATGGCGTGCGGCCGAGCCTTCGGGAATATCGGTCAGAATGGTCGCCGGGTAGAAGGCCCCGTCATGTTCGGCGCCGCCCAACACCACCGTCGCCCCGTCATCGATCGCGGCTTGCACTTGGGCTGCCAGGCCGTCGGCGGCTGACGCAGAGCACAGGGGCGCGAGTTTGCGTTCCTTGGACACCGCGATGAACCGCTTCAAGAACTCGTCGTACAGCGAATCGATAATGATGAATCGTTTGGCGCCGTTGCAGATCTGACCGCTGTTCTCATACCGGGCGTTCGCGCCGGCCTCAACCGCCGCATCCAAATCGTCAGTGCTCATGACAATGAACGCGTCATTGCCGCCCAACTCACACACGACCTTCTTCAACGCGGCACCGGCCTCTTGGGCGATCGCCTTGCCGGCACGTTCGGAGCCGGTCAGGGACACACCGCGGACGCGCGGATCGGCGATGACCTTGGCGATCTGCTCGTTGGTGGCGTACATGTTGACGAACGCGCCCTTCGGGAAGCCCGCCTCGAGGAAAATCCGCTCCATCGCAGCCGACGACTTGGGGCACAGGGACGCGTGCTTGAGCATGATGGTGTTGCCAAGCATCAGATTCGGGCCGGCGAACCGGGCGACCTGATAATACGGGTAGTTCCACGGCATGACGCCGACCAGCGGGCCGATCGGCAGATGCCGGATGAACGCCGTGCCCGCCGCAGCGCGGTCAATCGGCTCGTCGGCAAGGAATTCGGCGGCATGATCGGCATAGTATTCGAGGATCTCCGCCGAGAATTCGACTTCGACAAGCGCCTCATCCATCAATTTGCCCATCTCATGGTTGATGATGGTGGCGAGCTCCTGCTGCTGGTCGCGGTACGCCGCCACCGCCTTGCGCATCAACGCCGCACGCTGCTCGATAGTCGTGGTCCTTCCCCACGTGCGATAGGCTTCGTCGGCGGCATCCACCGCCGCGGCGACCTGCTCGTCGGTGAAGGTTTCAAAACTTTCCTCGACCTGCCCGGTCGCCGGATTGGTCACTGCATATCTGCTCATCATGTCGCCTTTCGTCGTCATAACTCACGCAATACGCACCCCGACAGGCAATCCCATGCGTTTTTCGTTGCACGGGCGCCTTTGGGATGCGTTTTTCTTCGCGTTTGGCGGCATGGTATGCGCTTTTCGTATCATCGGCGTTACCGCGACATTGCGAAATGCAAATCAGCGGGCTGAATGACACGATTCCGAGCATGATGTCATACCCGCGCTCCCGAAGCGCGTCTGGCAGAAACGGTCAAGGTGTGGCGGGCGCAACGCTCCCACGCCCGACCGCATGAAACCGCTCGAACCGGCAATGCGCCGATTACGGCGGATTCATCGTTCACAACCTGCCGTCGAAATCAGCGATCGCTTCGCGCTCCATGGCGACGAACTTTCGCACGCATGATGCAATCGAATACTCCTCACGCGTGTGCTCAGCATATATGGCTCCCCAACGGCTCAACTCGTCCGGATGGTCAATCCACCAATCGATACGCTGGGCGAGCATGGCCGGGTCTTGGGCCTCGAACAGCGAATGGTCATTGAGCGCGAACTGTCCGGCGGCGCTCTGCGCGGACCTCGCAATCACCGGAACCAAGCCGGACGCCATACCCTCAAGCACGCTCAACGATTCAATATCCACGATAGAGGGGTGGACCAGCAGATCGCATGAACGCAGCAGCTGAGGCATCTGCGCGTTGTCATGGAAGCCAATCGACCAACGGCCCGGCAGCAACTTCCCTGCCATCCGCCGCAACTCATGCTGCAACGGCCCGGTACCGCAGATCACCAACTCGATATCCTCGGCATGCCGGCTCAACGCAACCGCCCGGATCAGCGTCACGTGGTCCTTCTCACTCGCCAAGCGCCCCGAAGCGACGATCCGGAACGGCCTGGGAACAGGTGAGCCGGGTTCACGTTGCCGTTTGGCGGTGAACCGCGGCGCATAGCCGTTGGAGATCACATGCAACCGCTGGCGGTAGCCGTGCGCACGCAACTGCGCGGCAATCATATGCGAGGGTGTGTGGATATGCCGGATATGCCGGTACAACATGCGGTCGAACAGCCAGTAGATGAACGCCGAGGCACCGGGAATATACCGCAACGGCCCCGCCGAATACAGGACGTTCTCCGGCTGCAGGTGGAATCCGGCCGTGGCGGGGATGCCCATCTCATGCGCAGTACGCACCGCCACGCGGCCGTATTTGAACGGCAAATACACGTGGACCACATCAGCACCCGCAAACGCCTTGCGGAACATCGACCGATCCGGCTGCGCGAACTGCATCTGCTGCTTCGCGGCGATCCAGGAGACCAGCGGGACATGATGCACGCGAATCGGATACTCAGGCGAACCGATACCGACCAAACGGACCGTATGCCCTTGCCGGCGCAGCTCCTTCGCATACTGCAGCGCCGAATTCGACGTGCCGTTGCCCTCATTGCCCGCGGTGTCGACCACCAGCGCGATGACCAGCGGGCGACCGGCATCAGCAATGTTGCCGGCCGCCACAGACCCCTGATTCGATCCCTGATTCTTCATGCCCATACCGGTATCGTAAGCCCGAAGCCCCACGAATTCCGGATGCCGCGCCGATTACCGCACCGTGACAGCCAGCGCGTCGGCGACGCGACCGGCCTTGGCACGAGCGTCATCAGCGCTGTTCCCGATGGCGAGCGCCACCGCCATGCGGCGATGCCCGTGGACTTCCGGCTTGTTGAAGATACGCAGGTTGGTGTCCGGTTCGGCAAGCGCCTGCGGTACATGCGAAAAGACCGCGCGTCCGTCGCCTTCGACGACGATGGCGTGACTTGCACCGACCTGCCCGTCGCCGAGCGCCAGATCGACGTGCCCTTCGCTGACCGGGATGCCGAGAACCGCCCGTGCGTGCAGCGCGAATTCGCTCAACCGCTGGGAAATCATGGTCACCATGCCGGTGTCGTGCGGACGCGGGGAAACCTCGTTGAACAGAACCGAGCCGTCGGTAAGCACGAATAATTCGACACCGAACACGCCCCAGCCGCGCTCACCGTGTGCATGGGCATCAGCGACCAGCCCTTCGACGCAACGACGAGCGAGATCCTTCGCGGTGCGCAACGTATCCGGATCGACCGCCGCCGGCTGCCAGGACTCACGATAATCACCGCTTTCCTGACGCTGCCCGATCGGCGTGCACGTGACCACACCTGCGGACGAGCTGACGGTCAACACAGTCAACTCATAATCAAGCGGTGCAAGCGCTTCGACAATGACACGGGAGATACCGCCTTCGCCCGCCGCACGACGGCCGACCTGCGCTTCATGCCACGCAGCGTCGATGGCATCCGGCGTGCGCACGATGGACTGACCGTGGCCGGAAGAGCTCATGATCGGCTTGACAACGCACGGGTAACCGACCGTTTCAGCGCCGGCACGCAGTTCCTCGAGCGAACCGGCGAACCGGTAGGGCGTGGTCGGCAAGCCGAGCTTCTCATGGGCGAGAACACGCAAACGCTCACGATCCATGCAGATAGCGGCAATGCCGGCGCTGGGCACGACTTGCACACCAAGCGCTGCGACGGCGTCGAGCTCCGACGTGGCAATCGCTTCGACTTCGGGGATGACGATATCCGGCTTGACCTCAGCGAACAGCGCGTCCAACTGTTCAGGATTGGCCATATCGAGGACGCGGTACTCGTGTGCGACCTGCTGGGCCGGGGCGCCCTCGTAGCTGTCTGCCGCGCACACCCAGGCACCGAGGCGCATGAGTTCGATGGCGATCTCGCGGCCAAGCTCGCCGGAGCCGAGCAACAGGACCTTGGTGCGCTCGGCGTCGACGGATGGGTCGAGCGGGGTGCCGAGCCGCGGATTGGCCGGCGCAGCGGCGGATGTGGATGATGATGTATTGGACTGGCTTGCGTGGACTGTGGCTTCGGCGTTAACACTCATACCGTCATCTTGCCATCGGGGGTTGTCAGAAGCGGTGACGATGGTGTTGCCAGGCCCCTGACCGAAGCCGCTCTCCGTCATGTCATAGCCGACTCATCCCGACCCCACGCCGTGCCGCCCGATGTAGCCGGCGCTTGGTATCCTTTCCACCGTATACACCCCCAATCCATCTCGTGCTTACGAGGAAGGCGAGTCATGCAGAAACTGGAAAAGCTCTATGAGGGCAAGGCCAAAAAAATGTATGCGACCGACGATCCCGACGTTCTGTGGGTCGAATACATGAATCAGGCGACGGCCGGTAACGGCGCGAAGAAGGCGCAGATCGCCGGTAAGGGCAACCTGAACAACCACATCACCTCCGTGATTTTCGAACTGCTCAAGGCTCGCGGCATCGACAGCCATTTCATCAAGCGCCTGTCCGACACCGAGCAGCTGGTGCGCAAGATGACCATGTACCCGTTGGAAATCATCATGCGTAACACCGCAGCCGGTTCGTTCGCCAAGCGGTATGGCGTCAAGGAAGGCACGCCGCTGAAGAAGCCGATCCTCGAATTCTGCTTGAAGTCCGACGATCTGGGCGATCCGTTCATCAACGATGACGGCATCGTCGCCCTTGGGCTCGCTTCTGAGGACGAGCTCGCGGAGATCTCCCGTCAGGCGCGCGCAGTCAACGAAGCGCTCAAGGACATCTTCTCCAAGATCGACGTGCAGCTTGTCGATTTCAAGATCGAGGAAGGCAAGACCTCCGACGGCACGATTCTGCTCGCCGACGAGATCACGCCCGACACCTGCCGTCTGTGGGACCTGAAGGATCACAGCGGCAAGATCGAGCATCTTGACAAGGACCTGTTCCGCCGCGATCTGGGCAACATCATCCCCGCATATGAGGAGATCTACAGCCGTCTCAAGCAGCTCGCCGATTCCGAGGGCGTCAAGGACGCCGAGTGACCCCGGGCCCGCACCGGTTTTCCGATGCGGGCCACATTTTTTGGATGCGCCGCGGTTGGCGAACGAACCCACGCGACCACCTGCATCACCCAGACAACCGCCATACCAACAACAGAAGGAATACCGTGGTTTTTCGCGTTTATGTCGAGAAGAAGCCGGGCTTTGACGTCGAGGCCAGGCAACTGGAGAACGAGCTGAAGACGATTCTCGGGATCAAAGGGCTGACCGGCCTGCGTATCGTCAACCGTTACGACGTCGAAGGCATCAGCCGTGAGCTGTTCGAACAGGCGACCACAACCGTGTTCAGTGAGCCGCAGGTGGACAACGCCAGCGAGGATATGCCTGATTTCGGCGACAGCGCGGTGTTCGCCGTCGAATTCCTGCCGGGGCAGTTCGATCAGCGTGCCGATTCCGCCAGCGAATGCATCCAGTTGATCAGCCAGGGTGAACGCCCGACCGTGCGCAGCGCCAAAGTCTACGCGCTGGAAGGCGATCTGGGCGAACAGGCAGTAGATCAGATCAAACAGTACGTGATCAACCCGGTCGAAGCCCGCGAAGCCTCCCTCGAGCCGAAGAGCACGCTCAACGTGCAGGTCGCCAAACCCGCCAAAGTCGAGGTGATCGCCGGATTCGACGAGCTGGACGACGAAGGCCTGCAGCGGTTCATCGACGAGCGTGGGCTGGCGATGGATCTGGCGGATGCGAAGGTGTGCCAGGAGTATTTCCACGGCGAGCACCGCGAACCGACCATCACCGAAATCAAGGTGATCGACACCTACTGGTCCGACCACTGCCGTCACACCACCTTCGGCACGCAGCTCGACGAGGTGGATATCGACGACAGCGTCGTCAAAGCCGCATTTGACAAGTATCTGGCCATGCGTCACGAGCTCGGGCGCGACAACAAGCCGGTATGCCTGATGGACATGGGGACCATCGGCGCCAAATGGCTCAAGAAGAACGGCATCCTGAAGAACCTTGACGAATCCGAGGAAATCAACGCCTGCACCGTCAAAGTGAAGGTCGATGTGGACGGCGAAGACCAGGATTGGCTGTTCCTGTTCAAGAACGAAACCCACAACCATCCAACCGAAATCGAGCCCTTCGGTGGCGCGGCGACCTGCATCGGCGGATGCATCCGCGACCCGCTGTCGGGGCGTTCCTACGTGTATCAGGCGATGCGCGTGACCGGCGCAGGCGATCCGCGCGTCCCCGTGTCCGAAACGCTCAAGGGCAAGCTCCCCCAGCGCAAGATCGTCACCACCGCAGCAGCCGGATACTCCTCATATGGCAACCAGATCGGTCTGGCGACCGGTCAAGTCGATGAGATCTACCATCCGGGTTATGTGGCCAAGCGCATGGAAGTCGGCGCTGTTGTGGGCGCGACCCCTGCCGACCATGTGCGCCGCGAAACCCCGACCCCCGGCGACAAAATCATCCTGCTGGGCGGACGTACCGGCCGTGACGGCATCGGCGGCGCAACCGGCGCTTCAAAGGCGCATGATGAGGAAAGCCTCGAAAAGGACGGCGCCGAAGTCCAGAAGGGCAACGCTCCGGTCGAGCGCAAGCTCCAGCGTCTGTTCCGCCGTAAGGACGCCTGCCGTCTGATCAAGCGGTGCAACGATTTCGGCGCAGGCGGCGTGTCTGTGGCGACCGGCGAGATTGCCGACGGCCTGACCATCAACCTCGACCTGGTACCCAAGAAGTACGAAGGCCTGGACGGCACCGAACTGGCGATTTCCGAATCCCAGGAACGTATGGCTGTCGATGTGGCAGCCGATGACGTGGACGAGTTCCTTGGCTACGCGCGCGAGGAGAACCTCGAAGCCACCGTCATCGCGACGGTCACCGAGGAGAAGGTCATGCGCATGACCTGGCAGGGCGACACGATCGTGAATCTGAGCCGTGCCTTCCTCGCTTCCAATGGTGCGCCCAAGCATCAGACCGTCCATGTCGAACAAGGCGGCTCGTACACTACCCCGTGGCGTGACGGCTCGTTCAAGGACCGGATGCATGCGCTCGTCACCGATATCAACGTGGCGTCCAACAAAGGTCTGTCCGAACGATTCGACTCCACGATCGGCGCCGCCACTGTACTCATGCCCTTCGGCGGCAAGCGTCAGCTGACCCCCGCCATGGCGATGGTCGCCAAGCTCCCGGTGTTCGGCAAGACCACCACCGCATCCGCGATGGCATGGGGCTTCAACCCGTACATCATGGAGAAGAACCAGTTCACCGGAGCCTATCTGTCGGTGGTCGAATCACTCGCCAAGCTCGTGTCCGCAGGCTTCCGCCGCGAGGACGCGTATCTGAGCTTCCAGGAGTATTTCGGCAAACTGCGTGATGTGCCTGAACGCTGGGGCAAGCCGGCTGCCGCGGTGTTGGGCGCGTTGATGGCGCAGGTCGATCTTGGCGTCGGCGCAATCGGCGGCAAGGATTCGATGAGCGGCAGTTTCGAGGATCTCGACGTACCGCCGACACTTATCTCCTTCGCTGTGGCGGTCGGCAATATGCATCGTGCCACCTCTCCCGAGTTCAAGAAGGCCGGTCATCGGATCGCACGCATCGCCCCGCGGTATGCGGCCGATGGGCTCACCCCCGATAAGGATGGGCTGCTCGAGACGATGGACGTGGTCGAGTCGCTCACCGAATTCCATGACGCGCTCGCCGTGTCCACCCCAGGCTACGGCGCAAGCGCCGAATCCCTGTTCAAGATGACGCTCGGCAATCGTATCGGCGTGAAACTCGCCGACAGCATCGCCGTGGATGACCTGTTCACTCCAGCGTATGGCTCATTCCTCGTCGAACTTGACGACAATGCGAAACTCCCCGCGGTTTCCAACCGCGTCGAAATCGGTGTGATCGGCGAGACGACCGACGACTACGCCTTCGTCGCCGGCGGCGAGCGCCTCGATCTCGACCACGTGCAGGAGGACTGGGAAGGCGCGATGGAAGGCGTCTTCCCGTATCGTTCCAAGGGAGCGGAACGCGGCAGCGTCACCGAAACCGAGGAATTCCACGCACCGAAGAAGACCGTGTACACCGGCGCTCCGGTCGCCAAGCCGCACGTGGTGATCCCCGTGTTCCCGGGCAACAACTGCGAGTATGATTCCGCCGCCGCGTTCGAACGTGCCGGAGCAGACGTGAGCACGCTCATCGTGAACAACCTCACCCCGCAGGCCGTCGCCGAATCCACACAGGCGCTGGTTGATGAGATTCACCGCAGCCAGATCATCATGATCCCGGGTGGCTTCTCAGGCGGCGACGAACCCGACGGTTCCGCGAAGTTCATCACCGCGTTCTTCCGTGCTCCAGCTGTGCGCGACGCTGTGCGCGACTTGTTGAAGAACCGCGACGGGTTGATGCTCGGCATTTGCAACGGCTTCCAGGCGCTCATCAAACTCGGCTTGGTGCCGTTCGGCGATATTGTGCCGATGACTGAGGCCTGCCCGACGTTGACTTTCAACACGATCGGCCGTCACCAAAGCCGTCTGGTGCGCACCCGCGTGGCGTCCAACCTGTCCCCGTGGCTGGCGGAAAGCTCGGTCGGCGACGTGCATACGATTGCGATTTCGCATGGTGAAGGACGATTCGTGGCATCCGACGACGTGCTCGCCAAGCTCAAGGCCAATGGCCAAATCGCAACGCAGTATGTGGATGCCGAAGGCGTGCCCGGCATGGATCTGGATGTCAATCCGAATGGTTCGATGCTCGCCATCGAAGGCATCACCAGCCCGGACGGCCGCGTATTCGGCAAAATGGGTCATTCCGAGCGGTACACGGACGGCACCTTCGTCAATGTGCCCGGCGACAAGCTGCAGCCGTTGTTCACCAGCGGCGTGAGGTACTTCACCGCCTGACATCGCCCGGATTCGCCACGAGGATCGTTCAGGATCATCTACCACGGCGATCATCGTGGCGAGTGTGAGTCATAAGACCGGTCGTTTCCCCCTGGGGGAGGCGGCCGGTCTTCTGCGTATCTGGCATGTTGCGCAATAATCATTCTTCCGCCGCCATCCATCTCAGCGTCGGCAGAAGCGTCTGCCGACATTCACGGCACACTCAACGTCGACAGAGACAGAACCACAGCCTTCTGCCGACACTCACACCCGCCGCAGCGTCGGCAGAAGTATCCACCGACACCCACCGCACACTCAACGTCGGCAGAAACAGAACCTTGACCCTCCACCTCCGCAGCGTCGGCAGAAGCGTCTGTTGCGTAGCGCTGTTGCAGCACAGCGTGGGCAACTATAATGGAAGCAATGCGAACCAACGGCGGTTCGTCAGGCGACGGCCATGCACCTGCGAAGACGTCAGGCAAACGCATCGACGCAGACCGGCAGAGCCTCGTCACCGCATGACGCGTCGTCCCCACCGGCGAGGGCATCGCGACAGCGTGAAGCGAGTTCCGTGAAAGGAGCGGATATGATCGACACAGACGGATCATCCATCAACGGATCTCTTATCAACGGCTCTTCCATCGACAATATCGTCATGATTCCGCCATACGATCCGATTGAGCAAACCACTCCGCTGCATCCGATAGGACCAGTCAGCGCCCGTGTCGTCGAACGCATCGAAAAGGAACCTGACGAACGCACACAGGCGCGGTACCGCATCAGCATCCGCACACTCGCCGCCCTCACAGCGATAATACTGTCCTTGGCCATCGGCATACCCGTCTATCGCACAGTGCAACGCAATCGATGGGAGAACGCCGTCGCCGATGATGTCGTCTCCTCCGCGGACGTCATCGATGACATGTTGTTGCAACACCATGGATCCGCCAGGTTCATCAACGGCGATATCTCCTGTCCAAATCCTGCCGCCTGTTACCTGACGGTGGACAGCGACATCATCGCCAAAGACCCGCTCAACGCCGGAACGCGAATCCCGATGCATAAAGGTGATGCCATCACCATCCGGCACAACAGCCGAAGCGGCGCAGCTGCCGATGCATATATTGTGATCGGTGAGAGCGTCCACTTACCCGGTTCATGCACGTACTATTCCTCGTCAGATGAGATGACATGCGATTGGCGATGATCGTCCCCCATACCTGTGATGGTTCATGCGTTGCCAACATCCGTGTCGAACCGGTTCGACACGCCCGACACACCGCTTCATTTCAATCGTTTCGGCAATGATGATTGCCACATTCTGGACTTGACCGCCAGCGGCGCATAACCTAGGAACCGAACAGACACAGGCGTGTCGTCAGGTTGAACGGGGACGGCCGCTTCTGCGTCACCCCGAGCGGGAACCGGGGCCCGACGCGATTCCATCAATGCATCATTCCCTGACCGCGGTTCGCATTGAAACCGCATACAACAACCGTCCACAGCCAGCATGAAACACCACAACAGACATCACGCTTGAAGGACTTGAAAGAGAGAAGCATCGTGCATCAACCAACCACGTTCGAAATCCCATCCATCGGATATACCATCGTCGACAACGGAACCGATTCAGCCGTCCCCGGCACTTCACCATCGAAGACGACGGCAACCGTTCGGCGCTTCATCTTGAGCACCGTCGCTGCCATCGCCATCGTCGCCGTAGGAGCTTTCGCCGCCACCCACATCGACGAGTACATGCAGGAACGCCAGTGGAAGGCGGATATCACAACCGATATGGCGACGACCGTCGATGCCATAGACACGATTGACCTGCAACACCACGGCAATATCGGATTCAAGGACGGAGATATTTCCTGCACCGACACCCGCGCCTGCTACCTGAATGCGGACACCGACGTCGTGACCACCGATCCGCTTGATTTCGGCCAGAAGATTCCGCTGCACGCCGGCAATTCCATCACCATCAGGCACGTCACCGGCGATGGGCATGTCGCCAACGACTACGTCGTCATCGGCGAAAACATCCATTTCCGCGGCTCGTGCATCTACTCCTCACGCAGCCACGAAACGAGCTGTTCCCTGGAACAGTAACAAACCTCACGCAATCGCGGCGCCTCGCCCTCCAACGCCACGAATATCGCATGGCATTCCTGACAGCCGTCATGCGGTGCGTTCATGGTGCCGCACATCCGGGACGACAACCGTCTCATGGCACGCGACACACTGTTGCATCAACGGCCAATGCACATCCCGCGCCAACGGCGGGACATCATTGAAGGTCTGGCACAACGGGCACTGCCACTCCACAGCGCCGGTCACATAATGCTCACGCGGCGCCGCGACCGGATACCGCAGCGCATTGCGCCCCTTCTGAGCGCGCTTTTCGTCATGCATCGCCGCCCAATCCACAAGAATCGCGAAACTGATGGCACCGCTGATGGTTTTGAGCAATGCGTCCTGCGAGCATTGGCCGTCAATATACGCAATCGTGTATGCAACCACCATCACGATATCCAGCGAATACAGAATCGCCAGACACACCCGCTGGATTTTCCTGTGATTGGCGGCACGGCGATCGCGCCGCAACTTGTTGCGCAATCCCGGATTGTGATCGGGATCATCAGGCGCTCCTGCGGCGACCACAGTGCCACCCGGCGGATTCGGACCGCCTGGAGACGCCTGAACAGCGGTCATACTGGTGGTTGTCTGTGTCCCACGCCCACTATCGCCGGTATAGGGAGATGCCCCTTGCCTCCATTGGTCCATCTGTCGCCTCCATGGTGATCCGGCCGAATACCATCGTCGTCACATCGCCCTACTGGCGTGCATCCGGGCAATCGCAACGACCGCTCCGTCGTCCGGTGTGCGGTATGTCCGCAGACTTACGAACACCGGCCTGCATATCGTTGCTGTGCCTTCCCCTATGCTAGCGCGTCACGCGCAGGAACCTGCACCGCCGGACGAACAATATTGATAACGTTATCATCGCGTGCATGTCAAGCATTTGAGTGCGGTATGATACGAAAAAGAGACGCTTCGATTGCCACCGATGGCATCGAAGCAAGGTCATAGGAGGAAGGACGCGGCATGGCCGACGATATCGTCATCGACTTCGACATAGCTCGCATTAACGGCATGGCCGCCCGCAATTGCATCAAGGACTATATCGCAGCCAATGACTGGCAGTTCAACGGGGATGACGAGGAATCGCTGCAAAGCAATTTGAACAGCGCATCGCGGGCGATGGTCAATCTTGCGCTCGACAAGCATTATCGCAGCTTCGGAGAGATGAAGGACGATGAGTTCGTAAGCATTTTGCGACAGTACGCCCATCCGGTTGTCCATGACGACGAAGGCGATTCGCCCCATACACCGGTTGACACGCCGATTCCCAGTCGGCAGCCTGCCAGCACGCAGGGCACCGCCATCGCGCAGGCAGACGAGCCAGGCACCACTGAGACGCCTGCCATGACATTCCCATCCATCGCAAACGAGAGCACACCAGAGATGACATCACTGCAGCCAAGCCGGGCACGGCACCGGGCAACATCATCCACGCCGTCATCATCACCCACCCGTATCGCGCAAAGCGACGCTCGCACGCCAGCGGCACACGCCGCATCAACGACAACAGCCGTGGACGCGCCAGGACAGCTTACCGGGTCCTTCCTGAAAACCGAACTCGACGCCGCCCCAGTCAACCGAGGCGTGGTCGACCGGTATATCTACAGCATCCAATGGTCCTCGGAACACCACACCTACGTCGGCACCGTGCTTGAGCTGCCGGGGCTGAGCTGGGTCGCCTCGACTCCCCTGCAAGCCCTGCAAGGCATCATCGATGCCTCCGAGCGCTGGGTGAACAATATGCTCAAACGCGGCGAGCAACCGCCTACGCCATTTGGCGAGCGCGTGCACAACGCCACATCCTGACACATCCTGAGCTGTCGATGCCGGCGGCCTGACCGGCCTGCCTCGTGCCGTCTGAACGTCTGAACAATCTGGCCGCCGGGATTGTCGCCAACCCGCTCGGTACACGGTCGAGCAACCTGTGGGATTCCACACCGGCTTGCGCAGCATCAGTCCAAGCGTCGCGCGTGCTGAGCCTTCAGGTTCACCGCTTCGAATCAGCCTTATCCCCTCACTGACGAAGGAATCATCATGGACACTGACGATATCGGGCAGCAGCCGGACGAACGGCGTGAATCCGGAAATCCGGACGAGGCAACTCGCAGCGCCGCGCCCACCCCACGCGCAATCGGCATGTATAACGATGCGGCGACCGTCGATTTCACCGTCAGTCAGACGCGACAATTTCCACCAGCCGGCGATGCAGCCCAGCCGATCAGCGGAATGCCAGGACACGCCGTCGCTTCCGACGCGTCAACAGGCGCAGACGAAGCGGACGTGAACGGAGCGCATCCAGCGGATCCAGACCAACGCCAACAGGCGGATGCTGCGGCGGAACAGAACACACCACAGGACGCGCAGAACATACCGGATGTGCAACACGGAAAACGCGGTTCCAAACATCGGGGGAAGACCGGGAAGACCAAGAAGACCGACAAAACCGGGAAAACCAGCGCATCCGGGAAGCCAGGCATGAGCAAACCTGCCCGGCGCATCATCGCAGCCCTAGCCGCCATCGTGATCTTCCTCGCAGGAGCGGGAACGGCGATCGCCATCACCACATATCGGCAACACCAGGAGGGCGCGCGGCAAACAGGCACCGAAAGTGGCACGAGCACAGCGACACCTTCGGGGGCAAGCTCCTCCGGCACCGCGACCCCGGCGGATTACATCAAAGCGATGCAATCATTCACCGCGAATGCCGACGCCGGCACACTCGCCTACGATGTCACAGGCAAAACCACCACGCTCGCCGCCAAGGACACCCCATACGGCAAACACGGCAAGCTGTCCGTAGGCAAGGTGGACGGCTTGTCCGCACCGACAATACTCGACGCGCACGGCATGCCCTTCCAGCTGCGCGGCGCAAGCACCCACGGCCTGCAATGGTTCCCGCAATACGTCAACAAGGACGCTTTCCAGTCGTTGCGCGACGAGTGGGGCATCAATATGGTGCGATTGGCTGCGTACCCACGGGAAAACGGGTATCTGCAGGGCGCCCAAGCCCAGATGGATAGCACCATCGAACAAGGCATCCAGGCGGCGACCGATCTGGGCATGTATGTCATCATCGATTGGCATGTGCTCAACTACAATCCCAACGGGGACGCCGATCAAGCCGAATCATTCTTCAAGACATACGCCCAGAAATACAAGTCCTACGGCAACGTGATCTTCGAAGTATGCAACGAGCCCACCGGCACCCCATGGTACGACGGCTCAGGCAATGATATCTACAGCTATTGCAGCCGCATGGCCAAAGCCATCCGAGACGCCGGCAGCGACGCGATCATCCTGTGCGGAACCAACACCTGGTCGCAAGAAGTTGACGCGGTCGCCAGCAAACCGCTGTCCGCGGATGGATTCGACAACATCATGTACGTGCTGCATTTCTACGCCGCCACTCACAAGGACGATCTGCGTGCCAAACTCGAAACTGCGCTGAAGTCAGGCACACCGGTGTTCGTCAGCGAATTCGGACTGTGCGACGCGTCAGGCAACGGCGCAATCGACCAAGCCAGCGCGAACGCATGGATGACGCTGCTTGCACGCAACAATATCAGTTACGCGGCTTGGGCGCTCTCCAACAAGGCGGAAACCGCCGCCTTCTTCAAGCCGTCCGTCACCGCGACTTCCCGATGGACCGGCAATGATCTGACGCCAAGCGCAATCTGGCTGATCAACACGAGCCGAACGCTCGCGGATGCCACCAGCAAGGCGGCCGCAGGCGATTCGACCGCCAACGGGTCGAACGCCTCCTCGGCCACGGCGAAAAAAGACAGCAAGAAGCCATCGGCCTCCGCATCATCTTCGGCAGCGGAATCCGCCGGATTACAAGCGACGGCAACGATACGCAACCAATGGAATTCCGGAGCGACCTACGCAATCACCGTGAGCAACACGTCCGGAAGCAAGCATGAAGGCGCCTGGCAGGTCGCGTTCGATCTCGATGCCGATATCGCCGACATCTGGGGCGGCAGCATCGTCAGCCATGAAGGCACACACTACGTGGTCGCGCCCATGGATTGGAATACGGCGATCGAAGCGGGTGCGAGCGCGGAGATCGGATTCAATGCTTCCAGCACCGGACAAGCCGCGCAACCGCAACATCTCAGCGTGCAGTGACGGCCTCGGGGGGCGATTCTTCGCGGCGACGCAGGGTACGATGTCGTGGGCGGTTATTGCATATTGCGCCGCGGTGATACCGCCTTTCATGCGGTTTTCATGCGGAGTCAGCGGAGTCAGCGGATTCAATGGATTCAATGGATTCAATGGATTCGACAGGTGCACAGGTTCAACAACTTCCACGCACTTCCAGCGACGTCCAACGATTTCCTTTGGAATCTGTCTTGAAATTCCGCATCAGAAGCCCCACTCGACAGGGCTTCGTCATACCATGGATATGACAACCGTGGAATATATCACGGATAGATCGCGGCTCAGCACGGGGACGAAGCGCCGGGGCGTGGCCGCATCCGCGTCCCGACCACGGCCGCCAGACGAGTCAAGGAGCATGTCATGACCGACTACCAATCACAACCGCCGCTGCCACAGCCGCCACAATCTCAGCCGACGCAGCCTCAGACACCGCAATACCCCAATGCCCAGCAGCAGACGGACGCCCCGCAGTATGCCTCGCAATACACCGCGCAGCCGGACGCCCCACAATACGACCAGCAGTACGCCGCACCGCAATACCCCACCGGAACGCCGTACCCGCCGACGCCACAGTACGCCCCGCAGGCGCAAGCTCCCATGCCCGCCTCCGCCCAGCCATACGGCGTCACCAGCCTCGGCGGATGGGTCGGCACGATCATCCTGTCCGCCATCCCACTGGTCGGTTTCATTCTGCTGATTTGCTGGGCAGCCGGCATGGGTGGTGAAGAGCATCGCGATCGCCGCAACTGGGCGCTCGCGCAACTCATCATCGGAGTGGTGGCGTTCCTCCTCGTCATCATCATCACCGCGGCGACAGGCTTCTCCCTCACGCAGATGTTTGATCAGTACTGATCCGCGAACCCGCGATTCGGACAATATATGAACATATGGAAGGGGCGCCGCACGAGCCAGTGTGGCGCCCCTTCCATATGTTGTCTATCAGCTCTGTCGGCTCGTTAATGCCGGTCAGACTGATTCACCGATGGCAGCCTGGCCGGTATGCCGACCGGTACGACGGCGACGCGTTACTTGCGATCGCCATAGCCTTCCGGATGGCTCGAATGCCAAGCCCATGCGGAAGCAATGATCTTGTCGATATTGTCGAACTGCGGCTTCCAGCCGAGCACCTCACGCGCCTTGTCGGAGGCTGCGATCAACGTATCCGGGTCGCCGGGGCGGCGCGGCGCCATTTCAGCGGGGATCTCCTTGCCGGTCACGCGACGGGCGGCCTCGAGGATCTGCAGATTCGAGAAGCCGGTGGACGAGCCAAGGTTGAACGCCGAAGACTCATTGCCCTCGCGCAGGTACTTGACCGCCAGGATATGCGCGTCCGCAAGGTCATACGGGTGCACGTAGTCGCGCACATTGGTGCCGTCAGGCGTGTTGTAATCATTGCCGAAAATCTTGAGCATATCGCGCTTGCCCTGCGCCACCTGCAGCACGATCGGCAGCAGATGCGTCTCCGGATTGTGATCCTCACCGATCGAGCCGTCAGGCTTGGCGCCGGCGACATTGAAGTAGCGCAGCGCGACAAACTTGATGCCGTAGGCGAGGTCGGACCAGTGCATGATCTTCTCCATCATGAGCTTGCTCTCGCCGTACGGGTTGATCGGCTTTTGCGGGTCAGTCTCGCGGATCGGCATTTTCTCGGGGATGCCGTAGGTGGCGGCGGTCGAGGAGAAGACGATGTTCTTCACGCCCACTTCATTCATGACTTCAAGCAGCTTGATCATGCCTGCGGTGTTGTTGTCGAAATATTTGAGCGGCTTCTTCATCGATTCGGCCACCAGCGAGTATGCGGCAAAATGGATGACCGCGTCGACATCCGGGTTCTCCTTGAACACGGTGCGCATGAAATCCTGATCGGCGATGTCGCCCTGATAGAACTTCGCCGCTGGATTGACGGCGGCACGATGACCAGTGACCAGGCTGTCAACGACCACGACCTTCTCATCCGTGGTGTTGACCAGACGGTCGACCATATGCGAGCCGATGTAGCCGGCTCCACCGAGGACCAATACTGCCATAGTTGCTCCTTGTACGTCATGTTCGCAACCCGCATATGCGGGAAACCAACCACCAGTGTACGCCGTAAGGCCTATTCCGAGACGGCGCACACGGGGAATGTTGCCTTCACCGCGGTATCGCACACGGACGATGTCAACATCCCGGCGCTGTGCGACACGCAGTCGCACAGCGGACAGATATCCGCCACCTCCCCACAAACCATCTACGCAAAATCCACCACCACCCCTCACAAACTGTCTACGCAAAACCCACCCCCAGCGTAGACAGTTTGTGGAGGATGACAACCAGACAAACAACCACACCGCCATACGACCCGACAATCACACCGCAGACGAATATCCGTCACCTCCCCACAAACCATCTACGCAAAACCCACCACCAGCGTAGACAGTTTGCGGAGGACGACAACCAGACGGGCGAGAGCTGCGCAGACAGCCACGCACCCGACCACCCCAACCGGCCGGATACCCACCCAGCCTCTCCACCGGATACCTGCCCAACCCCGCCACCGGATACGCGACGACCCTGACGCCGCGATGTAGCCGGCGGTTGATATGTTGGTTACTAGCGAATCCCCCGTTTCCACGGTTTTGGAAGGAGCTTTGGCTTGTCAGCTGAACTCGAAGACATCCACGAAGAGTGCGGTATTTTCGGCGTCTGGGGACACCCGGATGCTGCCCGTCTCACCTATTTCGGTCTGCACGCATTGCAGCACCGCGGCCAGGAGGGCGCCGGCATCGTTTCCAACGACAACGGCCATCTCATCGGACATCGCGGGCTCGGCCTGCTCACCCAGGTATTCTCCGACGAGCATGAAATCGAACGGCTCAAAGGAGACAAGGCCATCGGCCACGTCCGTTACGCGACCTCCGGATCCGGATCGGTGGACAACATCCAGCCGTTCCTGTTCCGTTTCCACGACGGCGACGTCGCGCTCGGCCACAACGGCAACCTCACCAACTGCGTGAGCCTGCGCCGCAAATTGGAGGACGAAGGCGCGATCTTCCACTCCAATTCCGACACCGAAGTGCTGATGCACCTGATCCGCCGTTCCAACGCCCCCACGTTCATGGACAAGCTCAAGGAAGCGCTCAACAAGGTTCACGGCGGTTTCGCCTATCTGCTCATGACCGAGCACGCGATGATCGGCGCACTCGACCCGAACGGCTTCCGTCCGCTGTCGTTGGGCCGCATGAAGAACGGTGCATACGTACTGGCGTCCGAAACATGCGCGCTGGACATCGTCGGAGCCGAATTCGTACGCGATATCGGCCCGGGCGAAATCATCGTCGTGGATGACGAAGGCTACCATATGGACCGTTACACGACCAACACCCAGCTGGCGATCTGCTCGATGGAGTACATTTACTTCGCGCGTCCGGACTCCAACATCTACGGCGTCAACGTGCATTCAGCCCGTAAGCGTATGGGCGCGATCCTCGCCAAAGAGTCCCCTGCCCCCGCCGACATGGTCATCGCCGTGCCGAACTCCTCGCTGTCCGCGGCATCCGGCTTCTCAGAAACCAGCGGCCTGCCCAACGAAATGGGCCTGATCAAAAACCAGTACGTGGCTCGAACCTTCATCCAGCCGACGCAGGAATTGCGTGAACAAGGCGTCCGGATGAAACTGTCCGCCGTGCGCGGTGTCGTCAAAGGCAAAAGCGTCGCGGTAATCGACGATTCCATCGTCCGTGGCACCACATCACGACGAATCGTCCAACTGCTGCGCGAAGCCGGCGCCCGCGAAGTGCATATGCGCATCTCCTCACCGCCGCTGAAATACCCCTGCTTCTACGGCATCGACATCCAGACGACCAAAGAACTGATCGCCGCGAAGAAGTCAGTCGAGGAAATCCGTGAATATATCGGCGCCGATTCGCTGGCGTTCCTGTCATTGGACGGTCTGGTCGAAGCCATCGGTCTGCACGCGGACGCTCCGTACGGCGGGTTGTGCGTCGCATACTTCAACGGCGACTACCCGACCGCGCTCGACGATTACGAAGAGTCGTTCCTCAAGTCCCTGACCCCTGAGGACCGCGTGAGGATCGCCAAGTTCGCGCATGATAAGAGCCACTATCAAGGCAACGAGTTCAGCGCGGACATCACCACGCTGCAAGCACAACTGGCGAAGGCCTGACATGATGCCGCTGCAATCGTTCGCGGATGCAGCGGCATCGTCATGCCTGCACCGATCGCCGGTACGCGGTGCCGTGCATAACTCAGTCAACCCCAATACCCCAAACCCGGATACGTATCCAAGAAACATCCAAGAAAGGTAAGTCATGCCAGAAGCGTATGAGAAGGCAGGAGTCAGTGTCGAAGCCGGCTACGAGGTGGTCAAGCGCATCAAATCGCATGTCGCGCGCACGAACCGCCCCGGCGTGGTCGGCGGCATCGGCGGTTTCGGCGGCCTGTTCGATCTGGCCTCCCTCGGCTACCGCGAACCGGTGCTGATTTCCGGCACCGACGGCGTCGGCACCAAGCTTATGGTCGCGAAGATGGCGAACAAGCACGACAAAATCGGCATCGACTGCGTTGCCATGTGCGTCAACGACATCGCCGCCCAAGGCGCCGAGCCGCTGTTCTTCCTCGATTACATCGCGTGCGGCAAGAACGATCCGGCGCTGCTCGAACAGGTCGTCTCCGGCGTGGCTGACGGCTGCGTGCAATCCGAATGCGCGCTCATCGGCGGCGAAACCGCGGAAATGCCAGGCATGTATGACCCGGACGAGTACGATCTCGCCGGTTTTGCCGTCGGTGTCGCCGAGAAATCCGATATCGTTGACGGATCGACGATCACCGAAGGCGATACGCTGATCGGTCTGCCGTCCACCGGCGTGCATTCCAACGGCTTCTCGCTGGTGCGCAAAGCACTGTTCGAACAGGCCGGTTACACGGTGGACACCACGCTCGACGAGCTCGGCGGCAAAACCGTAGGCGAGGTGCTGCTCACCCCGACCAAGATCTATGTCAAGGCGCTCAAGCCGCTGTTCGCGGAGCATCTCATCAAGGGCGTCGCCCACATCACCGGCGGCGGATTCATCGAAAACATCCCTCGCATGATCCCCGACGGCCTGGCCGCGAGCATCAATCTGGACGCCTTCCCCGTCCCGCCGATTTTCGATGTCATCGAACGCGCGGGCGAGGTGGATCATATGGAGATGTTCAACATCTTCAACATGGGTATCGGCATGGTACTCGCCGTGGACTCCTCCAAAGCTCAAGCCACCCTCGACCTGCTCAAGGCCAACGGCGAGACCGCCTATGAAATCGGCTCCATCGTCGCCAAGAACGACAGCGACGTCGAACTTCACTGAACATCAACGTCCGAACGAAAGGAACGCGCAAACATGGGAATGAAGGTTCTGGTCATCGGTTCAGGTGCACGCGAACACGCCATCGCGCATGCGCTGCTCAGCGGTCCAAGCGTGAGCGAAGTGACGGTCGCCCCCGGCAATCCGGGGATGCGGCTCGACGGCATCAACACCACGCAGCTTGACCCGTCCAATCACGCAGCCCTGATCGACTTCGTCAAAGACAACCAGGTCGATTGGGTGTTCGTCGGTCCGGAAGTGCCGCTGATCCAAGGCATCGTCGATGATTTCGAAGCGAACGGCATCAAAGCGTTCGGCCCGAGCAAAGCAGCCGCACAGATCGAGGGATCCAAGGATTTCGCCAAACAGCTGATGGAACGCCACGGCATCCCGACAGCGAAATACCACACCTTCGACGAGCTTGCCACGGCCGAAGCGTACGTGCGCGACCATGGCGCCCCGATCGTGGTCAAGGCCGACGGTCTGGCCGCCGGCAAGGGCGTGACGGTCGCCATGGATCTCGACACCGCCCTCAAAGCGCTGGAGGATATCTTCGTGGATCACCGTTTCGGCGCCGCGGGTGCGAAGGTAGTGATCGAGGATTACCTCGAAGGCCAGGAATTCTCGCTGATGAGCTTCGTGAATGGCACCGAGTTCTGGCCGATGCCGATTTCGCAGGACCACAAGCGCGCCTTCGACGGCGACAAGGGGCCGAACACAGGCGGTATGGGCGCGTACAGCCCTGTGCCTCAGATCAGCAAGGATGTGGTCGACACCGCGATCGAGACGATTGTCCGCCCGACGGTTCAAGCGATGGCCGACGAGGGCACGCCATTCACCGGTATTCTGTACGCCGGGCTGATCGCGACCGCCGACGGTCCGAAAGTCATCGAATTCAACGCGCGATTCGGCGACCCGGAAACCGAAGTGGTGCTCCCCCGCCTGACCTCCGATTTCGGCGCAGGAATCAACGCAATCCTCAACGACGAAACCCCGACCTTCACGTGGGAGGATGACAACAAGACGACGCTCGGTGTGGTGCTCGCCTCGAACGGCTACCCGACCAACGTGATCAAGGGCGCAGCAATCCCCGAAATCCCGGTCGACGAATCCAGCCACGTGTATTACGCGGGTGTCACCACGGATGCCGACGGTAAGCTGGTCGCCAATTCCGGGCGCGTCCTGCTGCTGGAGACCACGGCAGACGATATCCGTGCCGCACAGGACAAGATCTACGGTGTGCTCGACACGCTTGACACCACCGGCATGTTCTACCGTCACGATATCGGAGCCAAGGCCCTGAACGCGTGAACGGCTGAATGAGCGGGCGCAAGATTTCGCAGACTCCTGCATGAGCGGGCGCGATTGTACAAACGCCTCAGCTCCTGAACAAACGAGCGGCCAATCTACACCCCAAACACCTAGACTGACCTAGGCTGACCGCTCTCGCCTTCTATACAAACTGGCTACGCTAGCAACCCGCTCAGCGTAGCCAGTTTGTGTATCTGCTCGCGTATTTCCGGGCGACTGCCATCGACATCAGTTGCCTGAGCGAAATCCCGGCGCGATATATCGCAGCCCTCATCACAAACTAGCTACGCTAACAGTCCACCCAGCGTAACCAGATTGTGATGAAGGACGAGAGCACCCACCTACACAAACCACCTACACAAACCAGCTACACAAACCAGCTACGCTAACAGCCCACCCAGCGTAACCAGATTGTGATGAAGGACGGGAGTGCCCACCTACACAACCCACCTACACAACCCACCTACACAACCCACCTACACAACCCACCTACACAAACTAGCTACGCTAACAGCCTGCTTAGCGTAGCTAGTTTGTGAGAAGAGGCTCGGGGACCCCGGAGACGCCAGAAGCCCCAGAGACACCAGACGCCAGAGACCTCTGCGGACTACATGCGCACATCAGTACATCAGTGCTGCACTGCCCCGCTACCCGAGGGTCATGGGTACACAACCCGTACGCCAAGACTGGTACGCATAAGCACTGTCCCGCTACCCGAGGGTCATGAAGCCGAGTGACTTGAGATACCCCTTGCCTGCCGTGATGTCGTACTGGATGAGCTTGTAATCCTCCATCAACTGCTTGGTGTCACTGTCGAAATCGGATTCAGCCATCGGGTTGCCGTTCGAATCCAGATAGATGTCTTGGCCTTCAGGGATACGGTCCCAGCCTTGGATCTTATTGGCAACCGGCGGTTCCATCGCGGAGATCTTCTCATGCATGAGCGTGAGGAACGCGATATACGGCGACACTTTCGCGTTCATATGCTCCGCCGTTTGCGCAATGAAGAAGTTCGGCGAAGAATACTCGCTGTTGCTCACCTTGGTGCCTTGGGTACCGGAAGCCTTGTTCGACCAGATGAAGTAATCGGTCTCATGCAGGACGACCGAATTGTCGGTATCCTCGCTGGCGGTTTTGTAAATGCCGGGCAGATGATCACCGTAGAAGACCACGGTGACCGGCTTGTCCAGCTTGTCCAGCTTGTCGAGGAACTCCTTGGTCGCTTTGTCGGTCAGGCTCACGCCCTTGGCATAGGTTTCGATGGATTCAGTCTCCGTCTTGCCAAGCCGGCTATCGGGATCAGTCGACTTCACCTTGTACTGGTTGTTGGAATACCATTTCTTGTACGGCATGTGGTTCTGCATGGTGATGATCTGCACGAACTGGTTGCTGTCCGTCGCGGAAATCGCCTCATACGCGCTCTTGTATGTGGATTCGTCGCTCACATACGGCGATTTGCCGATCTTGCTCTGGTATTTGATGATGTCGGAACCTTCAAGCGCATAGAAATGTGAGAAGCCGAACTTCTTGTAGTTCGTCGCACGCGAATACATGGACGGCTCATAGGGGTGGAAGGCGATGGAGTTCGCCGACGACCCCCACAACTGGTTGATGGTCGGCGTCCACGATTCACTGGGCACCAGCTGTTGGTACGGGCTGGTCAGCGAGGAGCTGAAGTTCGCCATGCTCAAACCGGTAAGCCCCATGTATTCAAGGTTCGCCGTGCCGCCGCCATAGCCGCTGGACAGCATCAGTCCGCTGGTGGTGCCTTGTTTGATTGAGCGGATGTTCGGCATGGTGTCCTCGTTGAGTTTGATGCCCGGGACACGCGAAGGGTCGGAGAAGGATTCCGACAGGATGTACACGACTGTGCTGTCGGTGAGATTGTTGGAACGGCTTGCGTTGATGGTTTTCGCCTCGGCAGCGTATTTCGCCGCGAGTTTCTTCATCGTCGCTTCGCTGTAGTTCTTCGGCTCTTCCATGACGTCAGGGTTCATCTGACGCAGGAACGAGGTCACGACGCCATTGCGCTGCGCGTCATAGACCGAATCCCACATGGACGGGGTGTCGCCGAGCCATGAGGAGAAGTTGCGCGCCCACGAGCCCACGGTGCCTGCCTGGGCGGTGTACAGCCCCAAGAACATCACCGGCAGCACGATGAGCAGGATGCGCGTAATCGCCCCGAGGGACGCTTCACGCGCCGAGCCGCCGCCCCGGATCATGCTGCCGTGGCGCCCGTCGATATGGCTGAGGAACACGAACAGCGCGATGAACACGACGATGCCGATGACGACACCGGCGATCAGTCCTGTCGATCCGGTGGGGATGAAGCTGACGATATCGCCCGTATTCGACTGCAGGAAGTTCATATCAGACGGCAGAATCGCTTCATACCGTGATTCGACCTTGAAATGGTCCGCCACGGCGATGACCGAGGCGAGCGCGAGCACAATCGGCGACGCGACCCAGATCCGGTTGGTGAGCATGAGCAGCGCGAGGTAGAACAGGCCGACCAGGATGAGATTGAGCACGAAGACGAAGTTCAGGTTCGTGAACATCTTGCCGACGATGCTCCACGCACCCAGGAGCGGGCTGGAGAGCTTTACGCGCGTGCTGTTTTCCGTGACGCCCGTCTGCATGATGAGCACCGCGGCCATATCGACCACGATGAACACCACGGCGTACAGCCAGTTCGCGAAGGGTTTGCGCGGTTTGCCGTTCTTGTCGCGCGGGCCGCCGTTGAGCAGGTCGTCGTGGCTGGTGGTCTCGATCTTGAGTTCTTCGATCGGTGGCGTATCCGGTGTCGCCGCGGTGTTGTCCGTGTCACCGCCCGTCATGCCGGTCGTATCGTGTGGTGTTGTGCTTGTGGCGAAATCATGGTCATCGTTGGTACGAGTCATGTGGCCTTTCCTTATCTCGCCCCGGATGCGTCGTGCGCGTCGGGGTGCCGTCTGGATGCAAACGACGGTCCCGTTGGACCAACCTAGGACATTGTCCACGGTAGAAGCGACAAAACGCGCGCTCTACCAGCATTTGTACAGGCTTCGACGAGCCGTCCCGGGGGGTCATCCTCACGAATGATTGCACTTTGCCGGAAGCGTTATTATCGTGGCGGTGTTCCAGCCAAACCAACCCCGGAAAGGAAGCGGTTGCGGTGAAATCACTCATCAATATTCATCTGCTCAACGGCTGGTTTCCTCCTACCCTCTTCGCGTTGACGGCGTTGAGCATCCTGCTGGTCGTCGTTCTGCCTCCAGCGCACCACGGAACCCCACGACGACGGGTGCCCGTACGCCTACGTGAACTCATTGCCGGCTTGGCAGGATTCTGTGTCGGCGGGCTGGTCATCTGGCTGTTGTCTGATGTCTTTCTCGTCTTTGGTGTGAGCCTTGGATGGATGGTGATGCTCATCATCGCCATCGGTATCGGCGCAGTCGCATTCGCCGTATGCGCGGCTGTGGGCTCCCACGGATTGAGACGCGCCACCGCCTGCGTGATGGCGGTGCTGTCCCTGCTCAGTTGCGCTGTACGCGTAGACATGGTGTACGGCGAATACACCACGCTCGGTTCGTTGTTCGGTATGGCCGCGTTCAAGGAAATCTCGTCCTCACACATCAGCGGCAAAGCATCGATGACCGTCAACGAATGGAAGCGGCTCGCCGAACGGGGCTCGCTGCCGTCCATGCCGCACACCGGCGAAATCAGAACCGTTGACATTCCAGCGACCGCCTCGCATTTCAAAGCGCGCAAAGCCGACGTGTATCTGCCGCCCGCCGCGCTGAGCAGCAAACCGCCGGCGCTGCCGGTCATGGTGATGCTCGCAGGCCAGCCGGGAAGCCCAGACCGGTTCTTCAACGCGAGCGGCATCGCGACGACGCTCAACGACTATGCGGCGGCACATCACGGGCTGGCGCCGATTGTCGTCTCCCCCGACCAGAACGGCGCGGCGACACAGAACTCCCTGTGCGCGGACACCCCGGTCTACGGCAAGGCCGAAACCTACCTGACCGTGGATGTCACCAGATGGATCCGCAGAACCTTGCCGGTTTCAACGTCCCCGAGCGACTGGCTGATCGGCGGATTCTCGCAGGGTGGAACATGCAGCACCCAGATCGGGCCGGCGCATCCGGGCATCTACGGGCATATCTACGCGGCGGACGGCGAGCTCGCCCCCACCGATCATGACCGTGCGACCACCATCACACGGTATTTCGGCGGCGACGAAAAGCTGTACCAGCGGCATGTGCCGACCGACATCATCAAACGCAACGCCCCGTCCACGCAAACGTTGTTCAGCATCGCCGGCGAATGGGATGCTGCGTCGCAACGCAATGCCGCCATCATCGCCAAAGCCGCGAAACGCGCCGGCATGACCGTCCATCTGGCTACGGCGAAAGGGTCGGGACATGACTGGCATACGGTGAATACCGGGCTTGCCGCGGTCATCGACCGGTTCTGCGCACAAAGCGGCATCGGTACGGACCGACGCGGGCTGAGCACCTACCCGAATCTTCAGATGCTCCCGGTGGATGGCTGAGCGCGGGCGGCGGGCACCGTGAACAAACCCGCGGATTATCGGATTATCGGATCATCCGCAATCGGCAATCGGCACCAATCTTCATCGGACGCCTGATCGCAAACAACCCACCCAACAACAAACAACCCAATCGGAAATAATCCAACAACAAGCAATCCAAGACGAGCGACCACTATGACCCAAGCACAGCAACACACACCACAGACCAAACCGGCACCGCATCAAACCAAACCGACGCCACATCAAGCCGGCTGGAATGCACTCAACATCGACGCCCGCGACTGGTGGGCGAGCCATTGGGCGGGACCGATCGCGGCCATCGCGCTCGTCGCACTCAATATTGCGGTATGGATCTGGCAGTTCGCCCACCATGTCATCCGCCGTCCGCAAGACATGACCATGCTGCGCATGTTCGGCAACCATCTGCGCCCGGGGCAACACGATACAACCGGGCAGTTCCTCAAACTGTTGTCGTCCATGGTGCTTGTGCGGGGACCGTTCGCGCTCGTGCTCTACACGTTCGCGGTTCTCGTGATCGTCTCGGCGGCGCAAGCAGCGCTCGGCGTCGCCCGAACGCTGGCCACTTCGCTGCTGGGGGCAATCGCCGGATCGGCGCTGGGACTCGGGTTATGCGTCATCATCACGAACCTGTGGGATGCCGAATCATGGTATGCCGTGCAACGTCTGCCGTTCTCGCTGTCCCCGCTGACCCTGTTCATTGGCGCTCTCATGGCTGCCAGCGCGTTCGAATCACTGCTGTGGAAGCGACGCATCCGCCTGATCGGCTACGCCTTCGTGCTTGCAGGACTGCTGTTCAGCGGCAATCCGGGCGATTACTGTACGCTTGCCGCCGCACTGGTCGGGCAGGCCGCAGGAGCGCTTATGGCCCGCCGTCAGGGCCACGCCCAGCCTTCGGCACGCGAACAATGGTGGCATGGCACTGATTATGAGGTACGCCGGCTGATCGCCGCCATCCAGCTGATATTCGCGTTCGGTCCGATCCTCGCCCTCGTGTCCAGCTCGCATGACGGTCCGCTGTCCACCTTCGGATTCTTCCTGTCCGGGCTCGTCGGCGACGAGGATCTTGCCGGCGTATGCGCCGACAATATGCGTGCAAGCAGCTGCGTGTCGATGGCGAAGCATTACCATTTCGCGATGACCGGCATATGGACCCGTACCATCCTGCTGGTGGTCGCTCTGTCCATCCTCGCGTGGGGCCTGTATCGCGGCCGCCGGCTCGCCGCGCATGTGAGCATCGTGCTCAACGGCCTGACCGTAGCCCTCTCGCTCATCTATTGTGTGGTGTTCCCGCTGCTCGACAGCGCCATCATGCCAATCGACGCCGAACTGCGAGTCGCCCTGCTGCAACTGTTGGTGGCCACCGCACTGCCTTCGCTGGTGTTGCTCGTGGCGATTGTCATGAATATGGATCATTTCTCGGTGTTGACCGCCCGCTCGCGCATCCGCCGGGGTGTGGGAACCATCGGCATGACGCTTCTGGTCACCGCTGGCGGATTCCTGACATTTGGCATGCTCGACCGCGATGCGTACACCCCGCATGCCACCTTCGGCATGCTGCTGCGTGACCTGCCGCACCGGTACTTGCCGATGGGCTTGATCGGGTCGAGCCGGTTGCACATGCATTCGACCACGATGATATCGATGGTGATCAATCAGCTGCCCGGACTGGTGTTCTGGATTGTGGTGCTCGTGGTGTTCCTGCTGTGGTTCCGTGACGCCGTATCGTTGAACACAGCCGACCGCGAGCGCGCCAGCGAGCTGGTGGAGCGTGGCGGCGAGTCGATGAGTTTCATGACCACATGGGAAGACAATCACTACTGGTTCTCGCCGAGCGGACGGTCGGCGATCGCCTACCGGGTGAGCCATGGCGTGGCCCTGACCGTAACCGGACCGTTCGGAGATCCAGGCGAATTCGACACGTCGCTGCGTGAATTCATGCGCTTCTGCGAGCGCAACTCGTGGTCGCCGGCCTTCTACGCGGTGCACGACAACGCTCGCGAGACTTTGGAATCGTTGGGATGCTCGTCCATCCAGGTGGGTACGGAAATGCTGGTCATCCCCAGCACGTGGCAGACGCGCGGCAAGAAGTGGCAGGATATCCGCACGGCGATCAACAAGGCGCATCGCAGCGGCATGACCGACGTGCTGACCACGTTCAATGAGGCGCCGTGGGAGGTGCGCGAGCAAATCATCGGCATTTCCGAGCAATGGGCGGAACTGAAATCCTTGCCGGAAATGAAGTTCACGCTCGGCGGTATCGAAGAGCTGCGCGACCCCCGCGTCATGCTGCTGTATGCGATTGACGCCGATGGCGTGGTGCAGGGCGCGACCAGCTGGCTGCCGACCTACCGCGACGGCAAAGTCATCGGTTGGACGCTTGATTTCATGCGGCATCGCACGGACAGCCCGAACGGGATCATGGAGTTTCTCATCGCCCGTATGGCCGAGCGCCTGCATGAGCAGTGCGTCGAGGAGCCTGATCAGGCGCCGCAGTTCATGAGCCTGTCCGCCGCCCCGCTTGCCGGCATCGGCGACAATACCGCCGATCCTGAGGATGTGGCGGTGCTTGAGCACGCGCTGCAAATCGTGGCCGATACGCTTGAACCTGCGTACGGGTTCAAGTCCTTGTATTTCTTCAAGCGCAAGTTCCAGCCGACGCCTTCGCCGATCTACGTGTGCTATCCGGATGCGGCCGCGCTGCCGCGCATCGGGCTTGCCGTACTATCCGCGTATTTGCCGGGACTCAAGCCCTCGCAGATCCCGGATATGCTCAAGTCGCTGCGTCCCGCGCCGAAAGCCAAGGGACATGGGCACCAGTGAGATTGAGCAGGCTGACCGCCTGTCGCTGAGTTTCTGCCTCTGCCGACGCTGAGGGCCTTGTCAGCGTCGGCAGAAGGTTACGGCCATGCCACTACCGACACTCAGACCCCCGTCAGCATCGGCAGAAGATATCGTTCTGTTTCCACCGACACTTATCGTTCTGTTTCTGCCGACACTGAGTATGCCGTAAGCGTCGGCAGAAGGTTACGGTTTCCTGCTGTTTCAGGCGAATCTAGCCCGACTCAAGCCTTCTGAGCACGTGCGAACGATGCGACCAGCGCGGTCATCCAAGCGGTCAGCGTGCTGTATTGCTTGGGCATCTGCTCGGTGAGCTTGACCTGGTGCACTCCGCCGTGCTGTGCAGATGCGATCAGTTGCTTGGTGGTGGCATTGGATTCCTGAGTATTGACCACAAGCAACGCCACCGAACCTGCCTGGAGCTGCTTGCTGAATGCAGTGACATCGCCGGAGGCGGGTTCGCTTTCATTGGCGACCGCCTGCGCGTATCCGGCCGGCGTGGCATCCACCAAGCCCAGATCTTGAGCCAGATAAGCCGCCACGGACTCGGTGGCTGCATACTTCTTGCCGTCGAGCCGCTGCTTCGCCTCGGCGATGGCGGATTCCAAGGTCTTCTCCTTATCTTGCCACGTTTTGAGCTGCTTGGCGTATTCCTCGGCGTGAGCGGCATCGCTGTGCTGGTATGCAGCGGCGATTGCTTTGGCCGTCGCGGTGCGTACCGCCGCGGAGAACCATACGTGTGGATTGTCGCCGTCGTGTTTGCCGCCGCTTTCGGCCGCGTTCACGACCTGCGCTTTCGTGGATGCCGCGGCTTTCGTGGCCCAGCTGTCGTATCCGGCGCCGTTGACGATGATGACGTCTGCCTTGGAGAAGGCTGCGATGTCGGCGCTAGTCGGCTCGTAATCATGCGCTTCTACTGCGGTGCTGTTGATGATGTTGGTCACGTTGACATGGGAACCGCCGATCTGACTGGCGACTGAACCCCACTGGTTGATGCTGGCGACCACGTGAAGCGAACCTGACGTATTGGACGCGGTCGTGTTCGCTGGCCCACACGCCCCCATCGCGGCAATCAATCCTGCCGCTGCGATACATACCGTCGCCTGTGCAATACGTCGATACTTCCTGATTCCCGTCATATCTGCTCCTGATGCTCTCTTGGTGATGCGATGCGACGGATTGCCGCATCATCTGACGACACCAGATTATCGTTAATGATAATTATTATCAATTACAGCGTGTCGAAACCACCTGCCGACACTGACAGCACACTCAACGTCGGCAGAAACAAGAACAGAACCTTCTACCGACGCTCACACCCACCTCAGCGTCGGCAGAAACAGGATCGCGACCCTCTACCGACACTGACCGGCACCTCAACGTCGGCAGAAACAGAACGCCGACACTGACAGCATGCTCAGCGTCGGCAGAAACAGAACGCCGACACTGACAGCATGCTCAGCGTCGGCGGAAACAGGAAGATGGGACTTACCGACGCTCGATGGCAGAGTTCCGGGTCGGCTGCGTGGCACGCTTATGTTGGCAGTCAGAGCACAGGCCGAAAATCTCCAAGGTGTGCGAATTGATCTTGAAACCGTGGGAGCGGGCGATCTGGCGCATCCACTCCATATCCGGCGGCTCGATTTCGATGGTTTTCCCGCAGCCGCTGCAAATCAAATGATGATGATGCGAATCATCATCACAAATGCGGAACATCTGCTGCCCGTCCAGCCGCACAGTGTCCACCGCCCCGGATTCGGCAAGCGAATTAAGCTGCCGATACACCGTGGCAAGCCCGACGGACGCCCCGGAATCAGTGAGCCTACGATGCAGTTCCTGCGCCGAGACAAAACCCTCACACCCGCGCAACTGCTGCAATAACGCGTCCTTCTGCCGCGTATGCCGCGCAACACCATGCTCACTCATATCCACGCCCTCTCATATCCGGACATCACAACCATCGCGAACGAACTGCACCGCGATAGTACAACCAACCCGCACCCGGGGCAAGCCCGGTACGCCGACGGCCGGCATACCGTCTCCAGTATGCCGGCCGTCAAACCAGACCGCCCGAAGCAGCCCAAGCCGCAGCAATCAGCACATTCAGCGCAAATCGTCCCAGCAGCCCGTCGCTTCAAGCGCCGCAACCGCAGCCTGGGTATCATCGCACAGCACGGTGATATGCCCCATCTTGCGGTCATGCCTCACTTCGGCCTTCCCATAATCATGCAGATGCCATTCGGGATGCTCCGGGATAAGCGCGCGCGTCGGCGCCACATGTTGACCGAGCACGTTGACCATGACCGCCGGGCTGAGCAGCTTCGGCTGAGGTAACGGCCAGCCCGCGATCCCACGAATATGCTCGTTGAATTGGCTCTCCGAACACGCCTCGATGGTGTAATGCCCGGAATTATGCGGACGGGGCGCCAGCTCGTTGACAATCACACGATCGTCTTTCGTCACGAACAGTTCGATCGCAAGGATACCGGAAAGCTCAAAACCCTTCGCCAGCCTGACGGCAAGCTCATGCGCCTGACGCTCGACCTGCGGCGAAACAGCGGCGGGGGCGATCGTCATATGCAGGATGTTGTTGCGATGTTCATTGCGCACCATCGGGAACGTCACGAAATCACGCCCATTGCCGGCGACAAGAATCGAAGCCTCGAACGCGAAATCGACGAAGCCTTCCAAAATGGATGGCGGGAACATGCCTTCGCGCCGCGCCCGCTCACGGACTGCGGCGAAATCCTCCGGACCGTGCAGTACGGTCTGCCCATGGCCGTCATAGCCGCCGGTACGGGTTTTCAACACCGACGGGTAACCGATTTCCCCGATTGCGGCTTCAAGCTGGTCGATGCCGTCGACCTGACGCCACGGGGCCGTCTCCGTACCATGCTCGTTAATGAAGGTCTTCTCATGGACACGGTCCTGCGTCACGCGCAGCAGATCCGTACCCTGCGGGATGGCGACAAGGTGACGCACATCATCCAGCGCATCCGCATCAACGTTCTCAAACTCATAGGTGAGCACGTCACTGCGTTCTGCGAGCTCGCGAATCGCCGCGACATCGTCATACTCGGCGGTCACCTGGAAATCCGCCACCTGGGCTGTGGGGCAGTCAGGGGTCGGGTCAAGCACGCCGATGCGGAAACCCATCTGGCGCGCGGACAAGGCCATCATGCGGCCAAGCTGACCACCACCGACGATGCCGATCGTCGAACCCGGCTCGAGATAAGCGATACGCCCGTTGGTTTCCTCAGACAAGCTCGGCATTGGACTGTGCCACCTTCTCCTTGAGGCTTTCGCGATACGCCTTGAGTTCGTCGGCAAGCCGCCCGTCGGTGATGCTCAGGATGCTCACCGCAAGCAGACCGGCGTTCGTGGCGCCGGAATTGCCGACCGCCGTCGTCGCGACAGGGATGCCACCGGGCATCTGCACGATGGACAGCAGGGAATCCCACCCGGACAGCGCATGCGAGCGCACCGGCACGCCGATGACCGGCAGCGTGGTCTGCGCGGCGACCATGCCAGGCAGATGCGCTGCCCCGCCGGCGCCGGCGATGATGACCTTGATGCCCTTATCGCGCGCGGAATGCGCGAAATCCGCCATGAGTTCAGGCGTACGGTGGGCGGAGATCACCTGCTTCATGTACGGCACTTTGAACTGGTCAAGCATCTCACAGGCGTGCTTCATGGTCTCCCAATCGCTCGCCGAACCCATAATCACAGCAACTTGCGGCGTTTCTTCAGCCATTCCTACCTCCAGATCGGACAGAGTGGACGCGTACTCACCACTGTACGCAACGGGTCCGAAAAGCCCCTGACGATTTACGAAGAAACTGGGGGTATTTTCCCCGCTGAAAACCGAAGCGCCCTGCGTGGTCTACAATTCCGAATCTGGGACAAGCGGAAGGAGCAAGCGTATGGTTGGCGGTTTTTTGGAGCATATTTCGAGCCCCGCCGACGTCAAAGCGCTTGATTCCGGGGATTTGCCCGCCCTATGCCAAGAGATCCGTACAACCCTGGTGCGGTACGGCAAGTTGCACGGCGGGCATATCGGTTCGAATCTCGGCATCGTCGAGGCGACTGTGGCCTTGCACCGCGTGTTCGATTCGCCGCTTGACAAAATCGTCTTCGATGTCTCGCACCAAAGTTACGTGCACAAAATGCTCACCGGACGGGCGCCCGCTTACACGGATGAACGGTTGTTCGGCACGGTGACCGGGTTCACGAACCCTCAAGAAAGCGAGCATGACATGTTCGTGCTCGGCCACACCGGCACGTCGATTTCACTGGCATGCGGACTGGCGAAAACCCGCGACCTGATGGGCGGGCTTGGCGACGCAAGCGGCACGCGCAACGTGATCGCTGTCATCGGCGACGGGTCGCTGAGCAGCGCCATTGCGTTCGAGGGGCTGAACAATGCGGCTGAGCAGGGCACGAATATGATCATTGTCGTCAACGACAACGAGATGTCCATCGCCGAGGATTTCGGCGGCATGTACGGCCAGCTTGCGCGGCTGCGCGCATCCGGCGGCACATCGCAACCCAATATCTTCAACGCGTTCGGCCTTGATTACCGGTATGTCGAGGACGGCAACGACGTGACCGCGCTGGTGAAAGCGTTCAGCCAGGTCAAAGATATCGACCACCCGATCGTCATCCATATCCACACCGCCAAAGGCTTGGGCCTTGACGCCGAGGACGCCGCCGCCGGCGTGAAGGAAGGCCGGTGCGAAGCCAATCACTGGCAGGATCCATTGGCCCGGCAGGGCTGTCCGCTCGGCGCGCGCAAGCATTACGGCCATCTGGCCATGGCGCAGCTGGAGCCGCGATTCGCCGCCGAGCCAGGACTTGTCGTCATCTCCCCCGCCACCCCGGGGTCGAACGGCATCACGCGCGAGTTCCGCGAGCGTGCGGGACGCCATTACGTGGATACCGGCATCACCGAGGAGCATGCAGTCGCCTTCGCCTCGGGCATCGCGAAAGCCGGCGGCACGCCCGTGCTGGCGACGAGCGCGACCTTCTTCCAGCGCACCTTCGACCAGTTGCAGCAGGAATTGTCGCTCAACGGGACGCCGGTGACGCTTCTGGTGTTCGGCGCGGGCATTTCCGGCGCCGACAACACGCATTCCGGCGCGTTCGACATCCCGATGTTCGCCAATATTCCTGGTTTGACGTATCTGACCCCGACAAGCGGCGCCGCGTTCCTGTCCATGCTTGACTGGTCGACCACATCGCGCGAACATGGGGCGGTTGCGATTCGCGTGCCGGGCGAGCCGATTCTCGCCGCCGAACGGGCGGCCGATGCTGACGGTGTTACGTATCCGCGATATCGCGGTGCCGTAACGGCAGTGGACGCGGGTGGCAAGGCCGGTGGTGCAACCATGCCGTTCGCCCAGTACCGGGTGACCCGACAGGGTTCGGATGTCGCGATTTTCGGCTTGGGCAACATGTATCCGCTTGCCGAGCGTATCGCAGCGCATTTGGCCAAGACGAGCGATGACGGCGCCGCACCGATCAACGCGACGGTCATCGACCCGCAGCAGTGCACCAGCCTCGACACCGCGTGCCTTGAGGCGTTGCGCAAGCGTCATTCGCTGGTCGTCACGCTTGAGGATGCACAGATGTCCGGTGGCTGGGGCGAGCAGGTGACCACGTATTACGCGAACCAGGACGCCCTGAACTCTGCGGATGGTAACGAGTGCATGCGCGTGCTGAACTTCGGCGCCGCCAAAGAATTCACCGACCGTGTGCCCGCGCAGGACCTATACAAGCGGTACAGCCTGACCGCACCGCAGGTTGAGCAGGCCATCCGCTCCGCGTTGCGACAGCATCTTTGCGAGTAGCATCTTTTCGAATTGCCATGACGACCCGGATTGCACCGGCCTACTGATTCGATTTGATGGCGTCGAGGGCGGGGACGCGCACCGCCTTGTTCGCCGGACCGAACCCGGAAATCAGGCTGATCAGCGTGGCAAAGGCGATGGCGAACACGTACAGCCACCATGGAATCACCGAAATCCGCGCCGACTCATCGCCGGTTCCGTTGCCCAGGATCGCCCACTGCAGGTGTTCCGTGCTCACGCCCCCATAACGGATGAGATTGATTGCCAAGGAAATCACAGCACTCACCAAGCAGCCGATCACGCCGCCGATCACGCCGATTGCTCCGGCTTCCACAAGAAACATCGCGCGGATGTCATGGACCGTGCAGCCGAGCGCTTTCATGATACCGATTTCACGCACCCGTTCGGTGACGGACATAACCATGGTGTTGGCGATGCCGATGGCGGCGACCACCAGCGCGACCGCACCGATACCGCCCAAAATCAGCTGAATCGAGCGGGTTTGCTCTTTAAGCGAGTCCAGCATGTCCCGGCTCGAGGAGGTCGTGAACCCCATCGTCCTGATCTGGGATTCGACGTCCGCGACATGGTCGATATCCTGCACGCGCACGAGCGCCGAATCATACGCCAGCGAGCTCGTCGCCGCACCTGGCTGGATTTTCGCGACAAGGTCCTTCAACATGCCGATGTCCATGAGCAGACCGGATGATGTGGCCTGTCCCTTGCCATAATCCTCCTTGAGCAGCCCGGAAACCTGGATTTGTGTGCCGGAACCGGAAGCCGACGCCGTATTTTCCGTCGTGGTGGCGGTGGACGATGACGACGTGCTTCCGGAATCGTCGGAGGGTGCGGCAGCCACGGTGATTTTGGTCGTAAGGATATTGAAGAACGGGTCCTGTACGTCCGACTTATCCCGGCAGCCGTTGGCGCGCTCCTCAGCGGTGCAGGATTCGGCGACATTCATCGGGGCCACCCGGTAGTTGTCGCCTTCAAGGCGCAAACTATCTGCGAAATCGTATGCCGTGTACTGCCCGGCAAGCACCTCGCCTTGACGCTCAGGTTTGTGCCCGGAGACCAGCTTGTATCCCATGGCGTCGAACTGGGCCATGTCGATGGCCTCGATCGTCCCGGCATCGTTGGTGTACCGGTTGGCGGGACCTGCGGTAAGGCTCGCCGACGGGTAGGTGATGTGGCCGGTGGCTGCGGCGACGTACTGCAACGAGCGGAAATCCTTGACGGCCTTGTCATCGAGCCGCGCAGTCGCCGTGCCGGAGCTGTCAGCCATCCCCATGGGACCGGCAGCCTGCATGCCGCCGGCGCTGTTCGTACCGGTGACGGTGATGATGGTCAAATCGCCCATCGAGGCGAGCATCTGCTTGTTCTGTTCATCGATGCCGCTGCCAAGCGAAACCATGGTGACGATGGAGCAGCAACCCACCACCACACCGAGCACGGTGAGTATGGTGCGTGATTTGCGGCGGAACAGGTTCTGCCGACACAGGTGCACGAGGTCGGAGAATCTCATGAGCGCTCCCCCAGCTGCGAGGCGATCACCTCAGTGGGAGCCTGTCGGTCGGTATCATCCGCGGCAGGGGTATCGGAGGCGTGCCCCTGCGCTTCCGGCGTGTCGCCGCCGTCCTGATCATCCTGCCAGTCATCCCACTGTTCGTCCATCGCTGAACGCTTCTTCTTGCGGTGACGCTTCACCAGCACCACAATCACGACAATCACCACAATCGCAACGGCCGCGACCGTGGGCATCAGCCAGACAGGTGTGCCCGGCTGTTCGTCCTGTATGTCCGCCGCGGTGTCGTCCATGGCGGGAGCAGGTTCGGCGACCGTGAGTTTGACCGGGAATTCCTTGGTTTTCTGCTGACCGTCGGAATCTTCATACGTAACAGTGATCTTCGCGTCCAAATCCCCACTGTCCGTGGGTGTGAACGCGTAGGCGATGGTTCCGCTGCCGCCGGAAGCGACGTTGCCGAGGTACTGCGTCTTTGATACGGTATCGAAGCCCTTGCCGTCCATCGTTGCTTCGACGTTCGAAATGTCGCCTTTGCCTTTGTTCACGTAGGCGAGGGTGATGGTGCTTTCCTGGCCGTTCTGTGCGTCATCCGGAATGACGGGGTCGTTGATCTGGAAGCGGTCGGGCTGACTGACAGGCACGGAGATCTTCTCGTCCACACTGTTGGAGCTGCGCTGGCCGGCATCCACGTATTCGTAACGGAAACTGACGACCACTGCCTGTGCACCGCTTTTCGCGTCAATCAGGGCCTGCATCGGCACGGTCTGGCTTTGCGTGGCGCCCGCGGCCAGCTGGGGCACGTAGAAGGTGTTCGTGCCGCCGGCGATGGTCAGCCCGTCACCGCCGTCCACGCCGATGACCATATTCTGGACAGCCACCGACCCCTTGTTCTGGAAGGAGAATCCGAGGTCGAACTTGCCGCCAGCCGGAACAGAACCGTCGCCGTAGGTGAAATTCGTGATGATGACATTCGGCACCGGGCCGGCGATGGGGGCTGCGCTCTGCCCGGAATCACCGCCAGCATTCTGGTCGGTGTCGTCAACGGGTGTGGCGTGCCGGGTTCCGGCATCCCCAGCGACGATGGTATCGGCTGCCGCCGCGGCGGCTCGGCCGGACGCCATCGCGCAGACGGGTGCGGACACGCAGGCCACAATCAGGGCGGCGAGCGCGATGAGCGCGATAATCGGCTTGACGACGATGATTCGGGGACGGTTCATGGTGGTCTTTCTCTCTGATTTTCGGAAAATTTGCTGTTGAGGAATGCCGCTGTGCGATTGACGCGGGGCACCCGGCTGCACGTGATATCGGCCTATTCGTCTTGCTCGGTGTCATGGACGATACGCCCGTCCAACAAGGTGACGATGCGATCCGCGTAGGCGGCCATATGCTCGTCATGCGTGACCAGCACGATGGTCTGGCCATTCTCGCGGGCGAAATCGCGGATCATGTCCATGATGTCGACTTTCGTCTTGGAATCAAGATTGCCGGTCGGTTCGTCGGCGAACACGACTTGCGGGCGGGTGACGAACGCGCGGGCGATACCAACACGCTGCTGCTGGCCGCCGGACATCTGCGAGGGGTAATGGTTCAGGCGCTTGCCGAGCCCGACGCGCCTGAGCATCGCCCGCGCCCGGGCTTCGCGCTCCTCGCGTGGCACCCCGCGGAACATGAGCGGCATCGCAACGTTTTCGACGGCGTTGAGTCCGGGTAGCAGATTGTAGGACTGGAAAACGAAACCGATGTGCTTTTGCCTGAATTCGGCGAGTTCGCGCTCGTCGAGCCGCGAGACGACGATGCCGCCGATCCGCACGCCTCCGCGCGTCGGGCGTTCCATACCGGCAAGCTGGTTGAGCAGCGTGGATTTGCCTGAACCGGATTCACCGTAGATGCAGCAGATCTGGCCGCGCGCGATGCCGAGGTTGATCCGGTCGAGGGCGATGACGTGTTCGGCGCCCATGACGTATTCCTTGCGCAGGTTGCGCACTTCGATCATCGGACGTCCGGAAGCGGGATGCGTGCCGTTGTGCCGTGCGGGCCGAGGAGCCGGGGTTGCGAGCACGCCCGAGGCATCCGGTGCAATCGATGCATCCATATTGGCCGTAGGTGGCGGCGATGCGAGCCAAGCCATAGGCGTCCCTTCTCATCTCACGGCCCCTCAACACAGCGGTGCCGCATTCATCACTTCAAGTATTCATCCGAGTATATGCCCGAACACCGCCATACGCCACCTGCCGATACCGCCGGCATGCCGTATGACGGGCGTCGGGCGCACGTCCCTGATGCTGCTATAATGGCACACGTTGTCTTACGGCCCCGTAGCTCAGTTGGATAGAGCAGGAAACTTCTAATTTCAAGGTCGTCGGTTCGAATCCGACCGGGGTCACTTTTCCATCAAGGTCGGCACGACCGTTTCGTTGCACAAACCGTCATCGCGGTCGCGTACGCAACCACCTCGTGCAACGCAGCTATCCCATGTATTCACTTCCTCCAAACTGTCTACGCTCAGACAGCTGTGAGCGTAGATAGTTTGGGAAGGGTGCGCACAGATCAGCAGTGCGCGCAGATCAGTAGGATGCGCGCAGATCAGTAGGGTGCACAGGTCAGTAGGGTGCACAGGTCAATAGGGTGCACAGGTCAATAGGGTGCACAGGTCAATAGAGCGCAGGTCAGTCGATGATCCATGACAAGCCGACCAACACCACCAGGAACAGCACGTTGACCGCGCTGTACACCGCCAAATACCGGCCTTTCTTATCCGGATACCGCCGCGTCACGTTCTTGTAGGAGACCAAGGACGCCATCGACGCGATCAGCGTACCCATGCCGCCCAAATTCGTGCCGATGATCAGATGCGTCCAATCGTCACAGAAGCCCGACAGCAGAATCGTCGTCGGCACATTGCTCATGATCTGGCTGGAAACAACCGCCACCTCAAGCGGATGACCGCCCACCAAAGACGCCGCCAGCGAATAGAACGCCGGCACACGCTTCATATTGCCGATGAAAATGAAGAACATGATGAAGGTCAGCGGCAGACCCCAGTCGACCTTTCGGAACGCCTTGCGATCGGCGAACAGAAACACGCCGAACACCACGACGCACATCACCCAGATCGGCACAAGGTCGCTGACCACCAGCAGGCACAGCAGGAACAGCGCCGCATACACCCACATTCGCCAACCGCCATAACCGGCCCCATATCCTGTCAAGCGGATTTCATCAGGCTGCGGCTGGTCGGGCTGAGGGGCAAGCACTCCGCGTTCGATATCCTCCCCGTCAAGGTCAGCGAATCGTCGCACTTCCTTGCCACCGAACGCTACCGCAATCACCACCACCAGCAGCACTGCGGCGACAAAGGAATACGGGGCCATAATGCCCAGGAACCGACTGGTCGGCATACCCGTCAACGCTTTGAGATACAAGTTGTGCGCATTGCCCACCGGGGTGAGCATGCTGCCGACGTTCGCCCCCACCGTCATCAACGTCGCCACCAGCACAGCCGACGATTCCATACCCGCCATCGTCAACACGGAAATCGCGAACGGAATGAACGTGACCAGCGCAACATCATTCGTGATCAGCATCGAGGAAAAATACGTGAGCGACACCAAAACCAGCACCACACCCCGCTGGGTGCGCACCATACGCAGCAAGCGCGAACCGACCATACGGAACACACCGATGCGCTGCAGCCCGCACACCACGAGCATCAGGCACACCAGCTGGGCAATCGTCTTGGTATGCACATAGCTGCGATACTCGGCATCCGGGGGCACCACAAAACAGGAGATGATCGCAAGGACCGTAGCGACGATGAAAATCGTCTCGCTTTTGACCACTTCAAGCAACCAACGCCGCATCCAGTCCTCCGTGAATTGAAGTTGAACCCCAGGTGAATTCAACATGTCGCACGCGCGACATGTCCAATATTAGCGGGAAATCCGGCATGACCGGCGTGTTCGCGCGGATTGCTCCGACCGTCAACGCAATTGTCGGTGCCAAACACGCCGGCATTCCCACGATGCCGCCAATCGTGCGCACACACGAAGCCGACCGGCCGGAGCCTGCGCCGGAGGGAATCCGCGCTTCACGCGCGTGTCACAACGTCTCACACGCGTGTCACAACGTTACCGTCACCACCGTGACCGAATACGCGGGAAGCCCCAACGCGAACCTCACCGGCGGCCCGGCCATCGCGAATGTGTCCTCACGACGTTCCGCCACCCTATGGGAAACACCCTCGGCGCCAAGCACATTGCGCGCCTCAGGTGCCGCACACAGCCGCACCACACGCAACCGGCACGAATCGCGGCGCGGACGGGCGCCCAACGATCGCAAACCGAAGGAGATATCGAGCGTGACATCGATGCGATCGCCACCCGTATTGACCAGCTTGATGAATCTGGTCGATTCGTCGCCGGTCGCGCTTGCGAACAGCCTGCCCGCCACCGCTTTACCGGCACGGGTATGCCCGGCATCGCCCAGCTCGCATTCGTAGGCCATCGGGCCGATATGCGTGGCGAACAATTGCTCCACTTCGGCGTTGAGTGTGGGCATCACCGTGCGCGCGTCGAATTCGATGAGGTTCTGCATCCACCCCTTGCCTGGCACGCGTGCGAGCAGCGGCGCATACGACGTCATGCGCACCACGTCGCTGTTGCGCTCGCATCCCGTGAGGAATGCCGCCTCACCGAGTGCGGATGCCCATGTGTTGGCATGCGCGTTGTCCTGTTTGTACCCGGCCAGATACCCGTTCGCCGAATACTCACCGACCATGACGCCGGCGGAATCACGCGGATAGCTGTCATAGCGGCGGGCTTGCGAGGCGAACCATTCAGGCGTGTGGTACGAATGCTCGTCCACGATGATTCTGCTGCCGGCAAGCGGCGGATCGCACGCCAACAGCATCTCGCCCCGCCCTGCGGCGATATCACGCGCATGATTCCACGCCCGGCGCATGGACAGGCGGTATGGGAAGAGCCCGGCGCTCATCACGCACAAGATCGACGGGTAGCGTTCGTGGATTGCCTTGGCGATGGCATCGAACCGTTCCATATATCCTTGTCCGTAATTCTCATTGCCGATGCCGATCATATCGAGACCGAACGGCGCCGGATGGCCCATATCGCGACGAACCCGCGCCCACTGACTGGTATCTGGATCGCCGTTGGCGAATTCGATGAGATCGAGATAATCCTGAACGACCACGTCACGGAAATACTCGCTGTTCACAGGAATGGACTGCGGGTCGCGGTACGGCGACTGGCAGGTCATGCCCGCGAACAAGGTCGGCAACGGCTTGGCGCCCAGATCCTCGCACAGGCAGAAATACTCGTAGAAGCCGATCTGGTAGCTTTGCGAATAGCTTGAGCCGTCCGGCATGCGGAAGGCCCACATATTGTATTGCTGACGACGCGCGTACAAAGCGCCGACCGTGTCCTTCCAACGGTACTCGTTGCCCGGCGTGACGCCTTCGGTGATGCAGCCGCCGGGGAACCGCAGGAACGCCGGTTTGAGCGCCGCGATGGCTTCAACCAGGTCGCGGCGGAATCTGCCGTACCGCCATTTGGGGTCGCCCGCACCCCACGTGTCCGCATCCACCAGGACGACACAGTCGAGATCGATGACGGTGTCTGACACGGGGATTGCAACGTTGCCTGATCCAGCGGTTGACGAGACGGCTTGCGTATCGGTCTGTGCGGCGCTGGATCCAACCGCCTGAGCCGAGCCCGGTGCAACACCCGATCGGGCATCCGCAATATCCGGGACCGTGCCGGAGAGTCCTGTCTGGTAGCTGTGTGTGCGATTTCCGTGAGCTTCGCCGGCGGACGTGCAGTCCCCCGCGCGATCTTCCCCCGCAATCAAACCGATATGCAGCTTGCCCAAGCCCGAAGCCATGCCCGACAGCGTACAGGTCAGATGGACCCACCCGTTGATGCAATCGGTGTCATCCGGGTCGCATGACCCCGCCGCAGTGCTGGGCAAGTCATTGCTTGGGGCGCTGCACGACAATGTCACGCAGTTGGTCAGTGCGGCACCCGAAGCGTTGACCACACTCACCGCAAGAGCCATAACCCCAGCGACCGGACGCGCGTACACGCCAAAATCGTAGCGATGCCCCTGCTCGATGGCGATTGCACACTCCCCGGCATGCTTGCCGCCGCCGTTGTACCCGAGGTTCTCGATATCCGCACCATGCCGCCCTGCAGGCAGGGCTAGGCGCACGTATCGGCTGTTGCGGTGCAGCGGCGGCGCCGGGCAAGACGTCTCGATACGCTGCCCATGCTCGCCGCGAGTCTCCATGCCGTAACTCGTCGCCGAAACCCCATGGAACTGCCAGAAACGCAACGAATCGACCTGGGTGCGCCACCGGTCCGTTCCGTGCGCGCGCATGCTGCGGTGCTTGAGATAGACGCCGTCGAAGCTGTAATTATTGACCACGTTCGCATTCAAGCCGCCATCGACTGACATGTTGATGTCCTCAAGAAACGCGCCATACAGCCGATCGCTGACCGGATGCGACGCTGAACCCACCATTACCGTGACCATGATTCCTATCGTAGGTGAAGCGACAGGATTTTCCCGGCAGCGCAGGGCGAATCAGCGGGCGCGTGTCGCAGATGTCCGGTCCCGCTCGTGTACCCGCGCGGCGACCTGGCGACGAACATGCATTTCGGCAGCGTGGCGGGAACACGCACCCGCCCGCGAAGTTCTGCATACGACAGCGTGGCGGGAACGCTCATGAACAATTCACCGTATGTTCACCGCCGCTTGTTGCGCACACAACCGCCCAATCACTACACGGCGCTAGGCTGTCACCACCGTCATGGCGACGGGCGCCACGAGGGAGAACACATGGGAGAGCAAGCACACGCATCCGAGGCAATCAGAGCACGCATCGAACACATCTACCCGTCGCTTCGACCCGCCGAACGGGCCGTCGCCCAGTATCTTCATGACCATGCGGATGCCGCCGAACTCACCGTTCACCAGCTTGCGCAAGCCACCCATTCCAGCGAGCCGACCGTCATCAGGCTCTCGCGCAAACTCGGGTTCAGCGGGTACCGCGAATTGCGGTATGTGCTTCGTCACCCGGCAGCCGAACATCACCCGCCCTTCGACCCACTGGAGGGCTTCGACCTCAACCCGTGGGATCAGTTGGAAGACATCCCCGGCAAGGCGGTGGGCGGGGCACGATCAATGTTGGACGACCTGCTCGCATCCCTTGACCGGCCATCATTGCGCAAAGCCGTCGGTATGCTCGCCACCGCCGGGCTGATCGACATCATCGGCGTGGAGAACTCGATCGTCCCGGCAACGGATCTGTGCACCAAGCTCAGTTATCTTGGCCTGCACTGCCGTATCGCCACTGATGCATATCTTCAGCAGATCAACGCGGGACACTTGACAGACCAGGACGTCGCCATCGCGTTCTCCTACTCAGGCAGTTCACGCGACACGATCAAAGCCTTGCAACTGGCAAAATCGCAAGGCACGCACACGATAGCCGTCACCAATGCGTCGAACGCCCCCATCCGCAACTGGGCGGACATCACCCTGCTCGCGGGCAGCGGCGAGCGCACCATCTACGGCAATGCGATTTTCTCCCGCATCTCGCATATCGCGCTGGTCGACATGCTGTACATGGGTGTGATCCTCAGCGATTACGGCAGGTTCGCCGCGCGGCTCGACCGCTCGGGCAGATACATTCAAGATCGCGGTTTCACCGCTTGAAACTCCAAAACTACGCATCCGACGCGTAGTTTCATCTGGAATTCACCGTCCTTTCCCCAAGCTTTCGCCCAGGAAGACCGAAACAGCCGCGGAACGGATCGAAGATGAACATACAGCCGCGCGCCACAGGATCCAGGAGCCGGCCGAAGGCGCATGACGCCGCACAACAGAACACCCCTCAAACCAAGTGATACACTGCGCCGACAGTCGGCGCCATCCGTTGCGGGCGTCCGCCAGTGAAGCCCGCGGAAGGCAGAACCACCCATGCTTGAACTGAAGCACATCACCAAGTCGTTCGGGAACGACCGTGTTCTCGATGACATCAGCCTGCGTCTGGACACCGGCGAGATCATGTCCGTTCTCGGTCCGTCAGGCGGCGGTAAAACCACATTGCTCAACATCATCCTGGGCATCGTTGACGCCGATACCGGGCGGATCATCTTCGACAGCGAGGACGTCTCGCACACGCCGATGGAGAAGCGCGGCTTCAACATCGTATTCCAGGATTATGCGTTGTTCCCCAACCTCAACGCCTACGAGAACATCACCTACGGCCTGCGCAACACCCCGGGGCTGTCCTCGCCGGAAGAAATCAGCGACCTGATTGCATTGCTCGATCTTGGCAAGCATCTGGACAAATCCGTCGACGAACTCTCCGGCGGCCAGAAGCAGCGCGTCGCCCTGGCGCGCACCCTTGTCATGAAGCCCCGTCTGCTGCTGCTTGACGAACCGCTGTCCGCGCTCGACGGGGCAATCAAGGAGTCCGTCAAATCCAAGATCAAGCAGATTGTCGAGCGGTACCGGTTGACCACGATCATGGTCACGCATGACCCGGAGGAGGCGTGCACCATGAGCGACCGCGTGCTGATCCTCAACCGAGGCAAGGTCGCGCAATTCGGCACACCCGAGCAGATCATCGAGCAGCCGGCGGACGGGTTTGTGCGATCGTTCATCCTCAACCAGCTGGAAGTCAAGCGAAACAACATCCACACGCTGTTCGCTGACCATACCGCCGATGCCGCATCCGACGCGCACACCTCGCCGATGCTGAAGGAGGCGTGACATGTCGTTCGAATCCGTCCAGGCCCGCAAGCAACTGCCGAATATCGCGCCGGAAATCGTGAACTACGAGCGGCGCCCATCCAAGCCGAAGCAAACGGAACTGTGGATTGTGCTGGCGATGGTGTCGGCGGCGTTCGCGGCGTTTCTCATCGTGCCGGTCGCGCTGGTGGCCATCAGATCCTTCCAGACGGGCGAAGGCTCGGCGACGCTTGATAATTACCGCGCAATCCTCGCGCAACCGGAGTTCCTCACCTCTGTACTCAACTCATGCAAGGTCTCGGCGGCTTCCGCGGTGATTGCAGTGCTGCTGGCGTTCCTGCTCGCTTACACCGTGCATTTCACGAACACTCCGACAGGATTCAAACGCATCGTCGCGCAGCTGACCGAAATGCCGATGCTGCTGCCGACCATCACCTACGGGTTCGCAATCATCTACAGTTTCGGCAACCGCGGGCTGTTCACCGACCTGCTGGGCGGGAAGCCGCTGGACATCTACGGGTTCAACGGCTTGCTGATCGGCTACACGATGTACACGCTGCCGACGTGCTTCCTGCTGATTGACAATGGCATGAGATTCATCGACAAGAAGTTCATCATCGTCTCGCATGTGATGGGCGACCGGCCGTGGCTGACCTTCGCACGAACCGTGCTGCGTCCGCTTGTTGGCACGCTCGCTGTCGCGTTCATCCAGGCGTTCTTCCTCGCGTTCACCGATTACGGCATCCCCACCTCAATCGGCGGCACATACGATGTGCTGGCGATGACGCTGTTCAACCAGATGCTCGGTTCGATCCCGAATTTCAATCGCGGCGCGGTGATTGCGGTGTTCATGCTGATCCCCTCGATCATCTCGTTCATCCTGATGACCGTCTTGGAACGCTTCTCGATCCGGTATGCGAAAGTCACCAACGTGAGCCTGCCCAAAGGCGTGTGGCGGGACCGACTGTGCGCGGTCGCTTCGGTTGTCGTACTCGCGCTGCTGCTGTCCCCGTTCATTGTCGTGCTCGTCGTCCCCTTCGTGACGCAGTGGCCGTTCAACCCGACACCGACGTGGGCGCATTTCGCCGACTTGTTCACCGACGGCTCGTTGAGTTCGGTGTATGTCAATTCCCTGTATGTCGCGACCATGACGGCGATCATCGGATGCTTGTTCGCCTATTGTGCCGCGTTGGTCGCCGCGCGTTCGAAACTGCCTGATTGGGCGAGACGGACGATGGACGCGATGGGATCGGTCGTCAACACCCTTCCCGGCATGGTGCTGGGCATCGCGTTCCTGTTCGCCTTCTCCGGCAGCCCCATGCAGAACACCTTCTGGATTCTCATCATCGCGAATGTCGTGCACTACTTCGCCACGCCATACCAGATGATGAAGGATTCGCTATCGAAGATGAACAGCACGTGGGAGACCACGGCCAAATTGATGGGAGACAACTGGATCAAGACTATTGTGCGCGTGGTGACACCGAACGCGTGGCCGACCATCCTGCACGTCTTCGGATACTATTTCGTCAACGCAATGGTTACGATTTCCGCGGTCGTATTCCTCACCGGCGCCAAAACCCAAGTGATCACCACGGAAATCTCCGCATTGCAGCATCTGGCCGAATACGACCGGATTTTCGCGCTGTCCGTTCTGATTCTCGCCACCAATCTCATCGTGAAGGGCATCATCGCCTTCGCGACGCGCGAACGCCGTGGAGTCCGAGTACGGGAACCGGCAACCAGGCCGGTGGCGATGTTCGAGCCCGTCCACAGGGATGCCAAGCTGGCAGCATTCACACGTCCTGCCGCATCCGGTTCCGCGACATTCCACCTGCCTGCGGCATACCGTGGGCGTACCCGCTCAATCGCAACGAAGACACTGTCCGCTCTGCTCGCCGCGCTGCTCGTAGCATTCGGATTCGGCGCATTCACCAGTACAGCCGAAGCCGACGGCCAAGTCGTCATCTACACCAACGCCGACGACGAGGCGGTGGCAGCGTTCCGTCACGCCCTCGATGACAACGGGTTCAAAGGCAAGTACGTCATCCAAGGATTCGGCACCTCGGAACTCGGCGGCAAACTGCTTGCCGAAGGCAAGGCGCTCGAGGCAGACCTGATCACCATGAGCTCCTACTACATTGATTCCGCGCAGGAACGCAACCACATGTTCGCCAATCTGACCGATGTGACATCAATCCCCCTGGGGACGGACGGCAACTCCACAGCCCCGTCATGGCGGCGCCCGACGACCGTGCAGGAAGGTTCGATCTTCTACAACACCACCGTGCTCACACAGCAGGGGTTGCCCGTGCCTTCCAGCCTCAAGGACCTTGCCGATCCCGTATACCGCGGGCAGATCTCGGTGACCGACATGGAAGGCTCATCGACAGGCTGGCTGATGGTGCAAGCCATCGCGGACACCTACGGAACAGGCGACGAAGGCAAGGAGATCCTGACCGGCATCTACCGCAACGCCGGACCGCATATGCAGATGTCCGGTTCCGGCCCGCTCAACGCGGTGCGGTCGGGCGAAGTGGCAATCGGCTTCGGGCTTCGCCACCAAGCGGTCGCGGACAAGAAGAAAGGCCTGCCGATCGAATATGTCGATCCGCAGGAAGGCAACTACGCGCTGACCGAATCGGTCGCCGTCCTCGACAAAGGCGATCGGACCAATCCACTGGCACAGAAGATGGCCGCCACCATCATCGACAAGGGGCGCGCCGAACTGCTGCGCACCTATCCGGTCACCTTGTACCGAGGCGAGCGCAGGGCCGCCGGCACGGGAATAACCACCAAGGCATACCCCGACCCGCTGAGCGTCGACCTGCTGCAGAGGCATCAGGACTTCTCCGAATCCTGCAAGCGCGCCGCACAGGGCTGATACCGCCGGAGCCGAAACAGGCGCCGATACAGGACATCCGCGCCTGTTTCGGTTCCACCATCCGTGTGACATTCCAAAGCGACATTCACAACAACCATTTCCAAAGAAAGGAATACCCATGACCACCATAACCGCGCAACCGACCATGACCGACGACTACAAGCTCCTCACCCCCGGCCCCTTGACCACCACACGCACAGTCAAGGAGCAGATGCTCGTTGACCATTGCACTTGGGACGACGATTACAAGGCCATCACCCAGGATATTCGTGCCAATCTGCTTGAGCTGGCGCATTGCGACCCCGACACGTACACCACCGTGCTTATGCAAGGGTCAGGCACCTTCGGTGTTGAAAGCGTTCTGACTTCCGTGATCGGGACGGACGAGAAAGTGCTGATCTGCGCGAACGGGGCGTACGGCGAACGCCAAGCGGATATCTGCCGGCATGCGGGCATCGCCTATACGCTGTACCGTGAGCCGAATGACCGTATTCCGGATGCCGGGCGTGTCGAAACCATCCTCGACGAGGACCCCTCCATCACACATGTGTCCATGGTCCATTCCGAAACCACATCCGGACTGCTCAACGATATCGAATCCGTGGCACGCGTCGCGCACCAGCACGATTGCACGATGATCGTCGACGCGATGAGCTCCTTCGGCGGGGTGGACATTCCCGTTCAGGCGTGGGGCATCGATTTCATCGTCAGCTCTGCGAACAAATGCATCCAGGGCGTACCAGGTTTCAGCTTCATCATCTGCAATACGGCGAAGCTTGAAGCGTCCCGAGGCAAGGCGCGCAGCCTGTCGCTCGACCTGTGGGACCAATGGGATACGCTCGAACGGCAGCACGGTAAATGGCGTTTCACCTCCCCCACGCATGTGGTGCTCGCATTCAGCCAGGCGTTGCGCGAGATGCGAGCGGAAGGCGGGATCGAAGCGCGGCATGAGCGGTACGCCCGCAACAATCGGATGCTGATTGCAAGGATGAAAACCCTTGGTTTCGGCACATATCTGCATGACCATCAGGGGCCGATCATCACGACATTCACCTACCCACAAGGAGTCTCCATCGATTTCGCCGACATGTACGCGTTCATCAAGGAACGCGGGTATGCGATCTACCCGGGCAAACTCACCGAGGAGGAGACGTTCAGACTGGGCAATATCGGTGAGATCTACCCCGAGGATATCGAACGGGTGACCGAGCTGTTCACCTTGTATCTGGCCGAACGTGGATTGCTTGCGGCGTGCACCGGCAATGAGGACATCGCCACGGTGCTCGACGCGATGCGTGCGGCGGGCGAATCGGCGCGCTAACCGTTCGGCGCGCAGCCCGACATCAGAGCATATCAGGAACAACACGATGTTTTTCAACGACCAAGGAGCATTCATACCAATGACATCAGTTATGGCTCAGGCAGCATCCACGACACCCGCCGCACCTATGACACCGCGATTCGATGCCGTCATCTTCGATTGGGCGGGCACCACCGTCGATTACGGCAGCTTCGCGCCCGTTCAGGCGTTCATCGAGGCGTTCCGCGAATTCGGCATCGAGCCGAGCATCGAGGAGACACGCAAACCAATGGGCATGCTCAAGCACGACCATATCAACACGATGCTGCATATGGATCGCATCGCGCGCGCATGGGAGGATCAGCATGGCGGCGTCGCACCCACCGGCGCCGATGTGGACGCGGTATACAGCCGATTCGAACCGAAGTTGCTATCCATTCTCGACCGGTTTGCCACGCCGAAACCGGGGGTCGTGGCAGCAGTTGCCCGTCTGCGCGACGCAGGCATCGCCATCGGGTCCACTACCGGTTACACGGATGAGATGATGGCAATCGTGGTACCGAAGGCCGCCGAACTGGGGTATACACCAGACTGCTGGTTCAGCGCCGACAGTGTGGATGGGTACGGGCGCCCTTACCCGTATATGATGTTCCGCAACATGCAAGCCTTGCATGTGCAGGATGTGCGGCGGGTGGTCAAGGTGGGCGATACCATCGCCGATATCAAGGAAGGCAAGAATGCCGGTGCGTTTACAGTCGGCGTGAGCGAAGGAAGCTCACTGATGGGGCTGACGCAAAAACAATTCGAGGCGCTCGACCAAGCGGCGCGCGACCATGCGCTGGAGACGACCTGTCAGGCGTTTCTTGACGCCGGTGCCGACGCGGTGATCGACACCATGGAGGAGTTGCCGGCACTGCTGGGGCTCTGAAGTGGTTAAGCTGCGGGAACACGGCAGCCACCGGCAGTTCGCACCCGCCGGCATCATGCCTGTGTTCCTGCAGCGCTGTCTGGTGGGAGGAGCTGGGTGTGGCGGGCGCAGCGCTCCCACGCTGATAAACCAACACCCGTCAACACCGCCCTCGCGCGATGTCGGACATCATGCGGATCTGGCGGTAGTAGCGTTCCTCACTCAGGCCGTCGACCGTCGGGGTATTGCGCATCGTCACCCCGTCAAGACCGCCGGCACGGGCGACATCCGCCAGCACAGACTGATGCCACGAAATATCCAGAAGCGGAGCGATTCGCCGGCAGCCCATCGCGTACATGGCGCATACCAGCGCATGACCACCCCAATTCGACGTTCCGGAGACGATCAGCTCGTCCGCGGGGACCGTACAAGCGATGCGCTCGCCATGCTCGACGACATCCTCGATAACCATCGAATCGAGTCTCCCCATGCCGATTTCATTACCGCCGTCGCCGATGCCGATGACATGCAAACCCAGCCCAGTGAGCCGGCTGAGCGGGGCGGTCCACTGGTCGATATCGAATCCCCGCATATTGCGCGGGTTCCCGTCGCGCGCCGGCCCGACACGTTCGATGTAGATGACGGTGTCGATATTGTTGCGGTCGGAGAGCCCGTGCATCGCATCGATCCACTCGTCAAAGCCCTGTGCGTCGGCAGGCGCGATGGCCACATGGTCTTCGGGCAGTCGCGGCGAGGCCCCCGCGCGGATGATCGGCTCGCATGGCTCATCGCTGACCAGCCAGGCATCCGAACCGATCGCCCGGAGCGCCTCACACAGCTCAATCGCTCCGACAGGACCGTCCGATTCGGCGGCAGGGTGCTCCGCCTGTGGAATGTAGAATCCGGTGACGACCATGGCACGATGCCCGCCGGTCTTGAGCCATCGCGCAGCACGGAACAAATCGCCACGCGCGAAGGTCATCATGGTCTCGCTGCCCCGCCCTACATCCGCCGCGGCGGCATTCTGGATGTGCGCAACACGCGGCTTCCAGCGCCAGCTCGCGATGCGGGCAGCAGGCCCGATTCCTCCATGATGCGCCGCACCGCCGAGGCCGGCATGAGACACGCCCGATTGCCGATCGCCTTGCCTGGATGGGCTGTATTGCATCGCTTTCGTCATATCCGCTCCTCTCCTATCGACGCCCGACCGATCAGGTCGACCGAATGCCGCTCGCTCGCCGCGTCTCATGTCGTGTCTCATGTCACGTCTCACGATTCGATATGTCCCAGGACGCTTCCGGATGTCACGTTGTCGCCCGGTTGCGCGGCGATATGAACCACACCGCCGACCGAAGCCGGGACCTGAATCTCCATCTTCATAGCCTCCAGCACAACGACCGGCGTTCCCTCGCTGACTTCAGCGCCATCGTCGACCAGCCAGCGCGCCACCGTGCCGGTGATCGAGGCGAGGATATCCCCGGCGTCATGCGCCGCCGCGTCCCTCATGTCACCATCGTGCGATGTTCCACTTCCGGCAGCCCCGGCGGCCGAAAGCGACGAGGCCAAACCTGCCGGCAAGCCGACCTCTACACGGCGGCCATCCCATTCAATCCACGTGCGTCGCAGTCCGATCTCATCATCGTTGAAACGCACCGACTCGCCGCCAGATTTCAGCGCCTTGGGGTCAAGCCGCTTGAGCAGCACCTCTTCGATCCACCGCGTGTAGACGTTGAACCCATGCTCCCCCGTGAAATCAGGGTCGGCAAGCACCGCCCGATCGAACGGCACCACCGTGGGTACGCCGTCGATGCGCAGTTCGGCGAGCGCCCGACGCGCCCGTTGCAGGCATTCCTCGCGCGTGGGGGCGTGCACGACGAGTTTGGCGAGCATGGAGTCGAAGTGGTCAGAGACGATCGAGCCGGTCTGCACACCGGTATCGAAACGCACGCCCGGCCCGCTCGGTGCCCGAAGTGCAGTGATACGTCCGGGAAATGGCGCGAATCCGAGCGATGGGTCCTCCGCGTTGATGCGCAATTCCATGGCATGACCGTCATGCGCCGGTTTGAGCCCAGCGATCGACGCCCCCGAGGCGATGCGCAGCTGCCAAGCCACCAGATCGATACCGCTGGTCATTTCAGTGACCGGATGCTCGACCTGGATCCGCGTGTTGACTTCCATGAACGAGAGCGTCCCGTCCGGCGCCACCAGAAATTCCACGGTTCCGGCTCCCACATACCCGACCTCGGAGCAAATCGCCACTGCGGCGTCCCCAAGCCGTTGGGCAACACCGGCGGGCAGGAAGGGGGCAGGGGCCTCCTCGATGAGCTTCTGGTTACGCCGTTGCAGTGAGCAATCCCTCGTGCCGACGGCGATGACCCCGCCATAGGTGTCCCCAAGCACTTGCACTTCGACATGCCGCGGATGTTCAAGGAACCGCTCGATGAAACATTCCCCGTTGCCGAACGCGACTTCGGTCTCATGGACGGCGGAATCGAAAGCGGATTCGACGTCGGCGAGGTCGCGCACGACTTCCATGCCGCGGCCTCCCCCGCCATGCACCGCCTTGATGACGATCGGCAGACCATGCTGGTGGGCAAACGCGGCGGCCTCCTGCGCGTCTTTCACTGGTTGGGTGGTGCCGGGGGCCATGGGCGCGCCGACCTTCGTGGCGACGGCACGCGCTTCGACCTTGTCTCCAAGCATGCGGATGGTCTGCGGCGACGGACCGATCCATGTCAGTCCGGCGTCCGACACCGCTTGCGCGAAGTCAGCGTTCTCCGACAGGAATCCGTACCCCGGGTGGATGGCATCGGCATGGCTGTCGGCCGCCGCATCAAGCAATGCCGGGATGTTCAGGTAGGTTTCCGCCGGCGTCACACCGTGCAGGGCGATTGCCTCATCGGCGAGCTGGACGAACAGCGCGTCGGCGTCATCATCCGCGTAGACGGCCACCGCCTCCAGTCCCAAATCATGGCATGCGTGGATAATCCGTACGGCGATTTCCCCGCGATTGGCGATCAGAATGCGCTTCATCGCAACTCCTTTCCATCGTGTTCATTGTGATGGGATGTGTCGTGTTTCTCTTGCGTTGTCGTTCCTTCTGCCCCGACCTTGCGGAACCGGATGAACGCGCCGGGCGGCAGTTGCGCCGCCAGAGCAAGCGCGTCAAGCGTGAGTACGGCGATGACCGGATACCCGCCGGTAACCGGCTGGTCTCGCAGGAACAGCACGGGTTGCCCGCTGCCGGGTACTTCGAGCGAACCGGGGACCATGCCTTCGCTGGGCAGTTCCCGCTGGTCTTTGCGTTCCAAGGGTTGCTGGCCGTGAAGCCTGAGCCCGGTGCGGTTTGATTGGGCGGTGACCTGCCACGTCGTGTCAAGCAGCGTGGCGATGGCTGTCTGAGTGAACCAATCGTCATGTGGGCCGAGGATGATGTCCAGCATGACGGGATGGTTTGCACTGCCAACCGCCTTCGAACCGGCATGCTGCATGGTGCCGGAGGGAAGATGCTCGTTCCAGTCACGCGGACTTCCCACGCTTCGCTCCGGATCGGCGCGGCCTACAGCCAGGACATCGCCTGCGGCAAGCGGAGCCGGTCCGATGCCTGACATCGTGTCCCGCGAGGCGCTGCCAAGCGTCGCAGGAGCTATGAATCCCCCGCGGATGGCGAGATAATCCCGGAATCCCGCGCGCGGCACGCCAATGGTCAGGGTCTCGCCATCGTGCATGATGAAGGCTTCCTGCCGATGCAGGCTCTGCGTTACGGCCGCTCGCTCCTGATCGGTACCCGACGCGGCGTTTCCGGTGATGCGCAGACTGACCGGGGCTCCCGCGACGGCGACCACGACATCACCGATCGCGGTGAATGCGGCATCACCGGCGGTCAGCTCAATGGCGAGCGCATCAGGCGGATTGCCGACGAGCATGTTGGCGAGATGGTAGGAATGCCGATCGCATGCTCCCGATCCTGCGACCCCCATGGCTGAGGCGTGCCTGCCGTGGTCTTCGAACAGGGCGAGCAGTCCTGGACGGTCCACACGCAGACCGCAGCCATGCACGGCTGGAGTCGAATCGGCAGCGCGATTTTCACATTGTGCGCTTGCGCCGCAGCCTGTCGAGCTGATTCGCTTCGGCGGAATATCGGCGATCGTGGCGTCGGCGCGCTCAGGGCGGAACACGACACGGTCGCCAGGCATGATGGCGGCAGGCGGGTTGGTTTGGGTATTCCACATTGGTACGGTCGTATGCCCGATCAGCTGCCAACCACCTGAGCTTTCGCGCGGGTAAACGCCGCTGAACCGCCCGGCGAGGCCGACCGCTCCGGAAGGCACGGTGAGTCGCGGTGTCGTGCGACGCGGCACGTCGAATACCGGGTCTCCATCCACCAAATACGTGAATCCCGGGGCGAACCCGCCGAACGCCGCCGTCCACGGTGTGTCGGCATGCCGTGCGACCACCTCGTTGGCGCTGATGCCAAGCAATTGCGCCACAGCGTCAAGATCCTCGCCATCATAGACGACGGGAATCTCCACGCGCCGGCGGCTTGAGGTCTGATCCGGCGCGTCAGGCAATGCCATGATCGCTTCAGCGAGCGCAGATGCTCGAATCCTACGCAGATCGAATCGCACGAGCACGGTTTGCGCGGCGGGAACAAGCTCCATGACCGCCGCAAACGCGCGCATCGACATCAACGAAGCAGCGGGTTCCCCTGCCGATTCGCTTGCCGAAACGGCCTCCTTCACCGCTTCGCCCAGCACATGATACAAGCCGAGCGCATGGTGGAGGTCCCCGGTCTCCACCAAGAGTGCGTCCTGCCCTGCAGACGATATCCGTCTCATGATTTCATGGCTTTCGTGGACACTTGCGGCGAACCATCCTCGATGGCAAACGGTCGCACGCCGATCCCCGCGTCTTCCAACGCCTTGCGTACCGCCGTCGCCATCGTCACCGCTCCCGGCGAATCGCCGTGCACACACACCGAATCGGCATCAAGCTTGACAACCGTCCCATCAATCGCCGTCACGGTGCCGTCCTCGACCATGCGCAGCACCCGCGAGGTCACTTGCGTCGTATCGGTGATCACCGCCCCAGGTTCACGACGCGAGACCAAGTGACCGTCCGGCATGTATGCGCGGTCAGCGAATGCCTCTCGGAACACGCGAAGCCCCGCATCCTCAGCCAACCGGCCGACTACTGAGCCGGGCAGTGTGAGCAATGCCAGCGACGGATCCACTTCGGTGATGGCTTCGACCACGGCCTTGGCATGCCGCTCGTCGACCGCGATCCGGTTGTAGAGCGCTCCATGCGGCTTCACGTATCGCACCCGCGCACCCGACGCAGCGGCTATTCCTTCCAACGCGCCGATCTGATAGATGACGTCGGCGGTCAGATCCGCTGGCGTTTCATCGACATACCGCCGGCCGAATCCGGCAAGATCACGGTACGCCACATGCGCACCGATCGTCACGCCGTGCGAGGCTGCGTACCCGACCGTACGAAACATGCCTGCCGGATCACCCGCGTGGAAACCGCACGCCACATTCGCGCTCGACACCACGTCCAGCAACGCCGTATCATCTCCGAGCGTCCACCTGCCGAAGCTTTCGCCCATATCACTGTTCAGGTCGATTCCCGCCATCACCGCTCCTCACTTCCGGAATGTTCCGATATCTCCTGTAATGTCACCCGTACACGTTGCTGAGCCGCACCGGCGGCAATCGCATTCACACCATGAAGCTGCGATCGGGAATATCCGTAAGGAACATGTGCCCCGGCGCATGTGTAATCGCGAACGACGGTTTCGACGCCATCACCGCAGCCTGCGGGGTCACTCCGCACGCCCAGAACACGGGGATGTCGCCATCCTCCATGATCGGCGGATCGCCATAATCGGGGTGCCGCATATCCCTGATGCCGATGCCTTCGGGCTCACCGATCCATACGGGCGCCCCATGCACGCTCGGATAGTAGCCGGAAATCCGCACGGCGTCCGCAATCCGATCCGGCTGGATGCCACGCATCGACACCACCATCGTCGAGCTGAACCGCCCTGCGGGCTTGCAAGGAATCGACGTGTCATACATCGGCACATTGCGTCCCGCTGCAATATGGTGCACAGGAATGCCAGCCTCCATCAGCGGGAATTCAAAGGTGAAACTGCATCCGATCAGGAACGTGACCAGATCGTCATGCTGTGCCCAGATATCAGTGATGTCGCTGCACGTGTCCACCAGCTCGCCATGCTCCCACACACGGTACAGCGGGATATCCGTGCGGATATCGCTGCCAGCGGCGATGGACGGCTTGGGATTGCCGGGATCAAGGACTTCAAGAATCGGGCAAGGCTTGGGATTGCGCTGGGTGAACAGCAGGAAATCAAACGCGTACTCACGCGGCAACGCAATCATATTCGCCTGGGCGAAACCGCGCGCGATGCCGCAGGTCGGACGCACCACGCCGTGACGGAACGCTTCACGCGCCTCACGCGCCGTCGTATCCGCACCCAATACCGGCGCATCACCCTGCGCGGCATCTTCGACCGGAACACCACCGGACATCAACAAACCCATATGAACCTCCCTTTCGTCCACACGCTAAATTCACCGCGTTAAACCCGGATTTCCCGCAATGATGCGGAAGATCACCAAGCTGTGACCAACGGATTACGGGTATGTCCCATCCGTGTAATCCAGGAAATACATGCGGCATAAGGTGTGGCTCGTTCAATGGCGCAGCAGCGGAAACCACTGCCGTCTGCCGTGGCATCATCCGGCGGCGAACCGACAGCCCGGCATAACCCGCCACGTCACACCACAAGAGAGGAGTCATCCGATGAGCGCAGTCGTACTCGGAGTAGGAAACGCATCCGTATTGTTCAAAGGACTGGGAAACGGCGGCGGGGATGCCGTACGCATCATCGATGCACACGATGATTGCGCTTCCGCCTTTGATTTGAGCGTCTTGCGCGGCGACGGGATCTTCGAAGCGACCACGGTATACGAAGGATTCCCCGTGTCCTTGGAAAACCATCTGAAGCGACTTGCGCATTCCGCAGCATTGGTGGATATGCCCGAGCCTGACATGGCCGCGTTCACCGACGCCTGCCAAGGGGTCATCGACGCCTACGACGGAGCCGAGCAAGCGCCGATGTTGCGTATTCTCGTTTCGCGCGGGCTTGATCCGACCACCGGCATCGGCGCTGAAGCGAAGCATTCAAGCGAGGGACCGCTGCCACCAAGCGTATGGATCTTCCTTGACGGTGAAGGCGGCGGGCATAGTATCGAGCCGATCACCATGGCAACGCTCACACGCGGTTATCCATCGGATATCACCACGAAAGCGCCGTGGCTGCTCAACGGCGCGAAGACCCTCAGCTATGCGGTCAATCAGGCGATGCACCGGGAATGCGACCGTCGCGGGGTCGGTGACGCGGTCACCACCACAACCGACGGATATACGTTGGAATGCCCCAACAGCAGCATCGTCGCACGGTACGGGGATACATACGTCACGCCCGACCCGCGAATCGGCATTTTGAACGGCACATCACAGCGCGAACTGTTCGCATGGGCGCTTGAGGAAGGCAAGCGGACCGCCTATCGCAAGCTGCCAGTCGAAGAGCTGCGGGATGCGGATGCTTTGTATATGACGCACGGCGGCTGGGTAGTCCCGGTCAAGGAGCTGGATGGCAAGGCGTATGCGGTGGATATGGATGAGATCCAGGCGATGAACGACGCCATCCATGAGGGGCGCACGCATGACGACGCGCTGACCATCGGGCCGAGCGGTGAGTATGAGTAAGGCGGCATTCCACCATAGAAGCGCCCCGACCAGAGACTACCCGACCGTGTTGTTATACACCTGCGCCTGCAAATCCTTGCGCGCGGTTTCGAGCGTGGTGATGCTGCCGAGCAGCGCGATTTTCTCCTCGCCGTCCGGCAGCTGGGCCATACGGCGTCTGGCCGCACCGATTCTGCGCATGTAACCGATATCAAGCAGACGGGCCAACAGTTCGGACGCGTACTGGCGCTCCCCCTGGGTCGGCTCCCGCAGCTGGACGTCGGCGACGCCTGACGCTCCGGCAACGCCGGCGCCTTGTCCGTCACCCGTGCCAGGCGCCGCCTGTTGGTTCGGCGGGGTCGGCAACGGCAACGGCATCACGGCAAGCTCGTCAATCACCGATTGGAGCATCGGGCCGCCTGCCTTGGTCAGATTGTGCATCCACAGGCCTTGCGGAGTGTCATCAGTCGGCAATCCGCCGGCAGCCGCAATCGCCTGGAACAGCGTGCGGAACACCGGGGTCATGAAATTCGCCAGCGTCAACTGAGCGAACCATTCACGGTCGATCGCACGCGGAATCTGAATCAGCGTCGCCATGAACTGCTGCTCGCAGATGAATACCGCGTCGTCAATGTGAAAATACGTCTGATTGGTGGCGTCATGATGTTCAAGCTCACGTCTGCGCGCCGGATTCGCATACGGGTCATCCCGATCCGCGCGTTCCTCAATGCGCGGCTGCTGGCGCCGCCGGGGCGCATAGGCGTCCTCGTCGCGCACATGATACTGCACTCTGGCCTGTCTGACCTCGCGCTGCATGATATCAAGATCGACACCGATGCGCCTGGTCGCTTTGCGCGTATACCAATCCAGCAATGAACGGTCGCGGATCTGCGCGATCAGCGGGGCCGCGGCTTTGACCGCGCCCATCTGCCCGGTGGCATACTGGGTGTCGAACCGGTCGATCGCCGTGTCGATGACGAAATCGTACAACGGACGGGCGTTGTCGATCAGCGCGCGCACCGCTTCGTTTCCACGCTGGATCCGCAAATCGCACGGATCGAGATTGTCGTCGGCGACAGCGACGAAGGTCTGCGACAGGAACGACGAATCCAGTCCGAACGCGTGCAATGCGGCTTTCTGCCCGGCCGCATCACCATCGAAGGTGAATACGACACGCGAACTCAACGACTGTCCTTTGACTTTGAGCGGCCCGACCAGCTGGACCGCACCCAGCGAATCGTCAGCAATCAGACGGCGGATGATCTTCGCATGCTCCGCACCGAACGCGGTGCCGCATGTGGCGACCGCGGTGTCAATCCCCGCGAGGTGGCAGGCCATCACATCCGTATACCCCTCGACGATCACCGCCTGACGATGTTTGACAATCGACGATTTCGCCAAATCAATGCCATACAGCACCTGCGTCTTGCGATACAGCTGCGTGTCCGGCGTGTTGATGTATTTCGCCGCGATGGTGTCGTCGTCATACAGTTTGCGCGCGCCGAATCCGAGCGTGCGCCCGGTCGAATCGCGGATCGGCCACGTGGCCCGTCCGCGGAAATAGTCGTAAATGCCATGCTGGCCGCGACGGGCAAGTCCGGCGTCCAGCATTTCCTGCTGGGTGAAGCCCTTGTCGGCCAGATGGCGCACGAGATTGTCCCAGCCTTGTGGGGCGTACCCGCAGCCGAAACGCTCGCAATCCGCCTGGCTGAAATTACGGCCGCCCAACAGTTTGCGTGCGGCGAGCGCCTCTTTACTCATGATCTGCGAGGTGAAGAAACGCTGGGCTTCCTCATTCGCTTCGAGCAGACGCGCGCGTTTCGACCCGGCATGTTCGCCTTGGCGCGATCCCTGATCGTAATGCAGTTCGATGTGGTATTTGTCGGCGAGCAGCTCGACCGCTTCACGGAAGTCGATGTTCTCCTGTTGCTCGACGAAGCCGAAGACGTCGCCGCCCAGGCCGCAACCGAAGCAGTGCCACACGCCCAGTGACGGACGGACGTTGAAGCTCGGGGTTTTCTCGTCATGGAAGGGGCACAGGCCGACATAGGTGCCGGTGCCGGATGGTTTGAGCGTGACGGATGCGGATACGATATCGTACAGGTCCGCGGCGGCGCGCACCTTTTCAACGTCTTCTTTCTTGATCATCCCGGGCATAGGTTCCATGCTAGCCTGAGGGCTGCTCAGTGGGGGCCGACGGAGAACCGTGCGCCGTGCGACGGCGATGTCGCACCGCGGGCAGAATCCGCCGACCGCGACGACAACAGCCCCCGGCACCCGTGCGCTGCGCGACCGACCAGTCACACCACGCGCCAATACACTGGTACCGCATGCATGAAGCGGCACTCAGCACAGAATCGAATGCAGGGTCGCCGCCGAGCCGTCCGTCAGACTGGCCACCTGATCGATCGCCACGCGCAGCCGCTCATCATCATTCGACGCCTGCCGCCAGTCATCGAGGAACACCGTCTCCAACGCGTCGCTCGGCTTCGGCGAATCGGCCATAAGCACGTCCACCAAATCGGTGACAATCCGCTGCTCCTGCTCATGGAAGGGCTCCCGTTCGCGCGGGGCCATCACGAAATACACCGACATCCCCTTGAGCGCCAAAATCTCGTAGCGCGTCTGATCAGGCACCACCACATGCGCCGCATACCGGGTCAACGGTCCGGCGCCATAACGCTGCCGAGTGGCCGATTCCACCGACCCGGCGAACCTGCCGATCAGCGCGCTGGTCATGTTCTTCAACTGGGCCAAGGCTTGACGAGAACCGTCAAAGCGTTGCGGCAGCAGATGCCCGTCGCGCAGCCGCAACACCGCAGCCAGCAGCAGGTCGGGATCCCACTGCCGCCCATACCAGGCGCGGGCGGATTCGACCACCCGGTCCACCGTGCGATGATCCGCAAGCGCCGCGGGGTTCAGTGTGCCGGTTGCGATGGCGTCTTCGATATCGTGCACGCTGTAAGCGATATCGTCCGACAGATCCATCACTTGGCATTCCATCGGCGTGCTAGCTTCGGGCGAGCCCTGTTTGAGCCAGCGGAATACCGGCTCGTCGTCCGGGTAGACGCCGAATTTCACGCTGCGCTCCCCCTTGGGGTGTGCGGCGGCCTGAGCGAAGGTCCACGGGTATTTCACTGCGGCATCCAACGCAGCACGTGTGAGATTGACTCCGGCGGAACGGCCGTCAGGCAGGAAAATCTTCGGCTCCAACCTCGTCAGCAACCTTAAGGTCTGCGCGTTGCCTTCAAATCCGCCGATGTCTTTGGCGATGGCCGCCAACGCGCGTTCACCGTTATGTCCGAATGGTGGATGCCCCAGATCGTGTGCAAGACATGCGCAATCGACAACGTCAGGGTCGCAGCCGAGCAAGGCGCCGATCTGCCGGCCGATCTGTGCGACTTCAAGTGTATGGGTCAGCCGTGTGCGCGCGAAATCATCGGTGCCGGCGACCAGAATCTGGCTTTTTCCGCCCAACCTGCGCAAAGCCGACGAATGGATCAGTCTGGCGCGGTCACGCTGGAAAGCCGTGCGCGACGGGGATTTCGGAGGTTCAGGCGCCCAACGCTCTTCGTCCGCCGCGCAATACCCTTCGGCGGTGAGCACGCGTTCGCCGTCGGCCGTGGTCGTCATATTCGCCCTTTCTTGTCCGTCATTCACTGACACGCCGATACCGGCACACCGCCGCCGGGACGCGCGAACCCCGAGTCGCACGCGACTCCGCCCGCCGCCGCTTCCACCGGCTCCCGGTTACAGGATGGTCGCCGGATCGAGTTTGGCAAGATCCTCCGGCGGCAGCACTTCAGTCGCATGCAGGTACAGCCGCGGGATGCGATTGCGCAGGCATGTGAAGATCTCGTAGCTGATGGTGTCCGCCGCACGAGCCCAGTCGTCCGCGGTCGGCTCGGCGTAGTCTTCGCCTCGCCCCGGGCCGAACAGTTCGACAGTGTCGCCTTCATGGACGCCCAGTTCCGCCGCGCTGCCATGCAGATCGAGTATGAATTGGTCCATGCATACACGTCCGGACACGCGCAGCAGTTTCGGCCCTTGTTCGGTCATCACACGAACCGGGCCACCGAGCTTGGTGACGTGCTTGGCCCCCTGCATATCGAACCCGGAAGCGGAACGGTGGATGCCGTCGGCGTATCCGACCGGCACGATCGCGGTGCTGGTGGCTTGCGGGGTCAGGTAGGTACGGCCGTATGAGATGCCGTGGCCGGATTCCACGTCCTTGACCGTGCCGAGCTGCGCTTGCAAAGTCATGGCCGGCTTGAGCCGATAGGTTTGCGGCGTGCCCATTGCAGGATCGGGCTCGTACCCATACAGGCCGACACCCGGCCGGGTGAGTTCGAAATGGATTTGCGGCCGGTCAAGCGTGGCAGCGGTATTGGCCAGATGCCTGATCCTGGGCGCGATACCCGCCGCGCGCATCCGCTGAGTGAACTCGTTGAAGGTGGCGACCTGCCGGTCGGTCGCATCCACGAATTCCGGCACGTCAGGCGAATCAGCGACCGCCAGATGGCTCCACTGGCCGACGATGTCCAGCACGCCTTCCTTGGCGAGCGGCACCAGCTTGTCCAAAGCCGCGCCGAAGCCCTGCGGTGTGAAACCGTTACGGCCGAATCCGGAGTCGACTTTCACATGAACACGCGCCGGCCGATCCACCTTGCGGGCAGCTGCGGCGAGCGCATCGATGCCGGCAAGCGAGCCGACGGAAATATCGATATCGTTGACGATCAGCTCGTCGAAAGGAACCTGCGTGCCGTTGTAGACCCAAGTGAGAATGTGGCAACGATCCGGGCCGATACCGGCCTTGCGCAGCAGCAACGCCTCATGCGACTGCGCGGTTCCAAGCCATGTGGCGCCTCCGGCGAGGGCGGCGAGCGCGGATGGAATCAGCCCGTGCCCATAGGCGTCCGCCTTGACGACGCCCATCACCGCGGTGCCGGACTGCGGCCCGCCGACCACGGACACCAAATGCCGCATATTGTCACGCATCGCCGCGAGATCGACAATCGCCTGCGCCGGATATTGGCGCAACGCGGCCTTATAATTCGCCTCGCCCTGAGCCGAGGAAAACTGCCATGCTGGTACTGCACTCAAAGTCATGCTCCCATTGTTGCGCGGGGAGGTAACATTCGCGGCACGTGTTTCTTTCCCAACGCCTCAGTGTCCACATCGTGGAACTGTCCATATCGGTGTCCCGGCGCGTCGGGCGCGGCGGTTATAAAAGAGAAGGCAATGCGAATCCTGGGGAATGCTCATTTCCCCGTCCCGATTCCGGATCATTCGTCACGACGCCAGTCCCGTCGTGTTATCGGAAGAGAATTCATGAACCTGCTACGTAAGAAATCCGTCGAAAGCATGGTGGCGCAGGCCACTCCGCTCAAGCGGACGTTGAAAACCTTCGATTTGACGATGCTCGGCATCGGCGCGATTATCGGCACCGGTATTTTCGTGCTCACCGGCAAGGGCGCGCTGACCGCCGGACCCGCATTGTGCGTGTCGTTCCTGCTGGCCGCGGTGTGCTGCGGGTTCGCCGGCCTGTGCTACGCGGAATTCGCGTCGATGGTTCCGGTCAGCGGCTCCGCCTACTCATATGCGTATGTGGCGTTCGGCGAGATCATCGCGTTCATCATCGGCTGGGATCTGATCCTCGAATACGCGCTTCAAGCGGCGACCGTATCCGCCGGATGGTCCGGGTATTTCAACAAACTGCTCGATGGATTCGGCATCCACCTGCCGGTTGAACTGACCGCGGCATACGGCACCACGCCTGGTGTCACGACGTATTTCAACCTCCCCGGATTCGTCGTCGTGCTGCTGATCACATGGGTGTTGTCCATCGGCATCAACCAGACGAAGAGGACGAACGACATCATGGTGATGATCAAACTCGCAATCATCGTGCTGTTTATCGTATGCACGGTGTGGTATATCAATCCGGCGAACTGGAAGCCGTTCTCCCCGTATGGTTGGTATACCTTCCAGCCGGGTTCGACCAAGCCGATGGGCATCATCCCGGCGGCTTCGATTGTGTTCTTCAGTTTTATCGGCTTTGATGCGGTCTCTTCCTCCGCTGAGGAGACGGTCGAGCCGAATAAGACGCTGCCGCGTGGCATCCTGTATTCGCTGATCATCTCCACCGTACTGTACGTCATTATGACGTTGATTATGACCGGCATCGTCAAGTACCCTGAATTCGCGAAATTCGTGGACGCTCCGGTCGCCGGCGTGATTCTGGCCACCGGACTCAACTGGTTGGCGTTCGTCGTCAATCTGGGCGCGCTGATCGGCATGACGACGGTGATGCTCGTCCAACTGTACGGCCAGTCGCGCATCTGCTACGCGATGAGCCGCGACGGCCTGTTCCCGAAGTTCTTCGGCGAGGTCAACAAGAAGTATCACACGCCGTTCAAGGGCACGTGGTTCTTCGGCATTCTCACGGCGATCGCGGGCGGGTTCATCAATATCAATATTCTGTTCGAACTGGTGAATATTGGTACCCTGTCTGCGTTCATCATCGTGTCGGCGGGCGTGCTGTGGATGCGCAAAACCCAGCCGGACGCCCATCGCGGTTTCCGTGCCCCGGGTGTTCCGGTCACGCCGATTCTGGCGATTGTATTCTGCTGCGTTCTGATCGCCGGTCTCAACTGGGAGACTTGGGTGCGGTTCGTGGTCTGGTTTGCGCTTGGTCTGCTGGTGTATTTCGCTTACGGGCGCAAGCATTCGAGACTCGGCGCAGCTGACGGTGCCGCTTCGGGCGCGCAGACGGGCGATCATGCCGGCACCAGTGCCGGCGATGCAGCCGACAGCCTGGTGGCCTTCGAATCCTAAACACCCCTGACGTCAGCGGCATATCCCCGAGGTCGCCGTGGTGCCACGCGCGAACGGCGACCTGAATCCAGCTTCTGCCGACGCTGAGCATGCCCTCAGCGTCGGCAGAAGCTTATCGAGGCGACAGATGGCACCAAGGTGTCGGATTCCAGCATGTCGGATTCAGTTGCCGAGTACGTGGAGCGTGCGCCGCAGTCACATCAGACTGCCTTCCGGCGATTCACCATTCGTGACGCTGATAGGCGATACGCGTGGTATCAGTCGGCCGATCGATGAGCTGGATCAGCCCGCACCGAGTGAATCCGCAGCCTTCCAGCACATGTTGCATGGCCTTGTTGTTCGGATGGGTGTCGGCGCGGACATTGCCGTACTGTTTGAGCGCCCATTCCAAGCATTCGCGAGCCGCATGCCGGATCAATCCCGACGATGCGATGCGGTGGATGGTCACATACGCGTCGTCATCCAGCCAATGCCCGTCGATACTTTGGTACGTCGGATCCTCACCCGTGCATGCCGCAAACTGCGCGAGAATCCGCTCATTGGCGCCGCTGCCGTCGACCAGGAGGATGCTGCGATGCCGCATGATATCGTCCCGCACTACCTCTGGTTTCGGAAACGTATGCCCCCACTGGGTGGGGTTCCCGTTGCGCGCCATCAGCTCACGGGCGCGCTCGTAGTTCTGTTCCATAACCGGAAAATCACGCATGGTGGCGTGCCGAAATCGCCGTGCGACCATAAGTCAGTCTCCTCCGTCAATAACCTGCTCAACACTACCACGGCACATCATGCAGCGTCCGAGACACGGCACGAACACGACGGGCACGCCCAATACACCTCGGCACAGAACAGCAAGGCGGTGGAGTGTCATCGATATGACGCCCCACCGCCTTGTCATTGCGCATATGCCCCGGTTCAGACCACCTTGCGTTCGAACGGGTCGGAGCTGATGCCCTTCGCCAGGATGTCCTTGCACCACTCCTTGGCGGTGAACAGGCTGTGGTCGCGATAATTGCCGCAGCTTTCGATCGTGGTCGCCGGTACATCATCCCATGTCGCCTTGTAGGCGATGAATTCCAAGGATTCCTTCAATGCGCGCGCCACATCTTCGGTGCTGTGCGTACCCCAAGTCAGCAGATGGAAACCGGTACGGCAACCGAATGGCGAGCAATCGATGTACCCGGGGATCCTCTCACGCAACAGCACGGCGATGGTGTGCTCGATGGTGTGCAGGCCTGCAGTCGGAATGGCATTCTCGTTGGGCTGCACCAGACGCAGATCGTAATTCGAAATCACATCGCCGTTCGGACCGGTCTCCGTGTCGATGTAGCGCACATACGGCGCCTTGACTTTCGTGTGATCAAGCTGGAAGCTTTCGACAACCGGCTTGCCGTCCTGCGTGCGCTTGGATTCATCGCTCATAGTACCTCCTCGATGCTGTGGCAGCCTGCGTTCGGACGCAGACCACCCGCTTTCGATGCCTAGTCTAGCCCGCTTAGGGGCACGCCGCCGCGGGCATCAGCGGATAGGACATACGAAAAAGCTATGTCCGGCTACTGTGCACGATCAGCGCCGCCGTCTCGAGGAGCGCGGACGGCAACGCCTCACGCCTGTGCGATGGCTTCCATGAACTTCGCGCCGTATTGGCGAAGCTTGTTCTCCCCCACACCGTTGACTTGGAGGAATTCACTGTCATTGGCGGGTTTGAGGCGCACCATGTCGCGCAGCGAACGATCGGAGAACACGATATACGGCGGTTTGCCGATCTCCTGGGCGATGCTGCGCCGCAACGTGCGCAGCCGTTGGAAGAGCTGTTCGTCCGCTTCGGTGAATTCCGCGGCTTCCTGCTCACGGAGCCCTTCGGCGCCTTGTCCGAACCCGTCGCCGGTTACGCCAACGGCACGGAATCGTCCGCTCGACCGTCGTTGGATACGTTTGATCTCATAATGGAAGTCGGGGGCGACCGTCTGCGCCGCGAGCGGCCCGAATTGGACGATCGGCAACCGCCCTTCGGTGACGGCGAGGAAGCCGTCGACGCTCATCTGGTTGAGCACGTCGCGGATCCGCGCTTCGGGGACGCTGCCGAGCATGCCATAGCTTGGCACCTTGTCAAGGCCGCGATTGAGCAGATCCTGGGCTTTGGACCCGCGCAGCACCGCCACGATTTTGCCCATGCCGTAGCTTTGTCCCACATCATGGACGCACCGGCTGATGGCGCGCGCGATATCCGTAACGTCGATCGTTTCGAAATCGCCTTCGCAATTTGAGCAGTTCCCGCACTTGGCCGTCGAGACGCCCTGCTGCGTCGGCCTGTCGACAGCGACGGGACCCGTCTGCCCCCGGCCGGTCTCAGGGTCGGCGAAATACCTGACCATATAGTCATGCAGGCAATGCGTGGTGCGGCAGTAGCCGATCATCCCGTCCAACAGGCGGCGCTTCGAAGCGCGCACGATCTGCTGCTCCTCAGGGTCAAGCCGTTCGTTGTCCCCACCCAAGTCAAGCAATCGCCGACGTGTCACAATATCACTGTCGTTCCACAACAGCGTGCACCTGCCGGGTTCTCCGTCGCGCCCGGCACGACCGGCCTCTTGATAGTATGCTTCAATGCTTTCCGGCATATTGTGGTGGATGACGTAGCGCACATCGGATTTGTCGATGCCCATGCCGAACGCGTTCGTAGCTACGACGACCGGCACCCGATCGGTGACGAAATCCCGTTGGGTGCGTGAGCGGTCCTCGGGCGTCATGCCGCCGTGGTAGGCGGCAGCCACCGGGCCGTCCGAGGGGAGGTTTTCACCGGACAATCCGCCGGCGGCTGCTCGCAGATTCGGAACCGCTTGGTTGAGCGCGGCCGCAACGGCCTCGGTTTCCTTCCGCGTAGCGCAATACACGATGCCGGATTGACCGGGATGTGTCGCCACGTATTGCGCGATCCATGGGGTTTTGCGTTTGGTTTCCATACGGATGACATCGAAATAGAGGTTCGGGCGGTCGAATCCGGTGACGGTGATGAGCGGGTTGCGCAAGTGGATCAGGGAGACGATATCGCGGCGCACTTTGCCGGTCGCGGTTGCGGTGAATGCGGCGACGATAGGCCTGACGGGCAACATGTCGATGAACTCGCCAATGCCCAGATACGAGGATCGGAAATCCTGCCCCCATTGCGAGACGCAGTGCGCCTCATCCACAGTGACCAGCGCAATGCGCGCATGCGAGGCGAAATCACGGAACCGACCGGTTTCCAAACGTTCTGGGGCAACATACAGCATGCGGATGTTGCCTTGGGCGGCCTGGGCGAGCACGGCATCCTGCTCGTCGGGGCTTTGCGTGGTGTTCACGTATGCCGCGGGAATACCGGCGTCTTGGAGTGCATCCACTTGGTCGCGCATCAGTGAGATCAGCGGTGAGATGACGATGGTCAGTCCCGGCAGCAAGGTGGCGGGGATCTGATAGCAGATGGATTTGCCTGCGCCGGTGGGCATGACGCCAAGCACGTCGCGTCCTTGCAGGATTGCGGAAACAAGCCCGGACTGGCCTGGCCGGAACGAATCGTACCCGAAATAGTGTTTCAGTGCAGCGAGCGCCCGCGCAGGGACGGATGCTGATGCTGATGCTGATGCTGATGCAGGCGCTGATGCTGACGCTTCGCCTCCAGCGTTGCCGCGGAACCCGTCCGCCGCGCCCGGCATTCCCGCTGCGCCCGGCATTTCTACTGCCCCCGCACCCCTGCCGTCATGGGGATCGCCCGCTATATTCGTCATCGATAACCCTGCCGTCATATTCCTGAGTCTACTGGGCGCGGCGGAACTGGTGGCTTTCCGAGCGTCATGCAACCGCAAAGCCGCACCACTGCCAGATGACCTCTTGAATCCTGCAGCGACACGACGATACCCACCCATCATGCGACGCCGACATCGCACAGCAAGCAAATACCTCAGGATCGCAACCGATACCCGACAACACCCGCCCCACATGCAACCGCACAGTCGCACCACAGGCAGATACCACACCATCCATCGGCATCACACCGGCACCTGCCCGCCATGCGACACGGAAGCCACATGGCGGGCAGGCAAACCGGTCTCCGGCCATCTCCGGCAATCATCGCAGCCGCCGGAACCGCCAATCACCCCTTCGCGAAGTAGAATCCCTCGAAATCGTATTTGAACACACGGTAGATATACGTCTTCGAAGTAATCATCTTATATTGTGCGATCAGCGAGCCGTCATCGTCGTAGACGCCCCAGATGCCCTGCTTGCCCGAATCGGTGATGACCGTCCCGTCCTCGTATTCCTGGGCGCTGGAGACGACCGAGGAGTACGGCACATCGATGGAACGCACCAGTTTGTAGGTATTCGCCTTCGTATCGACGAGATACTTGTAGTAGTAGGACTTCGTGCCGCTGGTCGCCTTCGTCTCGATATCCTTGACGTGCGCCGCCCAATCGTATTCGGGTCGTGTGGGCGAGAAGCCATAGTTGTTGTCGAACATGTACAGGTAGTACTGGCCGTCTTCGAGACTGTCATCCTCCTCGTAGGTGACCGTATGCTGCCCGCCAGTGGATGGCCAATCCCCGTCGGAGGTGTCTTTGGTCATCAGATACTTCTCGTAGCCGGTGCCTTTCCAGAACGTCGGTTCGCCGATCATCGATTCGATGGACGGCGTGCCTTCAAGGTCGTTGATGCGAATGATCGTGGACATTTCACGCGAGCTGACGATGGCGTCACCGTCCGGCAGCATTTGGATGGTGTTGAGATGGATCCAATCCTTCTTGGTCGAACAGTTGTCGGCATTGCACACGTTGCTGCCGGAGCCGGATGACAGGGAGGCGAAGGTGGCAGCGTCACGGTAGTCGCCGAACAGATCGCCCATATCGAGCAGTGTGCTGACTTTGCCTGTGGTCGCATCGATCTTGATGATGTAATCCTGCATCGTCTTCTGGCCGGTCTTCGTGGCGAGAATCACGAAATCGCCGTTGGAATCCATCACATAATCATGATGGAGGATATATCCCGAACCGGTGCTGTACCATTTGACGATTCGCCCGAGTCGGTTCATGCCGACGATGTCATGCGTGGACACGCTGAAATACATGATGCCGTTCTTGAACAGCAGCCGGTGCGACCGGTAGTACAAAATGGGGATTTCGCCACGCAGCACGCCATTGTCGTCATAGTAGAACATGTAATCCTGGCCTTCGGAATCGTTGCCGAGGATGGCGTAGAGTCCGTTGCCGAGTTTGGTGGTCGTGTTCTGTTTGGTCAAGGTGACGCGCGTCTGCTCCCAGCCGAGCAGCGCGCCCATGCGGTGGGTGATTGTCTTGGTGACCTGCTTGCCGGATGCGGTCCGCAACGTGAAGATGATGGTGTTGGTCGCGTTCGGGATCAAACCGAGCACTGTGAACTCATGGGTGTTCTGGTATGTTTTCGCCTGATAGGCGGTCGCGGTGAAGTCGGGGTAGCCTTTGGCCGTGACGGTGTAGGTGACGCTCACGGCATCCTGCGTGGTGAAGTACACGTACAGCGAGGTGGTGTTGGTGCCGTATGGGTTCTCCACGGTGAGCATATGGTCTTCGGTGTAGGTGCCGGCTTTCTTTTTCGCCGCCAGATCCGCGGCGGCTTTCGCCTGGTATTCCTTGGTGTAGACCTGCGTGATGTGTTTGGTGATGGCACTCTGGGCGGCGGCGCGCTGATAGTTGACGGAGACGATGGCCAATGCCGCTGCCACGGCGATGACGACTACGGCGGCGGTTCCGGTGATGAGGCGCCGGCGGATGCGGCGGGCGTGCGGGTCGGTAGGCGTCGGTGCGTCGGCGGCTGCGGTCTGCGTGTGCGTTGCCGTTTCGTCGGAAGCTGATTGTGGCGGGGTTGTACTGTTCGGTCGGTCATCAGGTGTCATACCGGCGTTGCCAGTGGGCATGGGAAATCCTCCATGTTGTCGGGATTGGACAGCCGCGGCAGACTCGGGTGAAGGCGTGCTCCGCGGCATAATCAGCATCATGATGGTTCCGCGAAATGGAAATCAGATTCGTGTCATCTGAATTTTCCAGCCCGTCAAGCTGAGTGTTCGGTACATGTGGGCGACCCGATGCGGGCAACCCACCCCAACCGATGCTCCTTCTTGTTGCCGGAACGTCCATCAATCGCAGTTGCCCCGGCACATCGTTGACTGCCCCTCGCTGTCTGACGTCCATCACCCCAGCCGACCCAATCAATCGTGGTCTGCTCCAAGGAACCACGAGCGACGACAATGGGCGTCCGAAGCGACCCATCGCCGCCCCGGACGCCCATCATCGCGTCCCCCAACCGGACGCCTGCCTGTGCCTAACGCCCGGCATTCATCCAGCTTCTTCTCATTCCCTCCTTCGGTCAGGCTTGGTCGAGCGCCTGATCAAGATCGGCAATCAAATCATCCGCATCCTCAATGCCCACGGACAGGCGCACCAGATTCGCCGGAACCTCAAGCGTCGTGCCGGACACCGAAGCGTGGGTCATCGCCGCAGGCAACTCAATCAGCGATTCCACGCCGCCAAGCGATTCAGCGAGCGTGAAAATCTTCGTGGCCGCGGCAAACCGCTTCGCCGCTTCAAGCCCGCCCTTGAACTGGACGGAAATCATGCCGCCGAAACCACCATGCATCTGACGAGCCGCAATCTCATGGCCCGGATGTGATTCAAGACCCGGGTACCACACGCGCTCAATCTGCGGCTTGCTTTCAAACCATTCGGCGATCTTCAACGCGTTGCGGCTATGCTGCTTGACACGCAAATCCAACGTCTTCAACCCGCGGATGTCAAGCCAGGAATCAAACGGGGAAGGCACCGCACCGGCGGAATTCTGCAGGAACGCAACCTTGTCACGAAGCTCCTCGTCATTGAGCACAACCGCGCCGCCAACGACATCGGAATGGCCGCCGATGTACTTGGTCGTCGAATAGACCACCACGTCGGCACCCTCATCGAGCGGATGCTGCAACACCGGGGACGCGAAGGTATTGTCCACGGCGACCTTCGTGCCGTGCGCATGCGCGACCGCGGACGTCGCCGCGATATCGGTGATGTTCAGCAGCGGGTTGCTCGGCGTCTCCACCCAAATCCACTCGTAATGCTTGGATTCAAGCGCGGCGCTCACCGCCGAGGTGTCGGTGATATCGACCACGTCAAGATTCACACCCCACGGCACGAACACCTTGGACAGCAAACGGTAGGTGCCACCGTACACGTCGTTGCCCAGCAGAACGCTGTCGCCCGGCTTGAGCGTTGAACGCAGCAGCACGTCGATCGCCGCCAGACCGGATGAGAAGGCGAGCGCATACTTGGCGCCTTCGATGGCGGCAAGCTGGGCGTCGAAGGAGTCGCGTGTCGGGTTAATGGAGCGGCTGTAATCGTAGCCGTTGCGCAGACCGCCCACACCGTCCTGCTTGAAGGTCGAAGTCATGTAGATCGGCGTGACAACGGCTCCGGTGATCGGGTCAGGCTCCTGGCCGGCGTGGATGGCGCGGGTAGCGAGCTTGGTTGCGGCGAAATCCTTGGCGGACTGTTCGAATGATGCGACGGACATGATTACCGTTCCTTTCATATTCATACGCTGATTTCGAGCGTATCTGGTTATGCGGGGTTTGTCCCGCGTGTCGGTATCGGTTTTGGTGATGACTGGTTGGTAAATGCTGGTTGGTAGATGACGGTGCGTGCGGGGCGTGCGCTGACGTGCAGGCAACGCTCACAGGTATTGTGCGGCGATGGACGGGCTGCTCGTACGGTCGACGACATCGCCGTAACCGTTGGCGCGCATCCAATCGTCGTTGAAAATCTTTTCCAAGTAGCTGCGGCCTGAATCCGGCAGCAACACGACGACGAGCTGATGTTCGTCAAGATGGTTCTCGCGCGCATATTTGAGCGCCCCGGCGACCGCCATACCGGATGAACCGCCGACCAGAAGGCCTTCCTCCTTGGCGAGGCGACGAGTCATTTCGAAAGCCTCGGCATCGGTGACCTGTTTGATGTCATCGGTGATGGTGCGATCGAAAGCCTCCGGGTAGAAGTCTTCGCCGACCCCTTCGATATTGTACTGGTGGACATCATTCGGATTGGAATAGATGGAACCTTCCGGATCGGCGCCGATGACTTTGACCGCCCCGTGCGACACTTCCTTGAGATAGCGTCCGGTGCCGGATATGGTGCCGCCGGTACCGATGCCGGCGACGAAATGCGTGACCTTGTGGTCGGTCGCCTCCCAGATTTCCGGGCCGGTGGTCTCATAGTGGCTGCGCGGGCCGTTCGGGTTGCTGTACTGGTTCGGTTTGAACGCGCCCGGAATGGTGGCGGCGAGCCGGTCGGACACATTGTAGTAGGAGCGCGGATCGTCCGGTTCGACGTTGGTCGGCGTGACGACGACTTCGGCGCCATACGCCCGCAGCACCGCGCGCTTGGATTCGGATACTTTGTCCGGCACGACGAAAATCGTGCGATAGCCGCGCTGCTGGGCGACCAAGGCAAGGCCGACGCCCGTATTGCCGCTGGTCGGTTCGACGATCACGCCGCCGGGCTTGAGCTGGCCGGATTCCTCCGCCGCGGTGATGATACGCTCGGCGATGCGGTCCTTGGAGGAACCGCCCGGATTGAAGTATTCGACTTTGACGACGATGTCCGCTTTCACGCCATCGGTGACGTGGTGCAGACGGACGAGCGGGGTGTCGCCGATGAGGTCGGTGAGTGAATCGTGGATGGTCATGATGTCTCGTTTCTGTGCTTGGGCTCTATGCTTGGGACTGCATGTCAGCTGGTTGATGGATGGGTTCGTGGGCTTGGTGCCTGGCCATCGGTTGATTGCACAAGAAACGGATTCCAACATTGGATGTCATGGTTCCGGCCACACTGGTTGAGGCCACTGCCCGGCAAATCCGCCGGTCCTTCATCATCGCTTCACGATCCGGCACAAACGATTCGTTGTGCTGTCATCATACGCAGATACCGCATGCCCTTCCATGTGGTCTGCCGGAATCCTATCTCAAGTTGTGCGTTGTCAACCGCTCGCCAAGGGGCGTCGGTTAGCGACAACAACAACATGAGAAATACGTCATGGCCTTTACGTTAGCACGCCCCCTGACAACGGCGTGTCCGGACGTCTCACATCGTAAGACAGACGGCAAGACACATGCAGCGGCATGACTCCCCAGAGCCCTTGAACTTCTGACATTCTGAGATTCTGACATGCTGAAATCCTGAGCTACAGTGGAGTCATGCATAGCACCGCCACCGACCCAGAGAACGCTCCGGCATCCGCAAACGACGACACCGCCGCCGACCAGCAGAACGCAGCCACGGCAACCATCGAGCGCTCCAAGCCCCACACCCGGCACCGCATTTTCCGATGCCTGCGACCGGACTGGCTGCCGTTCGCCATCCTGTGGGTCGTGGCGTCAATCATCATCGTGCTGCTCACCATATCGACCCATCCGGCAGACAGTACATACCCGCTGCGCTACGGCGGCGGAACATTCCTCGTGGACCGGGCGCAGTATCAGCGGCTCGCAGACGCATTCCTCCACGGCCACACATGGATCGACGTCCATGTACCCGAATGGCTTGCGGCCATGAGCAACCCGTACGACGCGCAGGCCAGAGGGGCGGAGGGTACGGCCAGCGGCGACCCATCACTGTGGGATTGGGCGTTCTATCACGGCCGCTATTACTGCTATTTCGGGCCGCTCCCGGCAATCGTGCTGTTCGCCCCATATAAAGCACTGACCGGAACAGACCTGCCGACCGCAGCCGCATGCGCAATCCTGGCCATCGCCGCATGCGCATCACTGATTTTCTTGGTGCAGACCCTGTGGAAACGATTCTGGAAGGGGACGCCGCGTTGGTTCGCCGTACTGACATGCACCGCAATCATCGCAGCATCAGGTCTGTCCTACCTGGTCCTCGTCCCCTGGTTCTACTCGATTCCAATGCTCGCCTCGCTGGCGCTCGCACCCGCGGGAATCGCGTTCTGGGCGCGTTCCGCCGATGATATCGGTTCCGCTCCCCGAACCGGTATGGTCGCAGCGGGATCAACGCTTGTCGCGCTCACCATCACGTGCAGACCGACATTCATTCTGACGGCGGTCTTCGGTCTTATTCTGCTGTGGCCGCACATCAGATCACACGAGATACTCTCCGTTCGTTCACGCCACGCGATTCAAGCCAGTCTCGCGGCAATCGTGCCGTTCCTTCTCGCCGGAGGCGCGATGATGTGGTACAACGCCGCCAGATTCGACAATCCGTTTGACTTCGGCGCTACATACAATCTGACGAGTTTTGATATGACACAACGGTATGTCAGCCCGCAAGACCGGCTGTTCGGTGCGGCGCTGCTGCTGTTCGCCCCAATCAGGTTCACTTGCGAGTTCCCGTTCACTGCGGATGTCTTCGCCACGGACGTCACAAACCCTTGGGCGTTCCTGATCCTCAACAGAAGCGTCATCACGGAGCCGACCGTGGGTGGAATCGTCGCGCTGTCGCCAATCTGCTTGCTCACGCTTCCGGCGGTTATCTGGCTCATTGACTCACGGGTCTCGCACAGACGGGCGGAAGCAGCCGGGACGACGGGGATGCCAACGGTGACGTCATCTGGAATGCAATCAGGAAAGTCGTCGGAAGTATCGTCGAATTCGTCGCAAGGAACGTCGAAAGGAATGTCACGGGGAATGTCAAGGTCATGCACAATCGGCATCACATGTCTGCTTCTTGTCGGTGTTATCGCGTGTATCGACAGTTCCATAGTAGGTGCCAACGCGCGATATATGTGTGATATGGCGTGGCTGGCGGTCATCGGAACCATGTGTCTGCTGATGCCGATGGAGGCGGCCAGCCGCAAGAAGGGAGAACGCTGGCTGACCATCACGATTGTGGCTTTCTTGGTGCTCGGACTCGTGTTGCAGGCGCTTTGTCTGATGACGACCGGACGGTACGAAGCTTGGAACGTCTCGAATCCTGCGCTGTACGCGTGGCTGCAGGGAGTATTCACACGCTAAGCGCCGCAGCGTGCCGTTGTGACCCGCCCGTTTCGTGCGCGGACAAGCCCTTAGGATGTTCGCGGCCGGGCGGGACGCTACTCACTCGCTCACTGCAGAGGCAGCAGACAGCAGGCGGCAGCATCCCATCTTGTTGGTTGTGAATCGCCACTCACAATCAACAGCCACAACCACCCCAACCACATCCACAATGCCCACTCCCACTCTTGGTTGTGAGCCACCACTCACAACCAGCAGCCATACTCACCCCCGACCACACCCACAATGGACGATCACCCCGTTGATTGTGAGTCACCACTCACAACGAGGCATCCGATCAAGCCACCAGGACCGCGCATACCCCAACCCATCAGCCGATTGTGAGCCACCACTCACAACGAAGGGCGGGACAGCGGAAACCGCGTACGTCGCGACATGGGTCATTCTCCGATTGTGAGTGCAAACTCACAACCAAGAGGCATTGCCCCACGAACCGCACCTGCAACAAGCGATTGCCGTGTTGTTGTGAGCCACCACTCACAACGAAAAGACATTGACCCGCAAGCCACACTTATAACGACCGATTACTTCGTTGATTGTGAGTGCGGACTCACAATCAATGCGGATAGTCGCACTGTATCCGCCTCAACGGCACCGCCGACTCACTGATTGTGAGTCACCGCTCACAACGAACTACAGCACAGCACGACCGATGCACACGACCGAACAAACAACTCGTTGGTTGTGAGCCGCCACTCACAACCAACAGCCATACTGACCCCGGCTACACCCACAATGGACGATCATCCTGTTGATTGTGAGCTGCCACTCACAATCAAGCAGCAGAAACCGCGTATTGAACTCGAACCATCACGCTCACCCGTTGATTGTGAGTCGTCACTCACAACGAAAAGACATTGGCTCACGAACCACACCAGCAACGAGCGATCGCCCCTGCTGGTTGTGAGTCATCACTCACAACCAGCAGTCACAACCACACGAACCACGTCCACGATGGACGATCACTCCGTTGATTGTGAGTCGTCACTCACAATCAAGTATGGGGTGGCGGATGCCACTGCGTCCGAACGCCGACATCAAACCCGATACTGGCCCGACACTTGCCCCGACATCAAACCTATCCCCGCATCACCCCGATCCGCCGCCTACCTACGCTCCGAAGCAGACTCGTTGACTCCGACCCGCGTGGCCGACACCATCACCCGGCTCGCCGGGCTACACTCCGAAGCCGGCTCCTACACACCAACCCAACCCCCGACACACCGACACAACACCAACCCCACCCTCAACACCAACACAACAACACACCCACACCGACACCCACACCATGCAACACACCAATCTCAACACACCAATCCCAACCCCAACCCCAACACTGACACCGACGCGCGCCGAAATGCGCCCGCAACACAGCCGGCATCCGTGCGCCTAATGTGGAAGCATGAGTGAAACATCAACCACAGCCACACAGCCGATCATCGAAACCCAGCCTGAACGGACCGATTTGCCGCTGGCGGTCATGCCGGTGGTCGTTGCATCGATGATTCCGTACTTCAAGGAGCATCTCGAGATTCTGCACGATGCGGTTCGCCTGCGTATGTACGGCGATTTCACGCTCGACGAGGACACCATCGTCGATCGATGCCAAGATGCGGACGCGGTCATGGTCATCGGATTCCACGTCACCGACTCGATATTCAACCGCTTGACCGACGACGCCCACGTGCGTTGCTTTGCGTTCGGCGGCACCGGGGTCGCCAGCTACATCAATCTGCAAGCTGCTCGCGAGCGCAGCATCCGCGTGTGCAATGTCGTGCGTTACGGTGATCATGCGGTCGCCGAGCACGCGTTCGCGCTGCTGATGGAGCTTGCCCGACATGTCGGCGATCTCGACCGCCAGGTTCATGCAGGCAGTTGGGAAGGCGCCGACGGATACGCTTTGCACGGCAAGACGGTCGGACTGGTGGGATTCGGCGGTATCGGTCAGGTGTTCGCGCGCATGCTTCAAGGGTTTGGCATGAAGGTGCTCGTGTGGAATTCGCATCTTGACCAGGATGCCGTCGCCCGTCTGGGTGTCACGCCGGTCGACGATATGGGCGAGATGTTCGAACAGTCCGATATCATCTCGCTGCACATGCCGTTGCTCGCCGCGACGAAAGGCATTGTCACCGCCGAATCACTCGATCACATCAAACCGGGTACGTTGTTCATCAACACTGCTCGTGCCGAGGTCATCGAGCAAGGTGCGCTCGCCGAACGTTTGCTGCGCGGAGACATCAAAGCCGCGTTGGATGTGTTCGAGCATGAACCGCTTCCTGAAAACGATCCGTTGCGACGCGTGCCCGGCATCATTTTGACGCCGCATGTCGCATGGCGCAACGAGGAAGCGTATCGCAACCTGACCCGGCAGGTGTTCCAATCGGTCGCCGCATTCGCGACTGGCGGCGATTTCAACGCCGTCGTCAAATAGCGATTCCGCAATCGGCTCCCCGTCTTCCTTGCTCTGTTTCTGCCGACGGTGAGGGACCAGTCAGTGTCGGTAGAAGGTTTCACCCCTGCTTCTGTCGACGGCGACAGACCGGTCAGCGTCGGTAGAAGGCTGTACGGACGCTGAGTATCCCGCCAGCGTCGACAGAGGCAAAGGATGATTTGCTGATTATGGACCATCTGGCGGCAGCGACGCCCAACCACACCCAGCGACATCGACGACGCCCAACGATACCAGCAACACCAACGACATCAACGACATCTTGCGCCGGCATCAGCGGTATCCAGCGACAGTCACGCTAAACGACGATGACTATACGGCGGCCAACAACCAGCAACCCAGCGGCAGTCACCCACAGCAGCACGCGCCCAGCGCCAGTCACCTACGCTACGCACACCCACGATGGAGCTCGTCAACCGCGACACTCACCGACCGCGACACTCACCAACAACGGCTCTCACCACGCTGCGGCATCGATGAGTTGCCTGGTGTACGCGGATTGCGGATGGGCAAGCACCTCGTTGGTATCGCCGGTCTCTTCGACCCGTCCGTCATGCAGCACGATGACCTGGTCAGCGATATGCTGCACCACCCCGATATCATGAGATACGATGACCATTGCAGTGCGCGGCCGCTCCCGTCGAATTCTCGAGAACGCGTCCAATATCTGGACACGAGCGGAAACATCAATCGCGCTCATCGGCTCGTCTGCCAGTATGATTCGCGGCTCTGCAGCAATCGCCCTCGCAATGGCGACACGCTGCGCCTGCCCGCCTGACATATCGACCGGATACCGACCGACGAATTCATCCGGATCCAGCCCGACCGTCGATAACGCCTGATAAACCGCACCGGCGATGTGGTCCGATGCCGCCTGCTGTCCGTCATCCCGGACATGGATGGATCGCCGCGCGCCAAGCCCTTCCGCAATCGATTCCCCGGCGGTCCACCGCGGATCGAGCGACGCGAACGGGTTTTGGAACACCAGCCCCGATTCGCGCCTCAACCGCAGCATCCCCGGCGAATGCGCACCGGCCAAGGTCTCGCCCTGATACGTGACCATCCCCGAATCTGCCTGTTCCGAGCCGAATGCAATCCGAGTCAACGTTGTTTTCCCGGATCCCGACCCGCCGATCACAGCCAGGCACTCCCCTTCGGTCACATCCATATCCACACTGAACAGAACCTGCGTCCGGCGTGAGCGGGCCCCGAAGGACTTGTTGATTCCGCGCACCGACAGTATCGGCTCACCACCGCTCACGTCGGCGTTGCGGCCGTCACGCCCCACCCGTCTCGTCATCGCGGCCGGTTCGTCTTTCTCACGCATGATACCGCCTCCGATCCGCACGTTGTGCGACGTCTGAGCCCGAACCTGCACCCGAACCCGAACCCGCGCGGACACCCGCACCCACTCCTGCTCCTGCACCCGTACCCGCATGCAATGTCAACATTCTTGCCGCCTGCACCAACGCGCGCGTCGCCGGCTGATCCGGGGCGCGCAACAGATCCGCCGTCCGACCGCTATCGACCACATGCCCGCCATCGATGACGACACACCGGGAAGTCGCCCGCGACAACACCGCGAAATCATGGGTGATGAACAGCATCGACGCCCCAGCCGATTCAACCAGCGAAACAAGCAGATCGATTATGGAACGCTGCACAATCGCATCAAGCGCGGTGGTCGGCTCATCCGCGATAATCAAACGCGGCGAAGTGATCAACGCCGTGGCGATGCCGACACGCTGCTGCTGACCGCCGGAAAGCTCATGCGGGTAAGCGCCGGCGAGTCTGCTTGGCAATCCGACCCGCTCGAGCATCGCCATCGCCCTGTCGTGCAGCTCATCAGCATCCAGCTCATAATGCAGACGCAACGGCAGGCATATCTGCTGTTCCACGGTCAGCACCGGATTGAGCGCTGCACCGGGATTTTGGAACACCAGTCCCACGTATCTGCCCCGCACTTGGGCAAGCGACGCGTCGTCCATGATGTCGAGCCGCCGACCGCCCAAGGTCACGCTGCCGTCCGCCTGCGCGGTACGCGGCAGCAGCCCGGTCAGTGCTTTGACCAGCATGGATTTTCCTGACCCGGACGCCCCGATCAGCCCGACACGCTCGCCGGCACCGACATGCAGGGACACATGGTCAAGGATCACGTGTTGTGCGATGGTCACGCTCAAATCATGGACATCGAGGACATGCGTCTGCACTGCGTCAACGGTGTTGTCTGCATGGTTCGCATCCGAATCGTTCACGATTCTGCCTCCTCATCGTGCATCGCATCCGTCACCCGCCCGGCACCACGACCGGCAAGGCTCCCTACCCGCACCAACGCGCGCCCGCCAGCCGCCTGCCGCAACCGGGGATTCGCCAGCGGATCGGCGCAATCGCGAATCGCGTCCCCCAGCAAATACAACGCCGTTACGACGAGGGTGACCACCAATCCCGGCCATAGCACCGTCAGCGGATACACGCTGATCAGCCGTACCGAAGTGGTCAGCGAATGCCCCCAACTCGGCACGCTTGAGGGCACGCCGACACCGAGATACGTCAATCCTGCTTCGGCGAGTATCGATGTGCCTGCGCTCATCGACAGCTGGACGGCAAGCACCGGGAACGTCGAAGGCACAATATGCCTGAAGAACACGCGCCACATGCCCACGCCGCTCGCTCTGGCTGCCTCCACGTACGCGCTGCGGGCGGCCAGACTCGCCGTCGGCCTGACAATACGCGCCATATTCAGCCCATACGTGATGCCGCACGCGGCGACAATCACCGCAACGGACGCACCGAAGGGGACGGCGAACAGCAGGGCGAGCAGCACTGTGGGAATGGCAATCAGCGCATCCACGACCACTACGCCGCTCGTGGCGAGCCATCGCCGATTGGATACCATTGCGGCGGTCAGTGCGAGGCCGATCACCGCCGAAACCAGAACCGTCAGCACCGCGATTGCCAGATCTGTACGCGACCCCGCCATCAGCCAGCTGAGCACGTCCGCGCCAACCCCGTCCGTACCGAGCGGATGGGCGGCGGTCGGCGATGCCCAAGCGTGGTCTCCATCGGTGAACAACAGCGGGTATGGCGTCCACGCCAGGGACACCACGGATACGGCCAGCCACAACACCATGATGACCAGCGCGAACCGCCCGCCCGGCCGTTCCCACATGCTACGCAGGATAATGCCGAGTCTGACGCGTACCGGCAATCTGCCGAAGCAACCGTTGCGAGACGGGCGTGGCGACCCGGTATGCCGGCGAAGCTTGGTTCCGGTCGGTCGTCCGATATTTCCGGATCGCTCTTGCACTCCGGATCGCTCCGCCCCGGCCCGCTCTCGTGCTCCGGATCGCTCCGCCGAGGACCGATCTGCCGTCCCGGGCCGTTCTTCCATGTGCGGACCTCCATCTTGCTCATCTCGCCCGGTAAGCCCAGACCGCCCAGGCTTCCCGGACCGCCCAGGCTCCCCGGACCGTCCGGACTCCTGCGTGTGCCCAACTTGCCCTGAGTCTGCGCGATATGCATAGCATTGCTCGAGTTTTGCCATATGCCCCTACACTTCCTCGGGCTGTTCTCCCAGCCGCGGGTCGAGCACATGATGAACCATATCGACCAGCACGCCAAGCAGCAGGAAGAACGCGGCGAGCAGGAACAATTCGCTTTGCACAGCGACCAGGTCACGATTGCCGACATCATTGATCAGCATCGCCCCCAAGCCGGGAAGATTGAATAGACTTTCAACGACCATGACACCGGTGACCATCTGCGCGAATGTCAGCCCCGCCACCGAAACCAGCTGCGCGGCAGACAGTCGCAGTCCCACGCCAAGCATCGCCTGCCGCCGCGTCATGCCGCATGCCATGGCCATCGCCACGGCATCGCTGTCCTCCATCGACATCAGGCATGCGCGCGTGTAGCGCATGATCGCGGCTCCCGCCACCAGTCCGGTCGCCACGGCGGGCAAGATCAACGCGGCGATTGCAGCTGCGGGATCTCGCCAACCGGCATCCGGGAATCCTTGCGAAGGCAGGACACCCATCAGTCCCACGCCGCGGCCGAACAGCATGATGAGCAGTAATCCTCCCCATAATGCGGGCACGGCACCACCGATGATGGCGAGTGCGTGCAACACACCACGCACCCGCGCATGCGTAGCGAGCACCGCTTGGCAACCGAGCGGAATACCAACGCCAAGGGCGACGATCAGACTCAGCACGATCAATGGCATGGTGATAGAAGCATGCAACCCGATCTGTGAGGCGACTGAACGTCCGCTGATTGCGGACACACCCATATCCCCACGCATCAAACCCGAAAGCCAATCCGCATACTGTCTCGGATACGGGCGATCCAACCCCATCTGCGAGCGCAGCGCCGCCACGCGTTCGGGCGTGGCATTCGTGCCCGCCATGACGGAGGCGACATCGCCCGGCAATATCCGCAATGCGACAAACACCAGCAGCGACAACCCGAACAGGGCGGCCACGAACAGCACGAGCCGACGAATCAGATATCTCATACGCCTGGTGACACTCCTTGTCTTGATTGTCTTGATGTGCTCTGACGATTCGTGTTGACGATTCGTCTTGACGATTCGCCTTGCCCGATCAGGTCTTCTCACGTACTCTCACCGGCACAACCGGCCGATTCACCGCCGCATTCACGCCGTGACCGGAGTATACGCGACCTTCCACAACGGTAGGACGCTCTGGGTCAGCCGGGACGGGAATCCGGTGACGCCCTTGACCTGCGCGACGCTCACCCGGTAGGCGAACAGCCAGTCCGCGGGCGCATCCTCGCTGACCATTCTCGCCGCCTGTTTGAGATAGCGTGCACTGTCCTTGTCGTTCGTCGCGGCGAGCGCCTTGCCATACAGCGCCTGCACCTGCGGATTGTCGTAATGGTAGTAGTAGTCGGGCTGCGTCCACTTGTAGAAGTCGTGGCTTTCCGCATGGTCGACCAGCGAAAGGTCATAGTCGCCATTGGCGTGCACGTCCTGAAGCCACGTGGAGAATTCCACGGTGTTGACGCTCAGATCGATGCCGATGCGGCTGAGCTGGCTGCGCAACTGCTCGCCGAGTTCGGAACCGTACACATTCGCATAGGTGAGCGTCAACTTGAGCGGGTGACTTGTCGAATAGCCCGCCTGCCGCATGAGTTCCTTGGCTTTGGTCGGATTGTACGGATACAGGCCGGTCAGGTCCTCGTACCCGGGGTCGACGGACGGAATCGGCCCGCCGAGCGCCGCGTCCACGCCACCCCGTGAAGCGATGATTTCCTTGTGGTTGATCGCGTAGCGAATCGCCTGCCGCACGCGTTTATCGGATGTTTTTGCGCCGGTGCAGTTGAAGGCGAGGACGAATTTGTCGCTGCCGTCGGTCGCTTTGACGGTGTATTTCCCACTGCTCTTGAGTTTGCCGGTCATATTCGCGTTGACCGGTGACAGCACTTGCACATCCCCGCTGGTCAGCGCGTTGAACGCCGCATTGTCATCCGGCAGGAAGCGCACGGTCACCGTGTTCGTGCGAGCCTTGTGCGCGCTGCCCCAATAGTTCGGGTTCGCTTGCAGAACGAGCTTGCTGCTGGAGTCGAAGGATTTGACCAGATACGGCCCGGATCCGATCGCCGTGGTTTTCGCGTCGTACCGCGCGTCTTTGTCGAAGACCAGGCCTGGCCGGCCGGACAGGTACCACAGCATATTCGCATCGGGCTTGCTCAGGGTGAGTTTCACGGTGGTTGCGTCGGGGGCGCTTGCCTGCTTGAGGTTCTCGACTTGGTCGCTGTTGTAGTACTGCTTGGCTTTCAACTGGTTGATGGACCATGCGACGTCGGTGGCGTCGAGCGTGTCGCCGTTGGAGAATCGCATGTGTGTATTGAGTTTGAAGGTGTAGGTCAGCCCGTCATCGCTGATCGTCCAGCTTTTGGCGAGACCGGGCTCCACCTCGTTATTGGAGTTGCGTGAGACGAGCGCCTCGTAGACGTTGCCGATGAGCAGCTGTTCGAGCGCAGAACCGGACTGGTTGCGGATGTCGAGGCTCACCGGTGCGAGTTTGATGCCGATGGCGATGCTCTCTGATGCGGTTGGTGTGGCGGCTTTGCGTGCATGTGTCTGCACGATGGCGCAGCATGCGACGAGTGCGACGATGACAAGAGCCGCGATCACCCAGATGATGGGTTTGCGTCCGCTCTTGCGCTGTTTCGCGTGCGCGTTCAAACTTGCGTCGGTACTGACGTTGGTACTGGCATCGGCGGCGACACGCGGTTGTTGGTTTTCCTCGCCGCGTTCTTGCCGTGCTGTCGCCTGGGCTGTGGTGTCTGTTTCGGTTGCGTCGGACATGCCGTGCGCACCATTGGACTGAACCATGGTCTCTCCTCTGTTCGGCTGTGAAGCCTGCTTATATGATGGCTGGTTGACCGCCCGTGCGGGTCGATCACCACGCCCCATCATACGCATGCAGGTGGATTGCCCCGGCCGCCGGTCCCGAGGTGACGCCGCCCGCCGCGCCATGGCTCCTCGCGTCCGGCGCGCCCGGGGCGTTCAGCGGGTGTTGCGCGCGTAAATGAACGCAAGACCCTTGAAGATGAGATCGGGATCGTAGACATCGATCAGATCGGTGTCATCCTTGAACATGCGTCCGAGTCCGCCGGTGGCAATGACACGGAATTCCCCATCGATCTCCTGGTGGAATTGCCTGATGGTGCGTTCAATGCCGCCCAGGAAATTGTAGTAGAGACCGGCTTGCATCGCGTCTTTCGTATTCGTGGCGAGAATCGACTTCGGCCGTGTGATCTCGACTTCCGGCAGTTGGGCGGTTTCGTTCCACAGGGCGGCGGCTGCGGTGCGGATGCCGGTGGTGATCAGCCCGCTGCGGATACTTCCCTTGCCGTCCACGTAGTTGAAGGTCGTGGCTGTTCCGAAATCCGCGACAAGCACCGGCCCGCCGTAGGTGAAGTACGCTCCCACGCAATCGGCGAGACAGTCCGCGCCCATCGTTTTGGGATTATCTATGACCACGTTGATGCCGGTTTTGATGCCTGGCCCGACGATCATCGGGTCGATACCGAGGAATTTCACGATGCTCGCACGGAACGAATGCATGACTTTCGGCACCACGGACACGATGATCACGTCCTGCACATCGCTGGTGTGATACCCGCTCATCGCAAGGAATTCGGTGATCATCAAGCCGTATTCGTCCGAGGTGTGATTCGCTTTCGTCGTAATCCGGTAGGTGCCGGTGATCCGTTCTCCTTGCTCCCCGTCGAGGAAGCCGAGCACGATGTTCGTATTGCCGATATCCACTGCCAGCAGCATAGACGTCCTTTCTTCATTCGCGGCATTGCCGCATTTGCCGTATCGACCGTATTCGCCGTATGATTCGGATTCCCGCCAGCCCGCCGGCAAGCCCGATCCGGGTATCGTCCGCCTAGGCCGTCAGGCGGTCACGCCGCATGTGCGCGAGCCTGGAGACAATGCCCGCTGCAAGATCTTGCTTGTCCATCAGCGGCTGAGGCTCGGCATGCACGTGACGGTCCTGCGTGTCGACGGGCTGTGCCGTTCCGGAATGCCGACTGCAAGCCGCGCTGGAAATATCCGGGGTGAGTATCACGACCCGGTTCGTGTCATGCGCGAACCCGGCGCCGGGATCATTGAGATTGTTGGCGACCAGCATGTCGCAGTGTTTGCGTTCCAATTTGGATTGCGCGTTGGCGAGCAGGTCCTGGGTCTCCATCGCGAAACCGCACAGCATCTGCGAACCGTCCTTCCGCTTGTGTTCGCCCGCCCATGCGAGGATGTCGGGATTGTGCACCAGCGTGATGTTGAGCGTGGATTCCGCGGCTTTTTTGATTTTCTGGTCACTTCGGTGGTCGGGGCGAAAATCGCCGACCGCGGCGGCCATGATGATGATATCCGCTTGCGAGAACTGTCCGCGGACCGCATCGAACATCTCCTGCGCGGTCTGGACATGGATGGTGTGCACGCCGTCCGGCTCGTCCAAGGCGACCGGCCCGGACACGAGTGTGACATCGGCTCCCATGGATTGCGCCGCCCGTGCGAGGGCGTACCCCATTTTGCCGGTGGAATGGTTGGTCAGGTATCGCACCGGATCAAGCGGTTCTTGGGTGGGACCGGCGGTGATCAGCACGCGCAGCCCGCGCAGATCGCAGGATGCGTCTTGGCGATGATCCGCGTGATGAAGCGGCATACGCCCGGTCTGTACGGACGATTGGGATGTCTCGTCGCTGTTCTGCGGGCGTGCGAGCGCCTGCTCGACCGCTGTCTCGATGTCACCGAGGTCGGCGAGCTTGCCTTTGCCGGTCTCCTGACAGGCGAGCACTCCGGTTGCAGGCTCGACAACCGTCCACCCGAATTCGCGGCATTCGGCGAGATTGCGCTGTGTGACGGGATTGTCGTACATCCGGGTGTTCATCGCCGGACACAGGATTTTCGGTCCGCGATAGGCGAGCACCATCGAAGTGAGATAATCATCGGCGATGCCGTGGGCGATTTTGGCGATGATATCCGCGGTCGCCGGGGCGATGACCAGCACGTCCGCCCACTTCGCGTCATCGATATGACTGATGCCGAGCCGCTGGGCATCCACCGCATCTTGGGAATCCGCAGCCTCAGGGAACATGGCGGTACGTACCGGCGTATGTGCCAAGGATGCGAAGGTGAGCGGGGTGACGAAATGCTGTGCCGCGGCGGTCATGGCGACCCGTGTCTCATACCCGCGTTTGCCCCAATCGCTGACCAGTTGGCATGCCTTGAACACCGCGATGCTGCCGGTGACTCCGAGCATGATATGGGTTGAAGCCATACGACCTCCCAGGCGCCGCGCTGTTGCGGCGGTTCGTCATGTCGCTGCGGCGGTCGCCGTCAGCGCTGCCGCCAGTATAGGTCGCGCAACCGACGATGCCGGTGCCGTCACACGTGCGTCTTTTCATGCCAGGCGTCCCCGCGCCCGGCGACGCCTATCGGCCGGTCCGACGCATCCGGCCGAAGCAAGGCAGCCAACATCAACAGCAGGAATGCGATCGCCATAGACCACCGGAAGGCAGGCGAGAAATACCGGCGGTTGCGTCGCGAAGCAACCTACTCAAACCTCATCACAAATCTGTCATTGAATGGTGAAGCCTTGGTTCGCCCCATACTCCTGGATGTCCTTCTGCCAGCTGGCGAGCGCCCCGGCGAGCGACACTTTCGGCCCCGGATCGTCCGGCACGGTCACGGGATTGCCGTCATCGTCGGTCATCCCCGCTTCATACCGTTTCTTGGCGGTGATCCTGTGCTGATTGGCGGACTCCCACTTGTAGGCTTTGCCCATGGTCGCGCGGAAATCACTGCGCGCATACACTTCGAACGGCAGGTATTGGTAGTCTGCGGAAACGTTCTGAGCCGCTTGGGCGAGTACTTTGTTGAACTGTTGACCGCCGAAATACGGGATCTGGATGCCGCGCGAGTCGCGGATGGTCGTCTTGTCAAGGAAAGTCTTGGATTCCAGCGTGGCTGTGTCTGCCGGGAACGCCCCGCCGTCAACCCGCGTCGCGATGCCTTCAGCGTCGTGGCACACGTATTCGATGAACCGCCAGGCGGCTTCGGGTTTGCGCGTGGTGTTGAGCATGGTCAACGCCGATCCACCGGTTTCGGCGTTAGTGGCGCTGCCATCGACCGTCGGAATGGCACCCACCCGCCATTGTCCGGCGGCACCGGGCACATCAGCCAGCAACATGGACGGCATCCATGCGCCGGAAAGCACCGAAGCGACGGTTCCGCTGCCCAACGCGTTCTTCCATCCTGAGGACCATGTGGTCAGATGCGTGTTGATCAGCCCTTCGTCAAGCATTTTCTGCCAGTATTCGATGAAGGTTTTCGTGCCTGAATCACCTTTGAGATTCACGGTCACGGTTTTCCCGTCGGACGAAGTCTGGTACGGGCGACCGCCGGCAAGCCAGATCATCGCGTCGAAGAAACTCGCGTCCCCTGCGTCTGCGGCGATATACACCCCGATTTTCTTGAGTTTCTTGGCCGCCAGGTAATAGTCCTTCCACGTGTGGATTGTCGTCGGGTCAACGCCCGCCTGCCGGAACACGCTGTCGTTGTAGAAGAACGCCATCGGCCCCGAATCCATGGGCAGGCCGTAGATGCGACCGCCCAGCTGCACTGACGACCATGTGCCCGTGGTGTAGAAGTTCGCATAGCCTTGCGCACGGTCGGTCACATCGCGCAGCTGGCCGCTCACCGCATATTGGAGCAGCGCATAGTATTCGATTTGAGCGACATCCGGCAGCCCGTAACCATCTTGGATCGCCGTGTTGAGATTCTCATAGCCGCTCGTATTCTTCACGATGACGTGAATGTCCGGATTCGCCGCTTCGAAGGATTGGGCCAGCTTGCCCATACTCGGTTCCCATGACCATACGGTGATGACGGTGCGCGTATCCTGTACGGCGCATGCGGCGACCGTGAGCAGCATGCACACGGACATGACTGCGGATAGCACCTTCGCCACCAGGTGTCGTCCGCGGGATGGTCGGGTCATGCTGCTCCTTTGTCGTATCGGTCAGTCGTCGGCGCCAACCGTCATTTCATACTGACGATAACGCCATTGGGTGCGATGGTCGCCGTTCCGTCACCATGGTCGTCGGCGAGCGATGCAACGATCGCCCGGCCGTCGATATCCACGGCGACCGGGTGGTGGGTCCGGTTGAATTGGAAGGTGAACAGCGGCGCCTCATGCTCGCCGTCGCCACGGCCTTGACGTTCCACACGCAGGACGTCGCCGGAACCCTGCCATGCGGGTACAGTCACGTCCATAGCCTCGAACATGGCCGGCAGGCTCGCGGCAAGCCCGTCCGCGCCCAACCGGCAACCGACGTAGGCTGCGCACCCCTCACCGTACGTGTTGACGGTGATGGCGGGGACGCCATCCATGCCGGTCCATGGATCGGCTTGATAGGTGGCGAGCACACGTGCCGATTCGGCGGTCGAAGTGATGACGTCGGCGATGTCGTGCGCCACTGTGCCGTTGCTCACATCGAGGTGATCGAGGACGCCGTCATCATCGCCCATCGGGGCGAATTCTTCCGAACGCACGCCGACGACATCGCGTATGGCTCCCGGGTAGCCGCCGAGCCACACGTGGTCGCGTTCGTCGCTGATTCCTGTGTAGTAGGTGGCGAACAGTTTGCCGCCGCCGGCAACGTAATCGCGCACGCGTCGCGCATCGTCCTCTCCTAGCAGGTATACGCTCGGTAGAACGACCATCTCGTAGCGCTCCCAGTCGCTTGCCAGCGGTACCACGTCGGCGGTCAGACCGCAATCGGCGAGCGCGGTGAACCAATCCAGCGGTTCCGTCCAATGCCGTACCTGTTGGGTGGGTGTCGCCGTATGCTCGGTCGCCCATTCGCTCGCGTCATCGTGCACGACGGCGATACGAGCCTGTTTCAGCGTAGTGCCAGGCAGACCGGCTTGAGACAGGGTGTCCAAGTCGTCGCCGAGCGTGCACACATCACGGTAGACTTGGCTGTTCTGCCCTGCATGGGGCACCATACCGCTGTGGAATTTCTCGGCTCCCGCTTGGGATTGACGCCACTGGAAGAAGCAGATGGCGTCCGCGCCCATGGCCAGATGCGCCATCGCGTCGCGTTCCAGCTGCCCGGGTTCTTTGCGGTAATTGATGCCACGCCAGTTGACGGCGCTGGTGGAATGTTCCATAAGGAACCAAGGCTGCTTGCGGCTGATGCCGTCAACCAGCGAGGACGAGTAGGCCAACTCGTCAAGATGCCGGCTCCCCGCCGTGAAATAGTGGTCGTTGGACACGAAATCGACTTCATGGCCCCAATCGTCATAATCGAGGGCGTTCCCCGGCGCGCTGACCATGAAGTTCGTGGTCAACGGGATGTTCGGGGTGATCTGCGCGAGCGTGTCACGTTCGGCTTTGAAGAATTCCTTGAGCGCGTCGGAGCAGAACCGCTTGAAGTCAAGCAGCTTGCCCGGGTTCATGAAATTGCCTTCCCCGATGTAGCGCGGCGGGATGATCTGCGAGAAATCAGTCATGCGCTGGGACCAGAAGTAGGTGCCCCACGCGTCGTTGACCGCTTCGATATCCCCATAGCGCTCTTTGCACCAGCGCTGGAAGGCGCGCATGGCGTCATCCGAATAGTCGAAACGGTTGTGGCACCCGTATTCATTACTCACATGCCAAGCCACGATCGCCGGGTTGTCCCGGTAATGCTGTGCCATGGCACGGCACAGTCGCAGGGCGTATTCGCGAAAAATCGGGCTTGTGGGACGCCAATGCTGTCTGGCTCCCGGCCAGCAGGCGTCGCCCCGCTCGTCCTTCCACAGGACTTCCGGGTGCTTCTGCGTCAGCCAGAGCGGCGGGCTGGCGGTCGCGGACGCGAGATCGACGGCGATGCCGGCATGGTACAGCTTGTCGATGATTCGGTCGAGCCACCCGAAATCGTAGACGTCTTCCTCCGGCTCGATCGCACTCCATGCGAAGATGCCAAGGGAGACGATATTGACTCCGGCCCGGTTCATGAGTTCGATATCCTCATCCCACACGGATTCGGGCCATTGTTCGGGATTGTAATCTCCGCCGTACCAGATCCGCCGGGCTGCATTGTCCAACGGTCTGGGCCAACGGTGTGTTCTACGTGCTGTCATGGCGCTCCAACTGTATATGTTCGGTTACCGATGTTTACCATACCATCGACGGCCGTGTTTTTCCTGACGGCGCTTCCCCGGCCCCGTCCGGATGCGCTCGGCACCGGACCGGCACGGTTCAGCGGGCGTATCGCACCACCGATCCGCGTTCGATCAGCTCGCCGGGAATCACGGTTTTCACATTCACCGGCACCTCCTCGCCTTCGCATTGCTTGCGGATCATCGTAAAGGCCTCATGGCCGATGACGTCGAATCGCATGCGCATGGTCGTCAGGTCGAGTTGGGGGACGATGCCTCTGAGCGAATCATCCACGCCGATGACGCTGACGTCCTGCGGCACACGACGGCCGCCTTCCTTCAGGCCCAGGATTGCGCCGTACGCCATCTGGTCGTTCGCCGCATACACGGCGGTGCATGCTGGGTCTTGGGCGAGTTCGCGTCCGGCACGATACCCGCTGTCGGCCCCCCAGTCGCCGATCACAACGTCAGGCGCGCAGATGCCATGGCGATCAAGCTGGTCGCGCCATCCTTGCATTCTGCTGCGAGCCGCACGCGACTGCTCGGGACCGGCGATATGGTGCACGGTTCTGTGGCCTTGCGCCAGCAGATAATCGACGATATGCGTGGAGCAGCCGTACTGGTCGGCGTCAACGGTCGGGCAATGCGCGGCGGCTCCCTCGCACACGAGGACGACCGGCATCTCCTTCGGCGGGACGAACGTGTCGAAATCCGGCACGTCCTGCTGCAACACGATGATGATCCCATCAACCGGCAGTTGCGCCATACGCTCGACAGCCGCTTGGAGTGAGCGTTCCCGGCCGGCACCCATCGTGCGCACCGTAACGGCGTAGCCTTCGTCCACCGCCGCCGCGACGATGCCATCAAGGATGCGCGAGTCACCGTAGTCGTACAAGCTGAACACGACGACGCCGATATCGTTGAACCGGCCGTATTTGAGGGCTCGGGCAGCGTAGTTCGGTCGGTACCCGAGTTTGTCCATCGCTTCTTCGACGCGCTCACGGGTCTCGTCGCGCACGCCTTTGCTTCCGTTGGTGACGCGGGAGACGGTCTGGGGCGAGACACCGGCTTCCTTTGCGACATCCTGCATGGAGACAGTCAGGTTCCGGTTCATTGTTCTCCCCTTGATCGTTTCTGATACGCGCAGCCCAGTATAAGCGATATATCCGTCTCGGGGGCCGCACTCGTCTCATCATGAGCAACGCGGACGGCACGCGAAGCCCGTACTTCGTCGCGATTACGTGTGTTCACCGATGCGGGTGGGTGCCGCGATTGGATCCGCAATCCGCCAGCGACCGGAAGCGAGCGCGTCCAAGCGTCCGCGGCATGTCATGGGCATTGCAGCGGGATCGACGACACGAAATCCATATCACTCCCGCTGACCGGGTCGGTGAATACCAGACGGCGTGCAACCAGTTGCAGCGGAGCGCTGACATCATCCGGATCGCAAGGCTTCAGCACCGGATAGAACGGGTCACCCACAATCGGCAGGCCGAGCGAACTCATATGGACACGCAGCTGATGAGTTTTACCCGTCGTCGGATGCAACACGTATCGACGGATACCCATGGGCAGCGCAGTCGCACCAGGCCCGTCCGCGCTCATACCGCAGGCGTCGGGCAGATCAATGATGGTCTGCGCATTCGGCTCCCCCGGTATTTCGTAGGCTTGCAAACGGCCACGATCCTTGACGATATGCGAGCATCGCTTGAGGGGAAACACTGCCGGAGCTTGCAATCGTGTGACCGTACCGGTCCGCGGACGCGCGATCGGCGACGCCGGGGCAAGACATTCGTAGGTCTTGCGCACCTCATGGTTCTGGAACAGCATCTGGTAGGCGCCCCGGCATGCCGGGTCCCGCACGAACACCACGATCCCGGCAGTCAACCGATCCAGCCGATGCGCCGGCGTGATGTGCGGCTCCCCGTACAGCTCACGCAGTTTGATCAGCGCCGACTGCCGATACCACATGCCGCGGGGTGTGGTCGGCACGAAATGCGGCTTGTCGATGACAATGATCCGCTCGTCCTCATACAACACCACACAGTGAAACGGGATGTCGGGCTCGTCGGTCACCCAGCGGTGTCGTTTGGCGACCGGCTCTTGCCGTGTACGCGACGCTTGCTTCCGCGCGTCACGCATCGAAGTATCGCCGTCGTCAGACAGCGCGGCGGCATGCCCGGAGCGCAGCAACGTCGCATCGGGCACGCCGTCAGTGTGAGCCACAGGCATGCGTGGCATCACTCAACGGTCACGGATTTGGCGAGATTACGCGGCTTGTCCACGTCATAGCCCTTGAGCATGGCCATATCCATGGCGAACAACTGCAACGGCACCACGTCCACGAGCGGGCTGAGCAGCGTGGGGCATACCGGACGCCAGAACACGACATCCGCATACTGTTCGACATCCGGGTCGCCCAGTTCGGCAACAGCGATGGTGTACGCGCCACGCGCCTTGACTTCCTCGATGCCGGAAATCACCTTGTTGTGCAGAATGTTGCGCCCGCGAGCCGACGGCACGATCACGACGACCGGCTCACCCGCGTCCACCAGCGCGATCGGGCCATGCTTGAGCTCGCCCGCGGCGAAGCCCTCGGTGAAGGTGTAGGCGATTTCCTTGAGTTTCAACGCGCCTTCCAGCGCAACCGGGTAGCCCACATGACGGCCGAGGAACAGGAAGGAATGCGCGTTGACCATCCGCTTGGCGGCCTGCTCGACGTTGCCCGCCTGATTGTCCAGCACCCACTGGATTTTTTCGGGCATGCCCTTGAGCTGCTCGAGGATGTGCCTGATCTCGTCGCGGTACATCGTGCCCTTCACTTGCGCCAGATACAGGCCAAGCAGGTAGGCGGCGACAATCTGCGCGACGAAGGCCTTGGTGGAGGCGACCGCGATTTCCGGGCCCGCGTGCGTGTACAGCACAGCGTCGGATTCGCGCGGGATGCTGGCACCCTGCGTGTTGCAGATCGCCAGTACGCGCGACCCCTGTTCGCGGGCGTGGCGCAAGGCCATCAGCGTGTCCATGGTCTCGCCGGACTGCGAAATCGCGACGACCAGGGTGCGGGGCGTCAGAATCGGATCGCGATACCGGAATTCATGCGCCAGTTCGACTTCGACCGGGATGCGCACCCAATGTTCGATCGCGTATTTGGCGACCATGCCGGCATAGCTTGCCGTGCCGCACGCCACGACGATGATCTTGTCGACCTGGCGGAACACGTCCAGCCCGATATGCACTTCGTCGAGCACGATATCGCCCTGGTCGTCAAAGCGGCCGAGCAGCGTATTGGCCACGGCCTCCGGGTCCTCGTGAATCTCCTTGTCCATGAACGAGGGCCAGCCACCCTTTTCCGCCGCGGAAGCGTCCCAATCGACGGTGAAACGCTTGGAATCCTTCACCGGGTTGCCGTTGAAATCGGTGACGATTACATGGTCACCGCTGATGCACACGGCCTGGTCCTGCCCAATTTCCATGGCCTGCTTGGTGTAGGCGACGAACGCGGCGACATCCGAACCGAGGAAGTTCTCCCCCTCGCCCAGACCCACCACGAGCGGGGAATCATGCCGTGCGCCGACGACGATATCAGGCTGGCGGCAGTCCACGGCGAGGATGGTGAACGCGCCGGTCAGCATGCGGGCCACGCGCCGCAACGCTTCAAACAGGTCGGGTTTGCCGGTTTCCTCGATGATGGTGTTGGCAACCTTGCCGAGCAGTTTCGCCGCGACTTCGGTATCAGTGCCGGAGGAGAACACGTACCCTTCGGATTGCAGATCCATTTTCAGCTGTGATGCGTTTTCGATGATGCCATTGTGGATGATGGCGATTTTCCCGTCCGCGCTCACATGCGGATGCGCGTTGGTGTCGCTGGGCTCGCCGTTCGTGGCCCACCGCGTATGTCCGATGCCGACCGTTGCGTCCGGAAGAGGCGAACGCTTGAGGTCGGCTTTGAGATTGTCCAGGCGACCTGCCTTCTTGCGAACGGCTACGAGATTCATGCCAGGTGCGGCAAGTGCGACGCCCGCGGAATCATATCCACGGTATTCCAGCCTGCCCAGACCTTGCATGCATACTTCCAATGGTTTGCCGCATGCGGTCATGCCGCCTGCATATCCTACGATTCCGCACATAGCACACCAGTGTATCGGACGATTATGTCAAGCGCCGATGGCGAAAGTCACTTTCACATAACCGGCCAATCGGCGCTTGGAATGCACATCACGAATTCGTTTGGCACGCTTCGTACAGTTTCGCCTTCGCGGCATCATACCCTGGGGCGGATTCGTCGAAATACTTGCCGAATACGTTCTTGTCCTTGTTCTCGTCGCTGACGATCGCCTTGTAATCATCCACCGTCATGGATTGTTCGGCGAGCCCGTTTTTCTTCAGGCATTGGAGCAACGGTACCGCTGGATCCTCGTTCTTGGGATTGCTTTTCATGCTGTCGTGCAGAATGCTCATGCTGGTGAAATCATTGTCCTCGTCGCATTGGGCGACAGCGGAATCGCCATCGCTTTGGCTCATTCCGGCGGGATACGTGGTTTGCATGCCGCCTTGCGAGTCAAAAGTGACATCGACGCCTTGCTGTTTCGCGCAATCGCTGAAATGCTCGCTGAGTTCGTTGAACTCTTCGTCGGTGATTTTGCTGTCCTTCAGTATCTTCTTGGTCAGGGACTGGTGTGCATCATCGTAGGTGCGTTTGATTTGTTGCGCGTAGTATCCGGTGAAGACGGTGCCGTCCTTCGCAGTGGCGCTACTCGATGCACTTGTCGCGGTGCCAGTGGACGGAGCGGTATGTCCTCCGCCCGCACAGCCCGAAAGCAATGTTGCACAGCACGCCATGGCGCATACCATGACTGTCACAGCGGTGTGACGGTTCCCCCTATTGTTGGTCTTTTTCATGATTTCACTTCTCGGAGTGGTGATTCTTTCATTTCGCAGAGTCGGAAGGTGGGCTTGTGCCGCGAGTCCCGTAGCGCAAGCCCGCCTTCGCGGTTATTTATCATTTGGATTGATCGTTATCATCGGGATGTTCATGGACGTATACGTAGTGGGACAGATCGTTGATCTTATACCCGTCGTAACGTTCCATGCATTGCTTCGCAATCTTGTTCATCCTCTTCGCATTCGCACCATGGTAAGGATGCGGCATCCTTGTGCTTTCCGTCCAATCGATGTCGACGAAATCGTTTTCGCTTTGAGCTTGGGCATTGACACAATCCATTACCTTGTCTTGAATCGCATCAAGATCCTTCTCACTGATTTTGCCATCCTCGATGAGTCTCCGGGCGAAACCAGTCTGAAGGCTGTTGTATGTGTCTGCAAATTTCCGAGCATATGGCCCTTTGAACACGAATCCATTCTCGGCCTTCGCAGTGCTTTGCGATGGGTCTGGGGTCGCATTCTGATGTCCGGCACCGCAAGCGATACACATCAAGCATACCACGGCGACGCCGAAAATCAAGAGCACATTTCGTATATGAGCAACGGTATGAGTCAACATCCTGGACCAATCACTAATACCTGTGCCACTGTGCATCGTACGTTACCAACGGCTGTCCATGCGCATTCGCATATGACTTATGATAGGTCGGGGCCCATTTTCCATAAGCATTCCTCTTAGTCCCGTCATTGAATGAATACCTCAGTACGTGCCGCGAATACACCCCCTGTACCGTCGCCATGGAGTATGTCCAGTACACTACACCGCAATTCCAAACATCCCTCGCATTCGCGGTACCCGCCAATCCAGTCGCGAGCAGCAGCGATGCTGTAACCGCGGCCAATGCTGTCTTTACTTTCTTAGTTCTCTTCATTGTAGAGACTCCTTCTTGTGCCTCATATGCAACGCCCCGTTGACGTCACGATTGCATTGTTTCTCGCTTCACCACACGATGCAAATCCTTGTCATTGAAATTGCTACAAACCCCTGCTCACGGTCATCGATTCTTGAAATATTTGAACAGGTCGCGTTCGCGAGTGACCAGCATCGCAAGCGTGACGCCAGCCAACACACCTACAAGGGCCGCCGCTGGAATTCTGGCGAGAATGCCGATGAGCGTCAATGGAGCGATGATAATCCCTGTATCCATTTCCGTCACCGCCCAGACTGCCAATGGCAGTGTCACAAGAATTGCCGAACAGCACCAGGTCAATGCCTCAAGCAGCATCTGTAGCCAAAGCGCGGCCTTGGGTTCGCCACAATGCATAGCGGATGCGAGTTCAAGCCTCCTGACGCGCACAACAGCGAATCCTATGAAGAACGCGGCGATCAGCATCACCATAGGAGCTAAGGCAGTCTGCCTCTCCCGGAAGGCCTTGACGGCATCCAGCTGTGAGCCTTGCGTGGCATTCAACTGACTGATCGTTGGCTGCTGCGAAGCATCCGAAGGCCATGAGGAGACCGTGGATTGCAACAATGACTGCATGGCATCAGGAACCGGCCAGGCTTTGACCACGCATTGGTCGAAATCGTCCGCATCAGCCGGAACCTGGCTGAGCGCCACGTATTCGTAATTCGTTGACCTGCCATCATCTGGATACTGGAATACACCGGCGATTCGAACGCTACCGCCGGCATGCAATGCCAGCTGACTTCCGGCGGCAGCGTTCACAGACTGTGCCGCTTGCGAGGAGAGCCAAATGCCATCGTAATCCCGAGTACTCAACCCTACCGTGTCGGAACGGTTCGAAGAAGCGAAGACATCCAGCGCCCCAACCGTGGCATCAAGCGAAGGAATGCCCGCTGAAGGCAGAATGGCGGAAATGACCTTATCGTTCTTCGAGCGAAGTGCACCCGAGGCAAGCACCCCGTCCATGCTGGACAACCGCTCGCACGCCTCGCCGCTGATCCTGCCTTTGAATTCGATGACATACGTCGATGCACCGGAAGCGATGTACCGGTTAACCTGCTGCGCTATTGAGCGAATACTGAAGAGGTCTGCCGCAGACAATCCGCCGATCAACACGGCAACAATCAACATCAGCATGAAGGCATGCGACGTTCCAGAGACAATGTCTCGCCAGGCTTCGTCGATAACGCCTCCCAGTCGCATCCGCCCTGTAGCCGGCATACCCCGGTCAATGGCATTCACATCGGTATTCTGTTCCTGGCTCACTGGTAATCCCTCAAATCAATGATGTCCGTACAGGCATCGCGGGTACGCGGATCATGCGTGGCGACCACGACGATTGCCCCGGACATCGACAACGCATGCAAGGTACGGTTCACACTCGCCGCCGTCGCCAGATCAAGCTGTGCGGTCGGTTCGTCCACGAGAAGCAATCCCGCATGGGAAGCGACCGCGCGTGCCAACATCAGCCGCTGCGCTTCACCACCGGACAGATCACGGAACTGTTTGTCGGCAAGATGATCGAGTCCGAATACACGCAACAACGCCATGGCATGTTCCTCTGCTTCGCCTCGACGTTCTCCCCGCGAGATGTATGGCAGTGCCACATGGTCGATAACCTTTCTGCGCGCAACGCCATGAGGATTCTGCAACACCCAACACACTCTGCCACATGAAACCCGCGACACCTCGCCTTGAACCGGTTGCTGCCAACCGGCAATGATGGACAATAGCGTGGATTTGCCCGAGCCGGAAGGACCGACCAGCGCATAAACGCGCCGGGGATACAGCGTCATGGTGATATGCCTGAACAGCCAGTCGTCCCCGTCGAAGCTGTGCCCGACATCGTCGAGCTTGACATGGGCAGACTGCTCATCACCGGAATTGTCCTGAACTGTACTGGTTCCCGCCAATCCTGCAACCGCGGGTCGTATGGACTCGAGCCGGTCTTGCCCGCTCATCGGCACGCCTTGCCTGTGCTGGCGGGAACATCGACGGAAGTCAGGGATGCGCCGGATTGCACGCTGACCATCGATTTGCCAAGCTGGGAGGCGACCACATGGACGGCGACCGGCTTGCCGCGCGAAACCACGCATGCCGAATCCGCGGAGACATCGTACATCGCCGCCGGCGGCACCGAGACCACGTTCAGCGCTTTGGCGAGCTTCCAGCGATATGTAACGTTGATGGTGTTCGGAGCGGTGTCTTGTCCCGTGTCGCTTTGGGCCCCTCCGGTATCGGAAGCCTGCCCGGAGGCTGTCGGCTGTTGGGCGGCACGGTATTCGTTGCTCGCACCGATGGCTGAGAGCAGGGAGGCGTCAGTGCTGTCTGCTGTCTGATCGGTGATGGTGAACGTCGCACCGTTGACTTCCATGACCCGATCACCTTGCACCATCGAGGAATCATTGCGTCGGAACGTCGCACGGACCGGTTGGCTGGTAGTCGTCAGCACATCGGCTCCCTGCTCGACCTGCCCGCCATATCGGGCTTGGCACTCCTTGACAGTCACCTGCTGTTGGGGCAACCATGCGAACAACGACGTATCGATGCTCCACTGGCGCTCTTGCGTGGTTCCCTGCGTCCCGGCGGTTGTGGCAAGCGCATTGAAGGCTTTCACCGTATCCCACGTCATCACGTCCGAATCCGGAGCCGCATATCCGAGCCGTCTGAGCTCCGCATTGAGCGCCGCGATATCACCGCCCTTCATGCCACCGGTCATCGTCCGATACGGTGGTGTTCTCAGATACAGGGCGAGTTGGAGTTGTCCGTCAATGGCAATGAACGCGGAGCCTGATTCGATGTTGCTTCCGGCCGCGCACTGTCTCAACTCCGTAACCACTCCCCCAACCGGAGCGGCTACGGAACCGGATTCACTGCGTTCCACCGTGACGGTGACGGAACGCTCGTCATCATATGGTTCCGATCGCACGGCAAGTGTGCCCGCGCGCGTAGTCGACTCGAACGCGGTAGGTTGGGGCTCACGGGTGAGCAGAAACCCGCCGCACACGCCGGCCGCCAGCATGACGAGCGCGAGCAGAACAGCCACGGAGACGGACACAGTGTTGCGGCCCATGTTCCGGTTCGTACCGGTTTTCGGATGATGTAGCCGCATTCTGTGCTCCTTCGTGCAGAATCGAAACGTAGCCATTATCGGCAGGGAGGAATCCGCAGGCAAATCCTTGTCGTGCAAATACCTACACGGTCGCGATACTGGCACTCGCGCCAAACATGGCTTTGCGGCACGATTACCCGTTTTTCGTTGACTTTCCGCCGATACAGCGCCTCATCTCCCAAGCAAATCATGATTGCGCGTCTCACATATTGGCGCTGTTTTTGGAATATCCTGCGGAACGGTTTCCGTGAAACCCATTGTTGACGCCAATCCGGCGGCACCGACACAGAGCTATGCTGGTGTATGAATACCGTATTCGAACAAGCACGGAGCCAGGCACCACCATGAGCCAACAGCAGACACCATCCGCGACCGGCAGCGACCAGACGACGGGCACCGTGCAGGTCGTGCTCGTCGACAACGACATCCTGGCGCTGAAGATGCTGCGCGAGATCATGTCCGCGTGGCCGCGCGTCGCCATCACCTGGACCGAACATAACGGCTCGGACGCTTTCGACCACTACCGACAATGCGAATCCGGCATCCGCGATCTGCCGGACCTGTTCATCACCGATATCTCGATGCGCGGCCTGTCGGGCGTCGATATGAGCCGAGCCATCCGCTACACCAACGGCACGATGCCGATACTCGGCATCACTTCATACGAGCCGACCCAGTTCTACCATGATGCCGCCGACGCCGGCATGCAGGCGGTTATCGGCAAGAACGAGCTGTCGGCCCTCAAAAGCATCATCATGGAGGTCGCGGACACCGGCGCTCTCGCCGTCCGACCGCCCTTCGAGGCACCGGGGCGGGCGCATCTGCGCATCCGGCAGGAAGGCCTGCCGTACATCCTCTCGCTGAGCCAGCAGGAAAAGCAGGTGCTCACCATGTGTTCGCACGGATATAGCAACGCCGATATCGCGCAGGTGCTCGACGTTAGCCCGTCGACCATCAACACCTACATCACACGCGCGTCGCGCAAGATGGGCGTGACCAACAAACGGGAGGCGGTGGCGTTATGGACGAAAACCATCGGACTGTAATCAGCAACACCATCACAACCGTCATTCCGCAACGATTGCGCCACCATAAACTGCACGTCGCCCTTTGCTTGGTGACCACGATACTCATGATTGCAGTGCTGGCGTTCTTCCCTGCGAAGACCCCGGTGCAATGGGTGGCTTGTATCATCGCCTGCTGCTGCCCGCTGGGCATCGCCTTCGCACCGGTACCGATGTCCATCGTCTCATTCGCCGTGGTACTACTGCTGATGTTCACTCCCGGAATATCACTCTCGGATGCCGGTTCGATCATTCATATGCTTACGCCGCTGGCCATAGGTACGCTCGCGTATTCGACACCCACCCGATGGTCAATCTGGAGTCTTGTCGCTTCAATCATCACCCTGCTGTTGGCCTTCGACTTCCGCCACGCGCTGTCACAAGGAGAAGCACTTTCCTTATTCGTATTTCTCGTGCTGTATATCGTCACATACGCAAGTTGCGCATCCATCCGCACCATCGCCATCGACGATCGGCAACGGCACCGCGATGCCGAGCTGGAACTCCTGCGAACGCAACAGGCGCATCAGCATGAAGTCACCAAGTTCGCGCAGATGACGCATGATGCGGTCACCGCGAATCTGTCGAGTATCTTCTTGCTCGCGCAGCAGCATATTGATGCTATCGATGCGGTAGGCGCAACCGGCGTGATTAGCTCTGCCGCTGGCGCTACCTACGGCGCTACCGATGATGCCGCTGCCAAGATTGCCAGTAATGCCGCCTCCGCGTCTGAAGAGGACTGGCGAACGGTCAGGCAACTCAGCGAAAGCGCTCTGGCGAGTATCCGCTCGGTAATCAGAACCATGAACTCCGCGGATGAACAGCCTCGCAACGACCAAACTGACGATTCGCATGACCTTCCACTGCCGTCGCGCATCGGCATCGCCATCGAACAAGGACAGCATCTGTTGACTCCGCACCGTATGCATGTCGATGTACACATTTCAGGGCAAATATCGTCGCCCGTCTGCGTACAGTCCGGCGACGAAGCAGTGACGCTCATCGGAGAGATCTTCACGAATCTGCTGCGGCACGCATCCCCGGACAGCGCGCCGATGCTCACCATCACCTACGATGACGACAATATGTCACTCATGCAGACGAACGCACTGGCACACAAGGGCACACGTGGGCGAGGCACAGACCAGCAGTCGCCGAAGGTTGCTCAGGCCTCAGCCAGCCATGACGGCGCTCTGCCGCGATCGCAGAGCGGACTGCTGCTCCACCGCGGCATCATCGAATCGCTCGGCGGCGAGCTGCGCTTCAACAGCGAGGACGAGACGTGGACGCTCTACGCGCGTATCCCCCTGCACCCGCAGAGCCACGCCGCCGACGAGAACCACAATGTTGCCGCTCGATAAGAGCATTCGTAAGTGTTTCTGTTCTTCTTGCACGGCTTGCCCGCACAAGGATTTCTCTCACATAGATTTCTCTTGCACGGCCGCTGCCATGGCGTAGCCCGTGACTCATACGAGACCGCTCACCCCCAATGAGACGGTCTTATCATGCCGTGTCAGACAACGCACCAGGGAAGCCACTTGGGGCAGTCGCCGAGCAATGCCTCTACGCTCATGGAAACCGACGTCACGACCATGCGATCGGACTGTGTTCCCCTCATTCCCGTAGTAATGACGCCCATAATCGCGAGAAGAACCAAGAATCTCGCAAATCCCGCACGCAGCGCCGCGACAGCATCATACCTACCATGGCGTCGAACCGTACCGCTTCGCGATAGCACCGCACTAGTCATAGATTCCCCTTTCCCAAGGGGCTGTATCGGTTCACGGTTCCCCGATACAGCGCACCTGTGAACTCCTGCCGACACTCACAGCACGTGCTGCAGGAAGTCCTTGAAACGCGGCTCACTCGGATGATCGATGATGTCAGGACCACCATGCTCGACCACCACGCCGCCGTCCATGAACACCACCTGGTCGGCGACTTCGCGGGCGAACCCGATCTCATGGGTGACCACGATCATGGTCATGCCTTCCTTGGCGAGCTGGCGCATCACATTCAGCACTTCGCCCACCAATTCCGGGTCAAGCGCAGATGTCGGCTCGTCGAACAGCATGATCTCGGGCTTCATCGCGAGCGCCCGTGCGATGGCGACACGCTGCTGCTGGCCGCCGGACAACTGGGACGGGTAATAGTCAAGCCGCTGGCCAAGCCCCACACGCTGCAACTCGGCAACCGCCAGTTCGCGCGCTTCACTCTTGCCCATATGCTTCACATGGACGGGCGCTTCCATGACATTCTCCAGCGCCGTCATATGCGGGAACAGATTGAACCGCTGGAAAACCATACCCAGTTTGGACCGCTGGGCGGCGATTTCCTTGTCGTTCAACGTCTGGAGCACTTCCTGGCCGTGGTGTTCGACCTTCTTGAAGCCGATCATTTCGCCGTCCACACGGATTTCGCCGCCGGTCAGGGTTTCCAGTTGGTTGATCAGTCGAAGGAAGGTCGATTTGCCTGAGCCGGACGGTCCGAGAATCACCGTCACCGTACCCGGCATCACCGTCATGTCGATGCCTTTGAGCACGTGAAGACGTCCGAATGCCTTGTGCACGCCGATTGCTTCAACCGCCGGCGTGGCGGCGTGTGCATGCAACTCGTCTGGTTGGCTTGAGGAGGCATCCTGCTTCGGGAACGCGGTATCAGTTGCAGTTTGGTCGCTCATATCTTTCCTTCCTCACGCTCACGCGTTGAGCCCGATCATTTTCACATTGTTGCCGCGCGCGATGCGATCCTTCTTCGTTTCGCTGACGGCGACCGGGCCGTCCAGCTGATCGCCGTCGTCTTCAGCGACGATGGACCGCGCTTCGAATCCCTTGCCGAAATGCTTCTCGAGCCGGGACTGGATGATCATCAGGATGGAGGTGATGAACAGGTACCAGATGCATGCGACCAGCAGCAACGGAATCGGCTTGTAGATACGGTTGGCGATCGCGTTGGTGGCGAACTGCAGTTCCAGTGTGAACGGCACGGCGAGCACCAGCGAGGTGGTTTTGAGCATGCCGATGGTTTCATTGCCGGTCGGCGGGATGATGATGCGCATGGCCTGCGGCAGAATGATACGCCGCATAATCAGCGAACGCTTCATGCCGAGCGCTTTCGCCGCCTCGGTCTGCCCCGGGTCCACCGCCTCAAGGCCTGCACGCACGATTTCGGAAAGATAAGCCGCCTCGTTGAGCGCGAGTCCGATCCACGCCGCGTTGAACGCGGTGATGATCGTGGACGAGTCGATGCTCCAGAACGTCACCGAGGTGAACGGGATGCCGAGCGACAACTTGGGCACCAGCACGGAGAACAGACCCCAGAACACAAGCTGCGTGTAGACAGGGGTGCCGCGGAAGAACCAGATGAAGAACCAGCTGACCCCGCGCAGCACCGGATTGATGGACTTGCGCATAATCGCCAGAATCACCGACAGAATGATGGCGACAACCATGGAAATCACCGTGAGCAGCAGCGTGTAGCCGATACCCTCCAGCACGTTCTCGTTGAACAAATACTTCCAGACGATATTCCACTCGAACCGAGGGTTGGTAATCAACCCCTGTATGAGCATGGCCGCCAAAAGAGCCACGATAATCCCGGCCACCACCGGACCGGTACGCCTTACAGGCAACGCGTGGATGCGGTCGGGAATATCCAGACCTTCGCCGTCGACTTGTTTCTTCGCCATGGTTTGCGCCATCTCCTATTGTCGGTTCGTTGCCCAGTTCACACCCTCAGCGTGAACACCTTGTGAACTTCATTGTCGCCACGCCCGGCGACACAGTCAAGATATCGTCCATATCCCAATACCACGATGTCGATCCGCCACGTTCCCGGCTTCTGTGGATGCTTGCGGATCGCCCTCGAACACAAGTGCGCCCGCCGGCATTGCAGGAATCCCCTATGCCGGCGGGCGCACCATCACAGCGGTGTTGTCAGCTGAGTTCGGTCGGGTTGATCTCCGCCTCGCTCAGTGCTCCGGACTGCACGCCCCAGTGCTTGAGGATCTTCATGTAGGTGCCGTCATCCATCAGCTTCTGTACGGCCTTTTGCACCGCCTTGGCGGTCTGGTCGTCATCCTTGGCGATGGCAATGCCCTGCTTCACAGAACCCTCGTCCTTGCCGAGCGCCTCAAGCTGGCCATCAGTCTGCGAAATCGCGTACCCGGCGACCGGCGAATCAGCATAGAAGACATCGGCTTTGCCGGTCACCACATTGGTTGCGGCATCGGTCTGCAGCTTGCTGGAAAGAACCTCTGCCGCCTTCTTGCCATCAGCCTTGCACTGCTTGGCGGCTTTGTTGGCGTCCTCTTCCTCGACCGTGCCCGTTTGCACAGCGATCTTCATGCCGCACAGATCAGAGGTGTCCACCTTCTGCGGGTTGCCTTTCTTGACCACCCACGTGGCACCCGCCTTGTAGTAGCTGACGAAGTTGACCGCGTCCATACGCTCCTTGGTGATGGTCAGCGAGGTGATGCCCAGATCGTACTTGCTGCCGACGGACGGGATGATGGAATCAAACGATGCGGATACGATCTGGGTGTCCAGGCCGAAGACCTTGCCCAACGCGTTGGACAGGTCAACGTCGTAGCCGACCGGGGTCTTGCCATCTTCCTTGAGGAATTCCGCGGGAGCATACGTAAGCTCCATGCCGACGGTCAGCTTGCCGTCCTTGGTCACGGATTTAGGCAGCATGGCGGCGATGGATGCGTCCTTCTTGATGCCGGAGACATCGTAACCGGTCGTGGACGAGCTCGACGAGGAGCCCGAGCCAGAACCGGACGTCGCTTCATCCTTCGTGCCGCATGCAGCGGCGCTGAACAGCATCGCGGCGCTCAGCGTGCAGGCGAGCGCGGTTTTGAAAGCCTTGAATGACATATGTTCCTCTCTTCATGCATCACGGCCGGACTGTTTGTCGACCTGAAGTGCATATGTATGCATTGATTTGCATAATATACTATGATGCCGACCGCCAGTGAAAAAGACACGCCGGTCGTATCGCGCACGGGCAGACGCCCGATTCACGACACGACCGGCATACTACCGGCACCCGGTGAAATACGTTGGCTCACTCCTCGACCTTCGGGTTGATCTCCGCCTTGGTCACGGCACCGCCCTCAGCACCCCAATGCTTGAGAATCTTCTCATACGTGCCGTCATCCATCAGCTTCTGCAAAGCCTTCTGCACCGCTTCATCGGTCGCGGAATCGCCTTTCTTGATCGCCGCGCCCTCCGGAGCGACACCCTCATCATCGCCAAGGGTGGCCAGCTGATCGCCGGTCTGCGAAATCGCATAGCCGGCCACCGGAGTGTCCGCATAGAACGCAACCGCCTTGCCGGTCACCACATTCGTCGTCACATCGGTCTGCAACTTGCTCGAAAGCACGTCCACCGGCTGCTTGCCATTCGCCTTGCACTGCTTGGAAATCTCGGCGACCGACTCCTCCTGCGTGGTACCGGTCTGCACGGCGATCTTCTTGCCGCACAAATCCGAAGTATCCACCTTCTCAGGATTGCCCTTCTTGGTCACCCATGTGGAGCCGGCCTTGTAGAAGGTCACAAAGTCCACAGAATCAAGACGCTCGTTCGTCACCGTGAACGACGATACGCCGATGTCATACTTGCTGCCGACCGACGGGATAATCGAATCGAAATTCGCCGTCACCGGGTCAGCCTTCAGCCCGAAGATATTCGCCATCGCCTTGACAATGTCGACATCATAGCCGACCGGGGTCTTGCCATCCTCCGCAAGGAACTCAGCCGGCGCGTACGACGTATCCATGCCGACGGTGAACTTGCCGTCCTTGGTCACCGAATCCGGCAACAGAGCCGCAATCGAAGCGTCCTTCTTAATGCCGGAAACGTCATAGCCGGTCGTCGACGAGCCCGACGAGGATCCGGAGCCCGACGTTGTGTCCGTCGCGTCACTCGTGCCGCATGCCGCGGCGGAGGCAAGCATGGCGACGCAGCAGGCGGCTGCGCCAAACCGTTTCAGCATGGTCGCGGTTTGACTGGCGCCGTGATGGAAATAAGACATGGCTGACATGACTGAACCCTCTCTCTGTTCCGGGCGCGAGAACCTATCGGCTGCGTCCGTCGGCGTGGGCACCCGGGCGGATGCTCCGTCCTCGCCGATAGCCGCAGAATAAGCCCGCCATGCTACGGCGACGTTACGCTTTACCGTAACGCGCAGGAATCGCCCAGCATCGTGTGATTCCGACATACGGTCAGGACAGCCACAGACGACAGCACGGACGGCGGCGGCACAATCGACACGCAGCCAGCAGCCGCCCGACCGCCCGACCGGCACACAACCAACGGCGACCCGTCCGATTATCAAGACAACAGCGCCAATGACGGCATCCGGCAACATCCCCGCAGCTGCGGCTCCCCTCCCCCATCGCAATCACGAGGTTCGGCCCCGCGCCGACAGCATCCGCCGCCATGGCACCGGCGACACTATGCGGATCGCACGGAAACCGGCACGAGCCGACGCTGTCCGCTGTCAAGCGCAGTAGCGTGGATTGAGAAGCAGCGACGCTCAAATCACCTGCTTGTTCTTGTAGCGCATAATCCGCAATGCCTCACGCTTATCCTGCTCCTCGCGCAGCGCCTGACGCTTGTCATACTCCTTCTTGCCCCGAGCCAGTGCGATCTGCGCCTTGACGCGCCCATCCTTGAAATACAAGCTCAACGGGATAATCGTATAGCCTTTTGCCTGGGTCTGGCGCTGCAACTTCTCGATTTGCGCGGCATGCAACAGCAGCTTGCGCTTACGCTTCGGCGCGTGATTGTTCCACGTGCCATTGAGATACTCAGGAATATTCGCAGCCTCCAGCCAAATCTCACCACGCCGGTCAATGGTGACGAACGCTTCAGCCAGCGAAGCGCGACCCTCACGCAATGATTTGACTTCGGTACCGGTGAGCACGAGCCCCGCCTCATAGGTGTCCTCGATGCTGTAGTCATGCCGCGCCTTGCGATTCTGCGCGATCATCACAGTCCCCTGTTCCTTCGCCATATCCGTCCTCATTCCTCGCGCGTAAAGGGTTTTGCGACGCGTGTTCCTTATCGTTTCCCTCACTATCGCATCGCTGCGGACGCGACTGCAAGTGCGCGCCCCTCATGCTGCCTGTCGAACTAATCATTGTACACGAATCCACGCTCGACCGTCAGCGCTTCGCTTGCCCGGCGTCCCACCTGCCCGCGCCTCACCTGCCCCGTTCTACAGCGTTTCTCGCTACCGACGTGGTTCGCACCCCACCTGCCCGATCCGTCTGTCTGATCCACCTGCCCAGCATCAATCCATCGCCGACTCTATGGGCATAGCCGTCTCAGGCTCAGCCCCCACCTGCCCAACATCGATTGTGAGTCACCACTCACAACCAGCCGCCCGCCACCCCATCTTCAGCCGCTTTCAACCAGTCGAACCAGTTGGTTGTGAGTCCCCACTCACAACCAGCGGCACGTCAAGCTACACGGACCGTCCCCGCGCTATTCCCTCAGCTTGATTGTGAGCTGCCGCTGACAGCCAAACAATAATTCCCCGTCTTCCAGTCCTTCCAGCGCCACGAACGAGTTGATTGTGAGTCACCGCTCACAACCGGCGCCATCCAGATGCCGCCTCCACGCCAATCTCTGCCTCTGTATCCCTCAATTGCGGACGACCACTCACAACCAGCGGCTGTCCACTTGACCGCTGGCCCGCCGATAGCCACCAAACCGGTTGATTGTGAACCGCCACTCACAATCAATAGTCAGACACACCTCCTATCAGCCGCATAACCGCCCCAACCACATTGGCTGTGCGCCACCACTCACAATCAGCTCGACGGCGATGACGCGCACATAATAACCTCAACAGTGGTATCTCTTGGTTGTGAACCGCGGTCCACAAGCGATAATGTAAGGTGGTCAATCGCACCATCAAATACGTATCCGCCCACATGATAGTAAGCCCCCACTCACAATCAACGCTCAAGCGACGTACCCGGGAGTAGCGATCTCGCTGGCACTGCTTGATTGTGAACCGCCACTCACAACCACGACAAGGGTAGGATTGCATACCTCAGGCATGGCACCGTCAAGCGATAGATTACGCACCGTTACTCACAACCAACCGCCGATTGCACCAACCGTCAATCCCCGACCATCACAGCACGCATCGATTGTGAATCGTCACTCACAACCAGCTGCTTGACGGCTCGCCTCTCCGGCCCCTCAGACAACCGAACAAGTCGGTTGAGAGCCGTCACTCACAACCAAGCAATCATTACTCCTCCAGGCAAGCCCCGCAACCGATCAAGCAGGCTGATTGTGCCCCGCCGCTCACAATCAACTTCTCGACACATCAACACTTCAACCACTCAGGGCTTTTCCTTGCCGACCAGCACACACCACCCTTCAAACCAACGGGCTTACGCATCGGTGCCATCAGCAGCATTCTGGCAACGACAACAGCCGTGGCACACATTGTTCCCGCACTTTTGCTCCCCTTGCCGCCACGGGACCCCTAGCAATAGCGTCGGGGTCACGCCACCCTGTTCCGGCAGCATGACCCCGACGATGCAGCGCAACCGCATATCAGTTACGCATGGGCAGCACATCAGTAATGCACGTACTGGAAGCTGCTCGCGTTATAGACAACCTCCGAATACGGGATATACGGGCACTTCGTCCCACCCTCGGAAATCAGCACCGAACCGTCGGAATTCACACGCTCGACGATAGCGACATGACCGTAGGCGGCACTCGCATACCAGTTGGTCACCCGCTGTCCGGGCGCGAACACGATAACGGCACCGACATGAGGCGTGTTATTGACCAAGTATCCCAACGCACGAGCCTTGCTCGCCCACTGACCTCCATTGCCAAGATATGATCCGACAGGCAATCCCAATTGTTGACGGCGAATATACGCCCACCACGTGCATTGACGCGCCGGATACGCATTGCCGGAATTGCCGGTGCTATGCCCATAGCAGAACGATGAACCTGCCGGACAGCTGCCAGGCACACTGTAATTCATGCCAGAAGCGCCGGAACTGCTGGAGCTGGATCCCCCCGAACTGCTAGGTCGGCTTGCCGTGCTCGATGAGGATGTGTGCGAAGAACCGGAATTGCTGGACGATCCTGAGCTGCTCGAGCTCGACCCGGAATTCGACGGTTTTCTGGTAGCAGCCTGCGAACCGCCGCTCGACGGTGAAGCTTGCTGATTCGAGTAGCTGCTCGACCACGAGTTGATTTCCGCTTCCATCGTGACAATCTCAGCAGCTTCTTTCGCCGACTGCGAAGTCAGCTGGCTCTTCTGGCTTTCCAACGATTGGCGTTCAGCATTACCCTTGGCAAGCAGATCGTTAAGTTCGCTCTGCTTGGCTTGAGCGGTTTCCACCGCCTTCTGAGCGGCGGCAGCCTGCGTATCGGCCTTCCGCTTGAGCGTGGTGATTTCATCTTCGATGGCGGCAAGACGCTGTCCGCGGTTCTTCGCCGTGCTCAACTCAGTCGCAGCATCGTTGGCGGCATTGCTTTCCGTGCGGGTAACCGCCGCATCCGCCTGCATTTTGTTGACGAAATCCTCGGTTGTGCTGGAGTTCATCACCACGTTCATGACTTCCGACGCAGTCGTGCCGTGGAAGCTATCACGCGCCATTTGCGCGACAGCAGCCTTCGCATCATCGTAATCAGCGCCAGTCTGCTTGATTTGCTCCTCAAGATCAGCTTTGTCCTGCTTGGCGGCTTCAAGTCGTTCCTGGGCGGCCTGGGCTTGCGCCTGCGCCTGCTCGGCGGAATTCTGAGCATCCTGCAACGCCTGTTGTGCCGCAGGAATCTGATTCTGATTGAGATCATTAAGCTCAAGGATCTGAGCCGCCAACTGCGAGTTGACACCTGCCAGCTTGGCCTTGAGGTCACTCTGGCTTTGAAGCTTAGCCTTATACTGTTGCATCGTAACGGCTTGCGCCTGTTGCGGCGGCGCCGCGATAACCGCGGTGCCTGCGGCGATAAGAGTGAGCGATGCGATCAGCGCGCCCGCGATGGCGTCGATCTTTTTCGTACGCTTCATATCACAGCCTTTCTTGTTGTGTATCGCACATTGTACCCAACGATGCTCAATGGTCAATGGGAATGCCCCATTACATCTCACCTCGTGTGCTGCCACAGGGAATATCGGAATACCGACATGGCAATACGCCGAGTCCAGTGCGGCGGTCGCACACACCGGCCTACGACGCATACCGCGTAGCAATACCGTCTTGCGCCGCCGCACACCCCCTACACTTTAAGGTACCGCCGCAGTGACACAGCGGACGAAAGCGCGGACAACACCATCGCGCCGACGACCAGAGCCGGCGCGACCAGCCACACCGTCTGTTGCGTGATAAACGGCATCCACTGGACGGTTTGGGCGATTCCGTCCGTAATGAAAATCTGCACAATCCCACTCAACGCGCCGACAGCGAGCAGGGAACCAATCATCGACGCCGTCACGCCTTCAAGAATGAACGGCAGCCTGATCGTCCAATTCGACGCACCGACCAGACGCATGATCTCGGTCTCGTTTTTCCTCGACGCTGCACTCATGCGAATCGTCGTACCGGTCAGAAGCACGGCGACGACGATCATCACGCCAGCCAACACCACCGTCACGACGGTCGCCTTATTGAGCACGCTGAACACCGGGTCGAAAATCTGCCGCTGGTCTTGCACCTCTTCGACACCCGTGACACCCGAAAGCACTTCAGAGACCTGCTGGTACTTGGTCGGATCGGTCAATTTCAACCGCAATGAGGCCTGCATATCCGCAGCAGTCAAAGTACGACCCTGATATACGCCATTCGGATACTGCTTGAGGAAGGTGTTCTTATAGAAGTCCTCACGGCTGACATACGTGACTTTGGCAACCACGGAGCCCAGCTCGTCCTGGATCTTGTCCTCAATGTCCACGACCTCGTTATCCGTCGGCGCCTTACCGGAAGAGCAGTTCGCGGATTGGCTCGTGCCATCGGGGCACAGCCAGACCACAACCTCGACCTTGTCGTACCAATCGCCTTTTGCCTTGGTGATCTGCGCCTGCATCAGCACGGATGCGCCGATGAACAGGAAGGAAATGAACGTGACCAGCATGACGGAAAGGATCATCGGCACATTGCGCCGCAAACTGGTCCACGTTTCGGAAAGAATGAACCGTAATCTCATGACTGTTGCTTGTCCTTCGCTTGAGTGTCACGGGCATTGGCCGGGGCGGACGACCTGTCGCCATCATGCTCCGAGTCGCCTTTTTCGCTGGTTCTGCGCGGTTGCGGCGGAACCGGCGGTGTTGGCGGTGCAGGAGGTGCGGGCGGGATTGAGGATAGGCCATCCGACTGATGCTCTTGCGCGGCTGGCCGTCCAGGGGAAGCCGGACGTTCCGTAGCTTGCGCCATTATCGCCTGCGCGGCGGCGCTAGTTGTCGAGGTGTTTGTTGCCGAGGTGCCGTCATGCCGACGCTGTGCTGCATTCGGCAAGCGATCCGGACCCGACGGGGAGTCTTTCCGCTCTGGCGCATCGGCAGCACGCATATCAGCACGCGACTCAGCGGCTTTATTGTCCACGCTCGCATCCGGCACCGTCGTCTCAGCACGCTTGTCGATATCGTCAGCGTCGTTGACATCGCCGCCATGCTTATCGACATTGGTGCCATGCCGCTTCGCATAAGCTTCCTCATGCTCGCGTTTCGCCGCGATATCCTGGGCGCTGAGCCCCTTGCCCCAAGTCATCGTGGTTTCCACAGACTGGAACACTTCACCATACCGGCCGGTCCGCCCGGAATGCACCGAATGGGCAAGGCGGGCGATACCTTCATCACCGTTCTCAGAAGCCATCAACGACTGGGCGACACCAAGCGCTGACGCGGAACGCTGAGGGCGGAATCGCGCATCCTTATCCTCTCCGCTCTCTCCCCCGGCAGCATCCACCTTGGTATCAAGAGCCTCCGTCTTATGCTGATCCACAGACCTATCCTGATGTGCAGAAGCCTTCAACGCGTTCGCATTCGTGGCTTTCGACTCGACATCACGGTCAGGGAAGTACAAAGCTGAATCATACGAGCCGTGCTGCTCGTCACGCACGATCTTGCCGTTATGCAATTCGACAACGCGCTTGCGCATCGAATTGACAATCTCCTCATTGTGCGTCGCCATCACAATGGTCGTACCCGTACGGTTGATTGCATCAAGGACTTCCATGATGCCCAGCGACGTCGTCGGATCAAGGTTGCCCGTCGGCTCGTCCGCCAACAGAATCTGCGGATGATTCACATACGCTCGTGCGATGGCGACTCGCTGCTGTTCGCCGCCGGACAGCTCATGCGGATAATTCTTCTCTTTGCCGGAAAGCCCGACCGTCTGAAGCACCTTGGGCACCAACGTTCTGATCGTCGAACGGCTCGTGCCAATCACCTCAAGGGCGAAAGCGACATTCTGCCATACGGTCTTGTTGTTCAGCAGCTTGTAATCCTGGAACACGAAACCGATGGAACGGCGGTATTGCGGGACCTGACGATTCGTCAAACGGCGCAAGTCATTGCCTGCGACACGAATCTCACCGTCTGTCGCTTCCTCCTCGCGAAGCAGCAAGCTCAGCAACGTCGTTTTGCCAGAGCCGGACGCCCCCACAAGGAACACGAAATCGCCCCGGTCGATATGCAGCGTGATGTCATCCAGTGCAGGCCGTGTGCCCCTCGGATAGATTTTCGTAACATCATCAAGCGTTATCAGCGACATGATTCCCGTCTTCCGTGTCAAGTCCCGGACGCACGCCTCGAATCCGCATCAAGGCGAATACAAGGCGCGCGTTCATCAGTGATGAATTCTCAGTTGTTCTGGCCGGCTTTGGCGGCTTCCTCGGCTGCTTGCTTACGCTGGTCATGGCGCCAACGAATGCCCGCCTCGATGAAACCATCGATATCGCCGTCAAACACAGCCTGGGTTTGCGAAGTCTCATAGCCGGTGCGCAAATCCTTGACCATCTGGTACGGATGCAGCACGTAAGAACGCATCTGATCACCCCAGCTGGCCTTGATGTCGCCGGCAAGCTCCTTCTTCTTCTTGGCTTCCTCTTCATGGCGCAGCACCAGCAGTCGCGACTGCAGGACCGCCATGGCCGCCGCGCGATTTTGGATCTGGCTTCGTTCATCCTGCATGGAAACCACCAAGCCCGTGGGCAAGTGGGTGATGCGCACCGCGGAATACGTCGTGTTGACGCCCTGTCCGCCAGGGCCCGACGCCTGGAAGGTATCGACGCGAATATCAGAATCCGGAATATCGATGTGATCGGTGGATTCCACGAGCGGAATCACCTCGACCGCCGCGAACGATGTCTGACGTCGACCTTGGTTGTCAAAGGGCGAGATACGAACCAGACGATGCGTGCCGCCCTCAACCGACAAACGGCCATACGCGTATGGCGCGTCCACTTGGAACGTGGCGGATTTGATGCCCGCCTCTTCGGCGTAGGACGTGTCCATCATCTTGGTCTTGAAATTATGCCGTTCTGCCCAGCGCAAGTACATGCGCAGCAGCATCTGGGCAAAATCCGCAGCATCGACGCCGCCGGCACCGGAACGAATGGTGACCACGGCGGAACGCGCGTCATATTCGCCGTCCATCAAGGTCTGGACTTCCATATCGACAAGATCCTGGTCAAGCTGCTTCAGATTGCGTACGGCTTCCTCCATGGAATCTTTGTCGTCTTCCTCGGAACCAAGCTCGTAGAGGGTTTCAACGTCATCGATGCGACGCCGAGCATCGTTGAGACGCTTCAGCTGGGATTGCGCCGCCGAAAGTTTGCTGGTAACTCGCTGAGCGTTTTCCTGATCGTCCCACAGGCCGGGGGCGCTGGCCTCAGCCTCGAGATCCTTGATCGACGAGGCCAGAGCATCCATATCAATGGCCTTGGCGATCATGTCGAATTTCGCCTTGGTCTCGTTCAAATCCTGAGTAAAGTCATAGTCTGCCACGTCTATCCACCTTACAGGCACAGGCGGAAATCAACCGCCAAACCGCCCGAACGTTCACACCCTTTTCTGATTGTGAGTCGCCAGCCACACCGTAAGCGGCAAACCCGACCACCGACACCGACCACCCCCTCCACCACGCGCGATTGTGAGCCACCACTCACAACCAGCGCGACAAACCCAACCGCCAACACCCACCCAGACAAACAACACGCCCGATTGTGAGTCGACACCAGCAACGCAAGCCCCAAACCCGACCACCGACACCGACCACCCCGCACCACATATGGTCGTTGTGAGCGGTCGTTCACAATCAGTTCGGGTCTCCCCGCCGTAATCTCAGACAATTGCTGATTCTCACGTTGATTGTGAACGGCCACTCACAATCGTCATCATGCGGACAGCGCTACATTCATGCTCGAAAGACGGTAGCGAACAGCGGCTCACAACGAAGAAGAACACACGGGTATGCCGCCGCCGATCCAAGACTGTCATTGCCTTAGTCGAGAGCAACCACTCACAATCAGCAAGGCAGCAGGCAGACCGCGATGGCAACGCATCATCTGTGCATCGTTCGTACCATCATCCATATCGACCATGATACGAACCGTGTGCGCGACCAGCTCAACGCATCATTCGTACATCGTTCGTGCATCATTCGCACGTCATCCATATCGTGTCTTGCGAGCGGCCACTCACAATCAAGTGAAAAAACGAAGCGGCAGGATGTACATCATAAGGAGTTTCAAAGCATTCACACACCCAGACGCATCCACGCGCCCCACGCGCATCCGCCGCCCCTGACACATCCACACGCATCTAGAACAAGACGGGTTCAATCAGACTATCGGAGTCTCAACAACGTCAACATCGACAATTAGAAAGACACAGATGACATCAAAAGCCTCAGGGCATCCGCAACCGTGGGTCGCCGCACAACGGGTCTCCGCACAACGAGTCTCCGCCACACGGGCTTGCCCCGATTAACCCTGCCCGGTCACGCACCTAGAACAGCATTGTGTCAGCGCCACACATCATCTGCTGCAGCAGCAGTCAGCGACATCGCTGAACAAGCAACATGCGAAACGCACTTCACGCACCATGCAACAACGCCAGCGGCGCCAGTACATTCATCATCACACATACGCCGTGCAGCACTGATCAGCTGCGAGCGTGCGTTTCTTCGATACCTGAGACACCTGAGACACCGGATTCATCTGCCCGCTTCATCCCACGCAGCAAACGAGAAGCCAATCGCCGCAACGAAATCGGGCCTGACACCGCATGTTTTCGCCCCGATTGACGTTCCAGACGGGATGCCACACTGGCAGCGAAGGCACGCCGTTCGGTATCGGTCCGCATATCGTTCCGGGTGGCGTTCACGCATACCCAACCAGCATCTTCAAGCATCATACGGCGGCGCACATCTTCTTCCCAGTTACCGGCATGATATTTGCCGTCATATTCGACAGCGACTTTATATTCCGGATATGCAAGATCAAGGAACAATTTGCGGCGGATATTCGCATTCGTCTGTCCTGGCATCTTCTTGATATCGAGCTGCGGATTGACTTGCGGCATCGGCAATCCATAGGACAGCAACATCAATCGCAATTCACTTTCCCGAACAGAATCCGTATTCTCTTTCATCAAGACCAAAGCCCGGCGCAATTGCGCAGTGCCGGCTGGCATCCGTCTCCCGGTCTTTCGAATTTGCTCGTGTATCGCATGACAAGAATCACGAAAATCGCGCAACGGCATCCACCGTTGATCACGGTCTCTTCGCATGAAAGCATCCCCCAGCAGCACCAGCGATCCGAGCTTAGAACGTCGCGCATACATCAGCCATGTCGTATCCGGGGCAACGCACGTGATGCCATCAAGATGCACGAATCGCATGGGATAACTCCAAAATATGCACCGCACTCCTGCGATTCGTCTGCGGGTTTTCTGCGAATCAGCGACCACTACCAACTCGTCATGATCCAACCCATTTGGCACGTCGATACACAGCAATTTCAGTGCGGTGCTCAGCGCGAAAATCAACGGCGAGGCGACACGCGACTGAAGTTCGCGGCAGCGAATCAGTGTCTCCGCTTGAACGCGCAGCAGTCTGACCGGGGTCGTTTCGACGCGCCGTCCACAAGCCTGCGTCAAAAGCCCAGACCGTCGATGCTCAACCGTGTTCATAGTCATACGTTCGACGCTAGCTTGCCGCCATCCTCACCGAAAGCGATGACGGACAATGTGGTCAAAAGATGCGGTTATCCACATACGGCTGTGCGATCGCGCGCACCCACCGCGTGACCAAGTCCCACAAATTCTGGTCGAACGATTGCCAGCGACGGACAGATAACAGAAATGTCCGCGCCGTTGCGATGTGGGCACGGTTCTCATCCCGCGACTGGAGACGGGGTCACCGATGCCTATTGGCTTTGTTGTGAGCGCTGCCTCACAATGGAATACGTTGAGGTCATCTTTCTGCGCATCGAGGCGACATAACACGGCTGGTTGTGAGTCGCTACTCACAACCAGCATGATGATAAAACTTTTGCGTCTTTATTAGCGCTCACATAGCATACGTTTGCGAGTCACCACTCACAACCAACACGACGACAACGCCTCTGCGCCATTATCAACGCCCACACAGCACACATTGCGAGTCACCACTCACAACCAACACGACGACAACGCCTCTGCGCCATTATCAACGCCCACACAGCACACATTGCGAGTCACCACTCACAACCAGCACGATATATAAAGATGGAGGGATCATCGCAATCACAACAACAATCACGAACACAGCCGGGACACCACTCAACGGGCTGCAAGAATCGTCGACAAATACTGTCCGCCACGCCGCGTCAAGCCGCCGAGACCGTCCTGTCAATCCCGTCGCGCATTCCCACGGATACCGCAGCCGACAATCCTGCCAGCCCCATCGATCGTACCGAACAGCCCTCGCCAATCCCGCAACGCATTCCCACGGAAACCGTCACCGCCAATCTCTCCTGCCCCATCAATCGTACCGAGCAACCTTCGCCAACCCCGCCAGCACCCCACGGGTGCGTCCGGTAGTCGCGTGCACTCGCGACCCCGCGAGCCCCGCCGCCGACCCCGCCAGCGCTCCCGCGCAACTCCAACAATGCCGCCAATACCGCACCATCCAGCCGCACCATCCATCCACAATATCCGCCGTTCATCACGTGCGAAACCTCCCTCACGTTCAGCCCAATCAGCGCACATCCTTCACACACCGCAAAACAACTCGCACACCGGAAACCGCCTATCCATAACCGGTCAACCGTAATATACTCGCCAGTAAGCGCAACATACACAACGCGTGCCTTCAAGACATTCGAAGCCTTCAGGACATCAGAAAGCAGGAACATATCATGGCAGATCAACGCACCGCATGGGGATGGGGACTGGCAAGCATCGATGCAGCCGGCGCCACACTCGATGTTTGGTATCCAAAACTCACCCTCGGCCCCGCCCCATCGCCGGCCGACCGTCCCGCACACGGATTTGACGCTCTCGTTCGCGAACAAGCCGACGCGCGCGGGGTGCGACGCGTCCCCGTCTTCACCGTCAGCGACCTGGATGCCGCACCGGTGGACGCCGCCGACGCGTACCTGCGTCTACATCTGTTAAGCATGCGTCTCGCAAAACCAAACACCATCAATCTTGACGGCATCTTCGGCGTACTCACCAACGTCGTGTGGACCAATTACGGTCCATTTGCCATCGAAGATTTCGCCCTGCGCAAGATGGATGTGCAGGCAGCCGCAGCCAATGCCGCCAACGGCGCTCCAAGCGCTAACGTCGAAGTCATGCTCGTCGACAAGATGCCGCGCATGGTCGATTATGTCGTTCCCACCGGCGTGCGCATCGGTAACGCCGACCGCGTCAGACTCGGCGCCTACCTGTCCGAAGGCACGACGGTCATGCATGAAGGGTTCGTAAACTTCAACGCCGGCACGCTCGGCGTCTCGATGGTTGAAGGCCGCATCTCGCAGGGTGTCGTCGTCGGCAATGGCTCCGACATCGGCGGCGGCGCGTCGATTATGGGCACGCTGTCGGGCGGTGGCAAGCTGCGCAATTCCATCGGCGAACACTCGCTGCTCGGAGCAAACGCCGGCATCGGCATCTCCTTGGGCGACAACTGCGTGGTTGAAGCCGGATTGTACGTGACTGCAGGCACCAAGGTGACCGTCTACGACAAGGCTAAGGTCGCCGCGGGCGAGCCGCTCGACGTGGTCAAGGGCTCAGATCTGAGCGGCAAGAACAACATCTTGTTCATCCGCAATTCGGTCAGCGGCAGAATCGAGGCGCGCTACCGCAAGGTCGGCATCGCCCTCAACGAAAAACTGCACAAGAACTGAGCGCATTCCCAATTTTTCTACCTATTTCATCATATTTACGGGGCAGATGATTTTAATATCATTCATTTGCCCCGTAAATATTTATGAGATATGTGCCAATGTGGTTTTATCACAGTAATCACCGTATTGCAATGTTTTCATCAACTCGCACTATTCGATGATCGTAAGAAATCAAAATAATCAGAAATAATCCCTGGAAAGAAGCAACATCATGCACATCATCAGCGTTGTTCTGACAACCCTCGTGACCATTGAGTTCATGTATATCTTCTATCTGGAAACCATCGCGACCACATCCTCATCCACCGCACGCGTGTTTGGCATGACGACCGAAGAGCTATCGCGCGCATCAGTGACCACGCTGTTTCGAAACCAAGGCGTTTACAATCTGCTGATCGGGGTGCTTCTGCTTATCGCCCTGTTCGGATATCAGTCGCAAATGGCGGTCGTATGGTTGCTGGGCTACATCATCGCGGTCGCCGCATACGGCAGCTTTACCAGCAGCCCGTGGATCATCCTTAAGCAGGGCGGGCTTGCCATAGTTGCGTTGATTTTCACGCTGGTATTTGGAATCTGATGGGTGACAGAGCAACATGGCATGGCGCCCTGCCTATTGTCCAATATCGTTGTGAGCACATTGGGCAATAGGCCAATAGCTTAAGTCCCTTCATTCCGCCTCGTATCGATTGAGAACGTTCGCGTTTCCAACGATTACGTACCAGATGTTCGTGCATGCGGGTGAGAGACTGTTTGCCAAGCTGGTTCATGGTCTGGGCCAGGCATGATTAGTGTGGAGCGAATCCCCTCGGTTGTCCCGCATAAATAAGTACGGCGCCAGGCACGATTCGGTGTGGAGAGGCTGATCTGATCAATTTCGTCGGTTCTGCGCCTCTCCACTTTGCATTGGTTGCGACTGACAATTCATTGGTTGTGGGTGACAGCGCGCTGCGTATTTGACAACACATCGCGATAAGCACCATTAGCCCATCTCCACAGCTTGATTGTGAGTCGCCATCAGCAACGATTCACTATAATGCGCGAGTATCTTGCCGTACCACAGCCATACGATGTCGGTTGTGAGTCACCACTCACAACGAGCCCCAATCATGTGTCCAAGTCGAGTCGTTCAAGGCCATAAGATTGGGAGCTGTGAGTCGCCGCTCACAACCAAAGCCCTGCAGCGCATGACGATTCCCTGATCAGATTCCCCGTCGTATCGATTGTGCGTCCCCACTCACAACCGATACGACAGACAATCAGCGCAATCAATGTACTGCCTCGTTCTGTGTATTGATTGCGAATTGCCACTCACAATCGGCATGAGGACGGTGAAAATCGGCTACGAACAACACCTTTTGTACCAATGATTGTGAGCCGCCGCACGCAACAATCACAACAGCAGATTGCAGATTGCGAGGACATCCTCTGACACAGTCATCATCTCGGGCTATGTCTGACGTCGACTGTAACGACGACCATTAGTCACCGCTTACATCGTGAGTCATCACTCACAACCGAGAATGTTGGCGGTTTGAATCGACAACGGAACGGGGCCTTTCCGCCGTTGGTTGTAAGCCGCCGCTCACAATCAACGATGTGAGTATCCGAATCGACCCCCGGAAGACATTTTCCAGCAATTGGTAGTGAGCCGTCACTCACAACCAAGGCATCAGTGAGCAGAATAGTCAGCAAACAGGGTGCATCATCCTACGGATGACGAGTCATCACTCACAATCAGGGATATGGGCATGCCGGCCAACCGACACAGAAACGTCCAACACAGCAACAAAAGGCAGACACAATACCAGACCACCTCAGTAGAGGCAATCAAAGCAGCAGCACCGCAACGACAAAGGCAGCCACAACACAAGACATCCACAGTCGGACGGACAGCAGCACAGTACAGGCAGCCACAGTAAGCGGCAGCCACAGTAGAGGCACACAGCATGAGACAACCGCAATAAAAGACAGTCACGACAGGGCGCAATTACGCGACATATCAATGCCAATGCAAAACGGGCATCGCGGCGGCTACACCACGACACCCGTTACGTACTCCCTTGCGCGGGGATGACCGCCGCTGACGCCACGAACGTCGCTGACCGCCGCGAACACCGCTGACCGTCGCTGACCGTCGCTGACCGTCGCTGACCGTCGCTGACCACAGCTGACCGTCGCGAACACCGCGAACGTCGCTGACCACAGCCGCGGCATCACCGTGCTTCAGCGCTGATCCATCGGAACGTAATCGCGCTTTGCCTCGCCCGTGTATACCTGGCGCGGACGTCCGATCTTCGTCATCGGATCGTCAAGCATCTCCCGGTATTGCGCAATCCATCCAGGAATGCGGCCGAGCGCAAACAACGTCGTGAACATGGCGGGATCGAAACCGATCGCACGGTAAATCAATCCAGTATAGAAATCGACGTTCGGATACAGGTGGCGCGACACGAAGTACTCGTCATTCAGCGCAATCTGCTCAAGCTCCGTAGCGACATCAAACAACGCGCGCTCGTCCTTCGGCAGCTTCGACGTCGCTTCATGCTCCACGATTTTCTTGAGATAGGACTTGGCGATCGCAGCGCGAGGATCATACGACTTGTACACGCGATGACCGAGCCCTGCAATGCGTTTGCCGTTCTCCTTGGACCATTCGACAAATTCCTTGACGGTCTTGCCAGAGTCGCGGATAGCCTTGAGCTGGCGCAGCACCGCTTCGTTCGCCCCGCCATGCAACGGACCTGACAACGCGTTGACACCGGCAGCAACCGCGGAATACAGGTTGGCATGTGCACTCCCCGCGATACGCACCACAGAAGTCGAGCAATTCTGCTCATGATCGGCATGGATGATCAGCAGACGGCCGAGAGCATGCACATAAAGCTGGTCGGATTCGAACGGCTCGTAGGGCACGGCGAAGCACATGCGCAGGAAATCATCCACATAGCCTCGCGACACATCCGGATACAGCATCGGCTCATCACGACGACGGCGGAAGATGTAACTGACGATGGTGCGCGCCTTCGCCATGATGATTTCGGCGGCTTCATCAAGCTGGTCGGAATCGTTGACATCTGTGGTGTCAGGATAGAAGGCCGCCAGCGCGTTGATTGCCGAGGCGAGCACGCTCATCGGATGCGAAGTGCGCGGGAACGACCCCATGAACGTGCGGAAATCCTCCCCCACCATGGTGCGATGGTTGATATCCGAGCAGAACTTGTCGTACTGCTGGCGCGTAGGCAGTTCACCGTGGCGCAACAACCAAGCGACTTCAAGGAAATCAGACTGTTCGCACAACTGCTCAATCGGGTAGCCTCGGTATCGCAGAATCGAGTTGTTGCCGTCGATAAACGTGATTTTTGATTCACACTGCGCGGTCGTCAAGAAACCGGGGTCGAGCGTGACCCAACCGTCATTGCGCAAATTAGACACAACGATGCCGTCCGGCCCCGAGGTCGCTTTCACCAGCGGCAGATCGTACTGTTCGGAATCGATCTTCAACTCGGCTGTCGCCATCAACTCCCCTTTCTGTAAGATACGTGCGCACCCGTCACACGGCATCATGTACCACTGCCACTGATGCGATGACGGTCGCATTACGCGTGCTGGAGTGTGTTCATCATAACAGACTGCGCATAGCCGTGACTGGGATGTCTTGCACAACGGTCATCCACTGGCAGCGCAATGGTCTGTAACCGTCCGGCGCGGAAGCGATAAAAACCGGCAGGGCGGGACGCACCCGTCCACACCTCTGCCGGCAAATGCCCCTGATGGGCTGATCCGCTTGAGCGCCGTATTATTACTCGTCGCGGGCGGTAAGAATCACCGGACCGTTCTCGGTGATCGCGATGGTGTGCTCGGTATGCGCACCGCGCGAACCATCGGCGGAACGCAGCGTCCAGCCGTCCTTCGGATCTTGGTAGATTTCATCTGTCGTCTTCATGAACCACGGTTCGATCGCGATGACCAGGCCCGGGCGCAGCTTATACCCGTGATGCGCCTTGCCATCATTGGCGACATGCGGATCGCCGTGCATGACGTGGCCGACGCCGTGGCCGCCGAATTCGAGGTTCACGGTGTATCCCTGCTCGTGTGCGACATCGCCGATTGCCGACGAAATGTCACCGAGACGGTTGCCGGGCTGAGCCTGGGCGATGCCGGCGGCGAGCGCATCTTCCGTGCATTTGATCAACCGCAGATCTTCGGGGTCCTTGTCCTTGCCGACCACGAAGCTGATGGCGGAATCGCCGACCCACCCGTCGACGCTGATGGCCAGGTCGAGGCTGACCAGATCGCCGTCCTGCAGGTTGTAGTCATAGGGGACGCCGTGCAGCACGGCATCGTTGACGGAGATGCAGATGTAGTGTTTGAACGGGCCGGTACCGAAATCCGGAGCATAGTCTACATAGCAGGATTCCGCGCCTTTACGGCTTTCGATACGACGACGGACGTAGTCGTCAATGTCAAGCAGATTGGTGCCAACGCCGGTCTGGGCGCGCAGTTCTTTGAGAATGCTGCCGACGAAGTGACCGGCAGGCTTCATTGCTTCGATTTCCTGAGGTGTTTTCAGTTCGATCATAGTTGTAACCCTACTTCGTGCGGCTTACAAAGCAAGCCGTTGCACGGTGAATCAGCCGTCCGGTGAGCGGACACAATACCGTGGGCCGCACGCCAGTTGCGGCATGCGGCCCACGATCCTTATGACTTCACGGCGTCGTATAGCGCACGTCAGCTATCGTTTGCTGGGTTTGCCGAAGGTGAACGCGCGCACAATCGCGCTGACACCAAGCACAATCAGCGTGATTCCGCCGAAAATCATCAGCGTAAGCGCCGACGGCCCAGGCCAGAACAGGATTGCGATACCCGCGATGATTGAAATGATCGCGTAGAAAATCGCCCATCCTTGCTTCGGCAGCATCCAGGATTCGGTCAATGCCATGATGCCTTCGACGATCCAGCAGATGCCGACGGTCAGCGTGATGACGATCAGCAGGGTCTGCGCGGATAGAGCCGTGTACTTGAACATGATGACGCCGCCGATGGTCAGCAGCAGACCCACGATGATATCAAGCACACGCCAGCCGGCGGGCAGGCCGAGTTCGACGATGGCGCTGACGATGCGGACGACTCCGGCGATGACGAAGAAGACGCCGAGCGCGACTGCCGCGACGACGAGTGTCTTGCCCGGCCACACCAGCAGTGCGATGCCGAGGATGAGCGCGACAATGCCAATGAGCCCGTAGGCTCCGCGGATGGTGTTCTTCGCCCGCTGCGGCAACATTTCCTCGACGAGCCGGAATGGATTGAATGAGTACTGGCTTCCGTCCTCAGACACAGGGTTCTGTCCTGCGTTCGGGTTGGGGTTGTTGGCATACGGTCCATAAGGATTCTGATTCATATTCTGATCAGTCATGACTACTCCTTTCCTTACAGGCGCCTGTTTTTGCCTACACTTCGCATTGTATCCGGGTGTGACAGCCTTGTGAAGGAACAACATGCGCGATGTTGTCGGGTTTCCCTTCTCGACGATCGGTCATTTCCCCCTGCCGCAGGGGACGCGATGGCGCCTGGGTTGTCACTGAAGATGGCTAGGGTGAAGCTATGAGCAACGCTTTGGTTTCCGGCCTCGACCCGGCTTCTTTCTCCTCGGTCATCAAGCCCGCTGACGACCTGTTCCGCTATGTGAACGGGCCTTGGATTGACACGTATCGTCTTCCTGACGATCGTTCCCGGTATGGTTCCTTCGACAAGCTCGCGGAAAACGCCGAAAGCCAGATTCGTGACATCCTTGAGGATGATAATTGTCCTGCGACGAAATCGCGTGCCCTTTACCGCGCCTTCTGCGATACGGATGCCGTGGATGCCGCCGGCATTGAGCCGATCCGCCCCGATCTCGACGCCATCGACCATGCCGCGGATAAGACCGCGCTCACCCGCGTGCTCGGCTCGCTGAACCCGACTGGCGGACCTGATCTGTTCGCCATGGCGGTATACGGCGACCCCGGAGACCCTGAACATAACATCGTGCATGTCGAGCAGGCGGGTATCGGCCTGCCCGACGAAGCGTACTACCGCGACGACCACTATGCCCCGGTCCGCGAACAGTATGTGGCGATGGTCGCCAAGCAGCTGCGTCAGGCGGGGTATGGCGATGAGTTGGCGACCGAGGAGCAGGCGAAACGCTTCCTCGAGGTGGAGACCGCGATTGCTTCGCACCATTGGGACAACGTAGCCACCAGGGATTCGCAGAAAACATACAACCCCACTGATTTCGCGGCATTGAGCGAAACGTTGGAGCATTTCGGCATGTCCGATTGGGTGGACGCATGGCAGGCGTCGTACGACGCGACCGCCGCGGGTCAGGCACAACCGCTTGATTTCACAGCGATTGTGCAGCATACGATCGTGCATGAGCCGAGCTTCCTGTCCGGGCTTGACGCTTTCTGGGCGGCAAGTGATCTCGATGATCTCAAGCTGTGGGCGCGCGTCCACACCATCATTGGATGGGCGGGCATGCTCAGCCATGAGTTTGACGAGACGAACTTCGCGTTCTTCGGCAAGGTGTTGTCCGGTGCGAAGCAGCAGCGCGACCGGTGGAAGCGCGGCGTCGCTCTGGTCAATGGGGTGTGCGGCGAAGACGTCGGACGCGAGTATGTCAAGCGCCACTTCCCTGAAAGCTCCAAGCAACGCATGGAGCAGCTCGTCGGCAATCTGATTGACGCCTACCGTGTGTCGATCAGCACCAGCGACTGGCTTGGCGAAGCGACCAAAGGCAAGGCGCTGGAGAAGCTCTCGAAGTTCACCGCCAAAGTCGGGTACCCCAACCACTGGCGCGACTACGCTGCTCTGGACGTGCGCGATGGTGTCGGCCTCGTGGACAATATGCGCGCCGCATCCCTGTACGAGAACGGCTACCAGCTGTCCAAGGCCGGCGAACCCGTCGACCGTGATGAGTGGCTGATGAACCCGCAGACGGTCAACGCCTATTATGAGCCGTCGTTGAATGTCATCGTGTTCCCGGCAGCGATTTTGCAACCCCCCTTCTTCAATCCTGAGGCCGATGACGCCGCGAACTACGGCGGCATCGGCGCCGTCATCGGCCACGAAATCGGACACGGCTTCGACGATCAGGGCAGTCAGTATGACGGCGACGGCAAGCTCAACAACTGGTGGACCGATGAGGACCGCAAGCACTTCGAGCAACGGACGAAAGCCCTGATCGAACAATACAACGGTTTTGTGCCGAGCCAGCTCGCCGAGAAGTACGCAGACCAGCCGGACAAGGCGCCCCATGTCAATGGCGCCCTGACCATCGGCGAGAATATCGGCGATCTGGGCGGCGTGAACATCGCGCTGAAAGCCTATGCCTTCGCGCTCGACGCCGCAGCCGGCAAGCCTGAAGATGGCTCCCCCTGCGCCATCAAGGCCGCGCTCGATGCCGCTCCTGACATTGACGGCTTTACGGGACTGCAGCGTTTCTTCCTCAGCTATGCCTCGATCTGGCGGACCAAGCAGCGTGATGAGCTTGCCGAGCAGTATCTGCAGATCGACCCTCACTCCCCTGCGGAATTCCGTACCAACGGCATCGTGCGGAACGTCGATCTGTTCTATACGGCGTTCAACGTCCAGCCGCAGGACGCGATGTGGCTCGCCCCCGACAAGCGGGTGCGCATCTGGTGACACCGCCCGGCTGCCGATACGGCGTACGGCTGCAACCGCCAGTCCATGCGCCGTTGCCCTGCCCAGCCGTGTCACGCATGTGACCGACTTGCTGTGCGACACCCCACCATGTGGCCACGAAGGCGTCTGCATGTCTTCGTGGCCATTGCCATTGCTGGAGTTCTGTGAGACCGTCCCGGATCAAAATGCTTCCTCAGGAGGGTTTTCGTCGTCTTCCGGCACTGGGTACTCGCCGCTGTCTGCCATTTGCGAGTCTTGCACTTCAGCGTAGGGATCACGCGGAAGATCACTGTGATGACTTTGCTCTGCTGACGCGGTTTGAGGCATGGCTGCCTGCTCCGATGCGTTCGGTGCGGCCTGTTGCGGCTGTGCCGGCGTCGCAGGCGCAAACCCGGGTTTGTGTCTGGTGAATTGCGATACCCCCAATCCAAGATCATGGCCGATGGAAGCCGCCTCGATAACCGTTCTGGAATGGGTTTCGCCGTCACGTTCCCATTGCTCATTCGCCAGCGTGCCCGAAACGATTATCGGATCGCCTTTATGCACACTCGCCGTCACGTTGCGGGCCAACGCGCGGAACGCCTTAACCGTAATCCATATGGTCGGGCGGTCCTTCCATTCCTTGGCCGTGTTGTCGAAATATCGGCGCGTACACCCGATCCTGAATGAACAGGCAGATGCGTCCTTGCCGAAATTGACCGGATCCGAACCGACGTACCCGTTGATAGTGATCAACCCTTGCTGCACCATTGCTTCCCCTTGATATTGAACCGATACCTGCGATATGTGGACCGCAGGCGCGACGGGGCATGTCCTGCCACGCAACCGGAGATTGGAGCGAGGAGATTGGCCTGTCACGTTGCAGGATGCCATCGCCGCCCCTGCGGTACTTCCTATTCTTCCGGGCGACGCCCGTGCGGCGCCAGTGAAACGGAAAATGTGGTCAAAAGTTATCTGATGCAGGGGAAAAGCGCAGAATATCAACAAAACCGAAGAACACCGGCATGTGGATAACTCACGTCAACCGGTGTGAGCACTTGGCTTGCGCGATCGTCCTCGATCACCGCACCACCACAACATGCCGCCCTTCTTCGACAGAGAGCTGCGGCAATGAGGCCGATCAGGGCACAATCGCATGGGAAGACAGCAAGACCGGCCGCCAGTGCCGGCATTCCGACATACATACAGCGACGGGCGCCGCCTTGAACACAGCGGCGCCCGTCACAGGCTTGTTCCCCGGCGCGAACGCGAACGCCGTTCAGGGGGAACACAACGGCGAAGTCTTACTTGCCGAGCAGTGCGGCAAGACGGTCGGCGATAGTCTGCGCCGCCGCATCGACCGCTACAGCCTCGGAGTTCGAGCCGTCACGATCGCGGACTTCGATGGTGCCGTTGTTGACCGTGTCGCGGCCGACGACAGCGACCAGCGGAACGCCAATCAGCTCAGCATCCTTGAACTTGACGCCCGGAGACACCTTCTTGCGGTCGTCGTACAGCACTTCGATACCCCGGTCTTCAAGCTCAGCGACCAGCTTCTCAGCCGCGTCGAATGCTTCGGCGTTCTTGCCGGTGGCGAGGACATGCACTTGGGCTGGGGCGATCACCGCAGGCCAGGCCAAGCCCTTGTCGTCATGATGGGTTTCTGCGACGCATGCGAGCACACGGCTGACACCGATACCATAGCAACCCATCCACACCGGGACTGCCTTGCCGTTCTGGTCGAGCACCTTCAAACCAAGGGCGTTCGAATACTTGAGACCGAGCTGGAAGACCTGCCCGATTTCCACGCCGCGCTCGAAGCTCAACGGACCGGAACCGTCCGGGCTCATATCGCCATGGCGGACCTCAACAGCTTCGACGGTGCCGTCAGCAGTGAAATCACGGCCATACACCAGGTTGTAATAGTCCACTTCATGCTCGTCGGCACCCGTGAACCACGCGGAACCGTGAGCGATATGCGCATCGACGAAATAGCGGATCGGATGCTCGACACCGCGTGCCGCAGCCTGCGGACCAAGCGCCATCGGGCCGATGTAGCCGCGCACCAGTTCGGGATGCGCCTTGAGATCGTCTTCGGTCGCCTCTTCGATCTCCGCCGGAGTGAACTGGGCTTCCAGACGCTTCATATCGACCACGCGATCGCCAGGTACGCCGACGACCACGAGTTCACGCCACGGCTTGTCGTGGTCGCCATCCTCAGGATGCTTGACGGCGATCACCACGTTCTTCAGAATGTCGCTCGCCTGCCATTGCCTGCCGTCAGCACGCGGATGATCCGCATTCGCGCGGGCGACCATGTCCTCAATGCTCATCGCATCCGGGGTCGGCACCTTTTCGGCGGCAGGAATATCGGAATAATCCTCGACCGGCGGTTCCGGCGTAGTCAGCGCTTCAACGTTCCACGCTTTACCTGACGGGGCGAGCGCGAAGGTGTCTTCGCCGATCGGCATCGGGGCCAAGAACTCCTCGGATGCGGATCCGCCCATTGGACCGGACATGGCGAACACCGGAACGTACTTCAAGTCAAGACGGGTGAAAATGCGCTCGTAGGCGCCGCGCTCGTCCATATAGGCCTTGCGCATGCCTTCCTCGTCGACCGTGAAGGAGTAGGCGTCCTTCATGATGAACTCGCGACCGCGAATCAGACCGGCACGAGGACGGAACTCGTCACGGTACTTGGTCTGGATCTGGTACAGCGTCACCGGCAGGTCCTTGTATGAGGAGTACATGTCCTTGACCAGCAGGGTGAACATCTCTTCGTGCGTCGGGGCCAGCAGGTAGTCAGCGCCATGACGGTCCTTCAGACGGAAGATGTTCTCGCCGTACTCTTCCCAGCGATGGGTCGCCTCATAGGGCTCGCGGGGCAGCAGGGCCGGGAAATGCACTTCCTGGGCGCCGATGCCGTTGATTTCCTCGCGGATGATTCCTTCGATCTTGTCGAGAACGCGCAAGCCGAGCGGCAGCCACGTCCAGATGCCGGGGGCGGCTTTGCGGATGTACCCGGCGCGTTGCAGAAGTTTTGCGGAATCGACGTCCGCATCAGCAGGATCCTCGCGCAGCGTGCGCAGGAACAGCGTAGACATACGAAGTGCTTTGGAACTCATGAATCCCAAGGTATTCGCGTTATGGGACATTATGGGAGGCAAGGCTTCGGCAGATACGAGGCGATGCGAGACAGCGCGCGCAGGACGATAGCGTCTTGGGCTCCACCTACGACGAGCCGTATCGGAACCGCCGACCGTACGTTAACCTCCAACGGATTGAATTCGTCGAATCGGCCCATCCAAGCCAATTGGTTGTTATATCAACGATGATTACGTTCGCATAAAAAACGACACGCGTAAAACGTTTCACGCTTGCCGTTAAACGTTTAATGTTTTATGATGAGATCACGCAAACGGAAAACGACACGGACGTCAGCAGCAAGCAATACGGACAACACATTCACACCAGCCTGTCTCACTGATTCCCCAGTCGATTCCCGCAGCACCACAAACAACAAGTAAAGTTGAAGGACAGAGAAATGGCACGAAGAAGTGTACGGATGGCCATCGCGGCCATCGCAACGGCATCCATGCTCATCCCGCTCGCCGCATGCGGCGGAAGCGGCAAGGCGACAACCGATGCCAACGGCAAGCCGATCGTCACCATCCAAGTCAGGCGCAACGTCACCGACAACCCGATGAAGAAGACCCAATTCTCCAAGGATCTCGAAACCGCCTGCGACTGCACGATCAACTGGCAGGAAATCAGCGATAACGCATGGGGCCAGCAGAAGTCCGCCAAGATGGCTGCCGGCGACTTCCCCGATATCGGCCTGTCGCTGTATGACTCCACCGACGTCACCAAGTATTCCTCACAGTTCGAAGACATGTCCAAGGACCTGTCCAAGCTGCCGAACGTCCAGAAGTTCTTCAAGGCGCAGCCCGACGCCAAGAAGTTCGCAGAAGACAACGGCCACCTGTATCTGCTCCCCTCCGACCGCGGCAAAGGCTACCGCGTCTCCGCCACGCATATGTTCATCAACAAGACCTGGCTTGACAAGCTCGGCTTGCCGGTCCCGACCACTTGGGATGAGCTGAAGACCACGCTCGAAGCCTTCAAGACGAAGGATCCGAACGGCAACGGCAAGGCCGATGAGGTCCCGATGAACATCCGCGGTTTGGGCTTCGGTCTGTGGAGCCCGCTGACGCTGATCAACTCCACCGGTCTGACCACAAGCTTCATGGGCGCCTCCGCATCCAGCCAAGGCTACTATGTCAAGAACGGCAAGGTCGCCAGCTACCTGACCTCCAATGAGCTCAAGGACACCATCAGCTACCTGCATTCACTGATGGCCGAAGGCCTGATCCCGAAGGACGCGCTGACCCGCGACGCCTCCAAGTACAACTCGCAGACCATCAGCGACGGCAAGACCGCCATCAGCGGTGTCACCTTCGGCTGGTCCAACTACTCGGAGTTCGGTGACAAGCTCGCCGACCAGTACATCACCCTTCCTCCGCTCAAGCAGAAGGCCTCCGACCCGGATTCCCAGGTCAAGTGGGATTACTCGCAGCCTGCAGCTGAATACGCCTACGTGCTCAGCCTCAACCCGAAGACCGCGAACAAGGCCGCAGCGCTCAAGCTCATCAACGCGATGTACAGCGAAAAGCTCTCCGTCTCCGGCTTCTACGGCTCCATCCCGGATATCGTGACCGACAACGGCAACCACAAGTACACCATCGACAAGGCCAAGGCCTACGCCGAGTACCCGGACACCCGTGCCGTCGCACTCCAGGACCGCTTCGCCGGCTGGATCCCCGATGACGTGACGATCGTCAACGACACCAACGCCGAGCAGGTCACCGCCAGCGACCAGGCCGTGCGTGAAACCATCAAGAAGAACGTCGACCCGGTCAAGGACGTCATCCCGATCTGGGTGCACCCGAGCAGCGAAGACATGGACACCCTGTCGAACAACAACACCGCAATCTTCAACTACACCGACAACCAGCTGGCCAAGTGGGTGCAGAAGGGCGGCATCGACAGCGAGTGGAGCGACTACCTCAAGAAGGTCAAGGAACCGACACTCGGCCTCGACACCAACATCAAGATCTGGCAGAAGTACTACGACAAGCAGGCCTGACGCCACATCCTGACACTGACGAATAACTGAACCGGCAACGCGCCCTGGGTGTACCGCACAACGCGCGTACACCCAGGGCGGAGACCACGACAAGACTTACCCTTGAATCCTTGAACGGTGGAGGGGTCGCTCCCCTCCACCCCCTCCTCTTTTTCCCATGCCGATGATCGCATACCAGGCTCCAGACATAGCCAGCGCATTTCACCGGCCAGGTGAACACATAGAACAACCAACCATTGGAGCTAACATGGCTACGCAATCTCTCAGCGCAACGCCTGCCACGCCTGCACAGGACAGCCGGCAGCCATCCAGCGTTGCATCAGGCACGACAACAAAGCCCAATATTTTCAAACGAATCGCCCAACATTTCCGTCGCTACTGGGAGTTGTGGCTGCTGAGCGCCCCCGCACTGATTTTCGTGGCAATCTTCGCCTACGTGCCGATGTGGGGCATCCAGCTGGCCTTCCGTAAGTTCGACCCGGATAAGGGCCTCACCGGTGGCGATTGGGTTGGATTCTACTACTTCAACCAGTTCTTCCACTCCCCGCTGTTCGGCGAAATCATGACCAACACCATCCGTATCAGCCTGTGGACGCTGGTCATGGGCTTCATCTTCCCGATCATCCTCGCACTGCTCATCAATCAGATTCATTCGTCGAAGGTCAAAGGCTTCGTCCAGACCGTCACCTACATGCCGCACTTCATCTCCGTCGTGGTCATCGTCTCGATGCTCAACATCTTCCTGACCCCCGGCAGCGGCATCATCGGCCGCTTCCTCGGTCCCGAAAGCGTGCTGGGCAATCCGAAGGCGATCACTTCCGTCTACTGGATCTCTGAAGTCTGGCAGCATTGCGGATGGAATTCCATCATCTATCTCGCCGCACTCGCCGGCGTGGACACATCCCTGTACGAAGCAGCCAAAATCGATGGCGCCGGACGCTGGCAGCTGATCCGCACCGTTGATATCCCCGCGATCATGCCGACCGCTGGCATCCTGCTCATCCTGAGCATGGGCAGCGTCTTGAACGTCGGCTTCGACAAGATCTTCCTGATGCAGAACTCGCTGAACCTGCCCGCCACCGAGGTCATCTCGACCTACACCTACAAAATCGGTATTCTCAACAGCCAGTTCTCGTACTCCACCGCAATCGGCCTGTTCAATACGGTCGTCAACTTCGTCTTCTTGATCACGGCGAACGCGATCTCCAAGAAGATCTCTGAAACCAGCATTTTCTAGGAGCCAACCATGTCGACAACAACAGTTACGCCAGCCCCGAAAACCTCGGGCGATGAAATCCCCTGGAACAAGCATCAACACCAGCATCTGACCCCAGGTGACTGGGTGACCTCGATCATCATCTACGGCCTCATCGCACTGGCGGTGATCGCGGTCCTGTACCCGCTCTGGTTCGTGGTCATCGCATCCTTCTCCAACCCGAACAAGGTCGCCGCCGGCGACGTGCTCCTTCTGCCGAAGGGCATCACCTTCGTCGGATACGCCAAGGTGTTCGCGAACGCCCGCATCTGGCGCGGCTACCTCAACACCATCATCTACTCGGTGGTCGGCACCGCGGTGAACCTCGCGGTCACCATCCCCTGCGCATTCGCACTGTCCCGCAAGGAATTCAAGCCGCGTCGCGTCATCCTGTTCCTGTTCACCGTCACGATGTTCATCGCCGGCGGCCTGATTCCGAACTACTTGCTCTACAAGCAGCTCGGCCTGCTCAACTCCATGTGGGTCTTCATTCTCCCGGGAGCGGTCAGCGTGTACAACGTCATCGTTGCACGTTCCTTCTTCGAGACCTCAATTCCTGAAGAACTGTTCGAAGCCGCCCAGCTGGATGGCGAAAGCTACCTCGGCTACTTCTTCAGGATTGTGATCCCGCTGAGCTCCGCGATTCTCGCCGTCATCGGCCTGTACTACTTCGTCGGCCATTGGAACGACTTCATGACAGGCTTGATCTTCATCACCGACGACGAGAAGCAGCCATTGCAAGTCGTACTTCAGCAGCTGCTGCTCGTTGCGCAAGGCACCGCGACCAACGTCGATGCCGCAGCCCAGCAACAAGCCGCCGACCAGATCAAGTTCGGCATCATCATCGTCTCGACGCTGCCGCTTATGGTCATCTACCCGTTCCTGCAGAAGTACTTCAACAAGGGCGTCATGCTCGGAGCGGTCAAGGGCTGAGCCCGCAACACACTTGCCGGGATGCCGTTATCCCCTTTGCGGCATCCCGGCGATTTCTCGCACCGCGGGTGCGACGGTTCCACCGTCACCCGCACACGACTTGACTTGAAGGAGAGTCATGTTACGTTCATTCGCCGTAGGATACGAACGCTTCTGCCGCGTCGTACTCATGATTGCGGTCACCCACGTGGCGTTCCTCGTCCACACCCTGATGGGCGTGGTCGTCATCGGCCTGTTTCCCTCGATTTCGGCAACCTATACGACATACCGCACATGGTGGCTCGACGAAGACCACAGCTGGAGCATCCGCCAAACCTGGACCGTCTTCCACCGCGCGTGGAAGGACGAGCTTGCCGGCGCGAACCGGTTCGGCTGGCCTCAAGCGCTGCTGTGGCTGCTGCTGATCTTCGACTACTGGGTGGTGAACTTCCATGACGCCGGAACACTCGGATACGCCAGTGCAGGCATCCTGCTGATCGGCATGGTGCTCTATGGCCTGTTCTGCAGCCTGTCATGGGCGATGAGAGCCAACTTCAACGAATCCGGTTGGTGGATCGCCCGCATGACCCTCCAGATGGTCATCGCGCGTCCGCTGTGCAGCCTGTCCCTGACTGCGCTGGTCATCCTCACCGTATGCGCATGGATGACATGGCCAGGGCTCGTCCCGGCATTCGGAGTAGCATTGCCGGTGTTCTTCGTCATCATGGCAGTCGGCAAGTTCGGCAAAGTACCGGGCATGGTCAGGCCAACCGAAGACGCGAAGCCCCGCCTGCGCTTGCAGACGACCGGCACCGCAGACAAGTAAGGAGCGCTGATGGTATCTCTCAAAGATATCGCCAAACAGGCAGGTGTCTCCGTCTGCGCAGTCTCCCTGGTGCTCAACGGCAAGTACAAGAACCGCGTCAGCGACACCACCGCCCAGCATATCCGTGAAACCGCGGCCGCGCTCCACTATGAGCCGAATATGCTCGCGCGGACGCTGAAAACCAACAAGTCACACACCTTGGGCTTCGTCACCGACGAGATCATCACCACGCCTTCCGCAGTGCGCATCATGCTCGGAGCGCAGGAAGCCGCCCGCAAACTGGGCTACATTCTCATCTCGATGAACACGAACAACGACAAGTCGCTGGAACGGCAGGAAATCGCGACCCTCAAGCGCTACCACGCCGACGGTTTCCTGTACGCGTTCATGTACCACCGGGTTGTGGACGTTCCCCCGGCTCTGCGTTCCGTGCCCACGGTTGTGGTCGACGCCGAGGATGCGAAGCATGACCTGCCGTCGATTTTCCCCGATGAATTCGGCATCGGCTATGACGCAACCAACCGGCTCATCAAGGCGGGTTGCCGAAGGATCGCGTATTTCGGCTCAGAATCAGGAATCATCGCCCAACTGCAGCGCTTGGCCGGGTATCGCAGGGCGTTGCACGATGCCGGCATACACGAGGATCCGCAGCTGATTGTCGGGGCAACGGAACACCTGAACGCCGACCAACGAGCCGTCGACTTGCTGAAAGACGCCGCGCCTGACGGCGTGTTCTGCTTCAATGACGTTCGAGCTTCATCCATTTACGCCGCGGCGAATACATTGGGCATGACGATCGGCAAAGACATCTCCATCGTCAGCGTCGACAATCTGCCGAATATCACCGACGCGTTGCGCCCAGGACTGACCACCATCGAGTTGCCGCATTACGAGATGGGCTTCGAAGCGGTCCTTCAGCTCGTGGCGATGATTGAACAGCGCGATAAGCCGGACATCAAGCCCGACCAGATGTTTCGCTCATCTTTCGACACCGACGATACATTCACGACAGTGCATGGTTCAATCATCGAGCGGGACTCCGTCCAACACGCACCTCATGGGAACGAGTAACGGCACACCAGAGCCCTGACCGGCGCTGTGCCCGGCAAACCAGGCGTGCGGCATAAGCCTGCTGCCGATGTGTGCACACGCATGTCGCGGCATCTGCCCAGAACCTGCCGTGCCCGCGGCAACCAACCATTTTTCAACCAACAACCACCATTGCAAAGGAGCACCATGCTTCCCACTACCAACACCACCAGCGCGCATATCGCGACCGGCGACTACACCCGTCTCGACCTGTTTGTCGAACGCACGGGCGAGCCGGCATCAATCAGCTTGACTCGCCCCAGCGATGGAGCCACCATCGCGCACGAGGTCATGCCGAAGAACGAAAACCGTCACCACTTCCAGTTCGACGTGCCCACCGGCACCGACCTGGACATCAGCATCAATCAGGCGGTGTGCCGTTTCGGCTATCTGAGCGAAAGCGACAATGACCTCGACAAGGGCATTCAATACGTCAATCTCGATCCGGATTTCGCACAATGGGATACGCTGCCCACCACGGCAGCCATCTACCGCCAGCCGGAACGCACAGGATCGCACTTCGAGCCGATTGCGCGCTGGATGAACGACCCGAACGGTCTGTGTGAGTTCAGGGGACGCTACCACCTGTTCTTCCAATTCAACCCCTACGGATGGGGCTGGGACTGCATGCATTGGGGCCATGCGGTGAGCCGCGACCTGGTGCATTGGACGCATCTGCCGATTGTGTTGGAACCTCAGCCTGAATTCGCCACCGACCATACCCTGACCGGCGGCGCGTTCTCCGGCTCCGCCATCACCGTGAACAACGACGGCTATCCGTGCAAGGGTGAAGACGCCGATGCCATCCGCTTCGCGCTCACACGCCACACCGAAACCCGTGGCGATGAGCATTCCGTCGAAGAATACCAGACAACCTGCCTGAGCCATGACGGCATCCACTTCGAAGTGGAAACACCATGGATCACCCGGCCGACGCCAACGACCGGACTGGATTTCCGCGATCCGAAAATCGAAACCAACCTGCCGCTGAACGCAACGCACAACGGACGCGCATGGATTGTGACCGCCACCAACCAGCCGGTCGACGAATTCGACCAGCATGCCGATGCCGGCATCAGCCGCGCATCCACCGCCGGCTGGTTCGCCACCTACCCGATGGGCAAGCCGGGTGAAGCGCAGGAAAACCAGGCGACCGTGCCTGTCATGACGCTGTTTTCCACCGCCCTGCCGCTGCACCGCAACTCTGTGTGGCAGTATGAGGGGCCGGTCCTCGCTGATTTCGGTCATCAGGTCTCCCGCACCTACGAGTGCCCTGATATGTTCGCGCTTGACAACCGCACAGTCGCCTGCGGAGCGCTGATGCACTACCGCACCGCAGAGGGCGGTTTCCAGCCGGTTCGTTGGTATGTGGGCGATCTCAACGATGACGGGAAGGCACCGCGTCTGACCGTAACGTCCAGCGATTGGATCGACTTCGGTCTCGGATACTATGCGACGCAAAGCTTCCGCGATGACCACGACCGCCGTATCGTCATCGCATGGATCGTCGACCATGCCGGCGTCCGTCGGGAGGGGCCATGCCGCGCCAACGGCATCATGTCGCTGCCGCGCGAACTTCACGTCGTCAACGACCGTCTGATCGGCAAGCCGATCAAGGAAGTGTACGATCAGCTGGTCGGCGCCCCGATCCAGATCGACGCCTCCACCAGCGCCACATCGAATGTCAAGCAGTGGTCCGCGACATGCCCGAACGACTCGTATTACGCGGATATCACGCTGAATGACGACGCCGACTTCACGCTGACGATCGCCGAGAACCGCAACACCAACGGCGGTACGCCGGAAAGCCTGCGCTTGGTGCGTCGTGACGGAGTGACCCGTCTGGCGACGAGCGGGCAAGGTGATTTCGACAAGAACACCTATGACAGCGGCATGCGCGACGTGCGCCACATCGAGGTGTTCTTCGACCATCAGGTCGCCGAAGTGTTCCTCAATGACGGCGAGGCAGCGGGAACCATGCTGTTCCAGGCCGGTGAGCCGCAGGTGCGGATGAAGCTCGAGGCCCAAGGCAACGTCACCGCGTGCAAGGTGAACACACTCAACACCATCTGGTGACCCCTCCCCCACACCAACATGGCCCTCTGCCGACGCTGAGCGCAATGCCAGCGAGGCAGAGGGCCATGTGTTTGTTATTAATGCTTCTTGCCGCCCGCAGGCGCGCTTGTTGTTTCGTCAACCTCCTCCTCGACGGTCTCTTCGAGTTCCGCACGCTCCAGCCCGGACATCGGATACAGGAAAATCGGCAGCATCATCAGGCAGCCGACCAGATAGAACACGTCAGGCAGTGAGAACAGATGGAAGAACGTCAAACTGTTCGGCAGTAGGATGCCGACGCAAACCACGGCCATGCCGATCGGCGGCAGGGTCGACCACACCGCCGGATTCGGGGCGTTGTCGGCGCTCTTGCGTTTCACGGAATCAAGATATACCGGAATGATGAACATGAGGCCGCCGACCAAGGTGAGCACATCCGTGAGTTTCAGCGTGCCGAACAGCACAAGCGGCCACGTCTGGAACAGCACGAACGCGACGAACATGATCAACAAGCCGATGACGGATACCACAGTCGATTTCTTCATGGCGAACCTCCTTGCGATGGCGTTCTGCTCTCCTATGAGCCGGACGCATCCGATACCACCAGTGTAGCCCGAGAATCGCGGTCACGCGGGTATCGCCATGCGGGTATCGCCTGATCAGAACAACCCGCTCTGCATGAATTCATCCTCATCCGACTGCTGTTTCCGGTTTTTGAACGACTCGTCGCCATGCTCGGCAAGCTCATGCTCTGCCATCTGCGAACGGTCTCTCAGCACGCCATCAAGGCTGACCGCTTGCGGCGAGACCAGAAACGCCCGGTCATTGATGCCGTCAAGATACAGCCCCTCCATCGATTCGACACGGGACAACGCCACATACCCCATGCCGGGCGCGAACGTCCGGCGCAAATCCATACGGGCCCGATCGAGGGTCATTCCCTGAGACTTATGAATCGTAATCGCCCACGCACAACGCAATGGAATCTGCTTGACCGAAGCGAGCACCGTCTCACCATCCATCATCTCCCAGGCCGCAGGCTGCATGATCACGATATGCCCGTTGTCAAAATGAACCATCGGGTATGTGTTTCCGTCACGATTGGTCACGAAATCCACTACTGTGCCAAGCGATCCGTTGACATATTGCTGATTGGTGTCATTGCGCAACGCCATAACCGCCGCCCCGACCTTCAGCGTCAGCAGTTCAGGGGCGAGCATCGTGCTTTTCAGGCGCTTCACCAACTGTACAGGGCCGGACGCCTCGGCTTCAAAGACGTGCTCACGGCTGTCGATCTGCGCGAGACGGCGATTGTTCAGCTCGTCGGTCTGCCGGTTGTTGGGGAACAGGTAGACGGCGACGTCATCGTCAGACGGTTCGACCCCGATGCGGGTGCCAAGTGCCGAACGGTCGGCATCGGTGACGGCGCCATGCCGGATGTCGGTCAGGACATCGAGCAGCTGGCCGGTATCCTGACGGTGCTGTTCGGTCAGATAGCATACGACAGGATTGAGCTCGGGCCACACCAGCGATTCGGTGACGAACCCTTCAGGATTGCGCCCAGCACGCTCATATCGTTCACGCATCGCGACTATCTGGGGCGGCGGAACGATAAGTTCGCGGTCGCGTCGAGCATGTGAAACCGGAGGCAGCTGGAACAGATCGCCGGACATGACCACTTGGAGCCCGCCGAACGGTTCCGGATTGCGCCGGACCGCACGACAGGCCTGATCGACCATGTCAAACAGCCAAGCGTGCATCATGGAGATCTCGTCGATGACAAGGATGTCGGTGGCACGAATCCGTTTGCCACGCCGGGTCTTGATCTGTTTCAGCAGGCTGTCGGTCATCGCTTCGGCCACGCCGACACCGCTCCACGAATGGATGGTCTGCCCGTCAAGATGCGTCGCCGCGATTCCCGTGGATGCGGTGACGGCAACGGACGCCCCACGCGCCCGTGCCTGCTTGACGAATGCGTTGAGCACATACGTTTTACCGGCACCCGGGGCGCCAGTAAGGAATACACTCGCGCCTGCATCAAGAATCCTCAGCGCGTCAGTCTGCAGCATAGGACGTCCCCTTATTCCCTGGGTGCTCTCGGGCGTTCAGCATGGCCTCGATGACGCGCAACACGCCGTGATCGGTGTTCGCCGGAGCGATGAAACGCGCCTGGTCCAATACATCCGGGTACGCGTTGGCCATGGCGAACGACCACTGCCCTGCGCTGAGCATCTGCAGATCGTTGAGATAATCGCCGAACACCATAGTCTGCGCGGGCGTAATGCCCAGCTGCTGTTGCAAGGTGAGCACCCCTCGACGCTTGTCGGTATTCGCGTCCATGATGTCCACCCAATGCGCGCCGGATACCACCACCTGATACTGCCTGCGCAGCGGCGAGAACAAGCCCTCCGCGGGAACCCGGACATCACCGAAATCGAATACCGCCACTTTCAGAACCCGGTCAGCGCGCTCACCGGTCACCGCCTCGTGCAGATCGTCGAGAAACGCAAGACGATGGTAATACTTCCGGCACTCGTCAACGAACGGAGTGTCCCGGCGGTTGATATACGCGCTATGTTCCCCGCACACCACCATGCCGACATCATGGCCTTGAGGCAAGTCGGCGAGCGCAAGGATATCGATCATCCGCGCCACCGCATCCGCAGACAACGCGGTCACGCCGACCGTGCGACCTTGGGCGACGACGAGATTGCCGTTCTCGGCGATGAACGAGCCGGACGGCATGGCGTCGCCGAACATGTCGCGCAACGTGAAAATCTGTCGCCCGCTCGCCGGCACGAACTCGATGCCTGCCTGTTGCATCCGCTCCAGCAGCGGCCAGAATCCCGCGGGAATGCGACTGTCGCCGTCAAGCAGCGTGCCGTCCATATCGGCGACCACCATTGCGATATCAGCGGGAAGTGGCGTGGATGCGGTCCATCGCGTCGCGCTCATGCTTGGTCCTTTCACCTTGTGGTATGGCAGATTGCAGTGCGGCCGATGCATGCCGGCAACGTGTCCGATGGCTGCCGGGCAGGATTCCTCGCCACTGTTGCTCGCTCGTTACTCGAGAGCGTTGCCGTTCTTCTCGTAGGTACGCAGCAGACTGGTTGCTTCGATATGGCGAGCACCCGCCTGCGCCGCTTCGGCATCCGGGCCGGGGGTCGGGACGAACAGCATATCGCGGTAATAGCGCAGCTCGTCGATGGATTCGATGATGTCGGCGAGCGCGCGATGGCCGCCGTTCTTCGCCGGGCGATTGCGGTAGACGTCCGGGTACCAGCGGCGGGCGAGTTCCTTGATGGTGCTCACGTCAATGACCCGGTAATGCAGATGCTCCATGAGGGCGGGCATGTACCGGTCGAGGAATTTCTTGTCGGAACCGACGGAATTGCCGGCAAGCAGCGGCTTGACTCCGTCCGGTGTGAACCGTGCGACATACTCGGTCACCTTGCGTTCGGCTTCTTCGAGGCTCAGGCCATGCTCCCATTCGTTGATCAGGCCGGAACGGGTGTGCATGGCGCGCACGAAATCATTCATGTGCGCGACGGCGGCGTCGGACGGCTTGATGACATAATCCACGCCTTCGTCAAGCACATTGAGATCGAAATCGGTGGGGACGACGGATACCTCGCACAGTTCGTCATGGAAAATATCCAGTCCGGTCATCTCGCAGTCAATCCAAATCATGCGTGAACCTTGTGCGGTATAGGTTTCCGCGTCGTGTGCATCTACCATTGCGTGCCTCTTTCTTTGCCTGTTGCGGTCACGTCCCAGCCGCGGCAATACACCATGCCCCTGCGGACAGGACCTCTCAGGTTACCGCAGGGGCAGGAGATACCGGTGGCATCAGATATTGGAACGCTCTTCAGCCGCCTGGATTTCAGCGGCCACCAGATCATCATCGACCTTGCGATCGGCTGGGTCGTCGAGATAATGGTCGAACTCGTAGAGCACCGCATCCTCCGGTGCCGGCGTGAGCAGGGAGACGATGACGATGAGCAGCAGGGAGATGATGAACGCGGGCAGCAGCTCATAGATGGCGAAGACGCCGCCGAGCGGTTTGATGAGATTATGCCAGATGAGTACCGTCGCCGTGCCGCCGAGCATACCGGCGATGGCACCGTACTTGTTGGTGCGACGCCAGTACAACGACAGCAGCATCAGCGGGCCGAAGGAAGCGCCGAGTCCCGCCCATGCGTACGAGACGACTTGGAAAATCGATGAATTCTGGTCGAACGCGACGAAAATACCGAACAGGAACATGACCAGCAGCGTGGTGCGCGCCACCATCATCACCTGCTTGTCCGTCGCCTTGCGGTTGATGACACCGCGATAGATGTTCTCACCCACCGCACTTGCGCCGATGATGAGATAAGACGAGGAGGAGCTCATGGATGCGGCGAAAATACCGGACACCACAATGCCGCACAGGAAACTCGGCAGCAGCGCCTGTGCGATGACGATGAAGATGTTCTCGGCGGCGGCCTGGGTGCCGAACTGGGTGGGCATCATCGCGCGTCCCGCGAGACCGATGCACACGCCGCATGCCAGTGAAATCACGCACCAGGTGGTGGCGATGATCCTAGATTTGCGGATCTCCTCGGAGCTACGGATCGACAGGAAGCGCACCAGCACCTGCGGCATGCCGAAGTAGCCCAGCCCCCAAGCGAGCATGGAGATGATAGTGATGATGCCGTAATCGGTGGGCGCGCCGAAGACCGCCTTGCCGTCGCGCACGATTTGTTCGCCCATGGAGTTGAGCACCGGGGTGGCCAGATGCGTGCCGTCGAGGAAGCCCGGGATGCCGCGCAGGAAGGTCACGGTGTTATCCACGCCACCGACCGAGACGATCGAGCCGATGAACACGACGGCGAGCGCGAAGAACATGAGCATGCCCTGGATGAAGTCGGTGACAACCACGGACAGGTAGCCGCCGATCAGCGTGTAGGCGAACACGACAGCCGCGCCGACGACCATCGTCAGATGGTAATCCCAGCCGAACAGGGTGGAGAACAGCTTGCCGACCGTCACGAAGCAGCTGCCCACGTACACGCAGAAGAAGATAAGGATAATCAGCGCTGCGATGGTGGAGATGACGTTCTTCTTGTCATGGAAGCGCTTGGAGAAGAAATCCGGCACGGTGATGGCGTCGCCCGCAACTACCGAATATCGCCGCAGACGCCGGGCCACCAGCCGCCAGTTGAGATATGTGCCGATTGCCAAGCCGATCGCCGTCCACATGGCGTCGGCAGCGCCGGTGAAGTAGGCCAGACCGGGCAGACCCATGAGCAGCCAGCCGCTCATGTCGGAGGCTTCGGCGCTCAGGGCCGTCAACCACGGGCCGACACCGCGACCGCCGGCGAAATACTGTTTCGCCGAGGAGTTCGAACGTTTCGAATAGGCGAATCCGATGGACAGCATGGCGATGAAATACAACACCATGGCGAGCAATACCCAGAAGTCTTTGGTGACCATACCCTTCTTCTCTCAATCATGACGACGACGTGTGCAGCCTATCCGTGGGGCGGGCGGACGTCTTTCGCAGGTCTCTTTCGTTCGTCTCTTTCGTCGGTAGTACCAAGAAGGCGGCCGCTCTGATGCACTGGCAACAGGGCGGCCGCCTTGCAATCCGGCAGCAATCCGCGGAATCACGCCCGCGGGGCTGTCAGGACATCAGTTGTTGTGGAAGCCGGAGTAGTTCGGCGCTTCCGCGGTCATAACGATGTCGTGCGGATGGGATTCACGCAAGCCAGCGTCGGTGATGCGGATGAAGCGGCCACGCTCCTGCAGTTCCTTGATGTTGTGCGCGCCGACGTAGAACATCGACTGGTGCAGGCCGCCGATAAGCTGGTAGAGCACGGCGTTGAGCGGTCCGCGGTACGGGACTTCGCCTTCGACGCCTTCCGGCACGACCTTGTCGTTGCTGGTGACATCGGCCTGGAAGTAGCGGTCCTTGGAGTAGGACTTCTTGCCGCGCGGGGCCATTGCGCCCAGCGAGCCCATGCCGCGATACAGCTTGTACTGCTTGCCATGCAGCAGGACCTTCTCGCCCGGAGCTTCCTCGCAGCCTGCGAGCACGCCGCCAAGCATGACGGTGCTTGCACCGGCGACCAGCGCCTTGGCGATATCGCCGGAATAGTGGATGCCACCGTCGGCGATGCACGGGACACCCGCGGCCTTGCACGCCTGGGCGGCCTCATAGACAGCCGTCAGCTGCGGGACGCCGACACCGGCGACCACGCGGGTGGTGCAGATGGAGCCCGGGCCGACACCGACCTTGACCGCGTCCGCGCCGGCGTCAATCATGGCCTGGGCGCCTTCGCGGGTGGCGATGTTGCCGCCGATGATCTGCACGCCGTTGAACGCCTTGTCGGCCTTGAGGCGACGAATCATGTCGAGTGCCAGACGGGCTTCGCCGTTGGCGGTGTCCACCACGAGCGCGTCGACGCCGGCCTCCATCAACGCGGAGGCACGCTGCCAGGCGTCACCGAAGAAGCCGATGCCGGCGGCCACACGAAGACGACCCTGATCGTCCTTCGTAGCGTCCGGGTACTGTTCGGTCTTCACGAAATCCTTGACGGTAATCAGACCGGTCAAATGGCCTTCATTGTCTACCAGCGGCAGCTTCTCGACCTTGTACTTGGCGAGCAGGCGGTGAGCGTCTTCCTTGGAAATGTCGGACGGACCGGTAATCAGATGGTCCTTGGTCATCACGTCCTTGACTTCGAGGCGATCATAATCCTCGGACGGAATGAACCGCATATCGCGGTTGGTGATGATGCCGACGAGCTTGTTGTCCTTGTCGACGACCGGCAGGCCGGAGATGTGGAATTTGCCGCACAGCTTGTCCAGGTCGGCGAGGGAGACTTCGGGGTTCACCGTCAGCGGATCGGTGATCATACCGGATTCGCTGCGCTTGACGATATCGACCTGAGCGGCCTGATCGTCAATCGACAGGTTGCGGTGCAGCACGCCGATGCCACCGTTACGTGCCATGGCGATGGCCATGTCGGATTCGGTGACGGTATCCATGGCCGCGGAAATCGCCGGGGTCTTCATGGTGATTTCGCGAGTGAGGTGGGTGGTGGTGTCAACTTCAGACGGAATCACATCCGTCTCGTTCGGCAGCAGCAGCACATCGTCATACGCGAGGCCGAGCTTGGCGAAAATCGGAGGAACTGGAGTATATGCTTGCGCTTGCGTGTCAAAATTTGAAGCCATAAAACCACTATACGGTCGTGACCTGACTTGCGACACGCGAACGGCACCGCAACGTCAACCCGTGGATGCGCGAGGCGATTGCACTCGTCCGCCTCGCCGCGTGTCAGACCGGTCAGTTCTTTGTCATTCCGGTCGTTGTCGCACGATCGGATTCCTCCGGCGTGGGGAGGTCTGCATCGTCTGCATCCCGTTGCGCAGCATGGCCGTCGGGCTGCTTCTTGGACGCGTCGGCATCCCCCATCGGCGGCGGGCATACGTGTTGTGCGGCATGATGCTTGGAATACGCAGCGTCCTCCTCCAAAATCTCCGGAATCCTCCTGCGCAGGTACGGCAGCATGGTGAGCACCGTCAGCACGGCTGCGGCGATCAGGAAGCCGACCACCACGTATTTCAAGTCGAAGAACAGGATGGTGACCGACCCGAAAGCGATGAGCGCCGCCCAACCCCACAGGATCAGCACCGCCCCTTGGACGGAATGGCCGATGCGCAGCATCCGGTGGTGCAAGTGCATACGATCGGGATGCATCGGCGATTGGCCTTTGCTCAACCGGCGCACGATGGCCAAGCACATGTCCAGCACCGGCAGGAACAGCACAAGAATCGGCAGCAGAATCGGCATGAACACCGGGACATACACGCTCGTATGCAACGAGGCGGGATCCAAATGCCCGGTCATCACAATCGACGCGCACGTAATCAGATAGCCCAGCAGCATGGATCCGGAATCGCCCATGAACAGTTTCGCCGGATGCCAGTTATGCAGCAGGAAGCCGATGCACACCCCGACCAGTGCGACATCAATCAGCGTGGCCATCGATGCGTAGCTTGGCGACGACCGGGCGAGAATATACGAATACAAGCCGAATGCGATGCCGCCGATGGCGACGATCCCGGCGGCGAGACCGTCCAAACCGTCCACGAAATTCACCGCGTTGATGGATGCGACAATCAGGAAGGCGGTGATCGCCATCGACAGTGTCGGCGATGCGGTGACCAACGAGCCGAGCGGCAATGAGATGATCTGCAGACCACCCCACGCCACGAATACGGATATCAGCAGTTGCCCGGCCAGTTTGAGCATCCAGTCAAGATCCCACAGGTCGTCTGCCATGCCGAGCAGGCAGATCATGATCGCGCCGATCATCACCACCCAAGCCTGATGATTCGCCGTGAACAAGCCTGAGATGAACGGGATGCGGCTGGCGAACAGCATGGCGACCACAAACCCGATCAGCATACCCAAACCGCCCATACGCGGGGTCGGAATCGTATGCACGTCACGCGCACGCACCCTGCCGACCGCGCCGATATGAATGGCGACATGCCGGATCAACGGGGTGATCAGCCACGTAGCGCCACCAGCCACCGCGGCGATGAACAGGTAGACCCTCATGCGCCCAATCCCCCGCCGTTGACATGCAGGGCTTCACGAATCGCCGCCTGATGAATGACACCCTCGCGCAGGACGTTGATGCCGTCGCGTTCCGTCGGGTCGGCGGCGACCACCGTACTGGCCACATGGCCTTGGGTCGGCCCGCCATCAAGATACAAATCGACCTGATCGCCGAACGCGGCGACCGCTTCCTCAACGGTTTGGGCGCTTTCATCGCCGGAACGGTTCGCACTGGATGCCGCCACCGGGCCGGTCGAGCGCAGAATGCGCAACGACAACGCGGAATTCGGCACGCGAATCGCCTGGGTCGCATGCCCGTCAGACTCACGGCGAATCGTCTTCAACCGGCAATCCTCCTCGGCCACGGCGATCGGGGAAAACGCACCCGGAAGAAACGCGGCGGCAAGACGATTCAACGGAGCGGGAAGGTACAAGCCCAAATCCTCCACTTCGTCGGCGTCCGCCATAATCACCTGCAACGCTTTGTACCGCGGGCGCTGTTTGAGCTCGTAAATCCGGTCGATAGCCTGCTGGTTGAACGGATCGCAGGCGATACCGTACACGGTGTCCGTAGGGATGACAATAACCCCGCCATCCTTGATAATCCGCGCCGCCCGTGCGATGGACCGGTCATCGACTGTGCATACCTCGCCCATAAAACCTCCGATTATTCCACCACTATTGCACCATCGCGCCCCGACGTGCCGTGTGCAGGCGGACGCAACGCGTGCAGCGCAATCACTTGATTGCGAACAGATACCGCGGCCGCGACGTGTAATCCAGACCGGTGCGCGCCTGCGAGAAACCATTAGACAACGCGTACGCGAGCATCCGATCGGCCTGGGAGATGTCATGCTCAAGCACCAGCACGCCGCCTTCGCGCAGCAATGCGGCGGAGCGGCGGACGATCCGTTCCGGAATCAGCGTGCCGTCAGCGGAACCGCCATACAGCGCGGCCTGAGGGTCGAAATCACGCACCTCAGGTTGGGTCGGCGGTTGGGACATCGGTACATACGGCGGATTGGTGACCACAAGATCGACCGAACCGTCCAGCGCCGCGAGCGTGGTGGTATCCGTAGCATCGCCGGCTTGAAGATGATAGTTGTACCCGGCTGCGGGATCACTGTCAGCGACACGCTTGGCATTGCGTTTCGTCCACTCGAGTGTCTGCGGATACTTCTCCACAGCCCACACTTCGGCGCCACGCACTTCAGTGACGATCGACAAGCCGATTGCGCCGCTGCCCGCGCATAAATCCACGACCTTCGGGGCGTACAGCCCTTCACGCGTCAGCCAATCGATACCGGCCTGCACTACGACCTCGGTCTCCTGACGAGGAATGAACACGCCCGGGCCGACCTTCACATCGAGATACCGGAACGGGACATGACCCACGATATATTGCAACGGCTCGCGCGCGGCACGACGGTCCATCATCGAACGGAACACCGCGAGCGCAGTGTCATCGACGTCGAAGCCGTCCCCCATCAGCAACGCTTTATCGATGTCACGCGGGCGAACGCCACACGCTTCGGCGAACAGCAACCGGGCGTCGTATCTGGCGGTTTCGATACCCGCCTTCCACAGACGATCCGTCGCCTCGGCGAGCAGATCCTTCAGCGTATCGATGCCCATGCGCATGCTTCCTTTCACTCGTTCCACCCGTTGGACTGTGTTCCTTGAGACGTGTTTCGATTCGACTCGCACAGTGCGGTGCTGCATGATGCCGCCACACGGCAAGCGGCGACGCGCGGAATCCACCGGCGTGCGGATCTGCATCCGCATTCCGGTATAGCAATCAGTCGGCGTTCACGCCCTGCTGCTTCTGCTGTTCGAGACGCGCTGCCTCATCTGCCGCGATGTCACTGTCGATCACCGCTTGCAAATCGCCATCGAGCACCTGGTCAAGGTTGTACGCCTTGTAGTTCGTGCGATGGTCGACAATGCGGTTCTCTGGGAAGTTGTAGGTGCGGATGCGTTCGGAACGGTCCAGCGAACGGACCTGGGAATGACGCATATCCGCGGCCTCGGCGGCCTCCTGCTCGTGCTTCATGGCCAGCAAGCGGGATTTGAGGACGCGCAGGGCGGCTTGACGGTTCTGGATCTGCGATTTTTCGTCCTGCATGCTCACGACGATACCCGTCGGGATATGGGTCATACGAACCGCGGAATACGTGGTGTTCACCGATTGCCCGCCCGGGCCGGAGCTCATGAAGATATCGATCTTCAAGTCTTTCGGGTCGATTTCGATCTCGTCGTCATCGTCGTCGGCTTCGGGGAACACGATGACACCGGCGGCGGACGTCTGGATGCGTCCCTGGGATTCGGTGACGGGGATGCGCTGCACGCGATGCACGCCGCCCTCGTATTTCAGGCTCGCCCACACGCCGTCCTCGGGGGCAGGGGTGCCTTTCGCGCGGATGGCAAGCTGGACGTCTTTGACACCGCCGAGTTCCGTAGTGTTTTCGCTTTGAATGGTGGTGGTCCATCCGCGTTTCTCGGCATACCTGAGGTACATGCGCAGCAAATCGCCGGCGAACAGCGCCGCCTCCTCGCCACCGGTGCCGGCTTTGATTTCCATGATCACGTCACGGGCATCATCCGGGTCGCGAGGAATCAGCGCTGTGCGCAGCGCTTCTTCGGCTTTCGGCAGTTCAGCTTCCAGACGCTTGGCTTCAGCGGCGAAATCCTCGTCCTCGGATGCCATTTCCTTGGCCGCCTCAAGATCGTCGAACATCTGACGGTATGTGTTGTACGCGGTGACGATGGTGCCGAGTTCAGCATGACGGCGGCCCAGCTTGCGGATTTTGTCGGGGTCGGACGCGACTTCGGGCTGTGCCATCTGCCGTTCGATATCGTGATACTCCTCCACTGCGGTCTGCGCCGCAGGGAACTGATCCTGTGGATCCTGTGCCATATACCATTCCTCGTTACCATTGCACGTGTTCGCGCGTTTGTATACCCGATGTGCTGCATTCCCGGCAGTCCCCGGCCCGGCTCTGTGCCATAGGCGCCGCGGCGACGACCAGGCGTATGTCAGCGATTGCGCTTCATCTTGCTCAACTTCACCATCATATAGGCACGCTTAGCCAAGGTCCGTATTCGCGCGCGGCTCGGGGACAAGACGAGCGGCGGACGTCAAATCGGGGCGGCATGCGGCCCAACCATCGCACCACAAGCCGATACCACCCCAGGACCGGCCCAAAGCTGCCAATACCTCAGAACAGTGCAACCCAACCGTCGCACCGCGGCCAGATCGCTAGCGGCATGCGGATACCGGGCAAACCATCATCGCCATGAACGCGTCAGAAAAACAACAACGCCAGTCCGAAGACTGGCGTTGATAGAAGCCTTACTTGCTGCGCTTGCCGTAACGCTTCTCGAAGCGAGCCACGCGGCCGCCGGTATCCAGAATCTTCTGCTTGCCGGTGTAGAACGGGTGGCAATTCGAGCACACGTCAACCGTCATATGATCGCCAGGGGCGGTGGAACGGGTGACAAACGTGTTGCCGCACGAGCAGGTGACCTGCACGGCGTGATAATCGGGATGAATACCCTGCTTCATGGTGTGTCTCCTATGGAATTCAGGTGACCCGGGTCGCCAGCCCCTATGGCGGGCGTGAACCGGAACCGTCAGTATTGTACGCGCGGTCGCGGACGACACGCTGGTGAGCCCACAGCGTATGCGACGCCGCGAACCGGCAGATTGATACAAGAGAACAGTAGTGGGGCCTCACGGGCTTGAACCGTGGACCGGCGGATTATGAGTCCGATGCTCTAACCGACTGAGCTAAGGCCCCACGTTGGAGCAAACCAACTTTTCCAATATAGCAAATCCCCTGACCGCACGCGCCCGCATCCGGAGTTCCGAGAAACAGATCCGGACGCCTTACGGGATTGCCAACTCCTGACAACGCAGGAACAGCAAGGATTCAGAAAGATCCGCCAATCGCTGAATCAGCCGGTCGCCCCAACAGCGGACACATCAGTCTGCAAGACCGCGAACCGCGCGACCGGAAGCAAAACGGTCCAGCGCACCCGTACGGGCGATGGCAAGATACAGGAACCAGCTCATGATGCCGGCGAAGACCACGCCGCCCACAACCTCGCTGATCAGATGCGTGATGCCACGCGGGCTCAGCAACGCGACACCCTGATACCTGAAGAACAGCAGATAGAAGCCGTATTCAAGCGCCACACACAATCCAGAAGCGATGCTCAACGGCAGATTGTACTTGCGATACCGCGCCAACGCGAACGGAATCTCCGCGAACACGCCTTGCAGCGCAGCGGAAATGAATACAAAGGTAAACGCGAAATTATTGCCGAACACCATCTCGGCGACCGCACCCACCAGATTCACATAGACGGCAGCGCCAGGTTTGCGGATAATCAGCAATGCAAGAGGGCCGGAAAAATACCAGAATGCATGCAGCACGCTCGCGATGCCCGGCAGCAGCGCGCCCAACACCGGCGAGATTGCCTGATACGCGAAATTGAATCCCCAGAACACCAGCCCGCATGCGACGCCGAGTGCGGCACCGACAGCAATATCGGCAGTGGTCCAGCGCAACGTGACCGGGCGCACGGAAAGCACGGTGCCGTTGCCTTGGGAAGATGGATATGTTGATATGGTCGAATCGACCTGATTGCGAGCAGAGTTGCCCATGGGATTCTCCTGTCCCTCATGGTCGCACACAGTATTGTCTCGGAACTCGGGCGTTCCTTGACCTGTGCGACTCGGGCGGGAACGCCACATGCCATCGTACCAGCGGACGGGTGCATGTCACGCGTGCGAAACCGACGTTTTCCGCACACCGGCTATAGATTGGATTGATAACGCATGATCACCGCCAAGCAGACCGCCGCCCGCGCTGTGCCGAACACATCAGCACATCTCGAGAAAATTCTCAGCATCCTTGTTTAGCGTCAGAAGCACGCATGAGCAGAAACGACAAACCCCGTGCGCCAAGGAGGCGGAAATGGCCAGTGACGCAACCCCTGCCGCAGCACCACAAGCCCACGGCACCAGCATTTACGGACCGTTCTCGCAGCAACTGTCGCAAGTCATGGATCTTATCGTCGAACGGATCGAAACATTCGACGCAGAGCAGCGCAGCACCACCGGCGAAGGAGCCTACGAACACTTCAACCACCGCATCAAAAGCGAAGCGAGCATGCGCGAAAAATGCGAGCGCAAAGGGCTGCCACCCACGCCGCACTCCGCCCTCGTCGATATCCATGATGCCATCGGATGCCGCATTGTCTGCCGTTTCGTCGATGACATGTATGCGCTTGCCGACCATTTGCGCTCCCAGCCCGGTTTCAGCGTCATCGAGGAAAAAGATTACGTGCGCCACCCCAAGCCCAACGGGTATCGCAGCTACCATATGATCCTCGACATCACTACACCGTTCATCGACGCCGCCGGTCGCACACCCGGCCACTATCCGGCAGAAATCCAGCTGCGCACCATCGCCATGGACTCATGGGCCGCCCTCGAACACCAAGTGCGGTACAAGAAAGACATCGGGCACGCGAATGCTGTGATCGTGACGCAGGAACTCAAACGTTGCGCCGACGAGCTTGCATCATGCGACCTGACAATGCAGACAATCCGCAATCTGATGAACGAGGACCGCTGACAGCCGCGCGGCACGGCGAACCCGGCATGACACGACATCCCAAACGATCCCACAAGGAGCCACAATGAAAGTCCTGATCGCCGAAGACGAACAAGAACTGGCTCGCGCCGAGCAGACCATCCTCGCCATCAGCCATATCGAAGCCGACATCGCCCACGACGGGCAGGAAGCGACCGACATGGCCGAACGCGGGGATTATGACGTGATCGTGCTCGACGTGATGATGCCCCGCGTGGATGGTATCGAAGCATTGAAACGCATCCGCTCCGCCGGCGACACCACGCCAATCATCATGCTCACCGCCAAGGCTGAAATCGACGATAGGATCACCGGGCTGGACGCCGGGGCGGACGACTATCTGACTAAACCCTTCGCCATGAAAGAGCTGCTCGCCCGCATCCGCTCACAAGCCCGCAGAAGCACCTCTTACACGCCATCCGTGCTGGATTATGCAGGGTTACGGCTCAATATCGGCAATCAGGAGATCAGCTGCGAAAACACCATGCACCTATCCGGGCGCGAAACCAAACTCTTGGCTTGTCTCATGCTCAATCCCGGCAAACCGATCAGCACCGAACGGCTGCTCTCCAAAGTCTGGGACGACGAACCCGATGCCGATACGACGCTCGTCTACGTGTACGTATCCTATCTGCGCGAAAAGTTGCGTTCCATCGCATCCGGCGTTTCGATCGCCGGTGAACGCGGCGGCAGCTATCAGCTCGTCGAATCCGCGCAAGACCGCAACGACGCCGATAGCACTGGTGCCATGCCGAAAGGCGAACGTCCATGATCGGCAAACTGCGCAGACAGTTCATGTTCAGCGCCACCATCGCCCTTCTGATTGTGCTGATTACCATCATCGGCATCATCAACGGTGCGATGGCGAGCGTGGTCGGCATCGGTTTGAACGAGTCGCTGGCGCGGATCGAAGGACGACAGACCACCGGACATAGCCTGCTGTCCAGCAAAATCCTGCCCGTCGTCTCCCCTGACGCCCGCAACTATTACATCATCACGCTCGACGCCGCATATACGGTCAGCGATTGGGACACCCACAGCGTCACTACGCCGACCAGCGACGATATCCAGGCCCTGGCCGCCTCATTTCGGACGCACAATCCGCAGATGCGCACCGGGCAGACCGTGCATATGCGTGTCGGCTCAGCGCAGTACGCCGCCCGGCTGTCCGCGTCCGGCACCGGATACCGGCTGACCATCCTGGACTACACGGAAGAATTCTCCTGGCAGGTCCGGCTGCTGTGGCTATCCATCGGCATCGGTACGCTCGCCCTGCTGGTGTTTCTCGCGGCGATCTCCCTGCTGTCAAGACGGGCAATCGAACCGACCGTCCGCACAATGGAGAATCAGAAACGTTTCATCACCAACGCCTCGCACGAGCTGAAAACCCCGGTCGCCATCATTTCGGCAGATGTGGAGGTGCTCGAAGCCGTCAACGGTGAAAACGAATGGACCGAAAGCATTCTCAACCAGTCGCGACGGCTGAACGAGCTGATTTCCGCATTGGTCCAGCTGACGAAAGCCAGCGAGGATGAACGCTTCACGCTGAGCGACGTGGACTGCTCCTCGATCGCGAAGGACGCTGCCGACTCATACCAACCAGTGATTGAGCGGCGGGGCAAACACCTGTTGGGTGACATCGAGCCGGATATCCACGCACAAGCCGAGCCGAAAGCCCTGTTGGAAATCGTCAATATCCTGCTGGATAACGCTTCAAAATATTGCGATGACGATGGGGTGGTCACCATCGCGTTGCACCGGCAAGGGCGACGCGTCCAACTGGTTGTCGCCAACGATTACGCCGCAGGCGAGCATGTCGATTACACGAGGTTCTTCGAACGCTTCTACCGGGCTGACGAATCGCATAATTCCAGCAAGGAAGGCTTCGGCATCGGCTTGGCGATGGCGCGCGAACTGACCCGGCGCATGCACGGCGACATCAGCGCATCATGGCAGCAAGGGCGTATCGCGTTCACGGTCACCATGCGGTAGCGCGCACTGAGACGGCCGCTTGCGGGCCGACGACATTGCCGGTCACTCCATCGGCCACGAAACAGCGATTGCGCGTGAACAGGCACCGCCGCCCATACGTTGAAGCCCCGTCCGCACTAGGCGCGGGCGGGGCTTCAATGCGACGGTATCAATCAGAGCAATCAGTCAGTCGCAGAAACAACAGGAGCAGCGGCCGTTGCGACCGGCTGCTTGGTCGGCTTGCCATCGACGGAATCACGCGGAATACCGTACTTGTCATCATGACGACGCCACCAAGCGGAGAGCACCGAACCGGAAATGTTGTGCCACACGCTGAAGAACGTGGACGGAATAGCAGTGACCGGCGTCGCCGCGAACGACGTCAACGCAAGCGTGGCGCCAAGGCCGGAATCCTGCATGCCCACCTCGAAGGTGATGGCCTTCTGCTGCGCATAGCGGAAGCCTTTCGGATACACCTTGTACATGAGTTTCGAGAAACCGAAGCCAAGCGCGTAACCGCACAGATTGTGCAGAATCACAACAGGAATCGCAAGCAGCGTTTCGGAGCTGAACAGCTTGGACGCGTTCGCGGACACGACCACGCCGATGATCAGGAGAATCGCGACTTGCGAGATGATCGGCAGCACAGGCGTGACCTTTTCGATCTTCTCCTTGAAAATCATATGGCACGTGACACCAAGCGCAACCGGCACAAGCACAATGGTCAACGCGCTGAGGAACAGCGACTGCCACGGAATCGCCACATAGCGGGAAGCGAGCAGCTGCATCAGCAGCGGAATCATGAACGGCGCAAGCAGCGTGGACAGCAGGCCGATCGACACGTCAAGCGCGACATCGCCACGCGACAGGAAGCTCATCACATTCGACGACGTACCGGACGGGCAGCAGCCCACCAGAATCACACCCACGGCGATAGCGCCATCAAGATGGAAAATCCAGCACAGCAAGACGGCAATCAACGGCATAATCACGTAGTGGGCGACCGTACCGACGATCACCATCAACGGTTGCTTGATGATCCGTGCGAAATCATCGACCGACAAGGTCAAACCCATGCCGAACAGAACGATCCCCAGCAGGTAACCCGTGTACCCTTTCGCCCACACACTAATCGCAGGCACAAAGTAATTGATTGCAGCCCACACGATGACAATCAAGGTGAACCATTTCGTGAGCCAGGAGGCGGCTTGTTTCACTTTTTCCATATGTTCGTTTACCCCTTTTCGCCTACACATCAGGCGTACTGCGCATATTAGGCGGTTCGAGGGCGGCCGGACACGAATGGTCAAGATGTGAAATGCCGACGCGACACACACGGCGGGCGTATGGCGGCAAACTCGCCACACCATGGCGAGCGGAGGAACCTGTCTGCCGAAAGGGATTGTGCCCGGAACGCGATTCGAACGCGCGACACCCGCTTTAGGAGAGCGGTGCTCTATCCACTGAGCTACCCGGGCAACAGATGATATTGTACACACATCCGCCCACCAACCACACGCCGCACAGTATTGCGCGGATTTTCCAAGGTTTCCATCGCCTTCTGCCGCACGCACGTCCGACGACGCTCGCATCCGTCTCCATCGCACGCACAGGCGGACGGCCCTTCTGACGCGATCCTGGCCCCAGCCAATCCGCCTATAGTGGGAATCATGATTGACCATATGACGCTGCATGTCAACAATGCCAGCCGTTCCATCGAGTTTTACACGAAAGCGCTCGCGCCTTTGGGATATATTCCCAAAGCCCACCACGAGCCGACCATCGGCTTCGGGGTCGACGACGGCACTGCGCACAGCGATTTCTACATCTCCCCTGCGCAGCCCGGCACGACCCCCGCACCTACGCATATCGCGTTCCGGGCAGACAGCGAGCAGACCGTCAAAGCGTTCTATGATGCGGCGCTCGCCGCCGGGGGAAGAGACAACGGCGCTCCCGGACCTCGCGCGTACCACCCGGGGTATTATGCGGCGTTCGTTCTTGACCCGGACGGCAACAATATCGAAGCGGTGGTCGACTGGTCTCATACGCTTGCGGCCGAGCAGGCGTAACGGGCCGTCCACCGGGTTGCGCCAGCCGATGATGCGAGGATTGGCTCACAAACCGGGCACCGGAGCGGCTGCCGCGGCCCATCTGCCACCAGGAACATACCGTTGTGTGAGGATTCACTCACAAACCGGCGTCCGAGAGAGCGCAATCAGCCGGTTCGCCCGCCCACCACACGCACTGTGTGAGGATTCACTCACACAACTGTGTGTCGGCGATGCGCCAGATCGCCGCCGAGCACTGTGGCACACCGTCCGAACGGCATATTCGACACGATGTGGCGTCACCGCAGAGTCCGAGGCATCATCGGAGCATCGTCGAGGTGTCGCCAAACCATAATCGGCGTGCCGACGACTTGGCAGAGTGCGGCGTAAGATACGCAACTACACGACCGGCTCGCGGCCATATGCGCATCGGCGCTGACCCACGCCACGCAGCCGGCACAATCGTCCCATGTGGTAAGGAAGTTGGTATGAAAACCGCGATATTGGTATTCCACCCGAATCTTGAAACATCGCACATCAACAAGGAACTCGTGCAGGCCGTACTCAACGATCCCGCGCACGATGTGACGGTCCGCGACGAATACGCCGAATACGCCGACGGGCGCATCGACATCGCCGCCGAGCAGCGTCTCATCGAGGAAAGCGACAGAATCGTTCTGCAATTCCCGTTCTACTGGTACAGCTCCCCTTCACTGCTCAAGCTGTGGGAGGACAAAGTGCTCGAATACGGCTGGGCGTATGGTTCGAACGGGCATGCGTTCGAAGGCAAGGAAATCATGCTCGCTGTCTCCGCCGGTAGCGGCGAAGCGGATTACCAGCATGACGGATCGCACCATGCGACCATGGACGAACTGCTCAAACCGTTCGAAACGATGGCCGATTACGTGGGGGCACGCTATTTGTCGCCGTTCGTAGTGTATGGTGCCGGAGCAGGTATCGACGACGATACGCTTGCCGCCACCGCGCGACGCTACGCGCAAGTCATCAACGAACCCGCCAAGTAAGTTGCGCCGACGTCGGCGTCGGCGCATCGACGAACGGCCGACGGGCGCCCCAGACGGGCCCCATTCAACAGTCGTGTCCTCGCCATGCCCTTGGCGGCGAGGACACACGGGGATATGACGGGGAGCGGATACCCGTTCGTCGCAGACCTGCACATCGACCGTGAATCGGCGACGCCTCAGCAAGCTCCGCAAGTCAGCCAGTCAGCCGGTCAGTGAATCAGCGTGCTTTCCGGCGCTAGCAGCGGACACCCCGTCTCATCATAACGTGTTGAGGAACCGGCCGACGCGCGCAATCCCCTCGACAATCGCCTCTCGAGAGGCCGCATACGACAACCGCACGTGGGTGTGCGCCGTCGCCGGGCCAAAATCAGCGCCCGGCGTCAAAGCGACATGCGCCTCACGCAACGCGCGCTCGCAGAACGTCCATGCGTCAAGTCCCGTGGACGACACGTTGAAATACGCGTAGAACGCGCCGTTCGGTTCGACTTCGACCGGCAAACCGATGCCGGCGAGCCCATCAAGCGCCAAGCCGCGACGCACCAGCAGCTCCTGCCGACGGCGTTCGCACTCATCAAGCGTCTGCGGTGTGAAACAGGCAAGAGCGGCGTGCTGGGTCGGGGTGTGCGCACACAGGAAGTAATTCGTGGCGAGATTGTCTGCCTCGTGCAATATCGCCTCGGGAAGCACCGCCCACCCCAGACGCCAGCCGGTCATCCCCCAGTATTTCGAGAAACTACTGACCACGATGGCATCCGGGTCCGCAGACAGGACGCTGCGCACATCGCTGCCATCGGGTTCCGCATCCGCCAGATCAAGGTAGGTTTCATCCACAATCCGCCAAGCATGCCGCTTGCGGGCGGTATCACATACCCCTGTGAGCGCGTCGAAGGCGATGCTTGTGCCGGCGGGGTTCGACGGCGAGGTGACCATGACCGCACGGGTGCGCGGGGTCCAATACGCATCGAGCAGGCCGGCGTTGAGATGGAAACGTGTGGCGGCGCTGGTCGGCACGTCGATGATGTTGCCGCCGAATGTGCGTACCAGTTCCCGATTGCATGGGTACGACGGGTCGGCGCATATCACGTCATCGCCGTCGTTGACGGTCAAAGCCAACGCAAGCAGGAGGGCGGCGGAACCGCCTTCGGTGATGACCACACGTGTGGGATCAAGCCGGACGTGGTGGCGTTGCTCATAGAATCGTGCGATCGCCTCGCGCAGTTCGGGGATACCGAGCGCCGCAGTATACGGCAGCGGGCGGCCGTCGCACTGTTCGCGCATGGCATCGCGAACCGCTTGCGGAGCACCGAAATCCGGCTCTCCGAGGCTGAGTTTGACGACATCGATACCTTGGGCGATCATCCGGTCGGCTTCCTCGCCGATGGCCATTGCCCTGAAAGGATTGGATTCCAAGGCGCGCTTGGACAATGCCGGCAGCGTGTGTGCCGGCTGAGCCCCGACGGCTTGCTGTGCTGAGTTTTCCTGCATGGTTCGGTTCTATCGGCGCAATGCGACAAATCGGGGCGCGCCACGGCGCTTATCGGGGTTGCATCGTGTCGTCCGGTTCCGCCGTGGGCTGGTTGTTGCGTGACTTGGCAGGAATCGTATCGTCGATGACACCGGGCTCTGTACCAGGCATTGCTGTGATCTGGTCGTACAGTTTGGCCAGCCGCGCTTCGCGTACCGGTTTCGCCAGTTCGCATTCCCACACCACAATCACGTGCCAGCCGGCGGCGACCAGTTGGGCGTGCTGCCGTTCGTCGCGTTCAGTGTTGCGTAAGAGTTTCGCCGACCAGAATTCGACGTTGGATTTGGGGCGTGAAAAGGCGCTGCAATTGCTGTGGGCATGCCAGAAGCAGCCGTTGATGAACACGATGGTATGCCATTTGGGCAGGACCACATCGGGGTGGCCGGGATAGCGCTTGTCGTTTTTGCGAAAGCGCAATCCGCGGGCAAACAGGTAGCTGCGCACGAGCACTTCGATGGTGGTGTCCTTGCCGCGAATATGCGACATCGTATAGCTTCTGGTACCTCGTTCGTAACGTTCTTGGCGCGATCGGCCGTGGGACGCGGTATGCCGTCGGCTTGTGCGGCGATCGGGGTTGCGCGTGCCGTGTGCCACGGATGCCGCGCGCGTCTGCCGCCCGTCGGTCTGCTGATTGCGATCGGCTGTGTCTGCTGCTGCTTGCATGTCCTTGCCGCCTGTCTGGATATATGTCTCGCGTGGTATCGCCCATTATGCCCTGGGCCATGTTCGATCAGTCTGATTCGCTGCCGCACCCGACTTATGGTCATTATGACTTATTGTCATATCGCGTCATACAGAACGGCGGCACCATGCAAACGCCACACCCCCTTATAGTCATGTTGACCATAAGTCGTATGGTGATGGCAACCAACGAAACCGGCAACCAACCAGGGAAAGGAGCAGCGATGCACATGTCAGCGAACGTCAGCGAGCGCGCCAAAGAACCGCCGAATATCGGCGTATCCGTCGTCATTCTCGCGCTCGGCCCCTCCGATTTGGACGGCCGCACAAACGACCCTTCGACAACCGGCACCGCATCCGCCGTCACCGATTCCCTCTATGCCGCCAGCACCACCGAAACCGGCAATGGCGTTGGCCGCACCACAAGCCGGACTCACAACGGCGATACCGTTCCGACGCTCCGCATCCCGCTGGTACGCCGGGTCCGACAGCCTTTCCTCGGCGATTGGGCGCTGCCCGGCGGCGACCTGCAAAGCGGTCGATCACTTGAATTCGCCGCGGAAAAAGCGTTGCGCTCCACCACCAGCCTGCACCCGCAATACCTCGAGCAGCTGTATACCTTCGGCGACCCGAGCCGCTCACACGGCGGCCTGCCGATGGTTTCCATCGTCTACTGGGCATTGATCGGCGAAACCGAGGCGAAGGATTTCCGCGAAGCCCAAAACGTGCGATGGTTCCCTGTAAATCAGCTGCCGCCGCTGGCATTCGACCACAAGGACATCATCGAATACGCACTCACCCGTGTGCGCAACAAAATCGAATACTCGGATATCGCAACCCGTCTGGTCGGCAGCGAATTCACGCTCAGCCAACTGCGCAACGTGTATGAAGCCATTTACGGCCGCAAACTCGACGCACCGAATTTCCGCCGACGGATGCTGTCGACCGGCATGGTCGAGCCGACCGGCGAAAAACTCGCCCGCGGCGCGCACCGTCCGGCCAGCCTGTACCGGTATGTCGCGCACACGGGAACCGGCAAATCCGGGAGTCCCGGCAAGCCCGGCACCATCGTCATTGCCGGCACCACACCCCAAAGCGCGGCAAGCGGCCAGTGACACCACCGGCAGCGCAGGCAATCCCACGCCAATCCCAATCAACCCGTTTCGTCGCGAGCGGTACAGAGAACAATCCGCCCACGACACCATCGAAAGGAACACCATGACATCCGTAGACGCGATTATCGAACGGCTCGGCGCAACCCGCACATGCGACGCCGGCCTGACCAAAGACCCGTGGGCATTTGACACCACCAAACCCTCGTACGGACCGGGCGCCAGCGCGCTGGATCTGATCCCCCGCAACGCCCCGCGCCAGCAGCCACTCGGCAAAGAGTACACCGAGGCGAGCGATGAGGAGCTTCAAGAGCGCATCATCGACGCGAAACACAAGCTCGGCAGCAAACTGCTGATTCTCGGCCACTTCTACCAGCGCGACGAGATCATCGTCCACGCCGATTACGTGGGCGATTCGTTCCAGCTGTCCAAAAACGCGGCGACTCGTCCGGAAGCCGACAACATCGTCTTCTGCGGCGTGCACTTCATGGCAGAAACCGCGGACATCCTCTCGACCCCACGCCAGAACGTGATCCTGCCGAATATGTCCGCAGGATGCTCGATGGCCGACATGGCCAACATCGACCAGGTGACCGACTGCTGGGAACAGTTGACCGACATCTGCGGCAGCACGCCGGATGCCGACGGCAAACAGCAGATCATCCCGGTCACGTACATGAACTCCTCGGCGGCGCTCAAGGCCTTCTGCGGCCGCAACGGCGGCATCGTGTGCACGAGTTCCAACGCGCGCGCAGTGCTTGAATGGGCGTTCGAACGCGGCAAACGCGTGCTGTTCTTCCCCGACCAGCACTTGGGCCGCAACACCGCACTCACCATGGGCATGAGCCTTGACCAGATGCCGCTGTGGGATCCGTACAAGGCGAACGGCGGAGCCACGCCTGAGCAGTACGCGAACGCGAAAATGATCCTGTGGAAGGGCTTCTGCTCCGTGCACCAGCGCTTCACCGTCGAACAGATCGAACGCGCCCGCAAAGCGTATCCAGGTGTCAAAGTCATTGTTCACCCGGAGTGCTCGATGGATGTGGTCAACGCTGCTGACGGCACCGGTTCAACCGCCTATATCGTCAAGGAAATCGAGAATGCGCCCGCCGGCAGCGCCATCGCCGTGGGCACCGAAATCAACCTCGTCAACCGGCTCGCCGCCCAGCACCCCGACAAAACCGTATTCTGCCTGGACCCGGTCGTCTGCCCGTGCTCCACGATGTACCGCATCCACCCTGCATACCTCGCGTGGGCGTTGGAGAACCTGGTGGATGGCAAGGTCGTCAACAAAATCGTCGTGGATCCGCAGACCGCGAGCGAAGCGAAAATCGCGCTCGACCGCATGCTGCGCGTCCACCCGTGACGCACGGCACCGCACGCTCCGACCGTTTTTCACAGTTCAAGCCATCCGGTAGGGCCCGCGGTATGGCCACACCCGCCATGCCACCCGCCCTACGGGTTTGGCAACGCCATGCCTGAAACGACACGGATTACAGGAATCGTAGGCAAAGATGACCTCAACCACCCAATATCACACCGACACACCGCGAAACCGTCAGGATTCCAGCGCACCCGGCAATCCGACCATCGCCGTCATCGGCGCAGGCATCGCCGGGCTGAGCGCCGCGCTCGCTGTCGCGAACGGCGACCCGGATGCCGGGCTGCCCGGCCAAGACGTGGTGCTCATCACGAAAACCGATCTGGTCGAATCGAACACATACCACGCGCAAGGCGGCATCGCAGCAGCGATCTTCCCCGACGACGACCCGAAACTGCACACCCAGGACACCCTCGCCGCCGGCGCAGGACTGTGCGAGCCGAAAGCCGTGGATATCCTCACCCGAGAAGGCGCCGAACAGGTGCAACGGCTTATTGATGCCGGAGTGCGATTCGACAAGCACAAGGACGGTACGCTGCTGCGCGGATTGGAAGCCGCGCACAGCCGTAGCCGCGTCGTACATGCGGGCGGGGACGCTACCGGCAAAATCGTGGAGCTTGATGTCAGCGCAATCGCACGCAACACACCGAACATTCACATCATCGAACATGCTTTTGTCGTGGATTTGCTGACCGAGCCGATCGCTGCAACCGCCGAAGCGCAGACCGCTGGCGTCACCCGCAAGATTCGCGGCGTCCGTCTGCTTGACACCACCACCGGCGAACAACGCACGCTGCCCGCCGACCGGGTGATTCTCGCAACCGGCGGGGCAGGACGCCTCTACCCGTACACCACAAACCCGCAAGTCGCCACCGGTGACGGATTGGCCGCAGCCTGGCGGGCCGGCGCCCAAGTCGCCGACCTCGAGTTCTACCAGTTCCATCCCACCGCACTCGGCGTGGGCGAGCATTTCCTGATTTCCGAAGCGGTACGCGGCGAGGGGGCGATCCTGCTCAATGAACGCGGCGAACGTTATATGACTGCAATCGACCCGCGTGCCGAACTTGCGCCGCGCGATGTGGTCGCACGCGAGAACTTCCGCCAGATGATGGCCCAGGACGGGCGTCCGGTGCTGTTGGACGCCACGGCGATCGGACGGAAGATGGGCTTGGATCAGGCCGGGCTCGCGGAATTCCTCAAGCACCGCTTCCCCACCATCGATGCCTATACCCGTTCCATGGGCTTTGATTGGAGCCGCGAACCCATTCCCGTCACCCCGGCAGCCCACTACTGGATGGGCGGCATCCGCACTGACCTGTGGGCGCGCACCAGTATCCGCGGATTGTACGCGGCAGGCGAATGCGCCAGAACAGGCGTGCAAGGCGCGAACCGTCTGGCTTCAAACTCGCTGCTCGAAGGATTGGCTTACGGTCGCCGTGCAGCTCTTGCCGCATTGCGAGACAACGACGACACCGTCTGGCATCCTCAACCGCTGCTGGGCAGCGCGGCGAACGCACAAACCCGCGACATCACCGAACCGCAACCGCTGACGATGCCGAACGTCGATACACGAACCGGTACCGGCATCACACCGGCCGATTTGCGTGCGACGATCGAACAGACCATGTGGCGCAGTGTCGGCGTGCTGCGCAATGCCGAAGGTCTGCGCACAGCCCAGACCCGCCTTACCGAACTCGTCGAGCAAGCACAGACACAGGCGCAAGCCGCTCTGACCAGAACCGCCACGGCAGGGACTCCGGCAGCCAACACCGATGCAACCGCATCCGACGACCTGTCGGACGTGGTGACCGAACTGGAAAACCACAATCTCGCCACCATCGGACTGGTCGCCGCCACCGCCGCCTTGGAACGCACCGAATCGCGCGGCGCTCACGCCCGCACCGATTTCCCGGACACCGACAGCGTCCAAGCCTGCTCGCGGCCGTTCATCCGCGGCTGATACGACCGGCGCCCACCCACGAGAACAGTTGCACACGTGTGCAAGAATGGAGAACCGCAATGCTCACCCGTCTGGTTATTGAAGACGCGATCCGTCGCGCGCTGATGGAAGACGCGCCGACCGGGGACATCACCGCCGCAACGACGATTCCCGCCGACGAAACGGCGACCGCCGTGCTGCGTGCCCGCGAAAACGGGGTATTCAGCGGCGCAGACGTGTTCACCGCCGCCTTCCATGAAGTCGATCCCAGCATCCAAGTCACCATGCATATCAAGGATGGCAATCGCTTCACCGCAGGCGATACACTCGCCACCATTCACGGCAACGCCCGCGGCATGCTGACCGCTGAACGTGTCGCCCTGAACTTCACCCAGCGCATGAGCGGTATCGCAACCATGACCCGCGCTTTCGTCGACGCGGTGAATGCGGCGCCCGACTCGCACGCCCATATCGCGGACACGCGCAAAACCGTGCCCGGGCTCAGACCCTTCGACAAGTATGCGGTCGTGTGCGGGGGCGGACGCAACCACCGGTATGGGCTGTCCGACGCGGTGATGATCAAAGACAATCATATTGCCGCCATGCAAGCCGCAGGACTTGATCTTGCCTCCGGAATCAAACACGTGCGCGACCAGGTCGGCCACACCACGCATATCGAAGTGGAAGTCGACCGGCTTGAACAGATTCCGGCGGCGCTCGAAGGCGGGGCGGACACCATCATGTTGGACAACTTCTCGCTTGAAGACACGCGCACCGGCGTCGCCATGATCGCAGGTCGGGCCATCGTGGAGGCTTCCGGCACCATGACCTTGGAACGTGTCCCGGACGTCGCTTCGACCGGCGTGGATGTGATTTCGGTCGGCGCGCTCACCCATTCCGTGCGTGCCATCGACCTTGGATTGGACTGGGCATGAGCGAGCCGGACGACGAGTTGTATCTGGACGCCGCCGCATCCGACGCGGTGCCCAGCAGCGTGATTGAAGCGATGATCCCGTTCCTGACCGAAGGATACGGTAATCCGTCAAGCGTTCATGCGAGCGGCAAAACAGCCGCCCGCGCCCTTGATGCCGCACGTGCATCGTTCGCCGCTGATTTGGGCGCGCACGCGGGCGACGTGATTTTCACCTCGGGCGGCACCGAGGCGGATAACCTTGCCGTCAAAGGCATAGCGCTCGCTCAGATCAGGCGGGAACGGACTGCAAGAACCTCATCAATGCCGTCATCCGTGCCCTTGCCCGCGCACTACCCCGCCCATCGGATTCTCATCTCAGCGGTGGAGCATCCTGCCATCGCGCAGTCGGCACAATGGTTGCATGATTTTTTTGACTTCGACGTGGTCAGCATTCCGGTTGACGCGCAAGCCCATATCGATCTTGATACGCTCGCGCGAGAGGCGGCCCGCGGGGCGACCTTGGCATGCATCATGATGGCGAATAACGAGGTGGGCACCATTGAACCGGTCAGCAGGGCGGTGCGCATCTGCCATGCCGCCGGCGTGCCGGTCCATGTGGATGCCGTGCAGGCAGCCGGCACGATTCCCGTGGATTTCCGGGCACTTGACGCCGATACGCTGGCTGTCTCCGGCCATAAATTCGGCGCACCGAAAGGCTTGGGCGCCTTGCTGGCTCGCAGCCGTGTAGCCATCGAACCGATGCTCAGCGGCGGCGGGCAGGAACACGGTTTGCGCTCCGGAACGCAGAATGTCGCCGGGGCGGTCGCGCTCGCGGTGGCACTGCATCAGGCGTGCACGGGCATGGCAGAGCGCAACAGGAGCCTCGTCTCGTCGCGTGACGCACTGATCAGCGCCGTATGCAATGCGGTGCCGGGCACGAACCTTACCGGCGATCCGGTCAACCGCCTGCCTGGTCATGCCTCGTTCACGTTCCCGAATGTCAACGGCGAGGCGCTGCTTGTTGATCTTGATGCGCGCGGCATTGAAGTGTCTTCAGGCTCGGCATGCGCGATCGGGCGGCATGAAGCCCCCGGCACGCTGCTGGCTATGGGCATGAGCGAGACGGAAGCGAAATCGGCATTGCGTTTTTCGTTCCGCGAGCCGCTGCACAACGCGGATATCCAACGTATCGCGCAGGCATTACGGGCATCCATGACCGCCCTGCATGCGATGTAAACACGCGTGTGGGCTGTGTGTGATGGTGGGCTGCTGATCCGCGGCTGGCTCCCTCACCACCCGCGGATCAGCCAATCACGACTGCAGCGGCTAATCAGTTAATCGCATCCGCCTCCGCGGTGCCGGTCTCCCCTTCGTCGGCGGGGCCGCTCGCATTGCGCATCGCAGCACGATACTGCTCGAGCCAAGGGCCGATCTTCGCTTCCACACCCGAATTCCTCGGCTTATAGTATTCGGCGTCCTCAATGCCCATCGGCAGATACTGCTGGGCCACGAATCCGCCATGTTCCAACGGATTGATATAACCCATACCATTGCCGGCGGCACGATGATCCGCATCCGTGGGGTTGCGCAAGTGCAACGGCACGATGCCGAGTTTGCCGTCCTGAATATCTTTGCGGGCAGCATTCGCCGCATTCAAAATGGCGTCGGACTTCGGCGAGACGGCGATTTGAATAATCGCTTCCATCAGCGGCACGCGGGCGTCCGGCATGCCGACCAGTTCGACCGCTTGGGCGGCAGCCACGGCGGTCTGCAGTACCTGCGGCTGGGCGAGCCCAACGTCTTGGGCCGCGGAAACCACGACACGACGGGCGATGAACATCGGGTCCTCGCCTGCATCGAGCATGCGTGTCGCCCAATACACAGCGGCGTCCGGATTCGAGCCGCGCATGGATTTGACGAGCGCACTGGCCATATCGTAATGGTCGTCGACACTGTAGGAAGGGATGTTGTCGATAACGCTGCGCACATCATCAGACGTGACGACCGCGATCTCCCCCGGCGCCACCTGACTTGCAGCGCGGGAAGCCGCCGCCTCAAGCGTGGTGAGCGCATGACGCGCGTCACCGCCGCTGCTGAGCACAATCAGCTTGCGCGCCTCCGGATCCAGCGTGACCGAACCGGCAAGACCGTCCGGCGAAGCGACCGCCCTGTCCACGATTTGATTGAGGCCGTCGACACTGAGCTGATGCAGATGAACGATAATGCATCGGCTGAGCAATGCCGGGGCAAGCGTGCTGGACGGCGCTTCCGTGGTTGCGGCGACGAAGGTGACCAGCCGCTTTTCCACCGCAGGCAGCAGAATATCCTGCTCTTCACGCGAATACCGGTGAATCTCGTCGATGAACAGTACGGTCTCTTCGCCGCGGCGCTTGAGACGCTCGGCGGCGGACAGTGAATTGCGCAACTCTTCGACACGCGCATTGACGGCGGACAATTCAATGAACCGCTTGTGCGATTCCTCTGCGATCAGATGCGCGATCGTGGTCTTTCCTGTTCCCGGAGGGCCATACAGCAAGGCGGCGCCAGGCACGACTACAGATTGCATGGTTGTCGGGGAAGCCATCAGACGCAAAGGGGCTCCAGGGGCGAGCACCTGATCTTGACCGATGACATCGTCAAGATGTTTGGGACGCATACGATCCGCCAACGGGCGCAACATCACATTGTCACTTGCGGGTGTGCCAGGTACGGCGGCTGTCACGCGACCTGCGGTCGGCATGCCGGGAATCGGCGCGTTCATACCGGTGGTGTCCATGCCAGCAGCATTCATACCTGAGAATTGCAATCCAAGATCCACAGTCTCTCCATAATCATTCGCGCATGTGCTCGCGCTCGAGGGCTCTCTCATCCCTCGCTCATATCCGCGAGCCGAAAGTCATTGTAACGGTAACGCGCGAAAAAGGAGGGGGTGTTTCATCGCCGAGGAAAAACATATAGGACATCGCCTGCAACACTGCGGAACAATCACGGCGCTCTCCAGCGCGCACGCGGTCATACTGCCGTACCGTCTACGGCTGCCGCCGAGTGTCAGCAGCTGGTCACGCCCATCGGCCGTCCATCCCGGTATCGCGCCGATGCCCCATGGCATCCTGACCGCGGCATGGATGCGACCGATGAGCTATGTCATAACGACGACACGGAATCGTCAGCCTTGACCGGATGTGTCAAACGCCACCGACCCGCACGAACCGTCACCGTGTCACCACGCGTCACCACGCGCGTCCCGGATGCGATGCGCCGCCTGAGCCAGCGTCTCCTCAGGCATGAGCAAGCTGAACCGCACGTACCCGGCGCCGGTCGGGCCAAAATCCGAGCCAGGGATAACCGCCACGCCCGCCTTGTCGATCAACCACCGGGCGAATGCCTGATCATCGCCATTGGGGACGGGCATCCACGCAAACAGGCCGCCGTGCGAATCGGTCAGGTGCAGCCCCGCTTCGGCGAGCCCGTCACGCAACGCGAGATACCGGCGATGGTAGCGATTGGCGAGCGCACGGACCGTCGACTGATCGCTATTCAAACCTGCCGCACCGGCATCCTGCACAATCGAAGACACCAACAGGCTGGTTTGCGCGTGCACGGATTTCACTGCCGTCATGAGTTGCGCGTTGCCCGCCACGAATCCGCCGCGCCAGCCGGCGATCATGTACATTTTCGACAGCGAGCACAATTCCAGCGACACGTCAAGCGCACCGGGCGTGCTCAGCAAACTGATCGGCGGCTGGGCATCGTAGCCGATACCGGCGTAGGCGAAATCGTTGACGATCACCACGTGATGTTCTTTGCCGATGCGCACCGCCGTCTCGAACAGTCCCGGGGTCGCCACGGCTCCGGTCGGATTGTTCGGATAGTTAAGAATCAGCAGTTTCGCTTGATCCCAGATTTCCTGTGGAACGGCGTCGAGATCCGGCAGAAAGCCGCGCTCGGGGCTTGTCGCAATCGTGTAGATCCGACCTTGTACGACTGCCGTCGAGCCTTCGTACTGCGGGTAGTACGGGCCGACGAGCACCACCAGATCGCCCGCGTTAACCAAGGTCTGGATGACGACGCTGATGCCCACGGATGCGCCCGCAGTGGCCAGCAGTTGGGTTGCCGGGTCGAGGATCACGCCGAATTCACGCCGGTACCAACCCGCTGCCGCCTTGAGAAACGCCGGTTTTCCGCTGAACGCCGGGTATTTGAAGTCTGCTGGGTCTTGGGCTGCTTCAGCGAGCGCGTCGATCATGAACTGTGGGGGTTTTCCATCGGGATTGCCCTGACTCAAGTCGATGATGTCATGGCCTGCCGCCCGATAATCGGCTACCCGCGCGTTGGCTGCGGCGAACGGATTCGCGGGAATGCCGCGTACTCGATCGGCGATATTCGCTGTGATGTCTTGCGCCGTTGCGGTTGTCGCGGGTGCGAGTGCGGTTGGGATGGTCGTGGCGTGCGCGGCGGACGCGGGCACAGTCACGGCAGGCACAGTGGATGCGGGTGCGGCGAACGCAGGCACGGTTGTGGCAGGAGTGGATGCAGCAGGCACGGTTGCGACCGGAGCGGCGGACGCGGACACGGGTGCGGCGGATGCATCGGATGCGGGCATGACGGGCACAGTCGCTGCGGGGTCGGCTACGGTAGCTGTTGCGGTTGCGGCATCTATTGCAAGTGCGATGTTTGCCGGAGTCGACGTGGTTGTCTGAGCGGACGCGGTCGTCTTTGCCGCTGTTGCTTGTGTCATCGCTTTCATTCCTCTCACGCTGCTGTCGCCGAGAATACCCGGTTCGCCCGGTTTGCCAGGTTTGCCGCCCTGTGATGTACGGTATGCAATCACGATCGCCTGCGGCGGGACTCCCATCACGGGCAAGCCGGATTGTGTGCCCTATGGTATGCAACCATGATTGCGTCGCGGAAACGCCTTGCACGCTATCGCCGTTATCTATGCCTCACTATCAGACACCGCGCTCGAGCAGCAGGCACGGACGGTGGAACCAGCGCCTGACTGCCCGATGCAGCTCGCGCCAACACCGGCAACCCCGTCGTAGTGTGAGCCAACCCTCACACAACCGGGCACAGACAACCCGAACCACCACACCTACACCCAATCCAACCCCCAGATTGTGAGTCAATCCTCACACAACCCAACCTAACCCGACCGCCACCGACACAACACCCACTACTCAACCACCCGCTTTGTGAGCCAACCCTCACACAACCATCATCAGACAAGCCCAAACAGCGGAATCCAGCACACCCCACCACCCACATTGTGAGCCAATCCTCACACAACCAGACACAGACCAACCAAAGTCATCAACACCCACCGCTCAACCACCCACTATGTGAGCCAACCCTCACACAACCAGCATCAGACAAGCCCAAACGACGAAATCCAGCACACCCAACCACCCACATTGTGAGCCAATCCTCACACAACCAGCATCCAAACCACCAAACCAGCCAATCCCAACCACCCAACCACCCACTTTGTGAGTCAATCCTCACACAATGTGACCGCTGCCGGCACGTTGCACTCCATCATGATGGGCCGACTGGGCTGACTGCTGCCGGGAACACCGCACTCTGTATGCCACCTCATACGCAACCCGCCGAATCCCCACTCCCAACCCCCAACCACAACCAGAAACGACACACCACGCATCCCCAGACACACGCAACCCATCACAATCCACCCGCTCCACCCCAATACAACCCGCAAACAGCCAGCTACGCATGCCACCACATACACAACCCACCAAACCCCAATTCCCCGTCCCCGAGCATTCGCAGCAGCCACGCCGTCCCATCGCGCATTCAGGTGTGGCTCGTAATGTTGATGGAACAACCAGACCATCGGAACCATAGGAGCATTGATGACAGACAGCACCACAGCCATCACATCAGGGATGCCATCAACGGCAACGATGCCGTACACAGCGCTCGAGCATCCGGTCAACGTGGCGATTCTCGGCGCAGGGAGAATCGCGCAGAAAATGGCGACCACGCTCAATCTCATGGCACAGGATCCGACATACCGCGCGTATGCCAGGCCTTACGCCATTGCGTCACGCGACAAGACACGCGCAGAGGAATTCGCCGAACAGTACGGCATCCCGGTGGCATACGGGTCATACGCGCAGATGCTGGACGACCCGCACGTCGATCTCGTGTATATCGCGACCCCGCATTCGCTGCACGCCGAGCAAGCGATCGCATGTATGGAAGCCGGCAAGCATGTGCTGGTGGAGAAGGCGTTCACGGTGAATGCCGAGCAGGCTCGACGCGTGATTGACGCGTCCCGACGAACCGGAACACTGTGCGCTGAAGCGATTTGGACACGCTACATGCCGTCACGCGCGTTGATCCGTGGGCTTGTCGAAGACGGCACAATCGGCGATGTGTGTGCGATCAGTGCGAACCTGAGCTATCCGACCACGCACAAGCAGCGGATTGTCGACCCGAAGCTCGCGGGCGGCGCGTTGCTTGATGTCGGCGTATACCCGCTGAATTTCATTGATATGGCTATCGGCCCGGCCGATACGGGTACCGACGGCGACACCACTGCCACAGCCGGGAACGATGCCGCGCATGGTCGGCGAATCGCCCGGCTGGAAACCGCAATGACCCCATACACCACGGGTGTGGACGCGCAAAGTACGACAACCTTGTTCTATGATGACGGCGTGATGGCTGTGAGCACCTGCTCGCTGCTCGCCGTGTCCGACCGCGATGGGGCGATTTGGGGCACTGACGGTTATCTCATGTGCCGCAACGTGAACAATGTCGAGCGCATTGACGTGTACGGCAAGGATCATGCGCTGATTCGCAGCATCCCTGTGCCCAAGCAACTGACCGGCTACGAGTATGAGGTCGCCGCTTGCGCCAGCGCCATCGCCTCCGGATCGATCGAATGCCCGGACATGCCGCACGCCGACACCCTGAGGATGATGCGGCTGCTCGACCAGATCCGCGAACGCTGGGGACTGCGGTATCCGTGTGAGTGAAGTGGGGTGGCTGCGATGACTGCCGCCGACATGCGTGGGGACACGCGCACCGCTTGATCGCTAACCGTTGTATCCTGGGCCCTGACTGTGATCATTATGGGAGGGAGCGCAGCGTGCACACCAGCGAACCTACAACGCGGCAGGCACCCCAGCCAACACCGCAGGAACTTCAGCAACGGCTGATCCGGGTCGTTGGCGCAGCTATCATGCGCAACGACACCGTACTGTGTGCGCAACGTGGCAGCGGCAAATCGCTGGCCGGGTACTGGGAATTCCCCGGAGGCAAAATCGAAGCGCATGAAACCCCACAGCAGGCACTCCACCGCGAAATCGAAGAAGAACTGCAATGCGAGATCATAGTCGGCAGTGAACTGTGCACCACGCGATACCCGTATGATTTCGGCACTGTCGAGCTGACGACATTCCTGTGTCACCTCGTGGGAGGCGAGCCACATCTGACTGAGCATCAGGAAGTCCGCTGGCTTTCTCCCAATCATCTGCACGAGCTTGACTGGGCGCCTGCCGACAGGGAAGCCGTCAAATTGTTGGAGGGCATGCCGTCTACCGTCTGTGTAGTCTCCGATTTCTCGGAGGCCATGCAATCATGACTACCACGCCAATGCCGAATATGTCCGGCAGTCTCTCCACTGAGCCCACAGATTCCAGCATTATCGCCGATATCACACAAGGGCTTATCGCCGGATCGCTGCGTTCAGGATTCATCACCGCAGACACCCGCGCAGACGAACGATATGTTCCCCAGCTGATCGCCAACCAAGGCGGCAGAACCATGGAGGATGCGCTGATCCACGAGCTGGACAACAGCAACGGCTTCTCCATGTCCGTTGCTTTCGTCACACAATCGGTGATCCAGACGCTCAAACAGCATTTTCTGAATTTTCACGATCACAATCATGACCACGCCGGCAGCATCATCACCTCGACCTACAACTATTTCAATTCGCCGCAAGCATTCCGCGAGCTTAACGAACTCCAGCAAACAGCAGGCATCGACGTACGCGTTTGGGAACGTCCCGATACTGGCGGGCGCCCCAACCCCGATCCGTCTCGTAACAATTACCACCCCAAAGGCTATGTGTTCCGCCATACCGTGAACGGCCAAGACGCGTACACCGTGTATATCGGCAGCTCGAACCTGACCGAGAATGCCTTAAGAAACAACCGCGAGTGGAATCTTCGTGTCCCTTCCTTACAGGATGGCCGGTTCGCGCAAGAGCTCAGCCAGGAAATCGAACTGCAGCGAGAACAATCCGTGCCGCTTGACGACGCGTGGATCGAAGCGTACGAGAAGGAATTCGAGCACAACGCCCCGCCGCTTGCGCCCTCACGCAGATTGCCAGGGCAGGATTCAACAGGCAAGTCGGTCGAACCGAACGCGATGCAATGCGAAGCGCTGGCCAGTCTCCGCCATCTGCGAGCGCAGGGCGAAACCCGCGCGATTGTGATTTCCGCGACCGGTACCGGTAAGACCTACTTGTCAGCGTTTGACGTGAAACAATGTCATCCCAAGCGGATGCTGTACCTGGTGCACCGTCAGGAAATCCTCACCAAAGCGATGGAATCATACCAGCGCGTGCTGGGTTGTCCGGATGATGAACTCGGTCTGTATACCGGCACCGACAAAGCCGGCGCTGATCGAAAGTACGTGTTCTCCACCGTGCAGACCATGGCCCAACAGTCTGTGCTTGAAACCTTCCCGACGGATGCATTCGACTATATCCTCATCGATGAGGCGCATCATGCCGCCGCCGAAACGTACAAGCGCATCATCGACCATTTCACACCGAAATTCCTGCTCGGCATGACAGCAACCCCGGAACGCAACGACAGCGGGAACATCTTCGACCTGTTCGGCAACAACATCGCCTATGAAATCCGCCTCCAGCAGGCACTTGCAGAGGATATGCTCTGCCCATTCCACTACTACGGCGTCAGCGAGTTCATCACCGAGACTGCGCAAGGACTGCCCGACACCGGTGTGAGTATGGAACACACGAACGACAAGGATCGAGCGGCACTACGCAAGTGGGTCAACGAATTGACCGCCGATAACCGAGTCAACTACGTCATCGACAAGCTACGTATTTACGGGCAGGCAGGCGAACCGGTCAAAGGGATCGTATTCTGCAGCCGGGTCGAGGAAACCGAGATCCTCGCGGAGAAATTCACCCACATCATCAACGAACAGGCGGAACGCCCATACCGGACCGCATGTCTGACAGGAGCCAGCAAGCCGAAAGAGCGCGAACAGGTGGAACAAGCGTTGCAAGACGGCGAACTTGATTACATTTTCACCGTTGATCTGTTCAATGAAGGCATCGATATTCCTGCTACCAACCAGATCGTGATGCTACGGCAAACACAATCCAGCATCATATTCACTCAGCAGCTCGGCCGAGGCCTACGCAAATATCCGGGAAAATCATCAGTCGTCGTTGTGGATTTCATCGGCAATTACGCCAACAACTATCTCATCCCGATCGCCTTATACGGCAATAGCGGCGACCGCGACCGCGTACGCAAGAACCTAGGCAACCAAGCACCAGGCTTATGCTCGATCAGTTTTGACCCTATCGCCCGAAAGCGCGTGCTTGACGCGATCGATCATGCAGACCTGTCCGACATGAGAAAACTCAGCGAACAATACCGGGAACTGCGCCGCGAACTCAACCGGATCCCAATGCTCATGGACATCACGGCACGCGACACATCACTCGTGTACACCATGGCCAACAAATCGAAGAACTATCTGGCTTTCGTCCGTTCACGCGAACGCAGTCTCAACACCAAGAACGATGATCCAGATACACGATTCCGGCTCGAAGTAACAACCTCAATCGAAGATGGGATGCTGACCATGTTGACCGATACGCAGCTACGCGGCTTGCGGCCACACGAGCTGGTGGCGTTGGCAGCGCTCGCCGGAATCGAGATGCCGTACGCCGTACGGGATATGGTTGGCGACCATGCCGACATACTCCTGCAGGCCGGTAGCGTGGATGCCTTGGATGTCCCAACTTTGCAGCATTTGGTCACCAGTCTGTTCCCTGATTGCAACGGCGATATCACGCAATGCGAATCTGCGTTGCGGGTACTCGACTATTCGTATTTCACCAGCGCGAACCGGGAACGTTTCGGCGGCGTGCCGATGATTGAACTATCCGGGGATGGTGAGGCACGTTTGTCGTCCCAGCTTCGGGCCTCCTTGCAAGAAAACGCGACATTCCGCCGGTTCTTTGCGGACACCGTGCAGGCAGGACTGGCACAATGTGTCGGACGGTATGATGAGACCCGCGCCACCGCAAGCAAACAGGGCATGCCGCTGTCCGCTGTGCTCGATCACGGGTTCATCGTCGACGAAAAGTATTCACTGTTCGACGTGATGCGAATGTGCGGCTGGGCAGACGAGCAAATACCGCAGAACGTGGGCGGTTACCGTTATGACGAGCCCACCGGTACCATGCCGATCTTCATCAAGTACGAATCCAGCCAATATCAGGATCGGTTCGTCGATGATCAGAACATCGAGTGGTTCAGCAAGAACAATCGTTCACTGGAATCACCGGAATTCAAATGGATGCGCACAACCGACGGCAAACCATGGCAGGAGTCGCACTTCGTGCCGGTGTTCATCCGCAGGAAGGTCGAAACCAAGGAAACGACGTACTACTATGTCGGTCGTGCGGCGGCGATCGAGGATTCGCACGAGGAAACCAATCGTGGCGTAGACAAAAACGGCAAAGAGATTCAGCAGCGCGTGGTTGTTTCCAATCTGCGACTGACCCATCCGGTCCCGCCGGATCTGCTGCGGCATCTCACCGACGAGCAAGTTGAGTAACGGCGATGTCTCGGGTTTGAAGCCAAGCTCGAGTTGAAGCTCGTACCCGTATCCGGGTTATCTGTAGTACATGCCAGAAGTCATCTCACTTACGCGGGTTCATCGTTATCTGATATCAGAGTTGGAACTGTTGGAATTCCACAGTCCATACTTACGATTCAGGCAACGATGAACCCTCATAATGAAGATATGTCCCGGCAGGTACTACAGATAGCCGAGATGCACGTTTGCGATACCTCAAATACACAAGATACCGGCCTTGGAACAGCGTTGTCGGATGGTACGCCCAGTTGTCCGCTATCTCGTAAGTCCCGAAACACTCAACATGCGTCTCCGCACGGCAAGCGAAACGTCACTCACCCACCCCATACGCATACGAATCCTCGAAGAACGCGCGCTCAAGCCGTGCGACTTCGGGGAATACGTCGGCTTCCGGGCCGTCGGGGCTCGCGTACTGGTTGACAAGCGCTATAAGATTGCCTACCCAGCGGCGGAACAATTCACCCTCATGTAGCTCCACCCAACCGCGATGCGCCGGCACCTGCTGAACGACACCCGCATCCACCGTGCGCTTGGCCCACGCCAAGTACAGCCATTCCATCGCGCACATCAGGCACAGCAGCTGGGCGAAACTGCCGGTCGCGGCAATCCGGTCGAGATACGCGCAATACTCGCGGTTTGCCGGGCTCTGCGGCACACTCGCCTGCCGCTGCTCATCAACCCCATATTCCTCGAGGAACCGCAGAAAATACGGTTTCTCCTGGTCGGCAAAGAACTCCGCCTGCCGGTTGAGCATGTCACGAATCTCCTGCGTCGGTGCCTGCGCGGTCAACCGTTCCAGCGTCGGCTGTGTGAAGAACGTGAAATCCTGAATCAGATAGCTGATGAGCACACTGTCCGGCAACGTGTCATCCAACAGTTCGTTGACAAACCGCGAATTAATCGCCGCCCGCCAATCCTCGGCCGCCGACATGTAGAACACGTCAGCCACACTGCCGGGCGTCGCACCGAGAAACGCGTAATCACCGCTCGTACTCGCCGGTGCGAGCGGGACATGCTTTGCCGCGGATCCAGACGTTTCACCAGATGCATCGGATGCACCGGTTTGGGCGACGTGTGATGCGATTGCCGCTTCAGAACCATGATTCGAATGAGCAGACGATGATGCCGTCATGGCTGTTCCTTTCCTTCGCCGGTATTGCCCGGACAGGTTCACAGGGTCTGCGCCTTGCGCACTCTCAGCCACGGCCCCGCCGCAGCTCCCCTAGGTTGCCCAGCCACCCTACCTCAGGCACCGGGACATCCGTGCGAAGCAGTCCTCACCGCCGTCGCACACAGCATCATCGCGCGTATAGCGCATCACCTTCCGGATGGCAACGAGTTGAGCCAATCCAGCGCATTCACTATCTCAATCCCGTCAACCGTTTCCAGCCCCATATGATTCAAGGTAATCACCATCCGCCGCGCAGACACGTCCCGCACGGCACGCAGAGGTTCAAGCTCCCGTTTCCGCGTCGAAGCATCAAGTATGCTGGCCGTCACCTGAATCATGATCGGACGCGCCCCAAGCACACCGTATCCGGAACCAGAGCGCGAATCAGCCTGCGCCGACGACAACCCGTCACCTGCCACATCAGATTCCCCTGACACATCATCACGCCATGCGACAAAGTCGATTTCCAATCGGTCGGTCCGTCCGACACGCACATGATACCCGGCAGCGAGCAGCTCATTGCACACCACGTTCTCAAGCACAAAGCCAAAATCGTATGGCTTGCCCCCGAGCAGCACACCACCGATACCCGTATCAGACGGGTAGCATTTCGACAAGCCTTGCAAAATCCTTCCCCCATGCGCGTCAACACGAGGAATCCTGTTCAACAGATAAGCTTCCTCCATTCCCTTGATATACCGTTCAATGGTGACCGCCGTCGTTTTCCTGTGCGCCGAGGCAAGACGCTTCTCAATCTTCGCAATCGACACCGGCGACCCAGCGGTGTCGAAAACATACCGTGCCACATCATCAAACACCGCGGAATTGCGGATTTCCATATGAGACGCCACATCGCGCACGACAACCGTGTTGTAGATACCGGCAAGCACCGTGCGGGCCAGCGCGGGATTATCACCTTGGTCAACCACCGGCGGCAACGCGCCGAATCTGCAGAATCGTTCAAAGCTGGCGTCAGAAGATTCAAGTTCCGCATATTCGAGGAATTCACGGTACGACAGGGGGAATACCCTAATCTCCATGAATCTGCCTGACAATAACGTCGACAGTTCGCTGGACAGCATATGCGCATTTGACCCCGTGATGACAAGATCGATGTCCAAATCGACCCTCATGGCGTTCACCGCTTTTTGCCATTGCCCAATCAGCTGCACCTCATCAAGAAATACATAGCAGTGCCCTTTACCGCGGACAGCACGCTCAACCTCGTGATACAACTGGCGGAAATCGTAGTCGACAAATTCGAATGATTCAAGATTCAAGAATACGATGCGGTCTGCAGGAACACCCTGGGCGAGCAAATCGTCGCGACCGAGCGCCATAAGCGATGACTTGCCGCTGCGGCGCATGCCCGTCACGACTTTGATCAAACCGTTGTCACGCGCCTCGGCCAGCATCCGCTGGTATCTCGGACGAGGCTTCAATGACGATTGGGACATCAACGATTTCACCATCCTTTCAGGCCACGACAGAGACGCTTGATACCGTCCATTGGCAGAGCTTTGGCAGTGGACACATCCGCGACTGCAACTTTCTATAGTATACTATAGAAAGTCGTAAAAATCCGCAACTTTCTATAGTATGATATAGAAAGTTGTTTCTCCGACGTGCCATCACGCCACATTACCCGCCACACCACCGAGGACACCATGACCGATACCGCTTCCGAACTTCCGCAGCACACACCAGTCTCGCTGCCGACACCCGCAACGGCCGTAGTCGCAAAGGTTTCGCTACCGCCATCCGGCTCACTGCGCCGCGCGCCACATGTGCACGCCTCAACGACCCCCGGAGTGCATCGTCCGATGCGCCGAGCCGATCGCGAAGTACGCTCCCCGCAGCAAATCAAGGATATTCTCGACGCGTGCGAGGTCGTGCGTATCGCCTATCAGGATACCGAAGGCTTGACCATCGTGCCGATGAATTTTGGCTATGATTTCAGCCTCGCGCGGTTTGCACACCCCGAAGACGATCTTCCGGTCAACATGTCGGCGGACGGCACGCCATTGCCGCCGGATTTCGGCGAGCTGCGCATCTTCCTGCATTCAGCGCACGAGGGACGCAAAATCGACGCCATCAACGCCGCCGGCAACGAACTCCCGGTCGCTTTTGAACTTGACTGCGACCATCAGGTGCACGAAGGCCGCACACCATGCAACTGGTCAGCGTCCTTCCGCTCGATTGTCGGTACGGGTACAGCATCGGTGATAACGAATCTGGATGAGAAAATCACAGCCATGCAAGCCCTGATGAGCAAGCAAGCCGGCATGGATCACGTGCCGTTCACCGCCCAGCAGATGGCAAGCGTCACAGTCTGGCAGGTTGTATCCACCAACTTCACCGGAAAAATCCACACCGTTCCGCGACCGCACGGCGGCAATTAATCACCCTTACGACGTTTCCCGTTATCGCGTCTCCAACCAACAAATTGGTATATCGCAAACTAGTATATCGTAAGCTAGTATATCGTGTGCTACTAATTTGATCCGTTGGGGCGCAAGGCAGCGTTGCCACGCTGCAAGATGCGTCACCCAGGAACCGGCAGACACCCGCGCATCTCCCAGAAGCCAGCAGCCGGAATCCGGACCACACCCGAATCCACAGATACACACGCACTCAGAGCAGTCCCGCCACACACGGGCACCCGCTCATTCACCTGCACATCTGCTGGAACGACACCAGCATGACATGCGGATCATCACCAGCAACTCGTTCGAGTTCTTCGGTGAATCCGCTCTTCGAAAACAGCGCATAATACTTGTCACTATGCCGCAACAGTTGCGAACGTTGCCGCAGCAATGTCAGCTCTGCAACACCGACCGGCTCATTGCGCCACTTGCATTCTGCATACAGCGCCTTGTCTTTCCCGTCGGAAGCGACAATGTCAATCTCCTCCTGACGTCTGGTCCTCGGGTCAGCGCCCCACCAATGTCCAATTTCAGACAAGATGAACGGCAATGACTCGCCGTTATGCTGCAACAGCCATTGTTTGCACATGGTTTCATACACCGGTCCCATGAACGTCGGCAACTGCTGCATAATCCGCCGCACGGCAATATCCTCACGGCCGGATTGAATCAACACCATACAAGGCGCGACCAAGCCATACCAGAAGCGGAAGAACGAATCTCCCACATGGTACAATGTCTTTCTCGCGGCCTTTTCTCCAAACGGACGTTCTTTGACGACTATCCCCAGCTCCATCAGATTGGTCAGATATCTCACCAGCATTCCGGACGGCATATGTGTGCCGGTCGCGATCTCGTTGAGCTTCGACGCACCGGAGGCAATCGCCTGGATGATGTTGTTGTATTCCGCAGGATTGCGCATCTCCTGCTTGAGGATATTCGTCGTCTCTTCGAACAGATAGCAGTCAGGATCGATGACGTTGTCTCGGATGTTATCCTCTACGTTCTTCTTCGGATCCCATTGACGGCAATACTGCGGGATGCCATTGGTGATGCCGTACACCACCGCGGCTTGTTCCTCCGGCATGCCCAGGAAATAATCAAGCACCTCACGGTAGGTGAACGGTTCGACCTTGATCTGCGCGGTACGCCTCCCATACAACGGGCTCTTATATCCCAACACTTGCTTTTCCATGAAGGACATGCTCGACCCGCAGAGCACGATATCCAGCTTCGAATCGTACTGATGCCGATCGATGGCATGCTGGAGCACCGATGACACCGAGGGGTCGGCGGCGGCAAGATACGGGTATTCGTCAATGACGAATACTATCCGCTTATCGCTTGCGAGTTGGAATATCCTCTCTATTGCCGATGCAAAATCACGATACACAGGGTATGTCGGTACCGCTGCCGTAGCACCCGCATCCGATGACAAACCCTGCATTCCAGACTGCAGCAGAGCAATACTTGCGCTGAGCACTTCGAGATTGCGCTGAGCACTTGATTCGATCGCCGAGAAAAACACACAGGGCTTACCCTGCACGAATCGCCGGATCAACGTCGTCTTTCCGACTCTGCGGCGGCCATATACGATAACGCATTCAAAGCGTCCAGAATCGTATCTGCGCTGAAGCATATCCAGCTCTCGGTGTCTGCCGATGAAGTCATCCATAAGCCACGTCCCTCCAATCTGACCATACGGAGAATCAACCATCGATGCGTGCGACCACGATGCGCACACGAAGGGTTATCCGCAAAGGATTGATTCGCCAATGTTGTATATCGCAAACTAGTATATCGTAAGCTAGTATATCGTGTGCTACTAATTTGATCCGTTGGGGCGCAAGGCGGAGTTGAGGGCAACTGCCGGCCAACCAGTCAAAACATCAGCCTGCCAGTGTCCGCCCAACCGGCGCCCGGCTGACCGGCGCCCGTTCAGACAGTCCCTTGGCAACGTCCCGCCCGGGAAACGCGCACCTGGACAATCCTCGTGGTAACACCCATTCGGCCAGCGCTCGCCCAGGCAGACACCCGCACGGCAACTCACCCAAGCAACGCGAGCAGATCGTCCTTGGTGAGCCGGCCGATGGCACTACCACCGGTCGTCGAGGCATCGTCCACGAATTTCGCCGCAAGATCAGACTTCGTGTGCTGCAAGTTGAGGATGCGCTCCTCAATCGTGTCCTTCGCCACAATCTGATACACATTCACATCCTGCGTCTGCCCGATGCGATGCGCGCGATCGGTCGCCTGATTCTGCGCAGCCGCATTCCACCATGGGTCAGCATGCACCACCACGCAAGCACCGGTCAGATTGAGACCGGTGTTGCCGGCTTTCAGCGAAATCAAGAACACCGGAGTGTCATCCTTGTTGAACTCGTTGACCAGCTCAAGCCGCTTCTTCTTCGGGGTCGCGCCGGTAATCACGTCATAGTCGATGTCGTTCTTGCGCAACCGCTTGCCAATCAGATGCAGATAGCTGGTGAACTGCGAGAAGATCAGCATCTTACGGCCCGCATCACGGCAGGATTCCACGAGTTCCTCAATGGCGTCAAGCTTGGCGGATTTCTTCCCCGCATTCTCGTATACGAGCCGCGGATCACAGCAAATCTGCCGCAAGCGGGTCAACTGGGCGAGCACTTTGATTTTTCCGGCACCGGAATCAAAATCGGCATCCCGGTTGATGGAAGCGCGCAATCGCTGCTCAAGCGCAGCATACAGTTTGCGTTGTTCGCCCTCCAGCTGGACGGTGATGACATTCTCGATCTTGTCAGGCAAGTCGCCGAGCACGTCTTTCTTCAGACGCCGCAAAATAAACGGACCTACGAACACCTGAAGCCTGCGCTGCACAATGGCGTCGCCGCTGAGAATCGGCATTTCGAAACGACCGCGGAAATGCTTGTAACTGCCGAGCATCCCCGGCATGAGGAAGTCGAAGATACTCCACAATTCGGACAGCCGGTTCTCGATCGGCGTGCCGGTCAGCGCGAACCGGTGTTTGGCTTGGATCGCGCGAACCGCCTGCGAGGATTTCGTCGCATGATTCTTCACGTATTGTGCCTCATCCAACGCCATACACGTGAAGGTGATATTCCGATAATCATCGATATCACGCCGCAGCAAATCATATGACGTGACGAGCAGATCATAATTGCGTGCACTGGCGAGAATCGCCTGACGCTCATCTTTGCTTCCCGCCAGTGCGACGACATGGAGTTCTGGAGTGAATTTCTCCGCTTCCGCAACCCAGTTGTAGACCAGGGACGCCGGGCAGACGATCAGATTCGGCCCGTGCTCACGCGATTCATCCAAGCGGCTGAGCAGCATGGCGAGCATCTGCACGGTTTTGCCCAGACCCATCTCATCCGCCAGAATACCTCCGAACCCCTTGTCGCACACCGCGTTGAGCCATCGGAAGCCCTCCACCTGATACGGGCGGAGCACGGATTTCAAGCTGTCAGGCACTTCGTAACGGTTCGGATCGATAATCTTGAGGTTGTCAACATACTGGCTGAACCGCTCGTCCTTATCGTCATCATCGGCCTGCCCGTCAAGATAGAACGCCTGGAATGCGGGCACGTCCACGGCTCCATCGGCGAACTCATCCCGGTCTATGCCCAAATCGTCGGCAACGGTGTCAAGTTCGCTAGTGTCCATACTCGCCAAGTTGACGAATCTGCCGTCACGCAGGCGATGGAACCGTTTGCGCTGATGGTAACTGTTGAGCAGCTGCGACACTTCGCTTGGATCGACTTCATCGGCGATAGGCGAGATTTCCACCAAATCGGCACGCATGGACAATCCGATTTTGACGACCGGAGACGGCATGGATGTCACTCCGTCGAACGCCGGTGTCGAGTAGACGGTTCCCAGTCCGCGCAACACCGGCAATCCTTCTGTCAGCAGGCGGTAGATGCCCTCGTCATCATCTTCGGCCAACCGTGCGACCGGACCGTCCGGGCGCGGGAAATAATGCAGCAGCGCTTCCACCACGAGCCGTTCGGTCGCCGTGTCGCGCACCACGCCGTCATGCGCGCCGTTGCCGTTGAAGATGTGGAATCGGCGATCGCCATACCTGGCTTGGGCATCACACGTGATGCCATCGCGATCGCGGTCGAAATACAACTCGATCTTGCACGGCTGTTGTATGGTGGCCAGCAGTTTCGCCGGAATATCGACGATCAAGCCGCGCAGGGGCTGACGCTGATCCTGGTCCCGGTCCGAGTCATTCGCCGGGCTGCCGGACATGCCAGATGCCCCAAGCTCATTCGGATTGCCGGGCTGAGGCGTCTCAAACGCCGTCTCGCTATTCGAATCATCAGCGGACGTCGCAACAGAATCTGCAGTGTCGCTCGATTCGGCCACCGGCCCATCATCCGACTCCTGCCCGGCCGGCACACCGTCAATCGCACCGACCGTCAACTGCGGAAGCACGGTTCGGCTGAATACATTCAGATCCCGGGGACTCACATACTGTTCGATTTCGCGATCTTCCCCGCACAAAGCGATGGCAAGCTGCTTGCGCCGAGCCAATTGCGACGAACACCGGAAAATCATCGGCAGACCATCCGTGTTGGCTGAGAACCATTCACGGTCCGCCCCGATCGCGGAGCCGACGATGACATACGAGGAGGGGTGCCCGTCAATCACCGCAATCACGCTGGCGGTGTGGGTGATCGCGTATCCGCCATCGGCAGCCGGGGTGATTCGCAGCCCGAAATCAGGGTCGGCATCCACAACGCGCATAGCGCGCGCGTTGGCGAACGCCGAACCGCTCCTGACAAACCCTACGGATTCGCCGGTATCGACGAACAAGCCAAGCAGTTCCGCCAATTCGTCGTCAGCCACCGGATATCCGCCGCCCGAAGCGACACGAGTGGCCGGATAGTACATGCTCGCGTTGAGACTTTCCCTGACCTGCACCGCGCGATCAAGGATGTCAAGCATCTTCCGCGATTGTTCATCGAAGGTGTCGCGAGTGTGGACGAACGCAAGTTTCTGCCCATACTGGACATACTCCTGCTCCCGCACAGCGCTCAGCAATCCGGGAATACCGCTGACGACGTAGCCGAGTCTGAGTGAGGGGACGGTGAGTTTGAGACGGATCGTGCCGCCCGATATCCGCAATGATTTCGAGAACACAAGCTCCAAATGCACGCTGCCAATCGGCAGATGACGGCTGGTTTGCACAGCAGGAAGCACTCCGCCGTTCTTTTCCGCGGCGCTGACCTGTTTGAGCAGGTCGAGCTGTCTGTTTTTCGCGTTATCGGCTTGACGACGCTCTTCGTCGAACATGAACCGTTCCAGCATCGGCGACGTGGTGCGGCGCTGGCGAGCGCTCCGCTGTGATCCGCCTCCTGTGACAGTGAACGAATCTGAATCTTCGTTGTAGGCGATGATCAACGCCAGCACATGCTTGCAGATGCCGCCGAATCTGCTGAACGCAGGGCAGGTACAAGAAGAATCGGTGAAATCTGAACGATTCTCGTCAATATGCGTGCTGACATCATAATCACTCAAGAAGTTTTCGGTACTGTGGACCGTCGCGTGAAGCGTTTCGCCGTCATCGGTATAGGTGCATGTGAAATCACGCATCCGGTTGCTGGAAAGGACGTCAAACGCACGATAATACGCGGCTCCCCCTCGCCGTTTCAGCTTGGATTCAGGAACAACCTCGTCGCGCGCACCATACGAAGAACCGGATTCACCGCCGAAATCGCGAGGCGTGTCGTATCCGCTGCCGCCGCGTCCCCCATAAACCGATGCATGCCAGTCCATGACCACCATCCTTCATCACGCACTCGTTCCATCGTAACGCAAGACGGGCGGGAAACGTATCTGCGTTCCCGCCCGTCTGGTCACTCAGCGATGCTTCCTGCCGCCGGTATGCTTATGCCCGGTTTTATGCTTCCCCGCGGGCTTTGATTTCTTCGAGGCTTTGGATTTCTTCTCATGCTTCGCGCTGACGAATCGAACATCGTCGCGATGCTTCTTGCCTCCATGACGCCAACCGCCGGAACGCTCGCCGAACTCGCGTTCACGGCGTTGCTTGCGATTGCGTGGGCCCTCATCGTACGAAGAAATACGACGACCGGAATGACGTTGCGGCATCTCGTCGTCTCGGAACGAGCGGTCGAAATCACGGTCGACTGACCGGCCTGAATCACGCTTGTCATAATCACGACGCCCGGTGCCGCGATCGAAACGATTCTTGCCGTGCTTGCGTTGCTCAGCGTCCTTATGGCCGTGATGCTTGGCATTGCGGTAATCCTCGGTCGCCGTGAAATCAACGGATCCCGGCTGGTTGAAGCCTTCGAAGGTTTCACGGACGTCGTCGCCCTTGTGCCCGTGCGGGGCATGGCCCTTGCCGCGTGCTCCGCCCTTGTCGTGACGATTCTTACGGTCGCGACGATCCTTATCGTCGCGGTCATGGCGGCCCTTGCGTTTGCCGCCGTCCTTCTTTTTGCCGTTTTTGCCGTGCTTGTCGCCGAAATCGACCTGACCCAAATCCCAGCCTTCAACAACAGGCGCGGTTTCGCCCACCAGTTCAAGCAGTTCGGGGGATTCAGGCGTGACCGCAACCGGTTCCGCATCGATGCCGGCGTTGCGGAACAGACGATGCGAAGACCGGCGCTGATTCGGCAGCACCAGCGTGACCACATCGCCATGCTCGCCGGCACGCGCGGTGCGGCCCGAACGGTGAAGGAAGGACTTCGGATCAGCCGGCGGCTCGGTCTGAATCACCAAGGCGACATCGCTGACGTCAATACCTCGCGCGGCGACATCCGTAGCGACGAGGACGCGAACGAATCCCCGCTCGAAGGCGGCAAGATGATGGTCACGCTGCTTCTGCGACAGGTTGCCCTGCAAATCGACAGCAGGGATGCCGTGCTTGACCAGCTTTTCAGCGAGCTCCTTGGCCTGATACTTGGTGCGGGTGAAGATAATACGCTTGCTGTTGCCGCTGGCGAGCGCACGAATCACTTCAGGTTTGTCGTCCTTGGTGACCTTGAACACGTGCTGGGTGAGCGTGTCGACTTGGGCGTCGGCGGCATCCACGGCATGGACCTTCGGCTCGTGGAGGAACTCATCGACAAGCTTGTCGACACCGTGGTCGAGGGTCGCGGAGAACAGCATGCGTTGACCGTCCGGAGCGACTTGCGCGAGGAGTTTCTCGACGGACGGCAAAAAGCCCATATCCGCCATCTCGTCGGCTTCGTCAAGCACGGCGACACGCACGGATTCAAGGGTCAGCAGCTTCTGATTGAGCAAATCCTCAAGTCGTCCAGGGCAGGCGACGACAATCTGCGCGCCACGGCGAAGCCCGTCTACCTGGCGGCCCTGACGAACGCCGCCGTAGATGGTGACGGTACGCATGCCGTACACTTCAGCGAGCGGGCGGATGACCTCATCAATCTGGTTGACCAGCTCTCTGGTCGGTGCGAGGACGAGTGCGCGCGGATGCGGCAGCATGGCCTTCTTGCGAGCGTCCTTGTCGCCGCTGTCCTTGATGGCGCGGAAATCACGAATGGCGTCATCCGTGTCGCTGGATTGCGCGAGGCGGGCGATCAACGGAATGGAGAACGCGAGGGTTTTGCCCGAACCGGTCTGGCCTCGACCGAGGATATCGCGTCCGGCGAGGGAATCCGGCAGCGTGTCCGCCTGAATGGGGAACGCCGTGGTTTTGCCGTCACGTTCGAGCGCATCGACCAGTTCGCGCGGAACTCCGAGCTCGGCGAAGGTGCGCGGCGGTTCGTCGCGGTGTGCAGCGGAATCGGCCGCCGCGGCCTCTGCTGCAGCGACGTACTTGCTTTCGTGAAGTTCTTCCTCGATGTTCTGGTTCTTGAAGGAGGAATTCTTGCCGTCACGGCGATTGAAACGCTTGCCGCCCTTGTGCTCCCCCTTGCCGTGGTGTTTGAAGGAATTGCCATGCCGCTTGTTGTCGTGCTTGTGGGCATGCTGAGAAGATTTGGAATCAGTCACTATGTTCTTTCGATCGTATGTCGGTCGCAATCGCGACCCAGCCGCACTCCCGCGGCGTTATTCAGACACTTCAGTTTATCGCGAGGTATCGAATTCGACGCGCGGCATTTGGTGACGCAGTTGGTGGCACGGTTGGTGACACAGTGGCGATGGAGTTGCGGCATGGTGACGGTGCGTTTGCGGCACGGTGGCGGTGCAGTTGGCGACACGGTTGGCATGCCGGGCACGGGGGTGAATGAGGCGGCCGCCCCTCGCGTTGGTGCATGGCGGTGCCGGACTGTGGCGCATCCGCCGCAGTCATGGGAGGCCTATACCCGACCGATATCGGCACCCGCTAACCCGCACAGCCCAGTTTGTGAGCCAATCCTCACACAACCAGTCACAACCCGGCCACAACCGCCAATTTCAGTCCCCGCAACCACCCGGTTTGTGAGCCAATCCTCACACAACACGACACAGCCTGACCAAAACCGCCAACACCCAATGCTCAACCTCCCGATTTGTGAGCTAATCCTCACACAACCCAACGCGCACAAGCCGAACCGCCACAACCACGCCCAATCCAACCCCCGGTTTGTGAGTCAATCCTCACACAACATCGCACAACCGCAGATGTCCCTTCGCGTCGGCAGGGTGTGATGCGCAGGACGATCAATCGGCATGGACTGCAGGCATGGCGCGCAGGTCAACGCTGGCAGAATCAGCAAGACCGCCGAATCAGCAAGCCCGTGTCTAGACCAGCACGTTTTGACTGAATTACAGGAGAATTAACCATGCAACTCAACAGCAAGCCCGTGTCAGTAGGTCAGTACGTCTTGATGGCCAGATCGACAGTCAGCGCGATGCCTGCAATGACCGCGGCGATACGCATAATGCGGGCGGGGATTTTCCGGGTGACCGGCGGGGCGATATAGCTGCCGGCGAAACATCCGAGGCACATCACAATCGCCAACGGCCAGTCGACCACGCCGCGCACGATAAACACCACAGAAGCGCTCATATTCGCACCCCACCCGATCAGGGTTTTCAGCGCGTTGACTTGGTGGAACGGGCCGATCCCGGCCGCATCGAGCACGGCGAGAACCAGCGTGCCTGCGCCGGCACCGAAATAGCCGCTGTATATCGCGCAGCATGACACTCCGAGCCAAACCCACCACGGGTCTTCGGATAACGGCTCGGTTTGCGTGCGCACAAGCGGTCGGGAATGTCCGTTGCGCGCAGCGTGTCCGTCAGTACTTGCAACCGTGTCATCCAGACCAAGCCCTGCTGCTTGCGCCCGGGCATCCGCGGCTGCCTGTCGAGCTTCGGCACGGCCACGCGGATTGAGAGCGATCGCAGCGCTGCTCAATGCAATCAACGGCGGGACAACGCATTCGAAGACTTTCGGGTCCAGTTCAAGCAACAGCAGCGCGCCCAGAATGCCGCCGATTACGCCAATCGATACGTATATCGCGGCTCTGAGATGAAGTCCGCGCAACTCTTTGCGCGCGCCAAGCGCTCCGCCGAATCCCGTGCCCAGCACACCCACCGTATTCGACGCGTTGGCGATGACAGGCGGCACTCCCAATGCCAGCAGTGCAGGATAGGAAATCAGCGACGAAGCGCCCACGGCGTAGCCCACAAAGCCGGCTCCCACTCCGGCGAGCGCCACCAGTAACAAGGTGAGTATCGAGTATCCAGCTATCATGACGTGCCTCACCTCCGTAAGTTCCAGCGGTACGCGAATGGCGTGCGTTGCCGCATTCCCCGGTGTCCGCAGCTGACGAGTGCTATTCCTGCGGCTGTTGATCAGATGGCGGATGCCGATCCGACAAGCACGGTAAGACCGGTGCCGATCCGAGGTGTCAATCAGGGCGGATACCGACCCGTCGGATCAATTCGGACGGATGTCAATCAGAACGGATGTCAATCCGACGTCTGTCAATCCATCGGACGCCGATCCATCTCGTCAATCCATCAACCGTCGATTCATCGAGTGCCGATCCTGTATCGTCAAATCTTCCGTCGATTGATACTACGATGACGTCATCAAGGCGTCCATATGTATATCCACATTATGAACGCCAGTGAAGGCCGCCAGGACCATGCCACGCACGGGTGACGCCAGCGATATGTTGCGGGACCGCGCCACGCGCGGCGGTGCCACCACGGATCCCTGCCGCGATGCGACCGAACCGTCGCACACCGGGCAGATATCAGCCAACCACCCCAGCCCCACAGCCATAGCCACCCCACTATGCAACCAATCAGCCACATCACAGACAGATACCCGCCAACCACCCCGCACTGACCGCCACACCAACCCGCCATACGACCAGCCAATCCCACCACAACGCGATACCCCACCACCCACCACAACAACCGACCGCAACCGCCCGCCATGCGACGCATCAATCGCGCGGCTCGCCGATACTGACGACCCCCACCTGCGCAACCCGTCACCGACCCGCCCGCTGTAGACCGCATACGCCATAATGGAAGGGTTATTGCGACCGATTACATTCCATATGCGCCCACCCGGCGCACATCAGGAGAACGGAACAACTTTGGCAGAATTTATCTATCAAATGATCAAGGCGCGCAAGGCTTACGGCGACCGGGTCATCCTCGACGACGTAACCCTGAGCTTCCTGCCCGGCGCGAAAATCGGCGTGGTGGGCCCCAACGGCATGGGCAAGTCCACGTTGCTGCGCATCATGGCCGGACTCGACACGGTCTCGAACGGCGAAGCGACCCTCACCCCGGGGTACACGGTAGGCATCCTCCAGCAGGATCCACCGCTTGACGAAGACAAAACCGTCGGCGAAAACATCAAGATGGCATTCGGCCCGATCGCCCAGAAGGTTGAGCGGTTCAACCAAATCGGCGAAGAAATGGCCAATCCGGATGCTGATTTCGACGCCCTCATGGAGGAAATGGGCAAGCTGCAAACCGAAATCGACGCCGCGAACGGCTGGGATCTGGATTCGCAGCTCGAACAGGCCATGGACGCTCTGCAATGCCCCGACCCCGACACTCCGGTCAGCGTCTGCTCCGGCGGCGAACGTCGTCGCGTCGCCTTGTGCCGTCTGCTGCTCGAAGCCCCCGACCTGCTGCTGCTCGACGAGCCCACCAACCACTTGGACGCCGAATCGATCCTGTGGCTGGAACAGTTCCTGCACCAGTACAAGGGCGCCGTCATCGCCGTCACCCACGATCGCTACTTCATGGACAACGTGGCCGAGTGGATCTGCGAAGTCGATCGCGGCCACCTGTATCCGTACAAGGGCAACTACTCCACATATCTGGAGACGAAAGCCAAGCGTATGGAAATCCAAGGCGCCAAAGACGCCAAGCTCGCCAAGCGTCTGAAGAACGAGCTGGATTGGGTGCGTTCCTCGCCGAAGGCCCGTCAGGCCAAGAACAAGGCGCGTCTGGAACGCTACGACCAGATGGAAGAGGAAGCACGCAACTCCAAGAAACTGGACTTCTCCGAAATCCAGATTCCGCCGGGGCCGCGTCTGGGCTCGCAGGTACTGGAAGCCGAGCATATCCACAAGGCCTTCGGCGACCGCGTGCTCATCGACGACCTGAGCTTCACGCTGCCGCGCAACGGCATCGTCGGCGTCATCGGCCCCAACGGCGTGGGCAAGTCCACCCTGTTCAAGACGATCGTCGGGCTGGAGCCGCTTACGTCGGGTAAGCTCACCATCGGCGATACCGTCAAAATCTCCTATGTCGACCAGAACCGCGCGGGGCTCGACCCGAACAAGAACCTGTGGGAAGCGGTTTCCGGCGGGCTTGACTTCATTGAGGTCGGCGGCGTGGAAGTGCCCACCCGCGCGTATGTGGCGAGCTTCGGCTTCAAAGGTTCCGACCAGCAAAAGCTCGTGAGCATGCTCTCCGGCGGCGAACGCAACCGCCTGAACCTTGCGCTCACCCTGAAGCAGGGCGGCAATCTGCTGCTGCTCGACGAGCCGACCAACGACCTTGATGTCGAAACATTGGAAAGTCTGGAGAACGCGCTGCTCGAATTCCCTGGCTGCGCTGTGGTCATTTCCCATGACCGCTGGTTCCTCGACCGCATCGCCACGCATATCCTCGCATGGGAAGGCACCGACGAGAACCCGGCGCATTGGTATTGGTTCGAAGGCAACTTCCAGGCGTATGAAGAAAACAAGGTCGCGCGTCTCGGCGAGGACGCGGCACGGCCTCATCGTTTGCACCGTAAGCTGACGCGCTAGCAGTTCGGCGGATTCGTCCGCCGCTGCGTCCTGCTGCGCATGCGGCTATACATATGGAACCTCCCTGTCGGCACACCGATGGGGAGGTTCCCTTTTATACGGAACCGCGGTGTACGGAATCACTGTGTACGGAACCGCGGAACAGCATCGCGCCACTCACCGATTCATCATGCCGCTACCGGATGTTCATCTGGCGCCACGCTGCGTTTACACGTATGAGGACAAGTCGAAGCGCATCGGAAATACGCGCCTGCTGTACTGTGTGATAACCATCGGCGCATGTGCAGGATGCGGATTTCGTTGACGAGCGCAGTTTTCGCTGCGAAATCCGAAGATATTCCGTTGAACGGATTAGACTACACCATGCGGCGCACGACGCCGACCGAATACGCGCTCACCGCACTGGCCGGCGGGCAGGCAGAAAAGAGCGACTATGACGCAGAATGAATCGATGACACCGCTGAAGCATCTGGTCAAGGTGTTGCAATTGGGTACCCCGTCTCCGCATCGAAATCATACGTACATCAATGGGGAAAGCTTGTATTTCCCGACTGGACGCGTCTATGGCGGTCAGGTGATTGCGCAGTCCGTCATCGCCGCTGCGAAAACGGTGCCCGAAGGACGTCTGCCCCACTCCATCCACGGGTATTTCATCGCCGCAGGCGACATTCATCAAGACGTGCTGTTCGACGTGGAAACGCTGCGCGACGGGCATTCTTTCTCATCAAGGCGTGTGAATGTCACGCAAGCCCAAGGCCCAATCCTCACCGCCATCGCCAGCTTCCAGCAAACCGGCCAGCGCGGGGTGGAATTCGCAGATCCCATGCCGTCCGATGTGCCCGGACCGGAAGGGCTGACCAGCGCCAAACAGCTGATGGAGCCGTATGCAGACCGATCGCCATTCGCCGATTTCTACGCTAGTAAATCCCCGTTCGATATTCGTCACGTGACGCCGACCATTATGCTGGGCGCCGACCACAAGTCCGCCGATCAGGACAGCGGTCGTCAAATGGTGTGGATGAAGGCCGACGGGACCGTCGACGTGCCGCAGGTGATACACCGCGCGATGCTGGCGCTCGGCTGCGACCAGATCATGATGGAGCCGGTATTGCGCCGGGCTGGGTTGAGTATTTCTACACCGGGGATTTCGTATGCGTCCATCGACCATTCGATGTGGTGGTATCGCGATATCGATATCAATCAATGGCACTTGTATGTGCAGGACACGCCGACAGCGGCGCACGGGCGCGGTTTGGCCGTGGCGAAAGTGTATTCGCGCGACGGCAAGCTCGTCGCTGTGATGGCGCAGGAGGCGATGATTCGCGTCCCCGATGAAACGCTTGACGAGCTGCAATCAAGCAGCGAAACCAGCAACACCCCGGCGTAGCCAGTTTGGGAATACCCACAAACCAGCTACGGAAAAACCAACCCCAGCGTCACCAGTTTGGAGATACCCACAAACTGGTGACGGAAAACCAGGCACCAGCGCAACCAGTTTGGAGATACCCACAAACCGGTGACGGAAAACCGGACACCAGCATAACCAGTTTGGAAAAACACACAAACCAGCCACGGAAAAACCAACCCCAACGTCACCAGTTTGGGAATACCCACAAACCGGTGACGGAAAACCGGACACCAGCATAACCAGTTTGGAAAAACACACAAACCAGCCACGAAAAAACCAACCCCAACGTCACCAGTTTGGGAATACTCACAAACTGGTGACGCAAAACCAGGCACCAGCGTAGTTAGTTTGGGAAACACATCGTTTGGGAGAACCGCCAACCTTCTGCCGACGCTGACAGGGCACTCAGCGTCGGCAGAAACAAACCCACAACCCTCTGCCGACGCTCAGCAGCACCGCAGCATCGGCAAAAAGCAGGGATATATGCGGGGGCTAGCTGCGTTTGGCGACGCCGCCGCGGGCGAGTTGACGCTGCTGGCGTTGGCGTTCCTTCATTTTCGGGTTCTCCGGCCCTTCATCGGGCGGCAGCTGGCAGAACCATTCACTGATGATGCCAATGATCATATCGATCAGACTCACCGCCGCGGCAATGGCACACTCACGAATGGCGCTTGCGTAGTACGCCGCCTCACTGTGCGGCAGCGCGATGATCAGCTGCACACCATACCAGCCCAGCAGAAACGCCGCGGCAAGCCCCAACGCTTTCGACAAAATCAGCGTATTGACAGCGCGATCTGGGTCGAGCCTGCGCGTGCGTTTCTTCGGATCCGTGCGCGCATAGATGCGCACCTGAATCGCCAACGCGAGCACCACCAGTCCCATGACCAGCATGACCACCGATACAGCGATCGGCGCGCCAAGCATATCGAATTGGATGCGTTCGGCCACCGATGTCGCGCCGACACCGATAAGACACCCTGCCAGTATGGCGATCACATACTGCCACCATGGAGTTCTGCGCATGGTCGTCAATCTCCTCTCGTATTGTCGGCGTTCATTGCAGCCCTCCTACAATCCAGCTGTCTGACAGTAATCCCACACGCGTGGCGTCCGGGGCAAGCGCCAGCAGGTAGGACAGCGGGTCGCCGTCAAAACGGGCATCAGGCTCGATATCCATCCACGGAGCGAGAATCGACGCCATGCTCTTCGCTTCCTGCCAGCCAATGTGCTCGTGCCGACCGTCGTTCGCGTCAGACCACATGGTGATTGCGCGCAGTGTGAGCGCATCGCGATGCTTATCACTGATGGATGCCAACAGATGACTGAGTGCAGGCAGGTTCAGGCGCGTATCTACAAGCACCACCGCTGACAATGAATCCGGACCGTCGATGGCGCTCACGTGGTACAACGGCGAGATTCCTGTCACCTGGTTGCCCGGTACGCTGTCCAACGCCACAACCGCCGCACGCATCAGGCGCTCCCCGTCGCCGTTTTCGCCATGCATGGCGATGACGGCATGGGAGGGTTGCCGCATTGGTGTTTGCGCGGATTCGGCTTGATCACCTTGGGCATTGTGCTGACTACCGTCGCGCTGACCATCATCATGCCGACCATCATCGTGATCGCCACGGCCTTGTCTCGGCATTGATCCGCTGGCCTGTGCCGCGGGCGTGGCGCTGTCATGGCTGCTGTCATCCGCCAGACGATGGATGGCCACGGCGATTTCGTCCACATCCGCATCCGACGGCTGTCCACAATGCAAGACGACATCCACACACTGGACCCGATGCGACAGCAGTACCGCTTGCGCGATCCGCCCTGCAATCGTTTCCAACAATGCACAATCGTAAGCGCTGGAAGCCATGACCTGCCGCACCCGATCAGTCAGCTGGGCGTAATCCACGGTCTCGGTGATGTCGTCATCGGCGATGGCTTCGCGCAGATCAAACGCGATAGTGACATCGGCGCGCAAATCACGCCAGCGGGGAACGTCAGGGTACTGCGAAAAACGACCGGTATGCGAAGAACGACCCGCATGCGAAGAAACGGACGGGGATCCGCCCTGCCCTGCGGCGGCGCGAATCCCCGTCAAACGTATCGAATCCATACGGTCACTCGCCCGGCTTCATTCCGACGCCACGCTTGAGCGAATCAGGAATCTCGACCGGAGGCTTGTCGGAATCCGGCCGGCGTTCATCCGACAGCCACACTTCACGCTTCGGAGCTTTCTTCACGTTTGCGAAGATTTCGGCGAGCTCCTTTTCGTTGAGCGTCTCCTTGACCAACAGCTGGCGCACCAGCTCGTCAAGAATGTCACGATTGTCATTGATCGCGTTCCACGCTTCGGTATGCGCGTTCTCAATCAGCTTGTCGACTTCCTCATCAATGATCTGCGCGGTACGCTCCGAATACGGCCGAGGCTTGAGCCCGTCGTAATCGTCCTGCGCGTCCGCGTTGTCCCACTTGATGGCGCCGAGCTTGGAAGAGAAGCCGTATTCGAGCACCATCTTGCGGGCGATCTTCGTGGCCTTCTCGATATCGTTCGAGGCACCGGTGGTCGGGTCGTGGAAGACGATCTCCTCCGCGGTACGGCCGCCCATCGCATACGCCATCTGGTCGAGCAGCTGGTTGCGCGACTCGGAATAGCGGTCAGAGGTCGGCATGACTGCCGTGTACCCCAGTGCGCGGCCTCGCGGCAGAATCGTCACCTTGGTCACCGGGTCGGTGTCGTGCATGCATGCGGCGACCAACGCATGACCGCCCTCATGGTACGCGGTGTTGCGCAACTCGTTGAGCGCCATGCCCTTCGACTGGCGCTTCGGGCCGGCCTGTACACGGTCGATGGCCTCGTCGATGGCACGGTTGTCGATCAGCTGGGCACCAGCGCGGGCGCACAGCAACGCGGCTTCGTTGAGCACATTCGCCAGGTCGGCGCCAGTGAAGCCAGGTGTGCGCACAGCGACCATATGCAGGTCGACATCCGGCACGAACGGTTTGCCCTTGGCATGGACCTTCAAAATCGCCTCGCGGCCTTCCAAATCCGGAGCTTCGACCGCGACCTGACGATCGAATCGTCCGGGGCGCAGCAACGCCGGGTCGAGGACATCCGGACGGTTCGTGGCGGCGATGATAATCAGATTGGTATCGTTGTCGAATCCATCCATCTCAACAAGCAGCTGGTTCAACGTCTGCTCACGCTCGTCATGCCCGCCGCTCATGCCGGATCCACGCTTGCGACCGACGGCATCGATCTCGTCGATGAAGATGATCGCCGGAGCGTTCTTCTTCGCCTCATCGAACAGTTCACGCACACGAGAAGCGCCAAGGCCGACGAACATCTCGACGAAGTCCGAACCCGAAGTCGCGTAGAACGGCACGCCCGCCTCGCCTGCAATGGCACGCGCGAGCAGCGTCTTACCGGTTCCAGGAGGGCCATACAGCAGCACGCCACGCGGAATGCGGGCGCCAAGCGCCTTGTACTTGGACGGGTCTTTGAGGAAGTCCTTGATTTCCTCGACTTCCTGCAACGCGGCATCCTCGCCTTTGACGTCGGCGAAGCGCGTGCTCGGGGTCTGCCCTTCGAGCAGCTTCCCGTTGTTCTTACGGCCGCCCATGCCGAGCATGCCATTGCTCATCCGGCTCATCATGAACCACAGCAGTCCGAGGAAAATCACCAGCGGCAGGATCGACGTGATGAGATAGGACATCGCGCTGGTCTGCTGCATGTTGGATGTCCAGCCATCGCTCGGATCGTCCTTCTGCACAGCCTTGATGATATCCGCGCCTTGGGCGAAGGTGTAGTAGAACTGGACGTTCTTGCCGTAATTATGCGTCTTGCCTTGCGCATCGGTCTTCGTGTAATCGTTCTTCAGCTCGAGCTTGACCAGTTGCCGATTGTCAATCACCTCGGCATACTTGGCTTGCCCGTCCTCGAGCAACTTCAGACCATCCTGCGTGTTGATGGTTTGCGTGCCGCTGGAAGCGAACAGTTGGAATGCGCCGATTGTCAGCAGCACCAGCACGACGACCCACAGCCAGGGGGACTGCCACCACGGGTGATCCCCGTTGTTTCCCTTCGGCGAGTTATCGGAATCGCCACGGCGGAATGGATTGCCGTTGTTTCCGCCCATAGGCGGCCGCTGCTGCGGGCCTTGCGGATAGCTCATGCCTGTTCTCCTTGATATACTTCCGGCTTCAGCACCGCGATCGAATCGAGATTGCGGAAGCGTTCGTCATAATCGAGACCGAACCCGACGACAAATTCGTCAGGAACCTCATACCCCTTGTACTTTACCTGCACGTCGACTTCACGACGAGACGGCTTCTCCAACAGCGCGAAGACCTCCACGGATTGCGCACCTCTGCGCTTGAGTTCCTCGACCAGCCAAGCAAGCGTGCGCCCGGAATCGACGATGTCTTCGACAATCAGCACGTTGCGGCCACGCACATCCGTCGACAGGTCCTGGCGAACCGTGATCGTGCCGCTGCTTGATGTCCCCGACCCATAACTCGACAGGCTCATGAAATCCATCTGCACCGGAATGCTCATCGCCTGGGAGAAGGCGACCATGGTGTTGACCGCGCCCTTGAGCACTGCGACGAGCAGCGGATCTTTGCCGCGGTAGTCTTCACTCACCTGCGCCGCGACTTCATTGATTTTCTTGTGGATATCTGCCTTGCTGATCAACTCGTGGTCGATCTGGTCTTGAACATCAGCGATTTGCATGCCCACTATCTTGGCACACGCGAATGACGTGTCTCTTGCGAAAAGCTTGGTAACCGCTGGGAAGTGACACCGCGCCTTGCCCGTGCCAATCGACAGCGAGACGTTCGATGGCTTCGATGTGCTGTACGGACGCCGCCACGCCCAGATGTGCGCACACCATTGCGATCACTCGCGTTCTGATCGCCGCCGGCAGAACGGCCAACGACTTCACGTCCAGCGAACACCCACGGCTCCCCTGGGTCTCCTCGTCCAGCCTGACGACCGAATCGTACGCAATCTGCGTCTGAACGGCGAGATAATCCCGATCCTTGGCGGCCGCATCGGCGTACCTGGCCAGATGCCCGGCAATATCGCCACCTGCGATGTCATCAAGCAAGGGCATCAAGTCGTGACGAATCCGGGAACGCAACGGGTAGTCGCGCGGCAGCCGCTCCCCCGGAGCGATATGGTCGCCATTGGTCGGGTCGTCCCACCAGCTGATCGCCAAGTCACGGCAGATCGCGGTCGTCTGCTTCCGCGACACGCCAAGGAACGGGCGCAACAGCACCGTTCCGTCATATGCTGTGCGCTCACGCATGCCACCCAGTACATCAACGCCGCCCGAACGTATCAATCCCATGATGATGGTTTCGGCTTGGTCGTCCCTCGTATGGGCGAGCAGGACAGCCTGCGCACCGCATGCACGCGCTTCATCGGCAATCGCCGCGTATCTGGCATCACGAGCCGCAGCCTCCGGCCCGTTATGGTCCAGGTCAACATGCACGATGCGCACCACCACCGGGTCAAGCCCCAGATTCACGCAGCTGGCCGCCGCCTGTGAGGCGATACCGGCAGATCCTTCCTGCATGCGATGGTCGATCACAATCGCCCCGCACCGCAACCCCAACATCCCGCAAACGATATGGGCAACTGCGGCGAGCGCAAGGGAATCGCGCCCACCCGAACATGCGACCAGCACCAGGGGTGCATCGCGCATCGGGGTGTGCTCGCCGTGCCGAGCGAATCGCTCGTCCTGCCGATCGAGCCCCGCCCGCTGCAAGCATCCACGCAGCTGTCCGATGGCTGACTTCAAGGTTGCCGTGTATGTCATATCGTCCCCTTACAACCCCGCCAGCGAGCTCATGAACGTATTGATGGCGATTCGCGCCGAATACAGGTTCGTCGGATTATTGACGATTACGGCGAAGGAGAGCAATCCACCCTGGGTTCTGGACACATTGCCCGCCATGGAGGTGACCTGGTCAAGACTACCGGTTTTCACACGCAGCTGGCCGGCTACCGACTGATCGGTCAGACGAGTCTTCGCCGTGCCTACCAGCCCGGGGATGGACAGTCCCTCCGCCTGCGCCACAGCAGAGCCGATCTTGACATTGCGCTCCTGGACTTCCACCAGCGTGGTGACCGTCAGCCGCGACCCATCAGACAGGCCGGAACAGTCGGCCATCACCAGCCCATCGGTGGAAACGCCAAGCTTGTCAAGTTCTTGCTTGACCGCCGTGGTCGCCCCGGTGGGACTGTTCTCATTGCCGGTCGCATTGGCCAGCAGGCGACCGAATTCCTCGGCGAGCGTATTGTCTGAATGCCGCAGCGTGAACGCCATAATCTCGGCGAGTGTCGCGGACTGGACAGCCGCTATCGGAGAAAAACCTTGGGGCACGGCCTGTGCGGACGGATCACCGGTGACCGTAATGCCTTGTTGCACAAGGCGCTGCGCGAACGTCGACGCCGCATCCGCGGCAGGAGTCATGGAAAGCAGCGGATAGCTGGTGAACAAATCCGGATCGTGCTGTTGGTCGGCAGTCCATTGACGCCCGCCATCGACCGCCATTGAAGAAACCGCCGTGTAATACATATTGCCCGGGTTGTTCTGCGCGATAGTCGCCGGATAGCGCGGATCGGCGAACACCGTATCATCGTATTTCAACGTGACCGATGTGATTCCACGTTGTTTGAGCGCCGCTGCGGTGTTCTTGGCGAGTGTTGCCAAGCCTGCACGCCCGTTGACATGATTCGGGTCGCTTTCGCCTGATCCCAGCAGCATGTCGCCACTGCCTTTGAGATAGAGCGTTGCCGATGTGCCGCTGCCTACAAGGTAGGTTCCTGTAGTGAGCGTCGAGCCCATATCCAGCACCGACGCTGCGGCGAGCGCCGTCAACGTTTTCATGGTCGAAGCCGGTTCGCGCTGGGCTTGAGGCTCATGGCTCGCGACGACGGTGCCTTTCGCGTCCGCGATCACGATGGAGAAATCGCTTCCGACACTGGGGTCCGCGGCGAAGGTGTCAATCAGTTGCTGCGCCGCGGTGGCGTCAATAGCGCGTGTTCTGTTGGCTTTGCCGGTGAGCGTGGATGCCGTGCGGGCCGATAGCGGGTTCGCGTATGAAGGATTGGCGACATCAGACAACATGAGCACTCCTGGCAGGACGTCGGTCATGTCCCCCACGGCGTAGCCGATGACCAGCAGTATGGTCACGGCGGACGATATGGCGATACGCAACAACCGGCTCTTCTGTGTCCGTTGTTGTCTGCGCATCTGCCCCCGTGCTCCCACCACGTGCTCCTTCCGTCGAACGGTCATGTCACCGCGTGCCCCGCGCGTCTCGCAGGTCGGCTGGTGCTGCCCAGCTTAGCGCCCACGCTGAACGTGCCGGGTCATCCGCCGAAGACGCACAGCGTTGACCGACACGACACTCCGGACCCAGCGTTTGCAGCCGGCGCGCAGTCACTTGCCTCGATGCTCAATCGGCTTCCACTCGGCTTTCGAGAACACCGCCTGGAAGGAAATCGGGACATAGCTGAGCATGTAGATCGGGAAGCTGAGCACGTAAGCGAACAGTTCCTTGTTCGTGGCGCCGATCTGTCCGCGCTCGGCGACGCAAGTCAATGCGGCAAGACCCATCATCGCCAGCACGCCGAGCACAATGCCATACGTCCATCCGCCGATTGAGTCCAGCTGGCTTTGCCACGTGACGAATCCGCATGCCGCAAACAGGCAGCCCAGCAGGAACCGTGCGATGCCGAGCACCATGAACGGGCAGAGCACCAGCGTGAAATCGATGCAGGAGAAATCACGTTCCCGCACCGCACGTTTGATGAGCGCCGGCCCATAATACCGGAACACCTGCAGGAAGCCTTTGCTCCAACGCAGACGTTGACGCCAGCTCTGCCCGAAGGTGACCGGCTGCTCATCATACAGAATCGCGGTACCGCAGTACCCGATCCGGTCCCCGTGAAGCACCGAATCCATGCTGAACTCGAGGTCTTCGGTGAGCAGATGGAATTTCCACCCGCGGTTGCGACGCATGATTTCCTGGGAAAACATGAACCCCGTGCCGCCGACATGGCAGCTCGAGCCGAACAGCATACGGGAATTGTTCAGGAATCGAGACTCACGGATGAACCACAACGCGGAACCGGAAGACACCCAGTTGTCAGCAAGATTGACGGAGTTGCGGTAGCTGGTGAGGATTTTGAATCCGGCGTGGAACGCCTTGTTCATTTCTTCGATGTAATGCTTGTCAAGACGGTTGTCCGCGTCGAACACGAAAAACGCGTCATACTGGTCAGTCACGCCCTTGGCGATCATGTCGTCCAGCAGATAGCTCAGCGCGTAGCCTTTACCCACCTGTTCCTTGTTGAAACGTTCGACGACATGGCATCCCATATCGCGCACCAACTGGGCGGTGTGATCCGTGCAGTTGTCCGCGACCAGCCAGATGTCGACGAGCCGGGACGGATAGGTCTGCGAACGGATCGAATGGATGAGGTTGCCGATGACGGCTTCCTCGTTACGGGCGGATATCAGCACCGCATACCGCGTGTCCATAGGCGCGTCCGGGAAGGTGATCTGCTTGGCGAACAACGAAGCGACAACGCAAATCCCCTGGTAGACCAGACCGGCGCCGCCGAGGATCATGAGGAGAATATCAAGGACGGACAGCAGGACCATCAGTGCCACTTCTTTCTAGGATTGTCATCGTTCTGGGCGGGTTGCTGCACTTTGCGCGCTGTTTCATCGCCATCGGCGTCATGCTTGTCGCCGGGTTCACGTCCACAGACATCGGTCTCGTCCGTGCCTTTGAGCGGTTTGGCTTCGCTTGGAATCACGCCCTTGGGAATCGCAACGGTCGGCACATCGTCGTTCGCAACGGCATGGGCGACATGATGGTAAATCTGTTCCTGCAATTCAAGCAAATCGTCGCCATCCGGAATATGCGAGCTGGAACTCTGCGCCACACGGGGCATACGTTGGCTCATCGGCTTGATGATATGCTCGCTGAAGGCTTCCGCCCCCTCTACGACCTTGGATTTCTTCTTCGGCTCCGGATCATTCATCAACGGGGAATCAATCAGGTCGTACCGCTTGGTATACACACGGAAAATCGCTTGCAGACTGGCGGTGATCGGCAGCGCCAGGAACGCGCCGAGAGCGCCGAACAGCGACCCGAAAATCAAGACACACAGGAAGGCGATCGCAGGATTCAAATCCATGGTGCGCTGCGAAATCTTCGGCGAAAGAATCAGGTTTTCAATTTGCTGATAGACGACGATGAACACCACGACAATCACCGCATATGTCGGCCCGCGCGACGCCCATGCGAAAATCACCGGCAGGGCGCCGCCCAGATACGTGCCGATGGTGGGCACGAACTGGGAAGTCAAACCGCAGAACAACGCCAACGGCAGCCAATACGGCACGTGAATCACATCAAGGAAAATCGCCGTGCACGTGGCGTTGATGGCCGCGAGAATCGTGCGGGAGAACAGGAACCCGGAAATCTGGTCCTGCACCACAGTCCATGCAAACAGAAAACGGCGCTGGGTGGAGGGACCAAGCCACTGGCACAGGCTGCGGCGGACGCGAGGGCCCGCCGCCGAAACATAGTATGTGACCATGAGCACCGTAAGCAGGTTGAACAGGAAGCCGAACAGCCCTACCGTCGTGTTATAGGCTTGGCCGGCAACGTCCGTAAGCCATGATGTTTTGAGGTTCTTCATCACCTCATTGCCGAGATTCTCCATCTGCGGCAACTGGAAATCGAATTCCTTCGATACGAAATCGGTGATCTGATCATAATACGCGGGCACGCTTTGCACCATGGAGATGACCTGCTGGACGAACATGTTGCCGAACAGCGCCATCAGCGCCACCACGATGACGGAGACCCCGACCAAGCTGACCGCCGATGCCGCGCCGCGCTTCCAACCATGACGGATCAGCCTGATCACCAACGGTTCAATGGCGAGCGCAATGAACACCGACACCACGACGTCGAGGACGATGGTGTCGATTTTGCCCCACGAGTTCCAGACGAACACAGCGAGGAACACGGCGATCACAGCATAGAAAAGCCCACGGCCCCACCATTCAGGCGGGCGCCGGGGGTCGCCCTTCTGCGGGAAGACCGAGGCGAGATCGATTTGCGGTTCCTCGTGTTGGCTCATGGCTCCCCATTCTACATAGGCGGCACGAAACACCGGCCGTTGCCGCACATGTGACACCCGGCGAGAAGACGGCACTGTAGACGTCCTTGCTTATTCTAGAAAGCATGCTAACCGTATCGATTGTCATTCCCGCGTGGAACGAGGAGGAGCGCATCGCCGACTGTCTGACGAATGCAACCCGTCAGACCGTGATGCCCCATGAGGTGATTGTGGTGGATAACCGCTCCACCGACGCGACTGTCGACATCGTCAAGACATTCATGGAAGAGCACCCCGACGCGCCGGTCCGCCTGCTGCATCAGGATGAGGAACAAGGCCTGATTCCTACGCGCAATTACGGGTTGAACCACGCCACCGGGGACGTATTGGGACGTGTGGACGCCGACTGTATGCTCAAGCCCGATTGGGTTGAAGTGGTCTCCGGCATTTTCACCGAGGATCCCGAAGCGATGGGGGCGACGGGACCGGTCGTCTACTACGATATGCCCGCCAAGCGCGTCGGCTTGCGCGGCGACGACAGTGTCCGCCGGCACATGTACCGGGCGGACGGCGACCAGGTGCTGCTGTTCGGTTCGAATATGGCGTTGCGTGCGAGCGCATGGCGCCAGATCGCGAACGAGGTGTGCCGGGACCGCGAAGACGTCATGCATGAAGATATCGACGTCTCGTTGCATCTGCTTGGCCGCTCGATGAAAACCGTGTACTGCCAGCGCATGATTTGCGGCATTTCCGCTCGGCGTATGGACACGTCGTTCACGTCGTTCCGCAATTATATGAACCGGTTCCGCAACACCTTCGCAGCCCATCCGGACCATTGGCGCAAACGCAAGCCGGAACATACGCTGTACGCGCTCTACCCGTGGATGCACACCCTGTACCCGATGTATCAGCGGTATCTGGACCGCATGGATATCAATCCGGCGGAACGCTTGTGGCTCAAGGAACAGTTCGATGTGGCCAGACGTGACGAATCGGACGATGACGTCGCGAATGCGGCGGATGTTGCGGGGGCGACGGGTGCCGATTCCGGTCAAGCGGGCGATTCCAAGCCGCAGTCCGGCGGCCACAGCGAATTGACCGCGGCAAGGCAGGAATGAACCATCCGTGGTTGGGCGGAGGACTGCTGCCGTGCCGTCTTCTGCGTGACTGAGATGCACCGGCCCCATACACAAACTGGTTACGCTCACGAGCGTCTGAGCGTAACCAGTTTGTGTATGGGGGTGTGTATGGGATGTATGGGATGTGTGTGGGGATATTCCCGTTACATCAGGGACGTGTAGAGGGCGAGGATGTCCTCTTCGGTCGCCTTGCGCGGGTTGCCCGGCGTGCACACGTCATGGAACGCGTCGTGCGCAAGCGGCTTGAGATCGGCCTCGGTCGCACCGACCTGCGAGATCTTCGTCGGATTGCCCAAGTCAACGGTCAGACGATGGACCGCCTGGACCGCCTCCTCGCGCACGGTCTCCAAATCGCCGGTCATCGCGTCCGCAATGCCGAACGCCTGGGCGATATCACGGTACTTTTCGCCGGTGTAGTCTTTGTTGTATTCCATGACCGGGGCAAGCAGGATGCCATTGGCCACGCCATGGGCGACACCCAGCCGGCCGCCGAGCGGATGCGCCATGCCGTGTACCAGACCAAGGCCGACATTGGAATACGCCATGCCGGTGATGTAGCTGGCGTACGCCATCTGCTCGCCCGCTGCGACATCGCCGTCGGCGCTTTTCGCCAGGTTCTGCGCGATCATGCGGATGGTCTGCATCGACAGGCAGTCGGACAGCGCCCACGCGCCCGGCGTGACGAATCCCTCGATCGCATGGGTGAGCGCGTCCAAACCGGTGGCGACTTTCAGCCCGCGCGGCATGGAGTCGGTCAGATCCGGGTCCACGAAGGCCACGACAGGAATGTCATGCGGGTCGACCGCCACGAACTTGCGCTTGTTCGCCGTGTCGGTGATCACATAGTTGATGGTCGTCTCAGAAGCGGTGCCTGCGGTGGTGGGTACGCCGAAAATCGGGACGGACGGGTTCTTGGTATCCGCAACGCCCTCAAGCGAAAGCACATCGGCGAACTCAGGGTTCGCGGTGACGATGCCGATGCCCTTGCACGTGTCCTGCGGCGAGCCGCCACCCAAGCCGATGAGGAAGTCCGCTCCTGCGGAGGCGAATTTCTTCACGCCATCCTGGATGCATTCAACCGGCGGATTCGGCTTCACGTTGTCGAAAATCTCATACGGCAGGCCGGCTTCGTCAAGCACCGCGGTCACCTTAGCGACCGTGCCGGTTTCCAGCAATACCGGATCGGTTACGATGAAGGCCTTCTTGAAGCCGCGCGCCTTGGCGGCAACAGGTATTTCACGAATCGCGCCGCGACCGAAATACGCCGTCTGATTGAAGATCATACGATAGACCATTGTGTGTTCTCCTTCGAACAGTTCCCATCGTGTAGGAACGCCATTGTCGAGATTCATTGTAGTCAATCCCGCCGCGGACACAACACCGAGTGGCGGGCTAATCCGTCGTGCCGTGTCATGAGCGGGACTCGCCATGCTGGATATGGCCATCCCGGCTTCTCAGCAACCCGAATCTCAAACGCGAAAAATCAAGGAATCAGGCACGCAAGCCAAGCGCATAAGCCAGGCACATAAGCCAGGCACATAAGCTAGGCACATAAGGACAGCATGGTGGTCATCATGCTGTTCTGCCTTGGGAAAACAACACGTTCAGCGGAGCGACCAATCACGCTTGGGAAAACAACGCGTTCAGCAGAGAGACCAATCACGCTTGACGGCACGGCACATGCCCGGATGCTGCAGGACAACGGCGACGCCGGGCCGATGCGGGAGATCCTCTGCGAACCGGCCGACTAGCCATAAAGTCCCGTGTTTTCGCGGGAGTTCATCAAGGATTTGCGGTTTCAGCGGTTTTCTCCCGCATGCCGTTTCAGGAGTGATTTTTCGGAACCGCGAATTTCCAACGTTCTTGTTGGGAGAATATCCGCGAGAGCACCGGATTCCCATAAACTCCCGCGCCGGATATGGGAGAACAGGCGCACATCAGGAAATTCCGGCAGTTCTCCCGCGTTATCCCGCACGCCACTGCTCAAACCCCGGTCTCCCCTGCATCTACCGACGCCGACAACCGCCTCAGCATCGGCAAAACCTTCTGCCAACACTCAGCAGCCCATAAGCGTCAGCAGAAGGTTGTGGTCATGTCTCTACCGACACTGAGCGGACCGTAAGCGTCGACAAACGCCCCCACCGACACTGACGACACTCTCAGCGTCGGCAGAAGGTCGTACCGACACTGAGACATCCCTCAGCGTCGGCAGAGGGTTGTGGTTATGTCCCTACCGACACTGAGCGGCCCGTAAGCGTCGGCAGAAGGTTGGGTATGGTGCGTGATGCCGGATTCACTTCGCGGTCGGACACATGTTGGCCGATAACCCCATGTTGGCCGATAACCACGATAACCCGGTTGGGCACTGGGGTCGGCAGGGTCGCGAGAATGAGAAAACCCCGGTTCCATACAGAATCGGGGTTCTTGTGGCTCCGAGCGGGATCGATCCGCTGACCTAGCGATTTTCAGTCGCTCGCTCTACCAACTGAGCTACAGAGCCATGGACGGTTAAAAAAACCCGGATGAACCGGGTTTCTTACCATTCGCGACCTCGGCCGGACTTGAACCGGTGACCTCCGCCGTGACAGGGCGGCGCTCTAACCAACTGAGCTACGAGGCCGTGGCTTACTCGTTGAAGCAGCCGAGTGTTTATATTACTCAGATTGACCATGAGCGCAAATCGGACACACCTTTCGGCGTGTCGTTTTTTACCCGCCCATCAATAGCATCGATAAAACCTTGCAATACTGCGGATTCAGGCTCCGACAGCCTCGATATCCATACCATCGAGCGCCGCAGCTGCGCCACTGAGCCCGCCGTAGTCGTAACCGTCCCAGCCCTCGCCTTGACCGTCACCGCCGAGGAACCAGCCATCCCCGCCGTCCGCGGAAGCACCGTCACCAGTTGCGCCATCGCCGTTCTGACCACCTGCAAGCCCGCCTTCGCCTAATCCGGTCCCCGGCAACGTCTGACACTGTCCGCTGATGCATACCATGGGCCCGTCCGCCTGCCCGTCGCCCATACCGCCGTCGGACACGGACCGGGACAACGACGACACCAGCGCAAGCGCGATCAGCATCACAATAATCACATTGATCGCCCCGACAATAATGCCGGCAATCGCCAGTCCCCGGCTCTTCTCCCCCGATTTTCGGACCATGACCAAAGCAATAATCGACAGCACCAGACCTGCCAGTGGACTGACAAAAGCGAACACAAAACCGACAATCGTGAGCACATTCCATGATTGATTCGGATACATCTGCCGATAGGCTTGCTGCACCGGCCACATATACCCTTGGCCCCCGTTGGAATACCCCTGTTGAGGCTGACCGTATGGGTATGGGTATTGGCCGAATGCCCCTTGGGCTGACTGCTGCTCAGGAACGTGCCACGCCGGCGCTTGCCCCTCCCCCGCAGGCCGACGCCCGTGCGAGCCGGCATCGGACCGACCAGCGGAGGCGTATGCACCCGTATCACCGCCAGCCACGCCAGCCGCATCGGCATCCGGAACATCCGCCTCGGGAGGCACAGTCCCGGGAACGTCCTGCGGCTGGCCGTACAACGGAACCGCAGACGATGCCAGTTCGGAAGAGAAGCCGGAAGATGACAGCCGAAGCGCCGAACGATCCCCGGACTCATCACCGGTCTGAGAAGTGGAATCCCGCTGGAATTCCGACGATTGCTTGATTGTCTGATCCTGATTGTCACCCATAGTTGCATTGTATCGACGCAGGATAACGTCTCATGGTCCGCCACACCGCGCAAACGTCATCATTCCCGTTGTATCATCACCCTAGCTCCTTTGGCGGCACCACATGGCATACGCGACGAAACAAGGCGCACAATGCTACTTGGCGCAAAGACAACGTTTGCAAGAAATGGAGACCGACATGACGACAGCATCACATCGACCAGCACAGGCGTCACAAGCGCAGGAAGACGGCTGCCAACCACCGCTGCCCCACCATGACGGTTCGACACTCTACGTTTCCGACGCATGCCCGAAACTCGGGGACACCGTCCGCGTACGCGTGCGCATCCCGCGATCCGCACCCTATACCGCAGTCGTGCTTCGATCACTCGCCGACGACGAGCTGCACCTTGAACATGCGAAGCCGATTCTGCACACCGACACCGAAACCTGGTACGAGGCGCCGTTGCCCGTCCACAACCCAGTCACCCAATACCGGTTCGCCCTGCTGCGCGACGGCGGATTCGACTGGCTCAACGCGCTCGGCGTATACGACCGCGAAGTCAGCGACATCTTCGACTTCCGCATCACCACATTCGCCCCCTCACCGGCATGGAACCGGGAAGGCGCCACCTATCAGATCTTCCCCGATCGTTTCGCACGTTCAGAACAGTCCTCCACACGTCAGGCTCCCGACTGGGCGCATCCGACCGCATGGTCGACCAAACCACTCGCCTATGGGGCGGAAACAGGACGCCAATGGTATGGCGGCGATCTGGCAGGAGTCGAAGAGCATCTCGAATATATTCAGAACCTCGGTTTCACAACCGTCTATCTCACGCCATGCTTCCCGGCACGTTCCGTCCACCGGTATGATGCTTCGACATTCGACCATATCGATCCGCTGCTCGGCGGCGACGAGGCGCTGCGCTCCCTGGCACGAGCATGCCACAGCCGAGGCATGCGCATCATGGGCGACCTGACGCTCAACCACACCGGTTCCAGCCACGAATGGTTCCAGCGCGCCCTGCACCATCCTGACAGCGAGGAACGCGACTACTACCTTTGGAACCAGTATCCCGATGATTACGTGGCCTGGATGGGCATCAAAGCGCTGCCGAAACTCAATTGGACTTCACCCAAGCTGATCAATCGGATGATTCGCGGGGCATCCAGCAGCGCAGGCAAATGGCTTGGCGGGGATGACGGCCTGGACGGCTGGCGCATCGATGTGGCCAACCAGACCGGACGCTGGGCTGCGATGGATGAGAATCATGTGGTCGCCACGACCATCCGCTCCACCATTGACGAATTGACCGACGGCAATGGAGCGCTTATCGCCGAGTACATGCCAGACGCCACACGCGATCTGGCCGGCGACGGATGGCAGGGCGTGATGAACTATGCCGCCTTCTCCCACCCGCTGTGGATGTGGGTCGCCGATCCGCACAGCCAAGTCAAGCGTTTTGGATTCGACGAGACCTTCCCACGACGCGACGGCATCGCCATGGCCGATACCATGCGCGAACTGCTCGCACAAATCCCATGGAAAGTCGCCGAATCGCAATGGAATCTCATCGACAGCCACGACAGCGCGCGCATCCTCACCCTCACTCAAAGCCCGCAAGTGGCTCATGCGGCGCTCGGCATGATGATGACATACCCTGGCGTGCCGATGGCATTCGCCGGCGACGAGCGGGATGCGACCGGCATCACCGGCGAGGAAAGCCGCACCCCGATGGACTGGGATGCGCCCGAAAACGCCCACAGCGCGACGATTGCCCGCTATCGTGAACTGCTGACGCTGCGCAAGACGTCCAGCGCCCTGACCCACGGCGGTCTGCGGTGGGTCAGCGTGCAACCGGATGCGGTGGCGTATCTGCGCGAGGACGCGAACGATCGTCTGCTGGTTGTCGTCGCACGGCAAGGCGGGCAGCAGGTGCACGTCGCACGCGAATGGTTGGGCAATGCCGATCCGCAATTGGTTGCCGGGCAAGGAACCGTAGCACCGGCGGACCGTGGCGCTTCCTTCGCACTCGCCGACGCGGGCTATGGCGTCTGGCGTCTGGGCGATATTGAAGTGCCGCGCTGGTAGTTTCTGCGTGTCCGACACCGGCCGCTATAAAAGAACTATGCAAGATCACGAGGAACAGCCGGCATTGAGCACGCAGCGCGTACAGAGTCTGCGATCGGACTCGCAGCACGCGGACGAAGCCCAGCCAATCCGGCACGAGCATAAGGTCCTGTCGTTCGTCCGCCGTTCAGGCAGACTTGACGCCCGGTTGCAGCGTGCATGGGACACCTACGCCGACACGTATTTGCTGCCGTTGAACGCCGCTGAAGGATCGCTGGACGTCCGCCAGGACTGGCGGCTCACACCTGAGTGGATTCACGACACGTGGGCCAACGATCACCCGTTGGTCATCGAAATCGGAACCGGGCAGGGCGAGAATATCATCGCCGCCGCCGCGCAGCACCCGGATATCAACTATCTGGCGCTGGAAGTCTACGATCCGGGTGTCGCCCACACCATGCTTCGGGCGGGCAAGCAGCAGCTGCGCAACCTGCGCATCGCCCAGATCAACGCACCGGAACTGTTCGCGAACGCCGACGCGGCGACCGTCAGTGAAGTGTGGACCTTCTTCCCCGACCCTTGGCCGAAGATGAAGCATCACAAGCGTCGGATCGTCCAGCCGGCACTGGCCGAAGCCGTTCACCGGGCGCTGGTAGCCGGCGGCGTATGGCGTATCGCCACCGATATCGAGGATTATGCGTTGCATGTGCATGAGGTCATGGACGGCCGGGATGATTTCGAGAACCTCGGCGAGATCACCGTCAGTCTGCCTACTGGACACGTCGGCAAAGGCAACGCGGATCTCGCGCTGGACATGCCACATGCGGATTTTGTGGAGTCAAGCCGTTTCGAGGGACGTGTGCTGACGAACTTCGAGAAAAAAGGTCTGGACGCCGGCAGGGTCATCCACGATTTCACGTATCGTAGCCGTTGATGTGTTTTGGCGGCGATCGGCCGGTCGATACCATTGCGCCATCCACGATGTTGTCTATCGGCTGTAGATACGCTGCCAGTCCGATGTCAATGCCGCCGATGCATATCCTCAACGGGAAAAACGACACGCCGAAACCGAGGATTTTGCATTCTGGCTGCTTTGTGTTTATCATAGCTAAGTTGTTTGACGCCCCCTTCGTCTAACGGTTAGGACACCAGACTTTCAATCTGACAACGAGAGTTCGACTCTCTCAGGGGGTACCACTTCGAAGCCTGCCAGCAATGGTGGGCTTTTTTCTTTTCGGTGGATTACCCGGGTACTGCGCAACCGTGGCATATAGGAACCAAAATTATTGCTTATAATCCCCGCAGGCGTTGTGGCCGTAAGCGTGTCGGGGTGTCGAACTTGGCTCCTGTGTCTTCATGGAGTGATGAGGACATGATCGAACAGGGCCCCCGAGTGCGGATTGTGCGGGGCGAGGATGAAGAAGAACGGCCACGACCGGCTCGGGCGCCAACGCTGGATGTGCCCGGGGTGCAGGACGGCGGGCTCGGCACGCGACCTGTCCAGGCGCAGGCGTGCCGAGCTGGCGGGGTTCCGGCATATAGGCATATAGGAACCTTCGACGGAGACGCCCCGGAACCCGGCACCTCAATCGAATGGACTGACCTGCACATGCCTGTCTTCAACACCTGAACGAGAAGTCTAAAGCAATAACTTTGGTTCCTATATGCCGCAACCGTCGGCCGTACAAGTCCAAATTCGGCTTTCCGGCGTTTCCCCGAGTAATACGCGAACTGGGCAATCAGAATTCCTGGGGGCGGCCGCGCTGGGGATCGCCCCGCTCCCATGTCTCGAAATCTTGAGCGAGGGCAACTTCCGCGCGTGCACGCCCTAACGGCATGCACGCCCCAACCTTCTACCGACACTCACCAGCCCCTCAGCGTCGGCAGAAACAGAAAGACAACCCACAACCGACACTGAGAGATGCGTCGACGTCGGTAGAAGCAGAAAGACAACCCACTGCCGACACTGAAAGATACGTCAGCGTCGGCAGAAACAGGAGAACAACCTTCTGCCGACGCTCACTAGGCACCCAGCGTCGGCAGAAGCAGGTGAATCGCGGCAGATACTCGCCACACAGTCGCGAGTCACGGCAGTAGTTCGCAGCCGCGACTCACACGGCGACAGTTCGCGTGCTGCAGGTCACTCACTGCGCTAGTTCGCAGCAACGGTTTACACGGCAGCGGTTCGCCTGTCGCAGGTCACCGCCACGGTTCGCGGGTCACTGACCGATATGCTCACTGACCCAATCGACGATATACGGGGCGACCTGCTCAATCTGATCGATGGCGATATTGAAATCCTCAGGACCGCCATACCACGGATCCACCAAATCAATCTGGTCTTCACGCCCGGCAGGCGGCTTCGGCAGGTTGGGATCGAAACTGCGATACATGTGCACGTCCGACCGTTTGGCAGGCGGCAGCAGCCTGACCAGTGCGCGCATATGGGAGGCGGTCATCGGCAGGAACAAGTCACTGTCGTTGATTTCCTGACGCGTAATACGATGCGCGAAATGGTGCGCCGGAATCTCGTATCCACGTTGACGCAGCACCACAACCGCACGAGGGTCAATCGGGTGCCCATACTCCTCATCGCTGACACCGCTGGACATGACCCGCACCCGATCGGCAAGCCCGCGCTCGTTGAACCGTTCGCGCAGAATGATTTCCGCCATCGGCGACCGGCAGATATTGCCGGTGCAGACGGTCATCACCGTATAGCGCGGGTCTTGAGATGATTGCGTAGCGGTCATGCGACAGCCCCTTTCACAAATGACATGACATCGAGATTGACTCAATTGACTTGACGGACAGCTGCGAAATGAACGGCTGCGGACCACAGACAACGGTTCGCAGCCATCCATCATAATGCTTCGTCGTCTTCCGACTCACCGTCGGTTTTGCGATATGTCTCAAAACGATACTCGCGGATACCGTTTTCCGGATGCTTCGGCAGCATCCACGGCGTCACATCGGCGAGCTTCCACAGCCCCGTCGCGGCGAGCTCTTCCATATCCGGCGCATAGGTGTCGGCTTCGACCGTTGCCCGGATACGTGTCACGAACACCTGTTTGGCAAACGGCAACGCTTCCCTGAATATCTGCGCGCCGCCGATGACCCAGATCTCACTGCGGTCGAGCCCATCGTCGGGGATCGCTTCCTGACGCGCCAAATCAAAGGCGTCATCAAGGTTCTCGACAACGGTCGCCCCCGGTGCTTCATACCCGCTGTTGCGCGATACGACGATATTGTCGCGATTCGGCAACGGCCGGAACTTCGGGTCGAGCGACTCCCAAGTCTTACGCCCCATGATGACCGGGTGGGAAACGGTCAGTTCCTTGAACCGTTTCATATCTTCAGCCAAATGCCACGGCATGCCGCCATGGAAACCGATAGCACCTTCGCGTCCCTCATTGTCGCGCGCCTGTGCCCATATCAGATTCACCGTGAAGGTCTTGGGGAAATCATCACCCCAATCCTCGGTGTCTTCCTGCCCGGCCAATCCGGGCTTGCGTTCGTGATAGCCGCTTTGGCTACTGTCATACCCCATTTCATAAACTCCTTGAACTCAATGGACTGGGATAAGTGTAGACGATGCTTCAGACGGCAACAGGAGCCTTGATCGTCGGATGATGTTGATACCCGACCACCTTGAAATCGTCATACGTGTAATCAAACAACGAATCCGCTTTTCGGATCTCCATGCGAGGATACGGGTACGGGGTGCGCGACAACTGTTCAAGCACCTGGTCGATATGATTGTCATACACATGGCAATCACCGCCGGTCCACACAAACTCACCGGGTTCGAGATCGGTCTGCTGCGCGATCATCATGGTGAGCAGCGAATAGGACGCGATATTGAATGGCACCCCGAGGAACATATCGCAGCTGCGTTGATACAGCTGGCACGACAACTTGCCGTCAGCCACGTAGAACTGGAACAGTGCGTGGCACGGCGGCAAGGCCATATGCTCGACTTCCGCAGGATTCCAAGCGCTGACGACCATACGACGCGAATCCGGGTGGTTGCGGATCAAATCAAGTACATTGGAGATCTGATCGATGGTGCGGTTCGGATCCTCAGGTGTCGGCGCCGGCCAGCTGCGCCACTGGGCGCCGTATACAGGGCCGAGATCGCCGTTCTCGTCGGCCCACTCGTCCCAGATATGCACATTGTTTTCTTGCAACCAGCGCACATTCGTGGAGCCTTTCAGGAACCACAACAGCTCGTAGGCAATGCCACGGAAGAACACGGTCTTCGTGGTGAGCAGAGGGAAATACTCGCTCAAATCGAACCGCATCTGCTGGCCAAACAGCGAAATCGTGCCGGTTCCCGTGCGATCGGATTTCAGCGTGCCCTCACGAAGGATCTTGCGGACCAAGTCCTCGTAAGGCATGGGAATGTCCGTCTGCGGACGTTCCGGAATACGGGTGCGGATATCAGCAAGCTGTTCGGCGGTCAAAGGCATGACCCCATGGTAGCAGTGACCCGCCGATTTCAGCTGGAAGCCATCACAAAAACGCCGCTGATTTCGCCCAACGCCCGGCGTGTGGCATCGCAGGCGCCCCGGCATGTCCACAAATCCCGCTGTGAGCGGATACCGGGCAGGTGCTTGGGCTAATCTGTAAGCATCGGCGCGAGAAGCGCGCCAGCAACTCCAGGAGGCACAACATGGGCAAACGGCTTTGGGTCGAGCGGAATAAAGATGGTTCATGGGACGCGTTCAGCGAGGACGGCGCGCACCTCAAATTCGGCAAGGGCAGAGGCCTGTTCACCCCCGGTGACTTGATGAAAGTCGCGCTGGCGGGGTGCGCTGCGCTCTCCAGCAAATTCCCGATCGAGAATACTTTGGGCGAAGGTTCGGGCGCAAGAATCGTCGTTGACGGCACCTATGACCCGGAGACCGATTCCTATCTGTCCTTCGAAGAGCAGGTGAACGTGGACGCGACTTCTGCTGATCTCGATGACGACGAGGTGGCAAAGCTCAAGGAACGTGTCGAACGCCATATCGAGAAAGGCTGCACGGTCGCGCACACCTACCGGCAGGAGACGCCGGTGCGTGTGAACGTCACGGTTCGCAAGTAATTCGCGTACCTCCATGGTGCGTGACACGTATGCTGCGATTCGCGCACCGGACGCTTGAGCACGTGGCTGCTTGAATATTGATGCCGCCATCCGCAGGTTGCGGGTGGCGGCATCATACGTTGGGGTTCCAGGTGCTGGCATCCGACTGGTTGCCCGCCGGCTGTCTACCGGCTGCTGAAAGCCGGATGCCTACACCTTACTCCTTATGCTCCGGGTCGATCTTCGACTCGATGGCGCTGACCTGCTCGGCGCCGGCGGTGGGCACCTGAACGGCTTCGACGCCGGAAATATCGTCGATCGGCTTGGTCGGCACATCCGCGGGCGAGCTCGGAACGGTGTCAAGCTGGGATTCCGCCGCTTCCACATACTTGCGCGGCACCACATATACCGGGCTGACCGCATGCTGGAGCAATCCCTGGCTTGTGGAGCCGAGCAGCAGACCGGTGAATCCGCCGCGGCCGCGCGACCCGACCACCACGACATCATGGTCATAGCTCGCTTTGGTGAGCGTATCGACCGCGTTGCCCGGCACAATCTCCTTGTGGATCTCAAGGTCGGGGTGGGCTTCCTCGATCGGCTTGATACGCACGGCGAGATCGTCCATGTACGAATCCATAACGCCCTTGTCTTCCGCGGCGCCCTTGACATTCGGCACAGCGGAGATCACATCGAGCTGTGCGTTCCAGCTTGCCGCGAAGTCAGCGGCGATCTCAAGGGCTTTCAGGCCCCACTTGGATTCGTCCGAGCCGACAGCGACATGCTTGATCTTATTGTTCAGATGCATCAGGTTGCCATCATCATCGGTGTAGGGCACAACGACAATCGGGCAATATGCATACGCGGGCAGCGATGAGCTGGTCGTGCCCAGCAGCCGCTCGGCAAGACCGCCCTTGCCCCGGTTGCCGATGACGATGAGATTGTAGTTGCGCGACAGTTCAACGAACACAGACGCCGGATCCCCGGTCACAATCAGCGTCGCCGCTTTCACACCCTGTTCATCGGCGATGGCCTTCGCCTTGGACAGAATCTCCTGCGCATCATTGTGCGCGGCGTTGTCATCGCCCATCGCGGTGTATGTGGCGTCGAATGATACGGCGGCATAGCTCGGCAGTGAGTATGCGCACACGATCTGCAGGGTCAGTCCCGCATGCTTCGCATAATTCGCAGCCCACCACGTGGCCTTGTAGCTTGCATGGGATCCATCCACGCCGACGAGGATTGCCTTGTCGTTAATCATGACGACCTCCTTCATTCATTGGCGACGCAGCGGTACGCCACCACTACTTTCACCTTACTCCACCATTGTGAGTCTTCAAGGACAGTGTCGCAAGAAAAAATCCGGAGAATACGTTGTGATATCCGCATTGGCCTGGAATGTGTACCGAGGTGGCAGACGCTCTCGCTGTTCGCAGCTTGCCGATCGTTTGGGATCGGCACGATACACTACGGGTAGTCAGTGCAGAAGCAGGCGTGTTGCCGCCACCATCAGCGATGATGGAATCCGCCTTGAGAAACCCTAAATCTCGACGATTATGCCGAACATCGAGATATTCGGACACCTTGTATCGATATTTCCCGCCGAGCAGGATGAGACAGCTACAGTGCCGCACCGGTGTGGCACACCCATGAATACCATGTGAGGCGCCTGTTCAGACGCCTCACATGCTCATACAACCATGGATCGGTTGGATTCTTCGCCGCCGTGACGGGCTGCGGATTACAACAGACGACGGATCGAGTAAGATCCGCTGAATGCGTATGCGACCGGCGTGTATACGGTTCCAGCGTTCTTGTTCAACGCGTTGACCACCATACCGTTGCCGACATAGATACCGGAATGCACACCGTTCGCGATGATATCGCCCGGCTGTGCTTCAGCGAGGGAAGGCACCGCTGTGCCCACTGTGGCCTGACTGCCGGAATAATGGGGAAGACTGATTCCCATCTGCGCGTACACGTACTGCACGAAGCCGGAGCAATCCCAGCCTGCCGGCGTATTGCCGCCGCTGACGTACGGAACCACGCCCACGAATTGTGCTGCATACGCGACCAGCGCGCTGGCGGATGCACTGTCAGGCGCCTTGACCGTGGTTGCAGTGCTCGAGGTCGATGTATTCAAGCTGCTGCGGCTCTGTGAACGGCTTGCCGCCTGCTGCTGTGCTTGCGCCGCAGCCTGTTGCGCCGCTTGCTGAGCAGCCTGCTGTGCAGCCGCTTCCGCAGCCGCCTTGGCTTCGGCTTCCTTTTCCGCCGTGGACTTGGTCTGCGGCGGGTTCAACGATTCAATACCACCCCAATTTGACGAGGAATCCACGCTGGTCGATGTCGATTCGGCAAGCAGATTCTTCTTGACGGTTGTGGTCTTGGGGAACGAACGTGACGACGTGACCGCTTCGTCGGTCGTCGCTGATTGTGCGGACGCTGAAGGGGCAATCGCCGCCAACGATATACACGCGGCTGCAACTGCGACCATCGCTGTGAGAGATTTACCTAGTTTCATCATCAAAGCAATACCATAGCATGCCTAACTTACAGAAAGCTGAGACGCATGTTGGTTATCCGCCTGACGGCACCAGACACGCCGAACACCGCACAAAGCCGCGGATGACACGGCCGACGACACGGCCCGAGCCAGACAATACCAAGAACGCTTCGCGTCAGTAATGAATGAATTGCAGTTGCGAAGCCTGGTCCGCCGTAAAAGTACGGGACACCGTTTTGCCGTTGAGTGACGCCCCGCATTCCGATGTCACGATCGAACCGTCGGCATTGATCTGCTCGACGATGGCGACATGACCGTACACCGTGCTCGACCCGAACTGCCCGCGCTGGAACACGATGACATCGCCGACATGGCGCGGTGTGGTATCAACCCAATACCCCAGCTTCTTCGCGGACGCAGCCCATTGAGCGCCATCGCCAAGATGCGAACCGACCGGCAGCCCGAGCTGATGACGACGCACATACGCCCACCACGTGCACTGGCTGAACGAATACTGGTTGCCGGAATCACCCGCATCATGGTTGGGGTCGAACCCCGAGGGAAGCAGGCTCTTGTCGGCCTCATACAACACGGCGACCACTGGATTCGACACTGCCGTCTGCGACATCTGCGAGACGTCGAGATCGGAATTCGAGGAGCCCAAGGACCAGTTGCCCGAGCTGGTCGTCCCGTCAGCCGCTCCAAGAGACGTACGCTCCTGCGAACGGGACACCGAACTGCCCGAAGCCGACTTGGCGGTCTGGACGGTGCCGGTAGCCGCTGTGGACGATGCGAGCGAAGTAGAGGCATTCATATTGCTGAAACTGATTGCCGCTGCTGCAGCACCCGCCAACGCGACCATGGAGCCTGAAGCCATGAAACGGGACTTGCGACGGGCGGCACGCGCTGATTCACGGATCGCTCGCCGAGTCAGGGGCGCGACTTCTTCAAGCTTTGCCGCGAGTACAGGGTCAAGGCCGAGCGTCTGCTCACCGCCGTCTTCGCGGACTGCGCGCACGCTATGTGCCGCATGGGAGCCACGATGGGACGGCGCGAATACATCAGCTACACGAAAACCGCGACCTGATTGCGTCGCTTTCCGTGCCGCATGCTTCATACTCGAGTACTCCTTACGCCGTCACCTTGAAAACCAAGATCTGCCACAAGCCGGAACCTCTCCGCTACAGCCCTGATACATATGCTTCGCAGGGCGCGGCCGACTCGGCTCATCTCCTTGCTACTTTACAACCTGTCCTGACCACCCTGCAACACGTCAAACGTTATACTCCGACGGCCGCCACCGAGTGGCAACGGATTTCCAGACACCTGTTCTGCTCGCTCCGGCGTGTCTCCTTATCCCGATCAACACGTCCTGAGTCCATCGACATGCAAGCATCCATGACCACGATATGTACAGCGGACGGCAGTCAATCCACCCGGTTAGCTACCCTAGCAAGCATGAGCAATACAGTGACAATTCCCGAATCCATGCTTCCACGGGACGGTCGGTTCGGCTCCGGCCCGAGCAAAATCCGTCCCGAGCAGGTGCAGGCCCTCGACGCCGGCGCCACCAAGCTGCTCGGCACCTCCCACCGCCAGGCGCCGGTCAAGCAGCTCGTCGGGTCTATTCGCGAGGGGCTTGCTCAGTTCTTCAATATTCCCGATGGCTACGAAGTCGTTCTCGGCAACGGCGGTGCGACCGCATTCTGGGATATGGCGTGTGCTTCGCTCATCACCCGCAAAGCGGCGTTCGGCGTGTACGGCTCGTTCAGCGAGAAATTCGCCATCGAGGCCGACAAGACCCCGTTCCTCGAGAAACCGGAGATGTTCCGCTCGGAACCGGGAACCTACCGACTTCCTGAACTCACCGAATATGTAGACACCTACTGCTGGGCGCACAACGAGACCTCAACCGGTGTCGCCGCCCCGGTCAAGCGAATCGCCGGCAGCGTCGAACAGGGCGCGATCACCTTGGTGGACGCGACCAGCGGCGCAGGCGTGCTGTCAGTCGACATGTCGCAATGCGACGCCTATTACTTCTCGCCGCAGAAAGCATTCGGCTCCGACGGCGGCATGTGGATCGCCATCCTCTCCCCTGCGGCCATCGAACGCGCGTACGCGTTGGAAGAAAGCACGAAGCTGGAAGGCGCCCGGCGCTGGGTCCCCACCTTCCTATCCCTGAAATCCGCAATCGACAACTCCCGCAAGGACCAGACGCTCAACACACCCGCTGTGGCGACACTGATCATGCTTGAGAACCAGATCCGTTGGCTCAACGACAACGGCGGACTGGCGTGGGCACACGCCCGTTGCGCGAAATCCGCTTCCCTGTTGTACCAGTGGGCGGAACGCAGCGAGTACGCGCATCCCTTCGTCGAGGACGAGAGCGCCCGCTCCACAGCGACCGTGACCATCGATCTCGACGACGCCATCAGCGCCAAGCAAGTCATCCAGGCGCTGCGCGACAACGGCATCGTCGACACGGGCGGGTACCGCAAGCTCGGACGCAATCAGCTGCGCATCGGCGTATTCCCGTCAGTGGAACCGTCCGATATCGTAGCGCTCACCAAGTGCGTCGATTACATCGTCGAACATCTGTAATCGGCTGATTCGCTCGATATGCTCAACTGTCTACGTCTGCCGTGGTGCGGGCGTAGACAGTTTTTGTTTTTCGGAGGAATCGGGATTCAACTTCTGCGCGATACGCCCCGATATGGCGAGATTTGAGAACAGCATCCGAACAACGCGAGCGTAAAGGCAGATGCCGAGAGATATTGAGATTCCGCAGCATGCCCTGCACATGCAGCAGTTCTTGGAGCTTGGAAATCAACGTTCTGCGACACGATACCGGCATCGCATCAAGGGTTTCACACCTGTGTCGTCGCCATAAGGAACGATCCGCCGATTTGACCGCCGTAGCGACCGGCTTCGCCGCCGTCCTGACCAGATGGATCATCCTGACCGTCTTGGCGTTCGCCGTCATCGCCGACAGATTCCACCGTGACCCACCCTTCACAGGCGGGCACGAACACCGCATGCCCCGCAGACAACACGCGGGAATCCCGCTCGCTTGAACAACGAACCGACCCTTGGGTGCACAGAACGATACGCGGCTTGTTGCGCCCCTGATCCACACGCCCCAACGTCAGTTGACGCAACAACGCCCCATAGCGACGATGGACCCTGTCCACAACCGGCCATGCTTGGGCGTGCTGGCCGGTGGTTCCGTAAGTCAGCATGAACTCATCGATATGCGGCCGATACACGATGAGATTGCCGTCACGCGTCGCCATATCGCCGAACCGCGCGTCAGCCGGGTCCACCGGGGCACCCGGCTGACAGTTCAGCGTATGCAGCAACCTGGGAATATCCTTGTGCTTCACGGTCATCCCCGCCCTGAGCACATTATCGGAATTATTCATGATTTCAGCCGCCGTGCCATGGATATACGCATGCGGAGCGCCCGCAGGAATGAACACGGACTCCCCTTCTTGCAGGCAGACAGGGTTGAGCATCAGCAATGTCAGCACGCTCGGATCGCCGGGGAACGCCTCAGCGGCAGCAAGCGCATGCCGGAATGCCAGCCGTGACGCAGGATCGCTGACACGCAATGAAGCATACCGCAGCTGCGCTTGCAGATCGTCAGTCGTCGGCGCGGTGATCGCCGTGTAGAACGCGCGGAAAATACGCCGGCGCGAATCAGGCCACACCATAGAGGACACCGGCATCATCGCATCCGCCTGTTCGAACCCTTCAGGGGTCTGCCCGATGCGCATGGTCCGTTCAGTCAACGCCTCAACCATACGCGCCGCAAGCGGATGGCCGACCATGCTGAGATTGCGCAACATGAAACGGACGGTCCCGAAGCCCACAGACGCATGGAACGGCTCCAAGGCCACAACCATCTCGCTTTTCGCTTCGGCATCGTGAAACGAACGTTCCGGCGCATCCATCGCGATGCCTTGGGCGTTTTGCGCGTTGAATCCCGCACGCGCCTCGAAATCCACCGGATGCACCTGCAATGACAACGGGATGCGTGCCGCGATGATTTTGAACAGAAACGGCAGTTCCGGTCCGAACTGCTCGGAGACGCGTGAACCGACCATATCCTCGGGATGTTCACGAATCATCTGCGTCACTGTGGCGGATGAACCGTCCAGGGCTTCCAGCAACGAAGGCGACTGCGGGTGACCGCTGAACCACATTTCCGCCAGCGGTTTACCGTCATGAAGCGTCTGCTCAGGCAGCTCGTCGGCGAACAGGGATTGCAGACGGCTGTAGGATCCCCACGCATAGCGCTTCGGGACCGGATGTATCACATACACGGCTGCGGCAATCCTTTCTTCCGGCGAACAATACCTTATAAGGTTACCCCGCACGTTATGGTAATGGTATGAAGTTGGCTCCGATTTTCGATCCGGCGGCCCGCAGACCGTCGCCCAAGCCTGTGCGTGTCGACCTGAGAAAAGTGTTCCTCATCGGTACTGCTGCGTGGACGGCTGCTCTGATCGTGTGCGCCATGCTGCTCGCGTTGCATGTGCCGGCGCTCAAAGAGCTGGTCGTATGTGTCGCCGGCGTGCTCGTCGGAATCATCCTGCTCGTGTGGGAACATTTTGACCGTTGGGATTATCGCCGTCTCGGGAAATAACCCTGAAGATGACCTGAAAACCGCCCTCCTACCGCCGCCGACCCGACGGCGAGTGCGGGTCTCAGTGGCGTGGCAGGTCACCGGTCCGGTTCCAGGAACCCGGTTCAGGCTGTCACCATGTCTTGCGCAAGCGGCAGCGACATCGTAAACGTGCTTCCCTGCCCCGGAACGCTCCACACCGTCACATTGCCGTGATGAGTCAGCGCCACGTGTTTGACGATGGCAAGTCCCAAACCTATGCCGTGCGCCGTGCGTTCATTCTGTTCACTGCCACGGTAGAAACGCTCGAACACGCGCTCTTGTTCAGACTTCGGTATTCCGCATCCACGATCGATTACGCTGACTGACGCATGACCGCCATCCTGAGAACGCTTCACCGACACCGCAACCGTCGATCCTTGTGGCGAATAGCCGATCGCGTTCTCGATGAGCTTACCCACCGCGGCTTTGATCTGGTCGGATTCACCGTTGATGTCAAGACTGTCATCACCGGACAATTCGAGCTGCACCCCGGCTTCCTGCGCCTGTTCGAGATGGGCCTGCACAACATCACGCAACTGCTTCATGACGTTGATCCGGTTGTGGCTCGACGGTGTGACCTGCTCCTGCGAGCGGATCAGGAGCAACAAGTCGGAAACCATGTGTTCCATGTGTTTGCATGAACGCCGGACTTCAACGGCCTGGCGCCTGACCGACTCACGGTCGAGATCATCGTGTTCCAGCGAGTCCGCGAGATGCTCCAGCGCTTGCGTAGGTTCGATCAGCTGTTCGGAAACGTTCTGGATAAAGGATTCCCTGACTTGGCTGAACCGGATGGCTTCGCTGACATCGTTCAGCAGCACGACGACGAAGCGCGCATTGATTTTTCCGACAGTGACTTTCAGCCAGTTAGGCCGCGACACTCCGTTGACGACCCGGACTTGCTGCAGTCCCGCGTCTTCGCCCGCCTCATGGTCTGGCCCGATGATGTGCTGAGAGACGGTCTGCGTAGTGATGTCCAGCTGTTTGCGCCCGCCCTTATCGCGCACTTCATGGACGGCGGCGAGGATATCCTCATTGCACAACGACTCATCCTCAACCACCCCGAGCGTATACGCGGCGGAACTCGCTCTGATAACGGCGTCATGGTCATCCACGACCGCGGACGCCACAGGAATCATCGCCAAAATCGCCTGTGCGGAATCATCGAGATCTTCCGCTGCCTCCGACTCCTCTCGTTTGTCTGCGCGATGCCCCAACCCGAGAAAACCACCTTGTGGATAAGAGGTAAGCCGCCGTAGCGGATTGTTCCCATGACGCACATCGTTCAGCGTTACGGCGATGACGGCAGCCACACAGGCGGCGGCCGTCACGACGACCACGATATACCACACAGTCCATGAGGAGTCCATGCCGCCATTGTCGCACAGTTTCCTGTGCCGATGCCACTGGATCGGTGGCACCAAGTTGAACCACAGGTGAACGAATACATGAATTCTGTACAAACCATCGTGAACCGTGCCCGCCTCGTGTGGCATTCCGGCCGCATTGCGAATAAACTGTATGGAGTGGCGACTGCGGCAACAGCGTCCGATGAGCAAAAGGAAGCGTGCGCGACCGCTCGCGCAACGAATGGAACAATCCCGGAAAGGCAGAGCAATGCGCGTAATTTTCAATGAGGAGATGAAAGCCGTCGCCGACGATCTCGATCGTATGGCGCAAGACGTCCGTAAGGCGATCAACGGCGCTGGGGATGCGCTGATGAATGCGGATATCGACAAGGCTCAGGCAGTCATCGACGGAGATATCGAAATCGACGCCTTGGAGTCCAGCATCGTCGACCAGTGTGTACGACTGCTGGCCAAGCAGAACCCGGTGGCAACCGATCTGAGGGTTGTCGTCTCCACGCTGCGACTGGCGTCAACCTTCGAACGTATGGGCGATCTGGCACGCCATATCGCTGAGGCCGCCCGTCGCGCGTACCCGCAAAACGCGTTGCCTGATGAGGCTCGCGAGACCTTCGCGCAGATGGTGGAGTTCCTGCGCAACACGGCAGACCGCATTGTGGACATGCTTGCGGACAGGGACACGAAGATCGCCGAGAACATCATCCTTGACGACGACAAGCTCGACCAGCTGCACCATCACACCTTCGAACTCGTGCTGTCGGATCAGTGGCAGGGCACGAAGCAACAGCTCATCGACGTGGTTCTCATCGGCCGCTTCCTCGAGCGTCTCGGCGATCACGCGGTGTCCGCTGCGCGACGCGTGGTGTACATCGTTTCCGGATTCGACCCGAGCAAGGATCCAGGACGCGACGAGGACACACCGGTCGTTGAGCTGTGACCGGTACCGTCGTATGACCACGGTTGCGTCATAGCAGGGCGGCAAGAATCCGTCACGCTTCATAGCAGGTGGTCCTGTGCCCATGGGCGTACAGGACCACCTGCTGTTTTTGTCCCACGGCAGATTCCACACACATGTCAGCTGACGAGTCCCCCTTGTGCCACTCCCCCGAATCACCCCCAAAATGCATGTGCCCGCGCCACCTCATGGGGTAGCGCGGGCACATACGATATGCTTCAGACAGACGCCTGCGGGCGGATTACTTGCCCTGGTTGGCGACAGCAGCTGCACCTGCAGCGGCAGCCTCAGGATCGAGGTACTCGCCGCGCGGCTTGATCGGCTTGAAGTTCTCGTCCAACTCATAGAGCAGCGGGATAGCGGTCGGAATGTTGACCTTGGCGATCTCTTCCTCCGACAGGCCGTCCAGCATCTTCACGATGGCACGCAGGGAGTTGCCGTGAGCGGCGATCAGAACCGTCTTGCCGGCCTTGAGCTCAGGCTCAATCGCAGACTTGAAGTACGGCTCGACGCGCTTGACGACATCAGCCAGGCACTCGGCTTCCGGCACCGGATCACCGGTGTAACGCGGATCGTGGTTCTGCGCATACTCGTCGTTCGGATCGATCTCTGGCGGCGGGGTAGCATAGGAGCGGCGCCACAGCATGAACTTCTCATCGCCGTATTCCTCGCGGATGGCCTTCTTGTTCTTGCCCTGGAGCGCGCCATAGTGACGCTCGTTAAGACGCCAGCTACGCTGCACAGGGATCCACAGGCGGTCAGCCTCGTCAAGCGCGTAATTCGCGGTATTGATGGCACGGCGCAGCAGGGAGGTGAACACGATGTCCGGAAGGACGTTCTTCTCCTTGAGCAGCTGGCCGCCACGCTTGGCTTCCTCAACGCCCTGCTCGGTCAGCGGGACGTCCACCCAGCCGGTGAACTGATTCGTCTTATTCCATGCGCTCTGTCCGTGACGGAGCAGTACTAGTTTATAAGTCATAGTCTCAGTCTAGCGCCTCGGCCTCCCAAATGCCGCCCTTGTGTGCGAAGCGCGGACATGCATCCGCACCCCGCTGCCACCTTGCTCTGCTCACCCGCTACACCAGAAAAGCAGCCGCGGCGAAGACCAACGAGACCGACAGTGAGCCGAGCGTGCACAACGGCAAGGCATGGCGATAATCCGCCCGGCCGATTGCATCGCAAGCAGCTATTTGGACCACGCACATGAACACGCAGACCACGGTGATAACAGGAATCGACACCAGCCACCCGGCGACCTGTGCGATGGCGAGAATCGAGGCGACGACCAACAACCCGTCGGTGAACACCGTGCCCCACGCGCGCCCGAACACCGTCATCCACGTATGTTTGCCATGCACACGGTCGGACTCGATATCGCGCAGATTATTCACGGATAATACGGCGACGGCGACCAGACCGTTCGCGCATCCCGCGCATAGACCGCCAACCGTGATACGCCCCGACAGCGCGAACATCGTGCCGCACGTGGCCACCAGTCCGAAGAATACGAAGACGAATACCTCGCCGAGGCAGTGATATCCATACGGGTGGCTTCCCCCTACATAGCACCAGCCAGCCAACAGCGATGCTACGCCGACTGCGATGAACCACCAGTACCCGGTCAATGCGCATACGGCAAGCCCGCAGACGCAAGCGATCGCCGCATTCACGCCCGCAGCGAACAGCACCCGCCGGGGATTGACACCGGAAGCGACCAACCGGGTCGGCGCACCCTGCTGGAATCCGGCGGCACGCATTCCGCCGTTCTGCACGGCGGCATCGGCGACATCGGCAGCGGCGGCAGCATCGGCAGTGGCGGTACCGGTTGCCCGGTATCCTGCGATATCATCCGCATGCCTCGCATCGCGCCCCGCATCCGTACCACGCAACCCATCAGAATAATCATTCGCGAAATTCGCCGCGATCTGCAAAAACAACGCCACGCCCATGCACAACAGCATCACAGCGAGAAACAGCGGATCATACGGGGCTCCGGAAACGCTCGCGACGGCGGCGCCCGAGATAACTGGAGCAACCGACAACGGCAAGGTCTTCAGTCGCGCTCCGCGAACCCAATCCGCGAACCTCATCTTTCCCATATCTCCTCCCTACTCCACTGCGGTGACGAAATCAAGGTCTTGCACATCGTCAACACGCATCCGACAACGGCATGTCACCAAGAGAGCACGAATAGGGCAGCCATCCGCTTCTTCCCAGACGGTCGCGACACCGAGGCCACGGCGGCAATCCGGAAATCAACACCGTGACTTCGTATGATGCGCGAAACGGATTGGTAAGTGCAACAGACCAGCGTGTGGATGCATACGTGCCGTTACCGAAGCCTTTGCCCGCGGACCACTCCAACACAGCGACGGATAATCTTCGGCGCTGAGCAGTGATGCCGGCCCAGAATCTGGAACCGGCACCACTGCTTGCGCATCCGAATGACTTACTGGAGATTCAGCGGCTTAGTCAACGGGAAGGTGATGGTCTCGCGGATGGTCGCACCGGTCAGTGCGATGAGGAGACGGTCAATACCCATGCCGGTGCCTCCTGCCGGCGGCATACCGACACCGAGCGCCTCAAGGAAGTCCTCGTCGATATCCATGGCTTCGACATCGCCGGCGAGCGCATCCTTGGCTTGGGCGACGAACCGTTCGCGCTGGACCACGGGGTCGTTGAGTTCGGAATAGCCGGTCGCCAGCTCGAAACCGCGCACGTACAGATCCCACTTTTCCACCACGCCCGGCTTTGAACGGTGAGACTTGACCAGCGGGCTGGTTTCCACCGGGAAGTCGCGCACGAAGGTCGGCTCGTAGAGCTTGTCCTCGTAGAAGTGCTCCCAGAGGTGTTCGACCAGCTTGCCGTGGTTCTCCACATCGTCGCGTTCCACGCCCAGCTTGTCGGCGATCTGCCCGAGATGTTCGACCGACGTGCCCGGGTTGTCCGGTCCGCCGTTCGGGATGATTTCCTCGCCGAGTGCCTCGGAGAGCGAATCATACATGCTGATGGTCTTCCACTCGCCGCCGAAATCGTATTCCTCGCCGTTGAGCAGCGTGACTTTCGTGCTGCCGAACGCATCAAGCGCGGACTTGACGATCAGTTCCTTGACCAGCGCGGCGATCGTGTCGTAATTGCCGTACGCCTGGTAGGCTTCGAGCATGGTGAATTCGGGCGCATGCGTGGCGTCCACGCCTTCGTTGCGGAAGTCGCGGTTGATTTCGAACACACGGTCGATACCGCCCACGAGGCACCGCTTGAGGAACAATTCCGGGGCGATGCGCAGATACAGGTCGATATCAAAGGCGTTCATATGCGTGGTGAACGGTCGCGCCGCAGCGCCGCCATGCACGGTCTGCAGCATCGGCGTTTCGACCTCGAGGAAGTCATGGCCTTCGAAGGTGTGACGCAGCGAAGAAACCACAGCGGAACGCTTGCGCACCATATCGCGGATGCGCTCGTCCGCGATCATGCCGATATACGGCTTGCGGGTGCGCGTGTCGTCGCTCAACTCCTTGTGCAGGGCTGGCAGCGGTTGCAAGGCTTTCGCCGCGATACGCCATTCGCTGGCGAAGACGGACAGCTCACCCGTCTTCGACGCGATAACACGACCCTTGAGGAACAGGTGGTCGCCTAGATCGACCATCTGTTTGAACTGCTTCAAGGAATCCGCACCGATCTCCTTCTTGGAGATCATGCCCTGGATGGCGGTGCCGTCGCCCTGAGCGAGCTTGACGAAGCACAGGCCGCCGCCGTTGCGCAGGAAGAGCACACGCCCGGCGACACCGACCACGTCTTGCGTCTCGTCACCGGCGTTGAGCTTGCCGTCATACTTGGCGCGCACCTGGCCGATGGTGGCGGTCACATCGACATGGACCGGGTACGGCTGGACGCCCTCTTTGAGCATGAGCGCGCGCTTGGCGACACGCATCTGCACCTGCTCGGGGTGCGCGAGCGGGCCGAATTCCTTGTTGCTCGGGTCGATCGCTTCATCGAGGCTTTTGCCCTCATCGATATTGGAGCGGATCTTCTTGTCCTGCTCCAGCAGAAGTTCTGCATGTTCGACGGTCGTCATGACCGGCGCGTCTTCAGGTTGCTGGGTATGCTGTTCCGCAGTATCTTCAGCGGATTGTTCAGGATTCGTCATGCACCCCAGTGTATCGAAGTGCCAATACACGACACGACACACCGATTTGGCATTGTTCTGCAATTGCTGTATGATAGCGGACGTTGCCAAAACGGGCTGTAGCGCAGCTTGGTAGCGCGCTTCGTTCGGGACGAAGAGGCCGCGGGTTCAAATCCCGCCAGCCCGACTTGCAATACCGGATTACTCACTGAGTAATCCGGTTTTCTTTTTCCAACGCGAAACCGATTCACCGGACAGGATCGTCTTGGGGGGTTATAGGCCAAAATGTGTGTCCGGCATCGAAGCGAATCCTGGGGTTATAGGCCAGTATGTGTGTCTGCTGGTGGGGTGTGCGGGAGTCTTGATTGTTGCTCTGGTCGTGTGCACGCCCTGTATGCCGTGGCATGCGAAGCTGAACGGATATCGACGGAAAACGGCAGTGGAGGCCCCGTGTTTTGCGGTTCGCGCATGCCCGGGCATACGCAAACCTGCAGTATGGCTCCCGGACAGTGCGGGAAGCCTTCTGTCTGGCGCACGACGTATGTCATGACATGCGCGACCCGGCACATTCGAATCGCCTGTACGCCTTGCGCAGCAACGGGTCCGCGCCGGTTTCGGACACACATTTTGGCCGGGCTCGAAAGTGGCGGCATGAGGATTCGAAACCGCGACACGCCCGGCAGGACAACCCCTCACACCCGATTCCGGACACACATTTTGGCCAATAACCCTTCACCGGACAGGATCGTCTTGGGAGAACTCAACGGATTGGGCGGCTGGCGTCTGTTCTCCCGCATGGGATGCGGGAGGTTATGGGCATCCGGCGTCCTCATGGATAATCTCCCAACGGGAACGTTGAAAATCCACGGTTCTTAAATATCACTCCTGAAGCCGGATCCGGGAGGTTACCGCCGAATCCCTGGTTCCGCGATAAACTCCCGCGAAAACCCGGGGATTTGTCCGTCGACGGGCGGTTTGTGCGATTTCTCCCATGTCAGCGGCGGCAGTCCGCCCGAACACCGACCTGCGCAGCACCGAATCCCGGCGCATGGGAATACCAGTGCGCTCCCGCTTTCATCCGGCAGCGCGCATTTCCCGCCCGACGTGAGGGATGCCGGGGGTATGCGGCATTGGCCAACGGCTTCCGCTGCTTGAGTCAGCGCGTCTCAAGCAGCGGTCAGATGTCAGCTGCACGTGCCGTCATGGATTTTCTGCGCGATGCCCATCTCTGCATCCCCAACCGCATACTCTTCAAGCCCAAGCTGGTGTTGCTCGTTCCACTGCCGGTCAACCCCCATGAACAAGTACGCGTAGGCGTTCGTCACCGCCTCATACCGCTCGCCCGCGATTGTCGGTCGAGATGTGCCGCACATGATGGAAATCGAGCGATGAGACAGCTCGTGCTTAGTTGCGTCAAGCATCCACGGATCGCCTTTGCCTCCCAGTTCGCCCCAACCCCAGTACTTATATCCAGTATTGAACATGATTCTGTTTCGAAACGACAGACTTCCCTCATTGCAGAAGAACGCCACCGTATGTTCACCGTTGCTGCTCCCGCACAATGTCAGCGGCTCGAAACTGTAGGTGACGCCCATCTGCTTGGTGACGGTATCGATTGCCGCCCAGATTTCCTGCTCGCTGGCAGTATGGCTGATCTGCACGCTTGCGACCTTGCTTTCATCGGCATGCAGGCCTGTGATCACCTCGTTGATTTTTGCGAATACCGCGTCGTTCGCGGATTTCAATTTCGCCGCCTGCTGCACGGCATACGTGGGGTCGTCCGACCATGAGGACGAGTCCAGCAGAGCTTCGAGCTCATCGGTATCCACCGGCCATTTGCCGTTGATTCGATACGTGATGGTCGCTGATCGTTGCTCGTAGAACTCGACGATGTCGGCGTTCCACGCGATGAGTGCGTCAATCGTGTGATTGCTCATGGCGTCGAGGTCCGTCGACGACAGGCTGGAGACATCGCCGGCACACGTGGATTGATCTTGTTTCAGTGTCGTCAACTTGGCTGGCACCTCCGTGCTGTCGGCCCCGGTCCAACCATCGAGACTGTCCACAGCTGAAGACACATTGGCGCACACCTGCTGCGCAGGCAAATCCCATGAGTCGGTGTGTGGCGAATGCGACGCGTCTGAGGAAGGACTTGCCGACGGGCTGATCACCGCCTCACGATAGCCGGTCATCCCCTCATGTATGCCTTGCATCGCCATACCACTTGCAAGCAGCAACGCCATGACCAGAATGATCGAGATGACCACCCCCACGTTCGCGCGCTTACGGTATGCAGTGCGCGTGTAAGTGCCAGAGAACGGCGCATTGCTCACGTGCGAAGGGAAAGGACCGTAACCGGCGCCCCGCGCAGGTGGAGCGAACTGGCCGGAGCGGAACGGCGCCACGCCATTGCCGGCGGAGTGCCCCCATGGCGAGGTTTGCATCTGTACTGCAGGCCGCATTGGCGCCGGGGGCGTCATCCGAGGCGCAGATGCTTTGGAAACAGCGGGAGTCGTTCGCGCCATGGGAGGCGTAGGAGCTACCCGTACGGGAGGAACTGCGGAAGGTGCAGGAACCGCAGAAGTCGACGGCGCTGCAGGAGAAGTGCGTGCGGCAGGAGCCGCAGGCGCGGTTCGTGCCATCGGCGGCTGACGCGATGCAATCGACGCCCGTGGCGGCATGCTCTGATTCATGTTCGTCGCATGAGGCAGGGCAGTCGAAGCATACTGCCGGTAGCTCGGAATATTCCCAGACGCGACGGCGGGATTGACCGGCATTGAAGCACCGGATTCGGCGGAAGGACTGTTGGAAGACGCCGTCTGTTGCTGATGTCGTTGCGGCACCGTATCAGCAGGCGCCGCGGATTGCGCCCGAGCCGAGGCATCAGCAGCGCGACGAGGCATCGGAGGCATCGAGGGCTGCATGGGGACGGCAGCGGGTCTGGGTGCAGGCGGATCGGCAGGCATCGGCACGGGGACGGTGCCGGCGGAATCAGGACGCTTGCTCCCAGTCTGTCGATACCCGGCAGGCGTGACACTGCTCGGCGCCTGACGACCGGTCATATCCGGTTGCGTTCCACGAACTTGATTACCATGGGGCGGCACACCGTAAGGCTGCGATGCATCATATCGCCCGGAACCGGATGACTGGAACTGACGGTCGTCCATACAAAGTCCATTCTTTATATTTTTACAGCGCTTTTGCTCAGAATCAGTATAGTGTGCGTTCAAGTTCCGCGCCGAGCAACCCATGCACATCGAACAATGCCGACACCGGTGCCGGCATCACGAATCGACGCTCAATACGCCACCACGCCACATAGGACAGATAAATTGCAGGCGAATGCAAGAAGCATTGTTATCTGAACAGGCTTCATTGCGATGCGGATTCGCCGTTGGTTCCTCGGCACGCGATAGGATGGATATACAGGAATGCAAACGTTGGCATCCGGTGACAACACAGCTTGCGATGAAGGAGTGCATGCGCCATGGAGAACAACAATCCCAGCAGCCCTCAGGCATTCATGCCGATACCGGCAGCTGACGATTCCGCCGATGGGATCAGCTTTGCCGCGGCAGGCACCTATCAGTCCGCCATGCCGGCACCGCAACCGACAGCATCGCAACAGCCCGTCGTCCCGGAGCCCATCGTCTCAGAGTCCGCCGTCCCGGAGCCCGTCGCGCGACAATCGTTCCAACGGCACCCTATACCACCGCAACGCCCCGCACAACCACCGCTGTCCCATCAAGCCACGCCACAGGCCCGACCAAACCCCAGTTACCCGTATCTGCCGCCGCGCAACGGCCGCGCCGCAGCCCGCTACTGGGAGAAGATGCCGGATGATAACTACACCAACCCCAATTACCACAAGCGGTTTGACTGGTTGTGTTTCGGGCGGATCCTGCTGGCCATCGTGCTCGCTCTGGCCGGCGCGTATATTCTGTACCTCGCGTACTACTTCGGCATGCTCATGCTGTTCCGCGGGCGGAGCTTCCAAGAAATCTACTCAGCGGACGGCCCATCCGACGTCTCTGTCAACGGTATAGATTACGTGCTCTTCTTCATCGGCATCATCAATATCCTTATCGCCGTCCCGATATGCCGGGCGGTCGGCATGCGCGGACGTCATCCGTCGAAAGTGCTGTATTGGCGCGACCGGCCGGAAATCGAACCCATGGTCGCCGCATGGGCGTTCGGCAAACGAACCTTCATCGGTTCGGGTATCGCCTCACTAATTGACAAGGGCGCCATCGGCGTTGACCAGCAAGGCCATGTGTATCAGCAGGGCGCTTCCACACGACCGTTGACGCCGGCGGAGCACCAACTGTTGGACTTTCTCGCTATCGCATTTCGCGACTTTTATCGCGAGCATCCCGATGCCGTGGGAATCCCCGGCGACCCCGGAACACGGGTCAATCCAAGTGTCGCCGAATTGACCGACCATCTTTCCGCCGACGGCTACCGGGCGCTGTCCCGTGTCGAATCAGAGATCAGCAGGCAATCCTCGGGCATCATGCGGTCGTTGGGAGCGCCGCGAGCGTTCATGTTGATCGGCTGCGCGTTCATTTCCGGCGTATTCAGCATGTTCACCACACGTGGTGACGGCTCGTCGGGCGCAATGTTCCTCAACGCGGGTGATTGCGCTTCCCTGACACAGGTCCTCATCCGCTATGAGGGTTTCACTTGGCTGAATATTCTGGTGCCGATCGCGAATCTCATGACACTCGTGTATGTGGCTGTCATTGTGGCTGTCCTTGTCATCAACACGCGAAATTTGCAGGATATCCGAAATACCGGTTCTGATGGAAAACGCCGGCTTGACCTGCTCCGTATCTTCCTGGTGGTGTATTGCATCATCGCCCTGCCGCTGTCCCCTATCCGTCCGGTGGGTATGGCGCTGACCTGGTATCTGCTCATCGACGCGGACATCCCCACCAAACGCATCGACCTGCCGATGATGCGCCTGTATCATCATGTGCTCGGGCTAGGCAAGTATCTCAAGGATTACAGCGATCTGAGCGAACGCGGCACCACGCGGGACGCCCAACTGTACGGGTGGAACCTCGCGTACGCGGTCGCACTCGGCCTGGCGAAGGGCGAGCTGGCGTCAGTCGATCGCATGCTGTGGAAACGCGCCGACACCACCGCACACGCAGCCGGCCGGCACGCGGCTCCGGACAGCAAGGGACGGGGCTTCATCGGCACGACCGTACAGTCGGCCGGAATCCCGCTCAACTACACTGGACTGAACACAAATGCACTGGACCCCGTTTTCTAGTTTGGAGTGCAACACTGCCTCGTGTTGTGGGTTGTGGTTGATTGTACGGGGTACCCGGGGACGGGTGCGCCCTGGGCGGCGAGTCGTTCCATCTGCTCGTCCCACGCCTCCGCCG